>DAOUJP010000042.1:0-67013 GCA_034422515.1 Chloroflexota bacterium | reverse complement strand
CAGACGGCGTGGTATCTCGCCCAGCGCGTCCGCAAGGCGATGGCGAACGAGCAGGACAAGCTGTTCCTGCGGGGACTCCTGGAGGCTGACGAGACGTATGTGGGCGGGGAGCCGCGCAAGCCGAACAAGCGCAACAATCCCAACCGCCACAAGCGCGGGCGCGGCACGTCGAAGCGGCCGGTGATGGGCGTGGTTGAACGCGGAGGTAGTCTGTTCATGCAGGCCGTCCCCGATACGTCGGGGGAGTCGGTGCGCTCAGTGATCGAGGGACGGGTGGAGCCAGTGGGATTGCTGCTCATCACGGACGAGTGGCAGGCGTACCGGGTCGTTCGGCAGTGGATGGACCACGAGGTCATCAAGCACAAGGAACTCTACTGCGATGGGGACGTTCACACGAACCACATCGAGGGTGCCTGGTCGCTGTTGAAGCGGGCCTTTCACGGCCAGCATCACCATTACAGCGCCAAGTGGACGCCGCACTACCTTGCGGAGGCCGGATGGAAGTATAATCAGAGACACCGGCAGCCGCGCGAGAGCTTTCATGGCTTTCTCGCTGGCTGCTTTTCGGCCGCCGCGAGGAGGGAATGATGGCTATGGATTGGGCAGCGGAGCGGGCAAAGTGGCGTGATTACACTGATTGTCTAGGATCGGACGACCAAAAGCAAGAACGTGGAGGTTCGTTTCTCCAGCTTGCATCAGGAACAAAGCTCCGTCTTGGCCCTGGTGCTGCCAAGATTGTCATTCGGACTGAGCGTGAGGACCAAGCGATAATAGACGGTTGATCCTCTCGACGGTAAGATCGGCAATCTCAGGATCGAGTAGCTCATGGAGTGGTGTCCCCTTGAAATGTTCGATGGGATGATGGGGCACGAACTCGAAATCCCGCAAGAGCAAGGTGAGCATGAACTCCAGTGCGATGAGTCTGGCCTCGGTTCTTTTGTCCATGGTGCCTCCTTTGTTTCCCTAGGCCGCCGCGGCGGCGGCTCACTTGTCAAGGGCTAGTCGAGATTCCACCAGCTATAGCCGTAGTCGCCGCTCATTATTCCGAGTTGGAGGCCGGCTACGTCCTCGGTCCTTACCGCCCATACGCGCCATCCTTCGGTCGGCACGTCAGGGTGAAACTCGTAGGGGAGCGCGTGGTACTCGCTAGGCAAGCGGGGCCAACTGATCTCGGTGCTCCCGTCGCCGATGCCTTGACGCAGGTACTCACGGAGGGTCTGCGTGTGAGCACGAAGCGGGGCCTGCCCGTGGGGAACCTTGAAGATACGCTCGGACTGGGTCCGCAGGGCCAAGCCGATTACGTCGAGGGTGTGCCGGTATCCGTCATGGCCGTGGAAGATGTTGGTCACGCGCAGCTTCACGGCAACCCATTGCTCGCCGGGGAGTAGGCCGTAGGTCGAGTATCCCGCTTGGCGGACGATCTCCTCGTAGTTCCACTCTACGGCGAGCACAGAGACACGCCAACGCCGCGTTTCAAGGCTGGTGTTATGGGAGACAACCGGCTCTGGGGTGGGGGTAGGGCGAGTACGTGGTGTGGCCTGGGCCGTCCATTGAGCGTGTCCGGTGGCCTGCATCCTAGTGAAGATTGCCTGCTCTCTGGCACGGTTAGCGCGGAGGTAGGTGTCAAGCTGGGTGTTCTGGTAGGAGCGATAGCTCGCGGTCCAGGGCTGCCCGTGTGGGATGTAGGGCGTGATGGTGGGGATTGGTGCGCGGTCGTGAGCGGCGGTGTCAGGGATGGCGAGGGCGAACAGGAACAACAGTATGGGCAGGAGTCGGATGATGGTGGTCATGAAAAGTATCCTTGATAGCTTACCGTGGGGGAACTGGTGCATAGCGGATTTGCCCCTCGGCGTCTACAGTCATTGCTACCCAGCGTTCGCCGCCTCGCCATGCAATGATGATCCAAAAGATTGCCCAGAGTCCAAACGTTCCGAGCGAGAGCACTGCGTGAAGTAGGTGATTGACTCGTCGGCCGGCGACGAAAACGATGAGAAACGGCCCCTGGTGTTTGACTGTGATTCGTTCGGTGCAGGCGAGTTCGTCAAGACGGCGATAGAGGGTTACTTGGCGGGGATCGGGTTGTGACGCAGTTTGTGAAACTGGAGGTTTGGCCTGATCAGACTTGTCGGTAGTGGATTGTTCATTCGTCGTGGCTTGATCGTTGGACATAGAGAAGCCCCCTTACGGCTCAGGATGTTGGCTTCTCCCCATAAGTCGCCGGCATCCCAGCACGAGCCGCAAGGGGGCATGGGTCAAGGCACATGCCAACCTCCTGCCGCGCTCGCACTGAGATACGCGGCGGCTGGGTCTGCGGCAGACTTATGGGGAGTCCGACATCATGCCGCCACATTGGCAGGGGGATGTCAAGGAGGGGATATGTGGCTTAAGTCACATGGCGGCCGCCGCGGTTGGTGAGCTAGAGTCAGTGATGCCCGGTTCGGGAGTCTCTAAACCAACAACTTAGCGACGCTCCCGGCCGGGCATCGTTGTCCTCAGCGCCAGTTCCCCGGCCATCCTCGGACAACTACAAGCCTAACCGGGGTGCGGGCAGCGTGTCAAGCCGCTGCGGCGGGGGCTTGGGGGCAAGCCCCTAACTTGTCATTCCGTACTTTTATATCCCTGCCTGACCTCAAATACCGCGCCTTGGATTATCCCTCGCACTGTTGGTGAAACATTCGCTCTCTCACAGGCCGCCTGAAGCCAACCGGAGACTCTGCGCTGATCTTCACTCTTGAGCGCCGCAGTAGGTAGACGTGCATCCAGCGACAGCTTCCTGGTGCGTCGCTCCGATACCCTCTGCCGATAGGACCAAGAGGCTTGCTCTTCAGAGAGGCCCAGCGTATCCATGAAGATGCGCCGCAGCAAGCGCTCACAGCCAGTGCCAATCTGCCGGTATAGCGATGTTATGCCTCCTGCTGTCCGATGGGCCGCATATATTCGTGGTGTATCCAGCCCAAACCAGCTATAGAAGTGGTCGCTTGAATATAGCTGCTGAAACTCCGAGCGCGTGAGTCCCGCCCTCCGGCCGAACTTCGGTTTGTATGCTCTGCTCACCGCTAACGGAGCGAGGATAACCTCAAGGTAAGCAGCATCGCGAGCATGTGCCGGCTCCGAGGCCATCGCTATCTCCTCGTAGGATCGTCAGTCCATCAGCCTGCCGGGCTACAGCAAGCCCCAGTGGGCGTCAATGTCGTGCTGCGCTGCGCGGACGCGGCCGGCTTGGACATCGGCGACCGTGATCGGCGTACCGGCGTGTTCCGACTCGTACAGTGCCTCGCTCACGGCCATCGCCGCCAACCCCTCGCGGCCGTCTACCTCCGGCGCGGTACCGTCGCGGATGGCGCGAACGAAATCTACGATCTCTACGACGACCGGGTCTCGGGTGTCGTAGGGGAACAAAGTCTCTTTCTGCTCCGGGGTGAGCGCCGCTAGGAACTGCTCCTGTAGCTCCGCGCTGCTCACGACGGTGCCATCGCGCCGGTGCAGGCCATCCTCGTCCAGCGAGCCGTCGCTGCCGTAGTACCGGCGGCGCTGGAACGCCTTCCCCGGGGCGGCCTGGGTCCAGGTGAAGTTGGCGATCAGCCCGCTCTCGAAGGTCAGCACGGCGATGGCGGCGTCCTCAACGTCGGAGGGCGTGGGGCCGCTAAGTGTCTGCGGGTCCTGGTAGCGGAGCGGCTCGAAGGTCCGGACCGCGGCATAGACGGTAGCAATGCGCCCGAACAGGTAGTGAAAGAGGTCGAACGTATGCACCTCGCCGTCGAGCACCCAGCCACCACCGGACAGGAGGCGGTCGTGGCGCCAGGCGGTGCCGACGATCAGGCCCATACTGAGATTTACACGCTGTGAGAAGATCATGCGCGGCTCACCGATGAGGCCGGCATCGCGGATGGCCCAGTAATTCGTGCGCTCCTCCGGCCGGCGCCGGTACTGCTCGGCCACGGCCAGGACGAGCGGCGACCGCTGGCTCGCTCGCTCGTGTGCCGCCAAGAGCCGCCGGCCCGCGGCCATACTGACGGCGAGCGGCTTTTCCACCAGCACGTGGGCGTCAGCGTCGAGAGCCTCGACGACGAACGTGTGGTGGACGTTGTGCGGCAAGACCAGATCAACCGCCGCCGGCCGGTGCTCGTCGAGCAGCCGCCGGAAGTCGGTGTAGACGCGCGGCGGCTCCGACTGGAACTCGGCCACCGCGGCAGCGGCACGGCGCGCGCGGGCCTCGTCCACGTCGCACGTCGCGCTCACCGTGATGAGTCCCGGCGCGCTCTGCGCCAGCTCGCGGTAGGCCCGCAGATGGGAGCCAGCCATGCCCCCGCAGCCGACTATAGCGATGCCCAGCGGATCGTTGCTCGTCAATGTGCTATCTCCTTATGCACCAACGCGGCGCGGCCATTCTAGCAGTCGCCTAGGCTCAAACATGGATGGACAAGATACACAGGATGGGGGAGGGCTGGCGGGGGATGGCGGGCCGGGGGATGGACCTACCCCTGGCCCCCTCCCTGCAGGGAAGGGGAATGGTGGCCCTCGCCCATGGGGAGAGGGAGTGGATTCCGGCGGAAGCCGGAATGACGAGTGCCTGAGAGGGACCACAGGGGGGCCGGTAGGAGAGGATGATGAGAGTGCTCTGGAGGCTTTTTGCTACCTCGCTGCTCGTCGGGTTGTCCGGGGCCGTGGCACCGGGACCGCTGTTGACGGCGGTGATCGGCGATGTTGCCCGCACCGGCTTCTGGACGGCGCCGCTGTTGGTGCTCGGTCACGCCCTGCTGGAGCTGGTCACGGTGCTGGCCTTGGCCCGAGGGCTGGCGCGGGCGATCCGCAACCCGCTGGTGCTGCGGACGATTGCGGCGCTCGGCGGCATCACCCTGCTCGTGTTGGGCGGCGATCTCGCGCGGTCCGCTTGGCTTGGTGCCGTTCACCTTGACGAGGCGCAAACGGCCTCGGCGGCGGCCTGGCCTATTCTCACCGGCGTCGTCGTGAGCGTGAGCAATCCCTATTGGGTGATCTGGTGGGTCACGGTCGGCGCCGGCTACACGGCGCTGGCGCTCCGTCGTGGGACCGCGGGGCTAGGCGCCTTTTACGTGGGCCACATCATGGCCGACTTCGGCTGGTACGTGCCGATAGCCCTGCTCGTCAGCGCCGGACAGCAGCTCTTCGACGCCGAGGTCTATCGGGTTATTATCGGTCTGGCCGGCGCGTTTCTGATCGCCATGGGCCTGTTTTTCATCGTCCTGGCCATTCGTTGGGGCCGGTCGGCGCCGACCATGCCGGCAGAGTGAGCGGACCTACCCCCAACCCCCTCCCTAAAGGGAAGGGGCTATAGATCGTCGCACTACCCCATCATCTCTGGAAGGAAGCGGTAGTCGGTCGCCGCCACGACTGCTCTCTCCTGGAGGAAAGGGGCGGGGGGGTAGGTCCAAGAGGGGGAGTGGTGCCGAGAGGCAGAATCGAACTGCCGACACCGTGATTTTCAGTCACGTGCTCTACCAACTGAGCTATCTCGGCCTAGCGCCATACTCCGCGCTGCCGGGGCACTGGAGCATAGCGACTAGGAATTGTACCACAGGTCCATGTTCGGCGCCGGTAGCGCCCGGACCGGAGGCTACGAATGCCCTGGATTGCGGCTTTCGCCGCAATGACGGGGGGACAGGGGGTGGTCGGGTCACTGACCGGTGATCAGCGATCACCGGCCAACACTAGGCGGGTAGCGCCACCTCGATGGCGGCCAGCGCGTCGGTGTCGGCGGCGCGTAAGTCGCCGCGGCACTCAACCAGCCCGTCATCGACCAGCGCCAGGAGCAGGTCGGCGAGCCACGCTACATGATCGGGCGCATAGTCCGCCCGCAACTGCGGGCCGAGCCGGGCCAGAGGTATCGTCTCGCCACGTGGCAGCGTGCGGAGGCTGGCGAGGATGCGCCCGCGGTACCAGCGGCGGCTGCCCTCGAACGGCTCCGACTTTGGCGCGCTGGCGCGGTATGCACCGGCTACCTCTGCCGCTTGACGTGCCGGCGCCTTAGCATCCGAACGACCGAAAAGCGGGCCTAGCGCGGTGGTTGCCAAGCGCCGCTGGCGATAGGTACACACCTGAGCAAGCGGGCAGACGCGACACGCCGGACGCGCGGCGGTACAGACGGTCGCGCCGAGGTCCATGAGTGCTTGGTTCCAGGCGTAGGCGTCCCGATGCGGCAAGGCGGCCTCGGCCAGCAGCCAGCCAGTGCGCTCCGGGGGTGTTTCCGTCGGCTCGTCGTCATCGAGCCAGGCATCCAGAAAGACCCGTCCCAGCACGCGACGGACGTTGGTATCCAGCACTGCCACCGGCGATTCCGCTGCAAAGCAGGCGACCGCCGCGGCGGTGTAGCGGCCGATGCCCGGCAAGGTCCGGAGAATGACCGGGTCGGTTGGGAGCTTGCCGTCGTGGTCGGCGACCACCTGCTGGGCAATGCGGTGCAAGTGGACGGCGCGTCGGTTGTAGCCCAGTCCGGCCCATTGGCGGATCACCTCGCCCCGCGAGGCCGCGGCCAGCGCGGCAATCGTCGGAAACGCCGCCAGAAACGCCGCGTATTTCGGCCTGACGCGGTCCACCTGCGTTTGCTGGAGCATCATCTCGGCGACTAGGATGGCGTAGGGATCGCGCGTCTGCCGCCAGGGCAGGCGGCGGCCGTGCTCCTGATACCAGCGCAGCAAGCCGGCGTGGACACGCCGGAGATGCGACGGTGCGAGGCTGATCGCTTGTGGTTGGATGGTCATAAGCAGCGTGGTAGCGGGGCCGGGATGAGCAATGCGTAGCCGGCAGGCGGCACGGAAACGACGCGGACTGTGGGGCCGCCCGCTCCCGGCACCGGAGCGACGCGCGGAGGCACCCGCCACAACAGCAGTATACGGTGCGGCTCCGCTGCCCGACCGACTGGCGACTCGCTACCGGCTGGGTCGGACGCCGGTGCAGGTCGGCGGGCACTCGTGGTCCGTGCTGGGGCCGGCCGATCCCGATTCGCTGATTGACGCGGTCCAGCCCAACGACGACGACCGGCTGCCCTATTGGGCGCAGCTGTGGCCGTCCGGGCAGGTGCTCGCCGAGGCCGTGCTGACGACCGACGCCCTCGCCGGGCGGCGGGTACTGGAGCTAGGCTGCGGTCTGGGACTGACCGCCGCGGCGGCGCTCGTCGCGGGTGCCGATCTGCTGGCGGTGGATTGCGAGCCGGATGCGCTGGCGTTCGCCGCCTACAATGTCCAGGCGCTGGCCGGCGCCGCGCTCGTCACCAGGCTGGGCAGCTGGCGTGGCCCCGACCCGTGCGCGTGGCTGGAGCCGCCTTACGACGTGGTGCTGGCGGCCGATGTGCTGTACGAGCGGCGCGACGTGGAGCCGCTCGCCGCGCTCGTGCCCCGGCTACTGGCGCCGGGCGGCTGGCTGTGGCTGGCCGAGCCGCGGCGGGAGGCCGGTGGCCGCTTCGTGGCGCTGCTGCGCGAGGCGGGATGGCGCGACAGCGTGGAGTCGGTGCCGTTTGCCGGTCTGGGACAACGGCTTGTCGTTGATCTGCACCGGCTCACACCGCCGCGATAGCGGTTAGCTATTGGCTGGCGCCGCAACGGCGGGGGCCAAGGAATGGGTGCGAGGCGCTGCAGGCCCCCCTATGGTCCCCCCGCTGCGGCGGGGGGACGGGCGCAACATGCTGCGCTCCTGCGGCTTGGCCTGCACCTACCCCCGTCAGGGGTGAGGGTTAGGGCGGGGGCCGAGGGGTGAAGAACTGTCGGACGGGGTGATATACTTACCACGGTAAGTCCGTACCTGGCGTGTCAACAGTATCGCCGGGGAGGCGCAGACGAAAGAGACGAAAGGTAACGAGCGTGAAATCGGACATCCATCCGCGCTACTATAACGACGCGAAGGTGATTTGCTCCTGCGGTAACACGTGGACGACTGGCTCGACGCGGCCGGAGATCAGGGTGGAGCTATGCTCGACCTGTCACCCCTTCTTCACGGGCCAGCAGCGCATCGTCGACTCCGCCGGTCAGGTCGAGCGTTTCCATCGCCGCTTTGGCCTCACGGCAGAGGCACCCGACGCCGGCGACGCGGCGGTGGCCGAGACAGTTGAAGCTACGGCCGGTTAGCATCGCAGCACTCACGGCACGGGAAGGTAGGGTTGATCGGCCCTGCCTTCTTTTGACGTAGCGAGCGGGGTGCCGAGAGGCAGCGTCATCGAGGATCATACAGTCGGAGGCGCCAGACCCCTTGCGAGGTACACATGCCACCAACGGCAGCCATGATACATCAGTTGGACCAACTCCAATCCCGCTACGCCGAGCTTGGGGGTCTGCTCGTGGCGCCCGAAACCCTGACCAACCCCAAGCTGCTGCGGGAATACGGCCAAGAGCAGAGTCGGCTGGAGCAGCCGGTCTCGCTCTACCGGGACCTGCGTCGTCTCGACGAGGAGTTGGAGGGGGCGCGGTCGGTGCTGGCCGAGTCGGACGACCCGGAGCTATCCGAGTTGGCGAGCGACGAGATCGCGGAGCTGGAAGCGCGCGTGGAGCGACTGACCCACGACCTGCGACTGGCCATGCTGCCGCCCGATCCCAACGACGAGCGGGCCGTCATCGTGGAGATCAGAGCCGGCGCGGGCGGTGAGGAGGCGGCGCTGTTCGCCGCCGAGCTGTATCGCATGTACGTCCGCTTTGCCGAGCGCCAACGCTGGAAGGTGGACCTCGTAAACCTCAACGAAACCGGCATCGGCGGCCATAAGGAGGCGATCTTCCAAGTAAATGGGCGCGGCGTCTACAGCCGGTTCAAGTACGAGAGCGGCGTACATCGGGTGCAGCGCGTGCCGACGACGGAAGCCAGCGGGCGCGTCCACACGTCCACGTCCACGGTGGCCGTATTGCCGGTCGCAGAGGAGGTGGAGGTTGCGATTGACCCCGAGGACCTGGTTTTCGAGACGTACCGCTCGTCGGGGCACGGTGGGCAGAGCGTGAATACGACCGATTCGGCGGTGCGGATCACCCATCGGCCGACCGGTATGGTAGTGACCTGTCAGGACGAGCGCTCACAGCTAAAGAACCGGCTGAAGGCACTCGCTGTTCTGCGGGCGCGCCTGCTCGACCAGCAGCGGCGGCAGCAAGCGGCGGCGCGCGGCGATGCCCGCCGCTCGCAGATCGGCAGCGGGGACCGCAGCGAGAAGATACGGACCTACAACTTTCCGCAGGATCGCGTGACCGATCACCGCGTGCGCCTGACGACGAGTAACCTGCCCGGCATCCTCGACGGCGCTCTCGACGACCTCATCACCGCACTCGCGCAAGCGGACCAAGCGGAGCGCCTGGCCGCCGTCGGGTAGTGGGAGGCTGGTATCCGGCCCCCACCCTCGCCCTCCCCCGTCCCGACGGGGGAGGGAAATGTACGTCCTCCCTGCCGCAGCGGGGGGCCATAGGGAGGCCGATATTGGACCTAACCCCCGGCCCCTTCCCTGCAGGGAGGGGGTTGGGGGCAGGTCCGCGCATCTACAGATCGCGGTGGCTGAAGACGGCGATGGCGACGCCTAACGCCGCGACGGTGTAGAGGCCGGCCCAGATCAGCATGGCCGTTCCTACCGCGCCACCGCATGACGGAATAGCGGCTTGACCGCCGTGGGCAGTGTGTCGTAGACCTGTGAACTCAGCGGTGGCTGGAGGTTCTCGCGCTTGCCCGTCTCGTCTACCATCCGGGCGCGCTCGATGGTGCCGGGCCGTAGCACGTCCAGGTTGAGCCACCAGGGCGCATAGCGCACCGCGATGGTGGTCCGCGGCCGTTGCGTGCGGTTAGGCGCGATGGCGTGCCACAAGCGACTATCGAACACCAGCACGCTGCCGACCGGTCCCGTCACCTGCATCTCCGTGGGGAAGGGCTGCGATGGATCAATGCCGTTGTCGCCCGACGGGTTGTTGCTAGCGCGATGGCTGCCGGGGACGATGAAGGTCCCGCCGTTCTCCTCGTTGAACGGCGAGAGCAGCCAGAGCGTGGTGACGTGCATCACCACGTCGGGATACGGCGCCGGGACGTGACCGGCCGTCTCTTGGTTGAAGGGCCAGTCGGCGTGCCAGCCCCCGCGGTCATTGCCTGGGAAGTTGATCTGGGCGGTAGTAAAGGAGATGCGGACATGCTCGCCGAGCAGGGCTTCCACCAGTCCGAGCAGGCGGGGGTGCGCCAAGTAGGGTGCGAACGACTGCTCGAAACGGATCAGCCCCGGTACGTGGCCGATACCGTCGGGGGCCGTCGTGCTCTGGTGCGCTGAGACGGCTGCCTCCACGCTCTCCCGCACCGCATCCACCTGGTCGGCAGGAATAATCCCTGCGAGGAGACACCAGCCGTTGATCTTCATATAGCGCCGAGCGGTCTGCAAATCCATCGTCAACGTCCTCTCCATTGCGAGGCGGCGCGTGCTGCTGCAACCCTCTTTATCATATTCCGGTGCCCCCAGCCACGCGGGGCGGTGGCCCCCGGCTTCGCAGGCGACGGCATGTTCCCTCCCCTGGAGCTTGCCCCGGGGGAGGGTTAGGGAGGGGGCCGGGGTGAGACATAGCCAAAGAAAACGGGCGCTTCCCTCGCCCCTCACTGAAGGGCAAGAGAAGCGCCGTGCATTCCGGTGCGATGGGCCAGGCTGGCTAGCCGTCTCGCGCGCGGAAGTCGTCGAGCAGCACTTGCATCTGCCGCGTCGCCTCGTCGAAGAGCGTCTTTGGCGCGGCGTTCGGATTCTTCCAGGTCTCCTGCATCGCTGCGTTGTAGGGCCGCGCCGCCTGGTTGAGGGTCGGATGGAACGGCCGGAAACCGAATTCCTGCTGGTCCAAGAAGGTCTGGTACTGCGGGGCGATCTTCATGACGGCGAGCCACTTCGGATGTGTCAAGATGGACTTACGTGCCGGCATGAACATGGTCCCCGCGGAGTAGTGCGCCAGCCCGTCCGTCGAAGTCAGCCAGCGCAGGAAGCCCCAACCGGCCTCCTCGCGCGCCGGCTCCGTCTTGAACTGTGTGAACTGGCGTCCGAACGCAATCGTAAAGGCCTGCTTCTGGGTCGGCGGCGGACTGACGTACATCTTGTCCAAGCCCCCGATGTCCTGCGCCCACGTAATCACCCGCTTGGCGCTCGTCTCGTAGAACAGCGTGATCTGGCCCTTGCGGAAGCTCGGCCGCGGTAGCCCCTTGGCCTCGAACCACTCGGGGTGGGGCGTGTGGATTTTGTGTCTATGGACCAGGTCCATCATCCACTGGATCGTCTCGATCCCCTCGGGACTGTTGAGCGTGACTTTCGTGTAGTCCTCGTTGTAGACGTCTCCGCCGTTCTGCTTGAGCAGGTTCCAGAGATTCACCCAGTTATAGGCATGACCAAAGGCCCACTTGTTGGTTTCCTCGCCCGCGCCATGGTAGGTCTGGAGCGTCTGGCAGTACTCCACCAAGTCGTCCCAGGTGTAGCCTTGCTTCAGCGGCTGCAACCCCGCTTGCTGCACGTGGTCCAGGTTGGTGTACGGTAGGTCGGCGTCCGAGGTCTGGGGCAGGCTCCACAGCTGGCCTTTCCAGTAGCTCGTCTCCAGCAGGTACGGGAAGAAGTCGTCGAGCGTCGCAGCGTACTCCTTGTCCTGCTTGACCATTGGTGCCTGGTCCACCGCGATGCCAATATCGCCAAACTCGTGGGACTGGTGCAGGTTGGGATCCACGAAGTCGGGCTGCTGACCGGCCGCGGTGGCGGCGATGATCTTCGCTTCCCAAATCCCACCTTGGCTCCCGGCCTTTTTCATGGCCTCGGTCGTGGGCGGCGGCGGCTCTAAGACCACGGGGGTGTGGGTGCCCCGCTCGTTCCACATATCCACCAGCTCTTTGAGCGGCACGGCCCGCTCACCATTGGCCCCCGGACCACGCCAGCCCCACCACACGGTCCAAGCTCTGAGGATCTGGGTCGGTTTCGCCTGTGCCGGCACCTCCACGACCTTCTCGACGGTGACTACCTTCTCCTGCACCACGACTTGTGTCTGTCCGGCAGCCCCAGCCGCCCCCTTGGCGCCGGCGGCCCCGGCAGCACCGCGCTCACCGGCTGGCCCGGCTGGTCCGGCCGGGCCGGCTGGCCCTTGGACATAGCGGACCTCGACCTCGCCACAGGCGGCCAGTACCGCGCCGGCGGCCCCGGCCAGGGTGAGCATAGAAGTGCGCCGTGTGAGTCGCTTCCCTCTCCCGAATTGCATTGCTTTTCTCCTGCTACCTCCCCTCCAACCCTGGGAACTACCCAGAGCGGAAGGCTGGATCGCTTCTTACGGAACCCCTCACCCCTCCTTTCGTCCCAGTGAGGATGTTGCCACAATACACAATTGATGAGTGATAGTCAAAAATGCTTGAAATGAAAAGGGTAGCATGTACACGTGCTAGAGTAAACTATCCTCTGGCTGGTGAGGTGCCCGCCTGACCTTCCGCGGTGTAGGCTACTAGCGGACCCAGTGTCTCAGCAGCGGCTTGACCGGCGTGGGAAGCGACGCAAAGAGGGCGGGGGTAAGCGTTGCCTCTCCGCCGCTGATTTCCTCGACGGGCCGGCCAATTTCCGCCGCCAAGCGCCGTTTTTCGGGCGAATCGGGCGGCATCAGATAGTCGAGGTTGAACCACCAGGGCGCGTAGCGCACGGCGATGGCCAGTCGGGGTTGGTCGGTGGTGTTGGCCCCGGCTGCGTGCCACGTGCGGCTGTCGAACAACAGCACGTCCCCGGCCTTCCCGATAGCCTGCTTCTCCGTCGGGTAGGGACTCAGGGTATCAATACCGTTCCCACCGGTGGGGTTGTTGCTCGCCCGGTGGCTGCCCGGAACGACCAGCGTGCCGCCGTTCTCCGCGGTGAAGTCCGAGAGCATCCAGACCGAGCTGAGGTGGATGACCGCATCGCCGTAGGGTGCGAACACCCGCAGCGTGCCCTGCTGGTTGAAGGGCTGGTCCGCGTGCCAGCCGCCGCGCCGGAAACCAGGGGTGGTCAGCTCGCCCTTGATCCAGGTAATCCGTACATACGGTCCCCAGAAGGCCTTCAACGTCTCCACGATCCGCTCATCGGCCAGGTAGGGCGCGAACGACTGGTTGAGGCTGAGTAAGCCGTAGGTGGGCCCGTAGCCATAGGTGTGCGGGTCTCCGGCAATCGGGTGGGGCGGCGGTTGCTGGGCGATCTTCACGTCCAGCCCGTGCAGGCGGCCCTGTTCGAGCGCCGTCGCCGCGAGACTATCGCGGACCGCGCCCACCCGGTCATAAGGGATCACCTCCGGGATGATGCAGTAGCCATCCAACTTGAGGTGCTCGATAATGCGCTCGACCGTAATCGCACCCGGTAGCGTCATAACCACCTCCCGTGCATACCCTTCATCATCGTGTTCTCCCGACCATAGCGAACGGCTGCATACTCGTGCAGAGCGAGATACGGTAAGCTGACTGGGGGTCGTATGTTCACTCTCCCCGGCTACACTATCGGCGATGCCTGGTTTGTCGTCAACGCTGGCCTCGCCCACTGCTTCTTCTGCACCTCGCCGCCGCCCGATGCCGACTGGCACTGGGACATCGGTCACGCCGTCAGTCGGGACCTGGTGCATTGGGAGTACGTCGGCCTCGCCTTGGTGCGCGGTGCCGGCGAGTCCTGGGACAGCCAGACCCTCTCCACCGGCTCCGTCATCGCCTGGAACGGGCGCTTTTGGATGGCCTATAGCGCCCTGCGCCGGAACGAAAACCCGCCCACGCGCAAGGTTCATCGTGTGGGGCTGGCCGTCTCCGACGACCTGTATACCTGGACCAAGTACGCGCGCAATCCGGTCAACGAGCGCGACCCACGGCTCTACGAACGGCTCGGTCCCGTCCACAAGGCGTACAGCCAATGGCGCGATCCGTTCCTGTTCATCGCTGGTGACCGGGTGTATCAGTTCGTGTGTGCCCGCAGCAAGTCCCCGGACCGCAGCCGCCGGGGCACGGTTGGACTGGCGAGCAGCCGGGACATGCGGACGTGGCAGGTGGAGCCGCCGCTGCACGTGGACCCGATTGCCACGGAGCTAGAGGTCCCGCAGGTGTACCGGATCGGCGGGCGCTACTATCTGCTCTTCTGTACCTCGACCGACCGCCTGCTGCCGGCGTTCAAGCGCCGATTTCCCGGCCGCCGTTTTCGCAATGCGAACTTCTCGATGGTCGGGGATGCACCGCTGGGACCGTTCCGCCTGCATGGCACCGGCGAGGTGCTGCCTCCGGCGGCGCCGGTCCAGCCTTACGCGAGCCGGCTGGTCCGGTGGCAAGGGCAGTGGGTGCTGCTGGGCACGGCCAATATCGGCGGCACCCGCTACATCTGCGACCCGATCCCGGTCGTTGCTACCGCGAAGGGTATCTTGACTGCCGATTCATGCATACTGTAGACCTCAGCCGACGGTTGGCAGACTTGTGAATTTTCCTTTATGATGGCAGGTAGCGGCCGCCCGATTGGCACCTCTGGAGAGTATTGAGCATAGTCTTTACCCCCCGCTGCTATCTACGGCCACCCCGATACCGCATGTGGCCGGGAGGAGGCTACCGTGCAGCAGCTATGGTCCTGGCGCAAGGCGTTGCTTGTTCTGGCCCTCACCTTCGTTGCCCTCGTGGCGCTGCCCACGGCGCACGCCCAACAGCCCTTCGCCCACGGCGCCGTCGTCGCGCTGCAAGGCACGCCTCATCTCTGGATTGCCGACGAGCAGGGCATCCTGCACTGGGGCGGCGATACGCGCGCCCTAGCGGGCAAGCACGTCAACTGGGATGACCGCACCGAGGTCAGCCCGGACCGGCTCCGCACGCTGCCGGTAGGTGATCCGTGGCTGTCGGCGGGGTTGCTCAAAGACGGCGATCCGATCTACCTGGTCAAGTGGGAGACCAACTGGGTGCAGCCGCGGCTGCTGCACATCCAGTCCATCAGAGATGTGGAGTTGTTCGGGATCAACGGCAACAACTACGGCAACTTCGTGCTGGACAAGGCCGCGTGGGAGTCGCGGTACGGCGTGCCGGTCGTGCTCGCCACCGGGGAGGACGTGATCGCCCTCACGCCACCCAGCGAGGTAGACGGGTGGACGTATTTTCAGTACGAAACGTCACTGACACGTACCGCCTCCTACCCCTCCTCACTGGGTGTGGGAACGTCCCTGCTGTCCGGGGATGTGCCGGTGGGGAATTTGATCGGCACCCAGCGGAAATACATAGTCGTTATTGACCACTTCCTGCTCTACATCCAACACCTCAACTTCGGTAGTGGCTCGGCCTACCCCTTCGGTGACCGGAGTGGCGACGGGACCATAGATTTCGAGTTCGCCGGGGATGGTATTGACTTCTCCCAACCAAGGCTGCGGCTCTCCGCTGCGGGGGATAGCAGTCTTCCAATCCTCGCCACGGACCGACACTGGGCTTATTATCACACCGACTTTCAGACTAACCCAGCATCTGCCTCCTTCACGCTGCAAGATGACCAACCTTATCGTGTCCTCCTTGCAGGAGAGATGGAGCTTGGCCTTTCTTACGTGGCCTTCCGCTGGAAGCTCCGCTCTCGATCCGCGGCTTCCACCCCAGTGGGATCGAACGCACGGGCCAGCCAGAGCCGCGTCGTGCGTGCAAAGTTCATTGGCCGGTATCGGGCGGTGAGTTAGCCGTGCCTAGGGGTGCGACTAGAGGCCGCCCGCCGGTGCCGGTGACCCTTCTCGTGACCACGGCTTGGCGCCGGACACTATCTATTACTACTCGGCGAGGGCTTGCAGCGCGGTCAACTGTTCCCCATTCTCCCGCTCGTCCGGGGGCGGAAGATCGATGTCTTCCTTGAAACGGACGATGCAGAGGTTCGCTGGAAGCAGGGGCATGGGCAACGTACTATCAGAATTGTGACAGTAGCGATTCATATGGCATTATTGACTCCCGATGCGCGATGAAAGGCGATGCGGGCGTGCCGCAAAGAGATGCGAGTCCGTGCATTTCGAGGTCACCGATCCCGGTACCGAATGGTCCAAAGACCCCTGGATTGCCATTGACCTGGACACGCCGCTGGACTCGGAGCGGATACTCACGCCCAACGTCATTCGGCTGCCCGGTGGGGGGTATCGGCTTTACTACACCGGGCTTGGTCCGGGCCGCGCGATGCCGGATTGCATCGGGTATATCCTCAGCGCCTCGTCGAGGGACGCCGTGACCTGGGTGAAGGACCCCGGCGTGCGCGTGGACGTGTTCCCCCCTCATGCCGCCCTCTGGACCCTGTGTCCCGACGTCATTCCCTTGCCGGATGGGCGCTATCGGATGTATTTCGAGGCCCGGTCGCCCGACCGGCCGACGGTCATCCTGAGCGCGGTGTCGCACGACGGACTGGCGTTCACGGTCGAGCCGGGCCTCCGCATTGGCGACGGTCGCTGGTCCTACGGTACGCCCCGCTGCCTGTATATCGAGCCAACGGACGGGGACAAGGCGGCGCCGCGGTTCCGGCTCTACCACCACAAGTACACGTTTCCGCTGGTGAGCGGACTGGATGCGGGCAACGAGATCATCAGCGCCGTCTCCGACGACGGACTGCACTTCGAGCGGGAGCCGGGTGTCCGTATTGCCCAGGAGACGGCCCGCGAGACGCTGTCGGTCTACGCCCCGGAGGTGATCCGGCTCGCTGACGGCACCTACCGAATGTACTACTCCGGCTGGACCGACGAGATCGCCGGCGGCGTGTTCAGCGCCACGTCGCACGATGGGCTGGACTGGGTGAAAGACGGCGGTCCCTGTGTAGAGCTGGGCGCCAGCGGTGCCTGGGACAGCAAGATGGTTTCGGAGCCGTGTGTGATCGGCCTCGGCGACGGCCGCGCGCGTCTGTTCTACGAGGCCCGCGACGACCATGGACGCTGCCGCATCCTGAGTGCGACGAGTGATTAGCTGTCAGCTATCAGCCAATTGCTGTTAGCCTTTAGCCGGCAGCCGGCGGCCGGCACCGCCTCAAGCTGAACGCTGATTTGGAGGACACTGTTATGGCCAGCACGCCTCTGCGCTGGGGCATTATCAGCACCGGCAAGATTGCCCGCACGCTCGCCGATGCCATCAACCGGTCGAGCACTGGCGAGCTGCTCGCCGTCGGCAGCCGCCGGCAGAAGACCGCCGAAGCGTTCGGCACCGAGTTCGACGTGCCGCGGCGCTACGGGAACTACGATGCGCTGCTGGCGGACCCGGACGTGGACGTGGTCTACAACGCCTTACCCAACCATCTCCATGCCGAGTGGACCATCAAGGCGGCGCAGGCCGGCAAGCACATTCTCTGCGAGAAGCCGCTGGCTACCAACGTGGGGCAGGCGATGGCGCTCGTCGAGGCCGCGCGCTACCACGACGTATTTCTGCTCGAAGCCTTTATGTACCGCTGCCATCCCCAAACCGCCAAGCTGGTCGAGCTGATCCAGGCCGGCGCGGTGGGCGAGGTGCGCCTGATCCAAGCCAGCTTCACCGGCAATATGGGCCTCAAACTGGACAATATCCGCCTCCAGAACGGCGCCGCCGGCGGCAGCATGATGGACCTCGGCTGCTACACCATGTCCATGGCCCGCCTCATCGCCGGCGCGGCGCTCGGACAGGAGGTTGCCGAGCCGTTGGAGGTCAAGGGCTGCGCCTGGATTGGCGCCGAGAGCCGGGTGGACCAGGTCGCCACGGCCGCGCTGCGCTTCCCCGGCGACATCGTCGCCAACCTCGCTTGCGGCAACCAGTGTGCCTCGGACCGCGGTGTCCGGGTGTGGGGCAGCGAGGGGCAGTTGGAAGTGCCCAACCCGTGGTTCCCGCAGGAGCGCGACAACGAGATCATCGTCACCAGGAGCGGCGGGCAGCCCGAATCGGTTGTCGTTCACGGTGAGCAGCCGCTCTACGTCATCGAGGTGGATACGGTAGCGGCGCATCTCGCCGCCCGGCAGGCACCCAGCCCGTGCATGACCTGGGAGGACAGTCTGGGCCAGCAGGCGGCGCTGGATGACTGGCGCGAGTCGATAGGCCTCGTGTTCGACGAGGAGCGGGACGAGGCGGCCCTGCGGCAGACGGTCTCGAAACAGCCGCTACGGCGTCGCCTAAGCGTGCCACCGGCGACGACGATGCGCTATGGCCGCGTGGCGGGTATCGAGCAGGACGTTTCACGGCTGGTCTTGGGCACGATGATCTATCATCCGGACCGCCAGGCATTCACCAACGCCATGCTCGACTACTTCTTCGAGCTGGGCGGCAACTGCTTCGATACCGCGTTCAGCTATCGCGGCGGGCACTCGGAGCCGGCGCTCGGTAACTGGATTCGCCAGCGCAACATCCGCGAGCAGGTGGTGGTAGTCACGAAAGGCGGCCATCACGCCAGCGTGACGCCGGAGATGATTGACCGGGAGCTACCGATCAGCTTGGAGCGATTGCAGACCGACTACGTAGACCTCTACTTCCTGCATCGCGATAACCCGGCGGTGCCGGTCGGCGAGTTCGTTGACATGTTCAATCGCCACCGGGCGGCTGGGCGCGTCCGGGCGTTTGGTGGCTCGAACTGGACGCCGGCCCGCCTGGCGGAGGCCAATGTGTATGCGGCACGCCATGGCTTGGCCGGGTTTAGCGCCAGCAGCCCGAACTTCACGCTGGCCGTGTGGAACGAGGTGCCTTACTTCAACTGTGTTACCGCTACCGACCCGGGGTCGAAAGCGTGGTACACCGAGCACCAACTCCCACTCTTTGCGTGGTCGAGCCAGGCCATGGGCTTCTTCACCGGCCGCTACCACCCGGATGATCGGTCCAACGACATCGTGGCGCGTACCTGGTACAGCGACGGTAACTGGCAACGCTACGAGCGAGCGCAGGAACTGGGGCGGCGCAAAGGGGTGGCTGCCACTCAGATCGCGGTGGCCTACATCCTCGCCCAGCCGTTTCCCACGTTTGCCCTCGTCGGACCGCACACCATCGAAGAGACTCGCACGACGGCGCTCGGACTGTCCGTATCGCTCACGCCTGAGGAGGTCGCTTGGCTCAATCTGGAGGGGTAGGGCGGGGGCAGGAATGAGGCGCTATCGTTGCTATAGTCACATTGCTTTGCTGCCGCCTCGACCTCATCATCGGGGCGCAGTCACCAGCGACGTGAGAGGAGATGGACCATGGGCCTTCAGAAGCTCACCGACCGGCAGATGCAGGATTTCATCCGCACCGGCTACGTCCTCGTCAAGCCGAACCTGCCCGACGAGTTCCACCAAGCGATCTTCCAGCAGACCGAAACCGTGTTCGAGACGGAGTTCAACCCGGGCAACAACATACTGCCCCGTATTCCGGCGCTCCGCCAGGTCTTCGATGATCCCGTGGTCAACGGCGCGCTGACCAGCGTGCTAGGCCCCAACTACTTCATGTGGCCGCACCGCCATTGCCACTACAACGCACCGGGCACCCCTGCCCAAAACCTGCACAAGGACGCGGGGATGCACAAGAGCCATCGCACGCGCCGGATATTTGCCCTCTACTACCCCCAAGACACCACTCTGGAGATGGGGCCGACGGCCGTGCTGCCCGGCAGCTATATCTACAACACTCGTCCGACCGACGATCCTGCTGCGGAGGTGGCCCTGGTCGTCGAAGCGGGCACGGTCGCTATCTCCGAATACGACATCTGGCACGGCGCCACGGAAAACCGGAGCGACAAGAAGCGGTACATGATGAAGTTCCTGTTCAACCGCATGGAAGAGCCGACCGGTCCCAGCTGGGACAGCAACGGCGCGGGATGGTCACTGGCGAGTGGCGAGCCGCATCACGGGCTGCGTGCCAGTCAGTGGGACTGGCATTCCGGCCGGGCCAACGGGACGCAGAACGGTCACGGTCCGCAGGCCCGAGAAGCCATCGCCGACCTCGTTGCGGCCCTTAGCGACGAGTCGGAAATGGTGGCGATTGACGCTGCCTACGCACTTGGGCAGATCGGTGCGCCGGCAGCGTCCGCGCTGATCGCGGCGTTGCCGGGGCAGGATGAAGCAACGCTCACGGCCGGGCAGACCGCCAAGCTAGGCAACGTGACCCGGCCGGAACTGGTGCGCCGCAACGCGAGCTATGCGTTGAGCGCCATGGGCGCGGCGGCCGTCCCGGCGCTCGTCGAGGCCACCACGCATCCGCAGTGGTGGGTGCGGGAGACCGCGGTGGAGGCGTTGGGTGACATTGGGCTGGCGGCCGAGGACGCCATTCCGGCGTTGATCGCGGTGCTCCACAACGATAGCTCCGACCGGGTGCGGCCGGCGGCGGCCGAGGCCCTCGGTACCACCAGCCAATCAGGGCCGCAGGCCGTTCCCGCATTGGCCCAAGCTCTGGAGCAAGACAATGCCGGGGTACGCAACGCGGCCTCGCTCGCGCTGGCACGGATCGGCCGCCACGCGCAGGCCGCCGTTCCGGCGCTGCAAGGCGTGTTCGAGGACGAAAACCGCTACACGCGCGGGCACGCCGTCCACGCGCTCTACCGGATCGGCACGCCGGCGGCCCGCGCGGCGCTGCTGGACTATCTGATGGCCACGCGCTGGTGCAACATCACGACCAAGGAAAGCCTCTACTAGGCCGTGTTTGCAAAACGGCTTTGATGATGCATAAAACGACGCTAGGGGGAAGAATGCGCTTCATCGCGCCGTCCCCCCGCCGCAGCGGGGGGACCACAGGGGGGCCAGTCCCACCCTCTCCCATCCTGTCTATCCTGTCCATCCATGTAAATACCCACCCCCAGTCAGCAGCCGGGAGTGAGGTCAGGAGGTTGCAATGATTGAATTTCCGCGCTCGACGTTCACCTGGAAGTCCCATCCCCGGCAGCCGGACGCCTACTTCCGGTATACCGGCGGGTTTGTGGGCCAACTCGGCCAGGTGTACCACGTCAGATTCAATATCGAGGCTGCGTGCGTGGTACGCGACGAGGCGAGCGGCCGCACCACGGACCTCTTCCTGGGCGCACCGTGCCGCACCGAGTACACGATTGCCTCCCGCAACCTGTTTCAAGTCCCGAGCGCAGAGTGGCGCATGGCCTTCAGCCGGAACACGCGGCTCAACATTGCGCGACGACCGAGCGACGAGCAGGAGACGGCCTCCACGAAGCTGCTCACCGACGCCTTCCAGGACCACGACATCACGCTCCGCGCCCATCGAGACGTCGCCGAACTGACAACCGCCTCCCAGGTTGTGGACGCTACCCTGGCCAACGATCTGCTGAATGCCCGATCCACCTACCGCGACGCAGCCCGCGGCCTGACGATTGCCGTCGAGTACCCCGTCAATCTCATCAATCTCAACGCAGCGGACGGCGAGTTCCAGGTCTGCACCGGCCCCGTCCTGTTGCCCGACCTGGAGACCTGGGACGGACGCGAAGTGTCGCGCGTCTTCCTGGCATACGCCGCATTCAGTCGCTTCGACCACGTGGAGTTCATTCTGCGCCGGGAAGTAGCCGCGGCTGAGAGCGAGCGAGAATGGCTGGACCAGCCGCGCGGCCGCGACCGCGACGAACTCCTGGACCCAGGGAACCGACCACCCGTGTACCCCAGCCCCCGGCCGCAGCCGACCGTGTTCAACGAAACGTGGGAACTGGCAGCCACCAACGTTGTGCTACGCGCCGAGAATAGCTGAGGTGGGCCTAGCCATCGGGGGCGCGATTCACCGCGCCCATGTGCCCGTCATTCCCGCGCAAGCGGGAATCCACACCCCCTCTCCAAATGTTGGAGAGGGGGCCGGGGGGTGAGGTCTGCCCTTCCCCCCATCCATGTAAATACCTACCCCTGTGAGGGGGCCACAGGGGGCCAGCCGCCTCTCTCCCTAGAGCGCCGCGAGCACGGCGGCAGCGGCTTGCGCCTGCTCCGAGTCGGGGTCGCGCTCGATAGACCGGCGCAAGGCTAGACGTGCGCGCTCGTCTCCCTGCTCGGCCAGTACCAGCGCCTCAGCGAAGCCCTTTTCCGCGTAGCTCATGTCCCGCGGGATGATCGGCATGTCCACGTCTTGCCAGTAGTATTGCAAGTCTGCCGATTGCCAGCCGGCATAGACCTCTTCCCAGGTGAGCGCGTGGAAGATGTTCAGGTGCGGTTGGAGCATGTGCTCCGCTACCGGCAGGCCGCGTGCCTGATACCGATTGTCGAGCGAGACGCGCAGCCGGTCGGCGGTCACGTTAGGCAGCGCCTGGTGCAGCAACAGGCTATGGAAGATCAAGCTGTCGCCGATTTCGTAGTTCGTCGTCGCCCACGGCCCGGCCTGCTGCTCGGTGTCCACCGCCAAGCTGCCGGCGCCCAGTGAAAAGTGGTGCTCCAAGACGGAGTTTTGCTTGTGCGAGCCGGGCACGACCGCCAGGCCGCCTAGCTCGATGGGACAGTCACCGACGGGTGTCCAGCAGGTATAGGTCTCGTATGATCCTTGAAAATGCACGAAGTCCTGGTGAGCCGGAGTGGTATGATCCGTGTACTGCGGGAACCAGAGACGCGCGATCTTTTGGGGGTGGGGCAGCACCGGCCCGCCGGTAATCTGCTCCATCTTCTCCAACACCTCCGGCCAGTGCCCGGCGCGGTGAAACGACTCCAGCTTGTAGACCTCGTGGTACACGTCCGCGTAGGCCATGTCCCCCTCGGCGCAACGCTGTGACAGATCGGCGACGCCGTCGGCCAAGTCGGTGCCCGCTTGCAACCAGCCGCCGTCCCGGATCACCGCCAGCATCTCCAGGCGCAACCGGTGCAGTTGGTCCGGGTCTTGCATCTTTCGGAAGAAAAGGTACCCGTCCTCGGCGATCCTGCGCCGCAACTCCTCAGCGTCGTCACTAGCGTCGTTCGAGACCTTGAACTCGATCAGCTCCATATTCATGTGCCCTGCCTCCCCGTCACGGCAGAGTATACACCGCGTCTGACGGGCTGGCCCCCCTACTGGTCCCCCCGCGCAGCGGGGGGACGGGCGCAACATGTTGCGCCCCTACAACTCTGGCCGGCTCACTCGCGTGTCGCCAGATGGAAGGCGTAGAGGCGGGCACGGTCGAGCGTGAAGCGCAGCCGGATGAGCTGACCGCGCCAGCGGCTCAGATCGGCGATCACGGTGTCCACCGCGTCACCCTCGAACGTCACTGGTGCCGGTCCGAGCGGCTGTCCCGCCTCGTCCACTAGCTCGATACGGATAGAGCCGCCGCGCTCGGTCGCGGCATTGAGCCGTAGCTCGTCGCCATCCACTCTGATGGGCCGCGTGGTGAGTTGGCCGCGCACGTCGCACGGCTCGGCGTGGGCCACCCGATAGGGCTGGCACCGGGCGATGGCCGGCAGGTACTTGGTCTGCTTGCCGTCCGCCCAATGCCCTTCCCACGTCGTGAAATAGGGCGCGTCGGCGTGATTGGGACGCTCCCGCTGCAACTGCGCCAGGTCCGACCAGCGGGCCATAATCCCGTAGCCGTTGTGCCGCGTGTTGATAGCGGTGTAGTGGTACCACCACTCCCCGCCGAATTCGCTGTACATGTAGCGGTCGCGGATCATGCCGCAGTTGTAGGTACCGGGACCGCTGGCCTCGATCAGGCTGTGCCGGTGCGTCGTGAACCGCTTGAAGTGCAGGAGATCGCGGGTCCAGATCAACTCCGGCTCCTGCGTCTGTTCGATTCCCCAGTGAACGAGTACGGAGCCGAGGTAGAGATTGCGCTGCGGAAATGCCTGATTGATCTTGTGCAGGCCTTTATCCAGGACCGGTCGTCCCGGCGCATCGCCCAACGTGCCGAACCGTTGCAGCAAGCCCATCGCATAAAACTGCGTCCCCAGGCGGTCGTACCCGTCCGGCGCCAGCACGAACCGGCGGTGGTACGTGATTCCGTCATCCGTCCACATGACGGCCAAGTTCCGCAGACCGAGGTGCAGGTTGTCGCAGGGGGCGCCGTGCGGCGGATAGGCCGGTGAAGCGGGCCGGAAATAGAAGTACAGCCGCGTGCGGTCCGAGCCGTTGCCCGGCCCCTCGACGTGGCAGCGGATCGTCTCGCTCGTATGCATCAAGTCCATGCCGATGCCGAGATACAGGATCGGCTCCCTGGTCAGCACGAGATAGAGGTCACCGCGCTGCTCGAACGGCCAGAACTCTCCGCCCTGGGGGCGAAAGGCATCGTCATCGTCATTAGTAGCATCTTGGCCCTCAATACTCTTGCAGCGAAACGGAAAGTGCTGCTTGCCGGACGCGACAAAGACGTTGTCGAGGTTCACCGGGCCGTCACGCTCCGGGTCGTAGAAGCGGAACTCGGCGTGCTCGATGTCGTGTGCTTTCTCCCGCTCCACTGCCGGGGGGTTGTCCCGGTCATCCCGCAGGATGTTGTTGTCCGTCGAGCCGTCGTAGTCCACCAGGCCGAGGGTGGGCTTCTGCCAGTCCTCGCCGTCGGCACTGATGAGCAGCATCTTGAGGTGCAGCCGCTCCTCGTGCGTATCCTGGCGCTCGATCCGCCCCCCGCTGTTGCGATAGGTCGCTTCATACCGGGCAGCGCCCTCGTTCCACGATAGCGAGTCGATTGAGAGCATCTCCTCTTCGTGTGACTGTGTAGGCGACACCAGCGGCCGGTCGGGGTGCTTGTCCAGCGCGTCGGGGACGAACTGAATGTCGTTGACCGCCTCGAAACAGTAGTCGTCCACCAACACCTCGGGATGGCCGGCCAACTCCAGCACTGCCGGCGGTTCCGGCGCGGCGCACACCTGCTTCCAAAACTTCCGCACGCAGTACGGGCCAACCGGCCGCCCGTCCACCAGCGGGCGGATACGAATCCAATACTCGCCCGTGTCCCAGCCCTCAGTCGAAAATGATTGCGCTTGCAGGTCGTGCGTGAGCGTGTAGCGCCACGGCCCGGCCAGCGGCGCGGTGCCGCCGCGGCGCGTGACATCCACCTCGACGTGGCACTTCGTGACGCGGTGGCGCCGGATGCGGCAGACGAACGAGACCGTGTCCTCGTCCTGGTAGAGCGCCTGCCGCGGCGCGCACTCGATGATCTGTGGCCGTGCGTCTACGGAGATCACCATGCGGTCGGAAGGGAAGAAACTATGCGGATCGAGGGTCAGTGACTCGGCAGCAAGCGTCTTTCCGTCGGCCACAAGCTGCACGTCGAAGCGATATGCGCCCATCAGCCAGGCGCTTTCCCAGATGCCCGGCTTGGCGTCGTACCGCCCCTCGTCTACCAGCGGATACAGGATCGGGACGTGGGCCTGCCTATCACGCAGGTCTACGTCCGCCACGGTCATTTCCTGCACGTACCCCTGCGGTTGGCTCACCTGCACCCGCGCAGTGAGACTCGTTGCGTCCGCCGGGCAGTCCAGGATCAGGGTCTTCCACCAATAGTCGTTTTCGATGAGCCGCACGTCGCTCTCCTTTTCTCCGTCACCGACAGGAGTTTCGGTAGTGCCGGCCCGGCACGTCGTCAATCAAGGTTCAACCCTGCGGACTTCCGCAACACGGTCGAAGTCCCGGTCGTAGCTTACGATCTCCGTTAGATGACGTTGCTTCATGTGTGCGACGGCCAAAGCGTCTTCGAAGTCGAGAAAAGGGGAGGCGGCGTAGAGGTCTAGCGCATGGATGTAGACGCGCTTCTGTGGCAACTTGAGACCCCGCAAAGTCAATATCGGTAGTAGCCGGTCTCTGATCTCACCGTGGCTCAACCGATAGGGTAGACGAGGTGATGTGAGCACGTAGACAACCTCCGTCACTATGGCTTCACAGGTGAAGAGTTCCTCGTCCCCTTGCTTTGCTCGTTGAAAGAGCCGGTAGCAGGCCTCGGTCTTGACCTCATCATCCCCGGTCAAGTACCGGAGAATTACGTTCGTATCCAGGAATCTCATGCCTGGCTCAACTCCCACGCAGTCTTTGCAGCCTTGGCGTCCTTGGCCGCGCGGGTAATTGCGTCGAAGTCCTCGGGCTTGCTGGAGGGACGCACGGATCTATAAGCCGACTCCAGGCTAAAGGGTGCCGGCGCCAAGCGCACTTCGCCGTCTTCGATAGTGAAGGTGACCTTGTCTCGAGGCTTCACGCCTAATACGCGCCGCACCTCTGCCGGGATGGTTACCTGGCTGCGCTGGGTAATCGTCGCGGATATCTCTTTCATGTATCCCTCCAATGATACTGCGGCCACACAATGATATCGTAGCAAATCATTGGTGGATGGCAAGAACCGGCTTCTCTTGCAGTAGGTCCCTTCTCCCACAGGACAGCGCCGTAGGCATCTACCCTCTGTGCTCTGTGGCTAAAATCGCCGCTCCATCATACCGACGGGAACCTCGATCAGCGTCGGTGCCTCAGTAGCTAACGCCTCGCGCAGTGCCGCCGCCAGCTGGTCGGCGTCGTGCGCCCGCACGCCACGCGCCCCGTACACCTGTGCCAGCTGCACGAAATCAGGATTGTGCAATTGCGTACCGAGTATGTGCCTGTCGAACTGCTCGATCTGGGCACGTAGCACGTTGCCGTAGGCGTTGTCGTTGAAGACAATAACCACGGCGTTGATTCCATATTGGACGGCCGTCGCCAGTTCCTGCGAGTTGTAGAGGAAGCCGCCGTCGCCCGATAGCGCCACGACCGCTCGCTCCGGCGCCGCCACTTTTGCCCCGAGCGCCAACGGATAGGCGCTACCCAGCGTGCCGTAGGACGATGCGGTCAGATACGTCCCCGGCGCATACACGGGATAGTAATTCCGGCTGTAGTAACCCAGCTGATTCATGCCCTGCACCAGAATGGCGTTGTCGGGTAGCACCGACCGGATCGCGGTCATCAACGAATGCTGCGGCTCCAGTTGGTCCTCGGGGGCAAAACGAGCAGCGTTCAGCGCCCGCACCGTTGACGCTACCGGCTCCGCGTTCCGTGCCCCCGTCGTTGCCACGACCAGGCGATACAGTGCCTCCAAGCTGCGCCGGGCGTCTCCCACGATGCCGAGCGTGTGGTGGCGCTGCCGTCCGACTTCCGCTTCATCAATGTCAATGCGGATGACCTGCTGCGTATGGAGACGGTCCCCAAAGCCGGTTCTGGTGCCGACGGCGAGAATTACGTCGCAGCCGGCGAGCCACTGCCGCAGCGGCTCGTAGCGCAGCTCGGCCAGCCCCAGCGAAAGCGGATGCCGGTCCGAGATGGCACCCTTGCCGTTCGGTGACGTGACCACCGGGGCCTGGAGCTGCTCCGCCAGCCGTTGCATGGCGGCCGAGGCTCTCGCCGAGATGGCTCCCCCACCGGCCCAGAATACCGGCTGCCGCGCCGCGGCCAGGATGCGGGCGGCGCGCTCAACCTGCTCACGCGCGCCGCCGGGACGCTCGTAGCTCTCCGGCGCCAGCAATTCGATCTCCGTCTCCGCAGCCAGCACCTCCGGCCCAATCTCGATCTCGACCGGCCGCGCCCGGCCGGTATGCAACTGGCGAAAAGCCTCGTGGACGACAGCCGGAACGTCCGCCGGGTGGCGCGCCCGTGCCGTCCACTTGGTAATCGGCCGCAGAAAGTGCCGCTGATCGTCTTCCGCGCCCTGCACGTCGGGCGTTATGGCGCCGCCCGCGCTGGGCGATCCTATCGGAAGTGTTGCGCTGGCAGAGTCACCGGTCACGACCAGCAGGGGCGAGGAGACCGCATAGGCGGTGGCCATGCCCGCTGCGGCGTTGAGCAGCCCTGGCCCCGGCACGACCATCGCCGTGGCGACCTGGCCGCTGGCCCGGGCATAGCCGTCGGCCATGTAGGTGGTGGCTTGCTCGTGGCGCGTCGATATATAGCGAATTCTCGGCTCCTGATACACCGCATCAACGGCGTGATACTGCTGCATCCCGGGCACACCGAAAATCACCCGCACGCCTTCCCGGTAGAGCGCCTGCACCAGCGCCTGACCGCCGGTCATCTTCACCGCCATATCCGCCGCATCCATCCTCTCCCGGCCGGGACGCCGCCTCGTCACACCGCCACCGTGCGCCCCTCCCGCATACTGCGGTGGACGGCTTCGGTGAACGCCATGTACTGTACGCCCTCCTCGAACCGCGTGCGAGTAATGGTGCCCTCACCGCGGATCGCCTTGATGAACTCCTCTTCCACGTGCCAGCCGGGTGGGTGCGACGGCACGAGCCGCGGCCTAGGCGGCGGGAGCGCGATGGGCCGTAATCCCTCGTCGTCGCGCCTGCCACCGAGTAGCTGGCCGCCCTCGACCCGCAAGGTCGCCGCGGTGCCGTGAATCGTGATCTCCGACGTGCCGTGCCCGGTGACTGCCGAGAACTGCATGTGGAGCTGTGCGCCACACGCCATCTCTCCGATGATGTCCACGTGATCGGGAATGCTGACGGCCCGCGGCACGCCGTCCTCGTCGGTCCGCAGCTTCACGAACGTCCGGCCCAGCGCCGCCAGCCGGACCACCGGTCCCAGCCAGTACAGGACATCCTCGTACAGGATGCCCATTCGCATGATGTTGAGGCCGGAGTATTCCCGGTTGTGCCGCCAGTGAAACGGCGCCTCGCGGTCAATGTAACCGTATAGCTGCCTGACCTCCACGGCCACGATGTCGCCGAGATAGCCGTCGGCAATCAGCCGCCGCATGGTCGTGTCGGCGTGGAGCGCTGCACCGCCGGTCACGATTTGGGTCACGAGATGAGGCGCTTCCCGGGATGCCGCCAGCATCATCTCCGCTTCCGCCAGATTCATCGCCATCCGCGCCTCGGTGAGCACGTGCTTGCCGGTAGCGAGCGCCGCCAGCGTGACCGGGCAGTGCAGGTAGGGCCAGGTGCCGATGACGATGGCGTCGAGGTCGTCGGCTTCAACGACTTGACGCCAATCGTCGCACACGCGGGCGATGCCGTAGTCTCTGGCTACCCGCTCCGATGATTCGCGCCGCCGATTGGCAACGGCGACCAGCTCTACGCCTTCCTG
This sequence comes from Chloroflexota bacterium, assembly GCA_034422515.1. Lineage (GTDB taxonomy): Bacteria > Chloroflexota > UBA11872 > UBA12225 > JAJDUF01 > JAJDUF01. The sequence continues at coordinate 38,216 of DAOUJP010000042.1, read as the reverse complement.
TGCCAGCAAGCCGGGGATATGCTTGCGGCGCGTGTTGTCTCCAGCCCCGACGAGTCCGACCCTGATCGGATTCTGCTTCCCGGCCATGTTCTCCCTCCATCCTTGTTCTGCTCTGTCCGCACGTTAGGCGAAATGGGGAATCACCTCGTCCATGAACGGCTTGACTTCACCTGTCAGGGGATGGGGTAGGTTGAGTCGTTACGGCGCCGAGATGCGCTCCGTGCCGCCCATGTAGGAGCGCAGGACCTCCGGGATCGTGACGCTGCCGTCTCGGTGCTGATTGTTCTCCAGGATGGCGATGATCGTTCGTGGTAGAGCCAGTCCCGATCCGTTGAGGGTGTGGACGTGCTCCAGCGGACCGCGCTTGGTGCGGTCGGTGCGCCGCAGCCGCGTGCTCATCCGCCGGGCCTGGTAGGCCTCGCAGTTGCTGCACGACGAGACTTCGAGCCACTGCTCCACGCCGGGCGACCACACTTCCAGATCGTAGGTCTTGGCAGCGGCTGCGCCCAGCGAGCCGGTACAGAGCGCGGCGACGCGGTAGGGTAGGTCGAGGGCCTGGAGTACCGCCTCCGCATTGACGAGCAGCGACTCCAACTCATCATAGGAGTGCTCCGGTGCGGCGATCTTCACCAGCTCGACCTTATCGAACTGGTGCATCCGCAGCATCCCGCGCGTGTCCTTGCCAGCGGCGCCGGCTTCACGGCGGTAGCACGGGGTATAGGCGGTGTAGTGGAGCGGCAGGTCTGACTCGCTGAGGATTTCGTCGCGGTGCATGTTGGTGACCGGCACCTCGGCAGTGGGAATGAGGAACAGATCGTCAGCGGCGACCCGGTAGGAGTCCTCTTCCAGCCGCGGTAGCTGACCCGTGCCGACCATGACATCGCGGCGCACCAGATGCGCGGGCGCTATCTCGGTGTACCCGTGCTGCTCGACGTGCAGGTCCAGCATCCAGGCAATGAGCGCCCGGCTCAGGCGTGCGCCGGCCCCGCGCAGCATGGTGAACATGGCACCGGATAGCTTGGCCGCGCGTGGGAGGTCGAGGATGCCGAGATATTCGCCAAGCTCCCAGTGTGGGCGCGGCGCGAAATCGAACGACGGCGGCGTGCCCCACGTGCGGACAATCACGTTGTCGTCATCGTCGGCACCTATCGGCACGGATTCGTGGGGCAGATTGGGCATCTCCAGCATAATCTCGGTGATGCGCGCTTGTAGCTCCGCTGTCGTGCGGTCCAACTCGGCAATGCGGCGGCCGACCTGGCGCATCTCGGCGATCATCGGCGCCGCCGCGCTGCGATCCCGCATCCGGCCAATCTGCCGGCTGACCTCGTTGCGCTGTGCTTTGAGTGCCTCCGACTCGCCGAGCAGCGTGCGCCGCTCGCTATCCGCCTCCAGCAGCGCATCGAGTGGCGAATCATCGCGCCGGTTCCTGAGCGCCTGGCGGACGAGGTCGGGATGCTGACGGACAAAGCGTAAATCGTTCATAGGGGGTCCTTACTTGAGCGCCGGCTGGCACTGTCCTCCGGCGTGGTTGGACACGGTGCGAGCGGGTGCGTTGCCGGGCGGCGCGGCTCACTCGACGGTTCGTAGCATCGGGAAAAAGATTACCTCGCGGATCGTACTTTGGCCGAGCAGGAACATCACGAGGCGATCAATGCCCATGCCCAAGCCCCCGGCGGGCGGCATCCCTTGCTGCAGGGCCTCGACGAAATCGAGGTCCATCACGTGCGCCTCGTCATCGCCGCCGGCGCGCGCGTCCACCTGCTGCAAGAACCGGCGGTACTGGTCGTCCGGGTCGTTCAACTCGCTGAAGGCATTGACCAACTCGAAACCGGCGGCGAACGCCTCGAACCGCTCCACGGTATCATCGCTGCCCGGCTTGAGCTTGGCGAAGGGCGACAGCTCCAGCGGGTAGTCCAACACAAAGGTCGGCTGGATGAGACGGGGGGCGACGGCCGTATCCAGCAGCTGGTCTACCAGCTTGGCCCAGGTCGGCTGTGGCTCGACGCGCAGCCCGGCGGCTTCAACGGCGCTTTGCAGCGACGGCAGATCGGAGTGCTGGCTGTAGTCAATGCCCGTCTCGGCCAGGATCGCCTCGCGGAGCGTGACCCGGCGCCACGGTGGACGCAGATCAATTTCCTGGTCCTGGTGGATGACGGTCTGCCGACCGAGCGCCTGCTGGGCCACGGTCGGTACAAGCTGCTCGACCAGTTCCAGCATCGTGTGGTAGTCGGCATACGCCTCATACGATTCGAGCAGGGTGAATTCGGGGTTGTGCCGGCGCGACAGCCCCTCGTTGCGGAACACGCGGCCGATCTCGTACACGCGCTCAAACCCCCCGACCAGCAGCCGCTTGAGATATAGCTCCAGCGAAATGCGGAGCGAGAAATCACTATCGAGCGCCTGATAGAAGGTCTTGAACGGTCGGGCGGCCGCGCCGCCGTGCAGGGCCTGGAGGACGGGCGTCTCCACTTCGAGGTAGTCGCGAGCATGATAGAAGTCCCGCACCGCCTGGACAATCCGCGTGCGCTGGCGCAACAAGTCGAAGGTGTCGCGGTTGGCGAGGATGTCCACGTGGCGCTGGCGGAGCCGGGTTTCCACGTCGGTCAGCCCATGCCATTTCTCCGGCGGTGGCCGCAGCGCCTTGGTCACCATCTGCCAAGCAGTGACTTGCAAGGTTGGCTCGCCCGTGCGGGTGCGGAACATTGAGCCGCTGACCTCGATCAGGTCACCGAGGTCTACGGTGCTGCGGAACAGTTGGTAGGCCTCCGTGCCGACCGTATCGCGCCGGAGGTAGATTTGTAGCCGCCCGGAGGCGTCCTGAAGCTGGGCAAAGCTCGCGCGTCCCATCGGACGCAGCAGCAGCACGCGGCCGGCCAAGGTCAGCGGCTCGTCCGCTGCTTGCTGCGCTCCCAGGATCGTCAATGCTTGCTGCAGCGAGTGGGTCCGGCCGGTGCGCGCCGGAAACGCCGTGGCGCCGGCATCATGCAGCCGCCGGAGCTTGGCGCGGCGCGTTCGGACGAGGGGATCGTCGTCACCGGGTAACGGTGCCGGTTCCTGGTCGGCCTGTCGGTTGGCAGCGGCCTCATTCATCGTGTCGGGACGTGCTCCTTGCTCATCTGTGCCGTCCGACGGGTGTCGGGCGGCAAGCACGGGTCGGTGAGCCGGCCCGCGGCGGTCCGGGTAGGATCGGGAGGGCGGGCTAGGTGATCTCGACGACCGTCAGCGACAACATGCCCGCCGGCACTTGGACGGACACTTCGTCGCCGACCCCTTTGCCCACCAGCGCCCGACCGATGGGGGATTCGTTGGAGATTCTCCCCTCGCGGGGGTTGGCCTCCGGCGAGCCGACAATCGTATAGGTGCCTTCGGAGCCGTCGGCGCGCCGCACCACCACGTGACTGCCCAGGCCAACCGTGCGGGTGGTGTGCTCCTTGACCACCACGGCATTGCGGAGCTGCTGCTCGATGCTCCGAATCTTGCCCTCGACGAAGGCCAGCTCGTTCTTGGCCTCGTCGAAATCGCCGCCCTCGGCAAACGCTCCGAACTCCCGCTCTTCTTGAATACGTTTGGTGATCTCCCGGCGCTGAGTGAGCAGCTGGGAACGCTGTGCTTCGAGACTTTGTAGCCCCTCCGGCGTCAAATACACAGTCTGATTGGTCATCGGATACCTCCTGGGCATCCCAGGGGGAGTCACGACAGGAGACACAGATGCAAAGAAAAAGAACCGAGAGCGCAACTCTCAGTTCACAGTGGATGCCCAGCCACTGACATTATAAAGTCACGGCGCTCTGCGGTCAAGACAATCCCAGCCGACTGGCGGTGGGTAAACCGGGAAAACGGACGGGATGCATGGAGGAGTGGAGCGTGCTGCACCCCTACGGAGGTGCGTGCGTCAATGCGGGAATTTCGGGAAGGTGATGATCGCGCGCGCACCGGCCGGCTCGTCCGGCGGTGACTGTCCGGCCGACACGACGTTCTCCAGGTGAAAGTCTCCGTCTATCTGCTCCATGAGTCCCTTGACAATACTCATACCCAGGCCGTTGCTCTGCGCGAGGTCGAAGCCCGGCGGCAAGCCCACTCCGTCGTCAATGACACAGACGTGGAGCAGTTCACCAGCTTCCTCCGCTTCGATCAAGACCGTGCCCTCGGCGCGCTGCTTCAGGCCATGGGTCAGCGCGTTGCACACCAGCTCGTTCAGCACCAGGCCCAAGAGCGTCGCATGGCGCTGCCCCAGCGGAAACTCCCCCGCCTCGACATTGAGAGATACGCGCTGGTGTTGCTGGGCCATCGTGTTCAAGGCGATGTCGGCCACCTTCTTGACCACGCCTTGTACCGTAGTCAGCTGCTCCGCGGTCGGTGCCGTGTTTTCCTCCGCCAACAGATCGTGGACGGCGCCCAGACTCTCGATGCGGGACTGTGCAAGGGCGAGGGTCTCCTTCACTTCAGGGGCACGCACGCGGCGGAGTTGGAGGCGCATCAACGAGGCCATCATCTGGAGGTTGTTCTTGACGCGATGGTTAAGCTCCTGGAGGAGGAGGGATTTTGTGGTGCTCTGGCGCTCCATCTCTTCGTTCTGGCGTTCCATCTCCTCGTACAGCCGGGCTTTGTCCATGGCTAACGCGGCATCGTTGGCGAAGGCCGCCAGCAACTCCACTTCATCGTCGCTGAAGCGGCGCTGCTCACGAGTGTAGACCGAGATGCCACCGAGTACGTTGTTGTGGCTAATCAAGGGGACGGAGCACATGGCCCGGTAGCCCTCTTCGGCGACCCAGCTGGCGACCGTCCGGAGACGCGGATCGGAGTGGGCATCTTGGATCACGATGGGCTGGCCCGATTGCACGGCCAGGCCGATAGCACCTTCACCGACCTGCACACGGATGTTCAAGTACGACTCGCTCAGGCCCCGGTGAGCCACGATCTTCAACTCTTGGGAGGCTGCATCCAACTCGAAGATCGAGGACATATCGGCGCCCGTGAGGGTCATCGCGTGCTGCACGATCATGTCCAGGGCTGCGCTGCGGTCAACGGTGGAGACGAGGGAAGCCGTGACGTGGCGCAAGGTGGAAAGCTGCGTCACCTTCTCGCGCAGCTTCTCGTCGGTCATCCCATAGAGACGAGCGTTCTCGATAGCAATGGCAATCTGCCCGGAAACGGTCTCGGTAAAGGCGATCTCGTCATCCGTGAACTCGCGGACCACCTTTTCTTGGAGCGTCAGCACACCGATCAGCTTGTTGACCGTAAACAGGATGATCGGGACCGAGAGCATCCCATGGTACGGCTCTTCTTGAAGGTCAGGGACTACCTTGAAGCGGGGGTCCAGCCACCCGTCCCGGATGGCAACGGGGCGTCCTTCCTGGGCCGCTGTCCCCGCGATCCCCTCGCCAATCTCCAGTGACATGCTGCCTACCGCCGCCGGGTTGAGACCGCTCGTGGCGCTCAGGACGAGGCGATTCGAGGTCTCATCGTAGAGGAAGAGCGAGCACACGTCGGCGTGGGTCACCTCCGCGACCACGTTCACGGTCTGCGTGAGCGTATCGCTGAGGTCCAGGCTGGAGTTCACCACCGAGTTGATCTTCTGCACCGCAGCAAGTCTGGCGACTCGCGCGACCAGCAGCTTTTCCGTGTCGGTAGAGCCTTCCTGCGGGTAGCGATGCTCATACGCCTTGGCTATCGCGCGAACCACTTCGCGCTGGAGGTTCAGCAGCGTCTCCGTCTCGGCTGCCGCTGGCGCATTGTCCAGGGCACCGAGAGACAGCTCGACGGTACGGGACTGGGCACGCTGCAGCGCCGTGGTCAGCGGCACGCCGCTCTCCGCCAGCAGCGCCGCTTCGCGCTCGAGACTGGCGAGGAAGCCGTCAAGCTCGCCCGGGGCCGTATGGCGGATGAGCGTCTGCCACCGCTGCTGCACGCGCTCATCGAGCGGTGCATCGCCGGGGCCGTCGGTGCCGAGCAGACTGCGGCAAAGCAGGAGCGCGTCGGACGGTGACACCGGGGCCTTCGCCGGGATGGATAACTCGGTGGATACTGGTGCGCGTCTCATGGCAACGCTCGCTTTCGCTGCGGGCACCGGACATCCCTAGGGATCCGGCGCTGGGGCAGTGCTAGGCTGCGCTCAACGGCACAGCACGGCACCTGTGTTGGTGGCGGAGAGGGTGGGATTCGAACCCACGAGGGTGTTTGCCCTACTCGTTTTCGAGACGAGCTCCTTAAGCCACTCGGACACCTCTCCGGGAAGACCGCGACAGCACCGGAATAACCCGCTCGCCTCCCGGTGGCCAAACCGCCGGTACCATTCAGCATACCAGGCGAGGGCCGCATAGCGCGCCGTCGGCCACGGTGGCACCGGCATCCCGCCTAGCTGCTGGCACTGAGCGCCGCGGCCGGCTCCCGACGCAGCCGCGTGAAGAAGCGGCGTAGCTGCGCGGCCGCCTCGTCGTGCAGCACGCCCGACACCACGTCCACCCGATGATTGAGCCGAGGGTGATCCACGATGTCGAACACCGAGCCGGCGGCCCCGGCGCGATGGTCCGGCACGGCATAGACCAACCGGCCAAGTCGCGCTTGCACCATGGCGCCAGCGCACATCGCGCACGGCTCCATCGTCGCGTAGACCGTAACGTCCGAGAGCCGCCAGCGTCCCAGCCGGCCGGCGGCATCACGCAGCACCAGTAGCTCGGCGTGGGCGGTCGGGTCCGCCCAGGCTTCTTTGCGATTGTGCTGCCGCGCAACGATTGCTCCGGCCAGGACCGCCACTGCCCCGACCGGCACGTCGCCACTGGCCTCGGCCAGACGGGCTTCTTCCAGCGCCAACCGCATGAGCGCGAGGTCGGAGACCTCGTGAGCGTTCTCGATCATGCTACGGGCCACATGGTAGGCGAATTGCAACGGCAAGTATGCTCGGAAGCGCCGTTTTAGACGTAGAACAGGCACATCCAGACAGGTTTTGCTCGATAGTATTATTATATCATGCCGGGCGGTGTACCGCCGCCTTACGGCTGTACTTCTACGCCTACGTAGTGGGGGGAGGTTTGTCCGTCGAGAGTGACGACATCTTCGTCGGGCTGGCCGGTTCCGTCGCCGTCGGTGGCCCGCGCCACGAGTACGTAGCTGCCTGGCTCGGGGATGCGCCAGTGGTAGGACCACATGGTCCACACGGCCGGTGACGGGGTGGGGCCGAGCGTCGCTTCCTGCCACGATGCACCGCCGTCGGTGCTGACCTCGACCGACCGCACGCCGGCGAGACCGCCGAGGGCTACGCCGGTGACGTTGAGCGCCGCTGCCGGCAGCTTCTGGCCGGCAAACGGCTCGTCAATGCGGGAATTGATGGTAATTGCGGCCTCGTCCGACCAGCCTTCCTGCTCCCACGTGCCGCGGTGGTCGTCCCGCTCGATGACCTCGATCCGCCGCAGCCATTTCGGGCATTTCTGGCCGTAGTAGCCGGGGTTCAACAGTCGGAGCGGCGCGCCATGGTCGGGCGGCAACGGCTCGCCGTTCATGCGGTAGGCAAGCAGTACGCCGGGCGCCAGCGCCTGCTCGATGGGCATACTGGTCACGTAGTCGTCAAGGCCGTGAAAGGCGACGCGCTTGGCCCACGACTTGATCTCGGCGCGTTCGAGTAGCGGGCGCAAGGGCGTCCCGACCCAGACGGCATTGCCGATCAGCTGTCCGCCGACCGGGTTGCCGATACATTCCAGGGTGAATTGCCGCTCGACGGCCGGCAGCGCGAGGATATCCGCGAGCGTCAGCTCCAGCCGGCCGGATACCAAGCCGTCAATGGTCAGCGTCCAGGTCTCCGGGTCGCGGGCTTCCTCGGTTGGTGTCTCCCGGTAGCTCTGGACGTAGAGCTTGTCGTTGGGGGTGAGGCGCGGGGTCAGGTCTTCCGGCGCGAGCGGCGCGACTTCCACACCACCGTCATTCCCGCGTAAGTGGGAATCTGCCGCCGGCGGCGAACCGGACGTGCTACAGGCGGCGACGGTCGCCATGCCGCCGACAGTGGTCACGACCATGTAAGTGAGCGCCCGCCGGCGTGAGGCGAGGGGTGAGTCGACCTGACGCTGCGTGGTCGTCCTGCGGCGATCTCCCATCGGCCTTGCCCTCCTCATTGAAGAGGGTACGACACGCGCGTTCGCGCCGCCAAGTTGCGTCTTTCCGGCCCCCCTATGGTCCCCCCGCGGAGGCGGGGAGACGGCGTGTTCCCGCCCCTGCGCGTCAGCGCGGGGGAGGGCTAGGGTGGGGGCCGGAGCGGGAGTCGAGAGGGGCGTGGTCTGCGGGTGTTTCGCCGTCAATGAACAGCCGGTTCCACCATTCGAAGCACATCAGCGACCAGAGCAGCAGCTTGTGGTTGCGCTGGCCGGCGGTGTGCTCGTCCACGACGCGGCGCACGGCCGCCGGCTCGAAATAGCCGCGGTCGAGCGCCCGCGTGTTCAGGATGGTCTCACGGATGTATGGCAGGATGCTGGTGCGATACCACGTTTCCTCCGGGGGGACGAATCCTTGCTTGGGGAGGGCCAGGGTGGCATCCGGGATGAGGCCGCGCATGGCGGCGCGCAGCACGCGCTTGCCGGTGCCGTTGCTGACCTTGTAGTGGGCCGGAATGCGTTGTGCGAACTCGACAAGATCGTCGTCGAGGAACGGCACCCGCGATTCCAGGCCATGCGCCATGCTCAACTTATCTTCCAGGACGAACAGTCCGTGGAGGTACACGCGGGCCTCGAAGGTGAGGGCGCGATCAACTAGCGCCGGCGCGTCGTAGTCGCGGGTGATCGCCTGGAAGGGATCGCGGGGGTCGAAATCGCCGGCGCTGCGGCGAAACTGCTCCGTGAAAAAGCAACTTCGCTCCTCCGGCGCCAGGAGGCGGCTCCAGTATTGGAAGTAGCGATCCTCGAACTCTGCCTCGGTCGCACCGTCGAGCACGGCGTAGCGCCAGGGATACCCGCCGAATAGCTCGTCGCCGCCGGCCCCGGCGAGCACGACCTTGACAAAACGGCTGGCGAGCCGTGCGACGTAGTAGTTGTGGTAGCTGGAGCTGACGCGCAGGTCTTCCAGATGCCACACCACGCTGGGCAGTGCGCGCGCCAGTCCGGACGGCTGAATGACGATCTCGTAATGCTCGGTGTCGAACGTCGTTGCCAGCCGCTCGGAGTGGATGCGCTCGTCGCAGCTACGCTCCTCCTCGGTCGCGCCCGCGAGCGAGAAGCCGCCGGTGATGGTCGTGATCTGCGGTTGCCGGGGCAGCCGCTCGCCGGTTCTGCCGCCGTTCTGCGCGGCTGCGCGGCCCACCAACTGGCGACTGGCTACCGCACAGATTGAGCCGGAGTCCATGCCGCCGCTCAGGTAGCTGCCGACCGGCACATCGCTCATCAACTGGCGACTGACTGCCGCCTCAAAACGCTCGCGGACGCCGGCCGTGCAATCCTCGAACGACAGTGCCGGATCGCCGTCAAAGCGAAAGGCCCAGTATTGCTGCTCCTGGATATGGTCGGCCTCGGCGACGATGAGATGGCCCGGTGGGAGCAAGCGCACACCGTCGAACAGGGTGCGGTCACTGACGATATTCTGGAAGGTGAAATACTCCAACAACGCTTCGGCGTTCACCGCCGGCCGGTGCGGTAGCCCTGCAAGCAGCCCCTTGACCTCCGAGGCAAAGAGCAAGCGTTCTCCCTGTTGGGCCAGGTAGAGCGGCTTGATCCCATAGCGGTCGCGGGCCAGGACGAGCCGGCGCCGGGTCTCGTCCCACAAGGCGAACGCAAACATGCCGTTGAGCCGTTGGACGAGATCGGGGCCATGCTCTTCATAGAGATGGACCAGCACCTCGGTATCGCTCTCCGAGCGGAACCGGTGGCCGCGCGCTTCGAGGTCCCGGCGCAGCGCGGGATAGTTGTAGATTTCGCCATTGCAGGCAACCCACACATCGCCCCGCTCGTTTTGCATCGGCTGACGGCCGTTCGGAGACAGATCCATGATGCTCAGGCGCCGAAAGCCGAGCGCCACCTGACGCGAAGATGGACAGTACAGCCCCTTGTCGTCGGGGCCGCGGTGCGCCAAGGCCTCGCGCATCGCAACGGCCGTCGGCTCGTCGGCCCGGCCCGCGGGATCATAGACACCGGCTACGCCGCACATGTGTTTCTTCGTACCCCTATCTACACAACGGCCGGATAAGCAGAGGTGTTACCACGCGCCGGATGCTACCACGTTTGCCGCTATCGCGGCGTCCACTGCCGGCGCAGCGCAATCCTGTGGCTAGGCGGATGCGCCCTTGATGAGGTCGTTCAGAACGGTCACTCCTACGTCCAACACATAGTCCGTCCTGGGCTGGGCCACCTGACTTGCCAAGTCAACCAACGTATCAGGCCGGTAGCGTTGTCTTGCGATGGGGAAAAATGAACCGCTCTTGATCGTACCGTTGTAGATCTTCTCGCCGGTAAGTTGAAATCCTATGCCTGTTCGGGGCGTCCGGTGGTGGAATACGCCCCCTTCCAATCCTGCCATTTTGAGACCGACGGTGCTCGCTCTATCCAGCGCACTCAGGCTGATGGCCAATCCTTCACCGGCGCTGCCCGTCCAGGGGCCGACCAATACGACGATAGGCTGGAGGTAGGGGTTGTTACCGCGTGGCTCCACGTAGCTTATGAACTCCTCGCCGGAAGGTCTGACCGTGCGCTGGTACGCCACCCGAGAGGCTACGAGCCGCCCGGCCACACCCTCAAGCACACTGGTATTCCCTCCACCGGCCCGTCGAAGATCGAGCACTAGCCCTCTGGCCGCACGAAACTCGTCAAGCGCAGCGTCAAACAGGAAGATCGTCGAAGTGTCTCCTAGTGAGTCGTTGAATCTGATGTAGCCAATATCGTGAGATAGCCAACGTGATTCGAGGCAGCAGCTATGTTGTGCAGCATACTGCCGGTCAAACCGGCCGGCTTCTATCTCAACAGGGAGCTGCCGCCCACTACGCAAAACCTCAATGGTTCGGCTTACGCCCCGATAGCCGGCGAGCACCTTGTTCAGTGCCCAGTTACGCAGTTCTATGGTAGTGGTTGTGACACTGGTTGGGAGGCGCATTTGTGCGGCTGCGGCAATGGGAACATTGTTGATCGAAAGTATGACATCGCCCGGTGTGATGCCGCTCAGAGCTGCCTGAAACCCCTCGCGTACCGCGAGCACCGTCGCCCCGTCCGGGCACCACTCGGCATGAAGGTCTGATCGGGAGGGAACGATGCGCGGTGATGTGGGTGTGTTGTAGGTGAGATGGATATGATTATCGTAGAGTTCTTCGAGAGTCCGCTCCAAGATGGAGATGAAGGTTCCTCCCTCGCCGGCAGCCTCAACCTTCCGCCGGTAGTGTTGCCGGACCTGTCCCCAATCGGTGTCTTTTTCATCGAAGTAGGCATAGTCGGCCGCGAAGGTCCTCCACAGATAATCAAAGTCCTCCAGGAAATTAGCCGTCGTGAATGCTTGATTCTGGCTATCCGTCATGCTCAACCTTTTTGTCCGATCCCATTCTGGAGGCTGGTGATAGGCGCTCTCGTTGGGCGCTATGAAGCTACCGGTCCTGGCGGGAGGGCAACCGCTGGCGGCGGCGTGGTGGCCGCCGGCGCATGAAGGGTTGTTCCTCGGTGACGAGCGGCGGCGGTGACGCGGAGAGTCTTTCCAGCTCAATCAGGTGCTCCGGGTCCGGCCACCAGACATAACGTTGCAGGTCGAGCACGTAGAGCGGCCCGTCGCGCTCGATCTCAACCCCTTCCTCCGCAAGCAGCTTGGCTTGCTCGTGGACGCGGTGCTCCGGGTGTCGTGGGCTAATGCCGCCGCCGGCGTTCACTACGCGCTGCCAGGGAACACCCTCCGGGTCGGGGCAGTGGCGTAGCGCCCCCCCGACGACGCGGGCGGCCCGCGGTGCGCCCAGGGCCAGGGCGATCTCCCCATACGTCATCACCCGACCGGGTGGAATACGGCGGACGAGCCAGTAGACTCGTTCAGCGAACGTCAGGCGCATGGCTCTTGGCTGTTGCGGCGGCAGCCGGACCGCGCCGCCGCCCCGGGGTCACGGTTCAGGCCGCCGGCCGATTGCTGGAAGCTGACGGCTGATAGCTGAAGGTTGAACATGCGCGTCTCTATCAACGCCTTTTTCCTCCCGCAGCCGCATACGGGTAGCGGCCAGTACGTCCGTCACCTGTTGCCGGCCCTCGCCAGGGTAGCGCCGACGCTCGACGTGGTGCCGTTGCTGCCGGCGCCGCGGGAGGGACGCCGGACCGTGGCGCCGCTGGCCGCACCTCGCGCGCACCACGTCGGCTTACCGGGCTGGTTGGCCCATGCCGACCTCCGCAAGGTCTGGTGGGAGCAGGTGGCTTGGCTGCGGGCGGCGCGCGGACGTGCTGCCGACGTGGCACACGTCCCGTACTTTGCGCCGCCGCTCTGGGCTACGCGGCCGCTCGTCGTCACGATCCACGACCTCATTCCCTTGATCTTGCCGGAGTACGCTACCCGTCCGCACGTGCGTCTCTACAACGCGCTCATCTCGCTGGCCGCCCGGCGGGCGGCGCAGATCATCGCCGATTCGCAGGCCACCGCGGACGATATTGTGCGGCGGCTCGGCATCGCCGCACCCTGCATCCACGTCGTACCGCTGGCGGCCGCTCCCGGCATGGAGCCGCTGGCTGATGGCATGGAACGGCAGGCACTCCTGCGGCGGTTCGGCCTGGACCAACCCTTCATCTTCTATATCGGTGGCTTCGACGCGCGCAAGAACGTGCCGGCGCTGCTGCGTGCGTTCTACGCCCTGCCGGCGGAGCTACGCCAGCGCCACGTGCTGGCCATTGCCGGTGCCGCGCCGGGGAAGCGTTCAGCGCGTAACCCACGCCTGTTCCCGCCGCTCCGGCCACTGGCCGATGCCCTCGGCTTGGGAAACCGGGTCCGCTTTCTGGGCCGCGTGACGGAAGAGGAAAAACGCGCCCTCTACAGTGCGGCGACGCTCTTTGTCTTCCCCTCCCGGTACGAGGGCTTTGGGCTGGACCCGCTCGAAGCGATGGCCTGCGGGGCGCCGGTGCTGGCGTCCAACCGCTCGTCGCTCCCGGAAGTAGTGGGCGACGGCGCGGTGCTCGTGGACCCGACCGACCGGGCCGCGTTCACACGGGCGCTGGCGGCACTGCTAGACTCGCCGCGGCGCCGGGCCGATTTGAGGAAGCAGGGGAGCAGCGTAGCGGCTACCTTCTCCTGGGAGCGCACCGCGGCCATGACCTTGGAGGTCTACCGGCAGGCCAGGGCGAGTGCCCGGTGATCGGTGGGGCGGGAGATAGGCAGGTGAGTATCGCCAACCGAGTAGCACTGGTCACCGGAGGCAGCGTCGGCATCGGCCGATCCATTGCCATGACCTTGGGCCAAGCCGGAGCCGACGTAGCAGTCAACTACCGCACCCACGCCGCCGAGGCGGAGGAGACTGCCGCCGCAATCCGGGCGTTGGGCCGGCAAGCCGTAGCAGTCTGCGCCGACGTCCGCGATACGGCGGCCGTCGAGGCCATGATGGCCGAGGTTGCCGCGACGCTCGGTGGGCTGCACATCCTCGTCAACAATGCCGGTGTGGCCGGGCCGGGGCTGCTGGCGGAGATCGGCGATGACGATTGGGACTTGATCCTTGATGTCAACCTGAAGGGAGCGTTCCTCTGCTGCCGCGCCGCGGTACCTAGAATCCTGGTCGCCGGCGGCGGCAGCATCATCAATATCGGCTCCAACGCCGGTCGCACGGGCGGCACCCCGCATCAGGTCGCCTATGCAGCGTCCAAGGCCGGCCTCGATGGTCTCACCAAGGCGCTTTCCCGCGAGTTGGTGCGGCAGGGCGTGCGGGTGAACTGTGTGGCGCCGACGACCGTGGGCACGGAGATGGTGCTCGGCCGCGCGAGCGCCGAGGAACTGGTCGAGCGGACGCAGAGCATCCCGCTCGGTCGGTTTGGTAAACCGGAAGAGGTTGCCGCTGCGGTCGTGTTCTTAGCCGACGACGCGGCCGCGGCCGCCATCACCGGACAGACCGTGTACGTGAACGGCGGCGCGTGGATGGGGTAGGCTGGTTGCGGGATCGCAGTTGGCCATTGCGCCGCGAGTAGCCGATCCGCCGCCGTAACGGGCTGAATCCGTGTACTAATCCACTGGCCTTCAACCGAAGGCCAGCGTATACTTGCTGGCACGTGAGGCGGCGCACCGGGAATCGCGCCTGGGCAGATAGCTCCAGGTAAGCGGAAAAATACTGGGGCGCCAGTGCCGGGAAGGAGTGGCGTTCGGCGGCTAACCGGGGTAGCTTGCCCCCCACCTTGGGAGCCACGGCGCAAATTATGCTGCACAAGGCACGATCCTTCTTTGCACCGGCTTGGGATCATGAGTGACGAACGGCGGCGGGAGAGGCGGGCGCTGGCGCGGCGGGAGCGCCAAGCGGAACGTGAGGAGGATGAAGGCCTGACTATGGCCCAACTCCTCGACTCGCAGACGGTTGAGTTCGCGCAAGTACGTCGCGGGGCGGTAGTCGAAGGTGAAGTCGTCTACATAGACAGCGATGACGTGCTGGTAGACATCGGCCTCAAGTCGGAAGGGATTGTCCCTTCGCGCGAGCTAGGCAACCCGGCCGAGGACCTCGGCCGCCCACTGGAGGTCGGCGACCGTATTCTCGTGTCGGTCCTCCAACCGGACGACGAAGGGCCGGCTGTGCTGTCCTACCGCCGCGCGCGCCGTGAGCGGCGCTGGCGGCAGATGGAGGACATGATCCGGAGCGGAGAAGTCGTCGAGGTCCCCGTTGTTGACCACAACCGCGGTGGTGTGGTGGTTGACGTGGGGCTGCGGGGGTTCGTGCCTATCTCGCAGTTGACCAGCCTCAAGCGTGAAGGTGATCGGACCGAGAGCCGCGAACGACTGGTCCAGCGGCTGGCCGAGCTCGTCGGCTCGAAGATCAACGTCAAGGTGGTCGAGGTTGACCGGCGGCGCAATCGGCTCATCCTGTCCGAGCGGCTGGCCGACCGGGCCTTGCGGGCGCAGCGTCGTGAGGAATTGTTCGGCGAGTTGGAACCGGGCCAAGTCCGGGAGGGCACCGTCAGCAATCTGGCGGGCTTCGGTGCGTTCATTGACTTGGGGGGCGCCGACGGCCTCGCCCATATCTCGGAACTGTCTTGGGATCACGTCAACCATCCGTCCGACATGCTCCAGCCGGGTCAGCGCGTCTCCGTGTACGTGCTCTCCGTGGACCGGGAGGAGCACCGGATCGCCCTCAGCCTCAAGCGCGTGGAGGACGACCCCTGGGAGACGGTGGAAGAGCAATACCCGCCCGGTGAGGACGTGACCGGCGTGGTGCTGCGACAGTCGAACTATGGCGTCTTCGTCCACGTGGATGAAGGAGTCGAGGGGTATCTCCATCCTTCCGACACCGATCCTGCCGACGCGGCCCACCTCGAAGAGGGCCGTACCTTGCCGTTTCGCGTCCTGCACGTTGACTACGAGCGGCGGCGCTTGCGGCTGCTCCCGGCTTTCGAGCACCTCGACGAGCAGGGCGAGGTCGTCTCGGAGAGCTACGAGGGCACGTATGCGCCGCCCGACGAGGAAGCCGAGGAAGCTGCTGCGGAGTAGCCGGGAGCGGCGTGCCGGAGAGGCGGTGCCGGCCTGTGCTATACTCCCGATAGTCTACGGCTCTCCTCGCAGCCAGTGAGGCCTTACCATGAGTGATCGCTTTGACAAGTTCACCGAGCGAGCCAAGAAAGTGCTCGTTCTCGCGCAAGAAGAAGCACAGCGTTTTAACCATAACTATATCGGCACCGAGCACTTATTGCTCGGTTTGGTGCGAGAAGGTGAGGGTGTCGCCGCGAAAGTCCTCAGCAACCTGGGCGTTGAGTTGAACAAAGTCCGCAGCGCCGTAGAGTTCATCATCGGCCGCGGCAATCGCATGGTCATCGGCGACGTCAACCTCACGCCGCGCGCCAAGAAGGTCATCGAGCTGGCCGTCGAGGAAGCACGCCGCCTCAATCACAACTACATCGGCACCGAGCACCTCCTGCTCGGCTTGGTCCGCGAGGGCGAGGGCATCGCCGCCGGCGTCCTGGAGAGCCTCGGCGTCAACCTGGAGAAGGTCCGCACGCAGGTCATCCAGGTGGTAAACCAGACCGGCAGCGGCTCCAGGTCGGAAGGTCGGAAGCGCACCAAAACCCCGACCATTGACCAGATGGGCATTGACCTCACCGCGGCCGCCAGGGAGGGCAAGCTCGACCCCGTGGTCGGCCGCTCGGAGGAGATTCAGCGCGTCATTCAGATTCTGAGCCGCCGGACGAAGAACAATCCGGCCCTGATCGGCGATCCGGGCGTCGGCAAGACCGCCATTGCCGAAGGGTTGGCGCAGCGGATCATCGCCGGCGACGTTCCGGAGACCTTGCTCAACAAGCGCCTGCTGACCCTGGACATGGGCGCCCTGGTCGCCGGCACGAAGTACCGCGGCGAGTTCGAGGAGCGCCTGAAGCGGGTTATCGAGGAAATCCGCTCGTCGCAGGAGTGCGTGCTCTTTATTGACGAGCTACACACGCTTGTCGGCGCCGGCGCCGCCGAGGGGGCGGTGGATGCGGCGAATATCCTCAAGCCCTCCCTGTCTCGCGGCGAGCTACAGTGCATCGGCGCCACCACACTGGACGAGTACCGGAAATACATCGAGCGCGACGCCGCCCTCGAACGGCGTTTCCAGCCGGTGCATGTCAAGGAACCGAGCATCGAAGAGACCATCGAGATCATCCGGGGCGTGAAAGATCGCTACGAGGACCACCATCGGGTCACCATCACCGACGACGCGGTGAAGGCGGCCGCCGAGTTGGCCGGGCGCTACGTGACGGACCGCTTCCTGCCCGACAAAGCCATTGACTTGGTGGACGAGTCCGGCTCCCGCGTGCGTATTCAGCAATCCATGGCCCCTCAAGGCCTGCGCGAGACGATGAAGCGCCTCGATGAGTTGATTAGCGAGAAGAACGATTCCATCGAGAAGCAGGACTACGAGCGGGCGAGTGCCTTGCGCGATGAAGAGGCCGCGCTGCGCGAGGAGATTCAGGGGTTGGAGCAGAGTCGGAAGGGCGAGAGCGAGGACGAGCGCCCCAAAGTTGACGACGAGGTGATCTCACAGGTCGTCAGTATGTGGACGGGCATTCCCGTGACCCGCATCAAGGAAGAGGAGTCCGAGCGCCTGCTCCATATGGAGGAGGCCCTGCACGAGACGGTCGTGAGCCAGGATGAGGCCATCAAGGCCGTCTCCCGCGCCGTGCGCCGGGCGCGGGCCGGCCTCAAGGACCCGCGGCGGCCCATCGGCTCGTTCATCTTCCTCGGTCCCACGGGCGTCGGCAAGACCTTGCTGGCGCGGGCGCTGGCGACATTTATGTTCGGCAGCGAAGAGGCCATGATCCGCCTCGACATGTCCGAATACATGGAGCGGCACTCGGTCGCCCGCTTGGTCGGCGCCCCGCCCGGCTATATCGGGTACGACGAGGGCGGGCAGCTGACGGAGGCCATCCGGCGGCGTTCCTACGCTGTGATCCTGCTGGACGAAATCGAGAAGGCCCATCCCGAAGTGTTCAACATGCTGCTCCAGATCATGGAGGATGGTCGTCTTACCGACGGCCGGGGCCGGACCGTGGACTTCCGGAACACCATCCTAATTATGTCCGGCAACGTCGGGGCACAGCAGATCAAGCGCGAGGCGCAGGTCGGCTTCCGCACCCTTTCCGGTGACGAGCACAACGAGCAGGAAGCCTACGACCGGATGCGCGAAAAGGTGCTGGGTGAGGTCAAGAACACCTTCCGGCCGGAGTTCATCAATCGGGTAGATACGATTGTGGTGTTCCGGGCGCTTACGCGCCGCAACGTCAAGGCCATTATTGACATCGAGTTGAAGCGCGTGATGGCGCAGCTTCACGAGCAGGAGATTGTCCTTGAGTTGACGGACGCGGCCAAGGACTGGCTGGCGGACAAAGGCTTCGATCCCGACTTCGGCGCTCGTCCGCTCCGGCGCGTCATCCAGAACAACATCGAAGACGAGCTGGCCGAGGAACTGCTGGCCGGCAACGTCAAGGCCGGGGATCGCATCCTGGCCGACCATGATGGTGAGCAGGACCAGCTCATGATGACCGTCGAGTCGGCCGCGTCGGAGCCGGAGCCGGAACCGGAGCCGGAAGAAGAATTGGCGGCAGCGACCGTCTAGCACAATGACGCCGAGCGAAGGCCCCTCCCCAGAACGGCGTGCTCCTCACTCGCGGCTTGGTGCCGCCGACCCGCCGCCGGCCGCGGAGGAGGTGGAGTGTGCCCCGTCAACGCAGCCACTTCACCTGCGCTGAGTGCGGAGCCACCACGCCGAAGTGGCACGGGCGCTGCCCGGAATGTGGCGCTTGGAACAGCCTCACTGAAGTAGCTGCACCCGACCACGCCCCGGATCGCTTCCGGTCGCGCTCGTCCGGCCCCGTCCTCCTGGCGGAGATCGAGACCGAGGCGGAAAGCCGCGTCAGCAGCGGTCTCGGTGAGTTCGACCGCGTGCTCGGCGGCGGCATCGTCCCCGGCGAGCTTATCCTGTTGGGTGGCGACCCGGGGATTGGCAAGTCCACGCTCTTGCTGCAATTTGCCGCGCGGGTAGCCGCCGATGCGCCGGTGCTCTACGTCTCCGGCGAGGAATCGGCGCGGCAACTCCGGCTCCGCAGCGACCGGATTCGGGCAACGGCCCCCCAGCTTTACGTCCTCACCGAGACGAACCTGCAAGCGGTGCTCCGTGAGGTCGAGCGGCTGCGTCCGCGGGTGATTATCGTCGACTCCATCCAGACGGCCTACCTCGATTCGATTGCCGCCAGCCCGGGCAGTATTACGCAGCTCCGCGAATGCACGCTCCGGCTCATGGACCTGGCCAAGGCAACCGAGATCGCCACCTTTCTCGTCGGGCACGTCACCAAGGACGGCAATATCGCCGGTCCGCGCGTGCTGGAGCATATCGTGGATGCCGTCCTCTACCTGGAAGGCGAGCGTTTTCATGCCTATCGTCTCTTACGCGCGACGAAAAACCGTTTCGGCTCGACCGATGAAGTCGGCGTGTTCGAGATGGCCTCGACCGGCCTCCGCGAAGTGACCAATCCCTCGGCGGCCTTTCTCGCGCAGCGGGTCGCCTCGGCGTCTGGCTCGGCGGTTGCGGTGCCGCTGGAGGGCAGCCGCGCCCTGCTCGTCGAGGTGCAGGCCCTCGTGGCCGCGACGGCCTTCGGGATGCCCCGCCGCACGGTCGTCGGGGTGGACCTCAATCGTCTCCATCTCCTGATCGCCGTCTTGACCAAGCGGCTCGGCCTGGCGCTGGGCAATCAGGACGTGTATGTCAATGCCGTCGGCGGCCTGAAACTGGCCGAGCCGGCGTGCGATCTGGGGCTGGCGGCGGCTATTGCGTCCAGCTTTCGGGACAAGATTCTGCCGGCCGATCTCGCCTTCCTGGGTGAAGTCGGCTTGCAGGGTGAGCTACGACCGGTCAGTCAGATCGAGCGCCGGCTGACGGAGGCGCAGCGGATGGGGTTCGAGCGTTGCGTCGTGCCGGCCAGCGACGCCCGCCGGTTGGAGGCGGGTCGCGGGCCGCAGCTCATCGGCGCGACCGGCTTGCGCGACGCTTTCGCGGCGGCCTTCGCCGCGTAGACTTCAGGCAGACGAGCAATGTGTGCAGCAAAACATGCGCCCGACGCAGCGGCGACTGCCGGCTTGGTCGCGGCCATCGTCGTCGGCGCCGGTCAGGGACAGCGGATGGGCGGCGTGGATAAGGCATTCCTGCCGTTGCTGGGGCGGCCGCTGCTCGCCTATGCCGTGGATGCACTGGAAGCCTGCCCGCAGGTGGGCGAGATTGCGCTGGTCGTGAGCGCGGCACTGGTAGAGCGTTGTCGCCGCGTGGCATGGGCCGCGGGGTGGCAGAAAGTCTCGGCCATCTGCGCGGGCGGCGCGGTGCGCGCGGCCTCGGTGCGGGCCGGCTTGGCCGCCGTCAAGGGCGCCGAGTGGGTGCTCATCCACGACGCCGCGCGGCCCCTGTTGACGCCGGCGTTGGTGGCTTCCGGGCTGGCGGCCGCTGCCGGCGCAGTCGCGGCCATCGCGGCGGTCCCCGTCCGCGATACGATCAAGCGGGTCCGTCCGGACCAGACGGTGGTACACACGGTTGACCGCAGCCAGCTTTGGGCAGCGCAGACACCGCAGATATTCCGCCGGGACACCCTGGTCGCGGCCTTTCGGCAGGCCGGCGCGGCGGCCGATGACTATACGGATGAAGGGGCGCTGCTCGAAAGTCAGGGCATTGCCGTGCGCCTTTTTCCGGGCGATCCGGCTAACATTAAGGTGACGGTGCCGGCCGACGTGGAAGTCGCGGCGGCGCTCTTGACCGGCAGAGACCGCGCCAGTGAACACGGGACACTGACTGCTGACGACGGGCCACTCGCTACGCGCGTCGGAACGGGCTACGACATTCATCGCTTGGCGCCGGGGCGTCGGCTTGTGCTCGGTGGCGTGGCCCTGGAGCACCCGGAAGGCAAGGGGCTGGCCGGTCACTCCGACGCCGACGTGGTGACGCACGCCGTCATGGACGCACTGTTGGGCGCGGCGGGACTGCCCGACATCGGGCAGCTCTTTCCGAATACCGATCCAGCCTACCGGGGCGTATCGAGCCTAGAGCTTCTGCGGACAGTCGCGGACAAGGTGCGTGTACAGGGCTGGCGTATTCAGAATCTCGATGCGACGGTGGTCGCGGAAGCGCCTCGCCTCGCCGCGCACCTGCCGGCGATGTGCCAGGCGCTGGCGGCCGCGCTAACGCTATGTCCATCGCAGATCAACGTCAAGGCCACCAGTAACGAAGGGGTGGATGCCGTTGGCCGGGGCCAGGCCATCGCCGCCCAGGCGGTAGCACTCTTGACGCGCTTGAACGCGGCGCCGCCCGCTGGCGTGGAGCGAGCCGTCACCGGCCACCAAGCCGAGTAGTCGTAAAGTGAGTAGCTGTGAGCACGAGCGAGCGTGACCATCCGCAGCGGCCCGGGCCGGTAGAGACACTGCGCCGCGACCTCGCGGCCATCTTCGCCCGCGATCCCGCCGCGACTTCATTTACCGAAGTCGTGCTGTCCTATCCAGGCCTGCACGCGATCCTGCTACACCGCGTCGCGCACTGGCTATGTCGGCGGCGCGTGCCGGTAATTCCCCGGCTGCTTTCGCACCTCACCCGTTTCTTGACCGGTGTCGAAATCCACCCGGCGGCCGCGATTGGCGCCGGCTTCTTCGTGGACCATGGCATGGGCGTGGTGATCGGTGAGACGACGGAGGTCGGCGACGACGTGATGCTGTACCAGGGGGTAACATTGGGCGGGACCGGATTCGAGCGTGGCAAGCGCCACCCGACGCTGGGCAACGGCGTCACGGTCGGGGTTGGCGCGAAGATACTAGGTGCCGTGAATGTAGGCGATGGCGCAATCATCGGCGCCGGGGCCGTCGTGCTCCGCGACGTGCCAGCGCATACGACCGTGGTCGGCATTCCCGCTCGGGTTATCGCGGTGCGTGATCCCGAGCGCGGTAGCTCCGAGCGAGTCGTGGACGGCACCGCCTCGACCGCCAGCGGATTGGGCAGTCCCGGCGGCCAGCGGCCCACTTCCGAGCTGGAGATCATTCGCCATCTCGGCAGCAAGGTGCAGGAGCTGGAAACGCGCCTTGCGCGACTCGAAAGGACCGCTCAACCACCCCAAGCCGATGACGCGCCCGGCCTAGGGGCGCTCCACGAGCCGGCCGCGCTTGCCGCCCGCGAACTGGAAACCGGCGGCGCGGAGGCGGCGAACGGCTGCGGTGCCGACCTGACCGCCGGGTCCGCACCACCGGAGCGCCAAGCGGATTGCGCGGACCCGGCGCGTCGCCTGACGTCGCCAGGAGGGCGCTCGTGAACCTGGCACTGTACGACACCCGGCAGCGGCGCAAGGTGCTGTTCGCGCCGCGGTCCACCCCGGCGACGATGTATCTGTGCGGCATGACGCCCAAGGCGCCGCCGCACATCGGACACGCGCGGCTGTTCGTCGTCGCCGACGTGTTCCGGCGCTATCTTGCCTGGCGAGACGTGCCGCTGACCTATGTCCAGAACTTCACCGACGTAGACGACAAGATCATCGAGCGTGCCCAGGAACGTGGCGAGGAGCCGCTGGCCTATGCCCGGCGCATGACCGCAGCGTATTTCGAGGTCATGGAGGCGCTGAACGTCCAGCCCGCCGACCACTACCCGCGCGTGACCGAGCACATGGACGCGATCATCCGCGTCATCTCCGGCCTGCTGGAGCGCGGGGCGGCCTATGTGGTGGGCGGGGATGTCTACTTTGCCGTGGACGCCTTTCCGCCGTATGGCCGGTTTTCCGGCCGGGTGGAGGAAGGCGTCGAGGCCGGGCGGCGGGTCGAGGTGGACGCGCAAAAACGCAATCCGCGCGATTTTGCGCTGTGGAAAGCGGCAGCACCGGGCGAGCCGGTCTGGGATAGCCCCTGGGGACCGGGCCGGCCCGGGTGGCACATCGAATGCACGAGCATGGTGTTCGAGTTGCTCGGCCCACAGATTGACCTACACGCCGGCGGCGCCGATCTCATCTTCCCGCACCACGAGAACGAAATAGCGCAGAGCGAGGCCTATAGCGGGCAGGCGCCGTTCGCGCACTACTGGCTGCACATCGGGCTGCTGATGGCCGGCAGCGAAAAGATGGCCCATTCGCTGAACAACTACACGACAGTAGCCAGTCTCTTGGAGCAATACCCGGCCGAGGCGCTACGGCTGTATTTGCTCTCGGTCCACTACCGCTCGCCCATGACCTTTGCGCCGGAGCATATCGCGGCCCAGAGCCGGGGGCTGGACCGGCTCGTCTACGCGATCCAACGCGAAGCGGCTGGGGATGCCGAAGAGATGGATGCCGTCGCCGCCAGGAGCCGGCGGCGCTTTATGCGCGCCATGGACGACGACCTCAATACCGCCGCGGCGCTGGGCGTGCTCTACGACCTGGCCCGTGAGATCAACCGCGCGGCCGATGAGGAGCCGGCCGGCTCGCTGGTCCAAGCGCAGGAAACGCTCATAGAGTTGGCCGGTGTCCTCGGCGTGGAGCTGGCGGCGGTGGCTGCGCGGCTGGAGAGCCGGCAGGCTGGCGCGGCCGAGCCGTTCCTGGACCTGCTGCTCGACGTGCGCCGGTCGCTGCGCGATGAGCGCCTCTATGCGCTGGCCGACCTGATCCGTGACCGGTTGGCGGCGGATGGAATCACCCTCGAAGATCGGGCCGACGGTACCGCCTGGCGTCGCAGTGACCAGCAGGCGGAGTTGGCGGCGTCCCCCTTGATCGGTCTCTTGGTAGAGGTGCGGCAGCGGCTCCGCACTGAGCGCCAATTTGCGCTGGCCGATGCGGTCCGCGACCGGCTCGCCGCGCTGGACATCGCCATCGAGGACCGTGCCGACGGCTCGCACTGGCGACGACGTTGACCACTCCACGGCCGCAACGCCGCGCCCGCAGGACGGGACCGGCGGCGGCCCCGGCTGCGTCCTCCGAGCCTCACTGGCGTTGGGGCATCCATCCCGTGCAGGAAGCCATCCGCGCCGGCCGCGCGCAGCGGGTGTGGCTTGCCGGTGAGCCGCCCGGTCGCGGCCGCCTCACCACCCTCGGCCAAGAGGCGGCGCGAGCGGACGTGCCGGTGACGTGGGTGACGCGGGAGGCGTTGGCCGAGCTGGCGCCGGGACGGCGGCACCAGAACGCCGTCGCGCGGGTAGCGCCGCTCCCGGTGGTCACGGTGGGCGAGCTGGGACGCACGGCGCAGCGGGCCAGTCACGATCCGCTGCTGCTCGTGCTGGACCAGTTGCAGGACCCGCAGAATGTCGGCGCGATCCTGCGAACGGCCGATGCCGTTGCCGTAGACGGCGTGGTAGTGCCGGAGCGGCGCGGCGCACCCCTCGGCGGGACGGTCAGCCGGGCCTCGGCCGGCGCGCTGGAGCACCTTTCCATCGCGCCGGCTACGAATATCGCCGCGGCCTTGGACCAACTGAAAACGCTCGGTTATTGGATCTATGGCCTCGACCCGCGCGGGCCGACGACCTACGACGCAGCCGATTACCGGCGTCCGGTGGCGCTGGTGGTAGGCTCGGAAGGGCCGGGCCTGCGTCGCCTGGTGCTTGCCAAGTGCGATATGCTTCTAAGACTGCCGCTCTTGGGGCACGTGGAATCGCTCAACGTGGCGGTGGCGACTTCGGTCTGCCTCTACCACGCCACGTATCGGCGCCAACAGGACGGCAGGAAGACCTACCCCCACCCCCCTCCCTAAAGGGAAGGGGCTACCGGGTGCCGTGATGACTCCCCTTCCCTGGAGGGAAGGGGCCGGGGGTTAGGTCAACGTATAGGGAGAGTGTGATGGCTAGCTCCGGGCAGCTCAAGGTGCTCACCGCAGATCAAAAGCAGTTCTTCACCGACAACGGGTACCTGGCAATCGAGGGTATGTACTCAGCGGCCGAGATGGACGAGATGCGCCGCGAGTTTCACGACCTCATCACCAATACCGAGCACCGCCCCCAGGCCATGTCCTACGACTTCTTGGAGCCGGTGCCCGGCTATCCGATTGACCCGTACAACCCGAAGAACGTGCGGGGCATCATGGATCAGCCACTCGCCAACGAGTACTGGTTCAACAACGTCACCGATCCTCGTATCGTCAACGTGTTCGTTGATCTCTTCGGGCCGGACATTGACTTCCACAACGGCAAGGTGCGGAACAACCCGCCTGGTTTTACCAATCATCAGGGCTGGCACCAGGACTGGCCGTATGAGCGTCACAGTACGTCCGACCTGGCCGCCGCCATCATCTATCTCGACGAGACGGGTGTTGACGCCGGGGCCACGACCGTCCTGCCCGGCAGCCACAAGCGGGGTGAGTGGCCTACGCGCGACGGGCGCACGGTGGCCGAGGACCAGGTCGAGGGCTATGAGGCGGTACCGATGCTCGCAAACCCCGGCGACGTGCTGTTCATACACGTGATGGTGCTCCACACGGCCGGCCACAACTACACCAACCAGTCAAGGCACAAGATCATCAACGAGTACAAGGCCAAGCAAGCGATAGACAACTGGGGCAACCGCTGCGCGTTCGCCGGTCTGCCGCTGGCCCGCAATGGTAAAGTGCTCATTCCGCAGATTTGATCCACCAAGCCTGGATTCCCGCGTGCGCTGGGAATGACGGGTGCAGGAGTGGAAGGAGACTCACGATGGCGACTGCTGCCGCCACGATCTCGCCGCTGCGCCAGCGCCTCGCCGAGCTTATTGGTCGCGGCGTGGCAGCCGCTCAAGAGGCGGGGAAGCTACCGGCGGTCGCGCTGCCCGACTTCACCGTCGAGCAGCCGCAGCGGTCGGAACACGGCGACTACGCAACCAACCTGGCGATGCGGCTGGCACGCGCCGCACGTATGGCGCCGCGCCAAATCGCTACCGCTATCGTGGAGGCGCTACCGCCGGATGAGATGATTGCTGGGGTGGACATCGCCGGTGCCGGGTTCATCAACTTCCGGCTCCATCCGACCTGGCTGGCGGCCCAGACGGCGGCCATCGTCGCGGCCGGCGCCCGGTTCGGCCACACCGACGCGCGGGCGGGGCAGCGTATGCAGATCGAGTTCGTCAGTGCCAACCCCACCGGCCCGCTGCACGCCGGCAGCGGCCGCGCCGCGGCGCTTGGTGACGCCTTGGCCAACCTGCTGGCCGCTACCGGTGCCGAGGTCCAGCGCGAGTACTATGTCAACGACGCCGGTAGCCGGATGGAAGCCTTTGGTCAGAGCGTCTACGCGCGCTACGCCCAGCATTTCGGCGGTGACGCCGAGGTGCCGGCCGACGGCTACCACGGCGACTACGTGCGGGACGAGGCCGAGAAGCTCAGTGACACGTTGGGCGATGCGCTGCTGGCACAGGATGGCGCGGCAGCGGCCGCCGAGCTAGGGCGCTTGGCGATGGAGCGCATGACGGCCGGCCATCGCGCCGATATGGATGCGCTCGGCGTCACGTTCGACGTGTGGTTCCACGAGCAGACGCTCTTCGACCGGGGCGACATAGCGAGCACCCTCGACTTGCTCCGCAAGCGGGGTTACGTCGCCGAGCGCGAGGGGGCCGTATGGTTCACTTCGTCTGCACTCGGTGACGACAAGGACAACGTGCTGGTCCGCAGCACGGGCGTACCGGGCTACCTTGTCTCCGATATTGCCTATCACCGCGACAAGTTCCTCACGCGCGACCTCGATACGGTCATTGACATCTGGGGCGCGGATCATCAGGGGCATGTGCCGCGGATGAAGGCGGCGGCCGAAGCGCTGGGCGTGGAGCCGTCGCGCCTGGTCATCATCGTGCATCAGATGGTGACGCTCAAGCGCGGCGACGAGCTTGTCCGCTTGCAGAAACGGACCGGCGACATCGTGCCGCTATCGGAGGTCATCCAGGAGGTTGGCGCCGACGCCTGCCGCTACTTCTTCCTCGCCCGCTCCCCGGACAGCCATATGGACTTTGACCTAGAGCTAGCGGCGCGACAATCGGCTGAGAACCCGGTGTATTACATCCAATACTCACACGCCCGGCTGGCCGGCATTCGGCGGCACGCGGAGCGCCTCGAGTTTACAGGCAGCCCGGCGGCGGCCGGGGCCGATCTGGCACTGTTGACCTCCGCACCGGAGCAGCAGTTGATGCGGTGGCTGTGGCGCTATCCGGAGGTAGTCGAGGATGCCGCCCGCCAGCTCCAGCCACATCATCTGGCGCACTTCGCGCTGGACTTTGCGCGTCAATTCCACACGTTCTACGAGCAGTGCCGGGTGGTGGATGAGGGCCGGCCGGAGTTGACCGGAGCAAGGCTGCTGCTCGTCGAGGCCGCCCGCATTGTCTTGGCCAACACCCTGGCCCTCATGGGGATCACCGCCCCGGAGCAGATGAGCCGCGCCGACGGGTAGGACCCTCACCCCCGTCCTCTTCCCACGCCGGTTGCTCCGAGCGATAACGTACACTTGTAAGAGAGCGGTTGAGGGGCCCGCGGCGCTCTTAGAGAGCGCTGACCTGTACAGGGCAAGCCGACCTCGGAGCAATGAATGAGCAACGACCTCGCACCGGATGAGCAGTACGAGTACCTGGAGTGGCGGCCGAGCCGCTGGCGCAAGCAACTCTCCATCAAGGGCCGCAAGATGACCGTGGGCCAGTTCGTCTCTACCATGCTTTCCGCGGACTGGGACGTGGCTGAAGCAGCGCGGCAGTTCGGCCTGCCGGTCGGTGCTGCGGTGGAAGCGGTCGCCTACTATGAGCGGCACAAGGACCTCATCATCGAAGAAGCGGAGGCGGAGAAGCGCTGTCTGATCGAGGGAGGCTACCTCCGTGAGCCTGCGGCTCTATCTCGATGACTCCGTTGATAGCGACGAATACCGGCTGCGGCTTGCTGCTGCGGGATATGAAGTGAGTGGGGCGGGGGTGAGGTGTGGTCGGAGCAGTCGCGGAGGGGAGAGAGACCATGAGCAATGATGAGCGTATCCGCGTTGGGGTGATCGGCTGCGGGAGTATTGCCCAGATCATGCACCTTCCGTATCTCCGCGAGCTAGACGACCGGTTCGCCATCACGGCCCTCTGCGACGTGTCGCCGGGCACGCTGGCGGCGGTGGCGGCCAAGTATGGTGTACCTGATGAGCATTGTTTCGCGGACTATCACGACCTGTGCGCCAGCCCGGCGCTAGATGCCGTCCTCATCTGCTCCAGCGGCTCGCACGTACCGCCGGCACTCGCGGCCCTGGCCGCCGACAAGCACGCGCTCGTCGAGAAACCGCTCTGCTACACCCGACGCGAGGCGCAGGAGTTCGTAAACGCGGCCCAGGCCGCCCGTGAACGCAGCGGAACAGTAACCCAGTTGGCGTACATGAAACGGTATGACCCCGGCTATCAGTATGGACAGCGCCGCGTGCGCGCCATGCAAGCTGCCGGCAGCCTCTTTTTCGTTGACGCGCGACACATGCACCCCAGCAACGACCTCTATACGGCGCACCATCCGGTCCATCGAGCGCCCGATGTACCCGCCGCGATTCGGGAAGCCGGCCAGCGCGAGCACGAGGCCGCGCTGACCGCATCGCTAGGGACGGACGCGACGGCCGCGCAGCGGGGCGCGTTCGGAACGCTGATGGGATCGAGCATCCACGACATCTACTCGTTGCGTGGGCTGCTCGGTCGTCCTGAGGCCATCGTGGCCATTGAGGTGTGGGGCCGCAACATTGCGGCGCTGCTGCGCTATCCCAACGACGTGCGCGTGAGCTACACCTGGGCCGATCTAGGCCAACTGCGAGAGTTTCGTCAGGAGTTCGCCTGCTACGGCGCCGATGAGCGCGTGACGATCACGTTTCCGTCGCCGTTTCTGCGCTCCGCGCCCACCATCGTCACGCTGCAAGCGATGGAAGAGGGCCACGACGGACCGGTGCATACGGAAACGCGCGTCACCGCTTCCTATGAGGAGGCTTTCAAGCGGGAGTGGCTGCACTTCCACGAGTGCATCACCCAGGGCCGGGAGCCACGCACCGGCGCCGCGGCCGCCCAGCACGATACCGAGTTCATCATCGAGCTGGCCCGTGCAATCCGCTAACAGCCGCGCCTGATGCTCCCGAGG
Organism: Chloroflexota bacterium; assembly: GCA_034422515.1. Lineage (GTDB taxonomy): Bacteria > Chloroflexota > UBA11872 > UBA12225 > JAJDUF01 > JAJDUF01. The sequence continues at coordinate 9,578 of DAOUJP010000042.1, read as the reverse complement.
CAGTCAAGTCTCACGGGCCACGCTTCATCCCGAATATCTTGACACCGCCCGGCGCGACCGGGGAAGTGATGAAGAGACTCGGATGTGCTGCAATATAGCCCTCGACCTCGGCGGCATCGAGTCCGGCGGCCAGCGCGATGTCATGCGCTGTCTGCCACTTGCGACCTGTCCAGTCAAACGTGTCGAGAATCTGCTGCGAAAAATCGCTGATGACGGTAGCCATAGTCACTACTCCCCGGACTGAGGATCCGTTCTTTTGCTCTGGCACCTCAGACTCGCTCTCCACAAGCACGTGCGCTGCCGCCTCAGTCCTCGAAGAGGCGCTTGACCAGGTTGAGGAACTCGCCGCGGATCTGGGCGCGATTGGCGACGGTGGCCACGTAGACGATGGGATCATAGTCGTCGAGACCGGACGTGACGGTCAGGTCGGCGGTCGTTTGACCCTGATCCCGGAGCCAGTGCAGCGCCCGGCTGAGGAGGGCCGAGGCCAGCCCCTTACCGCCGAAGTCGCGCAGCACGAGCACGCCCCAGTCGAAGGCATCCTCGCCGCCGCTCGCCACCTTCGCGTCGCACAGCGCCACCGGTCGCCCGTCGTGATAGGCGATGAAGTACGCCTGCTTTGGTTCGCCCGGCCCGTTTGCCTTGCCGATAGCCGCTTCGACGGCCGCCCGCACCCGCGCCTCGGCACGCTCGGCAAAGCCGGGGAGGTCCGTCGGCTGAAGCTCCACCCGGTACCACTTCTGGTCCTTACGCGGGTCCTTCCACCACGTCCAGTAGGGCTGATACGAGTTGAGGACCAGCCGGCCGACCTCTACCGGGTCCGGGTGCGGCGTTTCGACAATCCGCACGTGATCCGGCTGCGGCACGTCCGCTAGGTTGGTGAGGTCCCAGCCCAGCACGACGGTCCGCCGCGAGGACCAGTAACCCAGGTTGTAAAAGGGCAGCGCGAGGCCCTGTCCATCGAGGATGAGGGCATCAATCTTGGTGACCTCGTGCGCCCGGAGCCGCTGCTCGGCCGCCTCGATCAATCGCTCCGGGAGGTCGGCGGCCCCCTCCTGGCCGGCCTCCACCGTGAGATCGGTAATGAGGCCGTGGCGTAGCTCGGGGTCGACCCGTTGCGCCAGCCGCACGGCTCCGATGATCTCCTCGCCGCGGCGGGCCACCAGCAGTTCACTGGGGCCGTATCGCAGCAGGTTCAACTCGCGGCGCACCCCCAGCACCCGCTCCGGCACCGTCGCAAGTGGCTCGATGATCGTGTCTTGGATTACGGTCTCACTCATCGCGTCGCTTCTCCGCCTCCAGATACTCCGCAAGCGCGATTATACCAGGCCGGTTGCAGCCTTCCTCAGGTGACAGAGGCACTTTATTCCGACAACTACGGGTTAGATCGTGGTGTAAACTCTCTCACCCCGTTAGCTAGTGGGCGCAACGAGCCGCAACGGATCGTAGTTGACGCCCTATTGCACCGGGAGTAGGATGCTTTGCAACGTGCTGTCCATACTCCTGTGGCGGCCGCACCGGTTGCGGCGCCGGCGGCGAGCGTTGCCGGATCGCTCAGGGCCAGGGCAGAGGCGCGCACCTGGGCGTCGTGAAACCGCAAGCACCGGAGGTGTGACGATGGGACGACCCGTGACTCTCTTCACCGGCCAGTGGGCCGACCTCCCACTGACCACGCTGGCCGAGAAGGCCGCCGGCTGGGGCTACGAGGGCCTGGAGCTGGCTTGTTGGGGTGACCACTTCGATGTCGAGCAGGCCGCCGCCGATCCGGCCTACTGCGCCGGACAGCGGGCCATCCTGGCCGCGCATGGCCTCGACGTGTGGTCCATCTCCATGCATCTGCAAGGCCAGCTTGTGCTGGACCCGAACGATGCCCGTAGCAACGGCTTTGCGCCCGACGAGCTGGCCGACCAGCCGGAGCAAATCCGTGAATGGGGCATCCGGCAGATGCTGGCCGGCCCCCAAGCCGCCAAGAACCTCGGCGTCGAGGTCATCAACGGCTTCACCGGCTCTTCGATCTGGCACCTGATCTACTCGTTTCCCCCGACCGAGCCGCACATGATCGCCGACGGGTTTCGACTCTTCGCCGAGCGTTGGAATCCCATCATGGACGAGTTCGGCAAGCACGGCATTCGCTTTGCCCTGGAGGTCCATCCCACGGAGATTGCCTTCGACCTCTACTCGGCCGAGCGTGCCCTGGAAGCACTCGACCACCGACCGGAGTTCGGCTTCAATCTCGATCCCAGCCACCTCATCTGGCAGGGCGTGGACCCGGCCATCTTTGCCCGCCACTTCGCCGACCGTATCTATCATGTCCACGTCAAGGACGCCAAGATCAACCGCGACGGCAAAGCCGGCATCATCTCCAGCTATCTGCCGTTCGGAGACCACCGGCGGGGCTGGGACTTCGTTTCGCCAGGACATGGGGACATCAACTTCGACAACTTCATCCGGGCGCTGAACGACATTGGCTACCAGGGGCCGCTCTCGGTGGAATGGGAAGACTCCGGCATGGACCGGGAGTGGGGAGCGGCGGAGGCAGCGCAGTTCGTGAAGCGGATTGACTTCGCACCGAGCGCCGTAGCCTTCGACGCCGCCTTTGGCGAGGATTAGAGCGGTTAGGGAAGTTCTGGCCCCCCTATGGTCCCCCCGTCCCGACGGGGGGACGAGGTGTTCCCTCCCCTGTGCCTCAGCACGGGGGAGGGCGAGGGTGGGGGCTGGTAGAGGAGGAACTGGATGTCTGAGCAGCAGGTGGGCTTTGTGACGATGGGCACGGCCGCCGGGGCGGGAGACGCCCCAACGATTGGCGTGGGGATGCTCGGCTACTCGTTCATGGGCAAGGCACACTCCAACGGCTTCCGCAAGCTGCCGTATATGGCGTGGCCTCCGCCGGCCGTGCCGGAGTTGGTCGCCATCTGTGGACGCAACGAGGCGGCGGTGCAGGCGGCCGCGCAGCGTTTCGGCTATGCCGGCTACTACACCGATTGGCGCGAGATGCTCAAGGACGACCGCATCCAACTCTTCGACAATGGTGGGCCGAATCACGTCCATGCCGAGCCGTGCATCGCCGCCGCCGAGGCTGGGAAGCACATCCTCTGCGAGAAGCCGCTGGCGCGGACCGCCGCCGAGGCGAAGCAGATGCTCGACGCCGTGAATCGGGCCGGCGTGAAGCACCTCTGCGCCTTCAACTATCGGTTTGTGCCGGCCATCCGCCAGGCACGGCTACTCATCGAGCGGGGTCTATTGGGCCGTATCTACCACTTCCGCGCCCGCTATCTCCAGGAGTGGGGCGCGGATCCGTCGGTGGCCCAGTGGCGCTACCACGCCGACCTTGCCGGCAGCGGCGCCCTCGGCGACCTCGGCGCGCACATCATTGACATCGGCCGCTTTCTGGTGGGCGAGCCGACGCGCGTGATGGCGCTCGCGGCGACGTTCATCGGCGAGCGCGACGACCCGGACGAGAGCGGCAGTCGGCGGCCGGTGGACGTAGACGATGCGTTTGCGGCTGCCGTCGAATTCGAGAACGGGGCCGTCGGGACGCTGGAAGCGACGCGCTTTGCCACCGGCCGCAAGAACCTCAACACGTTCGAGATCAACGGGGAGCACGGCTCGATCTCGTTCAATCTGGAGCGGCTGAACGAGCTGGACGTACATCTGCCCAACGCTGATCCGGCCGACGCGCAGGGCTTCCGCAACGTGCTCGTTACCGAGGCCAACCACCCCTTCTACGAGTGGTGGTGGCCGCAGGGACACATCATCGGCTGGGAGCACACGTTCGTCCACGAAATCGCGCATCTCCTGGATGCTATTGTCAACGACAAGGACGTGGCGCCGTATGGGGCGACGTTCGAGGACGGCTACCGGAACGCCGTGATCTGCGACGCGATCTTGCAGTCGGCCCGCGAGCGGACGAGCGTGGACATCCACTACTAGCGCGCTGCGTCGCACCAACGTTTTTCACCTGAGGAGGAGCATATGGCTGTCTTTCTGCACACGCGCATTCGTGTCAGCGACCTGGAGCGTTCGATCAAGTTCTACTGCGATCACCTCGGCTTTCGTGTGAAGAGCCGCAGCGCGCGCTCGCCGCAAGGCAACCAAGTGGTCCACCTGGAGCTACCGGGCAACGCGCCGACGCTGGAGCTGACCTACTCCGCCGACTACAACCTCAACGTGCCGGAAGACCTGATGCACCTCGCCATCGGCGTGCCCGACCTGACGGCGAAGTGCGGGGAGCTTGAGCGGAATGGCCTGGAAATCTGGCCCGATGGCTGGCGCGAGGTCTTTGCCGGCGGTCACAAGATGGCCTTCATAGACGACCCGGACGGCTACGAGATCGAGCTGCTCGAACGCCAGGACGCCTAGCTAGGCTTCGCCCCTCGCCCCACTATTCCTGTCTGATGATCCCCCTTCCCTGGAGGGAAGGGGCCGGGGGTTAGGTCCATACCCCGGTCAGGCTGCCGGCGCGGCCAGCGGTGGCTCAGGTCGCTCAGGAGTGCCGGCCGGGGCTTCCGCTGCGTCCGTCTGCTCCAGCAGGAACGCGACAAACCGCGCGCGTAGCGCCGACCAGGTACGGTGCCGCAGTTGCGGATCGCCTTGCTCCAACGCCAGCAGCTCTGCCGCCGTGGGGAAGTGCGGCGGACGCAGCTCTGCCCCATGGGCAGCAGGCTGGGAGTGCCTAGACACGTTCATCGTGGCGTTCATGTGCGCGGCAGCTTGGCACGGCGCGGCCAAAGAGGCGGTCACGCATAGCCGGTAAAAGGCTAACGGGTGCGGAGCGCCTCGGTTGCGCGCGCGGCTACCGCGATCCTGTCCGCGGGCGGCGGCTGGTCGGAATACGGCTTTGGTCCCAGCGAGTCAGGGCGTAGAGCGCGCCGGCGATCACGCCAAGCACCGCCGTCCGGCGCCAATAGCGCAACTCGTCCACGATGACCTCGCGCCGGCTGCGCGGCGCAGCCTCGGGCGTGTCGTCGTCGGCCGGCTCGCCGGGTGAGACCGGCTCAGGCGGGGAGCCTGTCGTAGCGGGAGCGTCTTCTTCAGAGAGCGGCTGTGCTTCTCTAGAGGGAGGCGGCGCGGCCATGCCGTCTGCCGGGGGCGCGGCGCCGCCGGCGTCACTGTGCGGAGCGGGAGGTTGCGTTGACACGTTCTTACGCTGTGGAGAGCGGCTCGTGCGGAGCCTGTCCGGGGCGGCCGAGGCACGCGATACCTCCCTCTCAGTATACGAGGCCGGACGGGTAAAGGTAAGGGTGAACGGACTTGGCGGCTGAATGTCACCTGAGACGGTCACGCGGCCGCGCGCTGGCGGGCTAGCTCGACCAGCGTGCGAACCCCATAGCCGGTCCCGCCTTTGGGCATGTACGGCCCCTCCTCGCTGCCCATCGCCGGGCCGGCAATGTCGAGGTGCAGCCAGGGCACGTCCTTGGCAAAGCGCTTGATGAACATGGCGCCGGTGATAGCGCCGCCAAAGCGGCCGCCGGTGTTCTTCATGTCCGCGACGGTGCTCTGCAGCTCCTTCTTGTACACGTCGTCCCAGACGGGCAGCTCCCAGGCCAGCTCGCCAACCGCCTCCGCAACGCCCCGGACCTCGTCGGCCAGGTCGGCATTGTTGCTCATAAAGCCGGCCACCCGGCCGCCCAGCGCCACCAAGCAGGCGCCGGTGAGCGTGGCGAGGTCCACGATGCTCACCGGCTCATAGCGTTGGGCGTAAGCAATCCCGTCGGCCAGGATCAGCCGCCCCTCCGCGTCGGTGTTGATGACCTCGATGGTCGTCCCGTCCAGTGCCCGCAGGATGTCGCCGGGCCGGATGGCCTCGCCGCCGGGCATGTTCTCCGTCGCCGGAACCATGCCGATGACCCGCAGCGGCACACCGAGGCGGCCGATGGCGCTCATCGCGCCGAGTACCGCCGCGCCCCCGGCCATGTCCATCTTCATCTCCTCCATCCCGGAAGAAGGCTTGATGGAGGTGCCGCCGGTATCGAAGGTCACGCCTTTCCCCACCAGAACGAGCGGCGCTTGCTCGGCTGTGCCCTCCGGCTCGTGCTCCACGACGATGAACGCCGGCGGCTCGCGCGAGCCGCGGGCTACTCCCAGCAGCGCACCCATGCCCTCGGCCTCGATGGCCTCACGGTCGAGCACAGTGCAGCGCAGGCCAGACTCGCCGGCCATCGCCCTCGCCGCTGCGGCGAGCGCGCGCGGCGGCAGGTCGTTCCCCGGCCGGTTGACCAAATCGCGTGCCCAGCACACGGCGTTGGCAATGGTCTCGCCCTGACTCAGCCCCTCTTGCAACACACTGAGCTTGGACTCGTCGAACTCGACGACTGTCAGGTGCTCGACATCGCGGTTGGCCTCACCCGCCTCATCATCCGTGCTTTGGAACTCCCGGAACCGATAGAGGCCGAGGAGCGATCCCTCGGCCACGGCTTGCGCCGCGTCGGCGGCCGCCAAGCCGCCGATCCCGGCCCCGTGGACGATGGTCGCCACGTGCCGGGCACCGAGGTCACGCGCCCGCTTGGCGACGGTGGCCGCCGCCTGACGCACGTGATCCAGCTTGAAATCATCCTGCTTGCCCAGTCCGACAACCAGCACCCGCTGGGCCGGCAAAGCGTCCGGCAGTGATTGGGCAAAGGCACCGCCACCTCCGGCGGGGAGGTCCGCTGGCCCGGACCGTGGTGGATACAGGACGAGGACCTCGTTGAGCTTGCCCTTGAAATCACCCGCCGCGATCACCTGGGAGATCATCCCCCCTAGGCGCTGGTCTACGGCGCCGGTGGCTCCGCCGGGCGCGGTGACGCCCTCGAACAGATTGACGACAATCGCGTCGGCCGCCGTCTCGTCAATGCGTCCGGCGACTAGCTCCAGCTCCATGCGCTACTCCTCTCGACAGCGAGCTTATTTCCGGCTGTACCAACCCGCCGAGTATAGCACCGGGAGGCGGGTAGAATCGCGCCTCACCCCCGTCATACATACCGGGCGGGTAGCAGAGTGTACACTGGGATGTGAGGTGGAAGGGCACTTGTGCTCTTGCTTCCTGATGTTGCACTCGGTGTGGAGGAAACGATGTATACGACGATTACGGTGACAGCGATCTCACTCAAGCCCAAGAAGTGGGACAAGGACTACAACGCCGAGAAGCTGGAGACCTACTTCCGCACGGCAGCGCGGGATCAGGCCGATCTCATCCTCGCCCCGGAGGGTATCTTGGAAGGCTACGTGGCGATGGATGTTATTCGGAATCCAGAGCGGGGGCGCGCGATGGTGGAGATTGCGGAGCCGCTAGACGGTCCCTATGTCCGGCGCTTCCAGGAGCTCGCTCAGGAGCTCCGCACGTGCCTCTGTTTCGGCTTTGCGGAGCGGATCGGCGAGGAGGTCTACAACGCGGGCATCTTCATTGACCAGGGTGGCGACATCTGCGGACACTACCACAAGACCCAATTGGCGGAAGGCACGCACTCGAACTGGTATTTCGACCGGGTTGGGCGGCGGATTCGGGCGTTCGATACGCCGCTGGGGCGGATGGGTATGGTCATCTGCAACGACCGGTCCAACCCGAAGATTTCCAGGACCCTGGTGCTGGACGGCGCGCGCTGTCTGTTGATTCCGTCGTATGGCACGAGGAAAAAGTCCCAGAATGCCATCGTCACGGCGCGGGCGCGGGAGAACGGTGTGCCGGTGGTGCAGGCGAACGTGGGGAACAACCTGATTATCAGCAAGGGCGAAGTGGTCGGGTACAAGTGGGGCTGCGACCAGATCACGACGGCAGCGGTGGAGCTACCGGTGCTCCCGTCGGAAGCGGCGGCACGCGAGGCGGAACGCGAGTACATGGCGGAGCAGCCCGCCGCGATGGCGGAGCGCTATGAGCGTACGATACAGCGGGTCCAAGAGGACTTCTGGAAAGGGCGTGCCGGCCACACCCTGTCGGCCGCGGAGACCCGCTCCTTCCGTCACTGGGAACGGCAGGCGCGTTTAGCCACAGAGCACACAGAGAGCACAGAGTAGGGGGCTGACTGGACCTAACCCCCGGCCCCTTCCCTGCCAGGGAAGGGGAGTCCACACGGCGACGGCTGAGGGGCGTCATTTCCGCGAACCTGGGAATCCAGGACCCCTCACTCACTAACTACGCCGCGTTGTCTCGGCGGTCCTTGATGATTTGGCCGTCTTTGATGACGACGGCGATGTTCTCGACCTGCTCCAGCGAGCGGATGTCGGCCAGTGGATCGGTTTTGGTGATGACAAGATCGGCGAGCTTGCCGGCTTCCACCGTGCCGACGCTATCTTCCCAGCCCAGACACTCGGCGGCGACCTTGGTCGTAACGACGATGGCCTCCATCGGCGACATGCCAATGTCGCACATCAGCCCTAGCTCGCGGAGGTTGGTGCCGTGCCGGGCAATCGCGGTGTCGGTGCCCATGGCAATCCGCACACCGGCCCGATAGGCTTTGGCGATGTTCTCGCGGTGGATGTCGGTGATTTCGCGGCCCTTACGGATGGCCCATTCGGCCGGCTTCTCGGCACTCTCGGCCGCCTCCAGCGTGGCCAGGTGAACTGCCAAGGTCGGGACGAGGAAGGTACCGCGCTCCAGCATTAGCTCGATGGCCTCGTCGTCTATGTAGGTACCGTGCTCGATGGAGTGGAAGCCGGCGCGCACCGCGTTCTTGATACCCTCCGCGCCGTGCGCGTGCGCCATGACCCTGGTACCGTCGCAGAAGGCGGCCTCCTGGGCGATCACCGCCAATTCATCGGGCGAAAACTTCGTATGCGTCGGCTCGGTGGTGGCGCTGTACACGCCGCCGGTCGTGGCGACTTTCACCACGTCGGCACCGGCGCGCAGGACCTCCCGCACCTTGGCGCGGACCTCCTCCACGCCGTTACACCGTCCATGCGGTCGCCCCGGATAGGGCGGAAGGCGCAGCTCAATGCCGGATGGGAGCCAGCCGTCACCGTGTCCGCCGGTCGGTGAGAGCATCGTAATGGCGATCTGAAGCCGTGGCCCCACGACCAGCCCCGTCTCGACCGCCTGTTTGACGCCGAGATCGGCACCAGCCGCGTCGCGCACGCTGGTTACGCCGGCCTCGACCGTGCGGCGCAGGCGGCCCACCATCTGGTAGAAGTGGAGGGAGAAGGGCGTGCTCAACAGCTTCTCCACGCCGGGGCCTTCGGTTGTCAGGTGGACGTGGGCGTCAATGAAGCCGGGGAGGATATAACCACCGGCGGCGTCAAGCTCGGTGATCGTGTCGTCCGGGACGGGAATGGTGTCGGGCGTGCCGACGGCGTGGATGCGATTGTCGCGGAGCAGCACGGCGGCGTGCTCGACCGGCGGTGCGCCGGTCCCGTCAATGAGCGTGCCGTTGCGGATGAGGGTGTAGGCCATGCAGAGTGGTCTCCTTTGCCTTTGCAGCGGGTACGTGGGCGCATCCTACCACTACCACGCACCGGCTGCATCGTCCACTGGCCCCCACCCTGGCCCTCCCCCGTTGCGACGGGGGACATGGTGGACAGGTGGCAGTATCACGCATCGGGTTGCGTCAAGTCCCGTTCGGCGATGGTTTCGTCGCAGAATTGCACCGTGACTCGGTGTGGGGTGGTCG
>DAOUJP010000041.1:0-11747 GCA_034422515.1 Chloroflexota bacterium | reverse complement strand
CGGGGTGGGTTTCCCCACCCCCGGTGCGAGGGCCGGGTCTGTGATTGGGGTGAAGTCGTAACAAGGTAGCCGTACCGGAAGGTGTGGCTGGATCACCTCCTTTCTAAGGGAGTCGGTGTGAGTGGCTGCTTGGTTTCGACCAGCGCAGTCATCTCACCACTTTCTAGGTCGGTCTGCGGTAGTGGCGCTGGTTTCCGGCGTCCTGTCGTAGTCATTTACGACCGGAGCGATCAGTTTTCTTCCCTTGCAACACGCCTCTTGCTACTCTTCAGCGGTGAAGGCACTCCATGCCTCTGCACCGTGGGCCTTTAGCTCAGTTGGTTAGAGCGCAGTCCTGATAAGACTGAGGTCCCTGGTTCGAATCCAGGAAGGCCCACCCCGGCAATTGATCGGCCTATAGCGATTGGTGGTCAGCTTGGGGTGAGTGGGTGGTAGTTCACCCCGCTTCCGGCTGATTGCTGATCGCTGTACTGTCTTCCGGGGATGTAGCTCAGTTGGGAGAGCGCCTGCTTTGCAAGCAGGAGGGCAGGGGTTCGAGTCCCCTCATCTCCACCATCTCAGCCCTAGGCGTCACATAGCTCTAGGACCCAGGCGAAGGGGAAGCTGTGATCGCTGTTCTCTAGGCCGGCATCAATCGTTGGGATATTTGTAGGACGGCATGGCGCAAACGGCGTTCCCTTTCCTCCTCCAACCGGCGCCTAGTTGTGGCTAGGACGACATCGCGGAGAATGGTGCTGGTAATGCAGGGATCAGGTGTTCCGAGTAAGAACTCGATTCGATTCTCTACATTCCCGCGCACACAGACACCACCGCGATTTCTCTCAGAGCTAATTGACTGTTTTGAGAAACATGCTCGAGAGATAGGCACTAGCCATAGAGACAAAGGTTTGACAAGTGACGAATTGCTCGCCGTACTGCGCTCTGACCTCACCAACCTTGGATTTCAGGTAGAGGCGGGCAAACGGGCCAAAGACAAGATCATGCGACCAGTCTTCTTCGGAGAGAACGCTGAACCTGGACTCCAGTATCAGATTGACGCCTGGCACCCCAAATGGCGAGCTGGTCTGGAAGTCGAGGCAGGTCGCGCTCGGATGGGCAACGCGGTCTATCGGGATCTCATCCAAGCCCTCGTAATGGTGGACATGGAGCATTTGATTCTTGCGGTTCCACAGGAGTATCGCTACAAGAGAGACGGTAATACCGCTGTGAGCCGCGACTATGAACATACAGTGGCGGTAGCGGAGGCGCTTTACTTCCACTCACGTATAGAGATGCCGTTTTCTCTGTGTGTAGTTGGTTACTAGAACAGCACGATTGCAGAAGCTGGTTTATTTTCCAAACACTAACTGAAGTTAGCGGGCCCTAGACAGCGGTATAACAAACAGTCCTATCGCCCGAACACTGTGTCCGGTTTGCCGGGAATACCCAGGTTCTGGACGCGCAGATCATTAATCGGTGCGTTCTCGGCCTCATTGAAGGGGATTGCGGCGAAGAAATGTGCCAGGTACTCGGCCAAGGCGTCCTGCTCGGTGCCCGGGGCGGCGAAGTCGGTGCGGCCGGGGTCCACCAAGACCGGCCCATCTATGCGGCCGTTGCCGTTGGTATCCGGAAAGGCCAGGTTCGGCGGGTTGGGCTGCCCATCCTCGCCAGCGAGGTCAATCCGGCCTGCGTGGGGGAAAGGGAACGGGTACCCGTCGCCGCCGTTCGCCAGGAAGTTCAGCGTGACCAGCTTGATCCGCCGCTCCGGGTCGCCGACCAACACACCACGCTCGATGACGCGGTCGGTCACGCCGCCGCTATCGTCCACAATTGCCAGCGAGCGCACGCGCTGGCCGGACGGCGCTGCGGGGTCGAAGCTGAAGCGCATCCCCGCAATCTGCGGAAACCGACCCACCGTCACGTGTCCGACGCCGTCGAAGCCAACTGCGTGCTCCATGATCGCGGCAAGCTGCCGTGCGGTCAGCGGCACGATGACGAGGCCGTTGTTGAAACGCAGCGTGCCTTCCACGTCGAACTGAGACACGTCGCCCGCTTCCTTGCCGATGATTGGGTTGGCCGGTGGCGGCAAGAACACCACATCCGCAGGATCCGTCGTGCCGGCTGGCTGGACGACGCTGCCGATTTCACCTCGAATGCCGCCACCGTTCTTGAGGGAGACCGCCACCTCCGCGTCAACCTGCCGGGCGAGCCACAAGTTGGCGCCCGCGGTCAGATTGCCCAGGTTGGTTTCCTGGGTGCGTACAGCGCCGCGACGCCCTGCCAGATAGACGCTGGTCTGGCCGACGATGTTGCCATCGCGGGCTTGTAGCACGCCGCGCAAGGACGTAGCGATGTGGCTCACGGCCGGGATAGGCCGCCCGGCGAACGCCTGTCCCCCCTGCTTGTCCGTTGCGTACACCCCGCTGACGAACGGATCAATGGTCTCCGGCAGCACGATCCCCTGCTCATCGAAGGCGACCACCAGGCGGCCCAGATACTTATAGTCGCCCTCGGTGTTGACCAGCAGCAACGGCTCGCCCTTAGCGGATTCGAAGCGGAGCGGGTACGTGTCGGCAGCCTCGTCGCCGTCACGCAGACGGTCGTTCGCATCGGCCAGCAGCGTATTGGACCCTCCGGCGACGATGATGTCAACGTCTACCAGTTTGGTAGCGAGCGCCTGCTCGATGGCGATTTGCTGCATGTGTGCCAACAGGATGACTTTGTTGATGCCCTGGGCGACGAGTGTGTCCACGGCTTGCTGGATGATCGCGGCCAGCGCGTCAACGTCGGTCCCGTCCGCTGGCGCGACGGTGATGCCGCCGATGCCGGTAATTGTGGCCAGGCTCGGCGTCGTAGCCCCCACCACACCAATCCGCTGGCCATCAACGGTGATGACAGCGCTCTTGGCCAGGCTGCCGGCCACGAGCACTGCCTCTTGGCCATCCGGCACCACCAGGTCGCGCAGATTTTCATCGTCAGCGAACCCCAAATTGCTCGACAGGTACGGAAACCTGGTCCCGGGATAGGTTCTGCCGTCGCGGGTTTCGGCGCCAATGATCGCCGCAAACGCGCCAGTGCCGCGGTCCAGCTCGTGGTTGCCCAAAGCGGAGGCCTGGAAGCCCATGGCATTGAGGAGCGCGATATCCCCGCGCCCGTTCCCGGCCACACCGAGTACCGTGTCATTCGCCTTGTCGCCGGCCGCGAAGTAACGTGGCCCGGGAATGAAGTTGTCGCCCGCGCTGAGGGTCACGGTATTGTTGGGAAACTGCTTCCGGAAGCCGTCCAGGATGGCCGAGAAATTCTCGACGTTGCCCAGCGCCCCTACGGTGCTGTCCATATCCGCGGCGTGGAGCAGTTGCAACGTGAAGCGGGACTCACCAAGTTGCCGCACGTCGGTCTCAAGCTCGCCGAGACGCTCTATGGTCAGCCGGTGTCGAGCATCGGCCGCGTGTTCAAGGTCGGTGACCTTGGTCTCCAAGCGGTCCAGCCGCGCTGCTAGGTCGCGCGTTGTATCGCCGAGCTGTTGCCGGTCCTGGACATGCTGTACTTTCACGGCACCGTCGAGGTTCGTCAGGTCCTGTTCCAGTTGCGTAATGGCCCGCCCGACTGCGCTTACTTCCTCGACCAACGACTGTGTCCGGCCTAAGAGAGCGCCTGATGACTCCTCCGTCCCCTGCGCTCTCTGGGTGAGGGCAGCCACGTCCTCTCGGAGGGCGGCCATATCCTGTTGTAGAGTGTTGAGTACCACTCGTACCTCAGCCAGTTCGTGCGTCGTATCGTCGGCGCAAGATACCAAGACCAGGCCGGCAAGGACGATCAACCCAACCAGCCAACTGCGTCTATTCGGCATAATTCTGCTCCGAAAATGCTGATCTTGGTGGCTATAGTGCTGGATTGGCCGGGGAAAGACACGGATACGCAGTCGCTGCGGCAGTTCTGCGTCGAGATTACGGTCCGTGCTACTGACCATGCCTGTACCTCCGCCCGCCAAGTCACTCCATCGTACCACGATGGAGCATGACGAGGGCGCTGATAGCCGATCTTGGTGGCTTCCGACCGCCGGTGGCGGAGGATACGGAGATTGGGTGGGTCGAGCAAGTTGCCCGCTGTCAGGTAGTGCGCGTGGTATACTTAGAAGGTTGTCCGTTGTCGGGCAGGTGACGGGGCGTTGGAGTAGTGGACTAACTCATCACCCTTTCAAGGTGAAGATCACGGGTTCGAATCCCGTACGCCCTACCGTTTCCGTTTTGCCATGTGCTTTAGCCCGAATAGACAGCGTCTGGGTGCCTCCCGAGTCGGTAATAGCTCCAAAGTTCGTTTGGTCCTGCGCCTTCCCCCGCAGGACCGTTGAGCCGCTGGGCCACCGCGGTGTCGGTGCCTGGTTGCATCTGGCCTGCCCCTGCGGGTTGCAGCAGCCAGGTTCGCGTCAAGGGCTACGCCGGTCAGCCCATCAAAAGAAGACGAGCGTCGCCGCGGCGACCCCGGTCAACTGGCCTAGCTGGTTTGTGCCGGTGATCTCGATGTCCACGAAGCGCTTGCCGTGCTGCGCTCGCTTGGCGGTGACGGTGCCGCGGTAGGTGTTGGTGTCGCCGGGTCGGAAGTTCTTGATGGCCTTGAAGAGCAGGCGGCCGCCGCCGTAGAGCGTGCCGTCGGGGGCCCAGCGCTCCAGCATCGCGTCGAGGTAGCCCATGATCGTGATGCCGCCGACTCCGTGCCTGGCCCCCTAGGGGAAGCGGCCGGGCTTGTGGCTCGCCTCGCTCGACTGGCTGCTCGTCCTGTCCTCAGGGAGCGCGGCTCCGTCAACCTCGGTCTTGAGTGGCGAGTGAATGGTGCAGGGGTGGACCGCACCGCCGACCGCGATGGTCTCGAAGGTGACGGTCTCCACCGCCGCGGCCGGGCGCGTCTCCTGGAGCGGCGACGGCTCGAGGGCCGGACCGGGCCGTCGCGCCTACGCAACTGCGTGATCCAGATTCAGCCGTATGACGGCGTCCGCATCCGCAATTGCGAGATGGTCCCTTCCCGTGGCGAAATGTGCCATGCCCCTGGTTAGGCGAGCATCGTCATCAGCGGGGTTGAGCCTGATAACGGCGTCCATGACGGCGATCTATCGGTCATGGCTGGCTGTGTCAGTATTCTCCCGATCGTTTTGACAGAATTCCCGGAGCACTTCGAGGAGTTTGTCCGTGTCGGCGTCGGCACCAAAATGATGCGCTCTTCGGCGGTACCGTCGGTGCTTGTCGCCGTCGCCGAGCAATAAAGCGATTTCCGCAGCCGCGACCAAAGCAGCCGTCTCCTCCGGGTCCCGTTCGAGGCCGGCCTCGAATGCTGCCAGCGCCTCGGGCAGTCGCTCCAGTTTCCAGTATGCCGCCCCCAGCACGCTGTAGTAGCGACAATCCAGCGGCCCGCATTCCGATTTTACATTTCGCAGATGCGTGACCGCTTCCTCGGGTCGGCCCGTGTGGAGCAGTATCTCACCGATTTCGGTCCAGGGCACAATCCACTTGGGGTCCAATGTCGCCGCCAGCCATAGCGCATCCAGGCCTGCGTTGACTAGGGACGTGTCGCCACGCCCGATGCCAATGCTGGTCTTCACCGACCCCAACGTAAAGTGGTTCGCCGGATCCAACGGATCCAGCTGGGCCGCCTTCTCCACCTCGACCAAGGCTTCGCCGCGTCTGCCCTGCATCTGGAGTTGCTGGGCGCGCCGGTAGTGGGCATAGGCCTCAGGATTGCTTACGTCCCAGTCATCCAAAAGGCGCCCATCGGTCTTCTCGATCAGGTCGTCCACCTCGGCTTGGTGAACTTGGGAATTGACCGCGAGCACGCGCCGGACCCAGTCCATACCAGTGGACCGCAAGTCCTCCCGCCATTCGTCATCCGGCTCATGTTCGATCAGGGCTGCCAGCAGCGGATTCGCAAGGCCGGCGCCAACGCCGAGGTCAGCCAACACAGTGAGACCCGCTGCACGTTCTTCGGTAGGGAACTGCTGTTCAATGGTGCTATAGGTTGCCGCAGCGTACCGATGCAGTCGCCCGATGGCTTCGTCCACGACTTTGGCCTCTAGGTGCTCGACCAGTAGGCCGGCGATATCACTGATCCAGTAGAGGGCCCGTAGTTCAAGGGCGATGCCCGATGTGGTCGAGCCCTCAATCTTGTCAGCCAGCACCTTGGCTATTCTCGCGAGGTTGTCATTGGTCGGCCGGGCACCGTCGTACATCCAGTCGTCGACGGTATGTTTGCTCACCTTGACCTCTTCGGCGAGACCGTCCAGGGTGAGCCCAGCCTGCTGGCGCTTCTCGTTGAGATAGTGTCCTCGTGCGGTACGGTCGGTACTACCGAGCAAGTCCAGAGCGGCCGGAGACGCCCCGGCAAGATGCAGGCAAGCGGCTACCCTGAGCGCCAGATCGATGACTGCGAGTCTTACGTAGGCCGCCCAGACCTGCGGTAGGTTGCTCGGCAGGACGTACATTGTCCTGCGGCGCAGGAACGAGCGTAACCGGTCCCAGTGATCCGCGTGCCACCGCAGCATGAAGGCCAGCCGGGGCGCTGACCTGTGACTGTCCTCCCCTACCTGCGGCGACGCAGCGAAGCCGTAGTCGGTAAGCACCTCCGCTATGGCTCCAAGGATCTCTTCCCTGGTGGACTCCTTCACAAGGTGATCCAGATCGGCGGAGAAATACCGACTGGCCGTTCTAGGCGGGAGTGCAATGTGTCTAATGCCTAGGTTCTTGACCAGTGCTCCGATTATCTGACCACTTGTGGGGAGGCCGGGCATCACTTCGCGGTCACTCATTTTCACCCTCCCGCCTTTCGCCAGTCATAGAGGCCTTCCCGCAACCGGAACTTGCCCGGGTCAACCGATACCTCCCTCAGGGCGGCAGCAACACCGACCTGGTTGATGGGCCGGCTATAGACGTGAGTACCGGCCACGTTGTCGAAGAAGCGTCCAGCCGGATCGACCATCACGTAGCTGCCGGTCATCAGGTCATTGCTCTCTGGTACCACCACGATCCCCAGGGTCTCCACGTAGCGATTGCGTGCCACGTAGCGGGCGAATTCTTCGCGGGTGATTACAAGATCGTCAACCAGGCCATCATTCTGACCCCTGACCGGGAGCACTTGAAGCAATTTCCACCGTTCCGGCCGCGCGCTGGCGATGAACGCTGCCAAGTCCTCGTCGTAGTTGCTCCGCGTTACCACGGTGTTGACCTTCACGCGAGTAAGACGCTGTTTAAGCATAGCCATGACGCGCAGGTAGTCGGCCTCCCTCAATGGGCCCGCCCGCGTAGTTCTTCCCGTGCGTTTCAGCTTTTCTGGATCGACCGAGTCTATACTCACCGCCGCCCAGTCCAGAGCACCGTCTACGCGGTCCAGCCATGTCCCCGTGACGAAACTGCCGTTGGTGACCATGGACGTGGTGAGCCCCAGTGCCTTGGCTTGCCGTATCAGCTCAGGTAGCCAGGGGCAAAGGGTGGGCTCTCCGCCGGCGAAATTGATTTTATCGAACCCCGCCCTAGCCAGCGCCTCGACCACCATGAGGCAGTCCTCCCGGGGCAGATGTCCCTGCGGCAGGTTGTTCGGTCCGACATCGTGAAAGGTGGCGAAGCAGAATCTGCACTGCATATTGCAGGGCTTCCACAGGTGGAAGTTGACTGACGGAACTTGCGTTGAAACGTTCATCTGACCCCTCGATCCTCCCGAAGCTGAACGAAGATTGCTCTGGGGATATCGTAGGCGCCTTCAGACGGTCCGTCAGCCCCAGTTAGGTGGCCAGTTTGCATGGAGCATGGCAACGGGTCATTCGGCTGGTTCTCACTGCACGGGGACCTACAAGGACTGACCAAGTAGTCAGATCACTTCTAGTTCCACTGCCCATGTGTACCTGAGCGCTGGGCCTCGATTCGAAAACAGACACGCTCGCCCAAGAGGTCTAAAGGGGTATGCGGGAAGCCACATGGAGGGGCTACTGAAGCTCTAGCGACGGGACGCTCGAAATCATCCGCACCGCCAACGACTAGGGCATCGCCCCTTGGTGCTTCCTTGTGAGGCTGTAGGAGCGCCGATGGGGGTACGTGTTCCGGGTTTTCTGGCCTATTCAGTTCCTAGTGGGCCCAGACTTCTGGGCATACTTGATCTCAACGCCAAGTGGGCTCGCGTCGGTACCGTAGGTCAGGCACTCGTGGATGGCCTGGTTGCGGGCCATGCCGGTGGCATTGACGTGCTCCAACTCGAAGATGACGCGCTCGGCCGCCAGCGCTGCGCGCGGCACATACATCCACCCCAGCCGCTCCAGCAGTTGGCACGCCGGCGCTTCGGCACGATCGAACTCGGTGCGCTTGGCGGCGGGCGTGGTCATGGTCTAGCTGGAGCCTTCAGCTCCGGAAAGTAGGTGGAGAAGAACCCCCGGTCCCGGGTCAAGAAGGCGTCCGCCGCCAACATGGCGTGAGCGCCTATCAGGAAATCGGTCATGATCCGCTGCCGTGGCCCACCGGCCGCGCGGTACTGCTGCCAACGCAATCCCGACTCGTAGGCAATCGAGGAATCGATGGGGGAGATCGTGGCTCCGATCTCGCGCAGTGCCACGTCCAGCGTGGCCCGGTCGCGGAAGGATGGCGCGAGTTCAGCGTACACAATGTCGCACACGACAACGGCACCGGCGTCATAGGCCGCGCGGAGCCATGCTCGGGAACGGGGTCCATGCGCCTCATCCGGGATGAACACATCCAGCAGGACGTTGGTATCGACGGCGGTAATCACCTGCCTCGAAGCTCTTCGATGTAATCGTCCACGCTTACGCCTACACCAAGCGCGTCCTTGCCTAGGATCCCGTAGACTCTGTCCACTGGATGCGCCGCGTTCGTCTTCTTTGTGAGGAGCAGCCCCCGCTCGGTCGGCGTGATCTCGACCTCGACGTTGTGATTCATCCCAAACCGCTCCCGCAGGCGCTTGGGAATGGTGATCTGCCCGCGCTCGGATACTCGCATGGCTCCCTCCGTATGAATAGCGGATACAGCAAATCATACTGTGTGTAGCAGGGACACGCAATCTGACGGCTCTGCGGCCTGGTTGAACTCGTGCGCTTGGCATAGGCATTCATCGCATTCGGCCTAATCTTTCACTGAGCCGTTCCCCTAAATTGCGAGGCAATCCCGAAGGCATAATTTGCACAGATGATTGTGTTCAGGCTGTTTGCCAACAGGTTGACAATTCCGGCGCTAACGGCACGGGTGGAAGAGACCATCGTGGGGCACGGCAAACGGATTCTGATTAACTCGCCAAAGAGATGATACGCGCCGGAGCAGAGGCTGGCCGATAGGGACGCCGAGGAATGGATGTGCAGGTGGTGTCCATCCACACGCCGCTGTTTCCTTCCTCCTACAATGACCGGGGCCAGTATTGAGCGGGAACGTTGGCCTTCACAGGGCCACAACCAACTCAAACGTGGTACTGTGTGCAGTACCGTTAGGCCTACTATTCCTTATTTCACGTGTGTATTAGGAAGCATTCGACCGTGTATTGGCACTTCCCGATCCCCCAATCGACCAGTGGTGCGTCGAGCAGCGGTGCCGCGCGCTCCCCGCCGCCCCGCCGGACGTGGCGCTCTATCTCCGCCACCGCGCTGCCACCGGCGTCCGGCTCGCGACCGTGCGCGCCAGTGCCAGCGCCGTCGCGGCGGTGCATCGCGCGACCGGCCACGCCGCACCCACCGCGCACCCGCTGGTCCGTGACACGCTCCAGGCCCTGGCCCGGCGACTGGGCGCCCAGCCGCGGCAGGCCCGCGGCCTCTCCCCGGCCGACCTGGTGCGGATCGAGGTCACGGCCGCCCAGCCCCGCACCGGCCCGACTGGGCGCACCGAAAGCGCCGCGACGGCGAGCTGGCGCGGTCGCGTGGACGTGGCCCTGGTCCGCACGCTGTGGGACGCGCTGCTCCGGCGCTCCGAAGCAGCCGCCCTCACCTGGGGGGACATTGAGCGCGAAGCGGACGGCAGCGGCCGCCTCACGGTGCGCCGCTCGAAGACGGACCAGGAAGGTGCCGGCGCGGTGCTTTATCTCAGCGCCGCGACGATGGCGGCACTCGACGCGATCCGGCCCGGTGAGGCCGCGCCGGAGCAGCCCGTCTTTGGCCTGGCACCAGACACCATTGGGCGGCGGGTGAAGGCAGCATGCCAGGCAGCCGGGCTCCCAGACGGCTACAGTGGTCACAGTGCGCGCGTCGGCACGGCCCAGGCGCTCGTGCGCGCCGGCGCCTCGTTGCCGGCGGTCATGCAGGCGGGACGCTGGCAGGGTCCGGCGATGGTGAGCCGCTATGCCGCGAAGGAGTTGGCCGGCCGGGGGGCGGTCGCGCGGCTCTACGCGGGCGACGAGACATAGCCGCTCCGGGTCTTGTCAGGTACCATAGGGGGCGGAAGCCGCCTGGCAAAAGGAGGCGCCAATGGTGCTACTCACCGCCGCCGGCAACGGGTTCGTGATCGGTGCTATTGTCGGCTTCATATTCCAGGTCACGGTCATGTACGTGGTCAACCCGGTGACCGCTCTTGTCGGCACAGCCTTGCTGTTCGGCGGCACGGGAGCGGTTGCCAGTCTCAGTCATGTGCTGATTACTGAGTGCTTGCCCCGTTGGCTGCCAAGAGGCAAGCGCCAATGAGGGGGTGGCCGGGAGACCTCCGGGCCAGGGGACAGCCGATGGCGCTCATCACTGCTGTCGTCGTCGGATACGTGGTCGGTGCCGTCATCGGCTTGATATTCCTGGCGCTTACCTTTTCTGGACAACAAGCCGAAGCCCAAGACTTCATAGTCATCACCTCGATGTTCGGTGCAACGGGAGCAGTCTCCAGTCTCGGTCACGTGTTCATCACCAAGTATGTGTACCGTTGGCTGAAGCAGAGCACCCGGCAGTGACAGCGGCGCTACTGCACCGGTAGCCGCCGGTGAGGCGAGCTACGCCGGGCACGCCGGCGGTCCGGCCAGGGCTGCGGGCTACAGCCAGCCAGCGGGCCGCCAGTGGGGCAGCTCGTCGCCGCGGCGCTAGGAAAGGGAGGTGTTCATGGGCACCGGGTTTGCGGGAGTGCTGGTCCGGGCAATCGTGTTTGCGCTGTGGCTGCCGGTCGCAGTGCTGCTCGTATCGTTGCTGCGGTTCGGCGTCGAAGGCCTGGTCACGATGGAGGCCACGGCGTTCGTGCAGTTGGTGTTTCCCGGGTGGCCGAGCGGTATCCCGCTGACGCTCGCTGTCCTGCTCCTGCACCGCCGCGTCCGGTCGCTGGCGTATGCCTGCGCCGTTGTGTTGGCCCCGTTCTCCGTGCTGGCGTTCATTATGGGCGGCTTGCTGGGGCCCATAGGCGTACTGGCCTACGCGGTGGTCGTGTCGCTGCCGGCATGGGTGGCACTGGGGATTGTGGCGCTCCTACAAGCAAGGCGTTCTTAAGCGACCCGCCGCGCCGCCGAGTGAAGATGAGACGGCCGGAGCGGTCTACTATTCCTTATTTCACGTGTGTATTAGGAAGCATTCGACCGTGTATTGGCACTTCCCGATCCCCCAATAAGTCCACGGTCCGTTTGTTCCTGCGCCCCAACCCGCAGGACTGTTGAGCCACCGGGCCACGGCGGTGACGATGCCTGGTGGCACCTGGTCTGCTCCTGCCGGCCGCAGCAGCCAATCCTCCGTGCCGGGCGACATTAAGGGAACGATTTGCACGGAACGCGCATAGTATTGGGTAGAGCGCGCGCACGGCTCCACGATGGGAGCCGCGGCTACGGAGCAGGCATGACCG
>DAOUJP010000040.1:0-109520 GCA_034422515.1 Chloroflexota bacterium | reverse complement strand
CGTGGGGTCGCTCATGACCCGGTGCCCTCGGCTGGGTGGCGGTGCCACCGTGGTTGACTAGCATGATGATGCGAGTGGGTCCCTGCCGGGCGGTGCCCGGTGCTCCAGGAGGGGCTTGCAACTGCCAATCCCCGTCAATAGAGACATATCAACGGGGGGTGGGGAAAGACAACGGGGGGTAGGAATTTACATGGATGGACAGGAGGGGGAGGGGGAGGGCTGGCCCCCCTGTGGTCCCCCGCTGCGGCGGGGGGACGGGGTTAGCCTCACCCCCGGTCCCCTCTCCAACATTTGGAGAGGGGAGCGTGGATTGCGGCTGGGGCTGCAATGGCGGGACAGTGGATGGGGAGAAGGTGAGTGGATATGGGAGGGAATGTGGGGAAGTTTCAGACGATCCATCCGGAGGCGGGGAAGCAGGGTACGAGAATAGACGCCGCCAAGTACGAGGCGATGAAGGCGGCTTTGCTGGAGGTCGTGCCGGCGGACGAGGCCGGTTTTCCGTTTCAGGACCTGGCGGATGCGGTGCGACCACACTTGCCGGACGAACTGTTCGGGAACGCCTCGGTAAGCTGGTACGTCGTCACGGTCAAGCTCGACTTGGAGGCGCGCGGTCTGATCGAGCGGGTTCCTGGCGCGCGGCCGCAGCGCCTGGTCCGGGTCACGTGATCGCTGGGGCTAGTGGGCCGGGCGGAGCACCTGCCCGCTGCGTGCCCCGGTGTGCTCACCCTGCTCGACGGTCAGCGCGCCGTTGACGAGCACGTAGGAGATACCGGACGGATACTGCGCGGGCTGGGCGAGGGTCCCGTTGTCCTGGATGGTGGCCGGGTCGAATACGACGACGTCGGCGGCGAGGCCCGGACGCAGCAGACCGCGGTCGGAGAAGCCGAACTTGGTGGCGGGGACGGCGGTCATCTTGTGGACGGCTGACTCCAGGGGCATCCACCGGCGCTCGCGGACGTAGTCACCGAGGATACGGGCCGTCCAGCCGAAGTTGGCGGGATGATTGACGAGCGGCGCGAGCGGTCCTGTGGCGCTGGCGGTCCAGGAGTCGGCCTCGAACGCATAGAGGGGGTGGGTCATCATCTCGTGCAGGTGCGGCTCGCTGTTTTCCACGCCGACGAGGATGGCGTCGTTGATGGCCGCGCCCTCGTTGTGGAGGATGTCGAGGTAGGAGTCCATCGGGTCTTGATGGAGGAGGTCGCCGATCTCGACAAAGGACTTGCCAAAGAGGTGGTTGCTGTTGGCGGTGCGGGCCAGCCAGAGCTTGTCCCACTGGCGCTCGGCGATCAGGAGCCAGTAGCGGCTGCAATCGTTCTTGACGCGCTCGCGGACGGCTGGGACGGCGAGCCGCTCGGCAGCGACGGCCGGACCCTCGTCGAACAGCCAGGGCGGGAGGACGGCAGCCATCAGGCCGAGGCCGGTCGCGTAGCTGGTCGTGTCGCACGATACGTCGAGGCCGCGGCGGCGGGCGGCGTCAATCTGGTCCATCACGCGCCCCCACGCGCCCGGCGGCGAGCCGCGGCGCGCGAAGTTGTGGGAGAGCTGGAGGCGGGCGCTGGCCTGCTCGCAGATGCCGATGATCTCGGCGATGGACTGCTCGAACTCCTCGTTGCGGGTGCGCTGGTGGCAGGCATGAACCCGCCCGGTGCGGGCGACGACGCGGCTCATCGCGGTCAGCTCCTCGGCCGAGGCCGCGCGCCCCGGCACGTACTCCAGGCCGGTAGAGAGGCCGAGCGCGCCCTCGTCGAGGGCCTGGGCGACCAGACGCTCCATCTGGGTGATGGCATCGGGGGTGGCCGGTATCTCGTCGTAGCCCATGACGGCGCTGCGGACGGCCCCGTGCCCGACGAGGACGGAGACGTTGCCGCCCAAGCCGCCGGTTTCGAGGGTGTCGAGGTACTCGCCGAACGTGGTCCAGGTGACGGTGGCGCCGGGCGCGGAGTTGGCGAGATCGGTGCTGATGCGCTCGCGGTTGCGGGGCGTGAGCGGGGCGTGGCTGAAGCCGCAGTTGCCGAGGATTTCGGTGGTCACGCCGAGGCGGACGGTGCTGTCGCAGGCGCGGTTGACCAGGATGCTCCAGTCGCTGTGCGTGTGGCAGTCAATGAAGCCGGGGGCGATGATCTGCCCCGACACGTCAATAATGCGCCGGGCGGTGGCGCCGGGCAGGTTGCCGACGGCGACAATGCGGTCGTCTTGGATAGCCACGTCACCGGGCACCCAGGGCGCACCGCTGCCATCCACCACCCGGCCACCGCGCAACAACACGTCGAGCATCATGTGTTCTCCCTTGAGGGCTTGAGGGCCGCCAAGTTACGGCGCTGCTAGTGTACTGCACGACCGGGCGAGGGGCGGTGCATCCCCGCGCTGTCTTATTTTCCCCAGGGATTCACCACCTTGATCCCGCAGCCGGCAAAGTCGTCTACGTTCCTAGTGGCAACCGGTACTCCTCGGGAGCGGGCAATCGCCGCGATTTGGCAGTCGGATTGGCCAATCGGCCGGCCGGTAGCGCGGCGGTCAGCCATGATCGTGGCATATGCACGGGCGGCGGCACTATCGAAGGGGAGAATGCGCCTAGAGAAGTCTTCCCGGAGCGTGCTCTCGATCTCGGCGGCGAGCCGCTGGCGACGGTGCCCGGCTGGCAGAATCTCGGCACCGTAGCGCAGTTCCGCCTCGGTGACCGCGGAGATAAACAGGCTTGTCCCAGGTTGCCTGGCTACCCAGTCCACGACGCTGGGATTGGGTCTAGGGCGTATCAACTCCGAGACGACATTGGTGTCCAGGACGATCATCGCCGAACGCCTAGTCAAACGTTGGCGGTTCGCGCGCTGGCTCGCGCGGTGGGAGGTCTAGCTCTACGCCCCCCAGAGGCGCAAAGCGTTTGCGAATGGCAGTAGCCAGGTTCTCCGGTGCCGTAGGCTCCGGCCCGAGTGCGGTGCGTAGGATGTCGCAGACTTCCTCCTCCGGCGAGCGGCCATGCTGGGCCGCCCGATGGCGTAGGCGTTGCTGAAGCTCGGCGTCGAGGTTACGGATCGTGATACTCGCCATGCTTGCCCCTCCGTCCGCCCGGTTCCTCCATCGTACCATGCCTGCACGACAAGCACGGGTGCTGCCATAGTCTGCATCAGGATTTGCAGGATGAGGGGAAGCTGCTGACCATCACTCTCGGCACGCGGAGATCGCCACGGTGGGCGCTACGTTCGCCGCAGAAGCCGGTCGTACTCGTGGTGGGGGCCGATCCAGAACCACACAATGTCACCGTCGTCAAGCACGCCCAGGGCACGATAATCTTTGCTCACGCGCACCGAGTAGACCGGACGCCGCAGTCCCACACGCTTGAACCCCAAGCCGGGATGCATCGGATTTGCCGCAAAGGACCGATAGGCTGCGCGGGCCTGCCGCCGGACGTGCTCCGGCAGGCGCCGGTAGCAATCCCAAAAGCTAGGCTGCGTATAGGAACGCAGGCCTACAATGCTTCCGCGTCCAGCGGCTGCGTCCGGCCCGCGCGGTGCGCCGCCACGGCCTCGTCAGCCAGTTGCTCTAGCAAGTCCTCCGACTCGGGACGGTTGAGCAACTCGGCCCAGCGCCGCTCCGCATCCAACTCGGCGAGCAGAAACCGCGCAAAGGTATCCTGCTGCGTCTGTGGCAGCTTGGCCGCTTGCTCGAAGGCTTGCTGCAGAAGCTCGGTCATCAGCATCGCTCCTGGTCTGAGGGCGCGCGCATTGGCTCACGTGGCGGGATGTCCAGCTCTACACCGCCGAAAGGCTTGAATAGCTCGTGGATCGCTGTACCGAGGCCCGTTGCTGGGGCTGTCTCTTGCTCTAGCGCCGCCTCCGGCCCGAGTGCTGCCCGCAAGATGTCGCAGACTTCCTCTTCCGGCGAGCGGCCATGCCGGGCCGCCCGGTGTTGTAGTCGTTGCTGAAGCTCGGCGTCGAGGTTACGGACCGTGATACTCGCCATGCTTGCCCCTCCGTTCGCCCGGTTCCTCCATCGTACCATGCCGCCCCGGCAAGCACGGGTGCTACCGTAGTCTGCATCAGGATTTGCAGGATGCACGGATGATCAGGATGAATTCCCGCGTGCATGGGAATCTCACGGGCGGTGGGGATGGCGCTCACTGGGCAGTTGACAATATGCCAGCTAAATCATAGAATGGAGAACGGCGCGGATTGTCTGGGGTCCCCCGATCCCGTTCAGCGGGTGAGAGGCCAGTTCATCCCCGCGCTGTTTTGTTTCCCTAGGACTGCACTTGGCAGGGCACCGCGTCCACAGCGCAGCAACCGAGCCTATCCGAACCGTCTCGGGGGTGTCATTGCGCTATGAACCGCCGTGAGTTCATCAGGCGAGCCAGAACCTACGCCCGCAAGACCGGGCAAACGTTCCGTTTCGACCCTGCTCATGGCAAAGGCAGTCACGGCCGGCTCTACGTTGGCGCCCGGTTCACCACCGTACAACGGGGCGAGTTGTCAAGGGCTATGTTGGCCGCAATGCTGCGTCAACTGGGTATTGACCGTAGGGAGTTCTGAGCCATGATCTATACCTACCCGTGCGAGCTTACCCCCGATGAAGCAGGCGGCCTGTTGGCGACCTTCCCCGACGTGCCCGAGGCTATCACTGGCGGAAGAGACCGGTCCGAAGCCCTGGCAATGGCGGAGGACGCCCTCGCTACGGCCCTGGCCGGATACGTCCATGAGCAATGGGAGATCCCGGCTCCCAGCGCGGCCGTTGCTGGGCAACAACTCGTTGCAGTACCTACTATTGTGGCCGCCAAGCTCGCGCTCTACTCGGCCATGCGCGCGCAACGCATCACGGAAGTGGAGCTTGCCCGCAGGCTGGGCATCAGCGCGGCGGCGGTGCGAAAGCTGACCAACCCGGACCAGCATTCCCCCATCAGCCAGGTCCAGAAGGCACTCCGGGCCGTTGGGCGCAACCTGGCAGTCGAGGTCACCGCGGCCTGAAAGACGAATCGGGCCCATCGGGAAACTGTAGGACATGCTTGGGCGATTTACTGGACCAGAAGGGCCACGTCTTGTTATTGCCGCGCTGAGAAACCAACCGGTCATCGGCGACGATGCCGATTTGGCCGAGACGATCAGTGAGTCCGCGGAGATTGCGGGTTTCCAGCCGGGCGCCACGGTGATTGAAGAGTCGGGCACTGATAATGACATCTGCTTTATCTTGGCCGGGAATGTTTCCATCAAAGTGCTTGACCGCGAGGTTGCGGTTAGGACGGCAGAGCAGCATATCGGAGAGATGGCACTTGTTGACCCAGGACAACCCCGGTCCGCGTCCGCCGTTGCCGTGGATGAGGTGGTGGTAGCTCGCCTATCATCTACCGCTTTCACCGACGTTGCGGAATCCAATCCCAAGTTGTGGAGGAATATCGCCCGTGAACTGGCTGCTCGCCTTCGGCAGCGGAACCGATTCATCGCGTCCCCGAATCCCCGCCCAGTCTTGTTTGTAGGCTGTTCAGCAGAGTCTTTACCTGTCGCTCGTGCGATCCAAACAGCACTCGCACACGACTCGATAGTTGTTAATGTCTGGACGGACAGTGTCTTCAAGGCATCGAGCTTTCCAATCGAATCGCTGGAGCAAGAATTATCCAATGTTGACTTTGCTGCGCTTGTGCTGACAAGCGACGACAAGGTAATCAGCCGCAACGTGACGAGTGATGCCCCTCGGGACAACATCATATTCGAGTTGGGATTGTTCATGGGTGCGCTAGGCCGGTCTCGCACCTTCTTGGTTCAGCCGCGTGGGACCGATCTCAAAATTCCTACCGACCTCATGGGCATCATCCCTTTGGTTTATGAGTCGGGACCAGAGAGTGACCTCTCATCATCGGTGGCATCGGCGTGCAATGCACTGAGAACTGCTATACTAGCGGCGGGCCCTCGTTGAGATTGCTTCAGGGGAGGCCGTATGGCATTTGGAGACAACCTCAAATCGGAAGTACGTAAAATCCTTCAAGAGCAATGGACCACCCGGCGCGGCCGCGTCGTGCCGGAAACAGATAATCTGAAACTAGGCAACGATGCCGTCACGCTGGATGGTACAGTCCTTTACGCGGACCTCGACGACTCAACCGAGCTTGTCAATACCGTAGAGCCTACCTTCGCGGCAGAAATCTACAAGATATACCTGGTGTGTGCAGCGAGGATAATCCGCTCGGAGAATGGGAAAATTACTGGATATGATGGAGACCGTATCATGGCGGTGTTCACCGGTAAAAACAAGAATAGTGTCGCTGCTAGGACTGCTCTCAAGATCAACTATGCTGTGTCAGAGATTATCAATCCCGCCATACAAAGCCAATATCCCAACTGTGGTTACTCGGTAAAGCACGTAGTCGGTATCGACACGAGCGATCTCTTGGTGGCTCGCACTGGCATTCGGGGGGCCAACGATCTCGTCTGGGTTGGCCGTGCGGCCAACTATGCGGCCAAGCTATCTGCACGATCTGGACCAGCTACACAGATCACATCGAAAGTGTACGACCAACTCGATAACAGTGCCAAGTTCGGCGCCAATGGCCAGAATATGTGGAGTCAAGCGACAGCCTGGGAAATTGGACACAAGACAATCTACACCTCATCCTGGTGGTGGAAAGTATAAGGATACGTCTTCGACCATAGAAGAACGGCCGGTAACTGCTGCTTGGTGGCTCAGTCCAGAGGTAGGCTTCGCTACCTCATCCTGTCCATCCTGTGCATCCGTGTCAATACCGGCCCGCACCCACCGACACACCGCGCGTAGCTGGCCGGCTCTCCCTCTCTATCGCGCTGCGATGGAGAGGGAGACGGGGGAGGTGCCCTCACAAGGGTAGGTTTATTGTGTCGGGGCGGATTGGACCTAACCCCCGGCCCCTTCCCTCCAGGGAAGGGGGGCAATGGCGGAGTTGGTCCGCCGCTGCCCTCCAGGGAAGCAGGGGCGGTGTGGCGAGCGGCAGTTGGGGGGCTGGATTGCGGCCCCGTATCGGGGTACGGGGCATGCTTCCGCCGCAATGACGGGCGGCTGGGCGCGATGACGGGGGCGTGGGCGCGATGACGGGGACGTGGGCGCGATGAATCGCGCCCCTACAGAAAAGCCTACCCTTGTGAGGGGAGGAGTCCCGCTATAGCGCGACGTGGGTCTGGGTGTCGCCGGCGGCTAGGGCGTTCATGTAGGCGAGGATGAGGTCGTGGGTGCGGTAGGTGCCGAAAGTGGCTCTGTCTTCGCGGCGGACGATGGGGAAGGTGCTGAGGACGTAGGCGGCGTCCTCGCGGTTGAGGCCGTAGAGGTGGAAGTAGAGGGCGTCGAGGCGGGCGCGGAGGTGGCGGCGCTGTTCTTCGTCCCAGATGAAGGGCGGGCCGTCGTAGCCGAGGTCGCGGGCGAATGGTGCTAGGTCGTGGGCGGTGTAGGTGAGGCGCAGGACGTGGTCGCGGACCAGTTGGCGGGCGGTCGTGTTGCCGAATGGCCGGTCGTAGTCGGCGGGGGCGATGACGGGGAGTTGTTCGACGATGTACCAACTCAGATTTGTCCCGGGCATCTTCTGGCGAGTTACGTAATCGAAGCAAAAGCTGTTGAGGTTGGCTACAACCCCACAGGCGTTGGAAGCGGAGAGTTGTTTCTCTGGCATCAAGAGGAAGATGCTGTCAGCCAAACCTAGTTTGGGCACAGCAGTCACAATCATAGTTCTGGTATCAGTTGGACGTGCGATACGCCTATATGCGATTGTCCATCCAAGGTTGTCAGACATCTGACTGGTCACTTCCTGTTCCGGCACCCAATACTGGGTATTGGGCAAAAAGGATGGATCGGCGAGTTGCTCGTGGCTGATCCCCTCACTCAAGTAGGGATTAAGTGTGTTCTCAGGGTTGTAGCTCACCGAATTGGCGCGGTGGTCGAATTGGTGGATCATTCGGCCCTGGTAGAGGGGCAGATACAGGTCATCCCCTCGCTTCCAGTGGTTGCCTTGGACCGGGTAGAAGCCCTTGGCTTCCAACTGGGTCGCAGTACGGAAGAGGTGGGAAGAGTTAGCCATGTGGAACATGGTGTGGTAGCGGACGGGCCAGGTGCGGTGCTCCTGGCCGGATGAGTGGTCTACGAGGACGGGATGGCGTTCGTAGATGCCACGGGTGATCTCGGCATCGCGGCGGGTGCGGAAGATGGGCGCGGTGCCGGTGTTGGGGTTGACGCGGGCAAAATCGGCCGGCGCGAGCGGGAAGCAGCGGTCGGGATCGTTGATAGTGGCTTTATTGTGGAGGAAAAAGGCGCAGTCGGTTTGCTCGAACTGCCGCTGCTCGCCGCCGAAAATCAAGGCGACGAACTTGAACGAGGCGTGAACGTCCTTGAAGAATATCTTCTTGTTCTCGAAGTCGAATAGGCCGGACACGCGGCCGTTGGTCGAAACGGTCTGGAAGAAGCGGGCAGCGGTCTTGTCGGCGTAGATGCCCGACGGCGTGAGCAGGCCGACGATGCCAGCGGGTTTGATGAGGCGCATGGCGCGCTCGACGAACAGGGAATAGAGATTGATGTCGCCGCCGCCGAGCAGGGGGTAGTGGCCGGAGCCGCGCACCAGCTTGCCGAGGGTATCGGCGCGGTCTTTGGCGGCATCGAACGCGGTGGCGAGGGGGCTGCCCTGATTGCGTAGCTGTTGGATACCCCGGCGGCGGGCGGCTGCGGTCGGGGCCCGCGCCAGGGCCGGCGAGCGGGTGGCAAACCACTCGACTTCCTGGAGCTTGATGCGGTCCCAGGGCGGGTTGCCGATCACGGCATCGAAGCCGCCTTGCGGCCGGGTGTGCTGCCAGCCGTGCCAGACGCCGGGGAAGGCGACCTCCCAGTGGAGGAAGTGCTCGCGGTCGGCGGTGGATTTGGCGTTGTGCCAGAGGGTCTGGAAGGCTGGCCCCCCTGTGGTCCCCCCGTTGTGACGGGGGGACGGCGGCGCGGGCGACTGCGGCGGGTTGGGGCGACGGGGATTTGTCGGGGCTGGCCCCCCTGTGGTCCCCCCGCCCGGCGGGGGGACGGGGGCACGGACCTCACCCCCGGCCCCGCTCCCGCGGGGAGAGGGGGGAGTGGCGCCTGGTCCGTGGGCGAGGAGGCGGTAGGCGTCGGTGGTGCTGGCCAGGGCCTCGCCGAGCGGCGCTTGGAAGGCGGCCTGTTCCCGCTTCTTCATGCCGGCGGTGAGCCAGGAGAGGCCGGACAGGAAATCGAGCAGGCCGCGCAGGTCTTCTGTCGTGTCCTCGACGCCGCGGAACAGGAGGGCCGATGCCCGGACCTCGGCAATGTCGGCGTCGGAGAGCGCCTCGATCTCCTGCATTGTTTTGGTGGCGGATTCGGCGCCAGCGATGGCCGAGCCGGCGAACACGCCGCCGAGCCGATTCAGCTCGCCGATAGCTTCCCACACCGTCAGGCCGAGCAGGGAGTCGCCGCAGCGCAGGTGGTGGTCCAGGAACGAGAGCGGGGCGCCGACGGTGAAGCTGTGCAGCCACAGCGACACTTTCGCCAACTCGACCGCCAGGGGGTTCTTGTCCACGCCGTAGATGCAGCGTTTGAGCACCATGCGCCTGATGATGGCCTGGTCGGTGAGCAAGGACGTGTCCAGGACCCAATCGGCTGCCTCGGCGCGGCGGAGGATGTCCTGTCGAATGGATGCCACACGCTCGACCAGCGGCGAGGTATACGGGTCGGGCAGCCACGCCGGGACCGCCGGGACGTACTCGACCAGCTCGGCGATGTAATCCGAGAGGTAGTCCACGGCGGTGACGAGGAAGTGGCCGCTGCCCATCGCCGGGTCGAGGATTTTCAGGTCGAGGACCGCCACGGCCGGGTCGAGTTGACGTAGCTCGGCGGTCCGTTCGGCGTGGGGCCGGCGGTCGCTTTGTAGGGCGGTTGCCGTGGCCTCGAACTGCGCTAGGCGCTCCTCTATCAAGGGCTGCAAGGTGCGCTCTACGATCAGGTCAACCAACTCCTGGGGCGTGTAGAAGCTGCCGCTGTCCTTGCGGGCGTAGGGGTTGGGCCGGACGGTGATGCAGCCGTCGTCGTTGCGGACCGGCTCGCGCTCCAGGAGGCGCTCGTAGATCGAGCCGAGCTGCTGGACGGACATATCGCGGTAGTTGATGAACCGGCGATGGCCGTCCGTCTCGGTGTGGCTCAGGTCGTAGATGATCGGGGCCAGCTGCGCGTCGGGGAGGCGGACCGCCTCCAGCAGCGGGGCGGTGTCCGTAGCGAACAGCCCGCCGTTATACGGCGGCAGGCCGATGTCCGGGTCGCCCTCGTCAATCATGCGCCACAGGTTCAGCAGCTTGTCGTAGTAGCCGGTGGCCCGGTTCGAGAAGACGGCGCTTTGCTGCATCCGGCGGGCAATGTGCTCGCGGACCGGTTGCCGCAAGCCGTAGCTTTCATACCGCGCGTCGTTGACGGGGAGCAGGCCGCGGTCCTCGGCGTAGAGCACGAACAGCAGGCGGTAGAGGCAGATCAGGGCCGCCTCGCGCACTTGCTCCAGGGCTGCCCCGGCCCCCGCGGCATTCGCCAGCGCCTGGACCAGGTTGGGAAAGACGCGCTCGAACACGACGCCGGAGAGGTCCTGGGCCACCTGCTCCTCGTAGCGGCGCCCCTCGGCGAGCGCATCCTCCAGGAACGTGGTGGTCGCACCGGCTTGGCGGATGAACGAGGCGCGCCGGAAGAGGAGGTAGAAGCGGCGGAGCGCCTGATCGTCGCCGGAGCGGATGATTGCTTGCAGATTGGCTTCGTAGTAGCCGGTAGCGCGCGGCCGGGCGCGGTAGTCGTAGAGCCGCCACGTGCGGCCGTTGGTCAGGATGCCCCAGCGGATGACGCTCTCGGAGGCGATGTCGGCGGTCGCCAGGTAGCGCAGAATCTGGCCGTGCGGGGTGCCGGCTTGGCCCTTGGCGTCCGCGTCGCGGGCATCCAGAGCCAACCCAAAGCGTTTGCTCTCTTCGACGACCACAGCGTCTTGGTACCGATCTTCAGCGCGGGGCCGGCCGGCGGCGCGGTCCTTGGCTGCGCTGTCGGTAAAGAGGAGGTAGTCCGGGATATCCTCGTTACGGCCGGCGCCTTGCTGCGGGAGATAGTCGGCCCAGCCCAGGGCCGCTAGGATGGGCCGGATTAGCTCTTGCTCCGTTACGGCCTCGTTGGGTGGTTGCCGGGTATCGGTAAAGGGCGCATACGCCGGGGCAACTGCGCTGCGGAAAGCGGCCACCGCTGCGCCCGCCGACCGCCACTCCGGGGTGGCCTCGATGCCGGTGGTCAGGAAGTAGTGGGTGAAGAGCTGGCCGGGCATGGCATGTCCTCGGCGTGGGCGGCGGCACTGGGGAACTCGGCGATACGTTTGGTGAACGGTACACCAACGAGAGGTGGGCGGCCGTCTGGCCGGGGGGGAGTACCTACCCCCAAACCCCCTCCCTGCAGGGAAGGGGCTGGATTCCCGCTTTCGCGGGAATGACGGGGGTGAGACGGGAATGACGGCCTTTGCAACGATCTGCTCAGGGTGAAGAGTCGGAATCAGCGGCGCGGCGCGCGGCGATAGCCCCGTTGCCCTAGGCGCAGCCGGCGGGTACCATCAGGGCAGACGGTACCGGCGGCTTTACATTGGTGAAGGAGTAGCAGATGCGTATTGCGATCAACGGCTTTGGCCGCATCGGTCGGCAGGCGTTCAAGGCACTGGGCGAGCGGCACCCGGGCTTGGAGGTCGTTGCTATCAACGATCTTTTTGATAGCGCCACCAACGCCCACCTGCTGAAGTACGACAGCAACTACGGGACGTTCGACGGGACGATTGAGGCGACGGACGCGGGCTTGGTCGTGAACGGGCGGGAGATACAGGTCTTCTCGGAGCGCGAGTGGACCGATCTGCCGTGGGGTGAGTTGGACATTGATCTGGTCATCGAGGCGACCGGCGTGGGGACGGCGCGGGACATGGCCGCAAAGCACCTGACGGCGGGCGCCGGGCGGGTGCTCATCTCCGCGCCAGCGACGGACGAGGATATTACGGTGGTGCTTGGTGTGAATGACGAGCAGTACGATCCTGAGCAGCACCGCATCGTCTCGAATGCGTCTTGCACGACAAATGGGCTGGCGCCGGTGGTGAAGGTGCTGTGGGACAGCTTCGGGATCAGCAAGGGTGTGATGACCACCATCCACGCCTACACCAACTCGCAGCAGGTGCTCGACGTGGCGGGACCGAAAGGGGCGGCGGATCGCGAGCTACGCGCTGGCGCCATGAACATCATCCCGACGAGTACCGGCGCTGCGCGTGCGGTGGCGCTCGTGCTGCCGGAGGTGAAGGGGATCGTGGACGGGCTGGCGTACCGGGTGCCGACGCCGACGGTGAGTATTGTCGAGTTCATCGCCACGGTGGAGCGGCCGACGGCGACGGATGAGGTGAACGGTGCGCTGCGGGCGGCGGCGGCCGGTCGGATGGAAGGCGTGCTCGATGTGACCGACGCGCCGCTCGTTTCGATGGACCTGAAGGGCAACACGCATTCGTCCATCGTGGATTCGCAACTGACGATGGTGATGGGCGACGATCTGGTCAAGGTCGCGGCGTGGTACGACAACGAGTGGGGCTATGCGTGCCGGGTGGCCGATGTGACGAACCTAATCGCCACGCGCATGTAGGCGGCGCAATGATGAGCGGCCAAGCCGCCGATCCCGTTTGCGCTCGCCGGCGGCGCGTGAGCCGCGGACGATTGGCCGTCGGAGGCGCAGGGTGAAGAAGCAGACCATCCGCGACGTGGCGGTGGCCGGGAAGCGGGTGCTGGTGCGCGTGGATTTCAACGTGCCACTCGACGGGACGCGGATTACGGACGACACGCGCATTCGCGCCGCGCTGCCGACAATCAACGCGCTCCGGGCCGCCGGGGCGCGGGTGGTGCTGCTGTCTCATCTCGGCCGGCCCAGGGGCACCGTCGTCGCGGCGCTGCGGTTGGCGCCCGTCGCGGCCCGGCTGAGTGAGCTGCTGGATGCGCCGGTGGTCACGGCTGCCGACTGCATCGGTCCGGAGGCGGAGGCGGTTGTGGCCGGCCTGCGGCCGGGCGAGGTGGCACTGCTGGAGAACGTGCGCTTCCATCCTGGAGAAGAGCGCAACGATCCGGCCTTTGCCCGTGCGCTGGCCCAACTAGGTGACCGCTACGTCAATGACGCTTTTGGCGCGGCGCACCGTGCCCATGCCTCGACGGAGGGGATTGCCCACGTGCTGCCGGCGGTGGCGGGCCTGCTGCTGGAGCGCGAGCTGGCGGTGTTGGGCGGTGCTCTGGAGCAGCCGGAGCGGCCGTTCGCGGCGATTATCGGCGGCGTCAAGGTCTCCGACAAGATCGAGGTCATTGACCATCTGCTGACGCGCGCGGACGAGCTACTGATCGGCGGTGGCGTGGCTAACACGTTCCTGCGCGCTCAGGGCTACGAGATTGGTCGCTCGCGGCACGAGCCGGACAAGGTGGCGCTCGCCGCCGAGCTATTGGAGCGGGCCGGGCAGAGTGACTGCGAGCTGCTGCTGCCGACCGACGTGGTGGTGGCGCCGGCGGCAGCGGCCGACGCGCCGCATCAGGTCTTTGCCGTGGACCAGGTGCCGGCCAACGGCATGATCCTGGATATCGGACCGCAGACGACTCAGCACTACGTCCAAGCGGTGGAGTCGGCACACACCGTCATCTGGAACGGGCCGCTGGGATTGTTCGAGATCGAGCCGTTCTCGGCCGGTACCCGTGCGCTGGCCGCCGCCGTCGGCCACTGCCCCGGCACGACGATTGTGGGGGGCGGCGACTCGATTGCGGCCATCGAGCAAGCCGGGTTGAGCGACCGGATCACCCACGTCTCGACCGGCGGGGGCGCTTCGCTGGAGTTCTTGAGCGGGCAGATGCTGCCCGGTGTGGCGGCCCTCGCGGAGCGGTAGCACCTTCCCACAGGCCTTGTCGGCGGTGCGCCGGGGCGCGGTAGAATACCCAATACCGAGTAACTAGCCCTGGCTTGGGCGTGCCGGCCGCGAGGACGCTAGTGATGCAAGTGACGATACCGGATGAATTGCGCCGATTTCTGGATGACGGCGATCAGGCGGCGGATGCTGCCCTGACCTACTATGCCGTGCTCGGCCTCTACCAGGCCGGGCGGATTTCCGGCGGTAAGGCGGCCGAGTTGCTAGGTCTGCCGAAGTGGGATTTCCTGGCGCAAGCGGCCGCTGCCGGAGTCCCATACTTTCGGTACGCACCCGGCGAGTTGGCCCGCGAACTCGAATCACTCCGCAAGCTAGACAAGACCGTTGGTTGAGCGTGGACCAGTCGTTGCGGACTCTGCACCCCTCATTGCCTTGGCAGCTATCGGTGAGTTCTGGCTGCTCCGTCGGCTATGGGGACATCTTCTCATTCCTCCAACAGTCTATGACGAGGTGGTTACCCATGGTGCCGGCAGAGCTGGGACAGCGCAGGTCAGAGATGCACACTGGGTTGCGCAGCGAGTCCCACGAGACCGTATGCTGGTGCGAGCCTTACTCAGAGACCTTGATCGGGGTGAGAGCGAAGCGCTTGCTCTTGCCCGTGAGGTAGACGCTTGCTTTGTCCTCGTGGATGAACGTGCTGCTCGACGCCTCTGCCTAGAGCTTGGGCTGATTCCCGTCGGCACCCTCGGGATACTGCTGCGAGCTAAGGAATACGACCTCATTCCCTCGGTCCGAGACAGGATCAACAAACTCTTGGAGGCTGGTTTTTACTTGAGCGAGGGGGGCAAGCGGGACGTTCTGAATCTCGCCAGCGAGACTGATAGCACGGCCTAGTGGTGAAGCTGCGGGCAGGGGCGCTACAATCATGGCGGGCCGGTTCTCGCTGATGGAGTAGTGCCGGCTGTGTGGGGACTGAGGGATGCCTGCCAATCTGACGCCGGCCTACTACGAGGCCGAGGAAGCGTATCGCCAGGCCGATACCATCGCCGAGAAGCAGAAGGCGCTGCGCCGGATGCTGGCGGTCATGCCCAAGCACAAGGGCACCGACCACCTGCGGGCGGACCTCCGCACGCGGATGGCCAAGCTCCGGGACCAGGCCGAGACGCAATCGCGCTCCGGGAGCCGCTGGAACCCCTATACGGTCCGCAAGGAGGGCGCGGGGCAGGTCGCGCTCGTCGGGCTGGCCAATGCCGGGAAGTCGCACCTCATGGCTGCGCTGACCGGGGCAAAACCGCGGGTGGCGGACTATCCGTACAGCACGCTGGAACCGCAGCCGGCGATGCTGCGGTACGAAAACGTCCTCGTCCAGCTGGTGGACCTGCCGCCGATTGACATGCACCACACCAACGGCTGGATACGGTCGTTGGTGCGGCAGGCGGACGTGCTGCTCGTCGTCCTCGATCTGGCGTCCGACCCGGTGGAGTCGCTGGAGTTGGTGCTGGAGGAGTTGACCGGCATCGGCTTGGAGCCGGTCGTTGATTTGCCGGCCGAAATTGACGATGAGGCGGTGCAGTCGGCCGAGCCGAAGCGGGTGCGGGTCGTCGGGACGCACCTGGACCTGTCCGGTACTGACGAGGCCGGCGCCGCCTTGCAAGCGCAGTTTGGTCGGCAATTCCCCACGCTGACCGTCAGCGTGACCGTGGGCGACGGGCTGGACGGGCTGGGGCGTTGGCTATTTGCGGCGCTGGATATAGTGCGCGTCTACACGCGGGCGAAGGGTCAGAAACCGGACTACAATCGGCCGGTCGTGCTGCGTCGGGGCGCCACGCTCGAAACGCTGGCGGCGGCCCTGCACATCGAGTGGATGGGGACGGTGAAATACGCGCAGGTGTGGGGCAACGGCAAGTTCGACGGCCAGCACGTCAGCCGGACCTACGTGCTAGAAGACGGCGATACCATCGAGCTACGCATGTAGCCCCGGCGGCCTGTGCATCGTCCTTTGTCAGGGAATCATGGGGGCGCTGGGTTGATCTGACGGCTCTGCGCCGGTCGTCTGTGCGCTGCGGGTGTCCTTATTCCTGTGGAAATGCTGCACCAGCAACAACCCAATGGTCGTGATGGACACAATGACGATCCCACCGTGGATGAAACGGAGCGCGCCGGGCGGGAACGTGTCCCATAACGACCACACAGCGATGGTGAATCCGGTAAGGCCCAACACCAAGTAGGTGACAAGGACAGCGATGCGCTGCTTTCTGGCTTTTACCTGCGCCGTGAAGACCGCGATAATGGCGTAGATAACGACACAGGTGGCTGCGGTCCAGCCGGCGCGTATGAAATGCACGCCGATTTCTTTTCCGGAGAGATCCCCGGCCGCCCACCAGAGCGCATCCAGAATCTCCACGGCGATGATGACCGTTAGCACGTATATCACCCGGCGCACCACGAGGTAGATTCGGTCCGGTCCAACCACTATAAGGGACAAGAATCCGGCATAGGTTCCGCACAACCCGACGCCGATCAACGAGAACATGGCCCGCCGCAACTCGTTGGGACCGCCGGCGAAGTCGGTCCAGACTTGCCAGATCATGATGAGCAGGCCGACGCTCAGAAGTGCTGCCCATATCGGCGGGAGGAATGACAGAGCCTGCCAGAGCGAACCGTCTCGGCCGCGGTAGCTGTAGACGAGGTAGGAGTTGGCGGCAACACTCAACATAATCCCAACAATGATGAGCATGCTAAAGAGCAAGTCGGGGAGATTGATGAACCCGAGGTCAAAGCGGAGCGACAGAAGCCCGATAATGGTCCAGGTGAGGACGCCGACGGCGGCAGACCAAATCAGTATCGGTGTTACAACTGCCAAGAAGCCACGGGACGAGTCTATGGTGAGGAAGCGTCGGTAGCTGCTCCGGTCCTTATTCGTTGCCTTAGGTGCGCTATCCGGTCGGGGCTGGCTCTCGCCGGCGCTTGCCGTAGCCGGTGCAGCGTCCTCTGGGGCCGGGGTGCCGCAGCGCATGCAAAACTTGGCATCTTCAGCCAACTGGGTGCCACAGTTCGAGCAGTAGCTGTTCATTCGACTGCCTCCCCTTGGACTGGCTGGTTAGGCCATTCGGACCTGCCGACAAGCAGCGCTTCCTGGCCGTAGGGTACCTGAGCGGTTGCTGCCGGACAACGTATGATGTATCGGAATCTGTCCACCGCCGTCCGTACATGACAGGTAGGGACCGGTAGATGGCCGCGACACACAGCCCGGTGGTGGGTCGTGACGTAGCAGAGCCGGAGTGTGGCCGGCATGGGGGGGCGCCTTGTTTCGCTATGCGTTGGTTTTCGCGCTTACTTCCGTCATCGTTGTCGGGATCATAGTCGTCACAGTGATCTTCTATGAAGACACCGCGCCCGCGCCGCGCGCTACTGATGCCACGGCAACTGTGTCGCGCTCCGGCGACACCTTGACGTCGGCGCCACGAATCACGGCTCGGCCCGATTCGACGGCCACATCCCGGCCCACGCACACTCCCCAGCCGCCGACGGCGACAACGCGGCCTACGCGCGCTCCCCGGCCACCGACAGCCACAACGCGGCCTACACTGAGGCCCTTGCCTAGGGCGACGCCCTATCCAACTGGGGACCCGGGCCTCTACAGCGCGATTTGGCGGGGCACCACTAGGAGTGAGGAGTTGCAGGCTCTCGTCAACAGCGGCGCGGAGGTGAATGCCAGCAACGACCAGGGCGACCCATTCCTGTACACGGCGATCTGGCGGGCTTCTCCTGAAAAAGTGCAGATTCTCGTTAACGCTGGTGCGGACGTGGACGCGCGCGATAGCGATAACGACCCGCTGCTGTACACGGCGATCTGGCGGGATAAGATAGGGGCACTGCGGATCCTTGTGGACGCCGGTGCAGACGTGAATGCGAGGCGGGCCAATAACGATCCGCTGCTGTACACGGCGATCTGGCGGGGTAAGACGGAGGCACTGAAGATACTCGTCGCCGCTGGGGCGGACGTGAATGCAAGGAAGGCCAACGGCGAGTCGCTCCTAGCCGCAGCGCGTCGGAGGGGCACCGATGAAATGGTACGGGTTCTCGTGGATGCCGGGGCTAGGGAGTAATTGCAGACCGTTATTGAGCTGCGCGGGCAGCTGAACCTTGCAGATCAATGGGATAGTCCACTGCGGGTCCTGGCCTGGGTCCGGATGCTCCATCCTCCCTATATGGAAGGCGAAATCAGCGACTGCGTAGGCTTGTCCCGGTGGTATACGGCTCAGATTCCGGCCCGTGTTCGGTTCCCGCCCGGTGCGAAACTGACCCCTTGTGCAACTTGCACAAACGGCGGTGAGTAGGTTCGGATACATCACACGTCGTCCGGCCACAGCCGCTCGCGTATCTTATGGCTCAGAAGCGTTGCTCACCGGTTCTAGCCGAGCGGAGCAGCAAACCAACCAGCCGGAGGGAAGCAGAGATGCCAGCAGAAGCCATCGTCGGAGTAGCAGCTTTCGCCGGACTCTTCACCCTCTGGACCATCGCGCCGACCATCATTCGCAAGCGCGGTAAGTAGTACACGCGGTACCGACCCACGTCGGACTCGCAGCCGCGGATTTTCGTCAGCCCACAGCCTCAGCAGCGCTTTTGCCTGGTAAGTCCTTAGACCGTAGCCGCTGCTTGCCCTTTGAGCGGCGGGCGGCGGGATGCCAATGCTTGCCGGAGGCTAGATGGTCGCTGAGGTAGCCGCCTGTTTTGGGGTAGTTCGCAAGCACCGTGTAGGGGAACGGTTGCCTTGCACTCGTAGTTGGTTGCACTCGTGCCGGGACAAGGAGGGGGAAGACGGATGAACGACCACAGGGACTATCGGCAAACCCAGAGCAAGGATCGCCCGGTAGCGCGACGATGGTCGCGGGCCGGTTTGCTGCTGGGCACACTCGGACTGGCGTTGGCGCCGACCGCTGCGCTGGCGGCCGGCGATCCGACGGGCGGTGATCCAGGCAGCCAGGACGCGCTGCGGGCGGCGAACTTCTCGTGGGTGCTCGTCGCCGCCTTCCTCGTGTTCTTCATGCAGGCCGGCTTCGCTTTCCTGGGCGCCGGTTTCATTCGGGCCAAGAACACGGTCAACTACTTGACCAAGAGCTTCCTCGATTTCTGCATGGCCTCGCTCTCGTATTGGGCATTCGGCTTTGCGCTGATGTGGGGCGGCTCCAAGGCGGCCTCCGGTCTCGACGACGGGAACGCGATCATCGGCTACTCCGGGTTTTTCCTGACCGGTGACGCCTACGACGTGGACACGATCCTGAGCTGGTTCTTCCAGATGGTCTTTGCTGCGACGGCTGCGACCATCGTCGCCGGCGCGGTTGCCGAACGCACCAAGGTCAACGCCTATCTGGCCTATAGCTTCATTGTCGGCGCGATCATCTACCCGATCTACGGCCACTGGGTCTGGGGCGGTGGCTGGCTCGGCAGCTTGGAGCTAGGAACCGGCGTGAAGGACTTTGCCGGTAGCGGCGTCGTTCATGCCGTCGGTGGACTGGTCGGACTGGCCGGTGCCTGGATGGTCGGCCCGCGGATTGGCAAGTTCAACGCGGACGGCACGCCCAACAAGATTCGCGGCCACAACATGATGTACATCCTGATCGGTACGTTCATCCTGTTCTTCGGCTGGTTCGGGTTCAACCCCGGGAGCACGCTGGCCGCGGGCGATCTCAGGATCGCCGTGATCGCTACGAACACCTTCCTGGCCGGTGCTACCGGCGCCGTTGTGGCCATGTACATCACGATGGTCCGCAGTGGTGGCAAGGTGGACCTGGAGATGTCCTGCAATGGCGCGCTGGCTGGGCTGGTCGGCATCACGGCGCCGTGCGCCTACGTGGCGCCGTGGGCAGCGGTCGTGATTGGCGCGATTGCGGCCGTGGTGCTGATCGTGAGCCTGTGGTTTGTGGAGAGCGTGCTGAAGGTGGACGATCCGGTAGGAGCCGTCTCCGTGCATGGCTCCAACGGGCTGTGGGGACTGCTGGCGGTGGGTATCTTTGCCGATGGCAGCTACGGTGACGTGAAGGGCCTGATCGTCGGCGACGTGGGGCAGCTGCTCGCCCAACTCGTGGATGTCGGCGTGGTACTCGTCTGGGGCTTGGGGACCGGCTTTATCCTGTTCGGTATTCTCAAGGCCACGATGGGGCTGCGGGTCTCGGAGGAAGAGGAGCTTGCCGGCCTCGACGTACCGGAGCATGGGACGGAAGCCTACCCCGCCGACACGACGGCGACGACGGCTTGACCTGAGCAATCGCAGCGATCTGAACGCTATTCTGCGGTGGCCGGCTGTTCTCGGAGCAGCCGGCCACTGCACTTAATGGGGCACTCGCCACCTCTCCCGGTTGACAGAATGACCTGCGGTAGGCTACTTTTGGCACGACATTCCGCTGGGGATGACTGCACCTACCCCACCCCCTCCCTAAAGGGAAGGGGCCGGAGGTTAGGTTGAGATCAGGAACACTACTCAGAAGGAGGCGCCGGAGCGAGCGTAGAGCGACAGTGGTCGTGCGCGATGCAAGCAGTTGAGGGTTTGGACAACACCCTCGCAAGCAACTTCCGTGAAGGAGGAAGAGTCAGATGGCAGGTGTAATTCGCAGAAGGTATCTCGGTGGCACCGCCGCGGCGTTAGGCGGTCTCTTGGCTGCCGCGTGTGGTGAGCCGACGGTGCGCTACGTCGGGCAGCCGCAGGCCGGCCCGGCCGGCCCAGCTGGCCCAGCCGGGCCGAAGGGTGCCACGGGCGCGCAGGGCGCGCAGGGCGCCGCCGGGGCAGCCGGCATGGCGCCGGTCCAGCTCCGCATCGGGATGAATGCCCGCTTCCACTGGGGCGAGGACGTTGGGAAGGAGATCACCACCCCGCTGCTGGAGGCCAATCCCTGGTTGAGCTTTGATCTCATTCCGGCCTACAACCTCAACAAGTTCCGGACCGAGGCCGCCGGCGGTGCGCCGCCCGACGTCTATTCCAGCGGGAGCTACTGGGCACAGGAGGACTACGTGCTCGGTCTGACTATCCTGCTGGAGGACTACATCAAGACCAGCAAGGTACTGGACAAGTCCGACGTGTGGGAATCATTGCGTCTTGACGTGGAGTTCAAGGGCCAGATGACGGCCATGCTCTACGCGCCGGATACGCGCATCATGTACACCCACGATGACAATGCGCGCAAGGCCGGCATTGATCCGGATAGCCCCCCCAAGACGTGGTCGGAGCTGGAGGAGAACGCCTTCAAGGCGTTCAAGAAAGCGGACGACGGCAAGGTCGAGCACGCCGGCTGGTACCCCTTCTGGGGCAGCGGCGGCCCGTACCTGTGGATGGTGCCGTACTGGCAGTTGGGGGGCGAGCTGCTCAACCAGGAGCAGACCGAGGCCGTCTTCAACAACGATGAGGCCATCACCGCACTCACCTGGCTGAAGAAGATCGTGGACGGGCAGGGCGGCTTTGCGGCGCTGGATGAGTTTCGGGCGGGGCGCCGAGGCCATGCGATCCTGGTCCAGGGCGACCAGACCTACCTGCACGCCACGCTGTCAGAGCGCGGTGAGACGATCCGTCCCGCCGACCCGAACTTGGAGTTCCATGTCAGCTCGTACCCGCTGCCCGATGCCGGCGGCGTGGTGGCAAACTACGGTGGTTGCCACTCACTGCCGATTGCCAAGCTCAGTGAACATCCTGATGAAGCCTGGACGTTCATCGAGTGGGTGACGCGCGAGGACAACAACATCAAGTTCGCCAACCGCTTCGACCGCGTGCCGGTGCGGATCAGTAGCACGAACTCCGATGCCTACATCCAGGGCGATGCGGCCAAGATGCTGCAAGCGCAGGAGATGACCAAGCGCCGGTTCGTGATCGCCGCGCCGGGCGGGCGCGAGGCGTTGAAGCATCAGAACGTCAGCACGCCGGTCATCAAGGGCGAGGCGTCCGTCAAGGATGCGCTCGACGAGGGTGTGCGTTTGACGAACGAGGTGCTGGCCAAGTTCCGTCGCCAGGCCGAAGAGCGCGGGCTGTAGGGTCGGTTCAGGTTCTGGCCCCCCTATGGTCCCCCCGTCCCGACGGGGGGACGGTCCATTCCCTCCCCTGTGCCTCAGCACGGGGGAGGGTTAGGGCGGGGGCCTGGGTAGTCAGTTGAGGTGCCGGCACGCGAAGGAGATTCGCAATGGCAGAGGCAGGGTGGCAGCGGTTAGTAGCGATTGTTGCCACGGTGCTGGTGGCGCTGCTGACGACGGCCTGCGGTGCAAGTGAAGAGGCGACCGATTCCGCTCCCGCGGCCAGCGATCAAGCGCAGACGGCCAGCGTGCAGCCTGGTCAGGTGTCGGTAACACTGCCGGCGGCCGGCGCCGCCACCTTGCCGTTCAGCGCGGCGCTGGCGTTCGTGGACATGCCTGGGACAGGGCAGCAGGTGCCGTTGCAGGTCTCCCTCTATACGGAGCGGGGAGCCATGATTAAGGTGATCGTGGACGAGCTTCCACCAGAGGTCAACTTGATCCAAGGTGATCGGCACTGGGAAGCCTGTCTCGGGGAAGAAGAAAGCAAGTCGTTCGAGCTACTGCTCGGCTTTCCGCAGGACGGCACCTTTCGCCTTGGCGCGATGGTGTTCGCCGAGGTAGATGGCGTTGCACGGTATGAGCAGCAGCACCAACTGGACATCCAGGTGACCAAGGCCGGGGCAACGGTCTCCCACCATCAACCGCAGACGCGCACCATGCCGGCCGGCGGCTAGCCGCGCACTTTACGAGTCGTAGACAGGGTGTAGGGGCGGCATTCGTCTTGCCGGGCACCTTGCAACCTTGCCATCCGTCATTCCGGCGCCGGCCGGCTGGGGGCCACGTATGGCCCGGCCCCCCTATGGTCCCCCCGCTGCGGCGGGGGGACGGGGGTTCCGGCGAAAGCGGGAATGATGGGGTATGACACCAGTGGAGGCGCAATGACACTGACACCGGAGCAAACGTGGCTCTTCAGGACCAACGGCTACGTCAAGCTGCCGGGTGTCTTACCGCCGGAGTTGGTGGCTGACCTGAAGGCTGCCGTGCAGCACGACATTGACCATGCAGTCGAGCCGGTCGTCCGCAACCACGACGGCAAGATCGTTCGCATCTCGAACATCCTCGACCGTGCGCCGATCTTTCGAGACCTGGCTGCCCATCCGTTCATCCTCGATCCGCTGGAGCGGCTGCTCGGTCCCAACATCGAGGTGCTGCGGAATCGCCACAACCACGCCACGATCCGGCTGGCGGAGCGCCGGGACCTGCCGCTGCACCGCGACGTATCGCAGTGGAGCCGGCCCATCGTCTCGGTGATCGTCTTCCTCGAAGAATCGCGCTGCGAGAACGGCGCGACGCAGATCGTGCCCGGCACGCACCTCTTGCCCTGGGTACCGAATGTCGAGACGGCCGCGCAGGAGATGGGCCTGCGTGACCAGGTGGTGCGCGTAGAGATGCCCGCCGGCGGGGTGCTCGCCACGCATAGCCTCGTATTTCACACGGTTGGCCTCAACCGCACGACGGGAACTCGCACGAGCATTACGCTGGGCTATCACAGCGCCGATGAACTGGCCGCCGGCGAGGATGCACAGCGGC
The DNA here is from genome assembly GCA_034422515.1 of Chloroflexota bacterium. Lineage (GTDB taxonomy): Bacteria > Chloroflexota > UBA11872 > UBA12225 > JAJDUF01 > JAJDUF01. Next base: position 86,071 of record DAOUJP010000040.1, on the reverse strand, counting down.
TGTTGGTGCGCGGCGAGCGCGTGTACGCCGGCCACAGCTACTAGGAGAGCGGTACGACATGGCTGCGGCACAGCCCGCCCCGGACGAGCCTTCCTGAGGGCAGTCTGACACATTCGCTTCAAGTGACCTGCCCGGCTATAATCAGGGCATGAGCGTTATTTACTCTACGGATGAAGCCAAGGCGCGGTTCCCGACAATCCTCCGGCATGTGCGTGCGGGGAATATGGTCACCATTACCTGTGACGGCAAGGCTGTAGCCGAAATCCGTCCGGTTGAGCAGGACCTGCGGGAAAATCTGACCACCGAAGAGTGGTTCGATTACCAGCGGCAGCGCGGGATACTGAGCGGATCGGGAGAGAAATGGCAGCCGCCTGAGGGCGTGGAGCCTAGTCCGGGCGCACTCGAACGTTTCCTCGCCGAGCGGGGTTAGTGAGCGTGAGCCGCGCTTACGTTGACTCGTCGGTAATAGTCGCCATTGCCCTAAATGAGGTGGGCAGTATTGACCACGCGCGGCGACTCGGGGATTATTCGCAACTCCTCTCCTCAAACCTGCTCGAAGCCGAGGTGCGGGCAGCACTCGCTAGGGAAAGAAGACCGTTCGAGGACAAGTTCATCTCCGGCATCAAGTGGATCCTCCCGGACCGCACCCTCGGCCCCGAGTTGGCTGTGGCGCTGGCGGCCGGTTATCTGCGCGGAGCTGACCTATGGCACATCGCTACCGCCCCGGAGCCAGGCGAGATCGCGTTCTTGACACTCGACAACCGCCAGCGAGCCGTCGCCATTACCATCGGGTTCCAGACGTGAGCCAAAGGAGTGCATTGTGTCCGCATCCGGTTCTGCTCGGCAACAGTCCCCGGCGCAGAGGATCGAAGGGGTTGTGCCGATTATCCCCACGCCATTCGACCCGGACACTGAGGCGGTGGACTATGCCGCGCTCGGTCGGCTGGTCGAATTCGCGGCCGGTCGGGACTTCGGGGCGATTTGTCTGCCGGCGTATGCGAGCGAGTTCTACAAGCTGGACGAGGGCGAACGTGGCCGGGTCGTAGAGACGGCTATCACGGCCGCGGCGGGGCGTGTGCCGGTCGTTGCTCAGTCCAACCACCCGGCGGCCCGTGTCGCTGCGGACGTGGCCCGGCGCAACGCCGATTGCGGCGCGGACCTGATCTCGTTTGCCATTCCGCGCCAGTTTGCGCTTACCGACGACGACCTCTTCGACTATTGCGGTACGATCATGGGTGCCGTGACGGTGCCGGTACTGATTCAGGACTTCAATCCGGGTGGGCCGAGCATGAGTCCGGTGTTATGTGCGCGGCTGCACGAGTCGCATCAGAACTTCCACTACGTGAAGCTCGAAGAGCCGTTGCTGGGGCACAAGATCGCCGCCATGCGGGAAGCGACCCAGGACCAGGTTGGCGTGCTGATTGGCTGGGGCGGCATGTACCTGATGGAGCTGCTGGCAGAGGGAATCTGCGGCCTCATGCCCGGACTGTCCAAGGCGGACCTCCAGGGGCGTATCTGGCGTCTCGCGCAGGCCGGCCAGCTGGATCGAGCACAGGACATCTACGAGGTCGTCCTGCCGCTGGTGGTCCTCAGCCTGCAAAACCTCGAGCTTTCTCACCAGCTAGAGAAGCGCCTGCTGGTGGCGCGTGGTGTGCTCGACCATGCCACCGTCCGGCAACCCACCTATACGCCGCGACCACAGGTTTTGGAGTACGCCGACCGGCTCAATCGGCGCGTGCTCGCGCTGCTGGATACGCTCGGCCTCCCGGCGGTTTAGCCGGGTTAGGGGAGAGCAATGGCGATCACAACGGCCTCCGACCAACCGGGCGCTCCGGCAGTCGAGCGTTCGGCGCCGGAGCCGCCCGATCCGTTGTTAGGTGACGTGGCGCCGGCCGAGGATGCTCTGCCGCTCGGTCACGCTCAACCGTGGATCTGCCGGGAGAGTATCGCGCCGCGGCTCTGGTCGGAGGATGACCGGGCGGCGCTGTGGCTGGAGTCCAATGGCAGCGAGGGCTGTTATGGCGGCTGGGAGCTGCGCTTTCCGGTCGCTGCCCAGCCAGGCGCTCCACTCCAACTAGAGCTGGCGGCGGAGGCGACCGGGCTGGAGCGTGGGACCGATGAGCTAGTCGTCGAGGCGTTTTGGTACGACGACAGCGGCGCGGAAGTGAACTGGGACCCGGTGCTGCTGGACCGGGCCACGGCGGATGAGCGCGGTCACTTGTTCGTGCGCTACGCCAAGGCGCTCCGGTATCCGGCCGGTGCGACACGGCTCGGTGTTCGCTGCGGACTGCGATGGTCGCCGCGGGGGCGGGTGCGCTGGCATGGCTGGCGGTTGCAGCGGACGGCGCCGCGAGCGCCGCGGACGCTGCGGCTGGGAGTTGCCTCGGGTCGCCCGCGCAGATGGGAGAGCGCGGCGGCGAGCATCGCCCACTACGTCGAGCAATGTCGGCAGGCCGGTGCAGCGGGCGTTGATCTCGTCTGCCTGCCGGAGACGATCCTGAGCTACAGCAGCCCGGACCGCAGCCCGGAGGGTGTCCACGCGCAGGCCGTCCCGGTGCCGGGGCCATGGCTGGAGCCGTTCCGAGAGGTGTCCCGCGCGTACCGCATGGGTATCTGCTTCTCGGTGCTCGAACGCGCCGGCGCTCACGACGAGCTGGTCTACAACACGGCGCTGCTCCTCGGCCGCGAGGGGGAGTTGATCGGCACCTACCGCAAGGTGCATCTGGCCCTCGTGGAGGCCCGACAGGGCGTGGCGGCGGGCCACAATTTTCCGGTCTATACGTTCGATGGCGTGACCGTGGGGATGGGCATCTGCATGGATTCGTCGGCTGCCGAGACCTGCCGCATCCTCGCTCAACGTGGGGCAGAGATCATGCTCATGCCGATCATGGGTGATTTTCGCGCCACTCGCTGGGTACACGGTGCCAGCGAGTTCGATACGGAGCGCTGGAAGCTGGTCCAGCGTGCTCATGCCTTTGACAATCACCTCTACGTGGTCGCCTGCCGCAACGCGAACTTCGGGAGCGCCATCACTGCGCCGTGGGGCGAGATCATTGCCTACAACGACGGGGACCGCGATCTCATCTGGGCAGACGTGGAACTGGACCGGCTGCGCTCACATCCGCTGGGCGCCTCGATCCAAGCGGTGCTCTCATCCATGCGCCGGCCCTACGTGTACGGCTCACTGGCCGACACGAACCATCCCGTTGGATCGCCCAGCCAGCGCGGCCGCGGGGGTTAAGACGCCTCACCACTTGGACACTAGCCATCAGCAGCGACGGGGCGGTCGAAGCCGTCGCGGGGCTGAGGGAGCGCGCCGCCGTGATTCCAGACGGTTTGCTCGGTGGTCAGCAGCCGGTCCAGCAATAGCTCGGCGTGCCGCTGGACTTCGTCCCGATAGGCTGGATCGCCGGCCACGTTGACCAGTTCCTGCGGGTCTCGCTCCAGGTCGTAGAACTCTACGGGGTTGTCGCGGCCGGCGTAGACGTACTTGTAGCGCGTGGTACGCAGGCACTTGCTCCGATGGGTGCGGTCATTGCTCACGTACTCGCACAAGATGGCGTCTTTGGTCGGTGGCCGGGAGGTGGGCGTGGGAGATTCCAGAATGGAGCGCAGGCTGATGCCCGGTAGCTCGCCCGGTTGGGGGAGGCCGGCATAGTCGAGAATTGTCGGGGCGAGGTCAACGTGCTCCACTAAGCTGTCCACCGGACGGGGGCCGGTGCCGGCTGTGCTGCCCGGCGGCACGACGATGTAGGGAGCGCGGATGACTTGCTCGGTGAAGTTGCCCTTCCCCAATATGCCGAAGTCACCCAGCATCTCGCCATGGTCGGTGGTGAAGATGATGAGGGTGTTGTGTAGCAGGCCCCGGCGTGTGAGCGTGTCCATGATGCGCCCCATCATGGTGTCAATAAAGGACACCATCCCCCAGTAGTAGGCGATGATCTTGCGGATTAGGTCCTCGCCGCCCTCGCGGTCGAAACGGCTCGGCCGGTCACTGCCGGGGGCGTTGAGTTGGCGGGCGTACAGCAGGGGTGGAATCTCAATGGCATCCTGCTCGTACATGCTGGCGTATGGCTCCGGTGGATCGAACGGTCCATGCGGGCCGCAGAAGCCACACCAGAGAAAAAAGGGCCGCTCCGGGGTGCCGGTATCGGGCCGTTCCAGGTAGCGCCAGGTGTTCTCGCCAATCCAGTAGTCCACGTATTCATCGGCAGCGAGCGTGTTCACGATGGCCGTGGACTGCTGGCGATATTCGGGCCGGCGACGTTGCTCGTAGATGGATTCGTAGGCGCCGGGACGCTTGCGTTCGAGCCATTCTGCATAGACGGGGCCGAGTTGCGACGGGCCGAACGGCGATCCCTCGGCGACGGTCCAGCGGGCGCCTTTCCCCATCGTCAGGGCCGTCTCGTCGAAACCCTTGGGGGGCAGCATATGGATTTTGCCGAACGCCGCGGTCGCGTAGCCGGACGCCTGTAGGCGCTCCATGAACGTCGTCTCCCAGGGCGGGAGGCCTGGCGTGGTGCCGATGACCGACTCCATATGCTCCATGCCGTGCTGATGGGCGTAGCGGCCGGTTTGCATACAGGCACGGCTGGGCATACACACCGGGTTCTGAATGTAGCCATGCCGAAAGAGGGTACCGCGCGCGGCCAGCTGATCCAGATGCGGGGTTCGCACGTGGGGGTTGCCGGTGACGCCCAAGGTGTCGTAGCGTTGTTGATCGGTCGTGACCAGCAGGATATTGGGGCGCCGCGGTGTAGCTGCCATGGCGGGCGTGTCCTTTCGTGGTTCAGTGAGGATACGCGGCGCACTGGTGAAGCGCAATCGGTTACTCGATGGCCGTCGGTGGGGTATAATGCCGCTGCCGGGTCTTCCACAGCGTTATCGTGCCAGCCTGTTACCCCGCACGAGGTCTCCGATGGCTACCAGAACCGTCCTCCGTCCTCAACCACCCGGCGAGTCCGCTCACCTGGAGCCGCTCCCCGATCCACCCCGGACACCCGATATGCAGCAACACATCAGGATCGCGGCCTTTGACAGCTACTTGCGGGCCTACTTCGCCGGCCGTACCGACGTGCTGGTCTGTGGTGGGGGCTACCTCCGCCACGAGGCCGGCAATCGCGAGGAGCGGCTGGCGCCGGACTGCGTGGTCGCGTTCGGCGTCGACCCCGACGCCATTGTGGCCCGCAACGGCTATGTGATTAGCGAGGTGGGCAAGCCGCCGGACTTTGTGCTGGAAGTGGCCTCACGCAGTACCGGGCGGCGGGACTACACGGTCAAACGAACTGCATACGCTGGCTACGGCGTGGGCGAATACTGGCGATTCGACCATACTGGCGGCCGCTTCCACGATGCGGCGCTGGCCGGGGACCGGCTGGTCAACGGAGCATACGAGCCGATCAGGATTAATGAGGAGCCGGATGGCGTGCGGTGGGGACACAGCCCGGTGTTGGGGCTGGACCTGTGCTGGGAGTCTGGCACGATGCGGTTCTACGACCCGGCTGCTAGAGAGTATTTGTCGACCCCGGCGGAGCTACAAGACCAGCGCGACGCTGCTGAGGCGCGCGCCGTCGGTGCCGAGGACCGCGCTGCCAGTGCTGAAGACCGCGCTGCCATCGAACGCGCCGCCCGTCTGGCGGCCGAGACTCGTGCCACTACCGAGCGCGCTGCCCGCTTGGCGGCTGAAGCCGCGCTGCGGCGGCTCCGGGAGCGGTTGCGCCGGCTGCAAGCGGAATAACCCCCGGGAGGTCACGTCCAGCCGCGCGCATCCCTATCACGCTCCACGCTGTGTGGTCGGTATCGGAATGGTGGGAAGCGACGTTGACGGGGTAGGAGGAAGCGGTGACTTTTGCCGTCTAGCGGCGACTCGCTCGTTGCGTGTGAGGGTGGTAGCAATGCAGGGGAGGATGTGATGGCACGGTATACGCAGGTGGCGACGGTTTCGTGGCGGGGTGGGACCACCGGTGAGACGCCGGAGGAGAAGATCGCGGCCAATCGCGCGGGCCAGCTAGAGCTGGTGGAGCGCGCCTGTCTGGACCGGCCCGATTTCGTCTGCATGACCGAGGTCATCACCTGGTACGGGCTGGGCAAGGAGCATCTACCGCTCATCGCCGAGCCGCTCGATGGTCCCACGGTCCGGACCTTTGCTGAAGTGGCGCAGCGGCACGCTTGCTACGTCGTCGTCCCGATCTATACGCGAGAGGACGGCCGCATCTTCAATTCTCAGGTGCTGCTCGACCGTCGTGGGGAGGTCGCCGCCGTGTATCACAAGATTCACCCGACGATTGGCGAGATCGAGATGGGCGTGACGCCGGGGACTGAGCCAGTGGTGGCGGATACCGACAAGGGCCGGGTGGGCTTTGCGATCTGTTTCGACCTCAACTTCCGGGACGTGGCGGAAGGGAACACGGCGGGTGAGGCGGAGCTAGTGTTTTTCTCTTCGATGTATCCCGGGGGACTACAGTTGCAAATCTGGGCGCACGACTTCGGTGTGTTCGTGGCCTCGGCCACGCCCGGCGACCGGGCACGGATCGTAGACCCGCTGGGGCGCGTGATGACCGAGTCGGATGCGACGTATAACCCGATCCTGTCCAAGCGGCTGAACTTGGACTACGCGGTGATGCACCTCTCGGAGAACTGCGATCGGTTCGAGGCGATCAAGCGGAAGTACGGTGCGGGGATCGAGTTGGACGTGACGCGGCCGGAGGCGATCTTCTGCATGTACTCGCACCTGCCCGACGTGACGTGCGAGGATGTCATCCGCGAGTTCGAGATGGAGCTGCGGACGCTGTACTATCGGCGCGCCAACCACATCCGCGCCGCCGCCCTCCCGCGCCGTAAGTAGCGGCTGTGCTTCACACCCTGGCCTCCCTATGGTCCCCCCGTTGCGACGGGGAGACGGGTGCAACATGTTGCGGCCCTACTGGCGGCGAACGGGGCGAGCAATGTGCCGGCACCTATTAGAGAATTGTCATGGGAGAATTCGCTGACCTCGGCCAAGCCGTTCGGGACAGCTGGGACCGGAATGCCGCGTTCTGGGATGAGCGGATGGGCGAGGGCAACGACTGGCACCGGCTCCTGATCGCGCCAGCGCAGGAGCGGCTGCTGGCGCTGCAACGGGACGAGCTTGTGTTGGACGTTGCCTGTGGGAATGGGCAGTTTGCGCGTCAGATGGCGCGACTTGGAGTACGGGTCCTCGCTGCTGACGTGGCGCCGCAGATGATCGTACACGCGCGGGCGCGCACAACCGAGCACGCCGACCGGATCGAGTACCGCGTGCTCGACGCGACGAGCCGCGAGCAGTTGTTGGCCTTGGGAGCGCGACGCTTCGACGCGGCGGTGTGTACGATGGCGCTGATGGATATGGCTGCTATTGAGCCGTTGCTGCACGGGTTGAGTCGGCTGCTGAAAGTTGGCGGGCGGTTCATCTTCTCGGTGCCACATCCCTGCTTCAATGTAGTTGCCCCGCGCATGAAGAAGGTGGTGGAGATCGAGGAGCGGGACGGCGAGATCGTCACGGAGTATGCGATCAAGGTTTTGGCTTATATTCGTCCGACCGTGGCGAAAGGCGTAGCAATGTTCGGGCAGCCGGCGCTGCAATACTACTTCGAACGACCGCTCAGTCTCCTCTTCGAGACTTGCTTCCGGGCGGGCTTTGCCCTCGATGGCCTCATAGAGCCGGTCTTTGAGCTTCCGCCGCGGCCGGAGAAGCCGGGGAGTTGGGAAAATTACCCGGAGATTCCGCCGGTGCTCGTGGCCCGGATGCGGCTCCTGCCGTCGAGTCCGTAGCGAGCCGCTCTGTCCCCCGGACTCTTCCGTCGGAAGAGGGAGCAACACGGCCGGTGTAGCCATGCCTCGTCTGCCTCTGCTACAATGCGGCACAGACGAACATCTGTTCAAGAACCACCGTCGCACTAGCCCCCCGCCACTTGCGCGGAGAGGGTGCGGCGCATTGACAGCAACCGATGAACCTCGACCAGCTACTCGACCGGTTATGGGAGTCGCCTTCCTTCCGCGACAACCTGACGGCTTGGCGCTTGAAGCCGCCGCGGGAGGCGGCGTATGCCGCGTGGCCAGCGGGCCTCGATCCACGGCTCACGACAGCACTGGAACGCCGCGGCATCGGCCGTCCCTATACCCATCAGGCGTCGGCTATCGAGGCGATCCTGGAGGGCCGCGATGTCGTCGTGGTGACGGCGACGGCGTCCGGGAAGACGCTCTGCTACAACGTGCCGGTGCTTCAGTCCATCCTCGATGATGATGCCAGCCGGTCGCTCTACCTCTTCCCGACCAAGGCGCTGAGTCAGGACCAATACAGTGAGCTGCATGGTCTCATCGAGACGCTGGGGCGGGATATCAAAACGTACACCTACGACGGTGATACGCCGAGCAGTGCCCGGCGCGCGGTGCGGTTGGCCGGACATATCGTCATCAGCAACCCGGACATGCTCCACACCGGTATTCTGCCGCAGCATACGAAATGGCACCGCCTGTTCGAGAACCTGCGCTACATCGTCATTGACGAGCTGCACCACTATCGGGGCATCTTTGGCAGCCACGTCGCCAACGTCCTCCGCCGGCTGCTGCGGGTGTGCGACTTCTATGGATCGAGTCCCCGGATCATCTGCTGTTCAGCGACCATCGCCAACCCGGCGGAACTGGCCGAGGCGCTGACCGGCCGGCCGTTCGAGACCGTTGACAACGACGGTGCGCCACGTGGTGGCCGGCATTTCATCTTCTACAACCCGCCCGTTGTCAACCGGCAACTGGGTATTCGCAAGAGCGCCATCACCGAGGCGGCGGGCCTGGCCAGCCAACTGCTACGCAACGATGTGCAGACCATCGTTTTTGCTCGCTCGCGCGTCCGCACCGAGGTCCTACTGACGGCGATCCGGCGCCGCTCCAAGCTGCCGGACGACCAGGTGCGGGGCTACCGCGGCGGCTATCGGCCCTTGCAGCGCCGCGAGATCGAGCGCGGCTTGCGCTCCGGGCAGGTGCGCGGCGTCGTGGCGACGAATGCCTTGGAGCTAGGCATTGACATCGGCCAGCTGGATGCGGCCATCCTGTGCGGGTATCCGGGCACGATTGCGAGCACCTGGCAGCAATCCGGCCGCGCGGGACGGCGGGCGACGACCAGCGTTGCTATTTTTGTCGCTACGTCCGCGCCGCTGGCGCAGTTCGTTGTCACGCACCCCGACTACTTTTTCGCGCGCTCGCCGGAGCACGGGCTGGTCAATGCCGACAATCACTACCTCCGCATGAGTCACCTCGCCTGTGCTGCCTTTGAGCTGCCGTTCGAGGATGACGAGCAGTTCGGCGCCGAGGGGACCGGGCGGGCACTCGCGCAGCTAGAAGACGCGGGTGTGCTCCAGCATGAGGGTGCGAGTTGGTACTGGACCGGCGAGGACTATCCGGCCGAGGCGGTTAGCCTGCGCTCGGCCCAACGCGAGAATGTCGTCATCGTGGATGTTACCGCGCCGCAGCCGCAGGTGCTCGGTGAATGCGATCCCTTCAGTGCGCCGATGCTCGTGCATGAGGACGCGGTGTACATGCATGAAGGACAGCAGTATCACATTGGCACGTTCGACTGGGAGCAGAAGCGCGCCGAAGCCAAGCGGGTGAACGTGGACTACTACACCGATGCCAGCCTGCGCTTCAATGTGGACGTGCTCCAGGACGAGGGACGCGACCACGGCGCGCCGTTGGAGCAGGGCTACGGCGAGGTGCGCTTGGGCTTCACTCCCACTATCTACAAGAAGATCAGGATGCTGACCGGCGAGAACGTCGGCTGGGGCAAGATTGATCTGCCGACCCAGGAGATGCACACCACCGCCTACTGGACGGCTGTACCCGAGCATCTCGCCGCGCAGCTTGGCAGCCAGCGGTTGCAAGGGGGACTCCTCGGCCTGTGCAACCTGCTGGTGAACGTCGCGCCGCTGTTCCTGATGTGCGATCCGCGGGACTTGGTTGCCGTACCGCAGATCAAGAACCCGTTTACCGGCCGGGCAACGATCTTCCTCGCCGACAACTATCCCGGCGGCGTGGGCTTTGCACGCCAGCTCTTCCAGACCCACCAGCCGGTCTTCGCGGCGGCCCGACAATTGGCGCAGGATTGCGGCTGCGAGGACGGCTGCCCGGCCTGTACCGGACCGCGTGACGAAATTGGCCCGCAGGGCAAGGACGGGGCGCTACAACTGCTGGGGGCGGCGTTGGAGGACGGGCCTCACGCGCCGGGTACTATTGCTGCCAGTGGCTAGGGTGCCAGGGCGCCAGGCTGCTGATACAGCGTGCGCCCGACCGTACTCAGCTACCTACCTGCCCGTGTGGGACTGCCGCTACCCTAGGTGCTGCCATGAATGATGATTCGGGAGCCGCGCCGCGCCAGCCCAGCCGCCGCCGGCGCCGGCTCCAAACGATGCTGCGCTGGCAGGCGCTCGGCACGCGGCTGCTCGCGCTGCTGGCTGTGCTCGCGCTGCTCGGCGGGGGAGTGGCTTGGCTGGTGCGCGGCACCGGCGATCCGTTCATCGGGATCATGTTCCTGGTCTTGGGAATCGTCCTCGTAGGCACGGTGGTGCTGTTCCTGCAAGTGCTGCGGGTAATCGGGGGTCAGGAGCGGTGAGCGCAATCAGGGCGTGTTTAGGTCTCGGAGAGCCAGGTGCCGGCGCAGATTTGGGCGGCTGTGCGGATGGCTTCGATAGTACTCGTCGGGTCGGCGATCCCTTGGCCAGCGATGTCGAAGGCGGTGCCGTGATCCACGGACGTGCGGACAATCGGTAACCCCAGCGCGACGCTGACGCTCTCCTCGAAGCCGTGAACCTTCACCGGAATGTGGCCCTGGTCGTGGAACATTGCGATCACGGCGTCGAACTCACCGCGCATGGCGCGCACGAACACTGAATCGGCTGGCAGCGGTCCCGTCGCCGCGATCCCGGCGGCACAGGCCGCGTCGACCGCCGGCCCGATCTCCTCGATCTCTTCGCGTCCCAGATGGCCGCCCTCGCCGCCATGGGGGTTGATGGCCGAGACGGCGATGCGCGGTTGTGTGAGGCCCCAGGTGCGGAAGTGGTGATCGGTCAGTTGGATGCGGCTCAGGATGCGCTCGCGCGTGATGCGGTCAAGCGCCTCGCGCAGGGAGTAGTGCGTGGAGAGATGGACGGTGCGGAGCTTGCCGCTGACGAGCATGGTTGCCTGTTCGGGCGCATCGAGCATCCGACCGAATAGCTCCATGTGGCCCATGTCCTTGTAGCCGGCGAGCTGGGTGGCCTCTTTGTTGATCGGCGCCGTCACAATGCCTGCCACCTCACCGGCGCGGGCCAGGTCCAGTGCCCGCAGGACGTAGGCCATCGCCGCCGCGCCTGCCTCGGCGGATAGCTCACCCGCGCGGACGTTCGGGGTGACATTGGCAAGGTCGAGCACATCGAGAACACCGGAACTGTAGGTGCCGTCGCCCGGCTCACCCACCGACCGCACGGTCAGCGCCCTAGCAGCATCCAGACTGCGGACGACCTGCTCCAGGCAGCGGGCATCGCCGACCACCAGTGGACGGCACCACTCGTGGAACGGCGCGGACACGAACGCCTTGACCAGCACCTCCGGCCCAATGCCGGCCGGATCGCCCATCGTACACGCCAACAGCGGCCGGTTGCTGCTTCCCATTGTGTCGGGGTCTCCTCGTAAAGGCTTGTTCCGCGCGGCATTGGATTCTATCGGATGGTGCCGACGGGGCGCGTCTGCCAAGGTCTGTGACGGCCATCTGCGCCGACCGATGGGGCTACGCTGGAGACGGGCGCGTGACGAGACCTTGGACCAGGTCCAGGGTACGCCGCGTGGCATCCGGTGCCCCCAGACGGGCTGCGCGTTGCCCCATTTCCCAGCAGAGGTCCGGCTGTTGGAGCAGGAGAGCGACGGCATCGGCTGTCTCCTGGGCACTGGGAGCATAGAATCCGGCCTGCTCTTGCACTACGTAGGGGATATTGCCGGCCTCCTGTCCTCCGGCCGGACGGCTCAGGATCAAGGGCCGGCCCATGGCGAGGGCCTCGCTGACCGTGACCGAGCCGGGTTTCGTGGCGACGATGTCCGCGGCAGTCATCAGGTCGGCCGTAGACGGCACGTATCCGTAGACGCGCACCGGCAGCGGCCAGGCGATGCCTTCCAGCGCATTGCGAGAGCGCACATTGCTGCCGGTGACGACCGCGATCTGAAACTCGCGCCCTTGTCGTGCCAACGCGGCCACCGCTCGCACCCGCTTGACCAGGCTGCCGGCCCCGGCGCCGCCGCCCATGAACAGGACGAGGGGTAGCTCCGGGTCGAGGTCGAGCCGCTGGCGCATCTCCGTCTGACTGGCCGGTTTGGCCGCGTCGCTTTCCGTAGGATCGTGTGGGTCTGGCGGTGTCGTTGGCACATTCCGGCGGCCGTATTCGGGGCGGAGGGGGATGCCGAGGCGGGCAATCCGCTGTGGTGGAACGCCGTAGCGCATGAGCGTGGCCGCGGCGGCCTCCGAGCCGGCGACATAGTGATCCACACCGCCAGCTACCCAGACGCGATGCACGTCAACGAGGTCCGTCACGACGGTCACGATGGGCTTGTCGGCGAGGAACGCGGATTGCCGCCGGGCGGCAACGGCCGCGCGGACCATGAGTGGGTGGACCGACACTACCACGTCCGGCGACTGCGCTTCCGCGGCGGCCATGATCCGGCGAACCAGGGATTGACCGGCCAAGGCACGGTAGATCAGTGGGCACAGCGGGCTATTGGTGGCTGCATAGATGGCCGACCACAGCCAAGGAACGTGGACGATGGTCGGCTCATAGAGATGAGCGAGGTGGTCCGTCCAGCGCGGCTTGGCAGGAGCGAGCACGTCGAGCACGTCCACAGCGAACCGGTCCGGCCTGGCTTTGACCGCCGCGGCGAGGGCCTCACCCACTACGACATGCCCGGCTCCTGTACGGGCGGCCGTCAGGAGCAGCACACGTGTCACCATCGTTAGCCTCAGTCCTCTCTACCGATGGCTACCGTAGACATTTCCGGCAGAGATCCGTGTACAGTGTATCGCAGCCGCACTCCGCACTCCGGTCGTTGCGCCGTACCGATGCTCTCCAGCGAGGCTCCACCTCCTGACGCACAAGCAATGGCGCACTGGGCAGCATGACGTCACCTCAGACCCTATGTTATGGTCCTCTCGTCCGGTATCACTCGGCCCTGTCCAATCGTGCAGCGCCGAAACGCCCGACCTACGCCGTGAAGGTAGACACTTATGGTCGTACCACACTTTATACCCATTCAGACTGTGCGGCGGCCGGCACAGTCTCCGACACCCACCGCGCCGCCCGGCTTGGCGCCGGAGCACAACGGCGCCGTAGAGACGGCACTGCCGGTGGATGCCGCCATCGCCGTGCGACGCGCCCGACTCGGTGACGTGCCGGAGATCAAGGCCCTGATTGATTTCTACGCGGCGCAGAACCGGATGCTCTTCCGCGCTCAGGCGGAGCTATACGAGACAATCCGCGAATACCACGTGGCCGTCTACGAGGCGGCCGACGGAGTTGCACGGGTCGTAGGCGCCAGCGGACTGCACGTTACGTGGGAAGACTTGGCCGAGATCAGGGGACTGGCGGTGGCGCCGGCCGCAGCCGGGCGCGGCGTCGGCACCAAGCTGGTCCGCGCGTGTCTGGCGGAGGCCGTCGAGTTGGGATTGCGCCAGGTCTACACGCTCACGCTCGTCCCGGAGTTCTTCGAGCGGCTCGGCTTTGCGCGTGCAGAGCGCGACTCGTTGCACATCAAGGTGTGGTATGAGTGCTATAAGTGCCCGAAGTTCGCCAACTGCGACGAGATCGCGATGATCCGCTCGGTGGGGCCGGACCAGCCGTAGCGAGCCGGAGCACCCTGCGGTGCTCACACCCGGCTATCTATTTGGCAATACCGCGCATGTAACTCCACAAATCAGCTTTCCCTTATAAGCCCCGAGGCAGTCCGTCGCCGGGTGGAGTACGAAGCGCAACGAGGGCGTGTCAGGTCGTATCCTGCCGGCATCCCCTTGACTCCTGGCCATATTATTGATATACACATGTATCACATGGATGCATCCAGCCGTGTTGCGGCCTCTCCGGCGCGAACGGCGGCGCAACCTGGATTGTGGCTCTCGCTGGCCTGACCAGGCGAGTTGGTCGGCGCCCTTGCGGGCACCGGAGGGAGGCAGCACCTCAAGTAACGGGGTCATCGCATGAATAGAGAATCCAGAGAGTCCATCTGGAGCGTACCGGTGAGATGGCAAACGATCTACTTCACCCTGTTCAACGTCTGTTTCATCGCCGGTACAGTTCTGACGACCTCGCATGAGTGCTGCTTGGATCAATCATCCGACGGAGTGGTCAAATCGCTATTGGATATAATTCAGGGCGGCGCGACGGCAGCGATTTTTTCGGCGGCGATTGCTCTCGTTGTCACGGAGGGTTGGACGATGCTTTCGACAATGCTTTCGACGGTGCTCGTGCGGAAGACGGAAGAGTATCTTGCCAAGCGATACGAGCAGGGCCGGGCTGAGGCGCTGGTGGAAGTAGAAGCATGGAACCGCCGACGCCTAGCTGCGGAGGCTAGAGGCGAGCCGTTCGATGAGCCATTGCCGTCGGCGAGCGAGCGGCCCTCGACATAAGCCCCACCCTGGTCCTCCCTGTTGCAACAGGGTAAGGAACACGCTGCCCCCTACCGCAGCGTGGGGACCATAGGAGGGCTTGTACCCAACGAGGTCCCCGCGTTGCTACGCTGCGGTCCAGCCGCCGTCTACATAGAGCACTTGGCCGGTGATGAACGTGCTCGCCTCCGAGGCGAGGAAGACGGCCATGCCGACGAGATCCTCCGGCTGCCCCGGTCGTCCTAGCGGCGTGCGGCTGACGACCCACTCCTTGAAGGCCGGGTCCTCGAACAGCGGCGCCGTGAGCGGTGTTTCGATCCAGCCGGGCGCGATAGCGTTGACCCGAATGGCGTGCTGCCCCCACTCCACTGCAAGCGCCATCGTCAGTTGACCGACGGCGCCTTTGGTCGCGCCATACACGGCCCGCTGCGGCATGCCTTGGCGGGTGGTGAGTGAGGCGATGTTGATGATCGAGCCGCCGCGTCCGGCCGCGATCATCGCGCGACCGGCGGCCTGACAGGCGACGAGCGTGCCGCGCAGGTTGACATTGACGATCTGTTCGAAGTGCGCGGTCGGTACGTCTACCGTTGGCTCGCGGATATTCATGCCGGCGACGTTGGCCACGATGTCGAGCCGGCCAAGCTCCTGCACAGCCCGATCTACCAGCCCCTCGACGGCCGCTGAGTCCTCAACGTCCGTCGGGACGGCGAGCGCCCGCCGGCCCTGGGCCGCGGCACTGGCCGCCACGTCTGCGAGAGCGGGCGCGGTGCGGCTGGCCAGCACGACGTCAGCGCCCGCCGCGGCGAAACCCAGCGCCAGCGCCTTACCGATACCCCGGCTGGCGCCGGTCACGAGCGCAACTTTGCCATCCAACTCGAACATCTCCGTGCTCCTGACGCGCCGTCATCTGCCATATCCAGCCGGCAACAGCCCGGCAGTATACCCCGGTATGATGTATGGCGTCCGCGAGCGACATCACATCTGGCCGGTTGGTTGGCCAGTGTAGGAGGAGCATTGATGGCGGCGCGATACGAAGACCCGGACTGGTGCGAGCAACATCGCCTGCGGCTCGACTACGGCTACGTGATGGAGGGCACGATTGGCACGCCCGTGGGCGTGAGCCGGCGCGAGCTTGCCGATGCCGCCACGCGGATGGCGGGCATTGACGCGCGGGTGCGTGCCGAGCACCAGGCCGGCGTCCTCGGCTTCATGGACCTGCCCACAGCCGTGACGGCCGCCGTGCCGCGCTTGGTCGAGACGGCGGACCGACTGGCGGCGGCCGGTGATATGCACGTGGTCCTGGGGATCGGCGGCTCGTATTTGGGAGCGCGGGCGCTCTTCGAGGCGCTGGCACATCCCTACCACAACGAGCTGCCGCGCGAGGAGCGCCGGGGCCGTCCGCGTCTCTACTTCGCCGGCAACGGGATGGACACCGATGCGCTGCGGGGTCTGCTCGACCGTCTGCCGGACCGGTCCGGCGCCGATCCGGGCGGCCGCTTTACGCTCAACGTGATCTCCAAGTCGGGAGAAACGCTGGAAACGGCGCTCGCGTTTCGGCTCCTGCGACAGCGGGCAGAGTGGGTATGGGCGGCTGATGCACAGCAGGCTATCGTTGCCACGACGGATGTCGCGCGGGGGCGGCTGCGCGACTTGGCGACGGCTGCCGGCTATGAGTCGTTCGAGATACCCGACAACGTTGGCGGGCGCTACTCGGTACTGACCGCCGTGGGCTTGCTGCCGGCGGCGGTCGTAGGCATTGACATTGCCGAGTTGCTGGCCGGGGCGCGCTACATGGCCGGTCTTTGTGCAGCGGACGATCCCTTCCAAAATCCCGCATACCTCCTCGCCATGCTCCATACGCTGCTGTACCGGCGGAAAGGGCGCACGATCTCGGTGTTCGCGGCGTGGAGTCCTCGCTTGGAGTCCCTCGGCCTGTGGTATGACCAGTTGCTGGCCGAGAGCCTGGGCAAGGACGGCATCGGCCCGACGCCGCTGACGGTCGTGAACTCGCGGGAGCTACACTCGCGCGGGCAGCAGCACCAGGAGGGTGCCCGCGACAAGCTGATTACGAACGTGGTCGTGGCCGAGCCGAGCCGGGAGCACGTGACACTCCCGGAAGTGCCCGGCGATGCGGACGGACTGAACTACCTGGCCGGGCGGACCTTGCATGATGGACAGGAGGCGGCCATCGAGGCGACCGCGTTTGCCTACCGCCGTGCCGGCCGCCCGACGCTCGACATTACGCTGCCTACCGTGCGCCCGTTCACGGTAGGCCAACTGATCTACCTGCTGGAACTGACGACCGTGGTCGAGGGCTGGCTGCTCGGCGTCAACCCACTCGACCAACCGGGCGTCGAGGCCTACAAGAACTTCATGTTTGGCTTGCTCGAACGCCCGGACGCGCCGCAGTTTGCCCGCTACCGCGCGGCGCTGACCGCCGCCGGCCCCCGGCCGGGCGAGTTCCGCTGGTGATCCTGCTTGTCCTCACCCCCCGGCCCCCTCTCCATCGCCGAGCGATAGAGAGGGGAAATTCACTGGAGATGGGAGGGAATGAGGCCAAGTCGCCGGGAAATCTTGGCTGCTGCCTCCGCCGGTGGCAGGTGGGTGTTGTCAATTGCCAGCGGGTCTCTGTCGAGCGGCGGGAGCTTGGACTTATAGGTCTTCATCGACTCGCGTAGATACTCTGCTGATTGCAGCTTGTTGGTGCGGGTTGGCTCCTCAACCCGCCTGAGCAACTCATCAAGATCGCAACCGAGGTGGACCGGGTAGGCCGCGCCGCCGGCGTGCTCGACGCGATTGATGACATCCTGGATAAAGTCGTCTCGCACCGTTCGGTCAGGGGCGAACGTGAAGATCATGCCCTCTACGCCTTCTTCGATAGCGCGGTCGAATATCCTGAGCCAAATGTGCTCTCGGAGGTCAATAAAGGGCCGGGTTTTGAAGTCGAATACCGCAGCAACCAGATCAACCGTCAGGTGGTTATGAAACAGCTTGAAGCCGGTCAACGTAGCCAACTCACGGCCCACGGTCAACTTGCCAACTCCGGGCGGTCCGTAGAGGATAACTAGCTTCATGCTTGCCTCGCGTGCAATCCTATGGCCCTACCCCTGGCCGCCCCCCAACCTCACTCCATCGAGGGCCAGTCGAGCATGAGGACCTGCACGGACTCGTCCTTTTCGATGCGGGTCGTCTGCCGTGGCACGACGACGAGGCCGTTGGCGCGGTGCATGGAGGTGAGAATGCCCGATCCCTGCTCGCCGGTCAGGTGCGCTATCCACTCGTCGCCGTCACGGGTCACGATGGCACGCATATAGTTCTCGCGGCCGCTGCGGTTGGAGATGTGGTGCGCTGCCCGGGCGCGAACGGCCGTCTTCGCTAGGCGGGTGTGGCCGGCCAGCGTGAGCAGGGCCGGGCGCACCAGAATCTCAAAGCCGACCATCGTCGAGACCGGATTGCCGGGTAGCCCGATAAACGGCACGTCGAGCAGCGTTCCGAACGCAACCGGTTTGCCGGGGCGCATGTCAATGGACCAGAACGCGACATCGCCGTCATGCGCCAGGATGTTCTTGACCACGTCGTAGTCACCCATCGAGACGCCGCCGGTAGTCACGATCATGTCCGCTCGCTGGCCGCGCCACAGTAGCTCGCGCAGGGACTCGACCGTATCGGCGGCGATACCGAGCATGAGTGGCTCGCCGCCGTACCAACGCACCAGCGCCGTCAGTGAGTAGCTGTTGGCATTGCGAATGAGGCCGGGTGCCAGCGGCCGATCAATTTCGACCACCTCATCGCCGGTGGAGAGAATTGCCACGCGCGGACGCTGCACCACTGCGACGCTGGTCCTGCCTAGAGAACCGAGCACGCCCACCTCGGCCGGGCGGATTATCGTTCCCCGCGCGAGGATCGTATCTCCTTGCCGCTGGTCCTCGCCGGCGTGCCGCACATTATCGTCGTACTTGACCGCCTTGAAGACGCGCACCGCACGCTGCGCGGCAACGGCTTCGGCCGCCTCCGCTGCGCCGTGCCAGCCGCCGAACGCCACACCATCGGTTAGCTCGTAGGGCACGATGCTATCGGCGCCGGGGGGGAGCGGGGCGCCGGTCAGGATGCGGTAGCAGGTGTTGGGCGTTACCGGCTGCTCGGTGGTGGCGCCGGCCGGTAGCTCACCTAGCACGGCCAGCAGCACCGGCCGGTCATCGCCGGCGGCCTTGACGTCGGCAGCCCGGACCGCGTAGCCGTCCATCGCCGAGTTGTCGAATGGCGGGACATCGTTGGGTGCTATCACGTCCTCGGCGAGCACTCGGCCCAGGGCGTCCAGGATCGGCACGTGCTCCGATGGGAGGGGCGAGAAGTGGGCGAGGATACGCTCACGCGCCTCGTTGACGGTAAGCATCAGGTCGGTTGCGGGGCCGGAGGGCGCTGCCGGCGGCGGCGCGTTGCCAGTGGTGCTTATCATGGTTCTTCCCCGGTCGTGGGCTTCACTACCCTCTCTATGACTCAATGGTGGGGAGGGCAGTGGAGGGTGAGGCTCCCGTGCGGAGCTTCCGCAGGATGTCCCAGTAGGCGCCGCGGGCGCCTTGCCTGATCTCCTGGACTAGCTCGCTATTGTCATTGTAGTTGTAATTGGCGCCGGTTTCCCCTTTGCGACCGCCCACGAAGAAGCGCGCATCGTCATCCACCAACTCTCGCAAGTAGTCCACTGCGGCTACGGCCGTTTCTCCGGCGATGCGGCGCCCTGCGGCTTCGCTCGCGGCCTGCTGCACGTCCGGGTCCACCGCATGGTCGCCGAGCGCAGCCGAGAGATAGAACACCGGCTCAACGAGGTCATCGTTGTTGGTCAGCACGCCATGCAGGTGCGGATTGGCCGGGTCCAGCCGGCCCTGCCCAGCAGCAAGCGAATCTTGACTGATGGCAGTGCCGGGATAGAGGCGCACGCCCATTGCGGCGCCGACGCAATCCGGCTCCAGGCGCTTCATCAGCTCGATACTCTCCTTTAGCGTCTGGCGCGTCTCGCCGGGGCCGCCAAGCAGGAGATCGTACATGAAGGTGAGGCCGGCGCGGCGGCAGGCATCGGCCGTGGCGACGAGCGTGTGGACGCCGAAGACGCGACCCAGCGATTGCAGCATGGTCGGATTGCCGGCATCACCGCCGAAGTTGATCCCCACGCACCCGGCCCGGCGCAGCAGAACCGCCAGATCGTAGTCGAAGGGGATCGGTGATGCATAGGTGTACCAACGCACGCGCTCGTGCAGGCCGCGCTTGATGAGTGCCTGGCACACGGCACGTGCGTGGCGTCGCGGTAAGTTGAACTCGGCGTCGCAGAGGTGAAACGTATCAACGCCGTTGGATAGCAGGGACTCGATCTCGGCCAGCAGCGCGTCCACCGGCCGGAGGCGATAGCGCCGGCCCTTGGCAATCGGGTCCACGCAGTAGGTACAGCGCATCGCACAGCCACGCTTGGTCTCGATCCCGGCTTGTCCACCTTCACGGAAGTAGCGATCATGGTCTATCCAGCGGCGCTCCATCACCAGCAAGTCGTCGAGCGGCGCAAAGGCCGGGGCGTTGCGCTGCAACCGCATGGTGCGATCGGTACCGGTCGCTGCCAGCTCAGGCCACGGCAGCGACCGGCCGTGCTCGTCAACGGAGTAGATGAGTCCGGGTACCGCATCCGGCGGCTGCCCCTGCTCCAGTGCATTGGCCAAGGCGACCGCCGCCGTCTCGCCGTCACCGGCGATGCCCAGCCGCACGCCCAAGCGCTGCATCACGCCTTCGGGCATGACCGAGAAACCCACACCGCCAAGCACGAGTGGCGCCGACGTGTACCGGCGTAGTGCGCCGATGACCTGGTGATAGAGGGGGAGAAAGGATTCCTGGCTGGCAAAGTAGCAGTCGTCGGTGTTGCGGACGGTCAGTCCGACGAGATCGGGGCTGGGACGGCCGGCAGCAAACCGCTCGCCAATCGCGCCGACGGCATTGGGCACAAAGCACAGGTCAAGCAGTTCGACATGATGACCGGCGGCGGCGAGCGCCTGCGCGACATAATCGAGGCCGATAGGCGCCACGGCCGGTTTCATACGGTTGGCGTTGACCAACAAGACGTTCAATCCCATGGCCGGCCCTCCAGTGGTGCCGCACCTCGCGGTGTCGTTGTACCATGACTCGGCAGCCTGATGGTACAGTGAGGATAGCAGCCTGTGACTACTGAGAGACCAAGCACGCAATGTAGGACGTACCTACCGGGAGGCAAGCGATGGGCAAGAACGAGTTGCTGGATCGCATCTCCATTGATCCACGCATTTGTCATGGCAAGCCGTGTATTCGCGGTACGCGCATCTTTGTTTCTATCATTCTGGATAATCTTGCTGCTGGGATTGCTGAGGCGGAATTGCTTGCTGCCTATCCCCCACTTACCTCCCAAGACATACAGGCTGCATTGGCCTACGCTGCGGAGTTAGCTCGTGAGCGCTGGGTGCCCATTGCCGTCGAGGGGACATAAGTGCGGTGCAAGCTAGACGAAAACCTAGCGCCAGAATTGGTCCGACTTTTCAGGGAGGCGGGTCATGAGGCGGCTTCAGTTCGGGAGCAGGAGTTACAGGG
The DNA here is from genome assembly GCA_034422515.1 of Chloroflexota bacterium. Classification (GTDB taxonomy): domain Bacteria; phylum Chloroflexota; class UBA11872; order UBA12225; family JAJDUF01; genus JAJDUF01. The sequence continues at coordinate 64,848 of DAOUJP010000040.1, read as the reverse complement.
TGCTTTGGACGGTACGCTCTGGAGAGTCTGTCAGATTGAGCAGCGATGTTTAGTGACCTTGGACCTGGACTTTGCCAACCCCTTGGCGTATCCACCGGCAGGTACTCCAGGGATTATCGTACTTCGGCCACCGAAAGCGCTACTGCCGCTCGTCCGTAGACTTATCCAACAGGTCTTGGACTACGTCGAGAAAGAGACGGTCGAGGGCCGCCTCTGGATTGCGGAGGTAGGCCGCATTCGTATCTACGATCCTGCCGAGGAGACACTTTCTTGAGGCATAGTCAGGAGCAGCCATGACGAACGTATCATCGGAGCAACGGCGCGAGGTGTTCCTGTTCAGTTACCTGTGGGACATTGTGGACGGGGGACCGGATCGGTTTGCTCGGCGGCTGGTGGAGGAGCTTGGCGTGACGGGTGTGGCGCTCGCCGTCGCATACCACGACGGCCGGTTCTTGCTACCGCACCACTCGCGGCGGCGGATGTACATGTTGGAGCCGCACGTCACGTACTTCCCGAATGACCTATCGCTCTACGACGGCACGCCGCTCAAGCCAACGCCGTGGTCCGAGCTTGGCGACGGTCCCGACAACGCTTTCGCGCAGACCAAAGCCGCCCTGGATCGCGCCGGGCTGGAACTCCAGAGCTGGACCGTCTACTGCTACAACGAGCGTTTAGGGACCGCTCACCCCGAATACACCGTCGAGAACGCCTGGGGCAGCCGGTATACCTTCGGGTTGTGCCCGGGGCAGGAAGCGGTGCGGGCTTACGCGCGGGCATTGACCGAGGATGTCTGCCGTGCAACGGGCGCTGGTTCGCTCTGGCTGGAGTCGCTGGACTACCGGGACTTCGACTACTGCGGCTCCGAGTCAATCGTGAAGATCACGGCCGACCTCGATCCACTGCAGCGACAGCTTGCCTCGCTCTGCTTCTGCCCGGCCTGTCTCCAGGTCGCGGCGCGAGTCGGCGTAGATGGTGAGGGCGTGCGTGCAACCGCGCGGGAGACGTTTGACCGGTTCTTGCGCGCACCGGAGCCGTCCGAGGCGCTGCTTGCCGCGCGCCTCGCCGACTGGCCCGACGTGGTGGCGTACATCGCCGCCCGCGACGCGCAGGTCGAGGCGCTGCATCAGGAAGTGACTGCCATTGCCGCCCGACATGGCGCACGCTGTTTCCCGGACGTGGCCGGCATGTTGGCGCAGAATCCGCCATCGGCCGCCGCGGTAAGCTCCGAGGCGGCAGCACTGCGCGCGGCGCACCCCGACTTACTACCTTGCGCGATGCTGCGGCCCGAGTCGAAGGATGGGCGGAGTCCGGGCTATTGGTCGGACGTGACTCGCTACTATGTCGAGGCCGACGTGCCGCTGTTCTTCATCTACAACTACGGCTTGGTCGAAGACCCCATTCTCGACGCCATCGGCGCTGTGCTCACCGGCCGCAATCTATAGAGCTAGGCAAGCCTCGGCTGCGAGCCAGAACAGCTTCTCCCGTACCGAGGTCTGCTTGTCCCAGAGTCGAGAATCCCATTCATCGCTGCTGACGTCGTCACCGCCGTAGAGCAACTGTCCGAACGTTACGCCGCGAAACTGGGCAACGGCAAAGAGAGCAGCAGCCTCCATCTCCACCGTGGCGCAGCCTTCCGCTCGACGCGACTGCACCTTGGTCAGTGTTTCCCGATAGATGGCGTCGGTGGTCCACGTCTTGGCCAGGACATAGTCAACGTTGTGAACTTTGAGCGTTCGTTCGATGGCTGCGACAGCCTGCGGGCTGGCAGCTACCTCTCGACCCGGCGGCAGATAGTGATACGAAGTGCCCTCGTCACGCACAGCGGCGGTCGGAACAACGACGTGTCCCAAGGTGATGGTCTCGTCGAGGACACCTGCACCACCACAGGCGATGAACTTCTCGCACCCTAGTGCAATCACTTCTTCCAGCATGCAGGCGGCCAACGGTGCGCCCACTCCGGGATGAAACAGAGCGACTCGCTGACCATCCACGGCTAGCTCGTACACGGGATGGGTGCCGATCTCGCTGGACAGCGACGCGATCAGCGTAGTCTGGCCGTCCTCCTGCAGGCGCGTAATCACGTCTTGGAAGAAGGTCACCACACACTGCGTCGGAACGTCGGCCGGCTTTATCACGCGACGCGGCTCAATGACCGCTTCCCGATCAGGATCGAACTCCAGGATGGGATACTTGCTACGCAGTTGCTTCACCGGGTCCTCGTAGGAGCGTGGTAGAGCTGCGCCGGGAGTGCCATCGGTGACTGCACCTAGAGGGTTGTCGGGACTTCTTCCCAGCGGCCGGACTTGGCGGCGAGGCCGGCCGTCTCGACGAGGGCTTGGACTCGCCAGCCGTCGCGGATGGTTGGGTGGCAGTCGCGGCCGGAACGGATCGCCGCGACAAACTCGGTGAACACGCGCCGGGCCATCGCGGCCAGCAGCCCGGCGTGCTCGTCTACGCCGGGACCGAGGTCCGGTTGGATGGCCTCGGTCGGGTGGCCGTAGCGATAGACCTCGGCGTGCTCCAGCCCGTCGGTCACGACGGCCGCTTTCGTCCCGTTGATCTGGATCATCGAGCGGCCCAACGGCTTGTCCGAGTCGACGTGGCCGACGCGGCTGGTCGCAATCGTGCCGTGGACGCCGGACGCAAAGCGCAGTGCCAGCACCACGTCGTCGTCCAGGGTGAGCGGCATCGTGCCCCCGGTGGCCGGGTCGGGCACTTCCTTCACCACGGTTCGCAGGCTGGCGGCGATGTGGGTAATCGGACCACCGATGAGCACCGAGAAGTTGAGCATGTGCGAGCCGAGGTCGCTCAACACGCCGGCCGAGCTACGCGCGGCGTCGTAGCGCCACTGGGCGGTGAGCGCCGCTCCGAGCAGACGCGGGTTGTAGCGTTGGGTGTGAATGCTAATCAACTCGCCGAACTGGCCGCCCCGTACCCGCCGGACCAGCTCCTGCGCGATGGGTGCATAGGGCAGCAGGAAGCCGGTCATCGTCCGCACGTCCGCTTGCTCGCACGCTGCGACCATCTCGCTGGCCTGCGCGAGGTCCATGGCGACCGGCTTCTCGCAGAAGAGATGCTTGCCCGCGGCTGCCGCGGCCAGTACCTGTTCGTGGTGGGCGTCGTCAGGGGTGCAGATCACTACGGCGTCAATGTCCGCGGCCAGCATCTCCTGGGGGTCCTGTGTGACTAGCTCAACCCCAAATCGCTCGGCAAACTCCTGCGCGGGTGCCGGGCGGGGCCCACACACGGCCGTCACCTCGGCGCCGGGTACGTCGGCCAAGGCTTGCGCGTGGGCGCCGGCGATAAAGCCGTAGCCAAAGAAACCAAACCGGATCGGCTGCTCACCTGAATTGCTTGCCATCACACCACCTCGTCGTCTTGATGCCGTTATGATACCGTGACGGCCGACTGTTGGTAGCCGGTGTGCGACGGGAGGGGAACGATGATTCGGACGCGGCCCTTTGGTCATGATCGTCAACCGGTGCCTGAGATCGGGATGGGCTGCTACCGAATCACCAGCGATATGGGTGTAGACCGTGCGACGGCCCTGGCCACGCTGCAACGGGCATACGAGCGAGGGGTGCGGCTCTTCGATACGGCGCCGCTATACGGGGCCGGCGAGGCCGACGCGCTGCTGGGCGAAGCCTTTGCCCACATCCCGGACGACGAGATCATGATCGGCGCCAAGCTCAGTGGTCCTGCGGACAACCTCTGGGACTACAGCTATGACAACTGCATGAGAGGCTTCGAGCAGACCTTGCGGCATGTCAAGCGAGACTCGGTGCGGGTGCTGCAAATCCATGGCAACCCCGGCTGGCGAGACCTGGCAGCGGACCACCGCCGGGAATGGCACGACGTGTTCGGGAAGGGCATGGCCTACGAGGCGCTGCTCAACATCCGCGAACAGGGCGGATGCAAGTACATCGGTGTGACGAGTCACTGGTCGCCGCACCTCCAGCACTGCCTGGAGCACGCCGAGTTCGACAGCGTGGAGATCGCCAGCCACTACAATCTGCTGATGAATGCAGCGCGGCGGACGGTCCTGCCGGTGGCGGAGCGGACGAACACGGCGGTCGTCGTAGCCACGCCCCTGTTCGCCGGCCGCCTGGTTTCGTTGGCGGCCTTGGAGGCGCAAGGCGTGCGTCGCCGCGGGGACTCTGCGCCGGCGGCGGCTGTCCTGCGGGAGGTGCTGGACGAGACGGGCTACACGCTGCCGCAGTTGGCAGTGCTGTACCTCTTGGACGATCCGCGGGTCACGTGCGTCATCCCGGGGTCGGCGAACCTCGCCGAACTAGAGGCCAACCTGGCGGTAGCCGCGCTACCGCGGCTGTCTGCGGAGATCATCGAGCGGCTCCGCACCGTCGGCCTGCCGTACCCGTACCTCAAGGACAAGGCAATGACGCTGGTGCCGGTGTAGCGGCGTGTCTGGCATCAAGAGAACTCCATTGCGGCGTATTCTAATCGGGGCCTCTGGGAATTGGCATCCAGTAGCTGACGGGGGTGTCGAAGGGCTGCACCGGGCAGCACTCTCGGTCGTGAAGGTCACTCCAGCCGGGCGGCCGGCGCTTCATTGCCCACGCCCCAACCGCTGCAAGCGTGGCATCCCGCTCGTGGTCATTCAGCCCCGCCGTCAAGCACTGCACCATGTTCACCGTGTCAGTTGGTCCCCAATGCCGGAGCAGCTTCCACATTGCCGTTGGGTGCGCCTCCGTTATTAGCAAGTCTGGCCAGTTTGCTCGGAGATGCCAGCCCAACAAGGGGCCTTGGACCGTGACCGCACCCCGCAGGCCATTGACTGCAATGACCGTACCCGCCGGGACCTGAATGTCTCTCAACACTTCCCTGACAACACCGTCAACTATCCGGTTTCCACGCTGGCCCCAAAACATCGGAGCATCTATGCCAGCGGCGAGGACTGGATGGTGCCCTTGACAGGCAAGTGTCTCCCGAACTTGGCCGATTGCATCCACAGCGTCACGGGCCAATCCGGTTGTCGCCGGTGGTGTCAGGCGGCAACCAGCTATTTTGCAGACGCTCCAACCGAAGTTACCTTTGGATGTGCGGTCGTTTCGGCCTCCAGGGTCGAACCCCAAAATGACACCTTCCATGGTCCTGGTGTCTGCTCCCATCGCCACCACTCCCTTTCAGACCTCAGTGACTCCTGGCCACTGGGCGCTACGGCCGACTGAGGACGTGGCCGGGCAGTGTGCCGAGGTGGTTGCCACCGCTGACGACTAGCTCTCCGTTCACTAGCACGTGCTCAATGCCGTCCGGGTATTGGTGTGGCTCGTCGAAGGTGGCGCGGTCACTGACCGTCGCCGGATCGAAGACGACGAGATCGGCGTCCAGGCCGGGCCGGACAATCCCCTTGGCGGCGAGGCCGAGGCGTTGGGCCGGGGCGCTGGTCATCTTGCGGATGGCTTCCTCCCAGGTGAGCAGGCCAAGCTCGCGCACGTACTTGCCCAAGACGCGAGGATGTGTCCCGTAGGAGCGGGGATGCGGCTTACCCTCGGACAGCGGACCGTAGGGCGCCGCGACGCTGCCGTCGGAGCCGATCATGCCCAGCGGATGCGCGAGCACGCGGCGCACGTCGGCCTCGTCGAGCTGGAAGTAGACCATGTGCGCTGCACCGCCTAGCGTGTCGAGCACGTGGGCCACCGTCTCCTCGCCGCTGAGGCCCAGTGTATCGCCGATCTGCTCGATGGTCTGCCCCTCCCACGACTTGTGCGCCGCGGTTGGTACCCACGAGACGATGATCGTGTGCCAGCCTTCGATCCCCGCGGCGCGCTCGTGGATGCCGGCGACGACGCGCTCGCGCTCGACCGGGTTGCGGAGGCGGGCCAGGAGCGCCGGTGCGCCGCCTTCGTGTGCCCAATCGGGCAGGAGCGAGCCTAGCCCCGAACTGCTGGCGATGTAGGGATAGGCGTCGTAGGCCACATCCACGCCGCCGGCACGAGCGGCCTGCATCATCTCCAGCGTTTGGACCGTCTTGCCCCAGTTGGGTGGGCGGGCCGCCTTGTGGTGGGCGATCTGGACCGGCAGCTCCGCGCGGCGGCCGATCTCGATGGCCTCTTCTACAGCGTCGAGGAGCGTGTCGCCCTCGCCGCGGATATGGCTGAAGTACAGACCGCCGCGCCGCGCCGCGACCTCGGACAAGGCGACAAGCTCGTCCGTGTCGGCATAGGAGCTAGGCGGGTAGATCAGCCCGGTGGAGAGGCCGAATACGCCATCGTCCAGCGCCTCATCCAGCAGGCGGCACATCGCCGCCAGTTCATCGGCGGTAGGCGGGCGGTTCTCCATCCCCATGACTTCACCGCGCAGGGTGGCGTGGCCAGCCAGAGGCGCCACGTTGACGGCTACACCCTGGCGGCGCAGCCGGTCGAAATACTCGCCGAACGTGCGCCAATCGCGGCGCAGCCCTTGGCCGGCGGCCCGTTCGCCAATCCTGCGGTTGAGGAAGGCGCCATCGAGCGGCCCCACCGGCGCCGGGGCACTGCCGCAGTTGCCGATCACGACCGTGGTCACGCCTTGACGCACCTGACTCTCTGCCGGTGGGTTGACCAAGAGCGGCAGGTCGGAGTGGGTGTGCGGATCAACGAACCCCGGCGTGACGAAGCAGCCGGTGGCGTCGAGCACGGTCGCGGCTCCCTCCGGCTCTCCATTCTGATCGGTCAGCGGCCGCCGTTCGACGGCAGCGATCTTGCCGTCTTGGATGGCAACGTCGGCGCGGAACCAAGGGGCGCCCGTCCCGTCAATCACCTTCCCGCCGCGAATGAGCATGTCTATCATGGCTTACTCCCGTTAGCTGTTAGCTATCAGCCATCAGTTATCGTGTTGCCTGCTCGCGTGAGGGATACGCTACGCTTACCGGTACAGCACGCCGTCCAAGTTGTGCCTAGGCAGCTTGCCGGCATAGCGGCCGCGCCCGGAATGCGCCGGGCGCGGTATTGGAAGCCATTGTACGGGCAACGAACATGACCAACAGGCCAACTCACCGAGATCAGACACCGCTGCGGCCGGGTGCTTCGACCCTCTTTGCCGCGCACGGCCAGCCGCTCGACCCGGCGCTGCTCGACCTCATGCAGCAGCTAGGGTTGGTGGCTATCGAGATTGCGGACTACCACCCCAACTTCGACTACACCGATGGCAAGCTGCTCGACCGGATGCGGGGCTGGATGGAAAGCCGCGGGTTGGCGCTCAACTCCATCCATGCCCACTTCGAGCAGCGCCAGCCCGGCAGCGATTTGGCCGACCCGGATGAGGCCCAACGACGGGAATCCGTGTCCTTGTATCGCACCGGGTTGGCGGCGTTGGCGCGGCTCGGCGGCGACATACTGGTGACCCATCACATCGCCATCCCGGAGCCGGATCAGGAGCCGGAGGCGTATGCGCGGCGCCGCGGTGCCTTTGTGACCAGCCTGCGCGAGCTGGCGGCAGCCGCGACGGACCTGGGCGTGCGGCTGGCCATCGAGAACCTCCCCACAGGGTGGCGCGCCGACGTGCGGAACTTGATGGCGCTGATCGAGGATGCCGAGGCTTTCCCGGCGGTAGGCGTCTGCCTGGACACGGGGCACCGCCACCTCGGTGGTGACAACGCCACGGCCATCCGCACCCTCGGCTCGCAGCTGATTACCCTGCACATCCACGACAATCATGGACAGCGGGATGAGCACATCATGCCGTTGGACGGCACGATCAGCTGGGTCCCGGTGGTCGCGGCGCTGCGGGCGATTGACTACCCTGGAGTGTTCATGTATGAGATTGGCTCGATGGCCAATCCAAATGACATCCCTGCGAACTACCGCAGTTTGATGGCAGGGTAGAGGGGCAGGAGGCGACAGATATGGGAGCACCATTCCGACTGGGACTGATCGGCGCCGGCCGGCAGGGACGGCACCTATCCGCGGCGGCTCGCGCCCTCGGCGATTGCGAGCTAGTGGCCTGCGCGGACCCGGATACCGCCGTCGCCGGCCAGACGCAGCGCGACTTCGGCTACCGGCACACCTATCGAGACCATGAGACGCTGCTCGCAGAGGCAGCGGTAGACGGTGTGCTTGTCGCTACCCCGCACAACCTGCTGGCGTCGGTGTCGCACGCGGTGATCGCGGCCGGGAGGCACGTCTTTATCGAGAAGCCGGTTGGTGTCAACGCCGGCGAGGTGCGGGAGGTCGTTGCCGCTGCAGAGGCGGCCGGCGTGACCTTGATGGCCGGGTATTGCCTGCGCTATACGCCGGTGCGGCTGCTGATGAAGGAGTTGATTGATGACGGCGCTATCGGAGAAATCGTGTTCATCAGCGCCGGGAAGGGTGGCGCGCCGTTGAGCGGCTGGCTGGCCGACCCACAGGCTGGCGGCGGGCAGTTGCTCTTCCTGGGCAGCCACGTGAGCGATCAGCTGCTGTGGATTGTCGGGCAGCCGGCGACGCGGGTGTATAGCACGATGCGCTACCGGTCGGGGACGGACGTTGATGTTACCTCGGCCTTCATGCTCACCTTCGCCAACGGCGTGACGGCGCAGGTGACGTGCTCGCATGACGTGAGCCAGCCGTATGACTTTGTGGAGGTGTACGGCACTCGCGGTCGGGTGCGGGCCGACTGGCCGTTGAACACGCTGACCGTGCAGTCGGGCGCGGTTGCCGCCTACCGGGAGCCGACGACGATCCAACATACCGGCGATCCGTTCGATCCCATGTATGTCGCCGAGGTGCGGGAGTTCGTCGCGGCCGCGCGGGCCGGGCGACCGGCTGCGATCCCCGGCGCGGCGGCGGTCGCCGTGTCGGCGATTCTCGATGCCGTCAAGGAGTCGCATCGGCGCGGCGCGGCGGTGGCTCTGTCGTGAGCGGCGGGCCTCGGGGGGTTGTTGGCTGGCCTGGCCCCACCCTGGCCCTCCCCCGTCCCGACGGGGGAGGGGATAGACGGTGTTGACTCCCTGGCCCGCGGCCGTTGCAACCGGAGAGGGCAGCGACCGTCCCCCCGTCGGGACGGGGGGACCATAGGGGGGCCAATGGGTAGCCTCGCCCCAGGGTGTCCCATGGCAGGAGAGTTGCAGCGCCCGATTATTGGCTATGGCCGCACGGCGGACGTCTATCGCTGGTCCGCGAATGAGGTTCTGAAGCTCTACCATGCAGACCGGCCACCCGACTTGGTGGATCGCGAATGGCGCAGCGCCCAACGGGTCCAGGCCCTAGGATTGCCGGTGCCTGCCGTTGTCGGGCAGCGCCGGGTAGATGGGCGGCGCGGCCTCATTTACCGATACATGGCGGGGCCAACGATGCTGCAGCAGTTCGGCAAGACGCCGTGGCGGGTGCTCGGGTTGACCCGCCGGTTTGCCGAGCTACACGCTGCCATTCATCAGCATACGGTCGCAGACTTGCCCTCCCAGCGCGAGCACTACGCTGCGCTGATCCGGCAGACAACAGCCATACCGAATACAACGAGAGCGGCGGCCTTGGCATTGCTCGAATCGCTGCCCGACGGTACACAATTGTGCCACGGCGATTACCACCCGGACCAGATTATCCTGACCACTCGGGGGCCGGTGATTATTGACTGGTTGACGGCGTGCCGTGGCAATCCACTGGCCGACGTGGCTCTGACGGCATTGATTCTGGAGGTCGGGAACCCACCGGCCGGCCGGATCAGCGGCCTCCTCGTGAGGCCGGCCCGTAGCATCGCCCGGTCGCGGTATCTGCACTGGTATGCCACTATTACGGGGGCAGATCGGGAACAGCTTGCGGCCTGGCAGCTACCCATCGCCGTAGTTCGCCTCAGCGGGGACTTCCCGGGTGAGGCAGCACGTTTGCTGTCCCTGATCGGCAAACTGGAAGCGCAGCACGTGGTCTATACGAGGAGGAAGGACAGATGAGCAACGTGCCGATGACCCGGCCGGAGGAGCTGTTGGCCCTCCACGAGACGCCATATTTTCATTCCTCGACCTTCACCGAGCTTGACGACGGTCGCATTCTCCATGCAGCGGGCACGACCTTCACCACGTCCGACGATGGCGGTATCACCTGGTCGGAGCCGTTCGAGCGTCACGATACCGACGGTGCTCCCGTCGGCGGTAGCGGGACCTCGCTCGTGCGGCTGTCGGGCCGCGGCGTAGGCCTGCTATCGCTGCGGCAGAACGCGGAGGAGTCCCGGCGTGGCATTCACCGCCTGGTCTTCTGGCGCTCGCCGGATGGTGGCGAGACCTGGGAGCCGCCGGTGCAGGTGACGCCGCCCGGCCTGCCGGCCCATGCCTACCAGGACGTGCTGCTCCGCACGTCGTCGGGCCGCATTATCGTGCCGGTCTACGGCATGTTGGGTCAGCGGGCCGGGCCGAGCGACGTGCGGCCGCCCTTCTCCGGCAAGCTGATCGGCGGGCAGTGGGTTTCCACCGCGGCGCACTTTTTCGATCCGCTATTCTCGTTCGTCTACGTTTGCTACTCCGACGACGACGGCCACACGTGGCAGCGAAACGGGGACGGCGAGCTGGTCATCCTGCACGACTGGAACGCGACCTACAGCTACGTGAACGAGCCGACCGTGGCCGAGGTCAGCCCGGGGCGGCTGCTGATGGTGATGCGGACCGGGCTGGGGCGGCTGTTCCAGTCTTGGTCGGAGGACGATGGCGAAACCTGGTCGCGCCCGACGCCGACCGCGCTCGCTGCGACGACTACGCCCGCGCAGATTCGCGCCATTCCGGCGACCGGGCACCTGCTCATCGTCTGGAACCAGGAGACGGAGGAAGAGGTCAAGCGCGGCTACAACCGGACGCGCATCTCGGCGGCGATCAGTCGCAACGGGGGCAGCGTGTGGGAGTTCTTCCAAAACGTGGAGTCCATCCACGAGACGACGCGCGTCGAGCCGGGACCGATCCGACCGGTGCGGCCGGCCGAGTACTCCTTCATGCCCGGCGTAGCGGCGCCGGAGCGGGAGGTCGAATACATCACCGCAGACGCCACCCACGGACGCTGGTCGTATCCGTCGGTGTTCGTCGGACAGGATCGGGTGCTTATCGCGCACACCTACACCACGATGGACGAGCACCCGACGCGGGCGGAGATGATTGACAGCAAGAGGAAGCCGGGCGGCTTCAACCAGAAGCTCAAGGTGCTCCCGTTGACCTGGTTCTACGGTGGTAAAGAGCCGGCCGACAATCCGTTCCTACCGCGCTCCGAGGAGCCGGCGACGCCGTAGCCGGTCCGACCTAGCCGGACGGAGCAGATGAACCATGGCGAAAATGAGTGGCGGCGAAGCCCTGGTGAAGTCCCTCGTCAGGGAAGGCGTTGAGGTCGTATTCGGGATTCCAGGCGTCCAGTTGTACGGGATCATCGCCGCGCTACGGGACGAGCCGGGCATCCGCATGGTCGTGACCCGCCACGAGCAGGCCGCCACATACATGGCCGACGGCTACGCTCGCGCGTCAGGAAAACCGGGCGTAGCGCTGGTGGTGCCGGGCACGGGGCTGTACAACGCTGCCGCCGGCCTCGCCACCGCCTACGCCCGCTCCTCGCCCGTGCTCCTCGTTGCTGGCCAGGTCCCGCGCGACCGGATCGGCAAGAACCTCGGGGCCGCTCACGAGATTTTGGACCAGTTGGACGTGGTGCGCCCCGTGACCAAGTGGCGGCGACGGGCGCTCAGGCCGCGGGAGATACCGGAAGCGGTGTTCGAGGCGTTCAGACAGTTGCGTACCGGCCGGCCGCGCCCCGTGCTGATCGAGGTCCCACCCGAGGCTGGGGTGGAGCGGGAGGAAGTCGAGCTGCGGAATCCGGCCCCGGTCTCGCGCATTGTACCTAGCCCGGAGCAGCTGCGGGATGTCGCCCGTGTCATTGCCCAATCACGCCTGCCCCTGATCTACGCCGGCGGCGGCGTGGCGCGCTCAGACGCGGAATCGGCCCTGGTCAAACTGGCTGAAGCGACAAACATCCCGGTAATCACGTCCAGCGGCGGCAAGGGAGCCATGCCGGACGACCATCCGCTATCGTATGGCTCCTGTTTCAGCCCGCGGGGCGAGCGACAGGAGATGAACCAGCTTTACGAGGTGATGGAGGCCGCCGACGTCGTGATCGGAATCGGCAGCCGTTTTTCGTTGGGCAATCCGGCCGGCGAGGCCTCCACGTTGGTAAATATCAACATAGACGACACCGAGCTGACAAGAGTCCAATCCAACACCATCCCCCTGCATGGCGACGCCAGAGCGACCATTGAGGCCCTGCTGCCCTACCTTATCGAGGCCGGGGTGGGCGAGCGCCCCTCGCCCGTCGAAGCGGTCAGCGCGGCGCGGCGCCTGATTGCCTACTACGACATCAGGATCAAGGAGCCGCAGTACCCGATTTTGGAGATAATGCAGAACAGCATCCCGGAGGATGCCTTCATCGCCTGGGATATCACGCAGTTCGGCTACTACGCCCGCACTCACTACCAGGTGAAGCACCCCAAGACGTACATAGATTCCGGCTATTCGTTCAACCTCGGCTATTCGTTCCCGACGGCGCTGGGCGCGAAGGTGGCCCAATCCGACCGCCCCGTATTGTGCGTCGTCGGAGACGGTGGGTTCATGTTCAACTCGTCCGAGCTTTCGACGGCGGTCAAGTACGGGATCAATGTCACGACTATTGTCTTCAGAAACGACGCCTACGGCAACGTTGCCAATGACCTGAACGAGGTGTTTGACGGAGCTTACGAGACTGACCTGCACAACCCGGATTTCGTCGAGTTCGCGGAGTCATTCGGCGCGGTCGGCATGAGGGCAAACGATCCCATGGAGCTGGGAACGCTGATTCCGCTCGCGCTGGAGCGCCAGGCGCCGGTAATCATTGACGTACCTTTCGGAGACATGCCCATACCACGCGCCCCGCAGATGGCGCCTTACTATGCGCTGCCCTGGACCATGCCCCAGGAAGGGCTGATCGAGTCCTGAGACGCTGCTTTCGGGCGCCTGCTTACCTCACCCCCCGGCCCCCTGCGGAGCGGGGGGACCATGGGGGGGGCCTGAACCGATCACAGAGCCGGCGCGAGGTCGGCGGCGATCTCCTCTAGCTGCTCTAGCGCAGCGCGGAGGTCTTCCACGATCTCTTCGGCGATGAGGTCGGGCGGGGGGAGGCTGGCGGAGTCGGCCATGCTCTCGTCGCGCAACCAGAAGATGTCGAGATTCACTTTGTCTCGCTGGAGCAGGTCGTCGTAGCTGAAACGGTGAAAGTGGTCGGTCTCTTCGCGCTCGTGACGGTTGGCCGGGTTGTAGCACGCTACGAAGTCGTCGAGGTGGGAGCGGTTCAGGGGATTGGCCTTGAGGGTGAAGTGCTGATTGGTGCGGAGGTCATAAATCCAGAGGTCATTGGTCCAGGGCGCCTCGCGGGCGGGTTTGCGGTCAAAGAAGAGCACGTTGGCCTTGACACCCTGCGAATAGAACATGCCCGTCGGCAGCCGCAGCAGGGTATGCACCTCGCACACGTCGAGCAGGCGCCGGCGTACCGTCTCGCCCGCGCCGCCCTCGAACAGCACGTTGTCCGGCACCACGATGGCGGCCCGTCCGTGGATCGTCAGCAGGGTATGCACATGCTGCAAGAAGTTCAACTGCTTATTGCTGGTGGTGGCCCAGAAGTCGGGACGCTCCACCTCCAGGCTTTCCCGCTCCGATTCGCCCTCTGTGTTGACGAAGGTGAGGCTGGACTTTTTTCCGAAGGGCGGATTGGTCAGGACCATGTCGTAATGCCGGCCAGGATGGGAACGCAGGCTGTCGTCAACTATGATGTTGGTCTCGTCTCCGCCGATGCCGTGGAGATACATGTTCATGACGCCGAGCCGGGCGGTCTTAGGCACGTTATCCCAGCCGTGCAGGGCCTCGCGTTGCAGATGTTCCTTTTGGTCACGGTCCAAGCCGGTGTTGTGACGCAGGATGTAGTCGTGGGCGGCCAGCAGAAACCCACCGGTGCCACAGGCCGGGTCGCAGATGGTGGTATCGGGTTCGGGCCGCATTACCTCTACAATGGCCTCGATTACGGGGCGGGGCGTGAAGTACTGGCCGGCGCCGCTCTTCACGTCCTGGGCGTTCCGTTCCAGCAGCGACTCGTAGGCGTCGCCCTTGACGTCGGCGCTAAGGGCCGACCAATTCTCGCTGTTGATGAGGTCCTTGATGAGCCGGGTCAACATCGCGGGTTCCTGGATTTCGTTCCTGGCTCTGCGGAAGATGACGCCAAGCGTGCCGGACTGCCGGGCCAGGGCTTCCAGTGTGCGGCGATAATGGGCCTCCAACTCATCGCCGTCTCGTTCGAGCAAGCTGGACCAGTCGTGGCCTATCGGAATGGGCGGCGGTTCGTAGTTGGGTAGCAGGGTGTAAGGCGGCTGGCTGCGCTCGTGCATCATCTTGAGGAAGATGAGGTAGGTCAGCTGCTCCAGGTAGTCGCTATAGGAGAGGCCGGCGTCGCGCAGCACATCGCAGTAGTTCCAGAGCTTCTGGCCGATGGTGGAGGCGGTAATCATGGCATCCCTTCCGCGAGGCTCAACTGCTTGGCTGCTGTCGGTCTCGGTTTACGGCGGCGCCGCGGCTTGCGTTGTGCTTTGGCAGCCGCCGCGGCCGCAGCGCGCTCCACGCGGATGCGCTCCAACAGCACCGCAGCCGGCTCGTCGTTGGGGTCCTGCGGCACCAAGCGGCCGGAGAAGGCCTGCTTGAGGATGCTCTGGCGCAGGCGCTCGGACCGCTTCAGGCTGGCCGCCACCGCAGCCTCGGCCTGCTGGATGACCGACAGGCGGCGCTCGACCTCGGCGACGATACGCCGCTGCTCGGCCAGGGGCGGAAGAGCCAGTGCAGCATTGCACAAGAACCTAACCGGCACACGCAGCTGTCCCGCTGATCCAGACATGTTCATCTGCGCTTGCTTGCGAAAATCACTTCGGAGCAAGAAAAACGCCAGGTATTGTCGGGACAAGCCGATAAATGGCCGCAAGACGTGGAATTCTGTTGATCCACAAGCGGCGGCATTCCTCAAACCGTTCGCTATAGCGATCTTGCCGTTTTCCATACAAGGGGTTATCTTGGCAAAGAGAATGTCCCCATCAGAGAACTTAGTGTAGCCTTTCTTTACTTCCCCGTAGGGCCTGATTTTGCTTAGATCTATTACGCCGGTTTCGGCTTCCACTGCCGACATCGGCACGAAAGAGATCAACCAATCATCTTCAACTGGTTCGGTGAAAGAACGAGGATTGACCAAACACACCTGCTCGACTGTCGCCCAGACCCAGCCTTCCGGTGGCTCTGGCAGGGCGGACGTATCCGGCGCGGCAGGCTCCTTGTAGCGGCCGCGGCGCTTGGGCTGGCTCTCCCAGCGGGCGCGGCGCTCGGCCAGGATGCGCGCCAAGAGTTGGCTGGCGTGCTCGTAGTCGCGGCCCTCGGCGCGGGCCAGTTCTGCCTCGGTAGGGACCAGCTTGCCGGCACAGGCGGTCTTGAGGACGCTGGCGCGGTAGCGGTGCAGGTTGGCCTGGACGCGCTTGAGCGCGGTCACGGCGGCGTCGAGCCGGGTCAGGTGCTGCTCGATGGCGGCGACGATACGGCGCTGCTCGGCGAGGGGCGGGAGGGGGAAGGGGTAGTCTGCAAAAGTGGCTGCTCTGACTCTCATCAACGAGCCGCCTACTCCCGAGGCGTTGGTTGCGAGATAGTTTCTAAACTCCTCCTGCTGCAGGCAATAGCACAGAAATCTGGGGTGGATACCTTGTATTTCGGAAAAACCTAGCCACTCTGTAGATGCAATCTTGCGGTGCGGAGAATAGTTCCCTACTGTCCAGACTCTGTTGATGCGAGGGTTTATTTTGCATAGTAGGACAGTGTTCACTTCAACCGTTCGCTTACTCGATCCAATAGAACTCCCAGCAACGATTTCTGGCTCTAGGCTTGAGAAGCTCGGCACACTGTACAACTCGAACATTTCTCCGGGCGTTTTACGCGGATCAATGTTCCTGGAACGATCTGTCCTAACTTCTCCCAGCGTGGTGGTGACCCAGCCGGCGGGGAGTTCCTGGTCGTTCATGGTGAGGTTACGTGACCAGTTGCAAGTTTAGCTCTTCCAGGAGTTGGGGTAGCTCGTCACCGAACACAGTATACGCCCGGTCGAGGCCACCCCGCTGGATGAAGGGGGGATACTGGAAGTCTTCCAGGCCCATGCTGACGCTGCCCACGATGTGCTCGCGGATGGCTTCCAACCACTGCACTTGCTCCGGGGTGAAGTCCCGGCCGGCGATCTCCTGCATTGCCAGCCAGCCGCGGAAGCGGTCACGGACCTGGTTGGCGAAGGGCCGCAACTCATCCGTCTGGCCGATAGCAAAGCGCACCAGGGATACGATGTCCGCCAACTGCCGCTGACCGGAGCCGCGGACGCGGGATTGATCCAACTGCTGATAGGCCTGCCAGAGCCGGTCGGTCGTCCAGGAGCGCGGCGGCGCTTGCAGGGCGTCGGTCAACTGCTTGATGTCGGCGTAGCGCAACCGGTGTCGGTAGGGCCGGGCGTACAGCACTTGGAGGGCCGTGATCTCATCCCGGTGCTCCGCAAGGTACTCCTTGAACGATTGTACCATACTGCTGGCCTGCTCCGTCGAGAAGCCGGTGTCGAGCACCTGGTCCTCGCTGACCGTATCTATGGTCTGCTCGTAGGAGCGATGGATTTCCACGAGGCGCTGGCGCAGTTGGGGATTCGCGGCGAACGGCCGGGCGGCGGCCTCGCACAGTTGCCGCTCCGCCGCCGCGATGGCTGCCGGGGGAGGGTCATCCTGTCCAGTCGCCTGCTGGGCGGCGCTCAGAGCTTCATCGGGGTCGGTGGCCTTGACCAAGCCAGCAATCAGGTCCGGGAGCGAATCCGGCTGGGCGACGGAAGCGATGGACTCCTGCTCCCGAGGGTTCAGCTTGCGGTCCAGGCGGGCGAGGCGGCTGGCGAGCGAGGAAAGCACGTCCGGCTCGCGGTTGCCCATGCCGACCAAGTCGAGCAGCTTGTCGAAGGGGACGGTCCGCTGTCGCTCCAGGGTGAAGGAATCGGATTGCTGGTGCTCGGTCACGCCCACCGCGTCAACAATGACGAAGCGGTCTTTGTTGGAGGCGTCGGGGGTAACGGCCTTGAATTCGTCGGCGGAGATGGTCCGCACGCCGCGGCCCTTCATCTGCTCGAAAAAGCTGCGGCTCCGCACGTCGCGCATGAAGAAGACGACTTCGACCGGCTTGATGTCGGTGCCGGTGGCGATCATGTCCACCGTGACGACGATGCGCGGATTGTAGCTATTGCGGAACGCCTTCAGCAGGGCATCCGGCGTTACGCCCGTCGTCTTGTAGGTGATCTTCTGGCAGAAGTCGTTGCCCTTGTCGAACACGTCTCGCACGACACGCACAATGTCGTCGGCGTGGCTGTCATTTTTGGCGAAGATGATGGTCTTGGGCACTTCCGTGCGGCCCCGGAAAATCTCGGTGAAGAGACGGTCATGGAACGTGCGGATGACCGTCCGAATCTGGTCCTCGGCTACGACATCCCGATCCAACTGGTTGGAGGTGTAGGTGAAGTCCTCATCGAGCTGCTCCCAGCGGACTCGCCGGGTCAAGCGATCCCGCCGATCTACGTAGTAGCCGGCCTTGACCGAGGAGCCTTGCTGCGTAATCGCGGTGCGGATACGGTAGGTATCGGAGTCGACGTTGACTCCGTCGGCCACCGCCTGTTGGTGGTTGTATTCCATCACCAAGTTCTGTTCGAAGAAGCCGAAGGTCTGCTTGGAGGGCGTGGCGGTCAGGCCGATCAGGAAGGCGTCGAAATACTCCAGCACTTGCCGCCACAGGTTGTAGATCGAGCGGTGACACTCGTCCGTGATGATGAAATCGAAGGTCTCGATGGGAATGTCCGGGTTGTACTCCACCGGCACCGGCTCGCGCCGCATGACGTCCGGGTCAAAGCCGGAAAGCTCCTCCAACTTCGGGTCTAGCTCCTCCCCCTTGAGCAGCGAATACACCCGCTGAATGGTGGCGATACAGACGCGGCTCACCGGGTCAACGCGCCCGGACTGCAAGAGTTGGACGTTGTACAACTCAGTGAACTTGCGGCCATCGTCAGGGATGGTGAAGCCCTGAAACTCGCGCAGGGTTTGGCGCCCCAGGTTGGCACGGTCCACCAGAAAGAGCACGCGCCGCGCGCCGGCGTGCTTGATGAGGCGGTATATCTGGTTGCAGGCCATGAAGGTCTTGCCGCTGCCGGTAGCCATCTGCACCAGCGCCCGCGTCCGGCCGGCGGCGAGGGACGCTTCGAGATTGCGGATGGCCCGCTCTTGCACGTCCCACAGTCCTGCGGTGTTGAGGGACGGCAGGTCCTTCAGTCTTTCGCGCAGGGTACGGGGCGTGGTGTAGTCACCACGCAACTCGGCCGCCGCGTGTTGGCCCAGGTCCCGAGAAGCGGTAGTGCTCTCCGATACACCGATCCACTCGGCCAGCGTCGTGGGAGTATGGAAGGCGAAGACCGGCCGGCTGCGTGGCTCCGGGTCCAGCCCATTCGTGAATTGTGTCTCTACGCCGGTGCTCTCGTACAGGAAAGGGAGCGGCCGTCGGTAGGCGGGGAGATCGTCAGGCAAGCCGGTGCTGTACCTCCCGGACTGGACTTCGACGCCGGTCAACGTGGAGCCTTCGGGCTTCGCTTCAATGATGCCTGAGGCCTTTTGGTTCACGTACAACAGATAGTCGGCGGTACCATGTCCGGACTGCAAGCGGAACTCGCGCACGGCCACGCCGCTGCCGGCGTATGGGTTGACGGAATCAGCGTCCTGGACCGCCCATCCCGCCTGCTCTAGCAGGTTGTCAATGTTGACGCGCGCCTGTTCTTCGGGATTCATCTGTCTGGATTACGGCGTGTGTGCGGGTTAGGATGGCGTCGCGTCGCCGGCACGGACGGCGCGGAGGGCCGTGGCGATCCCGTCTGTGTCCAAGACCATCTCGGAGATGCCGACCTCCTGGGCATACACCTCCGGCGGGACCTGCGTGGCGATCTCCGGCTCGGTGATGTGATAGACCGGTAGGCCCAAGGCGGTGCCGGCGAGCGCGCCGGCCCAGGCCGGGTCGCCTTCAGTGACCGTCAGGCCGTAGACCTGACTGCTTTCGGCGTTCGGGGTGCCGAGGAGGACTACCACCTCGTCGCGGCCCACGTCATCAACGACCCGCTTGATGTTCTGTTGACCATCCAGGTCAAGCGCTCCGGCGGACGTTCAGACGAAACAGTAGGTGTCTTCGAGCACCACGTCCGCACCGGCACCGCGGGCACACGCGGCGATGGCCGGGCCGGGCACACCGTCGCGCTCGCCGAGCGCTACCACCTTTTTTCCTGTCAACGCGACCTTGCTTGCGGTCATGTCAGCTTCCTCCTGCGGTGTATTGTGCAGCGGACTACGTTCTACGCTCAAGTACGAAAGAGAGTCCGTCGGCCATCTGGGTCATGCGGCCGAGAAACAGGCTGCCCTTGGCCAGGAACATCACCCGCTGTAGCGTCCCCGCGGTCAAGCCGGCGATGGCATGACCGAGATATGGCACGGCTGAGGCGATGTGGCCTTGGGTTGGCGCAAAGCCCGGCATTCCGTGCGCCGTCACGAAATCGGGGATGGCCTCCCGTTGCAGTTCGCCGTTGATCGTCGCCAAAGCGCCGATCAGCCGATAGTTGAGCAGGGGCACGTTCCCGCTGCCGGCCGGCTCGGTAATCTCCGGGTCGTGTAGCTCGGTCGCGTAGCGGTCAATCGCATCGAAGCGCCAGCCGAGCCGCTGCAACGGGGCGGCGACGAGTGCTTGGAAGATGGCCTGCTGAGACGCGCCAGCGCTCACCGGATGCTTGCCGACGCTATCGAGACGCAAGACCGGACTATGCCCATCGTCGGCGCCAACCAGGATAGCAACGCCGGCGAGTACGTCCTCTAGGATCGGCTGATCGTGCTTCAGATGCCCCAGGAACTTCATGCCCAGCTTTGCCAGCGAGCAGCCGCCGACAACGGCTACCTCGCGGAACAGGCCGGACGCCACCAGCCCGGCCGCGATGACGAGCGCATGCACCGGGCCGCAGCAGAACGCCTTGACATCGGCGCCGGTGGCCTGCACGCAGCCGGATAGCTCGCCGACGGCCTTGGCCAAGTTGCCGCCGCCGCGCTGATAGCGGTCGCCGACGGCCTCCTCGCCGCAGTTGATGAGGTAGTCCACCTGCTCGGCCGGCACCGGGCCGGCGTGCAAAAGTGCCCGCAGGGCCAGTATGGCCGTTGCCTTGCAAGTGAGGTTTTCCAGCAGTACGTCTGCGGAAAGTGACGTGTCCTGGTCGTGATCGCTGCGGATGCAGCCCACCAAGCGTCCGTCGCCCAACTCCAGCGGCAGCGTGCCCTCGGACTGTTCGATACGCGCCAGCGGCTGCCCGGTGCCGAGGCGGTCGAGATCGTCCAGCGTGATGAGCGGATGACACGCGAGGACGGACCGGGCCTCCGCCGTGAATTCTTCGGAGAGCGTTACGAGGTTGAAGTCGTCGGCGATCTTGAGGAAGCCGTAGAACGGCGCTTCATCCAGTAGCTCGCCGAGCGGGCCACGGAAAGACCGGTCCGGGCCAACGGGCGGCGCAGCGGCTGGTGAGCGCCACCACGGCCGCTCCAGCGCCCACAAGTCCTCGGGCCGGCGAGCGCCGAGAAAGACTTGATGCGGTGGATAGGCCGCGGCCTCGTCGAACGAGCGCAGCCGCACCCCCAGCTGTTCGCGTAGCGCCGCGTCTCCCGGCAGCTCGCGCACGGGCTTGGAGCCGTACTGCACGAGGCCGGGCACGTGCGCCAGCGTATAGCGCACATCTTTGATGACTACTCGGTTCGTGGTCAGTTCTGACATCGTGGTGATTCAGTAGCTAAGGAGGGCCGGGGATAATTCTTTCCCGGTACCGGAGCATTACTCGCCGCTCACGCCTCCAGGCCACTGTAGCGATTGAAGCCGTAATGGTCGTCGTAGCGGCGGGGCGGCTCCAGTGGGCCGGCGGTGGGCACCTGCTGATCGCGCAAGCGGCCGATGACCCGCTGGTCCGAACCGATGACGCGATCCACGGGCGGCAGGGATTTGAGGTCGGTGAGGTCGTTGTAGATGAAGCCGGTGCTGACGATGGCGTCGGCCTCCGGGAGCGGCTCCAGCAAGGTCGGCACACCGCCGGCGGCGGAGTCTTCACCGGTCATGAACACCGTCTTGATTCCGAGCTGCTCGCACGCCTGCACGGTGCGAATCACCTCGATGAACTCGTTGCCGCCGGCGTCCCACGTGACCAAGGCACCCTGCGCGTCCAGCATACGAGCCATCTTGGCGGCCTGGTTGGCCATCAACTGCTTCTCGTGCTGGGTCGTCCACTCGGTTCGGAAGGCGATCACGCCGAGGAAGTTGAGGTCTACGCCGTGTCGCCGGTATAGCTCGCGGAGCGCCGGATTGTTCATCACGGTCCAGGACATGGCAAACGGCGACCGGTAGGGGCCGGTGACTGCCCCGTCGAGCACTTCGTTCGGATGCAGCAGCCAAGGCGGGGTCAGGTGCGTCAGGCCGTAGGTGGCGGTACACCAGGTCGTGGGTGAGCCGGACATTGCCTGCGGTGAGTGCAGGCACCAGATGTAGACGACGCGGGGCAGCGCCGGGTCCACCGGCGGTAGCTCGTAGACCTCTTGCTTCGGCGGCTCCAAGTCCTTGGTGGTTGCTGCCAGGTGATCTGCGACGGTCAGCACGGCAGCGTGTACGGCTTCGTTCCTGGCGTCGTTGCCGAGCGCCGCGTCCGGCTCGACGACAACGCAGAGGTTCAGCAGGGAGGCGAGCGGCAGGCGCTCGGCCCACGGGCCGGACATGTCTATGAAGACCTCGACGAAATCGCCGCCGGCCTCGTGCCAGTTCACCTCCGACACTTCGGCAACGCCCATACCGGCGAGCCGGTGCGTGCGTCCCGCGCCAACGGTCTCGATAGGGCGGCCACAGACGCCGGGGTAGGCCACGCCGGCGCCCGACACCTTGATGCGCGGCTCGACGACGTCGCGCAGCGGCCAGATGCGGACCGATTCGCCCGGCCGCGCCAACTCCAGGTCAACCGTGGCGATGCGCGGATCGGCGCGTACCGCGGCGAGCAGTTCATCGCGGTTCACTTCCAGCAGCCCATCGGTCCAGCGCGTGTGGGCGCCGAACACGATGTCGTGTACCGGGAAGGTGCCTAGCTCAAGACGCATGGCTCACCTCCGCTTCCGTTGCGACTTCATCCGGGTCGAATAGCGTCGGACCGCTCACGTCGGTCTGCAACGCGCGGAGGGCCGTCTGCACGATACGTAGCCCATAGGCGAAATCCTTCTCGGGGCCGAGGTTGGGATCGCCGCAGACGTGCTCGATGCGGGCGCCGCGGATGACCCGGTTGGCGCCGGTCGTGAGTGGAAGTCCGTGAATGGCGGAGATCATCGCTACCGGGATACCGTGCCGTTCGATTTCCTTTGCCATCGTTGCACCGCAACGATTACAGGTCCCTCAGGTGGCAACCAAGAAGCAGCCGTCGGCACCGCCTTCGCGTAGCTCAGTGCCGAGCTGGTCCCCGAACGCCTGGGACTTGTCAACGGGCGTTGCCACGCCGGGCATGGTGAAAATGTCGGGGAACACGCCGCCGATCACGCCCTCCGCTTCAAGGTGACGGAGATGGCGCAGGGGGCAGATATAGTTCGGGTTCTCGCTCGAAGTCCCGTTGAAGTAGCCGCCGTGGAAGGCTTCCCAATCGTGAGGCGTCAACGTGGACCGGCCCACGACGGAGTAGCGGTAGTAGCGGTGCGGATTGCCGTTGAGCTGCCGTTCGGGATTGCCTTTGGGGATCAGCCCGCCGGTACTTACCAGGGCTATCCGCGCGCTCCGCAGGTCGGCGATGGGCGCCGCCGGCTCGACGCGCTCCGGCACTTGGATCGGCACTTCGGTCTGGAAGGGCTGACCGTTCAGCTTGGCTACGAGCATGTCGAGCGCCCGCTGATAGCCGGGCGCCTCCCGCTGGCCGAACACACGCAATCCGCGCGGCAGGTAGCCCTCCGCCGCGGCCGGACCCAAGTCCTCGCCGCGGCCGAGCTTCAGCGCGAGGCGGGCCATGCCTGCGAGCGCCGCTTGCATGTCCAGCGGCCTATCGCTGGTAGGTACGGCGACCATGTGCAGGCGCTCGCCGGTCAACCCGGGGTTTTCCGGGTACATGCCGGTCACGGCGGGAATGCCTAGATCGTGCGCTATGCGGCACACCAAGCTACACGCGAGGCCGTAGCGCCCGGCGTTGAACGCCGGCCCGGCGACCAGTACGTCCGGCTGCCATTCGGTCAGCGCCGCCCGGAGGGCCGGTTCCGCATCCGCGGGCTGCTCGCTGACGTAGCTATCGCCGCCGATCAGCGTGGCTACGATCTCGCCTTGACCGGCGAACTGAGCTTGCAGGGCGCGGCCGGGGCCAGCCGCGCCCGGCCGTGCCTCGACCGGATGCCCGGCCTGTTCCTCGCCGCCGATCCCGGCAAAGAACTGGTTCAGATAATGGACGACGCGCACCTTGTTATCGGACATGGACGCACTCCCTTGCCTAGGGTTCACCATTGGGCGCCGGCAGATGTATCACAACGGCCAGCCGACTATTGCTGGATATTCTACTGGAATCGGTGCTCGTTACACAGCGAGGGGGCTGTATCCGCTGTAGAATCCGGGCAGCAACATGACGCTACGGAGCAAGCGATGACGGACAGCACCGAGAGACGGGCCGCACTCAGGCTGCCTGCGGCCGCAGCTCCTTGAGCCGGACCGACGGGAGTCTCCGGAGGGTCTGATTGCGTGGGTCCACTTCGATGCCTACCGATTCGAGGGCGGTGACGCCGAGCAACGGCTCGCTCTCCGCCGGTCCCATGACAATCGTACCGCCGACAATTTCGCCCATGAACTCGATGTCGCCGGTGGTGATATCCATTCTGATTTCCCGGCCGTCGGCTAGGCCGTAGATGCGCTGGCCTTTGGGAGCCAGACCGATGGATTCCAGGTGCGGTCGCGGCACGAGGCAATCAACCGCGCCGGTATCCACCTGGAAGAGACTTTCCCACGTCCGGTCCGGTTCAGCCGGATTCCGAATGGTCACGGTGACGTAGGTGACGCCCATCTTTATCTCCTGGCCGGCTTACGCGGCCGATGCCAGGTTCGGCCCCTACTTCAGCATCAACCCCCAACTAGATGGTCCTTAAATCCTGGCTGCCAGTGGATATTCTACTGGAATCGGTGTCCGGTACACAGCGAGAGGGCCGTGTCCGCTGTAGAATCCGGGCAGCAACACGACGCTACGGAGCAAGCGATGATTGATGGCACCAGCAAACGAGCCGCGTACACTCCCCACGCCGCGCCGCTGGCGCAGGACTATACGGTAGTGCGGCACGTTGCCGATCCCGATGTGTTCACGGCCACGCCGGCGCTGCTTTGGCTGCCCAGCGGACGGTTGCTGTGCAGCTTCTCGCTGGTGACGCGGGTCGGTCGGGCGCCGGGCCACCCGGAGCGGGCGCTGGGGACGCATTTCTATACGAGCGGCGACGGCGGGCGGACGTGGGACAAGACCGGGTCGGTGGACCTCGACGACGGGCTGGTCTTCATGCACCGCGACCGGCTGTATCTGCTGTGCAACCGGCCCGGCCGCGGCGACATCGTGGTGACGGCCAGCGATGACGAGGGAGCAAGCTGGCGGGAGCCGGTGACGCTGTTTACGGGGCGCTTCTGGAACACCTTTACGCCTCATGCCGTCCACGACCACACCTTGTACTGGGCATTGGGAGCACCGAATGCCGGCGGCAACTTCAATCGTACCGGATCGCGGATCGCCGTCGTAGCCGGTAACTTGGCTGCCGCCGACTTGCTGGACCGGTCTTGCTGGCGAATTTCGCCGTATCTCGCGTACCCCGGCACGCCAGCCGGCCTCAGCGCCGGGCTACGCGATGACGTGGCGCAGGGTGAGGTGTACCCGGCCGACGGTGATGATCTGACGGCATCGTTTCCGGGCCGGCCGCCGGACCACGGCGATCACTGGCTGGAGCCGAACGTCGTCAACGTCAACGGCCGCATCCGCGTCTTCGTCCGGCTCCGCATTGATCGGCAGACGACCGTGCATCTCTGCGCCGTGTGTGACGTGGACGATGACGGCGAGGAGATCGAACTACGGTTTACGCAGCTTCATCCGTTGCCGGGTAATTGCTACTTCCACATCATTCGTGACGAGCCTAATGGCTACTACTGGGCGGCGACCAGCCTACCGACGCGGACGCAGGACCTGGAGTGGGGGCGGGAAATGGCGGCGCGGGGGCTGCTCAAGGGCCGCGCCGGCAACGAGCGCCGGTTTCTGATGCTCATGTACAGCCTGGACGCGCTGAACTGGTTTCCGGCGGGCTGTGTTGCGATGTGGCCGAGTCCGGGACAGGGTTTTCAATACAACGCGCTCCTGGTTGACGGCGATGATCTGCTGGTGTCGTCGCGCACCGCGAAGAACGCGGCCAATCAGCACGACAACGATTTGGTGACCATTCACCGCGTCCGCGATTTCCGCTCGCTGGCGCTGAACCTGCATCCGGTCATCTGATCGGCAGAGGAAGCGTATGCTACACTGGGGGGCGGAACGAATACGATAGGTGTTGACGAGGACACATCCCGGTCCGGTGGCGCGGCAGAGAGGGGAGGCCACCGGCTGCAAGCCTCCCAAAGTGGACGAGGCCGGGATACCACCTCCGAGCCGGTCGGTTGAAGGCGAGCGGTCCGCGCTAGAGTGGAACCGCGCTGCTGCGTAAGCCGACCCCGGTGGCACCGGATAGCAGCCGTCGAGTGCGCCACGCTGGCCCGTTTGGGCAGTGCGGCGAATTCGGGTGGAACCGCGTGAGGCAGAGCCTCCCGTCCCGAAAGGGCGGGGGGCGTTTTGTTTGGCCGCTGGTCCAGTTGGGGCAGGGACCGATTAGTGAGTCAGGGCGATGTGATGATTGCTGCGATCAACGAGCAACGTGCGTTGGAGGGAGTTTCCCCGGCCGTTCACCGCGGCTGGGGCGCGACCGGGTGCTAGGCGCCGGTGACATTCCCGGTTGGCCCCCCTATGTTCCCCCGCTTCGCAGGGGGACGTGGATTCCCGCGAAAGCGGGAATGACGGGTGGTAGGACCACCCTACATCTTGAAATCAGAGATAGGAGTATGCGATGAGTAAGAACGACGCTGGTGAGGGCGCTGCGGCGCCGGGCGATGGGCCAATTCCGCTGGATACGCTGCGGCATTCCGCTGCACACGTGATGGCCGAGGCGGTGCAGCAAATCTGGCCGCACGCGAAGTTCGGCATCGGCCCGCCGATTGCCGACGGTTTCTACTACGACTTCGACTTGCCCCGGCCGCTGACGCCCGATGACCTGACCCAAATTGAGCGGCGGATGCGGCGGATCATCAAGGCCAACCTGCCCTTTACGACCCAGGAGATCGAGGGCGAGGCGGCCAAGCAGTTGTTCCGGGAGCGCGAGCAGCCCTACAAGCTGGAGCTGATCGAGGCGCTGAAGGACGGCGAAGCGAGCGGCGAGGTGGCCGATTCGCCGGATGCCGCCGGGGTCGGTGCGGGCGGCGTGCGGCTCTATCAGCAGGGCAAGTTTCTCGATCTGTGCGGTGGTCCGCACGTCACGCGCACGGGGCAGATCGGGCCGTTCAAGCTGCTGCGCGTTGCCGGCGCCTACTGGCGCGGCGCTGAAGACCGGCCGCAGCTTCAGCGTATCTACGGCACCGCTTGGCACACGCAGCAAGAGCTTGACGATTACCTGTGGAAGCTCGAAGAGGCGCGTCGGCGCGACCACCGGCGCCTCGGCACCGACTTGGGGCTGTTCTTCTTCAACGAGCAGGTCGGCGGCGGCCTGCCGTTGTGGGAGCCGGACGGCGCGGTCCTGCGGAGCGTGTCGGAGGACTTCTGGAAGGAAGAGCATCGCAAGTGGGGCTATGAGTACGTCTACTCACCGCATATCGGCACGGCGGATTTGTGGTCCAGCTCCGGCCACCTGGAGTTCTTCCGGGACGCGATGTATGCGCCGATTGACGTTGACCAGCAGCAGTTCCTGCTCAAGCCGATGAACTGCCCCTTCCACGTGCAGGTCTACCGGCGACGGCTGCGCTCGTACCGCGAGCTGCCGGTGCGGTACTGCGAGTTGGGCACAGTCTATCGGTACGAGCGGGCCGGTGTGCTGCACGGTCTCCTACGCGTGCGCGGCTTTACGCAGGACGACTCGCACATCTTCTGCCGGCCCGATCAGCTCGAAGACGAAATCAACGGCGTGCTCGATCTCGGCCTGCACTTGCTGCGGTCGTTCGGCTTTCACGAGTATGAGATTGAACTCTCCGTGCGCGATCCGAATAACCTGGACCAGTACATGGGCGGTGACAAGGAGTGGGAGCAGGCCGAGGGGGCACTGCGGCGTGCCCTCGAAGGGCACGATCTCGACTTTCACGTTGCCGAGGGCGAGGCCGTCTTCTATGCGCCGAAGATTGACATTCACCTGCTCGACTCGCTCGGCCGCACCTGGCAATGTACAACCATCCAGGTGGACTTCAACCTCCCGGAGCGTTTTGATCTGGGCTACATCGGCGAGGACGGCGCCGAGCACCGGCCCTTCATGGTCCATCGCGCCCTGCTCGGCTCGCTGGAGCGGTTCTTGGGCACGCTGATCGAGCACTACGGGGGCGCGTTCCCGCTGTGGCTGGCGCCGGCGCAGGCCATCGTGCTGCCCATCGCCGACCGCCACAATGCCTACGCGGCGG
Organism: Chloroflexota bacterium; assembly: GCA_034422515.1. Classification (GTDB taxonomy): domain Bacteria; phylum Chloroflexota; class UBA11872; order UBA12225; family JAJDUF01; genus JAJDUF01. Next base: position 37,085 of record DAOUJP010000040.1, on the reverse strand, counting down.
AAGTAGCGGCGGCGCTGGAGCAGGCCGGTCTGCGCGCGAGGGTGGATAGCCGCTCGCAGCGTATCGGGGCGAAAATACGTGAAGCACAGCTCCAGAAGATTCCGTACATGCTCGTCGTCGGTGACCGCGAGGCCGCGGCGCAGCAGGTGGCGGTGCGCCAGCGCAGCGGACAGGATCGCGGGACGGTCGCGGTGTCGGAGGTCATTGCCGCCATGCAGCGGGAGGTCGCAGAGAAGGCCAGCGAGCCGCTCCTGTAGTAAAATAGCTACAGAGTACACCAAACGCGAGGAGACAGGCTGTGGAAAAGATACCGGTAGGCATTCTGGCTGCGACGGGCATTGTAGGCCAGCGGTTTATCCAACTGCTTGCCGACCATCCGTGGTTCGAGATCACGGCGGTCGCCGCTTCGGAACGCAGCGCCGGTAAGCGTTATGCCGACGCGGTGCATTGGCTGCTACCGACACCGATCCCGGAGCGGATCGCCGATATGACGGTGGTCGAGAGCCGACCGCCGCTCGACTGCGCGCTTGTTTTCTCCGCGCTGCCGTCGGACGTGGCGCGGGAGGTCGAGCCGGCGTTTGCTGCGGCTGGCTACGTCGTCAGCAGCAACGCCAGCGCCTATCGCCAGGAGCCGGATGTGCCACTGTTGATCCCGGAGGTCAACCCGGACCATCTCGGCTTGCTGCCGTCGCAGCAGAAGAGCCGCGGTTGGGATCACGGCTGCCTGGTGACGAACCCCAACTGCTCGACCATTACGCTCGTGATGGCGCTGAAGCCGCTCGTTGACGCCTTTGGGGTAGAGCAGGTCATTGTCACGACGATGCAAGCGACCTCCGGCGCCGGCTATCCGGGTGTGCCGTCGCTCGATGTAATTGACAACGTGCTCCCGCACACCGACGGCGAGGAGCCGAAGATGGAATGGGAGCCGCTGAAGCTGCTCGGCTCGCTGAACGGGGCGGAGATCACGCTGGCGGACCTGCCGATCAGTGCCCATTGCCATCGGGTAGCGGTGTGGGACGGGCATACGGAGGCGGTCTCGGTCAAGCTCGGCCGTCCGGCGACGGCCGACGAGCTACGACAGGTGTTGCACGACTTCCGGGGCTTGCCGCAAGAGTTGGGGCTGCCGAGTGCGCCGGAGCGGCCGTTGTCGGTCCCGGCGGCGGAGAACCGCCCGCAGCCGCGCCTCGACCGCGACGCTGCCGGCGGCATGGCGACGGCAGTAGGCCGAATCCGGCCGTGCCCCATCCTCGACTGGAAGCTGCTCGTGGTCGGCCACAACACGGTCCGCGGCGCTGCGGGTGCCGCCATCCTCAACGCCGAGTTGATGAAGGCGCAGGGCTACCTCTCGTAGTCGGCCGTTCGTTCGCGCCTTGATCTCTGGCCGGCTGCCGGTGAGAAATGCTATAGTTACGCTCGCTACGTTGCCGGCTCGCCTATGCTGCCGGCCGGATGATACCCCCTGAGGATGACACCTATGCCCAAGATGAAGACCCACAAAGCCTCGGCCAAGCGATTTCGGATCACGCGCAACGGTAAGGTGATGCGCGCGAAAGGGTCGGTCAGCCACCATCGCATGAAGAAGCGCGGGCGCACCAAGCGGATGATTGCCGAGACGTCCGCGGCAGCGCCGAGCGATGCCAAGCGGATCAAGCGGATACTGGTAGGCAGTTAGCCACCGGGCCGACAGGGGCAGAGCAGGATACGGACATGGTACGGGTCAAGCGCGGCGTCACCAATCATCGCCGGCACAAGAAGGTGCTCAAGCGAACGAAAGGCCAATACGGGGCGCGGAGTCGCCGTTACAAGGTGGCGCACGAGGCGATGATTCACAGCCTCGACTACGCCTATCGCGGTCGCCGGCAGCGCAAGCGCGACCTGCGCCGGTTGTGGATTCTGCGGATCAACGCCGCGTCGCGGCAGCACGGCCTGACCTACAGCACCTTCATGCACGGCCTCCGCAAAGCCGGCATCACCGTGGACCGCAAGATGCTGGCTGACCTCGCCGTGCGCGATGCCGAGGCGTTCGGACAGATTGCAGCCCAGGCGGCAGCCGCCTAATCCGGCTTGATTACCAGTCTCGCCAATCCACGCATACGCCTGGCCCTCAGCCTCCACACGCGCCGGGGGCGTCAGCGTGTCGGCGCCTTCTTGGTGGAGGGTACACGGCTCGTCACCGAGGCGCTCCGGGCCACCACGCCGCAGCTAGTACTCCACAGCCCCGATTTTGCCCAACGGCAGCGCCGCCATCGCCACCTGCTCGACACCCTCCGTCGTGCCGGCGCCGAGGTCCGCGAGGTATCGCCGGCCGTGCTGCGTGCCGTCAGCGATACGGTGACACCGCCGGGCATCGTCGCGGTCGTGCCGGTGGTACAACTCCAGCCTGACGAGAGTGCCGTGCCGCTCGTGCTGCTCCTCGACGGCATCGGCGACCCCGGTAACGCCGGGGCGATCCTGCGCGTAGCCGCGGCCAGTGGCGTGACCACAGTGCTGGCCGCGCGCGGCTGCGTTGATCTGTGGAGTTCCAAGGTCGTGCGGGCCGCGGCCGGGGCGCATTTCCAGGTACCCATCCAGCAGGGGGTGGCGTGGCCGGCGCTGGGTGAGATGCTGGCTGCGGTACTGGCACGCTGGCTTGCCGATCCGCGCGGCGGCGTTGCTTATTGGTCGCCGGACTGGAAACAGCCGGCGGTGCTCGTCGTCTCTAGCGAGGCGCAGGGTGCCAGCGCCGAGGCCGTGCAGTTCACGGGCGGGCAAGCAGTGACGGTGCCGATGGCGAGTGGCCGGCTACTGGACTCGTTGAACGTCGGGGTTGCAGCCGGTATCATTTTGTTCGAGGCGTTACGCCAGCGCACGGCGAGCGGAAGTGAACAGCCAGTTGAAGACTTGAAAAGACCTCTGGGTGATGAGCGACCGGCAGGCTAGGCAAGCTGAGTCGGAAGAAACTGTATGGGTGATTTGCCGGTAAAGGGGGAGAGGTATGTGGCACGTAACTGTGAGCCAGCAGTTGAACTGTACCGGCTGCGGACACGAAATACAGGAAGGGGAGCGTTGCTTGTCCGACTTACCGGAGCAACTTCCCAAGGGAATCGCTAGGGAAGACTACCGGCACTTCCACTCCCAACCCGTCCAGCCGACAAGTGGTGGAGACTCCCGATCTTGTTACCAGACGTTTGCCTCTGCTCAGATCGCAGAGATGGCTGATGGAAAACGGATCTGCCTGACTTGCGGGGGTATAATTGTCGAAGGGTCCCATGTCGTTCGTGACTATTTTTATGTCCGGCGCAGTGATGCCGGAATTGCTGACAATCTTGAAATGGGCCAGGGGGTTGCGACCCTTCTTAAGAGTAAGCAGGACAATCCTGCGTCCCTTACACAAGGGAGCCGTCAGACGGTAAGAAAGTTTGTCCAGGCAGGCCTGGGCAATGGTCGCGGTTCTCGCACTGTGCGCGAAGCCGAGCAATTCTACCGAGCCAGCGTGCCGGGGCCAGTGCGAAACCTGGGTGAAGGTGCGGTAAAACAGTTTACCAAAGACAAGCAAGCAAGCCACATACAGTCTTTCGCCAACGCACCCGAAAAGGTAAAGGATTCCCGAAATGTAATCTGGGAGTTGGCAAAGGACCATGCAAAGCGCGGATCACGGAATATGACCCGGAAAGAGGTTTTCGGCATTCAGGCGAAGAATGCGGTCCATGCCTCTGGGATAGTTGGCCGGACCGCAGCATTGAATGCCGGACGAGGTGCAGGGTGGGGCGCGCTCTTTGAATTGCCGGTGAGTATCGCGGAGAACGTCATTTGCGTTACCAAAGGCAAGAAAACTCGTGAAGAGGCAGCGAAGGACGCTGCTAAGAGTACCTTGACAGCTGGTGTCACTGGTGGGGCCATGGCAGCCGGGATCACCGGGGCTGTTGCGTTGGGAGCCGGTCCCGTTCTTGCTGCCGCTGCTCCGGTGCTAGTACCGCTGGGCATGGGGATGTTCGCTGTTTCGACCGGCTCTCGCATCCTTCAGGCGTGGAAATCAGACCTGATCAGAGTGGATCTTGGCTTTCATCAGGGCTGCTACGAATCCTTTGCAGACCGGGTGAGTTCCTACCCGGTGGATGAAACCCCAGTGAACGTAGTGGCGGCATGGATTGAACAACGAACCCAGCAGTTGCGCCAAATGGATGCAAGCCGGGCATAGTCGGTGCTACAATTGAGGCGTTACGCCAGCGCACGGCGAGCGGTGAAGCAGGGGCATCGCCGGCCGGCGTGCAAGCGGAAGTGAATAGCGAACGGCGAAGACGAAGCGAGTAGGACGGCCTACCTGTCCGCAGAGAGCCGGGGTCAGCGGCTGCAAGCACCGGCGGCAACGGTCGTACCGAAGTTCCCTTCTGAGCCGGCGGAGGAAAGGCCAATGCGCCTGATGCCACTGAGGAACCGATGTGGCGCGGCGCGGTGGCCGAGTAATGCCGACCCGGAGGCCCACCGATAGCGGGGCACTGGCGTTGGGGCAGATGTTCCCCGGCGCCAGTGAGAGTGGGCTTGCTGCTGCCGTAGCCGTCGCAACAGGCGCGGCCGGCGAGCCAACGCGGGTGGTACCGCGGAGATGACGGGTCACGGCCGTCGCTTCGTCCCGGACGAGGCGACGGCTTTCTTGTTGGGTGGTGGGCATAGTCTGGCCCCCCTATGGTCCCCCCGTCCCGACGGGGGGACGGCAAGTTCCCTCCCCGGTGTGTCTGCGCGGCGGAGGGTCCTGGGAGGGGGCCGGAGCAGCGGCGGGTTCCCTCTCCCGTCGGGACGGGGGAGGGCTAGGGAGGGGGCCAGTGAGTGGCTAGCCCTTGAAGGAGTGAACAATGCAGGATACGTGGGAGGCGCTGCAACAGGCGGCCGAGCGCGAGTTGGCCGCGGCCGGGGACGCGCCGGCGCTGGAAGCCTGGCGTATCGAGTACCTGGGGCGGCGCGGACGCCTGGCCCAAGCCATGCGCGGGTTGGGGCAATTGCCGCCGGAAGCGCGTCCGGCCGCTGGCGCGGCGGGCAACGCGGTCAAGGCCGCCTTGAGCGGCGCGTATGACGCCCGGAAGCAGGCCCTTGCCGAGGCGGCGCCGGCGCCGGTGGAAGAGGCGGCTGCGTTCGACGTGACATTACCCGGTATTCGGCCGCGCATGGGCCAGGCGCACGTCATCAACCAGGTCAAGGCCAGAGTGATGGCGGCCTTCGGCCAACTGGGCTTCCGCGCCACGGACGGGCCGGAGGTGGAGTGGGACCGCAACAACTTCACCTTGCTCAACCTGCCCGAGGATCACCCGGCCCGCGACATGTGGGACACCTTCTACGTCGGGAACGTGGGAAAGCCGGGCGAAGTGCTGCTCCGCACGCACACCTCGCCGATGCAGATTCGCGTGATGGAGCAGACCGAGCCGCCGGTGCGGGTCATTGTGCCCGGCAAGGTATATCGCTACGAGGCTGCTAGCGCCACGAACAATTGGATGTTCTACCAAGTGGAAGGCTTCGCTGTGGATCGCGGCGTGACGATGACCGACTTGAAGGGGACGCTCGCTGCCGTCATCCGCATCCTCTTCGGCGAAGAGCGGCGTACTCGCTTTCGCTGCGATTACTTCCCGTTCGTCGAACCGGGCGTGGACATGGCGATGGATTGTCATGCCTGCGGTGGCGAGGGTTGCCCCGTGTGCAAACAGACCGGCTGGATCGAGATTCTGGGCGCCGGGATGATCCATCCGCAGGTGCTACGCAACGTCGGCTACGACCCGGAGGAGTACAGCGGCTTTGCCTTTGGCATGGGTCTCGACCGTATTGCCATGCTGCTCTACGGCATTGACGACCTGCGCCTGTTCTACGAGAACGATCTGCGGTTCCTACGCCAGTTCCGCTAGGTGGCCCCACCCTAGCCCTCCCCCGTGCTGACGCACAGGGGAGGGAACTTGCCGTCCCCCCGTCGGGACGGGGGGACCATAGGGGGCGGGTAGGAATGACCGGGAAACGTCAACGGAGCGTATCAGGAGAGATAGCATGTTAGTGTCGCTGAAGTGGTTACGAGCATACGTAGCGACCGACCTGCCGGCAAGCGACGTGGCGCACCGGCTCACGATGGCCGGCCTGGAGGTAGAGGCGCAGCACGCCGTCGGCGGCGCCTGGGAGGGCATCTTCACGAGCGAGGTGCGCCGGTTGGAGCAGCATCCCAATGCGGATCGCTTGCTGCTCGCTACCGTGGACTACGGTGAGGGGCGCTCGCTCCAAATCGTGACGGGAGCGCCCAACCTGCACGAGGGCGCCAAGGTGCCACTCGCGCTCGTTGGAGCACAGCTCTGGGACAACTATGCCGATCCGCCGAAACAGTTTCGGCTCAAGGCGTCGCGCATCCGCGGCGTCCGATCCGAGGGGATGGTCTGCTCAGCACGCGAGCTGGGGATTGGCGATGACGCCAGCGGCATCCTGATCCTGCCGCCCGATACGCCCGTGGGCCTCTCGCTGGAGGAAGTGCTCGGCGACGTGGTGCTGGAGTTGGACATCAAGGGGCCGCGTGCCGATTGTCTCTCGATGCTGGGCGTCGCACGAGAGCTAGCCGCCATCACGGGTACCGAGTTGCAGGTGCCCTCGGCGGAGATCGCCCGGCGGGAGGATACCGCGCAACCACCGGCCATCGTGGAGATCGCCGACCCGGACCTGTGCAGTCGCTACGTGGCGATTGTGGTACGTGGCGTCACGGTCGGCGAGTCACCCGGTTGGATGCAGGAGCGCCTGAACGCGGCGGGGCTGCGGCCCATCAACAACATCGTAGACATCACCAATTACGTCATGCTCGAATGGGGACAGCCGCTCCATGCCTTCGATCTGGATACGCTGCGCGGACAGGCGATCATCGTGCGGCGCGCCGCGGCCGGCGAGCAGTTGATTACGCTCGATGGAGAAGGTCGCATCCTCACGCCGGAGATGCTCGTGATCGCCGATGCCGCGCGTCCGGTGGCGCTGGCGGGCGTCATGGGTGGAGTGTCTACCGAGGTGAGCGCCGGCACGACGACGGTGTTGATCGAGAGCGCGAACTTCGACCCGGTGAGTATTCGCCGCACGCGCCGGGCGCTCACGTTGCCAACGGAGGCCTCGCGGCGCTTCGAGAAGGGGCTACCGCCGGAGTTGCCGTTGCCGGCGGCGTTGCGGGCCGCTGCGCTGATGGTCGAGCTGGCCGGTGGGACGGTGGTGGGCGAGCCGGTTGACGCCTTTCCTCGACCGCGCCGACGTGCGGCTGTCGAGTTGCGGCCCTACGACTTGGAGCGACTGCTCGGCATGACCTATCGGCCGGAGCAGGTGACGCAAACGCTGCGAGCGCTCGGTTTCGAGGTGGCGGCGCTGCCTGATGGGGAAGACGGCTGGCTGGTGACACCGCCCATCCATCGGACCGACGTGGCTATTCCTGAGGACTTGGTGGAGGAAGTGGCGCGGATCGTCGGCTACGATACGATCCCTAGCACGCTGCTTACCGGCGGTACCCCGCGCCCGGAGCGCGATGCGCCGCTCTACTGGGAGGAAGCGGCGCGCCAGGTGCTCACCGCGGCCGGCTACGACGAGATCATCGCCTACACCTTGACTAACCGGGACCAGCTTGCCCGTCTCCCGGTGCTGGACGAACCGCCGGCGCAGCAGGGGCAACGCGCCGGGCGGTCCCGACGCTCCCGGCGGTCAGAAGGATCCAGTGACGATCTCGCTCGGTGGGTACAGAAGCGGGTCTGCCCGGCCGTTGACGCGCCGGTCATGCTTGCCAATCCGTTGAGCAGTGACCGCGACGTGCTCCGCACCTCGGCTATTCCCGATCTCGTCGGGACGGCCCGCCGGAACCTGCGACAGGCCGATGAAGACGTATGTCTGTTCGAGCTTGGGCGGCTGTATCTACCCACCGGCGCCGGCCTACCGGAGGAGCGGCGCGTGCTGACGGCGGTCGTGGCGCAGCATCCGAACAGCGATTGGTCGTCCGCCGCTGGCTGGGGTGGCCAAGCCGGGGCCGGCTTCTTCCACTTGAAAGGCGCGACCGAAGAGGTGCTGGAACGCTTAGGCATTTCGCGCTCCGGTTTCATTCCGCTGACCCATCCCGCGTTTGCGGTTGGGCCGGCCGCGGCGATCATCAGCGACCATCACCCGGAGTCGATGGGCAAGCGTCCCGTCCGCGAGGGCCAGGTGCTGGGCGTGCTGGGCGTGCTGCACCGCGATACGGCACGCGCGTTCGGTCTCGGCGGGCAGTGCGTGGTCTTGGCGCTCGACTTCGACCGGATCATTGCGCTGGCCGGGGATCATCGGCAGTTCGACGGCGTGGCACGTTATCCTTCCGTCGTGCAGGACCTCGCGGTGGTACTCGATGAGACGGTGCCCGCCGAGCACGTCGAGGCGGTCATGCGCCGCGCGAGCCGCCAACTGCTGACGCGCGTGCGGCTGTTCGATGTCTACCAGGGCGATCAGGTGCCGGCCGGCAAGCGTAGCCTCGCGTTTGCCTTGACCTTCCAGGCGCCGGATCGCACGTTGACCGATGCCGAGGTCGAACCGACGCGCCAGCGCATCATTGGCACGCTGAAGCGGCAGCTTGGCGCCACCTTGCGCGGCGGATCGTAGGAGGGGGGCGACGATGGCATGGGAGCGGCAGGAGGCGATGGACTGGCTTCACGGTCCCAATCGTCGCAGCAATAGGCTCTCCGGGCTGGACTCCGGCGCGGCTTCGAGCCTGTTCCTTGCCCTGGAGCGAGAAGGCTGCACCGTGGAAGTCCTCGCCGAGGATGTCGTGGACGGAGAGGCGGCGGCCGTAGTGCTCACGGTGCCGGCCTCGGCGCGGGCGAGCGCGGTGTGGCAGACCGTGCGGGAAAGCGGCGTCGTGCTCGTGATGGCGCTGCGCCCGGGGTCGTTTCGGATACGCTGGTAGCGATAATCCTGCCGTCCCGCCCCGGACTTGTCCCCAGCCTCCTCCCTGACCGGGGTAGGTAAGCCGGAAAAACAGGCGCAAGGGATGCTTGGAGGGACGGATTGGACCTAACCCCCGCGCCCTTCCCTGGCAGGGAAGGGGAGTCCGCGCGACGACCGGGGGCGATGCATGGTCCTGGATTGCGGCTTCCGCCGCGATGACGGGGGAGCAACAAAAGCCCCCTCTCCATCGCGGAGTGATAGAGAGGGGGCCGGGGTGGTGAGGCCAGGGCGCAGCCGCCAAGGCGGCTAGTCAATGTACGTTTCGAGCTTGCGGACCAGCGGATTGCAGCGCAGCTTGGCGAGCGCTTCCGCCTCGATCTGACGCACGCGCTCGCGGCTCATGCCTAGCGTGTCGCCGATCTCGGCCAACGTCGCTGCCGGGCCAAGCTCGCGGTCGGCAGCGTTGCTGCCCAATCCGAAACGCAATCTCAGGACTATCCGCTCGCGCTCCGTGAGCGATTGCAGGGCACGCTCCAACTCATCTACCAACAGCGAACGCATCGCCGCCGAGTCCGGTGTTGGGCTGGCGTCATCGGCGATGAGGTCGCCCAAGCCTAGCTCACCGTCGTCGGCGATACCGAGCGGACGCTCCAACGAGAGCGTGGCACGCGATGCCCGCAGTGCTTCCCGTACCTGTAGCTCCGGGAGCTTCAGGCGCGCGGCGATCTCCGGCGCGGTCGCCGGTCGCCCAAGCTGCTGCTCCAACTCCCGCTGGGCTTTGCCGATGGCACTCAGCCGCTCAACCACGTGGACCGGCAGGCGGATCACTCGGCCTTGATCGGCCAGAGCACGGCTCACGGCCTGACGGATCCACCAGTAGGCGTAGGTGGAGAAGCGGTAGCCGGTGTGGGGGTTGTACTTGGTCACGGCCCGCTCCAGGCCCAAGTTCCCTTCCTGGATCAGATCGAGGAGGGGCAGCCCCCGGCCCGTGTACTTGCGGGCCACGGTGACGACGAGGCGGAGGTTGGACTCCACCATGCGCCGGCGCGCTGCCGCGCCGGCTAAGACGACCTGCTCGATCTCAAGCTGCAACTGCCGCTCGAACGTGCTTTCCTCAAGCTGGCGCTGCGCTTCAAGCCCCGCGTCGCGGGCGAGCGCCAAGTCTATCTCCTCTTGGGGGGTGAGCAGCGGGTACCGACGGATGTCGCGCAGGTACAGCGCCTCGGTGGTCTCAGGCAGATCCTCCGAGGCCGAGGCGCTCGGCGTCCCATCGCCCCAGGACCACCGCTTTCTCGGTGTGCTCAACGCCGCACTGGCCGGGTCCTGCAGCAACTCCTCCTCGGCGGCGCTGGGTCGCGCCAGCCGCGCGAGGGTTTCTTCGGTTAGCCCCGTACCGATAAGCCGGTCGGCCGTCAAGTCAGCCGGGGCATTTCCGTCTCGAATCTCAAGCTCCTCAAGTGTGTTCACCATGCGACCGTTTCGTCCTTTCCACCTTGGCAGAACCTTCCATTAGACCTCTCTCCGTAGTTGCCCCTTGCTCGTATCCGGCATGTATCCGCCAAGGCACAGATTCACCCTGCCTCCCAGTGTTCATTGGAACGGCTTAGGCTACTCGCGGTGGCGAGCGGCAGAGATCACCCGGCCGCTACCACACGGGGCACACGACAATCACTTCGGCTTAATCATCCAAGCAGAGTATAGCGCAGTTGCCACCCACTCAAGACTTGGGCGGCATCAGCGGCGCTGCAGAGGGATAAAACTCTCCACTACGCAGGCCATAGCCACCGGAACAACCTGCCTTAGCTAGTGTACGCCGATTTGCAGCGGAAGTCAATAGGGCAAATGGCCGAATCCGGCCTTTTTCGTGAGACAGTTGGCTCAACCGGCGTCATCTGCGGCGGAAGTAGCCTGTCCGGGCGCCGTTTTCACCTGGTCGGGAAGTGCATACCCACGCGCGAAGAGAAGCAAGCCGAGCGCGACGGCCACGCCGGCGACCGGCCCGATGAGCCGGATACCGAGCGGATTGGCGGCGGTATTCCCGAACGCTCCCAATATGACGCCGAAGATGAGCGAAGAGAGGGCTAGGGCGAGCTTATTGATCGTTGATAGCACGCCGAAATACATCCCTTCGCGGCGCTGCCCCGTCAGTTGCGCGTCATAGTCAATCACGTCGGCCAGCAGCGCATTCGGGAATACGAACAGGCCGGCGATGGGCACGCCGGCCAGGGCAATGTACACCAGTCCTTGGGCCACGGTCGGAATGCCAGGGATATAGCCGGCGAAGAACTGCAACGGGAAGTACAGCGCCAGCACCCCCATGCACGTGAGGTAGGCGCGGCGCTTGGTCCACCGTTGTCCTAGCTTGACCGTTCCCGGCAGGCTGACCAACATGACGAGCAAGAAGAGGCCAACATACAGACTGACTTGCTCGGTGCCTTGTCCCATGATGGAGACGACAAAGTACGGCATCATCTGCGTCAGCATGTTGAGGGCGAGGTTGAAGAGGACGAGGCTGGCGGCAAAGATGAGGAAGGGCCGATTGGCCAACGTTGCACGAATCGCAACCCACAAATCCAGGTTCGTGTGTTTGCCGCCAGCACGGCGGCCCGCTGCTCCCAGCACGGCCAGGTAGTAACTCAGCATGGTCATGGCGCCGAGGACGAGCGCCATCCCGGCAAAGCCGAGCCAGTCTTTCAACTGGGGACTGGCGACCAGTGCCAGGGCCGCCCCGATCACCCCGAACAGCGATTTCCACGCCGAGAGGCTGACGCGGTCGTCCGACGTAACGGCTACTTCCGGGAGCCAGGCCTCGTAAGGTGCGTTGGCAACGGTGGTGGCGAAAAACAGCACTTGGAGGACGATGAACAGCAGCACTGCGTTGAGGTAGGAGGCTTCTGTGTCGGGTGGAAGCCAGAGCAACACGAAGGCAATTGACATAATCGGGGTGGCGATCAGAATGAAGGGAGCACGGCGTCCCCAGCGGGAGCGAAAAGTGTCACTCCAGTGTCCAATTAGGGGATCATCGAAGATTTCCACCAGCCGCCCGATGCCTAAGATCACGCCGGCAAGCGCCACCGGCGCCAGCGTTCCCAGCAAAGGCAAGGTGAGCGCGGGCAGCCGGGACGGGAGCCCGGCCTCCGGTGATGGGGCATAGAAGAAGATCAGCCATAGCGCAAGGGTCTGAAAGTTGATGGTCGCACCCAGACTGCCATTGGCGTAGAGCAGTCGTCGCCACTGCGGCAGGCTGTTTTCCGATGGCGGCTGGGTGTCCGCCGCTGCGGGAGCGGCCGCCGGTGACGGAGGTTCGCGGCTCATAGCCCAGCCAGCATACGTTCCTCGCGGATGGGAATACAAGCGCGGGGGGACGGGCGCAGCGGGGTTAGCCCCCCTGTGGTCTCCCCGTTGCAATAGATTGTCGGATGCTATATAATAGCATCAGGCTATAGGATAGCGAGGCGGCATGAGACCGGACGACCGGATTGACCGGATTGACCGGATCATTGATCTCAAGCGGCAGGTCAGTCGCGCCCTGCACGGGGCGACGCCGGAGCCGCTGAATCGGCTCGACCTGACCGTGGCGCAAATGCGTATTCTCTATCTCCTGGGGCGTGAAGGCGAGGCAGCAGTAGGACGGATTGCCGAGCGGCTCGGCGTGGCCCAGCCGAGCGCGACCCGCACGCTCGACCGGCTCGTGCGCCAGGAGTTGGTCGAGTGCTTCAGACACCCTGCCGACCGGCGCGTGTCGCTCCACCGGCTTGCGCCGGCCGGACAGGGCCTCCTCGATCAGTTGCAGCAAGGGCGGCGGGCACGGCTGGAGGCGGCCCTGCGCCGCCTCGACCCGGCGGTTCTCGGACAGGTCGAGGAGTCGTTCCGGCTCTTACGAGACGCGCTCGATGAAGTTGCGGCCGATACGAGCCGGGTGGCCGCCGCGCCCGGCGAGAGCCGCGAGGGGCCCGCGCTGCAATCCACGCCGGCTGACGCTAATGGGGCTACGCCGCCGACTGCCATAGGATTGCCCGGCGCCGGTGCAACACCGGCCTTGGCGACTGCACCGGGAGCAGCCACGGAGGGGCAGACGTGAACACACTGGTTCGTCTCTTGCGCTTTGTGCGGCCGTACTGGCTGGCGACCGTCGTCGTCATCGTGCTGATCCTGGCGATGACCGGCTTACGCATGGCCCCGGCGTGGCTGACCAAGCTCGTCATTGACGACGGCATTGGTCAGCGCGATATGGGCCTCGTATTCTGGTACGTCCTGCTGCTCGTCGCGGCCTCCGTCCTCACCAACGGCGTGACCGCGGTCCAGACCTATCTGGAGCAGTTTGTCGGCCAGCGGGTGATCTACGATCTGCGGAATGCCCTGTATACGCACGTGCAGTCGCAGAGCATGAGCTTCTTCGACTCCAACCAGAGCGGCCAGTTGATGTCGCGCGTCACGAACGATGTCAACCAGGTCCAGTTCTTCCTGACGCAGGGGCTGTCGCGGCTGACGACAACCGGAGTGATGGTCGCGTTTCACCTCGTCGCACTGGCCGCGATTGACCTGCCACTCACCATTGTCGCTGTGCTCGTCACGCCCGTGGTCGTCTACTACCAGCGGCGGATGCAGGGGTTGATGCCGATGTTTCGCGCCATGATGGAGCGGATGGCCGACCTGAACGTCGTAATTCAGGAAAACGTCTCCGGCATCAAGCTGGTCAAGGCCTACACCCGAGAGCCATACGAGGCGGAGCGGTTCAACACTATCAATCAGGAAATCAGGGAGCGTCGCATCACTATCTCGCGGATGATGGCGTTTGTCATGCCGGGCCAGGAATTCGCGGGGCAGTTGAGTACGATCATCGTCCTGGTCGTCGGCGCGAGCCGGGTGATGTCCGGCAGCATGACCATTGGTGATCTGGTGGCATTCAACAGTCTGCTGCTCATGTTGTGGATGCCAATGCGGTTCATCGGCTTCATCAACCAGATGGCGCAGCAGGCGATTGCCTCCGGCGAGCGCGTGTTCGAAATTCTGGATACGCAGCTGGAAGTCACCGAGAAGCCGGACGCGGTCGAGTTGACGCGGTTTGCCGGCCGCGTCGAGTTCCGCGACGTCTCCTTCGCCTACGGCAAGAATCCGCCACTGCTGCGCGACATCGGCTTCACCATCGAACCCGGGGAGACGTTGGCGCTGGTCGGCGCGAGCGGCTCCGGCAAATCAACGCTGATTAACTTGATCCCGCGCTTCTACGACGTGACCGCCGGTGCCGTGCTGACCGACGGCCACGACGTGCGCGACGTGCAGCTCCAGAGCCTGCGCTCGCAGGTGGGGATGGTGATGCAGGAGACGTTCCTGTTCAACGCGACGATCCGGGAGAACGTCTGCTACGGCCGCGAGGACGCGAGCACTGAGGAAATGGAGCGGGCGGCCCGCGCTGCCAACGCGCACGAGTTCATCATGGAGCAGCCCGACGGCTACGACACGCTGGTTGGTGAGCACGGTGTCCGCTTGTCGGGTGGTCAGCGCCAGCGTCTCGCTATCGCCCGTGCGCTCCTGGTGGACCCGCGCATCCTGATCCTCGACGAGGCCACCTCCAGCGTGGACACGCAAACGGACTTCATGATCCAGCGTGCTCTCGACGACCTGATGGAGGGCCGCACGACTATCGTCATCGCCCACCGGCTCTCGACGGTGCAGCGTGCCGACATGATCTTGGTGCTGGAGGACGGTCGGATTGTGAGTCGTGGGACTCACCGTGAGCTACTCGAAAGTAGCCCGCAGTACCGCCGTATCCACGACTTGCAGTTCCGCCTCCAGTACGAGGGGGCCGCGACCGTGAACGGCGACCCGCCGGCGCTGGCCGGGGCGCGGTCGAACGGCGGCGAGGCCACCAACGGGCGCCGCGCGGGCCAGGACGCAAACGAGGAGGTGCCACGATGATGATGCGTGGCTTTGGCGGCGGCGGTATGGGCGTCGGCTCCATATCGGGTCGCCGGCGCACGTCCATGATGGAGAAGCCGGAGTTCGAGACTAGCCCCTGGCAGGTGCTCAAGCGGCTCGCGCCGATTGTGGCCGGGTATCGTCGCCAGGTCATTATCGCTTTGGTCTCGGTGCTCGCGGCGTCGAGTCTGCAAATGCTCGTGCCGTTGAGCTTCATGTACACGATTGACGTGGTGATCCCCAGCGGCGATCTGACCATGCTGTGGGTTATCGGCGGCGGGCTGCTCGTGCTGGAGGTTGTCCGCTACTTCCTCGGCTACGCCCAGCGTGTGGCGCTGGCGATAGCCGCGCAGCAACTGGTCTTCGAGATGGCGAAGCGGCTCTTCGAGCACGTGCAGCGGCTGTCGCTGCGCTTCTACGAGCGGCAAGGGACGGGCGAGATCATCTCGCGGGCCACCAACGACGTGGGCGTCTTGCAACAGTCCATTAGCGGGGGCACCGTTGCATCGGCCATCCGCCTGTTTACCATGCTGGCCTACGCCGTGCTGATGCTGTTGCTCCACTGGCAGTTGGCGCTGATCGTGTACGCCACGGTGCCGCTGCTCTTGCTGGCCGGACTGGTCTCGGCCAACATGCTCCGCTCGCGCTACCGGCTGGTGCAGGAGAAGATCGCCGACGTGAACTCGGCCTTGGCCGAGGACATCTCCGGCGTGCGGGTCAGCAAGGCGTTTGCACGGGAGGACGCCCAGCGGCGGCGCTTCCAAAGCGAGAACCGCGAGAACTTGCAGGCCAATATGAGCACGGCGCAGGTGCAGGCCGTCGCCACGCCGGCCATTCAGCTGATCGCCATGCTCGGCATGGGCATTGTCCTGCTGGCCGGCTCCTGGTTTACCATCCAGGGAACGATGACGCTCGGTACGCTGGCGACGTTCGTGACGTATCTGATCGCCTTCTACCAGCCGATTGAGCAACTCAGTATGGTCAATCGGAGCATCCAGCAGGCGCTGGCGGCCAGTGAGCGCATCTTCCAGTTCCTCGATGAGCCGACCGAGGTGCTGGAGAAGCCTGATGCTCACGACCTACGCGCGGTGCAGGGCGCGGTCACGTTCGAGCACGTGGGCTTCTCCTACAACCCCGGCGTGCCCGTGCTGAAGGACATCACTATCGCGGCGCAGCCCGGCGAGACGATTGCGCTCGTCGGACATACCGGGTCGGGCAAGACGACGATTGCCAACCTGATCCCGCGCTTCTTCGACCCGCAAGAGGGCCGGGTGGCGCTCGACGGACAGGATGTGCGTGACCTCACGCTCGACAGCGTGCGCCGGTCGCTGGCCATGGTCATTCAGGAGACGTTCCTGTTCGGCACGACCGTCCGCGAGAACATCCGTTACGGCAAGCTCGACGCGACGCAGGCGGAAATCGAGGCCGCAGCGGAGCAGGCCCACGCCCACGAGTTCATCGCCAAGCTACCGCAAGGCTACGATTCGCCGGTGGGGGAGGGTGGCGTGATGCTCTCGCGCGGTCAGCGGCAGCGCATTGCCTTGGCCCGTGCGATCATCAAGGACCCGGCCGTGCTCATCCTCGACGAGGCCACGTCGGACGTTGATACCGAGACGGAGGCGCTGATTCAGGACGCCTTGTCCGGTGTGATGCAAGGGCGCACGACCTTTGTGATTGCCCACCGCCTCTCGACCATTCGCAGCGCAGATCAGATCATCGTGCTGGACAAGGGCGAGATCGTGGAGCGCGGTCGGCACGAGGAGCTACTGGCCCGCGACGGCACCTATCGCGCACTCTACGACATCCAGTTTGCCCATCAAGAAGAGGCGCCAGAAGCAGCGCCGCCGTCTCTGGCACCGGCCGCCGGCGGCTAGCCGCCGGCCACACGGGCGCGATTCCCCTGCTACCTGGTAATATGTCCAAGTGAGGCTGGCATAGAGGCCGGGTGTGGCCTCCGATCCGTAGAGCGGCAGGGGGCAAGAGGGACTATGCGCGAGGACATGGCGGAAGATTGGGCCGATCCGAACGAACCTGCCGACGAGGCGGATGGGGTGCGTGTCGGCCGGATTGTGCAGCACCTCCTCAGCTTGGCCGGTGACGAGGAAGCGCGGCGGCTGCTGGGGCTGGACGGTACGCTGGAAGACAACCTCGATATGATGTTCGTCGCCGATCCGCTGACCTGGATCGCCACCGATATTGCCCAGGCCATCCGGCTCGAAGAGGACGAGACCGATACGGTGAGCCTGTACCTGTCCTACATGGTTGCTGCCCTGCGCCTGTATCAGATCATCCACGGCGCACCCGACCAAGCCGAACTCGTCGAGGCCGTCCTCGACTACCTCGACGACTCCGAGGACGACCTGTAGCTGCTGCCCCGCACGCGGCGTCGTTGGTCCCCCTATGGTCCCCCCGCTGCGGCGGGGGGACGGTGCGTTCCTGCCCTATCGCAGGTGTTATTTTCGTGCCAATGCCGTAGGGGTATTGCATGACTGTTGACAGCGCCGCCGCCGCTTGGGACTCAGCCGGCCCAGCGGAACCGCCGGAGCATCCGTTGGCTGTGCGGGTGCCGTTCGTCCCGCGGCGCATCGGCGTGTACCTGTTCAAGGATCGGGCCGGGCAGGTCCTCTACGTCGGCAAGGCGGCCGTGCTGCGTAGTCGGCTGGCCGCATATTTCGGGCACCAGGGCGGGCTGGGACCGCGCCAGCGCCAGCTGGTGGCGCGGACGACCGACTTCGAGCTGGTCGTCACCGATTCCGAGAAAGAGGCGCTGCTGCTTGAAGCGAGTCTCATCAAGGAGCATCGGCCGCGCTACAACATCGCGCTGCGCGACGACAAGAGCTACCTGTACCTCAAGATCACGTTCGGCGAGCCGTACCCGCGTATCTACACGGTGCGCCAGGTGCGAGACGACGGCGCGCGGTATTTCGGGCCGTACACCGATGCCAAAGGGCTGCGCGCCACGATGGCGCATCTCCAGCGAGTGTTTCAGTTCCGCACTTGCGACATTGACATGGAGAAGGGGCTGGATCGCCCCTGCCTGCTTTATCACATCAAGCGCTGTCTGGCCCCCTGTATTGGCGCGACCACGCCAGAGGAATACGGCCAAGCACTCGATGAGCTGGTGCTCTTTCTGGACGGCAAGCAGGACGACGTGATGCGCCAGTTGCGGGCGGCGATGGCGGCGGCGGCGGAGTCGCTGGCCTTCGAGCGGGCAGCGGCCGTCCGGGACCGCCTCAGTGCCGCCGAGCGCGTGCTGGAGCGGCAGCGGATTACGGCGCCGGGCCGCGGCGATCTCGACGCTATCGCCTTTGCGCTGGATGCGCCGGACGCCTGTGTGCAAGTGTTCCAGGTGCGCGGCGATAAGGTTGTCAGCCGGGAGAACTTTGTCCTCCAGCGCGTCGAGGATACGGCCGAATCGGCACTGCTCACGCACTTTCTCCAGCAGTACTACCTCCGAGCCACGACCGTCCCGCCGGTGATCTTGCTGCCGCTCCGGTGCGCTGACTTAGATGCCGTCGCCGCGTGGCTCAGTGACCGCCGCGGGAGGCGGGTGCGGTTGGCGGTGCCGCAGCGTGGCGGTAAGCGCCAACTGGTGGCGCTCGTGGCCGAGAATGCGGCGGCGGCGCTCGAAGAGTTGAAGGTCAAGTGGCTGGCGGACGAGCGGCGGACGTGGGGGGCGGTCCGCGAGCTGGCGGCGGCGCTCGATCTGCCGGAGCCGCCGCGACGGATCGAGTGCTACGACATCTCCAACATCCAGGGGAGCGCGGCCGTCGGCTCGATGGTCGTCTTCGAGCAGGGCCGGCCGCGTCCCGATTCCTACCGCCGCTTCCGCATCAAGACGGTTCATCAGCCGGACGACTTTGCGATGATGGCCGAGGTGATCGGGCGGCGCTTCCGGCGCGCGGCGACCGCCCCCGGCGCCGCCGGGCGCGAGCGGTCAAAGGGAGCCACCGTGACATTGGAAGCGCCGCGCCCGCCAGCGCCCGACAACGAGCCGCCGGAGTTTGCTATCGGCACGGCTGAAGACGGTCCGGGGGCCGCCGAGGGCTGGGAACTCCCGGAGTTGGTCATCGTGGACGGGGGCAAGGGCCAGCTCAGTGCGGCCCGCGCCGCGATGCACGCGGCCGGGGCGCCGGCGCTGCCGATTATCGGACTGGCGAAAGAGCAGGAGGAAATCTTTCGACCCGACCAGTCCGAATCGTTAGTGCTGCCGCGGACCTCGCAGGCGCTCTACCTGATCCAGCGCATCCGCGACGAGGCGCATCGTTTTGCGATTACGTATCACCGCAGCGTGCGCCGGCGGCGGACCATCGTCTCGGCGCTGGATCGTGTGCCCGGCATTGGCCCCAAGCGGAAGCGTGCGTTGCTGCGGCAGTTCGGCTCCGTGCCGCACATTCGGGAAGCCAGCGACGCCGACCTCCTGGCCGTCGGCGGCATGACGAAACGGGCCGTCGCGGCGTTGCGTGAGCATCTGTAATCTTGGCCGGCCGGCGGCCCGGCGGTATGCTGAAGCAACGGCGGTGAAGCCACTACGGTCATACTGCTCCCGGAGGTTTGGCGTGTCGCACGGTCGAAGGGCAACCGCTTGGCGCGGGAATCGCGGGCCACGAGCGGTCCGGCCGGCTTGTGTCGTGGCGCTGCTGGCGCTGTTGGCGGTCGTCGGGAGCACCGTCCCGGTCGCCGCTGCGGCTCCGCCCGACGCACCGGTCTGCACCATCTTGACACCCATCGGATCGTGTCGACCGGCTGCGGCATCGCGGGCCGGCGGCCCGGCGACTGCGCCTGTACACACGGACCGCGGCACGCAACGCTGGATCGCGTTCGACCGGCGTTCCGGCGTGACGCAACTGATGCTCGGCACGTGGATTGTGGCCGAGATGCAGAGTGCCTGGGGCCGCGGCACTCCCGGCAGCGCCAGCGATTTCTACGCTACGGTGCCCGGTATCTATCGGGTCTACTTCAAGCGCGGTCCGCTCAAATACAATGCTTGGTTCGATACCCATTACGAAGCCTGGGTGGCCTTCGATCCGGTCCGCTTCAACGGCTTCCACTCCCTGCTCATGGACGCCCGGGGCCGCATCACGGACGCCCGCACCGGGCCGATCTCGGCCGGCTGCATCCGCAATATGCACGCCTGGGAGGTCTACAACTTCGCGGAGGTCGGTATGGCGGTGGTGGTCCACGAAGGGAATCTGCCGGCAGCCGCCGCGGCGCTGGGGCACACGACGCCCGGCCCGGCACCGGGACACGCTGACCTCTTCGGCGGCGGCGCCTGGACCTTCTGTGCTCAGGACCCGTCGGAGGCGGTGTGCTTTTGACCGCCTCGGCTGGACCGCCCCAGGGTGGTCAGGATGGGGTGGACTCGGTGGCCATCAACTCGACTGTTTGTCCTAGGGGCAGTTCTTGCTGGGTGCCGTCGAGCGGCTGCTGCCGGCAGGCCCGCACGAACTCGCGGAACAGCGGATGCGGATGGTTCGGTCGAGACGCAAACTCCGGGTGGAACTGGGTGGCGACAAACCACGGATGGTCGCGTAGCTCGATCATCTCGACCAACTCGCCGTCCGGCGAGAGGCCGCTGCCGATCAGGCCGTGCGCTGCGAGCCGCTCGCGGTAGCGGTTTTTCACCTCGAAGCGGTGCCGGTGGCGTTCATGCACCAACGGTTGCTCATAGGCGGCGGCGGCGCGGGTGTCGGGCGTTAGCTCACAGGGGTAGTTGCCCAGCCGCATGGTCCCGCCTTTGGCCCCGTCGGCCTCCTGCCCCGGCAGGTAGTCTATGACGGGATCGGGCGTGTCGGGATCGAACTCGGTGCTGTCGGCCTGGGCCAAGCCGAGCACGTTGCGGGCAAACTCGATGACCGCGCACTGGAGTCCCAAGCACAGCCCCAAGTACGGGATGCGGTTGGTGCGAGCGAACTGGGCGGCCAGGCACTTGCCACGCACGCCGCGCGGCCCAAAGCCGCCCGGTACCACGATGCCCTGAACATCGCCCAATAGCCGCGCCGGCCGCGTCGTTTCGAGGTCTTCCGAGTTCACCCATTTGAGATCGAGATCGAGCCGGTGGAAAGCGCAGGCGTGGCGCAGCGCCTCCGTCACGCTGAGGTAGGCATCGTGCAACTGCACGTACTTGCCCACCAAGGCGATGCGGACCGGCCGATGCGCTTCCTTCAGGCGCCGGACGATCAGGCTCCAGTCAGTCAACTCCGCCTCGGACGACGTGAGGGCCAATTCGTCAACGAGGAGGCGGCCGAGGCCGGCGCGCTCCAAGATCAGGGGGACTTCGTAAATCTCGTCCACTGTGGGTAAGGGGATGATCGCGCTGGCCGGGACGCCGCTATAGAGCGCGATCTTCTCGCGGATGTCGTCCGGTAGCTCGTGATCCGACCGGCAGACGATGGTGTCGGGGGTAATGCCGATCCGGCGTAGCTCTTGGACGGAGTGCTGGGTCGGCTTGGTCTTCAGCTCATCCGTTGCGGAGAGATGCGGCACGAGGGTCAGGTGGACATAATGTACGTGCTGGCGGCCGAGATCGTTCCGCATCTGGCGAATGGCTTCCAGGAAGGGCAACCCTTCCATGTCGCCGACCGTGCCGCCCACCTCGACAATCACCACGTCGGCGCCGGTCTGCTCGCCGACCGAGCGAATGCGGGACTTCAACTCGTCGGTGATGTGGGGAATGACCTGGATGGTGCCGCCGAGGTAGTCGCCGCGGCGCTCGCGCTCGATGACGGACCAATAAATCTGCCCGGTGGTCACGTTGTTGAGCTGGCCGAGCGCCTCATTCGTAAAGCGTTCGTAGTGGCCGAGGTCCAGGTCCGTCTCCGCGCCGTCCTGGGTCACGAACACCTCGCCGTGTTGATAGGGACTCATCGTGCCCGGATCAACGTTGATGTATGGGTCCAGCTTCTGGATCGACACGGACACGCCCCGCGACTTCAGCAAGCGCCCGATGGAGGCGACGGTGATGCCCTTACCGAGGGAGGACACCACCCCGCCCGTCACGAAGATGTACTTGGTTGCCATCCCGTCTCCTCTCGCTGCCGGCGGCGTGCGGCCGCCATCGCCGGAGCAGCGGCTCTAGTGTGAGAACGAGCGTTCTACGGCTGTGCCTCGCTCCCGCTGCGTCGTGCTTGGCATCGTCCCGGCCACAGTGGCCGCTCGGAGGGGGGATACGCCGATCTGAGGGAAGAGGGCACGGGCGGAGGGAATCGAACCCCCGTTTTCGGTTTTGGAGACCGATGCGTTACCACTACACCACGCCCGCTCGGCAGCAACCAAGCTGATTCTACCGCATACAGTGGCCGGTGGCCAGTGGGGAGGGTGAGTGGAGAGTGGAGAGTGACGAGTGCTGCCGTCACTCCGGCTTGAATACGAGGACAGCCTACCCGAAGAGGGGAACATTGAGTATCTAGGCCCTGGCGACTGCGGCTGCGATAGCTGCTACTGCTGCACCGATAAGCCACTTGATCCACTTGAGGTCAGCGCGCAGGCCGCTCACGTCGTCCTTGGAAGCATAATGGCTGTGAATGTTGTCCATGCTGACCTGCAACTTGCCAACGTTCACGCTCAGATCGCTTACTTTCTCGATAGGCGTATCCAGCTTATACTCTATACGCTCCGAGCGATCCATAGCGATCATACCCTGCTCGCTTTCCGTGACCTGACGACAGCAGCAATTGACGCTACAGCACATTCGAGGTGCGCGACAAGCCCGGCCCCCCTGCCCGCGTCATCCCGGCGCACACCGGAGTCCAGCCTCCCAGCTTCCGGATTGTGGCCGGCGCCGCAATGACGGTGCTGGCTCCTATCTCCATCTCGCTGCCGCACACTGGCCCGCGGCACGATCCACCAGCCGGTCAAGGAAGATAGGCCCGGCGCCTGGTATAAGTAGGGGAGCAGGGGAGGCGGAGCGTGAGTCTTGGTGGGCGCGGCAGTATGGAGCAGGGTGCGGGGCCGAGGCCGGCTGCGGGTGGCGAGAGGGACGGCAAGGCCGCGGCGGCGGTACGCAAGGGCGCGACGGCGGCGCGGCGGTATGGGCTGGCGGCGCGCAATGCCGCGCGGCAGCGGCGCAAGGCGCGGCTCGATTACGTGGTGGTGCCGATTGAGGGGCCGCTGGCGGAGCGCGATGAGCGGCCGCGGCCGTTTCCGCTCAATCGGCTGCCGTTCTTGGCCCGGCGGCCGATGAGCTTGGCCGAGTTACGCCGGCGGGTGGATACGCTGGCTGCTGATCCGCGCGTGCGGGGCGTCGTGTTCCACCTGCGGCAGCCGCCGTCCGGATTGGCCGGCGCCGAGGCGCTGCGGGCCGTCTTTGCGCGGGCCAGGCGGCAGGGCCTGGAGACCGTCGCCTATCTCGCCGAGGTCAGTCTGGCGAGCTATTTCGCGGCCACCGCCTGCGACCGCGTGGTGGCGGTGCCGGCGGGCGAGTTCAACGCCTTGGGTCTGCATCTCTCCGCGACGTTTCTGCGCGATACGTTTGCCCGCGCGGGCCTCCACTTCGAGGTGATCGCCGTCTCGCCGTACAAGGCGGCCGGGGACTCGCTGACGCGCCGCGATATGTCGCCAGAGCACCGCCAAAACCTGGATTGGCTGCTCGACGATCTCTACGGGCACGTGGTCGGGACGCTGGCGGCGGACCGGGGCCTGACGCCGGAGCGGGTGCGGGCGTTGCTGAACCGGGCGCCGTTCGACGTGCAGCACGCCATTGAGGTGGGGCTGCTCGATGCGACCCGGTTCGAGGGTGAGCTAGGCGACTATCTCGGCAGCGACGGCAAGCCGGCGGCGGTCATCACGTGGGAGAGCGCCGCCGCGCGGCTCGTCGTGCCCTTCCGGCCGCGCCCGGAGCGTGTGATCGCCGTGCTCACCGTCGCGGGAATGATTGTCGAGGGCGCCAGCCGCCGGCCGCCCCCGCTGCCGCTCCCGGCGCCGGCGCTGGCCGGCAGCCGCGCGGTTGTGCAGGCGCTGCGGCAGGCGGCCGCCGACAAGCGAGTGGCGGCTATCGTGCTGGCGATAGATTCGCCGGGCGGCTCCGAGCGCGCCTGTGCGGCGATTGCCCACGAGGTGCAGCGCGTGCGGACACTGAAACCGGTCGTGGCGTATCTCGGAGCAACGGCCGCTTCAGGCGGGTACTACGTGGCCGCGCCGTGCAACGCCATCATCACGCAAGCGACGACGATCACCGGCTCTATCGGGGTGCTGGTGGTGCGGGCGGTGCTCGGCGGCGTGTACGACCGGCTCGGCGCGGCGACCGTCGAACTGAATCGCGGTCAGAGTGCCGGCCTCTACCAAACGGTACAGCCCTGGAACGAGCGCCAGCGCCAGCAAGTCGGGCGCATGTTAGGGACGGTGTATGGTCGCTTCAAGGCCGTCGTCGGTACCGGCCGGCGCTTCGATAGCGCCCGGCTCGATGAACTCGCGCAGGGCCGGGTGTGGACGGGCCGGCAGGCCGTCGCCCAGGGCTTGGCGGACTGCCTGGGCGATCTCACGACTGCTGTCGAGTACGCGCGTATCTTGGCGCGCTTGCCGGACGACCACGATCCCGAAGTGGTGGACGTGCGCGCCCGCGCCCCGGAGCTGCTGCCGGAGACGGCCGATGAGGCGAGCGCGCTGCACCGTCTCGGACTGGGGTGGCTGATGCAGACCGAGCGGTCGGAGGCGGCGGCGTGGCTGGCGGCGCTTGCGGCACCGGTCACCGGGACCGGCCAGGCGCTGACGGTCGCACCCTGGCTAATTAGGATTCGCTGTTGAGCCGCGCGGGTCATCGCAACGGCGCGATCCGGGTACGCTATTATGACCGGCACGATGAGGCGAGGGACGATGCTGCGACGCGCGGGCTTGCCGTTCGTTGGCCGGGGGCGGTGTACCAGGAGGCCCGTCACCGTGCTGCTCGGAGGCCTGGCCCTGCTTACTGCCTGTCGGCCATTCGCCGAGGATACCGACGATGGAGACGATGCCGTGCGGTCCAGGGACATGCACGGCCAGATCACCACTATCACCTCGTTGGAGGGCGGACAGGGTGCCCCTGGCGTGCTGGGTACGATTCTGGTGGAAGGGCCACGCGAAGGTAATCCGATCTCCGACAAGGCCCGGGTGGCGATCACCACCAAGACCACCATCGTCAGCGGCAGCGGCGGGAGCGGCACCTTTGCCGATTTGCGTGTCGGTAGCGCCGTCGAGGTGTGGTTCGACGGGCCGATCCTCGAGTCCTATCCGGTGCAAGCCGATGCTGGCAAGATAGTCGTGGTCGAGTCCCAGAGCCGCGCGGACACGCCCGGCCAGGCCGGTTCGGCCAGCGACCGGCAGCCGGCGGCTGGTGATGCCCAAAGCCGTTTCGACATGCATGGCAGTATCGTCACCGCCACCCCGGCGGAGGCACAGTCGGGGAGCGATTGGCTGGGTGAAGTGATCGTAGAAGGCCCGCGCGAAAGTAACCCGCTGGCCCACAAGGCGCGAGTGGCGATTACGACGAAGACCAGGATCGTCGTCCGCCGTGGCGCGAGCGGCACGAGCGGCACGTTTGCCGATCTGCGCGTCGGCAGCGCCGTCGAGGTGACGTTCGACGGGCCGATCCGGCAATCCGATCCGATTCAAGCCGATGCCGCCGAGATAGTCGTCGTGTTGCCGTGATACTCAACACTCACGGCTGCGACTGCGCTGCTCCGGTGAGGGTGCCTCCCGGCGACGTATGAATCCGATAGTGCGGCCGATGCGCCCGAATCGCTGGCTGCCCGATGCGCTGGCCGTGCTCTCCTTGGGTGGCTTCATCGCGTTCCTCTTTCGGCATACGCTCGTTGGTCCCGGCGTGCTCGCCGGGTTCGATCTCGTCAACTACTTCTATCCGCTGAAGACCTACGCGGCGCGGCGCCTCGCCGCCGGGGACATCCCACTCTGGAATCCGGACCTCTTCTTCGGCAGCCCCTTCCTAGCCAACATCCAGAACGGCGTGCTCTATCCGCCCAATCTGCTGTTCTCTTGGATGAGCTTTCCTGACGCCCTGCTCGCCAACATCGTCGGTCACTTCTGGTGGGGCACGCTCGGCATGTACTTGCTCGTGCGGGTGGGCTGGGGCTGCTCGCGGTGTGCTGCCTTGCTGGCCGGTGGCGTTTTCGCCGGCAGCGGGTTTCTCGGGGCACACGTGGGCCATCTCAATCAGGTGCAGACGGCGGTGTGGCTGCCCTGGCTACTACTGGCGCTGGAGCGCGCGACTGCCGGCTCGGTTGGGTGGCTCGTGCTCGGTGGCTGGCTGCTCGCGCTCCAGCTCTTGGCCGGCCACACGCAGGAGGCGTACTACGCGCTGCTCACGGTGGGTGTCTGGGCAGTCGCGCTCGTTGTGCTCCGGCGGCCCAACGGGTGGCGCGTGGCGGGTGGCGCGTGGCGAGCAGGTGAGGCTGCAGAGCTGCGCTTTTGGCGTCGGCAATGGTACACGCTGGCGCGGCAGTTGCCTCGGATCGGCGTGTGGCTGGCGCCGCTCATCGTGCTGGCGGTGGTGGTCGTCAACGCGGCCGGCTTGGCCGCAGCCCAATTGCTGCCTACCCTGGAGCTGCGGAGCCTCTCCCACCGGGCGGGCGGTCTGACGCTCCATGAGGCGACCGCGCTCGCCGTAGATCGGACGCACATCCTCGAATCGCTGCTGCCCACGTTCTGGGAGCTGCCGAACCAGGAAGTGATCGGCTACGTGGGCGTGGCCGCCCTGGTGGTTGCGCTGGCCGGGCTGACCCACCCGCTGCGTCTGGGCCGGGCCGTCGTGCTGGCCGGCATCGCGGCGCTGGCTGTCACGCTCGCGCTGGGTCTCTATACCTCTCTGTATCTGCTGCTCCACGATTGGCTGCCGGCCTTTGATGCCTTCCGCGCTCCCGGCCGCTGGCTCTTCATCATGACCGTCGCGCTGGCCGGGCTGACCGGGCTGGGCGCCGATGCCGTGCTGCGCCGGTGGCCGGGGAGCGGGGGCCGGGCTGCCGGCTTCCACCGGGCGTCGCTATTTACGCTGGCACTCGTGGCCGTGGTCGGTGGGCTGGCGCTCTACGCCTGGCGATCACTGGTCGTCGTCGCTATTCCTTGGCTGCCGCATGGCCGCGTCGTCGTACTCTGGGGCCTGGTGGCGCTGCTCGCCGTGGGCCTCGTGCTGCACGCCCTCACCACCGGGCCGCGCTGGTGGCACCGGCTGTTGTTGGCCGGCCTGGTGGCCGGGGAGCTGATATTCGCGGCGCGGCCGATGGAGTATCAGCGCAGCCGGCCGGCCGAGGTCTACGCCTGGAAACCGGCGGCAGCAGAGCAGCTTGTGGCGCTCGAAGCGGATAATCCCGCCGCGCCGCGGCTGTTGTCCGTCGCGGACGAGGATCGGGTGCGTGAGCTACACCAGTCGGCGCTCGCCACCGCCGGGGTCGCCACGTCAGCCGTCCCGTATACCCGCTTCTACGAGATGCTCCACCCAAACCTGCATCTCGTCTTCGGCGTGAGTAGCGCCGACGGCTACGACGGCGGCTTGCTCCCGCTCCGCGCCTACGCGCCCTTGCAGCGGGCGCTGGCAAGCGCGGATGGTCCCGTGACGACGCACCACACCCTCGCTATCCTGGCGCGGCGCGGCTGTACTATCCTCACGCCGCCCGGCCTATGCAGTTCCGACGCGGTGCCGGCGCGGAATGGCGACGCGCTCGCCGTGTTGGGGCAGCACGGTATCGGGTACGTCATCATGGAGCGAGATGTCCGGCCGCCCGGCGGCTGGGAGCGCATAGCGGGCACCGGGGAATCGGTAGCGTTGTACCGACACCCGGCGCCGGCGCCGCGCATCGGCGTGCGGGCGGACGGTGAGACGGAACAGCGGGCGCACGTCATCCGTTTTAGCCCTGAGACGGTAGATGTTGACGTGTCGGAGCACGGCGCTGCGACCCTGATTCTGCGCCAGACACCCTATCCCGGCTGGCGTGTCGCCATTGACGACCACCCGGCAGCCCTGAACGTCGGTGACGACAGGCTCTCACTGACGGTCGCACTGCCCGCCGCTGCGTCACAAGTGCGAATCCAGTATGACCCCTGGACGTGGAAAGCCGGCCTCGCTATCAGTAGTGTGACGATACTCCTCAATATCGGATTGTTGTGGACATGGGTACTGAGCCGCCGCCGCCATCGGCCCAACACCACACGGACGGCCGGTGTGCCTGGCGCCTCGCCGTCGTGGTGACGTTGCTCTACCTGCTGACCGCAGCGGGTCGTCTCACGTCACTCGACGGCATAGCCATGTATCGGACGGCCCAGCGGCTCGTAGTCGCCGGCCAGGTGGCGGTGCCGCCGTCGCCCGAGGCGCCGGCCGGCCGCGATGGGCGCCACTACGCCAAGTATGGGCTGGGTCAGAGCCTCGTGGAGTTGCCGCTGGTGCTGGTCGGTCACACGCTGGCGACTCTTACCAACCAGCCGGATGATCGCCTAACCCAGTTCTGGGCCAGTCTGACGAATACGTTCGTCTCCGTGGGAATCGTGCTCGTCTGGTGGCGCTTTGCCCGTGACTTGGGCTACGCCCGGCCGGTTGCAACGGCGGGGGCGGTGACGTTGGCGAGCGCCTCGCTCGTGTGGCCCTATGCCCGCGCGGACTTCAGCGAGCCACTGCTCACCCTCGCACTGCTCTCGACGGCATGGTGCTTGCATCGCTGGCAGTGCGCGCCGCCGCGCGCGTGGGCGTGGGCGCTGGCGGCGGGTGCCTGTGGCGGCTTCGCGTTCGTGACCAAGCCGACGGCGGCCATCCTGTGCCCGGCGTTGGTGCTCTATGCCCTCTGGCTCCTCCGATCCGGTGGCCGTTCATGGGGCAGCGGCCTGCGGTCACTGAGCGCGAGCCTCGGGCCGCTCGTCGTAGCGGGTGGCTTTGTCCTGGCCTTCAACTACTACCGCTTCGGCTCCGCGTTGGACCTCGGCTACGGTGACGAGCCGGCCACCGGCTTCACTACGCCGCTGCTGACCGGGGTTACGCTGCTCCTGGCCAGCTCCGGGAAGGGGCTGCTGTGGTTCTGTCCGGCGGTCGCGGCGGGACTGTGGGGCTGGCGTGCGTTTGCGCGGGCGCATCCGGCGCAAGCGGCCCTCGCAGCATTGCTCTTGGTGTCGCAGCTGGCCTTTTTCGGCCGCTGGTGGGCCTGGCATGGTGACTGGTCTTGGGGGCCGCGCTATCTGGTGGCGATGGTCCCGTTCCTCATGTGGGGCTGGCTGCCGCTCTGGCAACACGTGCTCCGCCTTTTTCAAGCCACAGAGGCCACAGAGAGCACAGAGTTCGAGGCGGGGAGAACGCATGTATCAGGAGCACCTGCACACGCGGCGAACTCTATGGTGCCTGTGGTCAATCGAAAGCTACGCTCCTACTTGGCGGTGCTTTTCGTAGTCGTGGGCGTGACGACCGGCGTCGGTGTGAATGCGCTCGGCATCCTCGTAGACTTCGGCACGTACTACAGCATCGTCGGTCATCAGCTGGGGCAAGGGGTGGACGTTGCCGACGCGCGCACCGAGCCGGCGTTCTCGCCGCTGGCTGGGCACTGGTGGCTGCTCCGCGCCGCGCTACACGACGCGCTCGGTGATGATGACAGCGATCCGTTGGCCAACCCGTTCCTGCACGCCTATCCCTGGGCAGAAACATTCCCGGACCGCGTACCGCCTCATCCTGAGTATGCCGTCAAGCTGGACCTCTGGTTTGCGGGACCGGATGACCGCCCGGAGTGGGTCGAGTTCGTGAGTACGTTGGTGGCCTGGTGGTTGCTGGTTGCGCTGATTCCGGCCAGCCGGGCGCTGTGGTCGGCCGCCCGGGCAACTCCCCGGGGGAGTGGGTGATGGCCCCCACCCTCGCCCTCCCCCGTCGCAACGGGGGAGGGAACACACTCGTCTCCCTACCGCAGCAGCGCCGAAAGCACCCGTCCCCCCGCCGCAGCGGGGGGACCATAGGGGAGCCAAGGCCATGAGTGCCGTTTGGTCGCGGGCATCCTCCTCGGTGCGCGCCATGGCTGGAAAAAGGGTGCTTCTTGTCGCCCTGGCTATCGCTGCCCTTTTCCTCGTGACCCGTCTGTATAACCTCACCCTGCTCCCAATAAGCGAGGCCACGCCGATTACTTGGGCGCTCCAGGCGCAACAGGCCCGCGATTGGGGAGATTGGCTCGCGGCGGTACGTGCAGCGGCTCAACCCCTGCACAGTTGGCTACTCGCCCCGATCATCGGCTTGGCATCGCATTGCGCGGATCAGACGTGTCACCCGGATCGCGTGCTGGCCGCCAGATTGCTGTCCGTGGCGAGCGGTGCGGTGACGCTGGCGCTCGTTGTTGTGCTGACGCGGCGGCTCTTCGGCCGGGCGGCGGCGTGCGCCGCGGCGCTGGTCTACGTCTGCGCGCCGCTGACACTGCTGCACGACCGGCTGGCGCTGCCGGCGGCGCTGCTGGCCGCCCTGTCGCTCCTGGTGCTGTGGTGCCTGTTGGCCTGGTGCGAGCAGCCCAACACGTGGCGGACGGGGGCACTCGGTGTAGCTCTAGGGCTGGTGCTGCTCACCTCGTTGCAGGCGCTGGCGCTGCTCTTTGTGGCCCTTGGTGTGGTGGCGCTCCAGAGACCGGCGGCGCTGCGGCGCTGGTGGGCGTTGGCAAATGCCTACTTGTTGGCGGGGCTGCTGTTTTCCGTCGTCTTCACCGATCCGTCTGCCGGCGGCGGCGTTGCTCCCTCCCCGGCACAACCGGCAGTAGCGGGAACCGCAGCCGATTGGACGACCAACGCCCGTGCTTTGGCCGCGGCGGCATGGACCTACTTGACTGGGCCGTTCGTCGTGCTGTTCGGCGGAGCGCTCGTTGCCGCCGGGGCTGCGGGGCTGCGGCGTCACCTCGCCACGGCGCCCAACGAGCGGTCAAGCGCGGCGAGCCGGGTGGCCTGGACCGGCGACGATTCCACGTGGCGCGGGGTAGGAGTATGCCTGCTCTGGTCGGCCGGGTCCGCCGTTGGCGTGCTGATTGACGAGCCGGTCCCGACTGCCGCCGATCCGGTGTTTGTCGTGGTGTCCACGTTCCCAGTCGTAGGGTGGGGGCTGGTCCAGTTGATCGCCGCAGCGCAACGACTCCCGGCGCTCGTCAGCAGGGCCGCACCGTTCGCTGCGAGCGCGGTGGCGAAAAATGCGGTCGCCGGGATCGTGCTGGGCGTGTGCGTTGCGCCGGCGGTCATCTGGGACTGGTCGCTGCTCACCGCTCCGACGCGCGTGGCCTGGCACGACGGTCCCGGGGCTTCCGACCGCGCCCGCTATGTCGAGGGCCGGCAGTCGGGCTACGGCCTCGGTGAGATCGTGGATCGGCTGCGGGCGGCGGCCGAGCATCAGCAAGTCGTCGTCTTCACGGCGGACACTGCTGGACTGCCACGCGACGGTGTGCGCGTCCTGCTGGGTGACGGGCCGAATCCGGTGCTGGCGCCGGTGCCGCCGGGGCTGCCGGTCGCCGAGCGGCTCGCGCAACGTGAAGGAGGCGCGTATCGGGCCGCGAGTACCGGAGCGATGCTGTTCTATCTGCTCGACGACGACCATGGCGGCGCCGGAGACCGGGATTTTCGCCGGGCCAACCCTGGTGCGCGGGTCGTGCAGCAGGTTGTGAAACCGGGCCAGGCGAGCCATCGGCTCGTCCTGTACGAGCTACCTTGGCAGCCGCCGGGCGATGATCGCTGGCTCGATCCGGCGCCGCGTTTTGGCGAGCGCATTGCCCTGGCCGGATACGCATTGCCGGCGATGACCTACCGAGCAGGCGATGTGGTGCGGTTCACGCTGTTCTGGGAGGCGCTGGCGGCGCCGGCGAGCAGCTACACCGTCTTCACGCACATCGTGGCCAACGACCCGGCGCAGAAGATCGGCCAGCAGGACCAGATCCCGGCCGCCGGCAAGCACCCCACCTCGACGTGGCGACGCGGTGACTTCATCACCGACTCCTACGCGGTGCCGATAGACCCTCACGCTCGGCCGGGCCGCTATCGCGTCATCGTGGGCCTGTATCGGCTGGAGACGCTGGCGCGGCTGCCCATCACACTCGGTGGCGAGCCGGTCGGTGGGGACTTCTACGTGCTAGGGGAGATTGTGGTGGCTGCTCGGTAGCGGGGTTGGACCTAACCCCCGGCCCCTTCCCTCCAGGGAAGGGGAGTCATCGCAGCAACCGGCTGCTGCTGCCCGCCAGGGAAAGCGATTCCGCACGGCGAATGTTAGCCACTTCCCTGATGAAAGTTGACAACTTGATTAGGTAGTGATCTGGCCCCCACCCTCACCCTCCCCCGTCCCGACGGGGGAGGGAACCTGCTCCCGGCCCCGGCGGAGCGGGGACTAGGGAAGGGTGCAATGTCCCTACTACCTGATTAAGTTCGCAACCTTCATAAGGGAGGGGAGGGGGGAGGTCAGCCTCTCCGCACGCGCGCCTAGCCGGCTTGTGCGATGAGTTCTTGGATGCGCTTGGCGCTATAGCCGACACTCAGTTCGTTGCCGATGGTAATGATCGGGCGGCGCCAGAGGCCCGGCTCGGCGGCCAGCAGCTTAATCAGGGTGTCGTCGTCGGGGAGCTGCTCGCGGAAGTTCAGTTCACGCGCCTTGGTGCTGCGGAGAGAGACGACCTCGCGGGGAGACCGCTCACCGAGAAGCGCCCGCACCTCGGCTTCGGTCAACGGCTCGCGGAATAGCTCGCGGCTCTGGAACGGAACACCGGCTTGCGAAAGCGCCGCTTTCGCCTTCGTGCAGCTTGTTCAGCCCTGCCGGTGGTAGAAGTTGATCTCGTTGCTCACTATCGCCTCCAACTGCGCTATCTAGGTGTGTTACCTAACGGTGACGGACTTGGCGAGGTTACGGGGCTTATCCGGGTCCAGCCCGCGCTCGACTGCCAGGTGGTAGGCCAACAGTTGCGCCGGGACAATGCTCACAATTGGCGAGGCGTAGCCCACGTCGGGAACATGCAGGTATTCGTCGAACGTGTCTTCTCGCTCCGGACCGATGCCGATGATCGTCGCGCCGCGGCTCCGCATCTCGATGGCGTTGGAGAGCACCGCGGCACGGCTGCGGTCCTTGGCGGCAAACACGATACAGGGAGTGCCGTCCTCGATCAGGGCGATGACTCCGTGCTTCAGCTCACCGCCGGCAAAGCCCTCGGCGTGGATGTATGACGTTTCCTTGATCTTCAGTGCGGCTTCGAGGGCGGTGGGATAGTTGACATCGCGTCCGATAGTAAAGAGGTGGTCGTGAGCGGCAAGCTCTCGCGCCAGTCGGCGGAGCTGCTGGTCCAGACCGTTGGAGAACAAGTCCGAAAGGGCCACGCTGGCCTGCTGCAAGACGGCCCGGCCCTGTGCCTGCTCGCCGGCGACCGTATAGGCCAGGAGCAAGAAGACGCCCAGCTTGGCGGTGTACGCCTTGGTGCTGACGACGGCCTTTTCCGGTCCGGCAAAGAGGTCGAGCGAGTAGTCGGCGAGCCGGGTGAGCGAGGACCCGGGGACGTTGACCAGAGCCATCACTTGGCTGTCGTGGCGCTGGGCCGCGCGCACGGCCTCGATAGTGTCCATCGTCTCGCCGGATTGCGAGGCGGCGACCAGTAGCGATTCCGGGACCAGGAAGTCCTCCAGAAAGTAGAACTCGGAGCCGACGGCGAAGTTCACGTGCTTGTGGGCTAGGTGCGAGAAGAGATAGGTCGCTTCGAGGGCGGCGTAGGAGGCGGTGCCGCAGGCGGTGAAGTAGGTGCCAAAGGCACGCTCGATCATGGCGGTGGCGGTGGCGATGGGCGCCGCGGGGTAGGCGGCAATCCGCGCGAGGACTTCCGGCTGCTCGTGAATCTCCTTGAGCATGAAGTGGGGATACGCGCCTTTGTCTGCGATGGGCGGCGGCGGCGTGCGTGGCGGGTGTATCCGGGGCGTACCGGATTGCCGTGATGGCCCATGGTAGCCATTCCTCCGGGTGCTGAAGTGCTGCTGCGTGAGCGTGTCGCCGCGGGCGTCGAGGTGCATCGGCGGCTGATCGAGGGTGAGCAGGGCGCCTTCGCCATCATCGAGCAGCAGCACGCGATCCGTGTAGGCGCTCAAGGCTGGCAGGTCGGAGGACACGAGCGCCGCGACGCCGTTCAGGCCTACCGCGAGCGGCGAGCCGAGGCGGAAGAGCGCCAAGCTCAGTGCTTCCGTTGATCCGACAACGATGGCGTTCAGGCCGTGTAGCTGCCGGAAGGCGCGGAACACGGCGGCGGCAAAGTCGCTCGGCGGGTAGTCAGGCGCGTCATGGGCAGTTGTCAACTCTTCCTCGACGAGGTGCGCGACGACCTCGGTGTCCGTGTCGGAGGTGAAGCGATGCCCGCGGTCCAGGAGGCGCTGCTTGAGCGGCTGGTAGTTCTCGATGATGCCGTTATGGACGACGACGATGGAGCCGGTGCAATCGAGGTGGGGATGCGCGTTGGCGACGGTCACGCCGCCGTGGGTGGCCCAGCGCGTGTGACCGACTCCGACGCTGCCGGGCAGCTGACTGCCCCCGACCTTGGTGGCGAGCTGACCGACCGGGCCGACCTCCTTGAACAGCGGGAGGCCGTTGCGGGGTTTGTCGGTGTAGCGATAGTGGTCGAGGACGGCGAAGCCCGCCGAGTCATAGCCGCGGTACTCCAGGCGCTCCAACCCTTCGAGAAAGAAGGTCGCCAGGTTGTCTTGCCGCTCGCCAACGTAGCCGAGGATTCCACACATGGTCGGTCGCTCCAAGCTGCTGCCGAGCGAGCACGCCGCACCGGAGCGGCGGCAGGGGGATGCGTGGACCTAACGGTCAGAGGTAGTGTGCGGCCTCAGAGGTCGTGCATGGCGCCGGGCACAATCCACTCGGCCGGGGTGACAGGGACGCCGCCGACCCGCACTTCCCAGTGCAGGTGCGGGCCGTTGGCAAAGCCGGTCGCGCCTACCAGCCCGAGGACGTGGCCACGCTCTACCGGCTCGTCCACCTGCACGTGGAGCTGCGAGAGGTGGGCGTAGCCGGAGTAGACGCCCAGTCCATGGTCGATATAGACCGCGTTGCCGCGGATGGTCAGTCCCTCCGCCAACGCAACTCGTCCCCGCGCGCAGGCCGGCACCGGTGTTCCGGCGGCCGCACCGTAGTCCACGCCGCTATGGGTGGTCTCCAGCCGGCCGCCGTTGATCGAGCGCCGGGCGCCGAACGGTGAGATGACGCGGGCGTTCACGGGGCGCTGGAAGGGGCTGGACCAGAACCGTTGTGGCGTCAACCGGGTCGTCACCGCCGCAAGGAGCGCGTTCTCGTGGGCTACCGTCTCCGGCGTGCGGAGGGCCAACTGGGCCGGGCCGATCCAGAATCGCTCCAGCGGGTAGCTCCCGGAGGACACGGCGACGTGCTCGATCAGCTCCGGGCCAGCGTGCAGGGTGCCGTGCTGATCTTCGGCCACCAAGCGGAGCGGGAGCGGTCCCACTGCCGCCTGCCGCCCCACGCCACCGATGCCGACCCACCAGCTACCGCGCTGCGTCAGGAGCAGGGGGTTGTCGCCGATGGTGCCGGCGATCCGGCGCGCCAGCGGCGCCCACAGGCGCACAACGACGGTCCAGCCCGGCGCGATTGAGGAGCGAGAGAGGGCGACATGCCCGATCACGGCCGGTGGAGTGGGGGCGGCGGCGGTCGCCGACTCCGGGAAGATACCGGCTTGGCGGGCCAGATCGCCGGCGAGCGCACCGACGACCGTGCCTTTGAGTGGCAGACCGGGGATCGCCGCGGTCCAATACTGGAGCACCCCGCGTTGGAAGCGTTGGGCGATAAAGGGGCCGTGTTGCTCCGGCAGTGAGGTTGGCAGTCCGTAGACGGCGATACCGCGCTCCGTGCTGTCTATCGGGCTAGGCTGGGCGGCGCCGGCCTGCATGAAGTAGCGCTTGATCGGCGCGTTGGTCAGCCAGCGGAGCCGCGCGGCCTTGATCTGGGTGAAGTCGGTGAGCGCGCCGTCGTCGTGGCGCTGCCGCGGCACGCCGAGCGACAGCAGCCAGTCGTCGTGACCGGCAGCGTGCAGCCAGTCCATGACGTTGGCCAGCCAGGTCTCGCCGCTGTCCGGGCGCCATTGCAGGACCCCGCGCTGAAAAGCCTGGTATTGGAGGCCGTCCGGGGCCAGGTAGGGGCGGGAAATCGGGTAGCCGAGGACCTGGACGCCGCCGAGATGCCGCATACCGGTCCAGAACTGCGGACCGCCGGCGGCATCTACCACCGCGAACCCGGTCTGGCCGAAGTAGTGTCCGCCGGGCGTGCGGTACTCCAGGGGGGCATCGGCTGCCGGCAGGGAGGCCGGCCAGGGGCGCGCGGCGCCTGCGGCCGCCGGAGCCGCGGCCAAGGGGCGTGCTGCGAGCGCCGTCGTGCCGACGGCGGCCAACGTCGCGTGTAGCGCGGTGCGGCGGCCAATGCCGCTATTCATCATCAGGTCCTACCGACCGCTCAATCTACACCACCGCGCGCTCGTCGGTACGCCTGGGGGGGGCGGCCCCCCTATGGCCCCCCCGCACAGCGGGGGGACGGAACGAGCCTCACCCCCGGCCCCTCTCCACATGGCGGAGAGGGGGGATGTCGGCAAGAGATAAGTTTTCGGTGGGCGGGTGTCGGGGGTGCGCGGGCAGGGTGGTTGCCCGTACACGCGGTGGAGCACGACCGCGGGTGGGGCGGAACTTGGATGGCAGGATGCGCTTGGTGGGTGGTGGGGTGGGTCTGGCCCCCCTGTGGTCCCCCCGTTGCGACGGGGGGACGGTGATTCCCGCGCAAGCGGGAATGACGAGGGGGGAGGCGAGAATGACAACTGAGACAGCAGGTATGTGAGTACGTCAGGGTGCGGGGATTGGCAGGGGTGTGGGGCAAGCCCTCCGGGTGCAGCCGGTATGAGCCGGCCGGCGAGGACACGGTGGCGATAGGTGCGGCACTCGGACGGTGATGACTTGGCACGATGGCCGTAATGGCCGGTGCCGCGTCATCAGCCGGTGCGCGCAAGGCGGCACTCAGACGGTCACGACCCGACACCCTCGCCGTGATGGCGAGGGGCCGGCCGTGACCCGGTGCCCTCGGGGCGGCACTCAGACAGTACCGACCCGGCGCCCCGGCCGTGGTGGTCGGGAGTACGTCAGCACCCGGTGCCGTAGAAGCGGCACTCAGGCGGCCATGCCGCGCCGCGCGCAGGGCGGCGCGGGGTCGGTCATGACCCGGTGCCCTCGGCTGGGTGGCGATGCCACCGTTGTTGACTAGCATGATGATGCGAGTGTTCCCCTGCCGGGCGGTGCCCGGTGCTCCAGGAGGGGCTTGCAACTGCCAATCCCCGTCAATAGGGACATATCAACGGGGGTGGGGG
>DAOUJP010000039.1:0-95825 GCA_034422515.1 Chloroflexota bacterium | reverse complement strand
CTATGCAGCGATGCCGACGACCACGGAGTCGTGGATCTACATCGCGATGATCCACCTCATGCTCCGCCGGCTAGCGCCTGCCTGAATCCCCCTTTGGAAACACACTCTTAGGGACTGGGTATGGGGGCTGGGAAGGCGCCTGCGCTCGGCCGGCCTTATTACCGGCCAACTGGTACCACAGCCGGCTACCGGTGGGAGGCGGGCGATCTGGTACCTGACGGTTCGACCGCAGCGCGCCGAGAGTGAGCGGAATTACCTCCCGCTGCGTGGCGGAGGGCGTCTGAGAGTGCAGGCGACCATACGGACGACGGGTAGCCCCGACTACTACATTGAGCACATTGTCTCCTATACCTTCGCCTATGAGGACGCTGAAGGGGAGGTATTTCGCTACGACAAGCATGAGGTGGCCCATTCCTATCCCACGAGCCACGTCCACGTTCGAGGTATACGCAACGCTGCGGGGCGTTTGGCTCACCTGCCCACCGGGGACTGTGACCTCACTGAGATTGTCAACGTGGTCCACGAGCTTGTGTCGAGCAACTCGGGCTAGGCCGGGGTGGGGGTGGCTCTGGCTGGTGACGCTGGCTGCGCGGCCGCGGCGAGGGCTTCCGCGCCGGCCGGTGGGAGTTGTAGAATAAAAGGCAGTGCCTCGGCGAACGAGCCGACCGGGACGATCTGCACGGTACGGGCGGCGCGGTGCGCCTCGTCGGCGTTGTCCGCTGGCACTAGGAAGTACGCTGCGCCCGCTTTCTCTGCTGCACGGACCTTGTACCGGATGCCGCCGACGCTTCTGACACTGCCGTCCGTGGCCAGCGCACCGGTACCGGCGATACGATGCCCGCCGGTGAGGTCGCCGGGTGTCAGGGTGTTGTAGAGTGCCAGGGCAAACATCAGCCCGGCCGATGGCCCGCCCAACTCTTCGGAGCGTATCTTCAGCTCCCGTGGAAAGGAGTAGTTGACCTGGTAGGTGGCGACCACGACACCCATCAGGGCACGGCCGCGCTGCTCAGGAGACTCGCCGAGCGTCGTCGTGAGTGAGAGGGTGTCGTCGTCGCGGCGCACTTCCAGGGGCAGCCGATCACCAGGACGGTGCGCCCGGATGATGGCGATCAGGTCGTCCTTCGTCCGCACTGACCCCCCGCCGGCCACCACGACGACATCGCCAACCGCCAGGATGCCCTGCGCGGGGCTGTCGGCCGGGACGTTGCGGATCAGCGCCCCTTGACCGTCTACGCCCACCTCGAAACCGGCAGCGCGGAAGGCCACCACCCGCGCCGCCATTTTGCTGTTGTCCATCATCGTGTCCAGCAGCTGCCGGTATTCCTTGCGGGACAGATGCTGTGGCCGCGCCTGCTCGCGCGGGATGAGTCCGGCCTCGGGATCCGCTTGGGCATACAGCCACTCCGCCACGCTGGCCGGGTTGCTATAGATCGAGGTGAGATAGAACGCGCCCTGAGTCTGCTCCGGGAGCGGCTCGACCAGCGTGTTGGTGTCGGTTACGGGGCCGGGCATCAGCATTTGGTACGGCGTGGGTATCCAAAAGCACACCGCGGCGAGCAGCGCAACGATGTTCACGACCACCGCCGCGAGGAATACGCGCGGGCGGTCCGCCAGCCAATGCGCCGCGCGCCGCACTCTTGAGCCTCGCATATCGCAGCAGCCTTCCCCTTCTATTGTGACATCTCCGACTGTGTGATGGGAGGCTGGCCCCCCTATGGCCCCCCTATGGCCCCCCTATGGCCCCCTCATTAAGGGTAGGTTTTTCGTGTAGGGGCGCGATAAATCGTGCCCAGGCGCTCGTCATTGCGGCGTAGGCCGCAATCCAGGGCTATTCGTGGTCCCCACCTGGCACCATCCGTGCGGCTTTGGCCTGTCGGGGGTGAGGTCCCATCCGCTCCGACACAAAAACCTACCCTTGTGAGCTATGGTCCCCCCGCTGCGGCGGGGGGACGTGGATTCCCGCTTGCGCGGGAATGACCGGGCGAGATGGAGGAGATGACGGAGTGATAGCGCGGGAGTGGCCGGGCGACGTCGCCGGAGCCTAGTCGTCGCTGCGCGGCGCCGCGTTGGCGCGACTGGGACGGGGCCGCTGAGAAGCACGGCGCAGGCGGCTCCGGCGCGTGGGCCGCGTCGCCGTGCGGGTGGGTTTGTTGCGGTCCTTGGCGGCGGTGCTCTGGTGCAGCGGTGACTGTGCGCGATGCATCGGCAGCGATGAGCGGCCCAGGGACCGGTAGACGGCGGTGCCGGAGGCCTCGGTCGGAGCCGTATGCTCGGCGCCACTCCCGCTCCGTCCCAACGCCCGGTAGGTTGCGCCGCTGGTCAGCGCATTGCTGCCGGACGTGGGCGTTCCGAGTGATGACCATGGTTTGGCTGCCAGTTGGAGCGGTCGGCCCAAGCTGGAGGCCAGCGGCTCGATGCTCGGCGTGTCCTTGCCGAGCGCCCGATAGCTGGCGCTGCGGGTGAGGCGCGAGGCCTTGCGGCCGCCCGTGTGTGCCGCCGGCTGCAATTCGGTCTCCGCGCTGCGGCGTGATCGCCTGACACTCCCATTGGCACTGCCGTTGCTGCGCGACGCGGCGCTGCCGTTGCGCGACGCGGGCTTGCGTGCGGTGGTCGCGGTGCGGTTGGTGGGACGTTGCGTTGCGCTCGTGCCGTTGGCAGGCCGCGTGCTGCGCGGACGGCGCCGCGGCCCCGGCCCGGTGGATGATGCCTCGCGGGGCTGGCGGCGTCTGGTCAGACGTGGCTGCGCCGGAGTGGTCGAGTCGCTGTGCTGCAGGCGGCGGGCCGAGCGTCGCCGCACCAGCCGTGTGCGGGCTGATCGGTGGGGGCGCTGGCGTTGGGACCGTACCGTTGCTTCGGGGGCACCGGTGGTGGTCGGATCGCTCGGCGTATCTCCGGCGGCAGGCGCCGCGTCGGCAGTGGCGGGTGCGGGGGTGGTGGTAGTGGGTCGCTTGGCCTCATTGTCCGGCATGTAGCCTGCTCCTCGTCCTCACTGGATTACGATGCCGACCGGCGGCTCCATCGGTGGCGCCGGTCGCAGTTCGGCCGCGCCCCCGTGCGGCTCGCGCTGGCCGCAGCGACATGGTGAGGCTGGCGCACCATGGCTGGCCGCTTGCG
Organism: Chloroflexota bacterium; assembly: GCA_034422515.1. Lineage (GTDB taxonomy): Bacteria > Chloroflexota > UBA11872 > UBA12225 > JAJDUF01 > JAJDUF01. The sequence continues at coordinate 92,711 of DAOUJP010000039.1, read as the reverse complement.
GCGCCCGTAGGGTGGCCCGATGCCGTGATCTGCGCCGATAGCCGCGTATCACGCTGTCGGCGACGAGTTACTCATCGCGTAAGATGCCCCGGTACACGCGCGTTCGGCGGGGCGACGGATGGCTCAAGAACGGTGAGATCGGGCGATGTGTCTTTGGAGTTGCTTTTAATGGGGTAGCCCGTAGCGAGTGTGCCACACTATACCGTTATCTATTCGACTACTGCAACCCGGCTGACCGACGGCTGCCACCGGCGTAGCGATACTCGCCGTCACACTGCTCGCAGCCGGCATAATACACGACGGTTGTCGCGCTTTCGAGTTCTTGCGACTGTCGAGTACCGCTCGCCGGGGCCGGGGATCGCTGCGAAGTGCTAGGATTGAGAGCGAGATTGGCTGCAAGGAGGCGCGGCATGAGCATTGAGGTAGGGCAAGCGGCCCCGGATTTCGAGTTGGCGGCAGCCGGAGGCGCCACGGTCAAGCTCTCCGACTACCGTGGTGATCGGAACGTGCTTCTGGCCTTCTACCCCAAGGACGACACCGGCGGTTGCACCATCGAGATGACCACCTTTCAACGAGAATACGTCCATTTCCAGGCTTTGGGGGCCGAAATCCTCGGTATCAGCGCCGACTCCGTCGCTTCCCACGATCAGTGGTGCGACAAGCTCGGCGGCCTCTCCTATCCGCTCTTGGCCGATCCGCAGCGCACGGTCATCGAGCAGTACGATGTCCTCAGCCCCCAGGGACCGGTGGCCCAGCGGGCGCTGTTTGTCGTAGATCGCGCGGGAATCGTGCGCTGGAAGAACGAGCGCTATGACGTGCGTGACCCGGCCCAGTATCAGGCGCTCCTGGACGCGCTTGCAGCGGTACGGGAGTAACGCTGGTCCATGGGCGCTCGCCTGGCGAACGGGAGCGTCGCGGTCATTATCCCATCCTGGAACGGCGCACACCTCTTGCCAAGCTGCCTCGACGCCGTAGCGCGGCAGACTCGCCGCCCGGAGCAAGTCATCGTGGTGGATGACGGCTCCACCGACGACACGGTGGCGCTGCTGCGCCGCGACTACCCGTGGGTGCTGCCGCTGATGCTGGCCGAAAACGGCGGCTTTGCACGCGCCGTCAATGCCGGGCTGCGCGCCGCTCGCGGCGACATCGCGGTGCTCCTGAACAACGACGCCGAGCCGGAGCCGGACTGGCTGGCGGCGCTCTGTGCGCCACTGTTGGCTGCCGGGGACGGTACGCTGGCCTCCTGCGCCTCGAAAATCCTGCTGGCGGACCGTCCTGACGTGCTCCACTCGGCCGGTGACGGCTATGGGCGCAACGGCGTGCCGAGCAATCGCGGGGTCTGGACCAGCGATGACGGCCGCTACGACCGGCAGGAGTGGGTGTTTGGTCCCTGCGCGGCCGCCGCCGCCTACCGTCGTGACGTGGTACTTGCCGCCGGTGGCTTTGACGAATGGCTCGGCATGTACTGCGAGGACGTGGACCTGGCGTGGCGTTTGCAGCTCCGTGGCTACCGCTGCCTGTACGTCCCGCAGGCGCGGGTGCGCCATCGGCTATCGGCCACCGGCGGCGGGCCGCTGGCCAGCTACTTTTGCGGCCGGAACTTCCTGCTGGTGGCGGCGCTGAACCTGCCGGGGCCGTTCCTGCGGCGCTACTGGTGGCGCCTGCTCGCGGCCCAGTTGAAAATCGCAGCCGAGGCGCTATGGCACAGCCGCGAGCCGGCAGCACGAGCGCGGCTGCGGGGGCAGTGGGCTGGGCTACGGGCGCTCCCGGCAGCGTGGCGGCGCCGGCGCCGGCGTCAGGCCGCGCGGCGCGCCGCGCTCACTGCGCTGGATGCCCTGCTGACGTAGCCTCGTGCGCCGCTGACTTGGCCGCTATCTCCGGAGCGGCGTATACTGGCCTGGCTGGACCTTGTCCACGCGAAGAAGAGAAGCGCACCCATGACTATACAGACGCCGCACGCGGCGGCTGCGGCTGGATCGGAAGCGGCCACGCTCCGGCAACAGCTCGTGGAGGCCCGCGCGCACCAAGCTGCGACGGGCGAGACCTTACGTATTATCAGCCGCTCGCCCACCGACCTCCAGGCCGTACTGGATGCCATTGCGACTCAGGCGGCTCGGCTGTGTCACGCGCGCTTGGCCTCCGTCACTCGTGTCGAGAGGGAGGGCCTCCGCTTGGCCGCCTATCACGGCGCATTGCCGGTGTCCCGGACCGGTGAGACCGGCGCTATGGCCCGGACGCCGGTAGATCGCACGTCGGTGAATGGCCGCGCCATCGTAGATCGCTGCACGCTGCACATCCATGACCTGGCCGCCGAGTCGGATGACGAGTTCCCCACGGCGAAGGCCCTCCAAAAGCAGGATGGCACGCGCACCATCCTGGTCGTTCCCCTGCTCCACGATGACGCGGCCATTGGCACGATTTCGGTGCGCCGTCAGCGCGTGCGACCCTTCACGGCACCGGAGATTGCACTGCTAGAGACATTTGCCGACCAGGCGGTGGTCGCTATCGAGCACACCCGCCTCTTTCACGCGCTGGAGGACCGCACCGCTGCCCTGGAGCGCTCGAATGCGGAGCTGGAGCAGTTCGCCTACGTGGCCTCCCACGACTTGCAAGAGCCGCTGCGCGTGGTCAGCAGCTATGTCCAGCTCCTCGCGGAGCGTTACTCCGGCCAGCTCGACGAGCGTGCCGACCGCTACATCGGCTTCAGCGTGGCCGCGGTAGAGCGCATGTACACCCTCATCAACGACCTGCTGGCCTACTCCCGAGTCGGTATGCGCGGTCTGCCCCTGACGCCAACCAAGACGCACGCGGTCGTGGCCCAAGCGCTGGAGGGGTTAGCCGTCACGATCCGGGAGACGGCGGCCGAGATCACCTGGGACTCCCTCCCCCCGGTGCAAGCCGATGCTACTCAGTTAGGGCAGCTCTTCCAAAATCTGCTCGGCAATGCCCTGAAATACCGGAGTGAGCGCCCGCCGCGCATCCATATTGGCGTCGAGCGCCAGGAGGAGCGCTGGCAGTTCGCCGTGCGCGATAATGGGATCGGTATTGACCCGCAGTACGCGGAGCGCATCTTTCTCGTCTTTCAGCGCCTCCATGCACAGGATGAGTACCCGGGCACCGGCATCGGGTTGGCGATCTGCCAGAAGATCGTCGAGCGCCACGGCGGGCAGCTCGTAGTCGAGTCCCAGGTTGGGCAGGGAGCGACCTTCTCCTTCACGCTCCCGGCCGTGGGGAATGATGACGGATGAGTACACTAGAGCACATGAGTCCCATAGATATCCTGCTGGTCGAAGACAATCCTGGTGATGTGAACCTGACTGTCGAGGCGCTGGAGGACGCCCAGATCGCCAACCGTCTCCACGTCGTCAACGACGGCGAGGCGGCCTTGTCGTTCCTGCACCGCGAGGGTGAGTATGCACAGGCGCCCCACCCCGCCATCATCCTGCTCGATCTGAACTTGCCGAAAAAAGGCGGGCGCGAGGTACTGGCCCACATCAAGCAAGACCCGCACCTGCGGCGTATTCCGGTCGTCATCCTGACGACCTCTACGGACGATGAAGACGTCCGACGGGCCTACGACCTGCACGCCAACTGCTATATCACCAAGCCCGTCGGCTTCAGGCAGTTCTTTCGGATGGTTCACGCGATTGAGGATTTCTGGCTCACCGTCGTGCGATTGCCCCCTAGCACCCAATCACAGTAACCACAGACCGGCAGCAGCCAACAAACGGAGGAACCTATGGCGAATGACCGACCTACTATCAGCGTACTCATGGTGGAAGACAACCCGGCCGACGTGAATCTCATCAAGGAGCGTCTCTCCGAGGCGGAAGAGGCGCACTTCGAAGTCCAGACCGAAGGCCGCCTGGAGCGCGCCCGCCACCAGTTTGCGATTCGGGAGTTCGATGTCGTGCTCCTGGATTTGGGGCTGCCGGATAGTAGCGGACTACGCACGTTGGAGACGGTCCTGGAGTGGGAAACTGGCCTCCCGATTGTGGTGCTGACCGGATTGGCGGAGGATATCCTCGGCGCCCAAGCGGTGGAGCTTGGTGCCGAGGCCTATCGGGTGAAGCGGCTGGAGAGCTTTAAGGCCCTGCCCGCCGACCTCCTGTCGGTCGTCGAGCAGCATCGCGTCCAGCAAACCGCGGCCTCGGGCGGCCCGCTGGGCTGGCTCCGGCGGCTGCTGGGCGGTAGCTAGGCGCTCCGGACCTTGCCCGGTCGCTGCTCGTGCGCCGAAATACCCCCCGACCGTTATTCCCTGGCCGACTTGGCGCCGCCGCCGGGCCGACCGCCGCACCGCGCTCACTGCTCCAGACGACCTCCTGACCAAAGGGCCGCTGCCGGTAGCCGGTGGCTCGGTTGCTCGCCCCTCGGCCGCAGATTGGTTGCATTGACAGTATTTGCCGACAGCGGCTACACTGAGTTGATTTTGCCGGTACCTGTGGGCGTCATTGCCGGTGTGCCTCGGTCGGAGCAGGCGTACCGGGCAGGAACGCTACCCACGCCCGATACCGGTCGTGGTGGCGGCAAGAGACAACGAAACAATGGTTGCTGAGAGCCACCTCCACCAGCCGACTGCTCCCTGGCAGCCGACCGATCCCTGGCTCCATCAGCGGATCGTCGAGCGGATGCCGCTCGCCGTGATGGTCTGGCGGGCGGCGACCGACGACCCGCGCGACTTGCGGCTGGTCTGCATCAGTCCCCATAGCCGGGCCGTGCTTGGTGCCGATCTGTCACCACTCGTGGGCCGGCGCATTGATGAGGTGCTCCCGGCTATCTTCGGCCGGGGTTCCCACCGCCTCGTCTTCGCCGTGGCCACGGGGCGCGAGCCAGGGCATAACCGGATCTATCGGTACGGCGACGAAAGGATTGCCGAGAGCTGGTTTCGGGTTAACGTGCGACCGTTGGGCCAACGCTGCGCCCTGGTGACCTGTATCAATATGACCGAGCAGCAAAGGGCGTTCACCCCGCCGGGCCACCCGGCCAGTGGCATGGCGGTGACCGAGATGAGCAAGGTCATCGGTCCCGCCATCGAAAATGTCGAGAGCTGGCTCTACCAGCAGATCGTCGAGCAGATGCCCCTGGCCGTACTGGTGCTCTGGGCCGAGACCGACGATCCGCTTGCTATGCGGATCGTGTATTACGGCCCGCATAGCTCCGCGGTCACCGGCACCGACGTAGCGCGATTCGTGGGCCTGCGCTTCGCTGAGGCCTTCCCGCCGCTCCAAGACAAGGAGATACCCCACCGCTTCTTTGCCGTGGCGACGGGCAGCCAGCCGCACCACGTCGAAGCCTTGCCGTACCCCGAAGGAAGAAGTATTCCCAGCAATACGTGGTTTCAGGTGGAGGCACGGCCATTGGGGCACCGCTGCGTCTTGGTGGCCTACACCAATATCACCGAGCAGCAGCAAGCGGCCGCCTCCCTGCACCAGCGGGAGCGCGAAGCCGCGGCCCTGGCCGAGATTGGCCGGGTCATCAGCGCCTCCCTCGACATCCAGCATGTCTATGCCGCCCTGGCCACCAGCGTGCGTCAGCTCATCCCCTACGACCGCCTGGCCATCGCCACCGTTGACCAACAGCGCGACACCATCACCAACGTCTACAGTACCGCCGCCCCGTTGACCGAGTGGGCCGTTGGGAAACCGCGCGCGCTGCGGGGCCTGGCTATCGAAAGTGTCGTCCGCAACCGCACCCCGCTGCTCATGCAGGCCGCGACGGAGGCCGAGCTGCTGGCCAAGTTCCCCGATGCTTGGGAGGGACTGCGGTACGGGATGCCCTCGACGATTGTCGTGCCGCTGATCGCCCGTGACGAGGTGGTCGGCCTGCTGGTCCTGCGCTCCCGCAAGGTGGAGGCCTTTACGCAGCACCACTTGATCCTGGCCCAGCAAGTGGGGATGCAGATTGCCGGCGCCATTGCCAATGCCTGGGCCTATGCCGCCCTCAAGGACGCCGAAGCCGCCTTGGTCCGCTCCAACGCCGAGTTGGAGCAGTTCGCCTTCGTCGCCTCCCACGACCTCCAAGAACCCCTGCGCGTCGTCGGTAGCTACGTCCAGCTGCTCGCTCGCCGCTACGCCGGCCAGCTCGATGCCCGCGCCGACCGCTACATCGGTCGCAGCATCGCTGGCGTCGAGCGGATGCGGACGCTCATCAACGACCTGCTCACCTACTCCCGGGTCGGCACCCGCGGGCTGGAGCTGACCCCCATCCGGACAGAGACGGTCGTTGCCGAAGTGCTGGAAGGGTTGGCGGTGACGATCCGAGAGACGGCGGCCGAGGTCACCTGGGACCCCCTGCCCGTGGTGCAGGCCGACGCGATGCAAGTGGGGCAGTTGTTCCAGAACCTGCTCGGCAATGCGTTGAAATACCGCAGTGAGCAGGCGCCGCGCGTGCATATCGCGGTGGAGCGGCAGGGGCCGTGGTGGCGATTTGCGGTGCAAGACAATGGGATTGGCATTGACCCGGCGTATGCGGAGCGCATCTTTCTGGTGTTTCAGCGCCTGCACACGCGGGACGAGTATCCGGGGACGGGGATTGGGTTGGCGCTCTGCCAGAAGATCGTGGAGCGGCACGGAGGGCAGTTGAGCGTCGAGTCGCAGGAGGGGGCCGGAGCGACCTTCTCCTTCACGCTCCCGGCCGTTGAGGGTGACGAGCGGGCGCTGCTGCCGAGTGCCCCGGTTGACCGCGACGCCGGTCGGGCTGCTGCCGAGTACGTGGCTGGCGAGCGGTTGGCCCCGGCGGATCGCCCATCCTGACCCCTACATCTATTGTCCATAGCTAGATTGACATGGCACCCTCCCCCGGGAATGCGTATAATAACCGGAGTGCAGGGATTCCCACATCCGAGAGTTGGCCACTCCCTGGAAGTGTGTATAATAACACGGCGCATTATCGTAGGAGGAGCGTTGCCCGCGCCAGGCATTGGCCGCGGCGGCGAGAGACAACGAAGCAATGGTTGCTGATAGCTGGTTCGACCAGCGCACTGATGCCTGGCTCTTTCAGCGGGTCGTCGAGCAGATGCCCTTGGCGGTCGCCATCTGGCAGGCGGACACCGACGATCCGCATAGCTTGCGGCTGGTGTACGTCAACCCCTACAACGTGACCGCAGTGGGCGCCGATCTCTCGCCCTTCATTGGCATGCGCCTCGCTGAGGCGTTCCCGACGCTCGTCCAGACGCCCTTACCCGGTCACATCTTGGCCGTGGCCCTGGAGCGTGAGCCGGAGTACCAGGAGATCCATCGGTCCGTCGCCGACGGTACCACTGAGGTTGTGCTTCGAATGGACGTGCGGCCGTTGGGCCGGCGCTGCGCCATAGTGTCCTACACCAATATCACCGGTATCACCGAGCAGCCGGCGGCGGCCGCCGACCAGTGAGTGCCCGGGCCAGCGGCGGCTGAAACCGGCCCGACATGGCGCCGCGAACTTGGAGGAAGGAGCGCTACCCATGCCGGGTAGCGGCAAGAGACAGCGAAACAATGGTCGCTGAGAGTTGGCTCCACCAGCAGATCATCGAGCAGATGCCGCTGGCGGTGGTAGTCTGGCGGGCGGAGACCGATGACCCGCGCGATTTGCGGCTGGTGTACGTCAGTCCCCGTGACATGGCCGAAACGGGCGCTGATCTGGCACCACTCGTGGGCACGCGCTTCTTTGATTCGTTCCCCGCCGCCTATGAGACGGATCTACCCTACAACTACTTCGCCGTAGCCACGGGGACCAAGTCGGAGCACCAGGAGATCTATCGGTACGGCGACGAAAAGATTGCCGAGAGCTGGTTTCGGCTTGACGCGCGACCGTTGGGCCAACGCTGTGTCCTGGTGAGCTATACCAATATCACCCAGCACCAGGAGATGGTCACCCGGCCCGCCCGCCCGGCCAGTGGCATGGCGGTGACCGAGATGAGCAAGGTCATCGGTCCCACCGTCGGTAACGTCGAGAGCTGGCTCTACCAGCAGATCGTCGAGCAAATGCCCCTGGCCGTGGTAGTCTGGTGGGCGGAGACCGACGACCCGCGCGACTTGCGGATGGTGTACTGCGGTCCCCATAGCACGGCGGTCACCGGCACCGATATGGCCCAATTTGTCGGGATGCGCTTCATCGATTCGTTCCCGGTCGCCTACGAGACGGATTTACCCTACCGCATCTTCGCCGTGGCGACGGGCAGCCGGCCCGACCATTTCGAGACCTTTCCGTATAGCGACGAAAATGTGCCCGAGAGCTGGTTTCGGGTGGAAGTGCAGCCGATGGGCCAAAACTGTGCCCTGGTGGCCTACACCAATATCACCGAGCAGCAGCAAGCGGCCGCCTCCCTGCGCCGCCGGCGGCGCGAAGCCGCGGCCCTGGCCGAAATTGGCCGGGTCATCAGCGCCTCCCTCGATATCCAGCATGTCTATGCCGCCCTGGCCACCAGCGTGCGTCAGCTCATCCCCTACGACCGCCTGGCCATTGCCACCGTTGACCAGCAGCGCGACACCATTACCAACGTCTACAATAGCAAGGAGCCGATAGCTGGCCAGTGGGCCATTGGACAACCACAGCCACTGGGGGGCCTGGCCATCGAGAGTGTCGTCCGCAACCGCACCCCGCTGCTCATGCAGGCCGCGACGGAGGCCGAGTTGCTGGCAGAGTTCCCGAGCGCCCGTGAAGGACTGGAGCAGGGGGTAAACTCGACGATTGTCGTGCCGCTGGTCGCCCGCGACGAGGTGGTCGGCCTGCTGACTATGCTTACACCGAAGATGAACGCCTTTACACAGCACCACCTGGTCTTGGCCCAGCAGGTGGGGATGCAGATTGCCGGCGCCATTGCCAATGCCTGGGCCTATACCGCCCTCAAGGACGCCGAAGCCGCCTTGGTGCGCTCCAATGCCGAGCTAGAGCAGTTCGCCTATGTCGCTTCCCACGACCTTCAAGAACCCCTGCGCGTCGTCGGCAGTTACGTCCAACTGCTCGCCCGCCGCTACGCCGGCCAACTCGATGCCCGCGCCGACCGCTACATCGGTCGCAGCATCGCTGGCGTCGAGCGGATGCGGACGCTCATCAACGACCTGCTCACCTACTCCCGGGTCGGTACCCGCGGGCTGGAGTTGACCCCCACCCGCACGGAGACGGTCGTTGCCGAAGTGCTGGAAGGGTTGGCGGTGACGATCCGAGAGACGGCGGCCGAGGTCACCTGGGCCCCCCTGCCCGTGGTGCAGGCCGACGCGATGCAAGTGGGGCAGTTGTTCCAGAACCTGCTCGGCAATGCATTGAAATACCGCAGTGAGCAGGCGCCGCGCGTGCATATCGCGGTGGAGCGGCAGGGACAGTGGTGGCGGTTTGCGGTGCAAGACAATGGGATTGGCATTGACCCGGCGTATGCGGAGCGCATCTTTCTGGTGTTTCAGCGCCTGCACACGCGGGACGAGTATCCGGGGACAGGGATTGGGTTGGCGCTCTGCCAGAAGATCGTGGAACGGCATGGGGGCCAGTTGAGCGTCGAGTCGCAGGAGGGGGCCGGAGCGACCTTCTCCTTCACGCTCCCAGCGGTAGAGAGGTGGGACGGATGATTACGCATACACTGGACACTCCCATTGAGATGCTGCTGGTCGAGGATAACCCGGACGACGTGGACCTGACGATTGAGGCCTTGGAGGACACCAAGATCGCGAACCGTCTGCACGTGGTCACTGACGGCGTGGCGGCCTTGTCGTTCCTGCACCGCGAAGGCAAGTATGCACAAGCGCCTCGGCCGGCCCTCATCCTGCTCGATCTGAACCTGCCGAAAAAGGATGGGCGCGAGGTGTTGGCGGACATCAAGGCCGATCCTGTCCTACGGCGCATCCCGGTGGTTGTCCTGACGACCTCCTCGGCCGAAGAAGACATCAAGCGTGTCTATGACATGCACGCCAACTGCTACATCACCAAGCCCGTAGATTTCGAGCAGTTCGTGCAAGTAATCCACGCCATCGAGAACTTTTGGCTCACCGTGGTGCAGCTACCCACTAGCCGGCAGGGGTAGGCGAGGAGACGGAGCAAGCAATGGAAGACACGGATGACATCCAGCCTATCGTCCGCGTGCTTTTGGTGGAGGATAGCTCCGACGATGCGGACCTCATCCAGGAGAGTCTCGGCGACGCGACGGAGGCACAATTCGAGGTCCAATGGGTAGACCGCTTGGAGCGTGCCCAGCCGCAATTAGCGGACCGGGAGTTTGACATCGTGCTCCTGGATTTGGGTCTCCCGGATAGTAACGGGCTAGAGACGGTAGGGACCGTCCTGGAATGGGGCACCGGCCTGCCGATTGTAGTGCTCACCGGGCTGGCCGAGGAGTTCATTGGCACCCAAGCGGTGGAGCTTGGCGCTCAGGCCTATCTGGTGAAGCGGATGGAGAGCTTCGACATCCTGCCCGTGAACGTCCTGTCGGCCTTGGAGCGGCATCGCAGCCAGCGCACCGATGAGCCGAGTGAGCCGAGCGAGCCGGTCGAACCGGATAATCCGAGTGGACTGCTGGGCAGGCTTCAGCGGATCCTGAAGGTTAGCTAGGCTCTCGGTACGGGCCGGCAACGGCCAACAGGCAGCAGAACCTATGACCAGCACGCGGCCCACCATCAACGTACTCTTGGTGGAAGACAACCCGGAAGACGCGGACCTCGTCCAAGAGAGCCTCGATGGCGCGAAGGAGGCGCGATTCGAGGTCCACGTCGCATGCCGCCTGAAAGAGGCCCAGCTTCAGTTAGCGGCCCGCGAGTTCCACATCGTGCTCCTCGATCTGAGCCTGCCGGATAGTAGCGGACTACGCACGTTGGAGACGGTCCTCGCGTGGGATACCGGTCTCCCGATTGTGGTGCTCACCGGCCTAGGCGAAGTGACCACGGTGCTGCACACGCTACTCCACACGCTCCACTACTCCACCGATCAACCGATTGTGGTGATGAGCGGATCAACCGAGGAGCGCTTGGACACCCAAGTGTTGGAGCTTGGCGGTCATGCCTATCTGACGAAGCAGCTAGAGAGCTACGACCGGCTGCCAGCCAGCCTCCTGTCGCTTGTCGAGCAGCAATAATCCCCGCGCACCACCCCTCCGCCCCCCTCCCCAGTCCCTCACAAGGGTAGTTTTTTCTGTAGGGGCGCGATGAATCGCGCCCCCGTCATTCCCGCGCAAGCGGGAATCTACACCCCCTCTCTATCGCTCTGCGATGGAGAGGGGGCGGGGGGTGAGGCCCACCCTGCTCATCCTGAAAATCCTGATGCAGACAAAAACCTACCCCTGTCAGGGGGACCATCGGGGGCCGGCAACTGCTATCGTGTCAAGCTGATAGCGAGATGGGGAAGATCTGTGTCCTGGTATTTTCACCGCTCGAAGCCCTTTCGACAGAACCTCCAGGAAAGCAGCCGCCTGCTCCGGCTGGCGGTACGCCTGGCGTGGCGGTCCAGCCCCCGGCTGGCACTCGGCATCCTGCTGTTGCTGGTAGTCCAGGCGTTGCTGTCACCGCTCCAATTGCTGCTGTCGCGGGCGGTGATTGACCGCGCGGCGCTGGACCTCGGTCTCCTCACGACCGCCGCCGGGCTGGTGGCCGAATGGCCGCTCGCCGTCTGGATTCTCCTGGCGGCAGCCGGCGTTGCCGTAGGGCAGCTGATCCAGCCCTTTGCCGCGACGTTCCAGAGCATGGCCGGCGACCGGCTGACCGGCTACGTCACGGAGCAGCTAATCCGTGCGACTAATCGCTGGCACGGCATCGCCCGCTTCGAAGACCCGGCCCTCGCCGACGACTTGCAGCGTGCCCAGGACCGTGCCTCCAACGTTGGGATGAGGCTCATGATCACTGGTACCGAGCTGGTGGTGGCGCTGTTCGCAGCGGTGGGGCTGACAGCCGTGCTGCTCGGACTACATCCCGTCGTACCGGCAGTGCTAGTCATCGCCACGCTCCCACTCATGGCGCGGGAGTGGGAGTACCAGCGCCGCACCGAGATGACTTTGTACACCCAGACCCCCGAGACACGGCGGCTCATGTACGCCCGCGACATGCTGCTGAGGCCGGAGCCGGCCAAGGATGTGCGCCTCTACGACCTTGGCCCTTTTTTTCGCACGCAGTACGACACCATCTTTGCGGGCGTCGCAGCGACCATCAATCGTCTGCGGCGACAACTGATGACCTCGGTCGTCCTCACCAACGTACTCGCCGCCGCGGCGGTTGGCGCGGTATACGTGTATGTCGTGTGGCTGGTGGCCACCGGTCAGCGGCTGCCGGGTGACCTGGTGCTCTACGGGGGTGCAGCTACCATGCTCCAACAGCGCCTCGCCGCGGTTGGTTACCACCTTGGCCTCGTACCGGCGGCGTTCAATTACCTCCCCAGCATCTTTCGCGTGCTCGAAGCACCACCTGATTTGCCGGTCCCCGCCTCCCCGCGCCCCGTGCCGCCGTCCATCCGGGCCGGCATCACCTTCGAGCACGTCGCGTTCACCTACCCCGGCCAGTCCGAGCCGGTGCTGCGCGATGTCTCGCTGCACCTTGGGCGACACGAGTCGGTGGCGCTCGTGGGCCGCAACGGCGCCGGCAAGACCACCCTCGTCAAGCTGCTACTCCGCCTCTACGACCCGACGGCGGGCCGCATCCTGCTCGACGGCACTGACCTACGGGAGTTCGACCCGGCCGCGCTGCGCCGGCAGCTGGGCGTGATCTTCCAAGACTTCGTGCGCTACGAGCTGACCGCCGGAGAGAACATCGGTCTGGGACAGGTCGAGGCGCGGCACGACGAGTCCCGGCTGCACGCTGCGGCCGCCAAGGCCGGCGCAGACGCCGTAATCGCGGCGCTCCCGAACGGCCTGGCGACGCAGCTTGGACGTCAGTTTGGCGGTCGTGAGCTGTCCGGCGGCGAGTGGCAGAAGCTGGCGTTGGCGCGGGCTTTCATGCGCGATTGCTCGCTGTTGGTGCTCGACGAGCCGACCGCGGCGCTCGACGTGCAGACCCAGTACGAGGTGTACCAGCGTTTTCAGGAGCTAACCCGTGACCGCACGACGTTGCTCATCAGCCATCGCTTCTCGACGGTGCGGATGGCCGACCGCATCCTCTATCTGGCCCACGGTCACATCCAGGAAGCCGGCACGCACGCCGCCCTCCTGGCCCATGACGGCGCCTACGCCCGGCTCTACCGGCTACAAGCCACCCAATATCTCGGCCAAGACGGGACGGAGCCGAACGCATGAACGTACCGGCGATGCTGCGGCGCGTGGGCCGTGGGCTGCTGGCGCTGCGTAGCTTGCCCGCCGTGCTGCGCCTGTATGGGCGCGGGCTGGCGTTGGTGATCGTGAGCGCCCCACTCGCCGGAGGCGCTTATTTCGTGCTCTTAGCAGCCCTGTCGCTGTTGCCGGTACTCCAGGTCTGGCTGACCAAGCTGCTGCTGGATGCCATTGCTGCCGGAGCGAGTGGCGATCAGGAGGCCGTCGGCGGCGCCGTGACCCTGGCCTTCGTCTACGCACTCACGCTCGTCGTACCGGCTGGCCTGCGGCCGATCCAAATGGCGCTGACAGGATGGCTCCAGGACCGCTCTGCGGTGGAAATGGATCGCCGCCAGATGGAGGCCGGGGCCAGGCTCGTGGACCTCTATCGGATCGAGCGTCCGGCCTTTCAGGATGAGGTCACGATGGTCCGGCGAGGATCAGTGACGGCCCTGGTGCTGCTGCAACTGCTGCAAGGGGTCGTGGGCGCCGCGCTGACAATCGTGGGCCTATTGATCCTGCTCGGCCAACTCCATCCCCTCCTACCCCTCGCGCTGGTCGTCGTAAGCCTGCCGCATCTTTTCGCCGAGTTGCACATCAGCCGGTTGCAGCACCGAGCGATGAAGAATCAGTCTCGCCCAGCCCGCGAGATGGACTACTGCGCCCGCGTCACCACTGAGCCAACGGCAGCCAAAGAAGTGCGGGTCTTTGGGCTGGGTGACTTCTTCTGGCAACGCTTCCGCGAGCGGTTTGCGGTGGCGCTGGCCGAGGTGAATCGCATCCGGCTCGCGGGCCTGCGGTTCTCGACTGTCTTCAGCGGCCTCTATGCCCTCGCCTTGGCCGGCGGCTTCTGGTACGTAGTGGCGCAGGCCCGCGCCGGTCAGTTGACGCTGGGCGACATCGTGCTCTATCTCGGTGCCGTGCAGCAAATCCAAGGCCTCACCTACTACTTAACCCGCGGACTCGCCTTTCAGCACGAGCTATGGCTGCACCTCCGCACGATCTTCGGTTTTCTGGATAACGCCGGTCCGGCGATCACGCTGGCGCCACCGGGGCAGGGCCACGCCGCCCCGGCTGGTCTCCACACCGGCATCGAGCTACGGCAGGTCGGCTTCCGCTACCCCGAGAGCACCCGGTCCGTCCTTGCTGACGTGAGTGCCGTGTTGCCGGCCGGCAAGGTGACAGCACTGGTCGGCGCGAACGGCGCGGGCAAGAGCACGCTCGTCAAGCTGCTCACGCGCATGTACGATCCCGTTACGGGTGCGATCCTACTCGACGGGATACCGCTCCCGGAGTACGACTTGGCCGCCCTGCGCCAGCGGATCGCCGTCGTCCACCAGGACTTTGCCCAATTCTCTCTGACCCTTCACGAGAACATCGCCGTCGGTGCTTACACGGTCGGCAGGGGCGCCGGCCGCGTCGAGCAAGCGGCGCAGTGGGCCGGGGCCGACGAGATCGCCGCCAAGCTCCCCAACGGCTACGACACGCCGCTCACCCGGCAATTCGAGGGCGGCGTCGAGCTGTCGGGTGGCGAGTGGCAGAAGGTCGCCCTGGCGCGGGGCTTTGTGCGGGACGCGGCGCTGGTGATCCTCGATGAGCCGACGGCGGCGCTGGATGCCGAGGCCGAGTACCGGCTCTTCGAGCGGTTCCGGGAGCTAGTCGTCGGCAAGACGGCGCTGCTCATCAGCCATCGGTTTTCGACGGTACGAATGGCCGATCACATCATCGTGCTGGAGGAGGGCCAGGCCATCGAGGCCGGCAGCCACGACACGCTCGTCGCGCAAGGCGGCCGCTACGCCACGCTCTACGAGATGCAAGCCGGCCGTTATCGCTAGCGGTCAGCGATCAGCCATCAGATTTTCCGCCTCGAAGGGCGCAAGGTTGACCTCCGAACCGCCCAAGACTTGAGCCGCTACTTCCGAGACGAGGTCCTGGCAGAGGCGGAAGTACACTACCCGCAGGAGTGACAGCCCCCCTATGGTCCCCCCGCTGCGGCGAGGGGACAAGCTGTTCCCTCCCCCGTCGGGACGGGGGAGGGCGAAGGGTGGGGGCCAGAGCATGATTCCCCATACAGCGAGTGCTATACTGCGACGCGATGCCTTCATGGATTCAGCGCGTGCTGTCGGCGGTGCTCGGGGCGGGGTCGGGCGGCTCCGACGGTGACGCGCTCTGGTTTTATGTCAAGTGTGATGCCTGCGGCGAGATCATTCCGGTACGGGTCAACCCGGCGAGCGACCTCGTACAGGAGTTCGAGGGTGCCGGTGACATGGTCAGCGGGTATTCGTTGCATAAAGAGGTGATGGGACGCGGCGGGAGACCCGGCCGGCCATGCTTCCGGCTACTCCAATTGGACGCCGATTTCGACAAAGGGCGTCAGCTTCTCGATGTGCGCGTAGACGGCGGCGAATTGGTTGACCAAGCAGCCTATGCGTCCCAGCAGCAGGAGTCGGCGAACGACCGGCCGCCCGAATAACCCGTGCTGATGAATTCCCCGATGGCGCTTTCCCAGTTCATCATGCGCCTGCCGGCGCGTCAGTGGCGCACGCCGGCCCTTGTGGTTGCTGCCGTGGCCGCTGCCTGGCTGGTGGGCTGGTACGGCCCGGCCCGCTCGCCGGTATTGCTGGCCGGGGCGCTGGTGGCCGTGCCGCTGGCGGCGGCAGTGCTCCGCGATCTCCGCATTGCCCTGGTCGGGACTATCGCGGTGATTGCCCTCCTGCCCTTTGGGGTAGCCCCCCTGCGGCTGGGTGCCTCGCCGACGCTGTTGGAGCTGGCACTGCTGGCGGCCTTGGGCGGCTGGCTGGCACGGCGTGTAGCGACCGGGCGTGGGCCGGTCCGGCTCACCGTGGCCGGCCCGTGGATTCTCCTCTTCCAGGCAACGCTCATCGCGGCGCAGATTGCCACCTTGGCGCAGAGCGGCTCGCTTTCCATCGTGCGGATGATCTTCAAGCTGGAGTTGGCAATCCTCTTCTTTTTCGTCTGCGTCAGTCTCACCGCCACCCATGACTGGCGGCGCTTGCTCATCCGCAGTGTGGTTGTCATCGGCGCGTGTGAGGCCCTGATTGCGCTGGTGCTGTTCGCAGCCCCCCGTGAGCTAGCCCTGCGGGCGCTCCTCCGGCTCGGCCCGCTGGGGTATCCCACCGACGCGACGGTGCTGCGGTATCTGCCGGATACCGACCGCCTGCGGGCTATCGGCACGGCGATTGATCCGAACGTGCTGGGGGCACTACTGATGATCGTCGGTATCATCGCACTGACGCAGCTCCTTGCTTCCGAGCCGGTGCTGCCGCGCCGCTGGCTGGTCATGGCAGCCATCGTGGTACTGCCCGCGTTGCTCGTCACTTTCTCGCGTAGCTCTTGGCTAGGGCTGGCGGCCGGCGTTGGGTTGACGGCGCTGGTGCGCTACCGGCGCCTGCTGCCGTTGATGGGAGCGGCGGCCGTGGCGTTCGCGCTCTGGCCCACCACGCAACGATACGCCCTGCACCTCCTGTCCGGTCTCCGCGCACAGGACCGCGCCGCGGCGATGCGGTTGGGCGAGATAGAGAACGCCTGGCAGATCATCCAAGCGTATCCCTGGCTCGGTATCGGGTTTGGCGAGGCTCCGACGATGACGCTTTATCCTGGTGTCTCCAACGTCTTCCTGACGTTTGCCGAGCAGGCCGGTCTCATTGGGATGGCGGCCTATGTCGCCGCTCTAACCGTAGCCCTGGGGACCGCCACGATCCTCTGGTGGCGCCACCGCGCGGCGCCCGGCGCCGACCTTTTGCTGAGTGTGTTGGCGGCCCTCGCCGGCACGCTCGTTGCAAGCATGTTGGATCACCACTTTGCCCGCTTGCCGCATCTCGTGGCGCTCCAATGGGGCTTGATCGGCTTGGCTGTGGCCGCCGCCTACGATCTTGACGCCTCGCCCCCACCCTGGCCCTCCCCCGGAGCAAGCACCAGGGGAGGGGATAGCCCGTCCCCCCGCCGCAGCGGGGGGACCATAGGGGGGCCGGAAAGAGTACATCAGCTCCCAGTTCACGATGATGGCCAGTGACGGGTTACGCTTAGGCCTCGACGCGCGGCTGTTGGCGTACAACCGTGGCGGCATTGCCCGCTACATCACGTCGTTGGGCCACGCCCTGGCGGCACTGCCGGCACCGGCGCCGTTTGCCGATCTGGTAGCGATCTACCATCGCAAGGACCGCACACGGGCACTGGCGGCGAGCGGCTGGCGCGGCCTGACCGCGTGGACGCCGCCACACCATCGGCTCGAACGCTATGCGCTGGCGCTGGAGCTGGCGCCGCGCGGCTTGGACTTGCTGCACAGCCCCGACCACGTGCCGTCGGGAGTTGGCCGCGCCCGCTCCGTGGTCACGGTGCATGATCTCTCCTTCCTCCTCTATCCCGATACGCACAGCGCCGCCTCGCGGCGCTACTACGCGCAAGTGGCCTGGACTGTCGAGCGGGCGGATCGGATCATCGCCGTCTCCGAGGCGACGAAGCGCGACCTGGTACGCGAGGTGGGCGCCGATCCCGCTCGTATTCGGGTCGTGTATGAGGCTGCAACCTTCGCTACCGTCCCCCACACGGACTCCCCTTCCCTGGAGGGAAGGGGCCGGGGGATAGGTACTCCTCCGATCCCGTGCTCGGCGGTGGAGCGGGGACCGGAAGGTGAGGTACCGGAGCCGGCGCCCTTTGCCCAGCCGTATGTGCTGTCCGTGCAAGCGGCTATCGAGCCGCGCAAGAATATCCCGCGGCTGATCGAGGCGTTCGCGCAGGCGCGCCGCGCGCGCCCGGCGCTGCGCCTGGTCGTTGCCGGTGGCCCCGGCGCCGATGAGCCGGTCGTGCGGGCAGCGGTTGCTCGGCATGACCTGACAGCGGCGGTGGACTTCCCCGGCGTGCTGCCTGAGCGGCTGCTCCAAGCCAGCTACCGCGGTGCCCTGGCACTGGCGTATCCGTCGTTGTACGAGGGGTTTGGCCTGCCGCTGCTGGAGGCCATGACCGTGGGCACGCCGGTCATCGCCTCGCGGGTGTCATCGCTGCCGGAAGTCGCTGGCGACGCGGCGCTGCTCGTAGACCCGTTCGACGTGGACGCGCTCGCCGGTGCTCTGGAGCAGGTCGCTGGCGACGAGGCACTCCGAGCCGACCTCGCCGCGCGTGGCGCCCGGCGCGTGCGGCGCTTCTCGTGGGAACGGGCAGCACAGGAGACACTCGCCGTCTATCGTGAGGCTTTAGGTGAGCCAAGCTGATGGCTGACGGCTGATAGCTAATAGCTGAAAGCTAACCCCACCATGCGTATCCTCGTTATGACTCCCGACTGGCCCTATCCGCCCCATCAGGGGACGGCCCTACGCAATTGGCAACTCCTCCAAGCGGCGACGAGCGAGCACGAAGTCCACTTACTCTCGCTGGCGGCAGCACCGCCCACACCGGAGGCAGCACAAGCAGTAAGTGCGATCACTGCAGGCGCGGCTTGGCTCCCGGCACCGCAACGTAGCTCATGGCAGCGACTGGCTACGCTATTGGGTACGCCGCTGCCGGATATGGCACGCCGGCTGTGGTCGCCGGCCTTGGTGGAGCGTGCGGCCGACCTGATCGCCACGGCACGAGTGCAACTGGTGCAAGCGGAAGGACTGGAAGTAGCAGGGATGGCCCTCGCCGCGACGGTGCGCGCGCAGCCGCGTCTCGGCGGTCGGCAGGTCCCCGTCCTGTTCGATGACCATAACGCCGAGTGGCTGCTCCAACGTAGCGCGGCGCTCGTGGACCTGCACCAACCGCGGCGGTGGCTGCGGATGCTCTATTCCCTGGCACAATGGCAACGGCTCCGCCGCTACGAGGCCGCCATCGTTCGTGCTGCCGCGCTGACCATCGCCGTATCGCCCGACGACGCCCAGGCCTTGTCCCGTCTCGCCGGGCGTCCGGTGCGCGTAGTGCCGAACGGTATCGCCGTGAGGGCCTGGCGGCACGTTGCCGATGTCCCGCCGGAGCAGCGGGTCGAGCCGAACGCGCTGCTATTCACCGGCAAGCTGGACTACCGGCCCAACGTGGATGCGCTGCGCTGGTTCTGCGCCGCGGTGCTCCCCCGCGTCCGTGCTCGGCATCCGGCAGCGCGGCTGCTGATTGTCGGCCGGGACCCGGCGCCGGCGGTGCAGGCGCTGGCCGGGCCGGGCGTGGAGGTGGTCGGAGCGGTACCGGAAGTGCAATCGTATTTCGCCCGCGCGGCGGTGTACGTCATTCCGATGCGGATGGGCAGTGGCGCCCGCATTAAGTTACTCGAAGCGTGGGCGGCCGGTGTTCCTGTGGTCGCCACCACTGCCGGAGCAGCCGGGTTGGCCGGACGCGCTGACGAGCACCTGCTGGTGGCCGACGATCCTGCTACCTTGGCGACACAGATCGGACTTCTGCTCGCGGACCCGGCGTTGGGTCGGCGCCTCGCCACAGCCGGCCGCGCGCTCGTCGCCGCACGCTACGACTGGTCCGTCATCCGACCGCAACTGTTGGCGTGCTATCGGGAGCTATGCCCGGACGAATAGGTAGTGAGGACAGCCCAGGCATTAGTCCTAACCGGAGAGAACTGTGGTCGTTTCGATCGTGATGACGGTGCTTAACGAGGCCGGCTCGTTGCCGGCGCTCCTCGAATCGATCCTGGCGCAGGAGCGCCGGCCCGAAGAGGTCGTGATCGTTGACGGTGGATCGTCGGACCGGACGGCGGCGCTGGCACGCGACTTCGCGCGGCGGGCCGCGCCCGACCTGCCGGTGCGCGTCGAGGTGTTGCCGGGCGCCAATATCTCGGCCGGGCGCAATCGCGCCATCGAGCTGGCACAAGGAGACATCATCGTCGTGACCGACGGCGGTGTCGTCCTCCATGCGGCGTGGCTGGCACGTCTGGTAGCAGCACTCGATGAGGGCGCCGATGTCGCGGCCGGCTTCTTCGTCCCAGCGCCGCAGAGCAGCTTCGAGCTGGCCATGGGGGCGACGGTGCTGCCGGCCGTCGAGGACATCAATCCGGCCACGTTCCTGCCCTCCAGCCGGTCGGTTGCTTTCCGCCGCGAAGCGTGGGAGCGCGCCGGCCGGTACCCGGAGTGGCTCGACTACTGTGAGGACGTGGTGTTCGACCTCGCCTTGCGTCGTGAGGGTCTGCGCCAGCGGTTTGTGCCGGCTGCGCTCGTCGCGTTCCGGCCCCGGCCCAGCTTGCCAGCGTTCTTCCGGCAGTATTACCGCTATGCGCGCGGCGACGGCAAGGCCGACCTCTGGCGCCGGCGACATGCCATTCGCTACGGTGTGTATCTCGGTGCGCCGCTGGGCTGGCTCGTGGGTGCCCACTGGCCGGTGCTCCGTTGGCTTATCGTCGGAGCGATGCTGGCGTATGTCCGCCGCCCCTATCAGCGGCTCTGGGCGCTGGCCGCGCAGCCGGCCGGCAGGACACTTGGCCGATTTCTACGGGCAGCGGCGTGGGTACCGCTCATCCGCCTGACGGGCGATGTAGCGAAGATGATCGGGTATCCTGTCGGTGTCCGGTGGCGGTTGACGGGCCGTCATCGGCAGCACGGCGAGCGACGGCGATGACGACACAGCTACTCCAGCACGAGACCGCGGCAGTGCGACCGGAGCAAGAGCCGGTCGTCCCTACCCTGTCCATCGTCATCGTCTCGTACAACACACGGGAGTTGTTGCGGGCCTGCCTGCGCTCGGTACAGGCCAGTGTGCTCGACGGCGCCTACGAGGTCTTTGTCGTAGACAACGGCTCGCGCGACGGCTCGCTGGAAATGGTCGTGGCCGAGTTCCCGCAGGTTGTGTGCCTGGCCGAGACCGGAGAAGGCGGCTACGCGGCGGCGAATAACCTGGCGCTCCGCCGCTGTCGTGGCGCCTACCGGCTACTGCTCAATCCCGATACCGAGCTACCGAGCGACGCGCTGGCGACGATGCTGGCCTTCATGGACAGCCATCCGCGCGTGGGCATCGCCGGCCCCAAGCTCGTCAAGCGCAACGGGCGCCTCGACTTGGCCTGCCGACGCAGCTTCCCCACGCCGACCAACGCCATCTATCATTTCCTCCGCCTGCCCCGGCTGTTCCCGACGAATCCCACCTTCGGTGCCTACAACCTCACCTTCCGCGATCCCGACCGGTCCTACGAGGTGGACTCGGTCTGCGGAGCCTTCATGCTGCTACGCGCGACCATGCTCGGCGAGATCGGCTTGCTCGACGAGACGTATTGGATGTACGGCGAGGACCTGGACCTGGCGTTTCGTGCCAAACGGCGTGGCTGGCAGGTGTATTACAATGCTGACGTGGAGGTGAAGCACTACAAGGGGGAGAGCAGCAAACAGCGCTCGCTCAAGTGTACCTACGAGTTCTTCCGAGCGATGCATGTCTTCTATCGCAAGCACTATGCCCCGCAACGACCGGCAGTGGTCAATGTGCTTGTCACCGCCGGCATTGCGTTGCTCGGCACGGCATCGCTGGTCGCAGACCGCGTGCGTCCGGCGGCCTTGCGGCGGGTGTCCTCGTAGGGAGTGGCGGCTGTGACCGCAACCGCAACCGTGCTCATCCGTTAAGCGGCCAGTCCCAGCATCTAGGGAGCACTTGTCGGTATCATCTAGGCCAATGAGCACTACCGAAACCGACCGGAGCCGCGCTGCCTACCGGGAGGACGTGTTGTCGGCTGCGGCCGAGCCGAGCCGGGAGCTTGTCACTCAGCCGGCGCAGCTTTTGGCTGCCAATTCGGTGCCGGTCCGACGACGGAGTAAGCTGGCGTGGACCCTCTCCCCCGGCGTGCTCGTCGTCACCGACGGCGTGGCCGTTCTGCTGGCCTTCCTGTTCGCCCACCAGTTGCGCTTCGGGCTGGCGATCCCGCCACCGGTCGTAGACCATACGCTGGCCTCGTACACCGGCTTTGTCGCCATTGCCATCCCGACCATCCTCATTGCGATTGCGACTTCCGACCTCTACCAGCGGAGCAACCTGCAATCCGTCGCCGAGCAAGCCTCCCGCCTATTCATTGCCGTCGGCGGTGGCGTGGTATTCACGGTAGCCGTGGGAGTCTTTGTCCTACGTGGCCCCACCGAGTCGTCGCGGCTGCTCATCATCTACTTCGGGATACTCAGCCTGGCGCTAACCGGCTTCGGGCGCTATGTGTGGGCGCTCTGGCGTGACTTCCTGGGGCGGCGCGGCGTGTTGGCGCGCACCTGCTTGGTCATCGGGACCGGGCCGTCGGCCGAGCGGGTAGTCGCGCACTTGGCGCGGTCGCCCGCGCTCGGCTACCGCGTGGTGGGGTTTGTCGAAGGAAAGAGCACAGCCGATACGGAGCCGCCGGAGCCGCCGGCGGCCGAGCAGCAGCCGGTACTAGGGAGCCTCGAAAACCTCGATTCCGTGCTGCGCCGTGTCTATCCCGATGAACTCATCATCGCCGACCCGGCCCTCACCCACGCCGAGATGTTGCGTATCTTCGACCGGGGCATGATGGTCCGCGCGCGCATCCGCGTCTTCCCGGACCTGTTCCAGGTGATGATGAGCGATGCCAGCTTGGTCAACCTCCGAGGGCTGCCCTTGATCGGCGTGAAATCCATCGAGCTACAAGCATGGCAGCGCACCGTCAAGCGGTGGTTCGACGTGGTGATGGCCTCGGTCGCCTTGGTCCTGGGCGCGCCGTTCCTGCTCCTGCTCGCCCTGCTCGTCAAGCTCGACTCGCGCGGCCCGGCTCTATTCGTTCAGGAGCGGGTCGGACTGGACGGCAAGCGGTTCCACGCCATCAAGTTCCGCTCGATGACCCACGATGCGGAGGGACAGGCGGGGCAGTATTGGACCGTGCGTAACGATCCGCGCGTAACCACGTTCGGCCGGTTCTTGCGGCGCTCATCCCTCGATGAGATTCCGCAGTTGGTCAACGTGATCGTGGGTGACATGAGCATCGTGGGACCGCGCCCGGAGCAGCCCCGGTTCGTTGACCGCTTCAAGACGACGGTGCCCGACTACACCAAACGGCTGCGCGAAAAGGCCGGCTTGACCGGCTGGGCACAGGTCAACGGCTTGCGCGGCGACGTTTCGATTGAAGAGCGCACGAAATACGACCTCTATTATGTCGAGCACTGGTCGCTCTGGTTGGACCTCAAGATTATCTTCCGCTCCATCCTCCGCATCATCCACGATCCCAGCGCCTACTAACCCCGTTGGAGGCGAGACCGGGCGGGGGCCGGGCGTGTCCGCCGTGTACCGACGATATGGTATGCTGATTCTTGGTTAGCACTCATGGGGGCAGAGTGCTAAGGAGGCGCAGAGTGGCGACACCGGACGCGCTGCCGCACGATCAGCTACCGCCGGCGCTCAGTGCGCGCAAGCGGTTGATCCTGAAGGCGATTGTGGAGGCCTATATCGGCTCCGCCATGCCCGTCGGGTCCGGCCAGGTCGTGCGCGAGTACGTCCCGGATGTCAGTTCGGCCACGGTCCGCAACGAGATGGTCGGGCTGGAAGAGGCCGGCCTGCTCACCCAGCCGCACACTTCGGCCGGGCGCGTGCCCTCGGAAGGCGGCTTCCGCTACTTCGTGCGCCAGTTGATGGAGGAGCGAGCGCTGTCGCGGGCCGAGCAATCCACCATCAGACGGCAGCTCTTCGCGGTGCAGCTGGCGCGTGAGGAGTGGCTCGACGTGGCAACGACCTTGCTGGCGCGCGTGGCCCGCGTTGCGGGGATTATCAGCGCGCCCGTGGCCGCGCAATGCCGCGTGAAGCACGTCGAGCTACTGGCCATCCAGGAACACCTAGGTCTGCTCGTCCTAGTCTTGCAGGAAGGTACCGTCAAACAGCAGCTGATCGAGCTACCGGATGACACCGCCCAAACGGACCTCAGCGCGGCCAGCAGTCGCCTCAATCAACACATTCACGGCCTGAGCCGCAGTGAGCTTGAGACGTTGAGTGAACCCATGTCCGACCTGGAGGCGTTCATCGCCGCGCGCTTGGCGAGCCTCATGGCCCAGATTGACGAGCACCAGCGCAAGGAATTCCACCATACCGGCTTGGTCGAGCTACTAGAGCTACCCGAATTCCAGCACCCCGCGCAGGCGCGGCGCATTGTGCGCCTGCTGGAGCAGCCCGAGGAACTGTTCGGGTTGCTGGAGACGCTGCCCTGGTCCGATGGCCTGCACGTCCTGATTGGCGCGCGCGGGCCGCGCACGGCCATCTTGGAGGACTTGGGTCTCGTCGTGTCCTACTATGGTGTCGAGAGCGTGGCCGGCGGGTTCGTCGGTGTGCTCGGCCCGATGCGCCTCCCCTACGCCGAGATCGTACCCGTCGTTCGCTACGTGTCGCAGGTGATGACGGAGTCGCTCGACGACCTGCTCAGTCCCGGCGCGCGGTAGCCGGCGCCCGAGGCCGCTGACGATTGCACTACACGAGAGTTTCGGAGGTAGAGAAAGATACGTTATGACCGCAGAATCGGTCCCACCGGCGGAAGCACAGCCGGACCAGGAGGCACAGTCCGCCGAGACTACGGAATCGGCGACCACGGAAACATCCGGGCCGTCCGTGGCGGAGCTACAGGAGCAGCTCGCCGCGGCGCGTACAGAAGTGGATGAGATGCGTGACCGCTGGCAACGGTCGGCGGCGGATTTCAGCAACTACCGGCGGCGCCAGCAGTTCGATCAGGAGGAGGCGGCCAAGTACGCCGCGGCGCCGCTCCTGACCGACCTGCTCCTCACCGTAGACAACTTCGAGCGAGCCTTTGCTGCGCTACCAGGCGAGTTGATCCAACTCACCTGGATCCAAGGTATCGAGCAAATCGCGCAGTTGGTGATGCAAACGTTGCAGCGGCACGGCGTCCGGCCCATTGACGCTCAAAACCAGCCGTTCGATCCGCGTTACCACGAAGCGGTAATGCACGAGGAGGGCGAGGGCGCCCATACCGTCTTGCAAGTCTTCCAGAGGGGCTACACTCTCCATGAGCGCGTCTTGCGCCCGGCGTTGGTCAAGGTTGGACCGCCGCCCGAGGAGCAGGAGCAGCCGGCAGCCGACCAAGAAGCTCCCACCGCCGCGCCCGGTGCCCCGGCAGCCGAGACCGCCGGGGACGCCGGCGCAGCGGCCCCTACTACGGACTAAGCGGCTATGCCTCGGATCATCGGCATTGATCTCGGTACCACCAACTCGTGCGTCGCCGTCGTCGAGGGCGGCCAACCGGTGGTGATACCGAGCGCAGAGGGCAACCGCACGACCCCCTCCGTGGTGGCCGTGTCCCAGAGTGGCGAGCGTCTGGTGGGACTCATGGCCCGGCGCCAGATGGTCACCAACCCGGACCACACGATCATCTCCATCAAGCGCTTCATGGGCCGGCAGGCCACGGACCCGGAAGTCCGGCGCACCCGCGAGGTGGTCCCGTACCGCGTGACCGATACGGCCGGCGGCGATCTGCGCGTGGTACTGAGGGACGCCGAGTATGCGCCGCCGGAGGTCTCGGCGATGGTGCTGCAGAAGCTCCGCGCTGACGCCGAGCAGTACCTCGGCGAGCCGGTCGCGCAGGCGGTCATCACGGTCCCGGCGTACTTCAACGATAGTCAGCGCCAGGCCACCGAGGATGCGGGCAAGATCGCCGGCTTGGAGGTGCTGCGGATCATCAACGAGCCGACGGCCTCGGCGCTCGCCTTTGGCCTGGATCAAGCGGACGACCGGAAGGTCGCGGTCTACGACCTGGGCGGCGGGACGTTCGATATTTCCATCCTGGAGCTTGGCGACGGCGTGTTCGAGGTCCGCTCCACTAGCGGCAATACGCACCTGGGCGGTGATGATTTCGATGATCGCATCGTGGACTGGTTGATCGCCGGCTTTGCCAGCGAGCATGGCGTGGACTTGCGCCGCGACAAGATGGCCCTCCAGCGGGTCAGGGAGGCCGCCGAGAAGGCCAAGTGTGAGCTGTCGTCGGTGCTCCAGACGGAGATCAACCTGCCCTTCATCACGGCCGACGCAACCGGCCCGAAGCATCTCAACGTGGTCTTGACGCGGGCCAAGGTCGAGCAGTTGGTTAGCGACCTGATCGAGCGGACCGAGGAGCCGTGTCGGCAGGCGCTGGCCGACGCCGGTCTGAAGCCTGGTGACATTGACGAGGTTGTCTTGGTCGGCGGCCAGACGCGGATGCCGGCCGTGCGCGAGTTGGTGACGCGCGTGTTCGGGAAGGAGCCGCGCAGTGGGGTCAACCCGGATGAGGTGGTGGCCCTCGGCGCGGCGGTGCAGGCGGCCGTGCTCGCCGGTGACGTGGAGGACGTTGTGCTGCTCGATGTCACGCCGCTCTCCCTGGGGATCGAGACGAAAGGCGGCCTCTTCACGCGCCTCATCGAGCGCAATACGACCATCCCCACGTCAAAGACGCAGACCTTCACAACGGTCAGCGACAAGCAGCGCACCGTGGCTATCCACGTCCTGCAAGGGGAGCGTGATCTGGTCGCGCACAATCATTCCTTGGGCCGTTTCGAGCTAACGGACCTGGCGGAAGCGCCACGGGGGACGCCGCAGATAGATGTGACCTTCGACATTGATGCCAACGGCATCGTCAAGGTGGCGGCGCGAGACCGGGCCAGTGGGCGCGAGCATGAAATCCCGGTGACCGGCGCAGCGGGGCTGTCGGCGGAGGAGATCGAGCGGATGGTCGCCGCGGCGCGGGAGCACGCGGCAGCCGACGCGCAAGCGCAGGAACTGGTCGCGGCGCGGAACGTCGCCGACGTGCTGGCCTATCGCGCCGAGCGCACGCTCGATAAGGTCGGCGGGCAACTCTCGAAGCAAGAGCGTCAGGCGCTGGAAGCGCAGATTCTCGATCTGCGGAGTGCGCTCGTTGGCGATGATCTCGCTATCCTGCGCGAACGATCCGCGGCGCTGCGGGCAGCGCTGCTCAAGACGGGCGAGCGTGTGTACCATGAGTTGGTAGGGCAGCAGGAAGACGGCATTGAGCAGCCGACGGCGACGACGGATACAGCGGCCGCCGGGCAGGACGGCACGACCACGAAAGAGGCACCACCCGAGGGAGACCGATGAGCACCACCAAACGCGATTACTATGAAGTGCTAGGCGTGCCCCGGTCCGCCACGGAGGACGAGATCAAGCGGGCGTACCGTCAACTGGCCCGCCAATACCACCCCGACATCAACAAGACGGCCGAGGCCGAGGACCGCTTCAAGGAGCTTGGCGAGGCCTACGAGGTCCTGCGCGACCCACAGAAACGCCAGACCTACGACCGCTTCGGTCACAACGGACCGCGCAGCCCGTTCGGGCCGGGTGGTCCCGGGGGGCCGGGTGGCGGCGTGGACCCCTTCGGCTTTGGCGGGGTGGCCGACATTTTCGAAACGTTCTTTGGCGGTGGCCCGACCACGCGCCGGGCCGGGCCGCAGCGCGGTGCCGACCTCAAGATGTCGCTCCAACTGGAGTTCGAGGAAGCGGTCTTTGGGGGCGAGCGCGAGGTCACGGTCACGCGCGACGAGCCGTGCCCGCTGTGCAGCGGCACGGGCGCCGAGCCTGGTTCCGAGCTACAGATCTGCCCGACCTGCCAAGGCGCCGGACAGGTACGCCAGGTGCAGCAATCGCTGCTCGGCCAGGTGGTCACGCGGAGCGTGTGCCCCCGTTGCGACGGCGAGGGGCAGATCGTCGAGGATCCGTGCCGCGAGTGCCGCGGCTCCGGACACATGCAGCGTACCCGCGCGCTCCAGGTGACCATACCGCCCGGCGTTGACGACGGTACCCAAATCCGCGTCCCTGGCGGCGGCGACGCCGGCGAGCGTGAAGGCCCGCCGGGTGACTTGTATATCGAGTTGGAAGTTGCACCGCATCCCTTCTTCCGCCGCGACGGCCAGGACATTCACCTTGAGCTACCCCTCGACGTGGCGCAGGCTGCACTGGGTACCGAGATCAATATACCGACCCTCGGCGGCGCCGAGACGCTGAAGATTCCGGCCGGCGTGCAGGCTGGCCGCACCTTCCGCCTGCGTGGGCAGGGGATCGCCCACGTCCGGGGCGGCGGCCGCGGCGATGAGATTGTCACGGTGCGTATTGTGGTGCCCCAAGACCTCACCCCGCACCAGCACGCCCTGTTCGAGGAGTTGGCTGCGACCTTCGAATCCGACCAGCCGCGCGGCGAGGACGACGAGGAGCACAAGGGCTTCTTCAACAAGCTCCGCGATGCCATCCCCCATTGACCGGCGGTCAGTGGCCGGTGGCTTGTAGGGGCATCCCTTGTGGGTGCCCCCAGGAGGCAACACACCGTCCCCCTGCGTAGCGGGTGGACCGCTACTTGTTGGGCCGTCGACGGGGGTAATGTCACCGTCTCCCCGCCGCAGCGGGGGGACCATAGGGGGGCCGGACCGAGACAGAGGCCACCAGGTAGCTTGACTGATTTAATATCCGGGCGTATACTCCCATTGAGCGACTTAAGCCCGAGGTCAGCACTGCTATGTCACAACGTGACGACGAGGACGCGCTCATGCGCCTATTCCGCCGGATGGGCGAGCCGTCCTGGTGGATTTTGCGCGTGTTGAGTGCTACCGAACCGATCCCCGGCATTGAGATCATCCGGCGTGTCCATCGCCTCTTGGCGAAGGCGGACTACCCGATGAAGCGGCTCGATCCGGCCACCTTGCACTATGCGCTCAAGCGCATGGATGACGACGGTCTCATCCGCGGCGAGGGTGAGCGGGAAGTCGAGGTCCCCGGCCCAAGGGGGACGATTCGGCGGGCCATGCGTCCGGTGTACGTGATTACCGGCTTGGGAGAGGTCGCGCTCGCTCGTCGTCGCCGCCTCGAAACGTTGCCTACTTCAGCGGCCCTCGGTCCCGGGTGGGAGCAGCTGGCGGCTGAAAGGGTGCGATGATGGCCGCGCCGGCCGTTTCTGTCCGGCTCGGTCATGCTTTCATCACGGCGGGTGACGCGGCCAAGCACATGGGCCGCTTGCTCGCCGGCTTGACTGTCTACTGCGCTGCCTTTACTTGGGCGGTTGTTGCCGTCTGGCTCTGCTTCGGTCCGGTCGCAGCCCTGTGGCAATCCACCGTCGGCGGGCTGCCGTCTATTGCAGCGACGTTGGGCAGCCTCGTCGTCAGCGTGGTCATCGCGCGGCGGCTGCTCCGCTTGGGCGACCGACTGATGCATGGGGCCGACGTAGCGGATATGGACGGCCAGTGGCCGCCCGTCGCCCCACGTACCAGCGATCCCTATGACTGGGTTGCCCACAACCGGCAGGTCATCCGCGCGGTCCGCAAAGCACACTACTACCGCACCCGGCAGTTCGACCGCTTGGCCGCGCTGGAGCGGGAAGAGCAGGCAGAGCAGGCCCGGGTGGTCGTGCCAACCCCCGAAGTTTCAACATCAACGGGTGCCGCCTCTGCCCACTGGCACCGAGCGGTAGGCGCCTGGCTCGCGCCGCTGACGATGGGCTGGCTCGTGCTGCGCGTGCTGGTGAGCCGTCGGCCGCGAATGGCCGCGCCGAGCGACGCCACGCTGGAGGGCGCCGTGCAGCAGGCTGAGGCCGCGCTGGCGACCGTCGCGCAAGTCGTGCCGTCACCACAACGGGCGGCCATCCTGTCTACGGCCACCGACGTCATCCAATGGGAAGCCACGACGCCGGAGGCCGTCGGACCGATCACGCGGCGCCTCAGCTACGACCTGATCGCTGCGGGAATGCGCTCCCACTTGGAGTGCCTCGCCCCGGTCGCTACCTTCTGGCACACGGCCGCCAGCCCGTTCCTCGCCGCCGGTGCGATTGTCGCCGGGACAATCGCCGCGTTGCTGCTACTCGGCGAATTTAGCCTCGCGTACCTCACCGTCCTCCCACTGATGGCCCTCGCCGCCCTCGTCGGCGTGGCGGCGGTCGTCGGCTGGCTGACGGTAACGGCTCTCGACCAGGATTGGCGCCAGCCGTAGCTGCCCCATCCCCTCCAGTGCCCAACCGGTTAAGTTCGGAGGCCTCAACTTCCTCCTGCCTCTGCTGTAGCAGAGCCTCGACACTAATAGTTGACTCGTTTGGCCGTCATCACTACAATAGGATTGATTGATTTAATCAAGAGACGCCCGGTGGATACATAGGTAGAGCCACGCTTCACGGGGGAGGCAGTTCGATGGCCGGTACGACTCGGCGGCGGTATCTGGGGAGAGTTGGGATTGCACTGGGCAGTCTCCTGAGCGCGGCGTGCGATCTGAGCCTACCCTTGCCGGGACAAGCTACTCCCAAGAGCACCGTCCGCTTCTTCATTCGCAACCATCCCAGGTATCAGGCACACCGGCCGGTGCAGATTGAGGCATTCACCGGGAAATTTCCCAACATCTCGGTGGAGATCGAGTGGCATGCAGCCAAATTCTTCATCCCCGAGGAAACGCTTACCCCGCGAATTGCTGCCGGCACCGTGCCGGATGTGTTCGAGCTTGAGGAGGAGATCGTGCCGCGTGCCGCCCGGGACGGCTGGTCACACGACCTCCTGCCGCGCCTGAAGCAGGATCAGGACGACGCCGACGACTTTTACCCGGCGGTCCTGGCAGCCGGACGCTACGCTGGCACCCAGGTTGCCCTGCCCGAGGCCTGGTCCCCGTACATCATGTACGTGAACCGCGGTTTATTCGAGCAAGCGCAGCTCCCGTTGCCGGACCACACGTGGACCTATGACCGCTGGCTCGAGGCGGCAGCGCGACTCACCCAAGCGGAGGCCGCCCCCCCCATCTGGGGTGCGCTCTACAACACCTGGGGCATGCCCTTGCTCCATACCCTGTGGGCGTGGGGTGGCAACCTGGTCAGTGCCGATGGGCAACGGTGTGCGCTGGACTCTCCGGCGGCGATCAGTGCTCTGCAGTGGATCGCCGACCTGTGGCTCGTGCATCGGGTCGCGCCAGCACCGGCCGAAGCCAATCTGATGGGCCAGCGCCTGATGAGGCAGCGCGGGCACTGGTTCTGGCTGTTCACGACCGGCCAATTTGGACTATGGCCACATTTCCACCTCACGCCAAACATCGCCTGGTTGGTGGAACGGGATAGCAGCACGCGAAAGACTCCAGGTCTCGACTGGAGCGTGCGCGAAAACCCCGCACTCGACTGGGCGGTGACAACGGTGCCCAGTGGTCCTGCCGGCCGCGAGACTTCCGCCTGGCCGGAGAGCTACAGCATTGCTGCCAGTAGCGCCAATCCCGATGCTGCCTGGGAGTGGCTCAAGTTCCTGACGAGCGCGGCGGGCTTTGTAGCGGCCGGGAGCCCGACTGGGTGGGTCGCCTCAATACCTGCGGCGCGCCGCGTTGATCTCCTTGAAGTGCGCGGCGCCATGATGCCGGCCCGCCAGTCGCTGGCCGACCACCCCTTGCTGCAACAGGACGCCTGGATGTCCGAGCGCGGCGTCCTCGCCGCCTTTATCGAGACGGCCAAGACCCTGCGACCACCACAGCATATCCCCAACTACACCGAGGTACTGCCAGCGTTCTGGCAGGGCTGCCAACCGATCTGGGCGGGCACGCAAGACGCTCGGCGCGCCATGGACGATCTGGTGCCGACGATCAACGCTCTGCTTGCGAAAACACCGTAATGCCCACCGAACGCCAGTGTCGGAGTGGGTTGTAAGGCTGGCGCCGGCCGGTTCCAAATGGCTGCCCCACCCACGAACGAGAGGACGTGTAAGACTTGCCCCTGTCCTGCCATGGAGGTTCGGGAACTCGCCGCCAGGACGGGGTTGAGCGTTGCTACCGCCGCGCGAGCCATCGGAAGACGCAGCCCTCGTGCGCCGGCTCCAAACCGGTACGCGCGAGCAGACCCACGCGGCCTTCCAAGTCCTGGTCGAGCGATACCAGCCTCGCCTGTTCCTACACCTGGCGGCCAAGGGGCTGACCCACCCGGAGCAGCAGGATGTTGCCAACGAGACCTGGGAACGCGCCTGGCAGCGCATCGGCGACTTCGAGTACCGCGGCATCGGCATCTTTGCCTGGCTCCGCGCGATTGCCAACCATGTGGCGCAGGAGCAGTTCAAGCGCCGTTTCTTCGGCTCCACACTCGATGCGGCGCAGTTCGAGTTGCCCGATCCTGCCGCCGACGATCCGGAGGCCTCCGCCCTCCAACGGCTCACCGTGCAGGAGCGCCGGGTGGTCCTCCGGCAGGCGCTGGCCACTGCGCCCCGGGATTACCGCATCGTCATCCACGCCTACTTCTTCGCGGAGCAGACGACCGAGCAGATCATGGCCCGGCACGGCTGGTCGCGGAGTAAGGTATATACCACGAAGTTCCGCGCCCTCGCATGGCTACGCGAGCGGTTGGTTGCGCCTGACCTCACCAACGACATGCCTACACTGCACTAGCGTTGTAGACTACGTAGGAGCTAGCAGCGAGGAGCACCCGTGACACCGGAAAACGAAACGCTCAGAGGCGAGCTATTTTCGGCGTGGCTCGATGACTTGCGCCAGGACCGCCCACCCCGCGACCATCCGGCGGTGCGGGCGCTCTCTCCCGCCGACGTGGCCGAGGTGCTGCGCTTGGCGCGCTGGCATAAGGGCGTATTCTTCCCTTCGCCTCCGGCTACGCCAATGGTAGACGAGCTGCTGCCGGAAGTGACCGATATGGACCACTTCACCTCGCTCGTGACCACCACCGGCGTCTTCATGCGCCGTGTAAGACTGGCGCGGCTGCGCCCATATGGAGGTAGCGCGAGGTTGGCGGAAGCAGCCACGCAGCCTCCCGATGACGCGGCCCTCTACACCGCGTACCGTGGCAGCGTGTGGTAAGTCTCGACCGCCTCGCGCCATTACTCCCAGCGAGTCACCGGCGCAGTGAGGAGGGACGATGACCACCGATGTTCAGCGCAGCACCGCAGCCGACCCAGCTGCCTCAACCCGGCCCTTGAAAATCACCGATGTCCAGGGCCTCAGGAGCGTGGAGGGGTACGGAGACCCCGCCGCCCTTTCCCCGGACAGTGCCCTCGTCGCCTTCTCTGTCCGGTCCTTTGGCCAGCGGCCAGACAACGCGGCCGCCGAGCGCGGTGTGCCCACGCATGGCGTCAACCTCGAGCTTTGCATCGCCGCATTGGCCGATGGCGCTTGGCGCTCGCTCACCTCCGGCTGGGGCAGTAGCTGGGGGGCGCGGTGGTCGCCCGATGGCCGTTGGCTGGCGTTCTGCTCCGACCGCAACGGTGTCGCGCAAGTCTGGCTCTGGGACCGCGAGTCGAACGGGACGCGCCTCGCCTGTACCGATCCGATCCAGGTGAAGTTCGAGTTTGAGGTGTGCCAGTGGTTGCCGGACAGCACCCGACTGGTGACCAAGCTGCGGACCGCCGGTTGGCGGCCGCCCCCGCGACGCGAGCCGCCGGCACCGAAGGGCACGCGCGAGGTCTGGCACTCGCCACCGGAAGCGCCGCCGGTTTCCCCCACCGGCGAGAGCCGGCCCTGGTACGAACAGAGCCGCGGCGATCTGGCCATAATTGACATTCGGACCGGCGAGGTGCAGCGGCTGGCAACCGATCTTGTGCTCAATCTGTCCCAGCTCTCGCCCGACGGCCGGTATCTTGCGGCGTCCTGCTACGACCCCGCCTACTGGAAGATTGAGGCCGACGATGGTAACAGCGTCTTGTCCGATCTCCACTTGCTCGCGCTGGACGGATCGCGGCATGATATTCTCCGGCGCCAAGTGCCGATGGCGTTCGGCACTACCTTCTCTTGGTCGCCAAACAGCGATACGCTCGCCTACCACACCTACGGCGACGGCCCTGGAAGGGTCGTGCTGCTCGCGCTGGACGGCGTCGAGCGCGTGCTCGACGACGGCAGCGAAGTGGATTTCGGCCAGGAAGAGCCGTATCCACCGCCCCTGTGGTCGGCCGACGGCCGTTTCCTCTATTGCTGGAGCGTAGATTGCCAGGTCTACCGCTTGGCGACCGACACGGGCGCTCGGCAGAACATGGCGCCCGACCAGCAGGACTATCGCCTGCTGGGACCAACCTACCCCCTCACCAGCATGATCGCCAGCGATTTCGGGCGGCCGGGCACGGTCGTCGCCGTGGGCCGGCACCGCCGCACGAGCGGGGAGGCGCTGCTGCGACTGACGGGAGGCGAGCCGGAGGTGGTCTTGCCCGACAAGGAGCGCTCGCTGCTCGACGTGGCCGCCCGGAGCGATAACGACGGGCGAGTCATCGTCAGCACTATCGAGAGCCAGAAGCATCCCAGCGAGCTATGCGTCGTTGACGTGCTCGCCGGCACCGAGCGCCGCTTGACGGACCTGAACCCGCATCTCGCTCAAGTGCCACTGGGAACTGGCCGGCTGCTTACCTTTACCGGCGCAGACGGCAGCCCGCGGCGGGCGGCGCTCTTCCTGCCACCCGACTACCAGCCCGGGCAGCGCTATCCCACCATTGTCAGCGCGGCGGGTGGACTTGGCGGCAGCGGCATGTTGCGCTCCTTTGTCTTCACCGGCAGCGGCAGTCTGCACCTGTTTACGACACGTGGCTACGCTGTGCTGCTTCCCAACGTCCCCGAACATGGAGCGGACGCGATGACCGAGCGCACGCTGGAAGCGGTAGATGCGGCGGTAGAGCAAGGCTATTGCGATCCCGACCGGCTCGGTGTGATGGGCTTTAATATCGGTGGTTACGCAACTTGCTGCATCGTGACCCGCACCGAACGTTTTCGCGCGGCGGTGGCGGTCGACTCGATCACAAACCTGATCTCGTGGCCGCTGCATATCGAAGGCAACCATCTGGGCTGGCTGCAGTACGCCAAGGAGCACGAGACCCACCTGGGCGGCTCAATCTGGGAAGTGCCGGAGCAGTACCTGGAGAACTCGCCGCTCTTCCACCTCCACCGTGTCACCACGCCGCTACTCCTGCTCCACGGCACCGAGAATCCGATCCCGATCAGTCAGAGCGAGGAGATTTACGCCGGCCTGCGCCGCCTGGGCAAGGTAGCGACCTTGGTGCGCTACTACGACGAGGAAATGGGCCTCTGGACCTGGTCACAGGAGAACCTGGAAGACCTCTGGTACCGCAGCATCGCCTGGTTCGACCGCTATCTCTGAGTCCGGCCCCCCTATGGTCCCCCCGCTGCGGCAGGGGACGGGATGGACCTAACCCCCGGCCCCTTCCCTCCAGGGAAGAGGGGTTGTGTGGCGACCCGGGGCTACGAATAAGCCTGGATTGCGGCTTGCGTCGGAATGACGAGGGCCTGGGCGCGATGAATCGCGCCCCTACAAAAAACCTACCCTTGTCAGCCTGTGGCCCCCCTGCTGCGGCGGAGGGACGGTGGACCTAACCCCTGGCCCCTTCCCTCCAGGGAAGGGGCGTGTGGGTGGGGGCATTGGGTATTTACATGGATGGACAGTGTGGGGACTTCCCTGTAGCTCGCTATTCCAGTACTCCCGCGTCGTCCAGCGCCGGCCGCTCCAGGCGGAGGTGATACGGAGGCTCCATCACGGCCAGTTGTTCCTCGCTCATTCCCTCCACAAACGACTCCGGCCAAGACTCGTAGTGTTTGGCATAGGCGAGATTGCCGGGCGAATAGCGGATCAGGATCGAGCGCCGCTGATGCTCGCCCTGCCAGGGCAGCGTCCCATGCGTGACCGCCTCGGTGAAAATCGCCACGTCGCCGGCCTTGCACGCAATCTGCTTGACGAATTCTTGGTGCTGCTCGTAGCGTCTCAACTCCAAGGGCAAGGCGAAGTTGCACTTGTGACTGCCAGGAACCACGCATAGCCCACCATCGCCGGGGTTGACATCAGTGAGTTGCCACGACACGACCGTCAGGCCGTTATGCATCCGTCCGTCCTGGAAGACATAGTACTGGTGCGGATCGAACCCCGGCCCCGACGAACCATGCAACTGGTGTCCTTCTGCGCCCCGGCGCATGGCAATCAGCGACGGCAGATGGTCCAGCCGGAAGCCTTTGCCCAGGATTTCATGCAAGTAGGGCACAATGCGCGGATGGGCCAGCATGTCCCGGAACGGCTCCCGCCAGGGAGACTCCCACCCCAGCATCCCACTCAGCTCGCCGCGCCCGGTGATCCCACGCAATGCCGTGGAGCTGCCCGCGAGGGACTGGGTGCGCTCGCGGATCCCGCCCGCATAGTGGTCAATGGCCTCGTTGCAGCGCGCGAGGGCCTCCTCGTCGAGCACGTTCCTGACCACAATGTAGCCGTTAAGATCGAACAGATATTTCTCGTCCTCGTTCATGCGCTCCACCTCCTCGGGGAACTGTTGGCTGTGGGACTAGGCGGCAGTTGCATTGTACACAGTGGCTCCGGTCAGTGGTCGTTTGCGAGAAATCACAGTCACCACCACCCCGACCCTCTCCACCGGCTCTTGACTCGCTGCGCCGACAAGCGTATAGTGTGGTTGAACCATTTAATTGCAATGGCGATCTCAGGTGAGGAGGCATGATTGGCCTCCCGCTGTGTGTAGTATGGGTGTAGGGCAAAGTAAGCCTGTCTTCTATTGACCGGAAGGAGGCCTGCAATGGCAGCGATCACCCGGCGGCAACACCTCGCCGTCGGTGCAGCATTCGGCGCTGGCCTGCTGGCCGCGGCGTGCGATGTGTTCGGGCCGGCTGACGATGAGGCGCCGCCCTCTGGGGCCGGGCCGACGGCTCCGGCGGAGGACCGCTTGCGGATGCCGGCAGATAGCAAACAGCCTGGCGCGCCCAGCCCAGCCCAGCAGCCCGTCACGGTCCGCGTGCTTTTCTCCACCGGCGATGGGTACGTGGATTTCGAGACCGTCGCCTCGCAGCACAAAGTTGCCGTGCCGTTCACTGAGGCCCATCCCCACATCACGATCAACTGGCAACAGTGGGACTTTTCCTCGGCGGTGGATTTCGCTTCATACATCAACGTCTTCGCCGAAGCTGCTGCAGCGGGCCAGTTCTACGACGTCCTGCATTTCTGGCCTCAGATTCCGGCCGAGTCCGGGACGCAAGG
This sequence comes from Chloroflexota bacterium, assembly GCA_034422515.1. Classification (GTDB taxonomy): domain Bacteria; phylum Chloroflexota; class UBA11872; order UBA12225; family JAJDUF01; genus JAJDUF01. Next base: position 55,674 of record DAOUJP010000039.1, on the reverse strand, counting down.
GGCACTGCTCGGTCTCAACCGCTTCATCAGGCGTGATCGCTTTGACCTCACCGACTTCTGGCCGGGTTGCCTGCAGGGGGCCACGTGGGAGAACGACCTCTACGGCCTGTTCACCGAGGTAGAGACCAACCTGCTGTTCTACAACCAACAGCTATTCGTCACGGCGGGAGTGCCCGTACCGACGGACAAGTGGACTTGGGACGATCTCCTCGAACAGGCGCGTGCGCTAACCCAAGGTCAGGGGGCCAACGCCAGCTACGGTTTCACTCCCATCCCATACGAGGAATCCACCTATTGGTCTGCCATCCCCTGGATCTGGGCCAACGGCGGCGCCATGCTCAACGAAGACCAGACGCAGAGCACAGTGGATCAGCCTGAGGCGGTAGCCGCGCTGCACTGGCTCGCCGCCCTCCGGCACACCCATGGGGTGTGGCCCACCACCGAGCAACTGCGACAGGTCACGGCGACTGAGCAAGACAATCTCTTCATGATGGGGAGGCTGGCGATGCTGTACACCTACCGCGCTGGGCTTGACAGTGAGGTCGTGTCCGGTCGGCAAAAGCATGGCGTGGCCGCGCCACCCCCGGGGCCAGTGCAGCATGCGAATATCCTGTTCGCGTGGCCCGCCTTCTATCTTGGGGCCGCGACCGGGGTGCCGGACGAGGCGTGGTCCTTCCTGAGTTGGTGGACGGGGGTGGAAGCCCAGCGCGCACATCACCACAGCCGGGCGATCAAGGGTAGTAAGTTGACGCTGGCCAATTCCCACCCGCCAGCGCGACGGTCGTTAGCCTTGGAGTTGGTGGACTGGTTTGGCGAGAACGATATCGCCGCACTCGAACATGCCCGGATGCGGCAGCCTCATGCGGAGCAGGAGAATCTCGAGGCGGCCTTTAACAAGGGCCTGAAGCCGGTCTGGCTGGGCGAGCAGACGGTCGAGTCTGCGACAGCGGCGGTGGCCACAGAGCAGAACGCCATCCTCGCCAGCTAGCGGCGCGGTCCGGACCGGGACGCCCGCGTCTCTTGGAAATGGCGGAGGTGAAGGAGGCCTGCAATGGCAGCGATCACCCGCCGGCAACATCTCGGCATTGGCGGCGCGGCACTCGGCGCTGGCTTGCTGGCCGCGGCGTGCGACATGACAGGGAGCGCCGGCGGCAACGTGGCCCCTGACGCTACCCAGGAATCCCGGCCGGCCATCGCCAAGCCGCCAGGCTCAGACCTCCCCCGCCAGACCCAGCGACAGATCCCCGTCTTGGTGCGTTTCATCCCGGTGGCATTCGGCCCGCTCACTGCGGACCAGTTCCGTGAGTACACGGCACCGTTCACCGAGGCGCACCCACACCTCACCATCGAGTGGCAAGAGTGGATAGACACTCGGGATCTTTACCAGGCGCTCGAGGCGGCTGTCGCCGCCGGCCAAGCCGGGGATATCATGCATGATCTCGTGCATCTCCCCTGGTGGTTCGGGGATTCCGCCCCGCCATTGGTCAGGCAGGGAGCGTTGCTGGGACTGAACCAGTTTATCCGGCGCGACCGCTACGATCTCACCGACTTCTGGCCGGGCTGCCTGGAGCGCAGCACCTGGCGCGGCGACCTGTACGCGCTGCACACCCATGCGGATACGCAGCTCATGTTCTATAACCCGGACCTCCTGGCCGCGGCTGGCGTGTCCGCGCCGCCGAGCGATTGGACTTGGCAAGACCTCCTCGACCGTGCCCGCGAGCTGACCCGCCGCCAGCGGGCCAAACCCGTCTACGGATTCGCACTCAGCCGTGACTACAGCTTTCTGATGAGCGGGGCTGGAGCAGACTATAGTTACCCGGCCACGATTCCTTGGATTTGGGCGAATGGCGGCGACATCGTGGACGCGGACCTGACCAAGAGCTTGGTGGACGAGCCACCGGCGCGGGAGGCGCTGGAGTGGCTCTTCGCGCCGCGTGACACCCACGCCGTGTGGCCGAGCGCCGACGAGGTGAGTGGGGATGAGTTGTTCAAGATTGGCCGGCTGGCGATGCTGTACGGCCCCCGCAGCTTCACAGGCACGTTGATTGTCCCGCAAGCCCAATATGGCCTGAAGTATGGCCTGGCGCCGGCACCTCACGGCCCGGCCAAGCCGGCCAAGCCGGCCAACTGGCTCTTCGCCGCGCGATGGGCATTCCACCTGGGCGCCGCGACCAACGTGCCGGACGAGGCCTGGACCTTCCTCCGCTGGTGGACCGGGGAAGAGGCACAGCGCGCTTTCCAGCAGGGAACCGCCCAAAAGGGTCCCAAGCTGACCTTCCCCAACATGCCGCCACCGGCGCGACGCTCGGTCGCCCGGTCCGTGGCGCCCTGGTTTGGTGGCGAGCCACTCCTGGCGGCGTTGGAGCATGCGCGCGACTTGCCACTGCACCCGGCGCGCGCGAAGCTGCTGCTAGCCTACGAAGAGGGGCTGGCGCCGGTGTGGGAGGGCAAGCAATCGGTAGCGACGGCGACGGCCGCAATCGCCAAGGTGCAGAACGCCATCCTGGCTGCCTAGCGGCACGAGCCGGGTAGACTTACCCACGTCGCTCGGAAAGAAAGGAGGCCAGCGATGGCAGTGATGACCCGGCGGCAATACCTCGGCATTGGCGGCGCGGCACTCGGCGCTGGCTTGCTGGCCGCGGCGTGTGACATCGTGCCCGCGGGTGCTCCCTCCGAAGACGCGCCCCAGGAGCAACCGCCAGCCCCCAAGCGGCCAGACGCAGGCCTTCCCAGCCAGACCCAGCGGCAGATCCCCGTCCGGGTGCGTTACTCAACCGGAGGAGCTTACGGCGCCGCGTGGAATGCGAACCATTTTCGCCAGTACACGGCGCCGTTCACCGAGGCGCACCCGCACCTGACCATCGAATGGCAAACCTGGTTTGAGGACCGCGGAGTTTGGGAGGGGTTCCGGGAGGCGCTTGCTACCGGCCAAGCCGGGGATGTCATGCATGATCTCGTGCATCTCCCTTGGTGGACCGGGGATTCCGTCCCGCTCCTGGTGATGCAGGGGGCACTGCTGGGGCTGAACCAGTTCGTCCGGCGCGACGGCTACGACCTCACCGACTTCTGGCCAGGTGCTCTGGAGTGCAGTACGTGGCGCGGCGACCTGTACGCGCTGCATACCCACGTGGATACGCAGCTGATGTTCTACAACCAGGACCGCTTGGCCGCGGCCGGCGTATCCGCGCCGCCGAGTGATTGGACCTGGCAGCACCTCCTCGACCAAGCTCGTGCGCTGACCGGCCACCGGGGGGGCAAACCGGTCTACGGGTTTGCGCTCAGCCGTGAATACGGCCCTCCGCTCACCATAAACTTTGCCAATCGGGCGGCCGGGCTTAGCTATAGCTACCCGGCGACGATTCCTTGGATTTGGGCGAATGGCGGCGACCTCGTAGACGCGGACCTGACCAAGAGCTTGGTGGACGAGCCGCCGGCGCGGGAGGCGCTGGAGTGGCTGTTCGAGCAGCGCGATACCCATGCCGTGTGGCCAACCAGCGACGAGGTAAGTGGGGACGAGCTGTTCAAGATCGGCCGGCTGGCGATGCTGTACGCCGCTCGCAGCTTCACAGGCCCACTGCTGGTCCCGCAGGCCGAGTACGGGCTGAAGTACGGCCTGGCGGCCGCCCCGCACGGCCCGGTCAAGCCGGCCAACTGGCTCTTCTTGCAGTCGGCGTTTCACCTAGGCGCCGCGACCAGCGTGCCGGACGAGGCCTGGACCTTCCTCAGCTGGTGGGCGGGGGAGGCAGCCCAGCGGGCCTTCCAGCAAGGAACCGTCCGCAAGGGCCGGGTGCCGCTGCCGAGTATGCCGCCACCCGCGCGGCGCTCGGTCGCACAATCGGTCGCACCCTATTTTGGTGGCGATGCAATCGTGACGGCGCTGGAGCACGCTCGCAATCTGCCGCTGCACCCGGCGCGAGTAAAGCTGCTGCAAGCCTTTGACGAGGGAATGGCGCCGGTGTGGGCGGGCACGCAGTCAGTCGCGGTAGCGACGGCCGCCATCGCCAAGGCGCAGAACGCCATCCTGGCCGGCTAGACCGGGGTGCGCCCCTTCGCAAAACCGGCCCCGGTGAGGGCCGCCGGGAAGTGAGGGCTATGGGGAGGGGTCGTCACGCCGCGCTTGGCCGGCGGAGAACAGTGTGCCGGGTAGATTGCGCTCCTGCGCGCCGATGATGCCGACACCTTGAAGCTCCTCGGGTACGTCCTCCGTGATCGCGCCGTCGGCCATGATATAGGTTTCGTCGGCGATCTCGCTGATGGTCGGATCGTGGGTCGCCATCATAATGGTCACGCCCTCGTCGTTCACGATCCGGCGGAACAGCAGCATGATCTGCAGGCCCGTCACGCTGTCAAGCTCGCCGGTCGGCTCATCGGCCACGATCAGCGAGGGGCGGTTGACAAGGGCACGGGCAATCGCCACGCGCTCCTGCTCACCGCCCGATAGCTCGAACGGACGATGCCCCATCCGCTTCGATAGGCCGACCAGCCCCAGCACCTCGACCGTCCGCTCGTGGCGCACGCTGGATTTCACGCCGGCGATCCGCAGCGGTAACTCCACGTTCTCATATGCAGAGAGCACCGGCAACAGGGCAAAGGTCTGAAACACAAACCCAATCTCGTGGCGCCGCAGCTTGGTCAGAGCGCCGTCGGAGAGCTTGTTCGTGTTCTGCCCCTTGATCGTGGTCGTGCCGTTGGTCGGCCGGTCGAGACCACTGAGCAGATTGAGGAGGGTCGTCTTGCCCGACCCGGAGCGCCCGCGCAAGGCGACGAGCTGGCCGGGCATAACGTCGAGCGTGACATCGCGGACGGCCACGACTTCCTCACCGCCCAAGCGATAGACCCGACTGACATCCTGACAGGCGACAATCGGCGGCTCCGACGGGGCGTCATCCGGTTTCGCGCCAAACGTCTCGGCAAGGCTGGCAACACTCATCATTGACCCCTAGGATGCGGCCGCTGGCGCACCACTGAAGCCGGTGCCGCGCCGCTCGACGGGCCGCACCACAATCCGCCCGTCCTCCAACTCCACCCGGACGCGGTCGCTCATCCCCAACTGCTCCAGGAATTCACGCGGTATCTGAATACGACCGGCGGCATCCATGACCACGAACTCGTCGTGCGTCTGCTCGGTGTCCGTGCTGCCCGCTCGCCGGACGGTCTCGGTGCTGGTCCGGCCGTCTCGGATGGCTACCACGCGGTCCACGCGGAAGGCAATCGCCGGGTCGTGGCTGACAATCACGATGGTCGTCCCGTACTGATCGCGCAGGCGGCGGAAAATCTGATAGATGCTCTTTGCCGTGGCGGTATCCACCTCGCCGGTCGGCTCGTCGGCCAAGAGCAGCGGCGGTTTGTTGGCCAGCGCGATGGCGATGGCGACGCGCTGCTGCTCACCGCCGGAAAGCTGCGAGAGACGATGGCGCATCCGCTTGCCCAAGCCGACGGCATCGAGAATTTCCTTGGACCAGTCGCGCTGCTCACGGAACGATTTGCCGGCGATAGTCATGGGTAGACGGACATTCTCCAACGCCGTCAGGTAAGGGATCAAGTTGCGCGAGCTTTGCTGCCAGACGAACCCCACGGTCTCGCGCTTGTAGCGCATGAGGCCGTGATCGTTCAGCTTCAACAAGTCCAGCTCGTTGACGCTCACACGCCCGGCGGAGGGGCGGTCAAGGCCGCCGAGAATATTCAGCAAGGTGCTCTTGCCGCTGCCACTGTTACCGATAATGGCCATCATCTCGCTGCGCTTGACAATCAGGTCCAACCCCTGCAAGGCCACGACTTCGAGGTCGGCGACCTTGTAAATCTTCACGAGGTTGTCACAGGCGATCATCGTGTCGCGGGGCACGACCAGCGCCCGCCGGTCTTCCTCGCTGAGAATGGACTGCCCGTCGCCGCCGCGGCGGCCACCGGGCCGCTCCGCGGGCAGCGTAGCTCGCTGCGGTCGTCGGCGAGCGCCGAGGATCGTTGGCATCTTCATCCGGTCTCTTCTCCGAACTTGATGGCCTCGTGAATCTTGAGCCGCGTCAGCATCCAGATAAAGGCCGGTACGGCCACGGCCAGGACGGCGCCGAAGAGGATGTATATCTTGCCAATGTCATCCCAGGCCGTCATGGTGATGAACTCCGGGATGCCCCCATGTCGCTCGGACTTGAGTTGGAGGAAGGGAATGAAAATCTTGCCGGTAATGACACCGAGCGCCGTGCCGGTCAGCACACCAACGGCGATCAAGAAGCCCTGCTCGAACACGAACAGGTTAATCAGCTGGCCGATGGAAAGCCCAATCGCGCGCAGAATACCGATCTGCTGGAAACGACGCTGGAAGGAGAGGTAGGAATACAGCATGAAGCCGACGATAGTGAGCAGCGCCGCAATCAGGAACCCGGCGGTCAGAATGCCGAAGATGCCCGTGCGCCCCGGATCGTCGCGCAGTCGCACGGTCAGCTCGCGGGCATCGAAGAACCGATGGATCAGGAATCCCCCTTCCGACAGGTCGTTGACAATCTCCTGTGGATGGATACCCGGGATCGTCTTCGCCCACACGTCGTAGGGGAGCCGCCCGGTCTTATCGAACAGGTAGTCGAGATTGACGATCACGAAGTGGTCCGTGTCCGGCCAGAGGCGCGGCCAGTAGTAGGTGACGCCGACGAGCCGAAGCTCCATCTGCCGGTTCTTGACCTGCAAACGGATGGGGTCGCCGAATTTGAGCTGAAAATCCCAGAACAGCTTGCTGTCCACAATGACACCGCGGTCGTCCGCACCCAACCGATTGAGCAGCGCAACAAAGTTCTCCGGCGCAAAGTCGTCGCGCCACCAGGAAACGCGGGCAAAGTCGGACGTGTCAATGCCCATTACCACGACGTCGCGGTGCCCGCGGGCTAGTCCCGTGATTTGCACACGCCCCTTCTCCTCGAAGACCCGCGTCGCGTCTACCACGCCGGAGACATGCTTATGCTCCTCGACGGGAATGAAATTCCACTCTTGGCTAATCTCATCGTAACGACCCGACTCGGACAGGAACAGGTCCGAGCCGTTGGTGTAGTACACGCGATCATTGAAGTTGCGGTCCAGAGTTTGGGCGACCGAGGCGCTATACGTGCCGAGCGCAAGCGTCAGGATGAGCAGCATGACCAGCCGCGTATACTGCCCCGGCATCCGGCCGATCTGGCGTAGGCCGAGCAGGACCGAAACGCCCCACACGCGACCACCGACGCGGGCCAAAATCTCAATAAACAACGGCAAAATGCGGAGGAACAACAGCGCGGCCGCAAAGACGAAGAGTGCCGGCACGATCAAGAGCAGCGGATTGGAGAACACGCCGCCCTCTTCGCCCAGCGTGATAAGCGAGCGCTGCTCGCGCAGCAGATAGTATCCGTAGGCGGCCGCGCCGGCCACGATGAAGTCGAAGAAAAACCGTTGCAAAACGGCCCGGCGAGACGTCCGGGCCACGTCCTGCTTGTAGGTGACGATGCTGAAGCGGGCGGCGGCAACCGCCGGGAGCAGCATTGCCAGGATAGAGAGTCCCACGGCGAGGGCCGCAAACTGATAGGTTTGCGTGTTTAAGGTAATCGGTAGTAATTCGCGGTCCGCAAATACCAAGAAGGTGTAGGTGCGGCCGATAAACTGGGCGAGCACGACCCCTAGGAGTGGCCCCACGACGACGGCGAGAATGCCCAGCAGGCCGCCTTCGGACAGGTAAATGCCCAGGACTTGCAGGTTACTGCCGCCACGGCTCTTGACAATGGCGATCTCATTGCGCTGGCGGTCCACGATCATGCTCGCCGAGATCACGATGTAGTAGAGGACGATGCCGACAATTGGGGCCGCGAGCACGAAGAGCAGGATTTTCAGGAAGAAGAGGCTCCGCTGGAAGTCCAGCAGAATGTCCTCCGGCGAAAACTCCATGCGAACTTCGCCCAACACATTGGTCATGCGGGTACGCATGTTCACCAGCCCGCCCAGGACGGTGCCCACGTTGTCGGAGCGGATCGCATCCACGTCGAAAAGCTGGAACCAAGTCAACTCCTCGACGGCATCGGGATATTCCCCCATCATGTGCTGGATATAGGCTTCCTTGGGGAGCAGGACGACAGCGTTGAAGTAGTCGAGCTGGTAGAACCAATAGTCTTCGCCGGGGTCCTTCGGCCACCAGCGTCCGACGATCTTGACATTGATCGGGATGCGCTCGCGGTTGCGCTCGAAGACGTAGACGATGGTTTCGCCGACATCAATGCCCAGCTCGTCCATCCCCTTCGTGGTAATCATCCCTTCGATGGCACCCTCGGGCGTCTTGGCTATCTGCGGGAACCGACCGTCAATGATGGTAGAGTGGTCCTGGACATCCTCCATAAAGGCGATGTAGCCGTACCCCGCAAAGTCCCGGCCCTGGAGGCTCTCTTCGTCGAGGCGCAGCAGGATGGGCAAGGAGTCGGTCTGGGCATAGCTGGCATAGATTTGCCGGGGGATACCGAGCATCGCCTCCGACTGATCCTTGAGTAGGGCATCGGCCTCGCGGTATAGCTCGGGGCTGACGCCCTCCGGCTCGTCCGGCACGACCGGCGGGGTAGGCAGCGGTGCCGCCCCACCGGCGCCACCGGCAGCGCCCACGCCCCCGCCACCACCACCGCCACCCTGCGCCGCTTGCACAGCTTGCTGCGTTATTTGGACGGGCGGGTCCGGCGCAAACCAGCGGAGCATGATGCTCGACTTGGGCTGCGCGCGCTCCTCCGGCTCCTCAAGCTGCCGATGGAGGAGGGCGGCGCTCATCCCCTCGGCGTAGAGGGGAATACTGGTTATTAGCGTGACGGTAATCACCTGGCCGGCAATGATCGCCAGCATCAGGTTGAGGTTGTTGAGAATCCGCTTGAGGATCATCCACAGCGTGGAGTAGGCCCTCAGCAGCGGCAGGAAAAGCACCATTGTCATTCTCTCTAGTGACACACCGACCAGTGCCGGCGGCCTGGCCGAAACGGTCAGCTAGGCCCCGGCCAAGATCACCATACCCTCTTCCACACCCTCTTTAATCTCGGTCTGGCCGCCACTGGACAACCCCGGCACGACGTTGCGCGAACGTTTGACCGGTACACCGTTGATCTCGTCATTGTATTCGACGAACTGACGCTTCCCCACCGTCCGCACGGCGGATTGCGGGACCAGCAGCACGTTCTCCAGCCTCTGCAAGATGATCTTGACGCGGGCCAGCATCCCGATCTCAACGCCCGGCCCCGGCCAGGGCACGTCAATCTTGGTCGAGCGGTCGGGAATCAGGCCGGTCTGGGTGCGGACCTGCCCCGGAATAAGCGTGATCTTGCCGAGGATGACCTGGTCCGGGAACTGATCCTGCATGCGGAGCTCGACCTGCTGGCCGACCGCGAGACGGTGCAGATCGCCTTCGCCGATGTCGGCGCTGATGATGAGCTTGGTCGGGTCGGAGATAAAGATGACCGGCCGGTAGGCGGCAATCGTGTCACCGGGGAAGATGTCTACACGGGTAATCAGTCCATCGAAGGGCGCAATGAGCTTGGCTTCGAAGTCCCGACCTTCAAGCTGCTCCAGGTCCAGCCGGGCCTGCTCCAGGCTCTTCTGCAGCGCCTGCACGTCGAACGCATGACTCTGCAACGTTCGCTCGTGGCTGGCCTGCCGGTCGGCGAGCCGGTCCCGTGCCCGTTGGAGACTGATCTTGGCCAACTCGATGCGGCGCTCCTGGTCCTTGATCGCCACCTCCGCCGGACCGACAAAGAGATCATCGAGCCTGGCCTGTACCGCGGCGAGATTGGCTTCGGCACTGGGGATCGCCGCCACGGCACTGGCGATGGAAAGCTCCAAGGTGCGGATCTGATTGCGGAGTGGCGCCAAGTCCTGCGCGGTAGGCGGCACAAACAGGCTGTCAAGCTGCGCTTGGGCTTTGCGGATATTCAACTCGGCCTGTTGGATGTCGAACTGGTCGCGGGTGCCGAGTCTTTGTAGCCCTAGGTTCGCGGCCTCGACGGCTTGCTCGGCCTGACGTATTGCCCATGGCGACGGCCCCAGCGACTGGAGCTTGGTGTAGGTGTTCTGGACACGCTGAAGCGCAATGAGGGCCGAACGAATGGACGCATCGGACCGCGGCGTGCCCGTGGCCTCTAGGATGGCATTCTCGTAATTGATCTTCGCTTTTTCAACGTCCAAGCGCGCGTTCTCCAGGTCCTGCGGCAATACACGCGGGGTGTCGCGCAACTGGGCCAGTTGCGTGATCGCACGGTCGACGGCGATCTGCGCGGACCGGACATCCGCCTCGCTCGGACCTTGGAGCAGCTTCTCCAGCCGCAACTGGGCGCTCTCCAACGCTGTTTGAGCATTGGTCACGGCCAATTCCGACGGTGGCACCAGCGCCGCCGCGAGGTCGGCCTGTTTGGCGGCCAGGTCGGCGCGCTTGCCCTCGATGTCCGCATGTGCCCGGTCGAGCGCTGCCTGCGCCGAGACGATGGACGCTTCGGCGCTCTTGATCGCACTCGCCGTCGGCCCGACGCTCAACAATTGCTCCAGGGCTAGCTCGGCTTGCTTGACGCCGATCTCGGCCTGGAGCACGGCCTCTTCCTCGACTCTCGTGTCGAGCTGCGGCTCCTGGGCCAGCCGCGCCTGCAACCGCACCTCCGCCCGCTCGAAGTTGACGCGAGCTTTGGCAATGCGTAGCTGGAGGTCACCGGTTTCCAGCTCGGCGAGCACGTCGCCCTGCTTGACCGTCCGCCCGGATTTTACGTTCACGCTGCGTAGACGACCGTCATTCTTGAAGAAGAGCTGCGATTCGCGGGCCGCCGTGACCCGCCCCAGGTTCGTGATGGCCTCGACCAGCGTACCGCGTGTGACTTCAGTGGTCGGGCGAGTCTCCTGGACGCGCGTCCGCTTGAGTGGCGTGGGCGTAGGCGGCAGCGGCGTGAATACCGTCGGCGCATCGCAAGCAGTAAGGAGGGCCAGTCCTCCAAAGATCAGCGCCAGTGTCGTGCGTCTCCACGCCATGATGTCCTCTTTATCCGTGGTGCCTATGGCAACTGCATCTCAATCCACCGATGGCCCACCACGCACTACCGGCTGCACTAAGGCCCGCTCCGCAGCAAGGCTTCAGCCGTCAGTACCTTACGACAGGGTTGATTAACCAGTTTAAGGGAGCACAATCAGCATCGTCAACCGGCGGTGCTATCCGCACACGACTGCTAGATTGTACCGTATGATCGCCACCTCCGGCATCCCGTTGCCGGAGGCAGCAGCGACCACAAGGCGGATTCAGCGCGCGGCTAGTTGGCCGCCGAACGCGCCGCGCGGAGCAGCGGGAGCAAGCTGAGGAGCGCCGCCAGCAGCACCAGCGCAGCCACGATCAGGATGACCGGGCTAATGCCGATGATGTCGGCCAACGCAGCGGCGAAGAGAATAGGAATAACCGACCAGACACTATTCAGCACAAAGAGGATGGCAAAGATTCTCCCCCGCAGGTGCGGAGCCGTTGCCTCGACCAAGACGGTCTGCGCGGGCACCATCACCAGGGCAAAGGCCCCGCCGATCAGTAGCGCCACCAGGCCAACCAGCCCGGCATAGACAGCGACCTGCCAAGGCAGTAGCGCCAGCGGACCACCGCTGGCCAGCGCCGGGACCACCTCTTCGAAGAGCGGCCGCACGACGGTGAGTGCCGGCAGTGTGACGGCCATGGCGATCAGACCCGTGAACACGAGCCGCGTGCGGTTCCACTGCTGTCCCCAGTGCCCGATGGCAGCACTGGAGAGGAGAATACCCAGTCCGGCCGGACCGAGCACGTAGCCGGCGTCCTCGGGGCTGAAGCCGAGCACCCGCGAGACATAGCCCGGCCCCAGGGTAGCCAGCAGGTACACAATGGCAATGGTCACGCTCAAGAGGACCAGCATTGTCCGGACGGCGCGGTTGGTCCGCAGGAACTCGAATCCGATGCCCAAGTCGCGCCAGAGGACACCGCCCCGTAAGGCTTCGAGCAGGGCCACATGCGGCGGGGGGAGGTGCTGCTCCAGGCGCGGCATGAGCGCCACGGCGAGGCCGGCAAGGCCGTAGGCCGCCGTGATGACGGCAAAAAGACCAAGCGGCCCGGCCAGCTTGAGCATCGTCGGCCCCAAGAGCACGAATCCGAGCACTTGGGTCAACGTAAACGACATGTTGAAGAGCGAGTTGGCCGCGAGGAGGTGGCGTCGGGGCATGACGAGAGGGATGGTGGCGATCTCCGCCGGGGCGAAGAACTGGCTGACCACCGAGTTGAGCATGGTCAGCGCGTAGATCGCCAAGACCGAACGGTCGGTGGCGAGAAAGGCCATCACCAGTAGGGCACGGCTCAGGTTGGTGAGGACCAGTACCCAGCGCTTGCCGAGACGGTCAACGAGGGCGCCGGCCGGCGGGCCGAGGAGCAGGGCGGGGATCGTGAAGCTGGCGACGACCAGACTGACACTCGTACTGGAGTTGGTCAGCCGTTCGACTTCGACGATCAAGCCGTAGTTGAGCGCGTTTTGGGCGGTCTGCGAGCAGATTTGGGCCACCCAGAGCAAGAGGAACGGCCGTTGGCGCAGCACCGGCCCGTAGCCGCGGCCCTCCGGACGGCCCGACTGCGGTGACTTGGGAGGCTGGCCGGGCCGCGGGGCGGCCAGCGTCGGTTCCGAACGCTCGGTCTGCACAACCTTGCCGGCACTGTTGTCGGTCGCCGGAGTTGAGGTACTCACTGGCGGTCAACTCCTGCTCGCTGCGAGCCGCGGGAGACGAAGCGTTTGAGGCGGCGCTCCAGCCGCGAGCGCGGCAGGAGGACGCGCCGCTCGCAGGTCTGGCAGCGCAGCCCGATGTCGGCACCGAGGCGCACGATGCGCCATGTATCACCCCCGCAAGGATGAGCCTTGCGTAGCTGCACCACATCGTCGAGCACAAGCTCCAGTACCATACCAACGAGTGCTCCGCCCCTCGTCCCTTGCGAGGTGTGCCAAGCGTCAGCGGCGCGTCCTGGCTTGATTGCAGAGATCGCGCAGCCGCAGCGCGGCGCCGCGCGCGGCGGTGGCGAAATCCGGCCCGGGCGCCGCATACAACACCTGCCGTGCCACATTGATGAGCGCCGAGGCGCCGCCCTTGGTGGCCGCAGCGGCAGCAGTCGCAGCATCTCCGCCCTGTGCTCCGACACCAGGTACTAGGATCGGTGTTTCGGGGCACAGGTCCCGGATGCGGGCCAACTCCCGCGGCTGCGTTGCACCGACCACCAGCCCGGTATTGCGGTGGGTGTCCCACGATTCCACGCGACGCGCGACCACCTCGTACAAGGGCGCCCCGTCAACCGGGAGGTCCTGTATCTCGGCAGCCCCCGGGTTCGAGGTCCGGCAGAGGACAAAGGCGCCGCGGTCCGGGCGGGCCAGGAACGGCTCTAGTGCATCGTGACCCAGGAAAGGACTGACGGTCGCTGCGTCGAATGCGTATACATCGAAGAGGGCTTCCGCGTAGTGCTGCATCGTATTGCCGATGTCACCCCGTTTGGCATCGCCAATCACCAGCACACCGTCCGGAACGTGCCGGACCGTCTCGCTCAGGGCCGCCATACCGCGCGGACCTAGCGCCTCGTAGAAGGCCAGATTGGGTTTATAGGCACAGACCAGGTCTGCCGTAGCGTCAATAATGGCCCGGTTGAAGGCCACGGCCGCTGCAGCTTCATCGCGCACACCGGCGCGCACGCTGGCCGGCACCAACTGTGGATCGTAATCCAGACCGATGCACAGGATTGAGGCGCGGCGCGCGATAGTCTCGGCAAGACGAGCGCGGAAGCTCCCCATCTAGGCAACCTGCTGCGGACTGTTCACCGGCGTAACTCGTATGCTACGGCTCGCTGCACGGCCAGCGTCCAAGAATCCCACAATGATAGTCACCGCCGCACCGAGGGCGTCCAGTCTACCGGCTGTCACGAAGTCGGGGTGTTGCGGCCGCTCGACAGTTGCCAGCATCGCCTGATACACCGACCAACCGGCATCGGAATCATACGCTGGCGCGCCCTGCCCTCGGCGCACCAGCCGCGCCCGGACGATCTCCGGCGCCGCCTCAACCCAGACCAGGAAATACGGCACGCCGGCAGCACAAGCAATACAGCGTAGTGTACGACGCCCCGCCGCGGTCAGATTGGTTGCATCGAACAGCGTAGGGTAGCCCTTGGCCAGCAGTGTGCGGAGCATGGCATGGCAGGCCCGGTACACACGACCACTCTCGACCGGCGAGTACGTTGGCTGCGGAACGAACGCCTTACGCACCGTATCCGTGCGTACAACCGCCACTGCGCGCTGGGCAGCAACGGTGGCAGCGAGGTGCGATTTTCCGGTGCCGGGCAGCCCCGCCACCACCACCAAGGCTCCCGGCCCAGCCGGCCGCGGCGGCAGCCGCAGCGCATCCCACACCCGGCGCGGCACCGGGGCGACTTTCACGGGCACTGCCCCACGAGGCTGACCCGACACCCGTAGCACAACAGCAAGCTCATCGCGCGTCTGCTCTGCGGGCACCGGGCCACCCAACTCACCGCGGGTAGCAGCAGGCTCACATGAACCGCCGGCCGCAACTCACGATGGCGGCAGGGGTGCTCCCTCGAGGATCGCACTGAGCGCCTCATCGCTCAACACCACCAGGTTCTCCCACCGATAGCCCCGGAGAAAGAAGGTCGTGAGGGTCGGGACCCAGCGTCGCAGGCCATGTTCGATCACGTAAACCTTCTCACCAGTACTGCCCCTGACAATGCTGCCTTCGGCAACTCCAAAGGGTAAGCCCTCGGGAATGCTACGGAGGAAAGTCGGGTCAATCTCGGTGACCAGATGCCACTGGAAGCCGCGCGACACGAAAAGGTCCAGCGTCGAAATCCAGTGAAGCCTACCGTCTTCGATCACATAGATCTTCGACCCGCCGGTTGCTTTGACCAACGTGCCTTCCGGCAATAGCGCCGGTATGCGGGCAACCACGAACGCCGGCACGTTAATCACGGCACCCCACTGATAGCCACCGGCTGCGAACGCAGCCGGGGAGGGGATCCATTCTCTCCGGCCATTGCGAATGGCGTAGATCGCCCCACTCGGCTCACGGATCAGGCTGCCCTCGTGCAAGGCCGGAATCGCCGGGCCCTCCGGAATCGGCGCGAGCTGCTCCGGTCGGACATCCGTCCACGTCCCCGGGTTCACCTCCAAGAGGGCCGCCGTTGTTGGGTCAGGCACCCAATGGCGCTTGCCCGCTGCGACCAGGTAGACCCGGCCGGAGGTGAAGTCGCGCTGCACGGCGACAGTGACGACCGGCGTGGTCGCAGTAGCCGCTGCGGCTGTCGGATCGCCTTCTTCCAGCGCGTAGAGCCGGCGGTCTTGCGAGCCAACATACAACGTCCCATCGGCGCCGAGGGCCATGGCGGCCACGATTCCGCCGCTGGTCTCGAACGTGCTGAACAATGCGCCGGTCGGAGAAAGGACATAAACTTTGCCGTCCAGCGAAGCAAGGTACACGTTGTCACGGCCATCTACGAGAGCCGGCGCCACAATGCCCTTGCTCGTGGCGAACTCCCATTTGACAGCGCCCGTACCACTATCAACCGCGTAGAAGGTGCCGTTCTCCGAGCCGATGTACACGGCACCATTGGCTCCGAGGGAGGGCGCAGCGCGCAACGCCTCGTCAACGCTCAAGACCGTCTTCCACCGGAGTACGCCCTCGGGATCAATAGCGTACAAGCTCCCCTTGGCAGTGCCGATGTAGGCCGTGCCGTCAGCCCCGATAGCAGGGCCGGCATACGCCGCACCATCAAGCACATGCTTCCAGCGGTCCCCCCCGTGAGATTCGCCATTGAAGAGCTCTCTGTGGTGCGAGGCCCAGAAGACCGTGCCGTTCAGCCCGCGTGCGGGCGCAGCCGTCACTTTACCATTGGCCCTACGAACACCACGGGCCTCACCACTACTACTAACTTGGTAGACCTCCCCATCATCAGCGCCTAGCACAATGCAGCAATACCCGCTGTCCAAGAGGGCCGGGCCACGGACCGGGCTGCTGCCATCTGCATACGGTGAAGATTCCACAAAGAAGGTCCAGGCCAGGTCACCATCGGATTGGATGCCGAGAATCCGACCATCCTCAACGCCGACGATGATTCTGTCGTGCCCGTCAATCGCCGGTGCCGTGAGGTCACCACCGTCAGCAGGCTTACCACCGACCTTAAACTCACGGACATCAACTCGCCGCCGCAGCGTGCCATCAGGGCGCACCGCCGTGAGGTAGTAACGACTTGGAGCATAGATCGTCCCATTCTCCGCAATCGCCAGGCCGCCAATAATTGGTCTCTGCGTGTAGTAGTCCCATTTCCGCCGCAGTGTTACCGGTCCATTCACCGTGGTGCGACCGGTGCGCTGCGGATCGTGTTGGAACTGTGGCCAGGGCGATCCCTCTTGGGGGCCAGCCGCGGCGGCCACCGGGAAATTCACGCTGATAGCGAGCAATGCAGCGAAGATCGCGACAACGATACGGCGTAGCTCTGTGGCCATGATGTTCTCCTTCAGCCTGCCCCCACGAACTTACGATATGGGTATCACCGGCCACCTCCAAGGATAGCAGGCGGCCGCCGGCCTCATCACGGCTTACGGACTCTCGATGCTCAGTAGCTCAACCTGGAACACCAACGTCGCCCCGGGCGGGATGGACTGCGTGCCATCCGCTTCCGTAACCCCCCGGTCGCCGTAGCCGAGCTCGGCCGGGATCACCAGCTTGCGGTGCCCCCCAACCCGCATGTTGGATAGCCCTTCATCCCAGCCGGCAATCACCTTGCCCTGGCCCAGGGGGAACTTGATGGCGTTCCGTCCCTCGGACCGGGAGCTATCGAACTGCGTGCCGTCGGTCAGCCAGCCCGTATAATGGGCCTCCACCACGTCGCCCGCCTTCGGCATAGCCCCATCGCCGACGCGCAAGTCGCGGTAGCGCAGGCCGGACGCGGTGGTGGTGAACTGCTCGTCGTCGGTCAGCACCGGTCCATCCAGCGCATCGGGGTTTTCCAGTTCTCCGCAGGCGGTGAGCATGACGGCGGCGACAAGCAGAAGCAATACCGGCCAGAGACGTAAGCGCATCGTCACCCCTCCTCAACTATGACTGTCATGACCGCAGGTTACGGCAACACGCTCGCTCTGTACTCCGGAAGCGCCGCCAGCCGTAGCCCGGCCCTCAGAGTGAAAGCGTGCTGACAAAGTATACCTGCGGCCAACGCAGTTGGGTGGGTGTACGTGTAGCACGCACCCAACTGCGGGGGCATTGTCGGCAACTCTCAGGCGTCCTCCGCTGACAGTGGTGGTAGCCATCACGTAGCATTGGACAGAGGACAGAGTTGGCCGGTGTGGCCGCCGGAGGTAGGTATGAACAATGCCGTAGTCTGGACCGTGGGGAGCTTTCTGGGGGGCCGTGTCCTGGAACGGGTCGTCGCGGCGGCGCTCGGTTCGCCCAGTGGCCGGCGGTTGATGCAGCGTTGGGACAAGCGCGAACTGACCCCGTTCGAGCATCGGATGCTGGCGCAGCAATGGGCCGGCGGGATTGCCAAGGCGGTGATTGCCGCCGGCCCCATTGTGGCGGCGGTGATGAGCATGCGGAGCAGCGTCGCCGCCGGCGGTACGGCCACACCGGAGGACAAACCCTTCGATTGGGCACGCGCCATCTCCCGGACGGCCGAGCTACTGCTGGCCGTGGGCGCCATCCTCAAGGTGGTCGGCGAGTACCTGGAGCACCGCGAGGATGTCGAGGCGGAGCACGACGATTGAGGCGGTTTGGACATCACCCAGTGAGAGGCCTCACCCCCCCGGCCCCCGCTCCATCGCCAAGCGATACGGCTTTACGTCAAGAGCTTGCCGGGGTTGAGCAGCCCCTTCGGGTCTACGGCCCGCTTGAAGACGTGCATCAGGGCCATTGTGGCCGAGTCTACGTTCAGGGGCATGAACTTGCGCTTCATGATCCCCACGCCATGCTCCCCGGAGATCACACCGCCAAGCTCGGTCGCGGCCGCGATAATGGCGTCCGCAGCGGCTTCACCCCGGCGCCGCTCGTCGGCATCGAGGCTGCTGAACAGCACGTTGGGGTGCAAGTTGCCGTCGCCAGCGTGACCGAACAACACCACCGGCACACCGTATTCCTGCCCGATCTCCTTGACCCGCCGCGCCATCGTCGGGATCGCCGGACGCGGCACACAGATGTCCTCGCCGATCTTGTCCGGGCGCACGCGGCCGAGGGCACCCGTAATCGAGCGCCGCGCCGTCCAGAGCGCCTCCGCCTCGTCTGCCGTGGCGGCCAGGCGCACCTCGCGGGCACCGGCAGTCGTGCAGAGGTCGCGGACCCGGGCCGCATCGCGGTCGGCCGCGTGCTCGTCGCCATCGGTTTCGATGAGCAGGATGGCCTCCACGTCGAGCGGCAGCCCCAGGCCGCGGTAAGCCTCTACACAGCGAATGGCGATGTCGTCCATCAGCTCGATCAGCGCCGGGGTAATTCCCTCGCGCAGGATGACGGAGACGGTGCGCGTAGCGTCTGCAAGCCGCGGGAACACGGCCAACAGCGCCCGCCGCGCCGGGGGCGTGGGAATCAACCGGACTTCAACGAGCGTGATCGCGCCGAGTGTGCCTTCCGAGCCAATAAACAGGGCCAGCACGTCCCAATCTTCCTCGCGGCGCAGCGCGTGTACCTCGCCGTCGAGTAGTACGACTTCCAGCGCCTGCACGTAGTCCTGGGTAACACCGTATTTCAGTCCCCGTGGCCCACCGGCGTTCTCGGCCACGTTGCCACCGAGCGACGAGACCTTGAAGCTCGACGGGTCGGGCGGATAGAACAGCCCGGCCGGCGTTGCCGCCGCGAGGAGATCGCCCGTGAGCACCCCCGGCTCGGCAATGGCGCGGCGCCGCGTCGCCTCGACGGCACGCAGCCGGTTGATGCGGCTGAGGTCGAGCACCAACTCGTGGGCAAGGGGCACACACCCGCCCGACAGGCCGGTGCCGCTGCCGCGCGGAATGATGGGCAGGTCGTGGGTATTGGCATAGGACAGCAGAGCCGCCACGTGGCGTGTGTCCGCCGGCTGCACCACGGCTAGAGGCGGCGTGCCCCGCAAGACGGTCGTGCTGTCGTAGGAGTAGCCGAACAGCGCCGCCGGCTCGGTAATCACCCGTTCCGAACCGACGAGTCGGCCGAGGTCGCGCCGGACGGCGGCGGTAGCACGCGAAGACGGTGCGGCGGTCATGGGGCAGCTCCGGGGCTGGCCCCCCGCTGCGGCAGGGGGACGGCATGTTCCCTCCCCCGTTGCGACGGGGGAGGGTCAGGGTGGGGGTCTGGATTGCGGCTGGCGCCGCAATGACGGATAGGTGTCATTTTTTTGGTGCCGATGCCGACCATCTGAGCGCTACACCTGCTGCCTGGATCATTAAACCAATAAACGCGGCCGGCGCTTCCCGTTCGCATCAGCGCAGCCATTCGCTATAATCAGTGGTAGGAATCACAGCAATACGGCCAGATCGCCGACCCTCACAGTGCCAGTGACCTGTTTCCTCACTGCTTCGGCTAACTCCCTCCCCGGGCTGTTGCTACGGCGATCCGGCCGGGAAGGATGGCGCGTCGCGCCCGAATCGTATGAATGCTCAGTATCGTCGCCCCGAGTCCATGCCCAACCTGTCCGTACACGCAGCCTCCCACGGATCCGTCGCCGTCTTCATTGACTGGGACAACTTTGCCATCGGCCTGCGGGAAGAGATGCCCGACCGGCCGCCGGACCTCGGTCCGGTCTTGCGCTGGGTACGCCAGCTCGGGCCGGTTGCCGTCTGCCGCGCATATGGCGAATGGCGCGATGCCGCCGAGCGGCTGGCCGTCTATAGCGCCGGCGTCGAGGTGGTCTACGCGCCAGTGCTCCCGTTAGCCAGTGCCCAGACGCGCTCCAATGGTGGCAAGAGCCTGGCCGATACGGAAATGGCGGTGGATTGTGTGGACTTCCTGCATCTCATTCCCGAAATCACCACCCTCGTCATCGTCTCCAGCGATAAGGACCTCATCCCGATCCTACGGTTTGCCCAGCGTCGTGGCCTGCGCGTGTACGTCGTCGGCTCGGACCGGACGGCCGGCGCCCTGCGCGATCAGTCCGACGACTATGTGACCTACCGCACCTTGCTGGAGCAGGAAGGCGAGGCGGTCACCACCCCGCCGGTGCGGCCGATGGAGGTGCCGCCGGGCCGCTTTGCGCGGGCGCCCCGGCTGACGCCAGCACGCTCGATGCTGGCAACACCCACGGTCGAAAGTACCGCAAGCAGCAGTACCGATGCCGACACCGCTACCGGACCATCGCGGGCCACGCTACGCCGCCGCCGCGGCCGGCGGCGGCGCAGCGCGAGCGCGGCGGCCCCGGCCCCGGCGGCCGCCAGCGTGGAGTCGCCGGCCCCTCCGGAAGCGGCGGAGAGCAAACCGGACCCGGCGATAGTGGCACCGCCGCCGGACGATACCGCTGCGCCCGCGCCCGAAGAGCCGGAACCGCCGAGCGCGGACGCTCCGGCGGCCGCGGCGGCGGTCGTTGCCGCCGCACCCAGTGAGCCGGTTCCGGCTCCGGCCGCAGCGGCCGAGGAAAGCCGGCCAGCGCTGAGGGTGCTGCCCGGTGAATCGCTCTCCCGCCTGAAAGGAGCAGCCCCGGCGGCAGAGACGGCCCCGGAAACGCCGGCCGAGGACGACGCTCCGGCGGCCGCGGTGACCGAGGAGTCTGTGTCGGCTCCGGCCGAGGAGCGTGCGGAAGCTCCGGCCGAACCGGCGGCGGTTGAGCTAGTCGCGCCGCCCGCAGCCGACGGCGCTCCGGCGAGCAGCAACGGGACGACCGCCGAGGAGACAGCGGCGGCGGCCGCCCAGTCCGACGACACCGCCGCAGCGCCGCCGGCCGCGGAGAAGAAGACCAAGCCCCCCACTCGCCGGCGCTCTACTCGTCGGCGCTCCAGTACACGCGGCAAGTCCAGCACCGCCAAGGCCAAGACCTCGAAGTCGGCGAAGACTACGAAAGCCAAGGCGAGCGACAAGGCGAAGAAGGCCGAGACCGCGCCGGCCGCGGAAGCCTAGTACCCCGTCAAGGCCGGTTGGGTACAGGGTGGATATTGCCCTCACCCTAGCCTCCCTATGGTCCCCCCGCTGGCGGGGGGATATGGATTCACCCTTGCGCGGGAATGACGGGTTGGGACGGCTGAAGGCTGATAGCTAGTAGCCCTTCGTCTTGTCCACGACGTTGATGAGCGGCCGGCCTTGGGCAAACCGGCGGGCGTTCTCGCGCAGAATCTCCATTGCGCGGCGCTCCTTGCGGAAGGAATGCCCGGAGGAATGCGGCGTAATCAGGCAGTTGGTCAAGCCCCACAGCGGGCTGTCAGCGGGCAGCGGCTCGATTGGCGTCGCATCCAGCCCGGCGTAGGCCGGTCCTTGCCGGTCGTTCTGCAAGGCCGCTACGAGCGCGTCATGGTCTACCAACCCGCCGCGGGAGACGACGATGAGGCCCGCGTCCGGCTTCATGGTGGCGAACTGCGCGGCCGAGAGCATCCCACGCGCTTGCGGCGTATACGGCGCCGTCACGACGACCACGTCCGCTGCCGCCAGGAGATCATCGAGCCGGTCCAGCGGCCAGACTTGGGCCAGCGCATCGTCTCCGGCAACCGGCTCACGATCCACGGCAATGACCTCCATCTCGAAACCGCGCGCCCGCGCGCCAACCGCCCGCCCGATCTGGCCGTAGCCGATAATGCCCATTGTGCCGCCGGCCAACTCCCAAGACACCGCCCGGACGCCCGCTGCCTCCCAACGGCGCGCGGCCTGCGCCTCACGGGCCAAGAGCACCCCGCGACTAAAGGCCAGGAGCAGCGCAAAGGCGTGCTCGGCGATGTTGGGGGCGTGCGCGCCACGGGTGTTGGTGATGATGATGTCGCGCTCACGCAGCGCCGGGCTGGACCACAGCTGCTCCACACCAGCACTCGACGTTTGTATCCAGCGGAGCCGACGGGCGTGCGGCAGCACCGACGCCGGCGGCCACCCGTAGATGCCGTCCGCGTCGGCGATCTCTGCACGTAGCGTCTCGTCATCGAACGCCTCGACGACCGTGACCCCCTCACCCTGCAGATCGTCCAGCAAGTGGAAGAATCGGTCGTTCGCCGTGGTCGCAAGTACGAGCTTCATTCCCGCCTCCTCAGAGTCGATGCTGACATTAGGCCATGCTGCACGTTACACTATAGTTGAGGCACTCAGGCACGGCTTGGCGGCGCACGGGACACCGCCATCAGTGCGGCAAGCCAGTGTCCTTGCTATCGCTGCGAGCACAGGCCATAAGGGAGGCAGATGCGTATGTTTCGCTTCATATTCGGTACGTGGATCGGGCGCTTATTGATGTTCTTGGCGGCGGTGGGCGCTGCGGTCTGGGGTGTGCGGCGCTTCCTCGGCCTCGATCAAGCGGAGTCCGACGACTGGACCCCCTCCCCGGAGGAGCCACCTGCGGAAACGAGCGCCGACTCCACCGACGTGGATGCGAGCCTGCTCGAAATCTTGGCCTGTCCCGATGATAAGCAGCCCATCGTGAAGATGGAAGACAAAATCGTCTGCACGCACTGCGGCAAGCGCTATCCCATCCGCGACGGCATCCCGGTCATGCTGATGGACGAGGCCGAGGACGGCCCGGTCCCGACGGAGGCGGAGGTCGCGGCAGCCCGGGCAGCACTGCAAGGTGAGCCGGAAGCGGCAAGCGCGGCCACCGAGTCAACCGCAGAGGCGAGCGCCGACGCCGGAAACACCGACCAAGCGGCCGCAGGCGAGAAGCAAGACGGCTAAAGCCGCTCCACACCACGCCCATACCTAGGGCGCAGTAGTCCGGCCGCGCTTATCTCTCTGCGCTCATCTTGGCCCCTCCGTGCATCGGAGCACGACGATGGCAGTAGAAACCGCAGAAGTAGTCCCCCCACCCACGGCAACGCGGCGAGCGGAAGGCGGCACGCGCCAGCAGCGCCGGCGAGTAGCCCGCGCGCGCTACGGCACCATCGTTGCAGGGAGTGCCCTTTTCCTCCTGGGCGGCTACTGGGACGTGTCCTGGCATATCATCATCGGCCGCGATACCTTCTGGAGTCCGCCACATCTGGTGCTCTACGCCGGCATTATTGCCATCCTGGCGGCGTGCGGTGCGGCGGTCGCCCAAGCGGCTGCGGCAGCGCGCGGTCGGGGGCCGGCATTGCCGGGGCCGCTGGTCACGCTGCCGTTCGGACTGCGCCTGCCACCGGGCATTTTGGTCACGCTGGTTGGGGCCGCGATGAGCCTGGCCTCGGCCCCGATTGACGACACCTGGCACCGGCTGTACGGCCTGGACGTGACCGTCTGGAGTCCGCCGCACATCATGCTTGTGGCTGGCATGGTCATCGCACCCTTCGGCGCGCTCATCGGCCTCACGTTGGAGACGAACCGGCGGCTGCCAACGCGGCTGCGGCGCCTGTGGCACGACACGGGCCAGTTGTGGCGGATGCCCGGCAGCGAACTCGCGGGCATCGCGGCCGGCGGGGTAATACTGGCGACCGCGCTGGCTGTGCTGGCCGAGTACGACTTCGATTTGCCGATCTATGGGCTGGTCTACCACCCGGTCATCCTGTCCGCTTTGAGCGCGTTCATCCTGGTCGGCGCGGCGCGAGCGAGCGGGCGCATTGGCGCCGCTACCCTCGCCGCGCTGGCCTACACGGCGGTGCGGCTCGCCGTTCACGTCGAACTGGTGCTGCTCGACGGCATCCGGCCGCAGATTCCGCTCGTCCTCGCCGCGGCGCCGATCATTGACCTCGTGCTGGTGGGGCTGCCGCTGCGGCCACTGTGGCTACGCGCCGCGCTGGCGGGTGCCGGCTTTGCCGGGGCCTTGGTGGCGGTGCAAGTGCCGTACCTGCAGGCGTATGGCTGGGTGCAATGGGAGCCGGAGATGCTTGCGGTGGCCGCGCCGTGGATGCTGGGCCTTTCGGCGGCGGGCGCCGCCTTGGGCTGGCTGGTCGGGAGCACGCTGCGGCCGGTGCGTGAGGCCCCGGAGGACTGAGCAGGCAATGCGTACCCTCGCGGTCGTCACGATACTCGTACTGGCGGTCACGATCGCGGCCGGCTTCGGGCCGCAGCGGCAACTTAGTGAGAAGGACCGCCCCGTAGCGGGGCGTCTGTGGTTAGACCCACAGGTACCGCGGGTTGGTGAGTCGGTGTTGATGCGGACCGTGCTGTTCAACTTGGAGGGTCCGCCGCTCTTGCCGCTGCCCTACGAGAGTCCACGGGGCGGCGATACGGTCGTTGGCCTGTTTATGCCAACGGGTCGTACCGGCGAATACATCACGAGGCTGACCTACACGCAGCCGGGGCGTCGGTGGATCAACATTTTCCTGGAAGGACCCGAAGGACGCCTGGCGCTGAGGACTGCATTTTGGGTCTTCGACGACGACGAATTGCCGGAAGGGCGCGTGCCGGAATCGCTGGCGGTCGTCGTTAGCCCCGAACCGGGTGGGGAAGCGGGGTTGCCGGCCTGGCTGGAGCCGGCCACCTACGTTGCCATCATCGCGGTCATCGGCGCCGAACTGACGATTATCATCTGGTCCCTCGCCGTCGTGCGCCGCCAGCAACGGCTCGCTGCCTAGCGGACCACCGCCCGGAGGCGCATGGCCGCGCTCTCCGGCACACGCCGCAATCCGGCCTCGCGCTACAATGGCGTCAGCCGACCACCCGGAGGTCAACAGTGCGGCTCGATGAGTTCCGGCCCGAGGCGGTGCCGCCCGGCGCGAAAGAGACGCTCTACCTGGACGTAGCCCCGCTCCCCGACGGCGAGACGCTGCGCCTGGCCGTGCTTGTTGCACGCGGCCAAGCGGAGGGGCCGACTCTGCTTGTATTGGGCGGCGTCCACGGTGACGAATACGAGGGGCCGCACGCGGTACGGACCGTCTTTCGGGCGCTTGCTGCCGGTCAACTGCGCGGCACGTTCATCGGCGTGCCCGTGACCAACGTGCCGGCATTCACGGACGGAACTCGGAGCAGTCCGCTGGATGGTCTCAACCTGGCCCGTGTGTTTCCCGGCAGCCGCACGGGAACACCGACGGAGCGCATCGCGTACCAAGTCGGCCACCACCTGATCGGTCGTTGCGACCTGCTCATTGACCTGCACAGCTCCGGCACCCCCGCGGCGATGCCGACGCTCGTGGGGTACTACGCCCACGACAGCGAGGTCGGCCAGCGGTCCCGGGCGGCAGCGTTTGCCTTCGGTGCGCCGGTGGTGTGGGGACATCCAACCGTCGCGCCGGGCCGCACGGTGAGCGAAGCGACCGGGCGCGGCATCCCTTGGCTCTACACCGAATGTCCGGGCGGCGGCTGGCTGCACCAGGATACGGCCGCGCTCTACGCGCGTGGCGTCACCAACGTGATGCGCCAACTGGAGATGCTGCCAGGCGAGCCTGAGCGCGAGCAGCCGCAATATCATCTCTACGGCAGTGGTCGGATCGAAGACGCGCTGGCGGTGCGGAGCAGCGGGTTCCTGCTCCCGGCGGTCCGGTTGCTCGACCGGGTCCGGCGCGGCGACCTGCTTGGCCAAGTGCTCGGGCTGGCCGGCGAGATACACGAGGAGCTACGCGCCAATACCGACGGAGTGCTGATCTTTATGCGGACGACGCCCTCGGTCGCGCCCGGCGACTTAGCCTTCATGGCCACTGGCGAGGCGCCCCACACCAGCGACTAGATCGACGTCCCCCTGTCCCGACGGGGGGACCTATAGGAGGGCCGGACCAAACCCCCTACCCAGCGGCCGCCGCCTCAAGACCAGCGACACGCCCGAACGCCAGTCCCAGCGCCAAGCCGCCGGTGTAGCCGCGCGTGTAGACGCCGCCCACATCGGCGCCGGCCGCGTAGAGGCCGGGGATGGGCTGCCCGCTCGTATCGAGCACCTGCGCTTTCGCGTTCACGCGGGCGCCGCCATACGTGAACGTGATGCCGGGCAGGCAGCGGATCGCGTAGAACGGCGGCGTCTCAAGGGGCAGCAAGCCGCCGGATTTCGGGATGGGCAGGGCGGCGCCGTCCCCGGCGCGGGCGGCATTGTTGTATTGCTCCAAGGTAGCCAGCAGCCGGTCACGGGCCACGCCCCAGCGCACTGCCATCGCGTGTGCCAGCGCAGCCAACGCGGGTGCCTCCAAAATCTCGCCGCTAGCGTCGCGGATATGCTGAAGGCGGTCCGCTCGCGCGTCGCGGCCGTCGGGCCGCGGTGCGGCATGTGTGGCACGAATGGCCTCGTCGTACACTAGGAAAACCAGCGCCTGCTCCTGCTGCGCGGCCGCGTGAACCGTCACCTCATCGCCCAGGAACTCGTCGTCGAACCGCTCACCATGCAGATTGACGAAAACGGCGTACTCGCTGAAGTCCGGCTTGACTTGCGCGAAATTATGTAATCCGACTTCTGCCGGCGGCGCCGGCACCATATGCCCATAGAAGCGGCTGAACGGCCCGGCGGTGGCGGCACCGGCGCGTAGCGCGGCCTGGAAACCGTCTCCAGTGCTGAAGGCGTTGCCCCGCAGCACCATTTGATCGGCCCAGCGTCCCAGATAGCGGGCACGTAGCTCCGGGCTGCCCTGAAAGCCGCCGGTTGCCAAGATCACCGCGCGGGCCGTCACAGTCACAAAGCCCGCTCGTCCCAACGCCCGGACGCCGCTGATCGCGCCGCCGTCGTCGAGCAGCAGGTCGCGCAGGCCGGTTCCGGTGATAATCGTGCCGCCGATGGTCGTGAAGCGATCCGCGAGCGCCGTCATGGCAGTCGCTGCGTCGGGTTGGCAGGCGTAGATGACGCGGCGGAAGCGGTAGGGCGTGTCGAGGGCTTGCTCCGTCAGCTCCACGCCTTGCCGCCGCAGCCAGGGGATGCCCTCGAAAAAGCTGGCGATAAGCGCCCGGCCCAGCGCCGGATCGCCGCCGGGCTGCACCGACAGCCAGCCCTCCAGGTCGGTCGCGCACCAGATCGTGCCGCCGGAGGCGGCCGCGGAGCCGCCAATGCGCGGCGCTTTTTCGAGCAGTACGGTGCGGGCGCCGGCCTCTTGTGCGCTGCACGCAGCGGTCAGCCCGCCCATCCCGCCACCGGCCACGACAACATCGGCTTCGATAGCGGCCATTGCCAATAGAGTGTACTTGCTGTGGTGTCCGGCCCCCCAAATGGTCCGCCCACTTCGCAGGGGGACATGGAGCATCACGCCGCCTGGGCCTCGCCACTGACGCGGGAGTACCCAGTCGTCTATCCTTGTCCTAGGAGTGATGCTATGGATGAGCAAGGGCCGCTGCGGTTGGCCGTCGTTGGGAGTGCCACCAGCGTCCGGCAACTCGCGCGGCGGAGTGGTGAATTTGCGAGTTTTCGAGTGGCCGCAGAGTTGCCCGTCAACGGGCAGCCGTCAGCGGTAGGCGATTGGCTCGACGGCGAGCCGACCGCGGCGGCGGATGCCGTGTGCTTCCTCGATGAGGAGGTCAGCTCGGTCGCGTTGGCCGAACGGAGTATCGCTCGTGGCCTGCACGTGTGGAGCGCCGGCCCACTGACTGCGGAGGCCGACGCGCTGGAGGCGGTCGCGGCGCAGGCGGCGGCGGCCAACGTGGCACTGGTCTGTGGGGGCGCTGCCGGCTACACCAGCGGCGCGTGCCTGGCTGCCGACGCGCTGACGAGTGGTGCTTTGGGGCGGCTGGTCTGCCTACGGTCCTTGCAGCTCGGCAGTGACCCCCAGGCACGCTGGCCGTTGGCCGAGCAGTTGGCGTTGGCCAATAGCCTCGCCGCCGATACGGTCACTACCGTCTACGGCCGGAGCGCCGGCAAACGCCATCTGAGCGTGAGCGTGTCCTACGTCGGAGGCGCGACCGCGCTGCTGGCGCTCGGAGCGGCACCGGGCACGCCGCCGGTGAATGAACTGATGGTGCTGGGCAATCGCGGCGCCTTCTACGACACGATGGCCGCCACGGCGCTGCTCATGCTCCCGGCGGGAGAGGGGACCGGCGGCGCCTATCGGGAGGAAGACGCCGGCCCGGCGCTCGCACGCTGGGCCGACCAATGTGCCCAAGCCGCCGCGGGCAATGCCGCACCGCCGGTGACGGTGGAGCAGGCGCGCGAGGTCGTGGATCTGATGAGCCACATCGAGCACGCGGTCGAGTGCGGTGAACCAGTGGTCGTGCGCGACATGGGAGAAGACGATGACGAGTAGAGACCACGTCTACGGCGTCGCGCTGTTGAGCAACGCTATGCATCAGAGCGGCTATGCGCCCGGCATGGCGCAGCATCCGCGGCTGCGGGTGCTGGTGCTGGCCGACGATCCGGGGCAGGAGCCGCTCGTGGTGCAGCGCAACCGGGAGCTGGCCGACGAGCTAGGGGTACCCTATATCGAGGATGTGGACGCGGCGCTGAATTGGCCGGGCGTGGAGGTCCTCAGCGTATGTCCGCAGATCGAGCGCCGCGGCGATCTGACGCCACGCGCCGCGGCGTCCGGCAAGCATCTCTGGCTGGATAAGCCGCTGGCGCCCACCGTCGCCGACTGCACGGCGATTGTGGACGTGATGCGTCGCACCGGGCAGAAGACCTCGATTGTCAGTCATCTCGGCTACGACCATATCCAGCAAGCGCGGCAGTGGATTGCCCAGGGCAGCATCGGTGACATCCTCGCTATTCATGCCGATGTACACTTTGCCAAAGGCCAGCCGGACCGGACCGACACGCCGCCAGCGCCGCCGGCGCCGCTCGGCCGCTGGACGTATCGGACGCCGGACGGCATCAGCGACCCGACCCAGTCGGGCCACAGCGTCATCGCCAAGCGCGAACTGTATGAGGTCGGGTACTACGCCGTCGTGCATATCCGCTACCTGTCGGGACTCCCGATAGAGGGGGTCTTTGCCCGCGCGGGAGCGCACTTCTTCGAGGCGCACGCGGAGCGCGGCGTCGAGGACTTTGCCACCATCGAGCTAACGCTGGCCGGGGGCGCCATCGGGACGATCACGACCGGGCGCATCGGTCGGGACAGTCATCCGTTGAATGGGGCCAACCACCTCACGATTATCGGGACGCAAGGGACATTGCTGCTCGATCTGCGCCGTCAGACGGCCGAGCTATGCAGTGGCGTGTCTGCGGATCGCGGCACCAGCAGCCTCACCCGTGACGACGCCAGCGACGCGCTGGTCAATCATTTTGTGCGGGTGCTGGACGGCGAGGAGCCGGCCTGGGCGGACGTGGAAGCGGGCCGCGCCCACGTGGCGACGCTCATGGCGGCGTATGAGTCGGTCGCTACGGGCGCCGTGGTGCGGCCGGAGTACGGCTGAGACAGAGGCGGCAATCGTCGTGTTCAAGCCCGCTATCTGCGCGACGCTCATTATTGCCTGCACGCTTGCTCTCACCGCCTGCGAGCTTGGTGGCGAGAGCAGCGATGTAGCCGTGCTGCGAGAGCGGCTGGCCGAAAAGGACGCGCAGATTGTCTCGCTCCAGGCACAGATCGCCGCCCATGGCGGGCGGGTACACAGCCGGCTGGAGCGGGTCAGGGTCAGAGGGCGGCTCGTCTGCGCCGGCCGGGTGGATCTGCCTGGTCTAGGCTACCTCGACGCCAATGGACGCAACATCGGGCTTGACCCTGACCTATGCCGCGCAGTGGCCGCCGCCATCTTCGGTAATGGCGAGGCCATCGAGTTCATTCCCGTCACGGCAGCCGAGCGCGGCCCCACTATCCAGTCGGGGGAGGTGGACATCCTGTTACGCACGGCGACGTGGACCACCACGCGAGACGCGCAGTGGGGCAACTTCACTACCGTGACGTTCTACGACGGCCAGGGGTTTATGGTGCGGAAGGATACGGGCATTACCAGCACCGAGCAGTTGAGTAGCGCGACTGTCTGCGTGACCAGCGGCACGACCACCGAGCTAAACCTCGCCGACTTCTCCCGGCAGAACAACCTAGAGTTGGAGGCAGTGGTCTTCGAGGACACCGCCTCCGTCTACACGGCCTACGAGCAGGGCCGATGCGATGCCACCACGAGCAACAAGTCGCAACTGGCATCCGTGCGGAGTGGGTTCCACGATCCCGACGCACACCTCATCCTGGATGAGACGATCTCCAAGGAACCGGGCACGCCGATCGTGCCGCACGGCGACGACCAGTGGCTGGACTTGGTGAAGACGGTGCTGTACGTCTTGATGAATGCCGAGGAGTTCGGGGTGACGCAGGGTAACGTGGAGCGGATGGTGCAGCACGAGGACATCCGGATACGGCGAATGCTGGGGACGGAAGGCGAGTTCGGGCAGTCCGACTTGGGGCTAAAGCCGACCTTTGCCGTAGACGTGCTCAAGGCGGTGGGCAACTACGGCGAGATCTACGACCGCTACATGGGGCCGGAGGGAATATCGTTCGTGTTCCCGCGCGGGCCGAACGAACTGTGGACCAATGGCGGGCTGCTGTATGCTCCGCCGCTGCGCTAAGGGACCACCATTGTAGCCGGTAAAGGGGGCAGCGATGATAGGAAAGATCATGCGGACGGCTCTGTTGGTAGGTATGGCGTTGGTGCTCGCAGCGTGCGAGCTTGGTGACGAGAGCGGCGAGAGCGGCGACACGGCCGCGCTGCGCGAGCAGTTGGCCAGCAAGGACGCGCAGATCGCCTCGCTACAGGCGCAGGTCGCCGCCCAAGGCGGGCAGCCGGCCGCTGCACCAGAGACCGGTGGCCGGCTGGCGAGGGTCAAGGAGAGGGGACGGCTGACCTGCGCTGCCCCCAACGACGTCCCCGGCTTGGGGTACTTGGACTCCGAGGGGCGTAACCTCGGGTTCGATGTGGACCTGTGCCGTGCAGTGGCCGCAGCCATCTTCGGCAACGGGGAGGCGGTGGAGATCGTCTCGGTGGCATGGTCGGAACGCAGCTCCGCCCTACAGGCCGGCGATCTGGATCTGATGTCTATGACCACGACGTGGACTACCACGCGCGACTCGCAGTGGGGTAACTTCACTGTCATTACGTTCTACGACGGCCAGGGCTTCATGATTCCGAAGGACAAGGGCATTGATAGTGCGTTGAAACTGGGCGGCACGACCATCTGCGTGACCAGTGGGACGACGACCGAACTGAACCTGGCGGACTTCCTCCGGCAGCACAATTTGCAGGCGGAGACGGTCGTCTTCGAAGACAACTCGGCAGTGGACAGCGCCTATGCACAGGGACGCTGCGACGCTGTCACGAGCGACAAGTCGGCGCTGGCGGCCACCCGCAGCGGGATGGAAAACCCGGAGGACCACGTCATCCTGCCGGAGACGATCTCCAAGGAGCCACTGACGCCGGTGGTGCCGCACGGCGACGACCAGTGGCTGGACTTGGTGAAGACGGTGTTGTACGTCCTCATCAACGCCGAGGAGTTCGGGGTGACACAGGCCAACGTGGAGCAGATGAAGAACCATGAGAACATCCAGATTCGCCGGATGCTGGGGACGGAAGGCGAGTTCGGGCAGTCGGACTTGGGGCTGAAGCCGACCTTTGCCGTGGACGTGCTGAAGGCGGTGGGGAACTACGGCGAAATCTACGACCGCTATCTCGGCCCGGACGGATTATCCTTCCCGTTGCCCCGGCAGCAGAACGAGCTGTGGACCACCGGCGGGCTGCTCTACGCGCCCCCGCTGCGCTAGGCGCTGCCGGCATTCCCGGTCATGCCAAACGGGATTAGCGGCGGTTGTCGCTACCGGCCGCTCGGCACCTCCGACTGACCGCTGCGCGTTATGTATTCCGTATGGCGTATTCGGACGGCAGGAAGTAGAAGAGGCGGGCTGGGATGAAAACCACCATTCGCGTAGGTACCGCAGCCGACACGGAGCAAGCGGCGCGCGTCTTGCTCACCGCCTACAACATGGCCGACATGGCCGAAGCGCGAGCGGCCTACCGGCGCGAAATCGAGGTGGGCCACCGGTACCTGGTGGCCGAGGCGGCGGGTGAGATTGTCGGCGTTAGCTCCTGGTACCTGCACGGCGTTCCCCATCACGGGCTGGCCGAGTTGGACCGGATCGCCGTGCTGCCGGCATACCGGATGAACGGCGCGGGCAGCGAGCTATTTCACAGCCTGGTTGCGGACGCCCAGCACTTCTACGCCGAGCGTGGCGAGCGGCTCCGCAAGCTGTTCCTGATGACGCACGACGACAACCATGCCGCGCACGCGCTCTACCGCAAGGTCGGCATGGAGAAAGAGGTCGTGCTCAAGGACCACTACTACGACGGCCGAGCGGAAGCGGTCTTCTCCATCTTCTTTCCGCGCTCCGGGTCGTAGGGGCACGATTGATCGCGTCTGGCGGCCCTCACCCTGGCCGACCTCACCCCAGCCCTCCCCCGCGGGGAGAGGTCGCAACCCCTTCCTACTGTAGGATAGGAGCAACGCTACCCCGATCCTATGAGCGGGAGGTTGCACAATGCGCTCACTACGGATAGCCGTGATCGGTGCCGGCGCGCAGCCCGGCTCGCGGGCACGGCAATACCTCGCTACTATCGCCCGGCTGCCGGACCACTATAGTCTCGCGGCGGTGTGCGACCACAACGCCGAGATCAGCCAATGGGCGGCCGCCACCTATGGCGCCGAGGCACACTACAGCGACGTGCGGGAGTTGTTTGCGGCCGAGCGGCCCGACGTGGTGCTCAGTCTGGCGCCGAAAGACTCGCACGTCGTGATCGCGCTGACGGCGGCGCGACGCGGCATCCACGTCCTGACGGAAATCCCGGTCGCGCACACGCGGCGGTACGCGGCGGCTATCGCGCAGGCGTGCCGTGACAACGGCGTCCTGTGGGAGGTCGCCGAGCAAGTCTGGGTGTGGCCGCAGGAGCAGCTCAAGCAACGCCTGCTGGCAGCGGGGCACCTCGGCCAGGTGACGCACGCGCGGCTGTGGTACCAGACGGGGCAGTACCACGGCTTCAGCGGCGTGCGCCAGCTGATCGGCGCCGAGGCGACGCGCGTGCTGGGCCACAGCGGTACCGTGCCGGCCGCCCCGTACACGGCCTACGGCGGCGAGCGGGAAACGACGGTGCGGTGGGACAGCGCCGTGATTGAGTTTGCCAACGGCGTGACGTGCCTGTTCGAGAAGGCGCCTCGTGTCTTTCCGCTCCGCACCTATCCCCAGGGGTGGCAGATCGAAGGTACGGAGGGGGTGCTGGAGCACACCCGCTGCGTGCTGTGGCCGGGAGCGGAAGAGCGTCGCTACGAGATCGAGGAGGTATACGACGAGCGCGGGGGTGAGCGGGTGCTCCGGCACGTTCGGGTGGATACCGATCCACCGGTCGTTTGGGAGAATCCCTTCCAGGCGTACCGGATCGGCAGCGCGGACGACATAGCCAAAGCCGCCATCCTGACCAGCTTCCACGCGGCAATCACCGGCGGCGGTGCCCCGGACTACGGGGCGGAGAGTGCGCTGCGGGACTGGGAGCTATGCCTGGCGATACGCGAAAGCGCCGACCATGGTAATACTTGGGTAGAGCTACCCCTCCAAGAGCCGACGGCGCTAGAGCGCCAACTCGAAGCCGCCTACGTGCGGCGCTACGGGCATGACCCCATCGAAGAAACGGAACAACTGCTGGGCACGACCTTTACGCGGTCGGCGGTGATGTGGTCGCTGGCGCACTGGCTGTAGGGTGGTATTGACATGGATGGGCAGGATGGACAGGATAGGGAGATGAGCACGACGCACGAGCCGGGTGGGCCAGGTACAGGAGAGCAGCCGCTCTTGCTCATCACCGGAGCCGCCGGGCGGATTGGCACGTACTACCGGGGGCACTTGGCCAGGCACAGTGCGCCGTGGCGGCTTCGCCTCCAGGACCTGCGGGCTATTGACGACCCGGGTGCTGCGGAGGTGCAGACGAGCGACCTGGCAGACATGAACGCGGCCCGGCGCGCGGTGGCCGGGGCACACACCGTCCTGCATCTGGCGGCCGATCCGGACCCGGCGGCCGACTTCTACGCGACGCTACTCGACCGCAACATCAAGGCGACCTACAACATCTACGCCGCTGCCGCCGAGTGCGGGGCGCGCCGGGTGATCTTCGCCAGTAGCGTGAACGCGGTGATCGGCTATCCCCGCGGCGTGCAGGCGCATACGCACATGGTGGCGCGGCCGGGCAACGTGTACGGCGCCACCAAAGCCTGGGGAGAGGCATTGGCCGCCTCGTTCTCGTCCCAGCACGGCCTGTCGTGCATCGCGGTGCGGATCGGGGGCTTTACGCCACCAGAGCGACTACGCGAGCGGCTCGATCCCAGCGGCCCGGACGCCGACCGGACGCTCTCGTGGGTAGTGACGGCGGCGGACCTCAGCCGGCTGTTCGATTGCTGCTTGGCGGCGCCGGATGACCTCGACTTCGCCGTGGTGCATGGTCTGTCGAACAATCGCTATCCGGCGATGGATTTGGACTCCACGCGGCGGCTGCTCGGCTACGAGCCGCAGGACGACGCCTTTGCGCTCGCGGAGGCATTCGCCGCCGAGAGTTGAAGGGGGAGAAACGATGGCTACGACTACCGGATCGGGGTCCGGCACAGGCGCTGTGCAAGAGCCGTTCGACGTTAGTGTTGCCGGCGGTCACTGTAGCCTTGTCGAGCTGAACACGGGAGAGTTGCTGCTGTTGAGCAGCCGCTTGCAAATTTCCCGCTCGGCAGACGGCGGCCGGACCTGGGATGACTTTACGCCGGCCGTGGACGAGCACGGGGCGGCGCTGCACGGCGGCGCGCACTCGACGGGGCTGCTGCGGCTGCAATCGGGGGCGCTCGCCATCACCTATGCCCGGTTGGAGACGACGACCGGCCCACACGACGACTTCGGCATGTTCATCCGGCTGTCCCGCGACGAGGGGCAAACCTGGCTGCCGGAAGTCCGGATCAATCTCCCGGGGGTCTATGCGCCCAGCTACCACAACGCGATGATCCAACTGAGCAGCGGACGGCTGCTGCTGCCGGTGCGGTGGATCTTCACCGGCAGTCACCCGGACCGTGGCGCTCGGACCCACGCTTGGGGCCGGCTGGGCGGGCAGCGTTTCGCGGTCGAGGGCCATGCCCACCGGCCGGAGATAGACATCACGTTCGTCTACTACTCCGACGACGAGGGGCAGACCTGGCAGCGCAGCCGGGACGAGTTGATGGGCTGGTTCAACGACGGCTACGAGGGCGTCACGCCGGTAGACGAGCCGGTCGCGGCCGAGCTACGCGACGGGCGCGTGCTGCTATTCGGCCGCTCGACGGTGGGCCGCATCGTCCAGTCCACCAGCCGCGACGGCGGCGTGAACTGGAGCACCGTCGAGGCGACGAAGCTACCAAGCTCGTATTCACCGTGCCGACTGGCGCGCGTGCCCGGTACGGAAGACTTGCTGGTGATCTGGAACCAGGTATCCGGCGAGGAGATTCGGCGCGGCTACCGGCGGGGACGACTGTCCACCGCGATCTCCAAGGACGACGGCTGCACGTGGGAGCACCACCGCACGCTGGCCCTGAGTCCGGGGCTGGCCGACGTGGCGCAGGTGCGGCCGGACTCCGCGCTGCGAATGGTCCGGGCGGCCGACAGCCTGGGTGATCTACCGGACGGCTACACCATCTACCACTATCCCGACGTCGCATTTGCCGGGGACACCGCCTACCTGCTCTACAACACGGGCTACTACACGCCGACCGCCGACGGGGTGGTGCAGAGTCAGGAGCGCCGGCTGCGAGCGGTGCCGACGGGCTGGCTGTATGAAGCGTAACGAGGAGGAAGCACCATGACGACGTATCGTGCCGGGGTGATCGGGCTGGGTCGGATGGGCTGGCTGTACGACGCTTCGCTGCCATATCCCCCGTCGGTGCATGATGAGGACGGTACTCCGACCGAGTTGCCGCCCCTGCGGGACCACTCCGACATCCCGCCGACGGAGCATCCCGGGAAGGAGGGCCTGCCCACGAGCTATGCCGCGGCGCTACGCCGGCACCCGCGAACGGAACTGGTGGCCGGCTGCGATCCGAGCGAGGAGCGCCTGGCAGCCTTTGGGAAGCACCACAGCGTACAGGCGCTCTATACCGACTACCGGGAAATGTTGACCACGGAGCGGCTGGACCTGGTCGCCATCGCCGCGCACGCTGCCATTCGCCCGGACGCCACGGCGCTGGCGGTCGAATGTGGCGCCAAGGCGGTGATGACCGAGAAGCCGATGACGCTGACGTTGGCCGAGGCCGACCGCATGGTCGAGGTGTGCGAGCAAGCGGGGGTGCCGCTGGCGTGTGGCGCGATCAGTCCCAACCACCCGGGCTTTGTGCAGGCAAAGCAACTGCTCACCGACGGCACGCTCGGCACGATCCTGAGCATGGAGACCTCCCGTGCAATGGCGCAGCACAATGCGTGGATCTACCTGGTGGACAGTCCCGGGGAATGGGTCATTGGCGTGAGCGACGACGAGGAGTCCGTGCGGCGGAATGGAGAGTTCGAGGGCACCGGGATCATCCGGTTCGCCAACGGCGTGCCGGGGATCCTGCGACCGGGCGCGCCACAGGTCCGCATCACCGGCGAGCGGGGGGAGCTGATCTTCGATTGGAAGCACTTTCGGCTGTGGCTGGACGTGGACGGGCCGGGGGGCACAGGGCGCGTGGAGATGGCGTTTCCGGAGCCGCAGGTGCTGGGACAGTGGTCAATTCTGTATGGCGTCGAGGACGTGATCCGCTGCCGGGAGCAGGGCGGCGAGCCACGGGTGAGCGGACGGCGGGTACGCGACGCGATGGAGATCGAGATCGGACTGCGCGAATCGCATCGGGCTGGCAACATCAGGGTGGCGCTGCCCTTGGCGGACCGCTCGCTCGGCATGGTGTACGACTGGTTCCGGTAGGGGGATGGTGGGGTTGGGCCGACGTTCCTCACCCCCCGGCCCTCTGACCGGCCAAAGCCGCACGGATAGTGCCAGGTGTGGTGCGGCTTTGGCCGGCCCCCTCTCCAACATTTGGAGAGGGGGAGTAGGTTCCCGTCGGCGCGGGAGTGACGGGCCGGGCGAGGTGTGTATGACGGGCCGGGGGGTGAGGCGGCGGAAGGGAGGGCGGCGATGGTGACGATGAGCGGGGAGTTGGCGCTGCTCGGTGGTGAGCCGGAGGTGACGCGCCCGATCCCGCTGTGGCCGGCGGTCGGGGATGGCGAGATTGACGCCGTGGTGGCGGCGCTGCATCGCTCGCGCAGCGACGTGCAGTATCTCAACTCCATGCCGGGCGGTGGGCCGGTGGCGGCGCTGGAAGAGGACTTCGCCGGGCATTTCGGCGTGCGGTACGCCATCGCGTCGGCTTCCGGCGCGGCCTCGCTGCATATGGCGCTCTACGCGGTCGGAGTCGAGGCCGGGGACGAGGTGATCGTCTCGCCGTACACGTGGGGGCAGACGGTCTCGCCTATTCTCAATCAGGGCGCGATTCCGGTATTTGCGGACATCGAGCCGATGACCTATACGCTCGATCCGCAGGCGGTCGAGGCGCGGATCACTCCTTATACGAAGGCTATTCTGGTGGTCCACATCTTCGGTCAGCCGGCCGATATGGACGGCCTGCTTGCCGTCGCGCGGCGGCACGGGCTGCCCGTAATCGAGGATTGTGCTCAAGCGACGGGCGGGCGTTACCGAGGGCAGTATGTCGGTACTATTGCCGACGTGGGCTGCTTCAGCTTCGGTGACGGCAAGCAGATCATCGGCGGCGACGGCGGGATGGTGCTGACCAACGATGCAGGAATCTACGAGCGGGCGTGCGCGATTGGCTCGCACCCGGCACGGCAGGAGCGCGATATTCAGGACCCGGCGCTCACGCCGTACATTGACAGCCTGACGTACACCTACCGCATTCACCCGCTGGCGGCGGTCATCATCCGGGAGCAGTTGCGGCACATGGATGCGTGGAATGCCGAGCGGCGCGCCAACCACGAGCGGCTGTCGCGGGGGCTGGCGGGCGTGGCCGGCCTGCGGCCAGTGGCAGAGGCGGCCGGTGGTGAGCACGTCTACCATCGTCACAGTCCGACTATAGTTCCTGACGAACTGGGCGGGGTGGGCCGCGCAACCATCGTGGCGGCGTTGGAAGCGGAGGGTGTGCCGGCCAACCTGGGCTACGTGCAGCAGCCGATCCACCTGCGGGCGCGGTTCCAGGACCGAGCGTACTTCTTCGGGCGGCAGTATCCGTGGGCGGCCCATCGCAGCGGTCGGGGCGCAGACGCGGTGGCGTACCGCGCCGGGGACTGCCCGGTTGCCGAGCAACGGTGCGCTACGGAGGAACTCGACCTGCTCGGCATGACCGCGCCGGCCTGGCGCGGCAACCTGCGCGAACTGGTGGACCAGCACGTGTGCGCGGTGCAGAAGGTGTTCGCGCCGGCCAATCTCGCGGCGCTGCGGGACTGGGAGGGCAAGCAGGTCGGCGGCGGCGACTAGGCCCTGTTGGATCGGGTAAGGAGGAGATCGTGGGAATGAAACCGCCCCGCATGGAGCATAGTGTCCTTCGCAAGCAGGCCGGTACGTATGCGGCCTTTCCGGTGATCGAACTGCTGGCCGATGGTCGCTTGGCGGTGGCGTACCTGGCGAATGACGCTGGGATCAGGGATCACTACGGGTTCGGTGACTGGACCGTCGTGACCTCGGCCGACGGCGGCGCTACTTTTGCCCCCGCCGCGCCGGACGACATGAGCATCCCGTTCAACTGGCCGGGGACCTCGCCGCGCGAGCGGTACGACCGGTTTGCCGGGCGGATGCCGTCCGG
Source organism: Chloroflexota bacterium (assembly GCA_034422515.1). Taxonomy (GTDB): domain Bacteria; phylum Chloroflexota; class UBA11872; order UBA12225; family JAJDUF01; genus JAJDUF01. Next base: position 16,970 of record DAOUJP010000039.1, on the reverse strand, counting down.
CACGCTGGTCGCGGCGGGCGGCGTTGGATTCGAGGAAGCGCCGGCGGACCGGGCGGAGGAAGCGCAGGCGGCCGGCCGGCTCGTCTCGGCACACCCGTTGCGCGACGACTCGACGGTGCTGCTCGGTGGCAATCGCGTGTTCGTGCAGCGGTCGCACGACGGCGGCCAGACTTGGGAGCGGCAAGAGTGGGAGGTGCCGGGCGCGCATCGGCTGAACGGCTTTCCGCGCTGCACCGTGCTGACGGACGGGACCATTCTGGCGCCGCTCTACGATGGCGGCGACATCGCAACCGACCGCTCGCGGGTGCTGGTATACCGCTCGGAGGACAATGGGGCACGCTGGCAACTGCGGCTGGTGGGCTGTGGGGCGAGCGGGGGGTACGGCGACGAATCGGCGCTGGTAGAAACAGAGCCGGGGCATGTGCTTTGCCTGATTCGCCAGGCGCCGCAGCGGCTGTCCGAGGCGTGGTCGGACGATGGCGGGCGCACCTGGTCGGACGCGATCTACACGGACATTTGGGGCTATCCGCCGCACTTGCTGAAGCTGCGCGACGGGCGGATTCTGTGCTCCTACGGCCACCGGCGCGACCCGCTCGGGGTGCAAGCGGTCATCACCGCCGACGGCGGGCGCAACTGGGACCTGGACCACCGGGCGATCCTGCGCGCCGACGGCGAGACGACGGACTTAGGCTATCCGATCTCGGTGCAGCTGCCCGACGACAGCATCTTCACGGTGTACTACATGACCATCGGTGGCATCACGCACGTCGCCGCGACGCGCTGGGAGCTGCCGTGGTAGGGGCGGCCGGGGGGCGAGCGCTCGTGTTCTGCCCCACAGAAGGATGCAAGGTCGGCGGCAATGATGGCACACTGGCGCTGGTATGCCTATCATGGTGAGGTTGGGGCCCGGAGTACCGCACAGCATGAGCGCAGAGCATACATCCGAACACCTAACCGGACTGATCTCTGAATTGCGTAGACTCCCTGCTGAGACCGGCTGGGTGGAGTTCAAGCAGAACTTTGTCGATCCTAGTGAGATCGGCGAATACATCTCTGCACTGAGTAACGCAGCAGCGCTGGTACGTAAGCCAAGCGCCTACCTAGTCTGGGGTATCCAAGACGGAAACCGCGACGCGCGCCGTGCTGTTCGCCCATAAGGAACTGCGGGATGATGAGGCAGGCGGCCCACCAGCGGGCCCGGCCCCATAATCATCCACGCACCAGCAGGAGAGCATCATGAACACTGCATCCCACACCCAAAGAGGCCAGTGGGTGGCGACCTCAGCAGTATTGGCAGCCATTCTGTTCGCCACATTTGCGGCCAGCGTCACGACGGTGGCGGCCCAATCCCCCCCAAGCCCCCAGGACAAGCCACGGGTCGTCGTGGGGCCTGTAACCAGTGAGGTGGTCGTCCATTGGAACGCCGTTCAAGATGCGGGCTACTACCGGATCGGTTGGGTTTCCAAGGAGGACTACGAGGCCGCCGTGGAGGCCAGCGAAGATTGGCTTAATGCATTCACCTCCGTGAGCGTAGCCAACAGTGGTCAGGTGTCGCACACGATTGCACATTTGACGCCGGGCGCGTCGTACTGGTTCATCGTCGGCAGCAGTGATCATCGCTATGGCAACCCCAGGTGGTCGCTATGGTCCGAACTGGTGACCCTGCCTGGTGGCCCGGCGGCCTGTGCCGGTGACCGTGACGCGCTGACGGCTCTCTACGACGCTACGGACGGTCCTAATTGGCGAAACAGCGTCAACTGGCTCAGCGATACCGCTCCCATCGACGAGTGGTTCGGCGTATCCACCGACGCCGACGGCTGCGTGCTTGTCCTATACCTGGACAGCAACGACCTCGCCGGGGCGATTCCCGCCCGGTTGGCCGCTCTGTCCAGACTGCGCTCCTTGCACCTAGGGAACAACGACCTGACCGGGGCGATCCCGCCGGATCTGGCTGGGCTGGACAATCTGCGTGTGCTCAGACTGGTAGACAACGATCTCAGCGGCGAGATCCCGAGTGAGTTGGGCAACATGGCCAGACTCAGTGTTCTGGACCTCGACGGCAACGAACTGACTGGCCCCATACCGCTCGAGTTGACTAATCTCACCGAACTTCGCGTGCTGTCGTTGAACCGCAACATGTTGAGCGGGCCGATACCCGCTGAGCTCGGCACCATGACCAATCTCACCAATCTGGAGCTGTGGCGAAACGAATTGACCGGCGAACTTCCAACCGAACTGAGCAACCTCGTCAACATCAGGACCCTTGACGTCGATGAGAACCAGCTAACCGGGACCATTCCCGTTGAACTGGGCAATCTAACCAATCTGAAGTTCCTGTGGCTCAGACAGAACCAGTTCACTGGCGAGATTCCGGTTGAGCTGAACAACCTCTCCAATCTGGTCGTCCTGGGACTGGACGGCAACCAGTTGACTGGCGAGATACCGGCAGGGTTCGGCAGTTTCGCTCGACTGGAGCGCCTGTATCTCTATGACAACGACCTCATCGGCGAAGTACCAGCCGAACTGGGCAACTTGTCCGAGCTCGAGCTTCTCTACCTCTACGGCAACCGGCTGACCGGAGAGATACCGGCTGAGTTGGGCAGTCTGACCAATCTGGAGGGGCTGTACCTCCACAGGAATCGCCTGAGCGGAGAGATACCGTCGACGTTCGGCAACCTGGCCAGCCTCGAATACCTGATTCTTGACCAAAATATGTTGACCGGTGCGATCCCGCCGGAGTTCGGCAACCTGGCCGAGTTGAAGTACCTGAGCGTGAACCGCAACCAGTTGACTGGCGAGATCCCACCCGAGTTGGGAAATCTGGGCAACCTTGAGCAATTGCGGTTGGACAACAACGGTTTCACCGGGCAGATCCCGCTTGAGCTGGTCAATCTGACAAAACTGGAGCAACTGCACTTGGACAACAACCAACTGAGCGGCGTGATCCCTGCTGAGTTGGTCAATCTGCCTGAACTAGCGTTGCTGTACCTCTCCAGCAACGAGTTTACCAGCTGCGTGCCGGCTGGGTTGCTGGATGTGGCGGACAACGACCTCGACGAGCTCGGCCTAGAGGCTTGTCAGTAGGGCGCGATCGAGGGGGCGTAAAGATAAGCCCGAGTGTCGGTAGCTTAACCAGCATCCTTCATGCCTGTCTGCGCTATGTAGAGCGCGAGCCGATGACGAACGCCAGCCTCCGAAAACGGTTCGGCATAGCGCAGCGCAACATCGCCACTGCCTCCCGTATCATCAGCGACGCTCTGCAAGCAGGGCGGATAAAGCCATTCGACCCTAACCAGGGCTCCCAGATTCATCCTCCAGAACTCACTCTTCCCTGGTAGCGCCCCCTGCAGGAGCTCGTCTCTTATTTGATGGCTATTTGATAGCCGAGCCTCTACTCACAGAGACACCCTGCCACCACCTCTTGGTGAGGACGGCTGTAACCGATGCTACTGCTCGACGGATTCCACCCATCTTATTAGCAGGATTGACGAGAGATGGTTGGCACCCTACTCTTACTGCCAGTTCACCTGCGTAGGGTGCGCGATAGGAGTTGCCTTGGTAAGGAGAAGGGGCGAGAGCATGCCAAGAACTGCGAACCAACCCGAGTACCTGACGACGGTTGCAATCCCGGCTGAGACGGTGGCTGAGCTCGGTTTCGGTGTGGAGGTGCCCGTGAGCGCGGCGGGGGAGGTGGGGCTGCCACCAAGCCATGCGCCCTACCTGTTCAGCGTGCATCTGCCGGCAGGTGACGAAGCCGGGCGGCTAAACATCGGGGCGTTCGACGCCGCGCGCCGGGAGGTCAGCATTGAGTCTGTCCAGCGTGCAATTGACGCTGCGTGTGAGGCGGGGGCTGTGCGCGGCAACATCCACTCGATGGGCATTGTGTCGTTCGAGGGGGAAGAGGTCGGCGACTGGGATCGGACGGTGGCGGGACTGCAGCGGATCGCGGACCACGCGCGGCCGAAGGACTTCGAGCTGGTGCTGGAGAACGTGGTGTACTACTGGCCGCCCGTGCCGGAGCACATCCCGGCAGAGCGGGCGGATCGCAGCCAGTGTTTGTATCAACTGGGGAGGGACCCGCAGGAGTGGCGGCAGTTGTGGGCGGCGATTGACCGCGATAACGTGCGGCTGTGCCTGGATACGAGTCACGCGACGACGTGCGCGGTGGCGACGAGCGACTTGGCGGAACAAGCGCGGCGGGTGCAGGAGTTCCTCGACGTTGGCGGGGAGTTGATTACGCACGTCCACTGGTCGGACAACTATCTCGGCGGGCATCGCGGTCGAAACGACTCGCACCTGCACGTGGGGCAGGGAACGTTGCCGCGCCCGTTCCACGCGCAGGTGAAGCGGCTGGCGGCGGTGAAGCACCTGGAGCACAAGAGCACGGTCGAAGAGCTGCGGGACGAACTGGCGTTCATCGAGCAGCTTTGACAGGGAGGCTGGCGATGACTATGACGACGGGGGCTGCGTCGGCGAGCGGGGGGCCGGTGTCTATCGAGGCGCTGGAGGCGGACTACGCGGCGCGGAATCCGCGGTCACGGCGGCAGTATGAGCTGGGGCGGACGGTGATGCCGGGCGGGGTGGCGAAAGGGGCGTACTTCAGCAAGCCGTATCCGCTGTTCCTGGGCTCGGGCGAGGGGTGCTACGTCACGACGCTGGACGGGCAACGGCTGCTCGACTGTGCCAACCACCATACCGCCGGCGTGCTCGGACATCGGCATCCGGCGGTGATGGCGGCGGTGCGGGAGCAGCTGGCGCGGGGCTTTGCGCTGGGTGGGCCGACGACGGTGGAGTATGAACTGGCGCGGGAGATGAGGGAGCGCGTGCCGTCGCTGGAACGAGTGCGGTTCACCGGCTCCGGCGGCGAGGCGGCGCAGAACGTCTTGCGGCTGGTGCGCGGGTGGACGGGGCGGCAGAAGATCGCCAAATTCGAGGGGGCGTTTCACGGGCGGGTGGATGCGCTAGAGGTCAGCGTCGGACCGCCGCTGGACGAGGCAGGTGCGGAGTCCGCGCCGCGGGCGGTACCGCAGGGGCGGGGGTTCGACCGGGGAGCGGCGGCAGACACGGTAATCCTGCCCTACGGCCACCCGGAGGCGGTGGAGCGGCTGTTGGTGCAGCACCGTGACGAACTGGCGGCGGTGTGGCTCGATCCGCGCGGGGGTGTCCTAGACGCGGACCGGGAGTTCATCCGCCACATGCGGGGGATTGCGGAGGAGCTTGACCTGCTGCTGGTGATGGACGAGGTGGTGGCGTTCCGGGTAGGGCCGGGCGGGCTGCAGGAACAGTGCGGTATTCGGCCCGACCTGACCACGTTCGGCAAGATCATCGGCGGTGGCTTTCCGATTGGCGCGTTCGGGGGACGCGCCGACCTGATGGACCTCCTCGACGACGCGCGCGGCGGCACGGGCTACATGCACAGCGGCACGTTCCACGGCCATCCGGTTTCGCTGGCCGCGGGGCTGGCGACGCTGCGGACGCTGACGCCGGCGGCGTATGAGCACCTGACGGCGCTGGGCGACGAGCTACGGGCAGAAGCGAACGCGCTGTTCGGGCGGCTGGGCGTGGCGGCGCAGGCTGTCGGCGACGGATCGCTGTTCGGCTTCCACTTTACGGCGGAGCCGCTGCGCGATTACCGCTCGCTGGCGACCGCAGACGGCGAGCAGGCGTACCGCGTGTATTTGCAACTGCTGGCGCAGGGCGTGATGCTGTCGTCGGGCCTGAGCATGTGCGCGCTCTCGCTGCCGATGGACCGCTCGCACGTGGCGGCGGTGCTGGCGGCGCTGGAGTGGGCAGTGAGTTAGCGGTCGGTGGCCAGTGCCCCCTCCGGGAGGGCTTCCTTTAGCCACAGAGAGCACAGAGTGGGGATGGGCGAGAGCGCGGCTGGTATCATCGGCCAATGAAACGGCTCTCCCTGCGACGGAAGCTCATGAAACGGCTGCCTTGGCGCCGGCCGGTGCCGCCGGCGCTCGTGGGTACCCTGGCGCTCCTGCGCCTGCTGCCGCGGGTCCACCTGCCGCGCACGATCAGCCTCGCGGTCGTCGTCCTGCTCAATATGCTCCTGCCGATCGGGCTGACCGTGGTCACGGGCCTGTTGATCGGCTCGATCCCGGCGGCGGTGGAAGGTGGTCTCGACTCGCCGGCCGCGCGGCTCACGCTGATCTGGCTGGCCGTCGTCAGCGTGGCCTTTATCGCCCTGCAGGTGCTGGGCCCGGCCCAGGATGTGCTCGGCTTGGCCCTCGGCCGCTATCTGGACCTCTATCTGCAGGAGCGCGTGATCGAGGCCGTCGGCCGGCCACACGGGATCGCCCACCTCGAAGACCCGCTCAACCTGGACCAGATTCAGGCGGCGCAAGGGGTCGGCATGACCTACTACCGCCCGAAGCAAGCAGTGAGGGCGTTGGCAACGTTGGTGCCGGTGTGGGTTGTGGCGCTCGGCTCGGCGCTGATTCTCGTGGCGTTTCACTGGGGGCTGGCACTGGTACTGCTGCTCCTGTCGGCCTTTATCACTTACTTCAGTCAGAAGGAGATCGTCCGGGTGGCCAACGTCGGCCTCGGGCAGTCGGCTGCCGTGCGTCGCGCCCAATACTTCCGCGATCTCGCGCTGACTCCGGAGCCGGCGAAAGAGGTCCGCATCTGGGGATTGCGGGACTGGCTAGTGGGCCATTTCGAGCGGGAGTTCCAGCGAGCGATGGTGCCGCTGTGGCACGAGAATCGGTTGGGACGGCCCATCATCTGGCTGATGACTCTCACCTACGCCGCGGTCAACCTGGGGGCACTGGTACTGCTGGCTTGGGCCGCCACGCAAGGCAACATCGGTCTGGGGGCACTGGCCGTCTACGCCCGGGCAGTGCTGGACAGCGTGCGATTCAACTTTTCCGACAATAACACGCGGCTGGCCTACGCCGTGGTCTCACTGCTGCCGGTGTTGGAACTCGAACGGCGCTTCACCGACCGGAGTCAGCGCGGCAGCGGCCACCGACCGGCACCTGGCAGCCCGCATGAGGGCATCGAGTGCCGGGGGCTGACCTTCCGCTATCCCGGCCAGACCGACGACGTGCTCGATAGGCTCGACCTATCCATTCCGGCCGGGCGGTCGCTGGCTATCGTGGGCGCGAACGGCGCTGGCAAGACCACGCTGATCAAGCTGCTCTGCCGGCTCTATGACCCGTCGGCGGGCAGCATCGTGGTAGATGGGCGCGATCTGCAAGACACTGACGCGGACGCTTGGCAAGCGCAAGTCGCCGCTATTTTCCAGGACTTTGTGCAGTACCCGCTCTCCGCGCGCGAGAACATCCGGCTCGGGGCACTGCACGCCGCGCCTGATCCGGCCGCCCTCGCCGAGGCAGCACGCAAGGCCGGGGCGCTGGAACTGATCGAGGCGCTGCCGCGGGGGTGGGACACGATCCTGTCCCGACGGTACACGGACGGGGCCGACCTCTCCGGTGGTCAGTGGCAGCGGGTGGCGCTCGCGCGGGCGCTGTTCGCGGTCGAGAGCGGGGCGCGGCTGTTGATCCTCGACGAGCCGACGGCCAACCTGGACGTGCGGGCAGAAGCAGCGCTCTACGACCGTTTTCTGGAGATCACGGCCGGGCTGACCACGATCATCATTTCGCACCGGTTTTCCACGGTGCGGCGGGCTGACCGCATCTGCGTGCTCGCCGACGGCCGCATCACCGAGCAAGGCAGCCACGACGAGTTGACGGCGTTGGCCGGGCAATACGCGCAGATGTACACCCTGCAAGCGAGCCGGTTCAGCGAGGACCTCACCGCGCCTCCCCACGCCGGGGAGAACGGGCACAAGGACACTGCGGAGACTGCGCTACCCAGGCGGGAAGGGGCCGGGGCATAGGGTCATGAGTGAGCACGTGCGGGGTTTTCGAGTGCTCATGGCGTTCGGGCTACGGGCGGCGCCCTGGCCGGCGGTGATCTTCCTGCTGTCGGCCTTCATCATGGCCTTGGAGGGGTTGGTGGTCCCGGTGGGGCTGAAGCTGCTCGCCGATGCGGCAGTCGCACTCAACCTCCGCGATGGCCTCGTCGCGGCCCTCATCATCGCAGCGACCGCGGGGATCGCCGTCGTCAACCTCCAGTTCTACGTGACATTGATCTTCACCGTCGTAGAGCGGGCGGGGGCGCTGATTGACAGACGGCTGATGGAACTGAGCGCGGGTATTGCCGGCCTCGAGCATCACGAACGCCCCGACTACCTCGACGAGATGGCCATCCTGCGCGAGCGGCGCGGCAGTCTCGCCTGGATGACGAATGCAGCGGGGCAGGTGATCCAGATCGTGGTGCAGCTTGTGGGGAGTGCCATCCTCTTGGCCGGTCTCCACCCGCTGCTGCTCCTGTTGCCCCTGTTCGGAGCCGGCTCTACGCTGGCCGAACGACGCGGCCTGGCCATCAAGCGCCGGACGGACCAGATCACCGCCGAGCGGGTACGCTTGCGCGAGCAGATATTCGGCATCGCTACGTCGGCCGAGGCCGGCAAGGAAGTGCGGATATTCGGCCTGCGGGACGAGCTGCTGACCAGACACCGCGCCGTGTACGAAGCCCAGATGCGCGACCGTGAGCGGGGGGACTGGCAGATCATGGGGCTGCAGGCGGCGGGATCCGTCCTCTTTGCCATCGGGTACATCGGCGCCATCGGTCTGGTGCTTGTCCGCGCGATCCAGGGTCTAGCCACTCCGGGTGACGTGCTGCTCGCCATCAGCTTGGCCGCGCAGATGAACGGGGTAGTGTCACAGGTAGTCGCTTACGGTACCGGCTTCGTGTGGTCCATGAGTGTTGCGCGGCGCTATCTCTGGCTGGAGGACTACGCCGAGCGCAAGCGGGAGGTCATTGGAGTGCCGGCACCGGTGCCGGCGCGGCTCACGCGGGGAATCGCGGTCCACGACCTCACCTTCCGCTACCCCGGCACGGATACGCCGGTGCTGCGTGACGTCTCGCTGGAGTTGCCGGCGGGCGGCGTGGTCGCGCTCGTCGGGGAGAATGGGGCCGGGAAAACGACGCTGGTCAAGCTGCTCTCGCGCTTCTATGAGCCGGACGCGGGCCGGATTGCGGCCGACGGCATTGATCTGCGCCGCTTCCAGGTGGACGAGTGGCGGCCTCGATTGAGCACGGGCTTCCAGGACTTCAGCCGCTTCGAGTTTGTCGCCCGCGAGACGGTGGGGGTGGGGAACCTGCCGGCCATTGAGGAGGTCCCCGCAGTCGAGGCGGCGCTGGTGCGCGCTGGCGCCGACGACGTACCGGGCACGCTCCCCGCCGGCCTGGAAACGCAACTGGGCCGGGACTGGGAGGGCGGGGTGGACCTCTCCGGCGGTGAGTGGCAGAAGCTCGCGCTGGGGCGGGCCTTCATGCGTCTGGACCCGCTGCTGGTGATCCTGGACGAGCCGACGGCGGCCATTGATGCTCAGACGGAGCACGCGCTCTTTGAGCGGATTGCCGCCGAGGCGCGCCGGGACGAGCGCCGGGGGACGGTGACGATCCTGGTGTCGCACCGATTTTCGACGGTGCGGATGGCGGACCATATTGTGGTACTGGACAAAGGGCGCATTCTCGAGCAGGGCAGCCACGACGAACTGATGCGGAACGAGCAACTGTACGCCGAACTGTATCGCTTGCAGTCACGGGCCTATCGGTAGGGGCGATGAGGGCATCCGTCCATAGTGGGTCGGATCGCTAGACTAGGGAGTACGATGAGTGATGGTTTGAGCTTTCGGCCGCGGGTGGCGGTGGTGGATGCGAACGTGGCGCTGGGACACTGGCACGATCAGTTGTCGCCGGCGGCGGATGCGCCGGGGCTGCTGGCGACGCTGGACCGGCACGGGGTGGAGCGGGCGGTGGTGCATTACGTGTACGCGCAGACGAAGAGCGCGGTCGAGGGCAATGAACTGCTGTTCGAGGCGCTTGCGGGGCACGAGGGGCGGCTGATTCCGCAGTGCGTGGTGTCGCCGACGGATGCGTCGCTGGCGCAGCTGCGGGAGCTGCACGGGCGGGGGCTGTTGCACAGCGTGCGGCTGCACGATCTGGGTGGAAAAGGGATCGTGCCGTTTGCCGATTGGGTCTACGGGGAGGCGCTGTCCTGGTTGCAGGAGCAGGGGATTGCGCTGTGCGTGCCGCTGCCGGAGGTGGACGCGCACCAGCTGGCGACGACGTTGCAGGGCTACCCGGAGCTGCCGGTGGTGCTGGCGGGGGTGCATTACCAACACGTGCTGCTGGTGCGGCCGTTGATGCGCCTGCTGCCGCAACTGCACCTGGAGCTGAGTCGGCACGAGACGCTGGGCGACGTGGAGGCGCTGTGTGCCGAGTTCGGCGCGGAGCGGCTGCTGTACGGGTCGTGGTATCCGCGCTATGGGATGGGACCGATCCTCTACTACTTGCACCACACGACGCTGACGGAGGCGGAACTGGCGCTGGTCTGCGCGGGCAACGCGGAGCGGCTGCTGGTGGGGGAGGGGGCAGCGTGATCGGCGGGATCGAGGTGATTGACTTCCACGGGCACGCGGGCCTGTGGGACGGGACCGGGATGGTGGACGACGTGGACCGGATGGTCGCGGCGATGGATGCGGTGGGGGTGGATCGGTCGTGCGTCTTCGGTATTTTCCACCTGGACGGGCGCCGGGGGAACGACCGGACGGCGACGATCATCGCGGCGCGGCCGGAGCGGTTTATCGGCTTTGCCTACGTATCGCCGCTGGCGACGGATACGATGCTGGACGAACTGACGCGGGCGGTGGACGAACTGGGGTTCCGGGCACTGAAGCTGTACGCGCCGTATACGCCGTACAAGATCAGCGACCGGGAGTGGGACCCGATCTACGCCTTTGCGGACGCGCGAGGGCTGGCGGTGCTGCACCATACGGATGAGCGGTGCTCACCAGCGCACTTGGCGGAGGCGGCGCGGCGCTTTCCGAACGCGCGATTTGTGGCGGCGCACAGCGGGAACACGCCGCCGGCGCGGAAGCTGGCGATTGCGGCGGCGCGGGAGCTGCCGAACTACTACCTGGAGACTGCCTCGACGTACCGCACGCCGGGCGTGACGGAGGAGCTGGTCGCGGGGGCAGGGGCGGAGCGGGTGGTGTTCGGCTCGGATACGCCGCTGATGGACCCGCGACCACAGATCGGCAAGATCATCACGGCGGACATCTCGGACGCAGCCAAGCGGCTGATCTTGGGCGAGAACGCGCGGCGGCTGCTGGGGTTGTAGGGCTGACCTACCGGCCCCCCTATGGTCCCCCCGCGGCGCGGGGGAACGGGGATTTCCGGCGGGGGGCGTGAGCGGCGAGGGGGAGGGAAACGAGCGTGACGAGTGCCACGACGACCGCGCGCAGTCGTGATTTTCAGGAACGCGCCGCCAGGGTGTTCGGCGGTGGCACGCTCTCCATCTGGAAGCTGCCGGACGACGTGCCGATCACCGTGTCGTGTGGGCAGGGGGCGCACGTCTGGGACGTGGATGGGCGCGAGTTTGTGGACTACCTCATGGGATCAGGCCCCATGCTGCTCGGCCACTGCCATCCGGAGGTCATGGCCGCGGTGCAGGCGCAGCTGGCGCGCGGCAGCCACTTCCACCTGAACAACGAACGGGCCGTGGAGTTTGCGGAGCGGGTTGTGGCGGCGGTGCCGTGCGCCGAGGCGATCAAGTTCACGTCGAGCGGCACGGAGGCAACGTTCTATGCGCTGCGGCTGGCGCGCGTGGCGACCGGCCGGCAGCTAGTCCTGAAGTTCGAGGGCGCTTTGCATGGCAGTCACGACTACGCGGTTCAGAGCACCGCGCCGGCGGCGCTGAGTCCGTACCCGCGCGGCGTGCCGGACTCGGACGGTATTCCGACCGGGGCGAGCGAGAGCGTGCTGATCGGCGAGTTCAACGACCTGGCCGGCGTGCAGCGGCTCGTCGAGCGGTACGGCGCGGACCTGGCGGCGATCATCGTCGAGCCGTTGCAGCGCGCGCTGCGGCCGGAGCCGGGCTTCCTGGCCGGCCTACGGGCGCTCGCGGATTCGTGCGGCGCGCTGCTGATCTTCGACGAGATCGTGACGGGCTTTCGGTTGGCCTGGGGCGGCGCGCAAGAGCGCTATGGCGTGATTCCCGATCTCTGCACGCTGGGGAAGGCGTTTGCCGGTGGTTTTCCGGTGGGTGCCGTCTGCGGACGGCGCGATGTGCTTGATTTGACCCAGGCGAGCCGGCGGAGGCGGGCAGCCTATGCGTGGTTCGGCGGCACCTTCAACGGCAATCCTATCGGGGCGGCGGCGGGGCTGGCTGCGCTCGACGCGCTGGCTGCCGACGGGGTGTACGAGCGGCTGCACCGGATCGGGAACACGCTCCGCGCCGAGCTGAACGCGCTCGGTCGGGAAGTGGGACTGCCGGTGCAGGCTATTGGCGACGGTCCAGTGTCGCAGGTGTTCTTTGGCGCCGGGCCGCTGCGCCGCTACCGTGACACGCTTGCCACCGACCAGACGCGGCGGATGCAGTTCGGCAACGAGTTGCTGCGCCGGGGCATCCTGGTCAATCCGGGCGAGAAGCTGTACCTCTCGCTGGCGCACAGCGATGCGGACTTGGACCGGTTTCTGTCGGCCGCTCGTGGTGCGCTCCAGGCGCTGCGGTAGCCGTGCTTGCGTCTACTGCTCTCGTCAAGTAAGGGGCTGGGGGTGAGGTGCAATACCGGCCCCCCTATGGTCCCCCCGCTCCGCAGGGGAACGGGCACAGCATCCACTACTCGTCCTGGCCGAGGCCGGGTCCGACCAGTACCTTGAGGCTCTGCCCGCTGCGGGCAACGTCGAAGGCCGCGTTGATGTCGGCCAGCTCGAACCGCCGGCCGATGAGTGGCTCTAGGTCCAGGTGGGCGAGCCATTGCGCCGCTGCGTGGAACTGGCCCCGACCGCCATAGACGCCAACGAGGCTCAGATTGCGGGGATGGAAGTCGTCGAGGTGTAAGGGGAGGCGCGCCGCAGTGGGATGCACGCCGATCATCACCACCCGGCCGCCGTTGGCGACCGACTGCAAGCAATCGGCCAGCGCGGCCGGAACACCGGAACTCTCGAAGGCCACTGTGACACCGGTACCCCCGGTGGTAGCCATCACCGCGGCCTCGATGTCTCCGTCACTCGGATCAACGACCTGGGCCGCGCCAAGCCGCAGCGCCAACGCCCGCCGGTCGGGATGCGGCTCGGAGACGATGACCCGCGCCGCGCGGCTGCGGTGGGCCATCTGGAGTGTCAACAACCCCATCGGTCCGGCGCCGGTAAGGAGGGCGGTCGTGCCCATCGGCAGCGCGGCGCTCTCGACGGCGGCGACAATGCACGCCAGCGGCTCGACGAACGCGCCGTGCTCGACAGGCACACCGGCGGGCAGCGGAAAGAGCCGGTCTACCGGGACCACGACTTGCTCGCCGTAGCCCCCGCGCGACAGACAGGCGACCGGCGTCCCGATCTCCAGTCCGGTCACGTCGGCGCCCAGCGCGACGACCTCACCGCTAAACTCATGTCCCATCATGCTGGGAATGTCCGTCCGGGCCAGCGAGCCATCAATGGCATGAACCTCGGTCTGGCAGACGCCGCAGGCCCGGACCTGCACGCGGGCCTCGCCCGGCCCCGGCTGCGGCACCGGCTCCGTGCCGATCTCGAACCATCGCCCGACACTCAACGTTGCCTTTCGCATGGCTCCCCACCTTTCGGACTGACAAGGGTAGGCTATCAGATGGGAGGCTAGTCGGACCTACCCCCGGCTTTCTCCCTGCCGGCTTCCGCCCCGTAGGGGGGCCGTAACTCAGTTCGGCTCTAAGCCGGGCGTATTGGCAAAGAGTGGGCTTTCGGGTAGTATCGCGGTGGTGACTTGGTGTTGAGGTGCTTCTTGCCCAGAGTGGAGTCGGTTTCCGTTACCTTTCGCAGGGGACGTGCCGACCGCCTGCAACGGGTCTTCCCAGTAGCAACATGGCAGCGGTTGAAACTGAGATGGCTGGGCCTGATCAGGCATTGATCGGTGCGCGGCGGAGGCCCCCGTCATCATAAATGCCAGGGAGGGAGCGGATTCTATGGGCCCCATTGAGGCGATCACCTCAGTGTTGCGGAATTACGCCAATTTCAACGGCCGGGCACAACGTTCGGAATTCTGGTGGTTCACGCTGATCGTTGGGTTGTTCTATATCGTGGCCCTCTCTGTGGATAACGTTATTTTTCTTCTTCTTGCGCTCGCGCTGGTACTATCCTCCCTGGCGGTGACGTGCCGACGGCTGCACGACACCGGAAAGTCTGGCTGGTTCCAACTGCTAAATCTGGTTCCCCTTGGGGGAATAGTGGTCCTCATTCTGTGCGCCATGTCCGGGTCACGCGGTCCCAACCAATACGGCCCTGATCCCCTGCAGGAGCATGAGGGCGCGGGGGGTTACGGCGCATCTCCTGCCATGCAGTCCCACCAGGTTTCTCCGGGGCATGCAGAATCTGGAGGGAGACGGTTCTGCTCCCAGTGCGGGACGCAGTTGCAACCGGGAGACCGGTTCTGCAGCGGCTGCGGTACTGCCGTCAATTCCGGAGCGTAGAGAAGGTCGGGTAGGTTCGAGCGAACGTCAGGGTGGGCCGCCACTCTGTAAAACAGGACTCTGTCCAGGACTTGGGGGTCTTCATGGATTCAGATCAAGGCGACACACAGAGCATGGAATCACTTGAAGATGTTGTAGCCATTCTTCGCTATGAGGATCGCCAAGACTTGGCGGCGCTGCTAACCGATGCCTACGTGGACTTTGAGTACGTGGATATGAGATTCTCGCTTACTTCAGATGCACACTTTGAGCTGGTCAACGCGACCATATATGCCTCGATATCCTCCTGTAAAGCATTGAGGGAACTTTCCAAGGAAGACAAAGGCGTGATACTCGACTCATTGCGAGAGGTGTGGCCCGCCAGTGAAGCGGGCGGCATGCACATACAAAGTATCTCGTATAACATCAACAAGGATTCGCTCACGGATGGCCTTACGCACCTTTTTACGAATCCCATAGGTTGGCAACGTGTTGACCGGACGATGGACAGAATCCGGGAGTTATTGACGACCGCCTCGACTGAGGAGCAATTTCAAGAAGTAGGGGTCTTGTGCAGAGAAGGACTCATTTCAGTGGCCCAAGCCGTATTTGACGCGAAGCAGCATCCTCCGCTCCCCAACGACAATACCGAAGTCAGTGCCACTGACGTAAAGCGGATGATTGCTCGATATGTGGCATCGGAGTGTCCTGGGGCGTCAAGCCGAGAAGTTCGCAAATGTGTGAACAGTGCTGTAGACCTTGCCAACAAGGTGACGCATAGGAGGACATCTGTCTATAGTGATGCTGCCCTTTGTGCCCAAGCCATGTTCAATGTGATTGGTTTGATTGCGATTATATCGGGTAAGCATGACCGAGCCGCGCGTCAGCAGAAAGGCCGGGACGAAGGCTCTTGATCTAGTCCATTTTGGCGAGCCTAGACGCACCGAATTACGACCTATTCGGTGCCAGGCCCTAACATAAGGAATCGGTCATCAGATCCCGGATAGTCCTCCGCGTCTGGCGCACGCGCTGCGGTTTCGTGCCGGCCGGAGGCGGCGTTCACAGCCAGTCGAAGCCCTGCCAGCCGGGGAGGGCGGCTGACTGGCGGACCCAGGTCTCCAGCTGCGCCTCGTCAAGCTCGCCTTCGTAGATGTCTATCCAGCGCGAGTCCGGGTCCTTGCCGGAGCCGGGTGGGACGGGTTGCAGCGACGCGCCGTTGAGGAAGGTCACCTTTACGTAGCGGGTGAAGACGTGGTAACTCACGAACCAGCCTTGGCCCTCAAGGCCATACCAGGGCGAGTTCCAGCGCACGGCCTTGCGGACGTTGGGGACGGTACGCACGATGAGGTCGTCGAGGCGGCGGCCGAGATCGCTTTTCCAGCCGGGCATCGCTGCGATATAGGCCTGCACGGGGGCGTCGCCGTCGGCCTTTGCGATCTGCGGGTTGCCGCCGGAGAGGAGGACCGGCTTCCCGCTGGCGCCGGCCTGCTTTGACTTCCTGGACATCTTGCTGGCCATTGTGTTCACTCCGATCTGTGGTTGGCGCGGCTGTATTGGTCGGGAAAATCGGAAGTCGTGCTTTGGTGGGCCGGAATCTTTCCCTGGCGCGAGGAACTGCACCCGGCGGCCGACGATACACGCGGCGGCTCGCTATTTCTGGTAACGCCGCATCAGTTGGCGTAGTTCTGGCGGCAGCCGCGCGGCGGTTTCGGGCCAGCACCGAGAGGTACCCCAACCGGACAAGCTGTCGGGACTCATGGCGCTTCCGTTCCTTCATTCAGGATAGCAAGGTAGCGGTCGTAAATAAAGACGCGATTGCGGTCCCGGCCGGTGATCTCCCGCACCAGCCCGAGTGCGAGCAGCCGTGTCATAGCTGAAGATACGGCTGGGAAAGAAAGCCCAGTATGTTTGCAGATATTAGCAATGGTAGCGATTGGCTGCTCCTTCAGCGCCTGATGGACGCGCAACGCCGATCCTGCCGCACGACCCAACTGCCGGATAGCGTCCTGGTCTTGTTGGAACAACGCCACCAGCCGCCGGGCCGTTGCGACGGCACCATCCGCAGTCTGCTTGACACCTTCGAGAAAGAATGCCAACCAGACCTCCCAGTCACCGTTCCGACGCACGTCATTGAGCAGCGCGTAGTATTCCTGACGATGCTCTTTGAAGTAGAGGCTCAGGTACAGCAGCGGTTCCTGCAACACGCCCTCATGACACAGCAGAAACGTGATGAGCAGCCGCCCCACGCGGCCATTGCCGTCCAGAAAGGGATGGATGGTTTCGAATTGCACATGGGATATTCCCGCCCGGGCCAGAGTAGCGAGGCCGGAATGCTGCGCGTGGAGAAAACGCTCTAGGGCGTGTCGTCAAATTGAGGATTGGATGGTAAGTTGATGCTGTAAGTAGGCCAGGAGCAAGTGTAGCATGTCCGCAGCACATCGTAGGCACGACCTTTCCGACCGGGTC
>DAOUJP010000038.1:0-127463 GCA_034422515.1 Chloroflexota bacterium | reverse complement strand
CTATGCAGCGATGCCGACGACCACGGAGTCGTGGATCTACATCGCGATGATCCACCTCATGCTCCGCCGGCTAGCGCCTGCCTGAATCCCCCTTTGGAAACACACTCTTAGGGGCACGAATCACCGCGCCCAGGCGTTCGTCATTCCGGTCGAAGCCCGAACCCGGGCACATTTGGTAGCCCCCGGTCGCTGCGCCGCCCCCCTTGTATGTTAGGGGGTGGTAGGCACCAGTAGCTACCCGGGCGCGACAGACCGTTTGCCCCAAGGTCCCCCAAGACCGCAGGGAAGCCGGGGTCGTCACGCGCGTTGGTTCCCACAGCCAGGACAGTTGCCGGGGCCGCTGCGGCTGGGCAAGCCCGTATCGCACAAGGTTGGGTGCTCGGGAGCCACCACTCGCGAAGGAGGTCCGGATGACCGAGCACGCCGTATATGTCGGGATCGCTGTGGCCCAAGCCAGCCTCGCCGTCGCCATGTGCCGGGCGGATCCCGCGGAGGCACCGGAGCCGGGTTGGACCGTGCCCCATGACCCGGCCGGCGTGGCCACCCTGCAGCGCCAGCTCCAGCGGTGCGCCCCAGCCCTGATTGTGCTGGAAGCCACGGGGGGCTGGAGCGCCTGGCGGCGAGCACCCTTGGCGCGGCGGGGCTGCCCGTGGCGGTGGTCAACCCGAGCCAAGTACGCGACTTCGCCAAGGCCACCGGGCGGCTCGCCAAGACCGATGTGCTCGATGTGCAGGTGTTGGCCCACTTCGCGGCCGCCGTGCGACCACCCGTCCGCCCACTCCCTGCGCCCCAGACCGCAGAGTTAGCCGCGCTGCTCACGCGCCGGCGCCAGGTCGTCCAGCAACTGACGGCCGAGCGACACCGATTGGCCCGGACCACCCTGCGGCGGGTGCGCCGGCGGATCCAGGCGCACGTGCGCTGGCTGCAACGGGAGTTGGCCCGCGTGGACGGCGACCTGGACCAGGCCCTCCAGTCCAGCCCCCTCTGGCGGGCGCAGGACCACTTGCTGCGCCAGGTGCCCGGGGTGGGCCGGGTGCTGACACGCACGCTACTGGCGGAACTGCCGGAACTGGGGACGTTATCGCGCCAGCAGGTGGCGACCTTGTCAGGGTGGCCCCGCTGAACCGGGACAGTAGCACCTGGCGCGGGCGGCGGGGCACTTGGGACGGGCGCCGTGCGGTCCGGGCCGTGCTGTACATGGCGACGCTGACCGCCACGCGCTGCAATCCGATCGTGCGAACGTTCTACCAGCGGCTCTGCGCGGCGGGCAAAGCGAAGAAGGTGGCCCTGGTGGCCTGCATGCGGAAGCTGCTGACGATGCTGAACGCGATGCTCCGCGATCACGCCGCCTGGCAGCCACCAGTGCTCACCACGGCTTGACGGGCAACACAGTTGCTCCCTCGCAGGGAAGGGGAGTCATGGCGGAGTTGGTCCGCCGGTCCGCCGCTGTCCTCCAGGGAAGAGGGGGCGGTGTGATAAGCGGCAGTTGAGGGGCTGGATTGCGGCTTCCGCCGCAATGACGGGCGGCTGGGCGCGATTTACCGCGCCCCTGCACGAAAAACCTACCCTTGTGAGCCTATGGCCCCCCTGCACAGCGGGGTGCCGGGGGTGCGACAGGACGCGACGCTAGGCACCTGCAGCAGTGGCCGCGGCCGCGCGACTCGGCTCCGGGATGCCGGCATCCAGTCGGAGATTCTCGGCCTTGTCGGTTTCTTCCCAGGGGGCGTCGAGATCGTCGCGCCCGAAGTGGCCGTAGGCGGCCGTCGGCTCGTAGATCGGTCGCCGCAAGCGCAGATCGCGGATGATCGCGCCAGGGCGCAGGTCGAAGTGGCGCCGGATGAGGTCAACGATCCGCTCGTCCGCGACGGCGCCGGTGCCAAAGGTCTCGACCATGATCGAGAGCGGGTCCGCTACACCGATGGCGTAGGCCAGTTGCAGCTCGAACCGGTCGGCCAGCCCGGCGGCGACGATATTTTTTGCCACGTACCGCGCGGCATAGGCCGCCGAGCGGTCCACTTTCGTTGGGTCCTTGCCGGAGAACGCGCCGCCGCCGTGGCGGGCCATGCCGCCATACGTGTCCACGATGATCTTGCGTCCCGTGAGGCCGCAGTCGCCGCGCGGCCCGCCGATCACGAACAGCCCGGTGGGGTTGACGTGAACGGTCGGCTCCGGTGTCTGCCACCAGGCGCCCAACACGGGCCTGATGACCTGCTCGATCACACCTTCGCGGATGGTCGCTTGACTCGCGTCTTCATCGTGCTGGGTGGAGACGACGACCGTGACCACCCGCGCGGGCCGGCCGCGTTGATACTCCACCGTCACCTGCGATTTCCCGTCGGGGCCGAGAAACGGCAACTCGCCGCTTTTGCGTACTGCGGCGAGCTGGCGGCAGAGCCGATGGGACAAGGCTATCGGCACCGGCATCATCTCCGGCGTCTCAGTGCAGGCAAAGCCGATCATCATGCCCTGGTCTCCGGCGCCAACCTCGGTCTCGTCGGTGCCGCGGGTCTCCAGCGCGTCGTCCACACCTTGCGCGATGTCCGCCGACTGCCCGGTCATATGCACGGCGACGGTGGCCGTGTCGCTCGTGCCGTATTTGCGGTCGGTGTAGCCGATGCGCCGCAAGGTATTGCGGACCAGGTCGTTGACCACCTCGTCGGATGGCAGCGGCGTCGCCTCGCCGCAGACGGCGATCCAATCGTGCTCGTCATCGGACTTGGCCACGGCCTCGCAGGCCACGCGGGCGTGCGAGTTCTGCCCGATGGACCAATCCAGCACGGCATCCGAAATCTGATCGCAGAGCTTATCGGGATGCCCTTCCGTAACCGACTCCGAGGTGAATAGCAACTGCTCCGCCTGCATGAAGGTCGTGCTCACCGACCGTCTCCTCTCTGCAATTGATGAAGGTCTGCGTCTACCGGCCCCCTATGGTCCCCCCGCTGCGGCGGGGGGGACGATGCATTCTCTCTCCCGTCGGGACGGGGGAGGGGGTGGGGGCGGGATGAAAGTATGCCGCTACGTGCCCTCTTCCCAGGAGGCCAAGTACCGCTCCTGCTCGGGTGTCAGGACATCAATCTCGACGCCCATGGCTCGGAGCTTCAAGCGGGCTACGGCGCGGTCAATCTCCTCCGGCACAGTGTACACGCGCCGCTCCAACGACGCAGCGTGCGTGACCATGTATTCCGCGCACAAGGCCTGGTTGGCAAAGCTCATGTCCATCACGGCGGCGGGATGCCCCTCGGCGGCCGCCAGGTTGATGAGCCGGCCCTCGCCCAGCAGGTGTAGGCGGCGCCCGTCGGCGGTCAGGTACTCCTGCACGAACGGCCGCACCTCGCGCGTGCTGACGGCGATGTTCTCCAGGGCCGGAATGTTGATCTCCACGTTGAAGTGGCCGGAGTTGGCAACGATGGCCCCGTCCTTCATCGCCGCGAAATGGTCGGCGCCAATGACGCTGCGGTTGCCGGTGACGGTGACAAATACGTCCCCGATCCGGGCGGCCTCGACCAGCGGCATCACGCGGTAGCCCTCCATCAGCGCCTCCAGCGCGTGGGTCGGGTCTATCTCGGTGACGATCACGCTGGCACCCATGCCGCGAGCACGACTAGCCACGCCACGGCCACACCAGCCGTAGCCACAGACCACGACGTTTTTGCCGGCGACTAGCACGTTCGTCGCGCGGATGATGCCGTCGAGCGTACTCTGGCCCGTACCGTAGCGATTGTCGAAGAAGTGCTTCGTGTCGGCCTCGTTGACGGCCACAATGGGGTATTGGAGCGCGCCGTCGGCCTCCATACTCCGCAGCCGAATCACCCCGGTCGTCGTCTCCTCGGTGCCCCCGATGACCTCGGCGATCAGGTCGGGGCGCTCTTTATGCAGCACGCCGACCAAATCGGCGCCATCATCCATCGTGAGCTGCGGGCGCGTGTCCAGCACCGCTTGAATGTGCCGATAGTAGGTCTTTTCGTCCTCGCCATTGATGGCAAACACCGCGATGCCATCCGCCGCCAGCGCCGCCGCTACGTCGTCTTGCGTCGAGAGCGGATTGGAAGCGCACAGGGCAATCTCTGCGCCGCCGGCCTGGAGGGCGCGCATCAGATTGGCCGTTTCCGTCGTCACGTGCAGGCAGGCGCCCAACCGCACGCCCCGCAGCGGCTGCTCGCGGGCAAAACGCTCGTGGATCAGCCGGACGACGGGCATCTCCACCGCCGCCCACTCGATCCGCTTCACGCCCTGGGCCGCGAGTGCCGGGTCCTTGATGTCGCTGGGTACCGCTAGATCAACCGTCATGCTTACTCTGCTCCTTTATGGCGTCCGTGTGTACCATCCAGCACTCTAACGGATGGGGCAACCGGTCGTCGTCATTCATCGAAATGGGTCAGTCGCTTGAACTCACGAAAGCGGGCCTGCACCCGCTCCGGCGTTAGCTCGACAAGGGCCTCGACGCTGAACTGCTCTACCGCAAACGAGGCCACGACGCTGGCGTGGACCAACGCGCGGCGAATGCTCACCATGCTCGGATGCCGGTCCAGCGCCGGGTCGCCGGCTTCCGGCAACGTCACGTCTTCGCTGGCGAGATACCCCAGAAACCCGCCGGCAAAGGAGTCACCGGCCCCGGTCGGGTCACGCGGGTCTTCGAGCGGATAGCCGGGCAGGAAGAAGTACCCCCCGTCGCTAACGAGGATAGCACCGTACTCGCCACGCTTGACGATGACGATGCGGGGTCCCAGGTCACGGATGGCGCGCGCCGCCTTGAACACGCTGTACTCGCCAGTGTACTCGCGGGCCTCCTCGTCGTTGACCAGCACTACGTCCACGCGGCGCAGCACGTCCGTCAAGGCATCGCGGCTGTGCTCGATCCACAGGTTCATCGTATCGAGCATGGTCAAGCGCGGCTGCCGGGCCTGGTCCAGCGCCTGCGCCTGGAGCACCGGATCAACGTTCGCCAGGAATACATAGGGCGCCGACCGTTCGGCTTCCGTGAGCACCGGCCGGAACTCGGTCAGTACGTTGAGATCGGTGAACAGCGTATCTCTGGTGTTGAGGTCGTAGCGGTATCGTCCACCCCAGCGGAAGGTCTGCCCAGTGAGCCGCGCGACGCTCGACAGGTCAATACGGCGGCGGGTCAGTAGCTCCTGATAGTGAGCGGGGAAATCCTCGCCGATGACGCTGACGATATTGACGGACGAGTAGAGCGAGGCGGCGAGCGCGAAATAGGAGGCGGATCCGCCCAGGGCCGCCTCGACCCGGCCGAACGGTGTTTCCACCGTATCCAGCCCAATCGTGCCCGTGACGACGATGCGGGGGGGCGGTGGATTCCCGCTTTCGTGGGAATGACGGTCGGGAGGCGGACCGTCGGGGGTATGGCGGTTGAGAGGACGAGCGGGAGTCATGAGAGGTACTTGCCAACGAGTAGATCGAGACGCTGGCGCGTGTCGTCCGGGATTTTGTCCGGCTGCGTGATGATGGCATCGCGCAGCGCCGTCGGGCAGGGGCACGTGCGCTCGATGGGTAGCGCGTCTACGGTCCGCCGCACGACCTGCTTGCTCGTCTCGACGTTTTTGAGCAGATTGGCGACGACCATCTCGACCGTCACCGGCTCCTCCGACTCGTGCCAGACGTCGTAGTCGGTGGAGAGGGCGAGGGTGGCGTAGCACAACTCCGCTTCGCGGGCCAGCTTGGCTTCCGGTATTGCTGTCATGCCGATCACATCCACGCCCCATTGCCGGTAAATGCGCGATTCGGCCTTCGTGGAGAACTGCGGCCCCTCGATACAGACGTAGGTGCCACCGGCATGAACACGAGCATCGGTCTCGCGCGCCGCCGCCAAGAGCGCCTGGGACAGCAGCGGACAGAACGGCTCGGCAAAGCCGACGTGGACGACTAAGCCGTTGCCAAAGAACGTGGACGGACGGCTCTTGGTGCGGTCAAAGAGCTGGTCGGGTACGACGAGATCGAGCGGGCGGATTTCCTCGCGCATACTGCCCACGGCGCCAACCGAGATCACCCATTGCACACCGAGCTGCTTGAGCGCATGAATGTTGGCCCGTACCGGCAGCTCGGAGGGCATGATGGAGTGCCCGCGACCGTGACGAGGCAGAAACGCCACGCCCACACCGCCCAGCTGCCCTAAGGTCAGCGCGTCGCTCGGAGACCCGAACGGCGTCTCAATGGTGACTTCCTGCCGGTCGGTGAAGCCGGCCAGCTCATAGAAGCCGCTGCCCCCGATCACTCCGACTTGCGCCTGCGGCAATGCTGCCGTCATGCTCGCTCCTGACTGCGTGCTACCGAGTATCGGCCCCCCTATAGGTCCCCCCGCTGCGGCGGGGGGACGGTCCGGCGCGCGCCGCGCCCTGCTCGCGCCGCTTGGGTCCTCCGCGGCGGCGGGGGGGACGGCACATTCCCTCCACTGGTAGCTCAATCCGGGGGAGGGCCAGGGTGGGGGGGCCAAAACATCACCTTATCAAGGTAGCAGCTTTCACCAGGGGAGGGGAGGCCGCACGGTGACTGGTTTCCTGGCACGTCCGTTTGCCCGATCATATGCCGTCTACGTGGCGTCACCAGCCGTCGCTGGCGGGCGTACTGCGGCGAGCGATGCGGCCAGCGGTGGGCGGAGCACGCCGGCCTCGGTGATGATCGCGCTGATGAGGGTATGCGGAGTCACGTCGAAGGCCGGATGGGCAGCGGCCATGCCATCGGGTGCCAGCGGCGCCCCGCGCAGGTGGGTCACTTCGTCGGGATCGCGCTGTTCAATCGGGATCGCCGCACCGTCCGGCACATCCCAGTCCACGGTAGAGAGGGGCGCTCCGACGTAGAAGGGGATGCCGTGATGCGCGGCGAGCACGGCCAGCGCGTAGGTGCCGATCTTGTTGGCCACGTCGCCATTCGAGGCAATGCGGTCGGCACCGACGACGATCTTCTGAATACGGCCCTGGGACATGAAATGCGCCGCCATGTTGTCGGTAATCAGCGTCGAGTCAATACCGAGCTGCTGTAGCTCCCAAGCGGTGAGTCGCGCGCCTTGGAGGAAGGGGCGCGTCTCGTCTACCCAGACGTGGAGGTCGCGTCCTGCTTCGTGCGCCGCGCGAACCACGCCCAGGGCAGTCCCGTAGGTCACTGCCGCCAGCGCGCCGGCGTTGCAGTGCGTGAGCACGCCGTCGCCATCGGTGATGAGTGCTGCGCCGTGTCGGCCCATCGCGCGGCAGGTGGCCTCGTCTTCCGCGGCCAACTGCTCGGCCGCAGCGGCCAGCCCGGCGGCCACGGCTGCGGCGCCCGTACCACGCAACTCCTCGGCCATGGAGCGCATCCGTTCGAGGCCCCAGAACAGGTTCACCGCCGTCGGGCGCGTGACGCCTAGCTCCCGGCAGGCCGCGTCCACGGCCGCATGGACCGCAGCCTCGCCATCAGGCGCCGCCAAGTGGGCCGCCAACGCCACGCCCATCGCTGCCGTCACGCCGATGGCCGGCGCGCCCCGCACCTGCATGGACTTGATGGCGTGGGCCACCTGGGCCACGGTACGACACTTGACGATGGCAAGCTGTGCCGGCAAAAGCGTCTGGTCAATGAGCCAGACGCTATCGCCGTGCCATTCGACCGTCTTGATTTCGGACTTCTCCATGGCTGGTGCCGCCTCTCTCCGCCGGGCAGCAACCTCCCGTGTTGAATACTATCAGTAATGGATGAGCGTATGGATCAGGTCCGCGTGGCGGCCGAGCTTCTGCCGACCGTGCAGGAAGTCCAACTCGATGACAAAGGCGATCCCGGCGACGGTTGCCCCTAGCTCCTCAACCAATTGGACGGCTGCGGCTGCCGTGCCGCCGGTGGCCAAGAGATCGTCGAGGATGAGCGCCCGTTGCCCTGGTTGCAGCGCGTCGCGGTGCAGCTCGACCTCGGCGCTGCCGTACTCCAGGTCATAGGCGACTTGCACGGTCTCGGCCGGGAGCTTGCCGGCCTTGCGGACCGGCACAAAGCTGGCATCGAGTTGATAGGCGAGTGCGCCGCCGAAGATAAACCCCCGCGATTCAATCGCGACGACGGCATCAATGTCCTGCTCGCGGTAGTGGGCTGCAAACCGATCCACGACCTCCCGCAGAGCCGCCGGTTGCTGGAGCAGCGTGGTGATGTCCTTGAAGACGATGCCGGGCTGGGGAAAATCGGGCACGTCGCGGATCAGGCTGGCCAAGTCCATGCCATTCTTGTCCTTTCGGTGCAGGTACGCGGCGCTCCTGAGTGTGTAGTACGATATGGCTTTGCTGGCGATAATACCGTAGGGCTATGGATGAGTCAGGAGAAGCCGAACTCCAGCCTGCCTCGCTGACCGACACTGACGCGAAGGGTACGCGGCGAGGTGAATGCACAGCGAGTGAGGTTGTTGGGAAGGCGATGGGCCTGGGGGCTGCTCCACCATCCCGACTTCCGCAATCTCTGGGTCGCCCAGACCGTATCGGTAGTAGGCTCGCAGTTGACCAGCGTGGCACTACCACTCACAGCGGTCCTGACCCTTAGTGCCACGCCCTTTGAGATGGGGGTGTTAGGCGCAGCCGCGAACACGCCCATACTGCTCGGGGGGCTGTTCGCGGGAGTGTGGGTGGATCGCTTACGCCGGCGCCCGATCCTGATTGTCGCTGATCTCGGCCAGGGCCTGCTCTTGGCCACAATCCCGTTGGCTGCATTCTTGGGCCTACTCCGGATAGAAATGCTCTACGCCGTTGCGTTCCTGGTCGGGACGTTGAAGCTCTTCTTCGACGTGGCCGTCACCTCCTACCTGCCAGTGCTGGTGCGGCGCGAGGAACTGGCTGAAGGTAACAGCAAGCTGCAACTCAGCCACTCGGCGGCTGACGTCACCGGTCCTGGTGTCGCGGGTGGATTGGTACAGCTTATTGGGGCGCCGTTCGTGCTGCTCCTGGACGCACTCTCATTCCTCGTGTCGGTTGCTTTCCTCAGGCGCATTCGCTCACCAGAGCCGACACCACTGCGAGTGCATCGGCAAACTGTCTGGCGAGAGATCGCTGACGGGCTGCGCCTGGTGTGGAAAGAGCCAGTGCTGCGCGCAATGACCCTAACCACAGGCGTTGGCAGTCTGGGAAACAGCATGCAACAGACCGTGCTCGTCCTCTACGTGGTCCGCGAGCTAGGAGTCACGCCGGCACTACTAGGTGTCATCTTTGCCGTTGGTGGTGCGGCCGCCCTTGTTGGCGCTGCGGTTGCCAGCCCAGTTGGGCGCTGGCAAGGCCCAGGCCCGGCCCTAATCTGGGGACAATTGGTGATCGCAGGTGGAGGTTTGCTCATGGCAGCGGCGGCCGGCCCATTGGCAGTGGCCGTCCCCCTGTTGCTGATCGCGCACGCACTACGCGGCAGCGGCATGACACTGTTTAGCGTCAATCAAATCACCTTGCGTCAGGCAATTACACCGCCTCAGTTGTTGGGTCGGGTGAATGCCACCCGCCGCATCGTCGTCTTTGGCGTGGTTCCCTTGGGTGCGCTTCTCGGCGGAGCACTCGGCGGCGGCATTGGCCTCCGGCCGACGCTGCTCGCTGCCGCCTGCGTGGTGCTGTTGGCCTTCGCCCTGATGGTGTTCTCGCGCTTGCGAACGCTACGCCAACTCCCGCCAATGGCCAGCACAGCACCAGTGGGCAGAATTCCTTGACCATCAGGGTGTCGTGCCACGGATTTGGGCCGGTTGCTCCGTAGCGAACTCCAGGACTATTGCTCCGACGGTGGCTCCAGGCCGGGTAGGTAGCGCGGCGCTGGCGAGCGGGGGGCACGGACGCCTAGCAGCCGGGCGAACTCGCCGGCGTTGCTCACGCCGTTATCGGCGAAGCAATTGTTGAACAGCACGTGGGTCTGGGCAGTCGCTGCAACCAGTTCTCGCACCTTGGGTAGCCACTCGTGCAACTCGGCCGGACTGTAGCGGTACTTGGACTGCTCGGCTCCGTGCTGACCCGGCGAGGCCCAGGCGGCGCGGTTGCGGCCGTGCAGGCGCACCATGCCCAGCGCCGGATTGGTCGCTGCCACGATTGGCGGCACACTCGACCGAAACCCCTGCGGCTCGTCAACACACACGTAGGTCATCTCGTGTTCGGCCAGGTGATCCAATGTCTGCTGCCGGGAGCGTTCCTGTAGCCAGGAGATATGGCGAAACTCGACGGCGAGCGGGTAGTCCGGCAGCCATTTGCGTATCTGAGTGATGTAGTCACGGTTGGCGCGGCTGATACGGAACCAGGGCGGGAACTGCAAGAGAGTGGCGCCCAGCTTGCCCGCCTCGTGCAGCGGCCGGACGGCAGCCCGAAACTGCTGCCAGAGCGTGCGCGTGAGCCACAACGGCATATCGCGGGCATAGACACGGGGCTGGCTACCGAGCCGGCCCGGCAGGCCGTCGCGCAGCGTCGGTGGCAGCGTCCGCACGTCCAGGGTGTGCTGGGTCAAGGGCGCGTAGGCCTTAACGTTGAAGATGAAGCCGTCCGGTGTCCGCTCGATCCACCCGGCGACGGCCTGCTCGGACGGGAGCGCGTAGTACGTCGAGTCCACCTCAACCAGCCCGAACTGCGTGGCGTAGTAGCGCAGCCGCGCCGCGGCAGTCTGCGCCGGGGCCGGGTACCAGCCGGAGCGCAGCAGCGTCGGATCGGTCCACGAGCACACGCCGACCAGCACGCCCCGACCGGTGGGCAGCGCGTCGCACGGCGGGTCCGCTCCGGCGTGCGACGGGGGTGCGTGCTCGTTGTCCATCTGCTGTACCCGTTCCGCGCATCGGCCCCCTATGGTCCCTGACAAGGGGAGTCTTTCGTGTGGAGCGGCGGGCCTACCCTCAACCCCCTCCCTAATGAAGGTTGCTAACTTGATTTAGGGAGTGGTCTGACCCGCGCCCCGCTAACCGACAACCTGCCGGACGGTACGCACGATCTCGGCCGGCGTGACCTCCTCACCACGCAGGTAACTGCGGATTTGTCCGGCCGCGTCCACTATCACGAAGCGGTTGCTGTGCGTGATCGTCAGCGGCACCGCGGCACTGGCGCGAGCCGTTGGTGCCGGACGTAGCAACCCTACCCGAAAACCGCCGACAACCACACGTTGTATCTCCTCCGGCGGCCCGGTCAGAAAGCGCCAATGGCGCGGATCGGCCGCGTAGCGCCGGGCATAGGCCGCCAGTGCGTCAGGAGTATCCCGCTGAGGGTCTACGGTGATGGAGAGCAGCAGCACCTTGCTGCCGAGCAAGCCCTCGGCGCGAAGCTGCTCCTGCGCCTCGCGGAGCTTGGGGCTGAGGACCGGGCACCACTCCGTACAGGTCATGAAGACGAAGCTGACCAACGTTGCTCGTTGGCCAATATCCGCGCTGCCGAACGGCTGCCCGTGCTGGTCGGTCAGCGCAAAGGACGGCGCCGCGCCGTAGCTCGGCAGGTCCTCCGCGGCCGCGCCGCACCCGGCCAGCATGGCCGCCGCCAGCCCCAAGCCGACACCGCCGAGCACGCGCCTAGTCGCAGTCTTCATAGAGCGGGAGCCAGTTTGGCCGGCTCTGCCGATCAACCAACGAGCGCTGCCTCTCTCGGCAGGACCCGCTCTACGATGTCCTGCCCGGTGTGAAGCTCCGCCACCCGCAGCTCGAAGCTCTGCTGGAGGTTCAGCCACAGTTGCGGCGTCGTGCCGAGATACCGCGACAAGCGCAGCGCCATGTCGGCAGTGATGCCGCGCTCGCCTCGCAAGATTGCCGTAATCCGGCTGGTCGGGACGGCCAATGCCTCAGCTAACGCGCTGGCCGACATGCCTAGCTCATCAAGCTCGTCACGCAATATCTCGCCCGGATGCACCGGCCGCAGGCCGTTCTTGATGCTCATGGTTACAAACCTCTCACCGATGATAGTCTACGATCTCCACATCGTAAGGTCCGTCATCCTCCCAGCGAAAGCAGATCCGCCATTGCCGGTTGATCCGAATGCTGTATTGCCCTGTCCGATCACCCGACAACGACTCAAGCCGGTTGCTAGGAAGACCCACCAAGTCTCGCAATGACACCGCGTTGTGCAGGACTGTAAGCCGGCGCGTTGCCTGACTGGCAAAGCCCTGGAAATCCCGAACCCTTCGACCCTGGAAAAAGCGCTCGGTTCTTCGGTCCTTGAAACTGAGGATCACGCGGAATGTCCGTGGTTCAGGGCTTGTGTAACCAGTGAATGGTACAAGCACATCCTACCACATTCCTACCTGTGGTGAGTTACGTGGTCGCGGGACCACTCTTTACACGCCGATGAACTTCTGGTCCACCACGATAGCCGCCAGGATGAGGTAGAGGTAGATCACCGAATACTTGAACAGGAGCCGCGCCGCCACCGCCGAGGCCTCGCGCAGCAGGCGCACCGCATAGAAGACGAACAGCCCTCCCAGGAGAACGGCGCTCGCCAGATAGAACAGGCCGGCCAGTTGGAAGGGAACCAGCAGCAGCGTGATCGCCACCATAAGTATGGAATACAGCACAATCTGCCGCCGCGTCTCGGCGCCGCCCCGCACGACCGGTAGCATGGGAATACGGGCGCGGGCGTAGTCGTCCTTGATGAGCAGCGAAAGCGCCCAGAAATGCGGCGGCGTCCAGTAGAAGATGATGGCAAACAGGTACAGTGGGAGCAGCCCGATGCTGCCGGTTACGGCAGCCCATCCGACCAGGGGCGGCACGGCCCCGGCGGCGCCCCCGATGACGATGTTGCTCGGCGACGACCGCTTGAGCCAGCGCGTGTAAACGAAGATATAAAACACAATAGCCGCTTGTGCCAGCAGCGCCGCCAGCAGGTTCGCAAACACGGTCAGCACCACGAACGACAGCACGGCCAGCACCAGGCCAAACCACACCGCCTGCCGCGGCCGGAGCACCCCCGCCGGCAGCGCCCGGTGCGCGGTGCGGTGCATGACCGCGTCAATGTCGCGATCCAAGTAGTGATTGAAGGCGTTCGCCGCCCCGGCGGCCAGCGCGCCACCCAGCAGCGTCGCGGCGACGAGCAGCGGGGCAGGCCAGCCGTCGGCAGCGACGAGCATCGCGCAGAGCGTCGGCGCAAGGAGGAGCAGGATGATCCGCGGCTTGGTCAGTTGGAGAAAGCCGGCCAGCGGCCGACGAGCCGAGCGTCCGGTCTGCACCGCCTGGTCCGCCGGCGGCTCACCCGCGCCGGGCGATTCAGCCGCTCCGGCTGGAGTGGGCGGCGGATCGGTGGCCGGCAGCGCCTCCGCTGCATCACCACCCCCGTCCGCCGGTGCCGGCGAGCGTGTCACCAGCGCGGCCAATGCCATGCCTGCGGTCCAGGTTGCCGACGCGCCGGCGACGTGGAGACCCTGAATGAGTGGCACGAACCCGGCCGTGACTCCCCACACCCCGATGGCACCCTGAGCAACGACGCTGGCTACCAGCGCCAGCGCCCACCACCACACCGCCGGAAACGGCCGTCGCCACGGCCACGCCCGCACGACCGCGAGCACCGCCAGCACGGCGATGGTGTACGCCGTAAACCGATGCAGTAGGTGAGTATCAACGAGCGGGTCCACGCCCAACGGGAGCAGTATCCCGTTGCAGTCCGGCCAGCCGATGCAGGACCACGTAGCGCCCGTAGCCCGGACGGCCGCACCGGTCAGCACCAAGGCGTAGATGGCCACCGCGGTAGTGAGCACCAGCGTGCGGAAGCCCAGCCACTGATCCAAGCTCCGACTATCGCCGGTCATCGGGCCAGCGCCACCATCGGGGCCTGTGTAGACCGCGATCATCACTAGGGCGCCCAACACCAGCATCGCCAGCCCGAGGTGGATGAGCACCACCAGCGGGGATAGCTCCGTGAGCACCGTCACCGCACCGAAGCCGATCTGGATGACCAGCAGCAGCACGACGCTACCGGCGAGCACCACCAGCCGCCGTTGATGCCGGAAACGCAGCCAGATGCCTCCGACGACGGCCACGATCAGCGCCGACACGACGGCGCCTACGAGCCGGTGCGTGTATTCGAGCAACGGCGCGAATTCGAGCGGCGGGAAGAGGCGCCCGTAGCAGAGTGGCCAGTCCGGGCAGCCCAGCCCGGAGCCGGTCACGCGCACGACGGCGCCGATCACAATCAAGAGGTAGGTCGCAACGACGGTGGCGACGACGAGCCACCAAAAGCGCCCCGGTGCCCGACCGACGGCCTCCGGGCTGGCGCTCGCCGCACCGCCGCCGCTAGGCAACGACACGCATGACCCCCTTCATCCCGGCCTCTGTGTGTCCCGGCACGGTGCAGACGAACTCGTACTCGCCGGGCACCGTCGGCGCCCTGAATAGGGCCACACCATGTTTGCCGCCACTCAGCTCTACCCTCGTTTCCTGGTCCCCGTCGCGGACCACAAAGTCGTGGATCAGCACGCCATTGTTCGTCAGCTCCACGCACACGGTCTGCCCGGCCTTGACCGTGAAGCTGTCGGGGACGAACTTCATCGTGTCGAGCATTGTCATCTTGATGATATGGTCGGCCGGCGGCTGGCCGGTGTTCGCGCAGCCACCATCGCTGCCGCCACAAGCCGCGAGCAGCCAGACCAGCAGCCCGACCGCAGCGAGCCGCCATCGGCCGCCGGTTGACCGCAGGGACACCACGCGACCGAGATCAGCCGCCATAGGCCCGGTAGAGCGAGCGGAAGTAGGTCAGCACGCGCTCAGGATCGCTGCTTTCCTGGATTTCCGCGAGGCAGAACCCCGCGTAGCCGCGCCCGCGCAGCAAGCTGAACAGCTCCGGCCAAGGGTACCCTTCATCGGTCAGGTCGTGAATGTGGACCAAGCCGATGAGGTCCTGCATCAACGCGAAGTCGTGGGCCACCGAGCCGTCTTTCACGTCCACGGGGTTGGAGTTCCAGCAGACGCGCACGCTCGGATGGTCCGCCGTATCCATAATCCGGCGGATGTCGCGGGCGTCGGCCACGGTACCGTGCATCTCCAGGCGAATCTCGACCCCGCAGTCCGCCGCTGCGGGACCGCACTCACCCAGCGCGTTTCCGATCTGGTCCAGGGTGTGCTCGCGCGGCACGCCGGCCTCTTCCTGATGGCCGTTCGGCCGGACTTTGATCCCGCCGGCCCCCACGTCCGCCGCCAGCTGCGCGTACCGCTTTGTGCCCTCGACGTTTTCGCGCACGACGGCGGGATCGAGCGCATGGTACTCGAAAATCGTTCCCAGCCCGACCAGCTCCAGGGGAGAGTCCGCAAAGCGGCGGCGCACCTCGCCGCGCTCGCCCGACGAAAGCGTGTCCTCGACGCCGTGCAGGTGCGTCGTCCGTAGCTCCACGCCCTCGTACCCCAACCGGGGGCTGCGTTCGAGGATGGTGGAGAGGTCCCAATCCTTGGCGATGTTGTATGTCACTAGACCAAGCCGCATACTTCCTCCGTACCCGCGAGATTGCCCCGTTCGAGCGGGCTATAGCGAGTATAGCGGCCCGGCAGTCCGCAGCGACGGCCGGTGCTATAATCCGCCCAACCGCAAAGGGGGCCAGCTATGACTACGTTGCTTACCGATCAGCAAGTGCAGCAGTTCATCACCGACGGCTACGTCGTCGTCAAGCCGGACTTGCCAGACGACTTTCACCGCCACCTCTTCGAGCAGACCGAATACGTCTGGGAGAAGGAGTTCAACCCCGGCAACAACCTACCCGCCAGGATTCCGGACTCGCTCAAGCCGTGGCACGATCCGGCGGTTGTTGGCGCACTGACCAGTATCGTCGGGCCGAACTACTACATGCACCCGCATCGGCACTGCCACTACAACGAGCCGGGGCGCCCCGGCCAGAATCTCCATAAGGACGGCTTCTCGCGCCGCGGCCACCGCACGCGCTGGCTGTTGGCGTTCTACTATCCCCAAACGACGACCCTCGACATGGGGCCGACGGTCGTCGTGCCGGGCAGCCAGTACTACAACACCCTGCCGCCCGACGGGTCGGAGCGCGAGCTTCCCCTCACGGTCGAAGCCGGCACTATCGTGATCGCCAACTACGACATCTGGCATCGCGGCTCGGCGAATACCAGCACGCACAACCGCTACATGAATAAGTTCCTCTTCACGCGGATCGAGGAGCCGACCGCGCCGAGCTGGGACAATACCCAAACGGAGTGGGAGCCGGGCGCTGACTCCCCCACGCCTGCGCTCTGGCGGCACATCTGGCAGTGGCACACCGGCCAGGCCAACGGCGCTCGGCACAACGGGAGCAACGGGCACGCGGCATCTATCGAGGAGCTTGTCGCGGCCGTAGTCGGTGACTCGGAAGTGGCGAGCTTCAACGCCGCCTACACGCTGGGCGAGATCGGCGCACCCGCCGTCCCGGCGCTGATCGCCGCGCTGATGGGCAAAGAAAGCACGCTGCGCCCGGCCGACGGACCGGCCCCGGCTCGTCTGAGCCAATACGGGCGGCTGGCAGACGAGAGCGAATTGGAAGCCCGCCGCCGCAACGTGTGCTACGCCCTCAGCGCGGTCGGTGCGCCCGCGGTGCCGGCGCTCATCGAAGCGGCCGGCCATCCGCAGTGGTGGGTGCGGGCCGCCGCGGTCAACGCGCTTGGTGAAATGGGCCTCGCAGCCCGTGAGGCCGTCCCCACCCTTGTCGCGGCACTCCGGGACGACACCCTGATCGTCCAGCAGCAGGCGGCCCAGGCCCTCGGCATGGCGAGTCAGGAGGGGCCGGAGGCGGTGCCGGCACTCGCCGCAGCCTTGCAGCACGAGGACGCCGAAATGCGTCGCAATGCCACCCTGGCGCTGCTCCGCATCGGTAAGCACGCCGAGGCAGCCGTACCGGCCTTGCAGAGCGTCCTGGAGGACGATGACCGCTACGTGCGTGGCAAAGCCGTCGAAGTGCTCTACCGGCTCGATACACCGGCGGCCCAAGCCATCCTCGTGGACTACCTGATGACCACGCGCTGGTGCCCCCTCACCACCGTCGAGAGCCGCTACTAGCGCAGCGCAGGGGCAGCACATCCCGCCGCGGCGAAGGTCGCACACGATGCCGGATTTCAACGAGTACCGAGTTACCGCGTCGGCGCGGCTCCGGCTGTGGGACAGCCTCCGCGACGCCGCAGCGTTCAACCGCAAGCTAGGCGACGTGCTGCGGAAGCACGCCGACGCCGTAGTGATGACACCACCCCGGCTACAACGCCAGCACAACCCACCTGAGATACCGATACACGCCGTCCTCGATAAAGTCATCAGCCGCGGCAACCCTACCATCGTGGAGCACCGCTGGGAGCACCGGCACCTCGACACCACCGCCGCCGTCCACGTGGAGACCACTCCCTACGCAAATAACGAACTGGTCGGCCGCCGTCTGGTGAAATCGTTCAGCGTTCGCAGCGGCCGGGAGCTGCTGGAAGCTGCCGAGGCGCTGTGGTTGCTGCCCTACGATGACGCCGACCGCCCCACGGACGACCTAGACACGGCCGCCGATGAAATGGGGCCGTTGCCCTACGACGCTGACCTCCCCACGGACCGCCTCGCCGACGACCTAGCTGAGATCAGCAGCCGTTATGAGGACCGTCTGTATGCCGTCGCGCAATGCGCCCTGAAACCGGCGGCCTTCCCGTGGCTGCGCCGCCAGGCCTGGATATACGACCTAGTGGACCACGACCACGAACGACTAACGAAACACCAGCGGGACAACCTAGAAAGCCACCGGGACAGCCAGGTAGACTTTGCCCTCGCCTATGGCAACATCCGCCTCGTGGTGGAAGTGGACGGCTGCGATCATCTGGAACCCGCACAAAAGCGAGAGGACGACCGACGGGACCGCCTGCTCAACAACGGCGGATGGCACGTGATACGCATCACCAACGCCGAGATTGACGAGCTAGAACGGCAAGGCTTCAATCCTTTCGACCACCTGCTGGCCCGGCTGGAGCTACAGAGCCAGTTGACCCCCGCCCAAGCCACGCAGCTACGCGACGACGGCACGCGACGGACGGTGCGCGAACTGGTAGCGCAGTCGGCGCCCCACGCCGCCGCGCTGGAGCTGGTCATCAAGCCGGCCGTTATCCACCGCGCCATGCGAGCACTGCTGCACGTGCTCCACACCCACCATGCGGCGGACAAACCCCTGAAGGTCCTGCTGATTGACGAGGACCTCAACGCCGGCGGCGAGGCCTGGCGGCAGTTGAAGACACTGTGGGAGGCCATTCACCGGATGGCGCCCTCCGAGGCGCCGCCGAAACTCGATCTGCACTACTACTCCGACGGAGAAAGCCACGACCACGACTACGACCTGGTTATTGACCATGCCGTGTTCCTGTCTCCCGATCAAGCGGGGGCGGTCGAATCCCGGCTGCCCGCTGACCTGCGGGAGCGGACCATCCGCATCCGTCCCGCGCACGGCGACCGCAACAACCCAAGTCTGCTGCGCGCTCCGCCTATCCAATACGCAGCGGAGGACGGCGGATGGGCGGACAGCCTGCGCTACCTGCTGCGACTCATCTTTGGCAAGAAGGAGTTGCGCGACGGGCAGCGGGCGGCCATCACCCGCTTGCTGCGCCGCCAGGACACCATCACGCTGCTGCCCACCGGCGCGGGCAAATCGCTCATCTACCAGCTAGCCGGCCTGCTGCTCAACGGCACGACAATCGTGGTGGAGCCCATTAACTCGCTGATGCAAGACCAGGTCAAGAACCTGCGCCAATATGGCATTGACCGCCTCGGAGAAGTGAACTCTACCATCGAACGCGAGGAAAACGCTGCGACGCTACGCCGCCTAGGCGATGGCCGCCTCTGCTTCTTGTATATCACGCCGGAGCGTTTACAGAACCGCACGTTCCGTGAGGAGCTACGGCAAGCAACGGTACGCTACGGCACGCCTTTAGCCGTCATTGACGAAGCGCACTGCGTCTCTGAATGGGGTCACGAATTCCGCCCAGCGTACCTGCGCCTGGCCGGCAACCTGCGCCGCAACCTGGACCTGGCCGGGCGGACGCCGACGCTGGGGGCGTTCACGGGCACGGCCTCCTACGCCGTACTGGCCGACATGCGGAAGTCGCTCAGCGTCCAAGACACCACGGCGGAAATCAGGCCGGACAGCTTTGACCGCAAGGAGTTGACCTACCAAGTGGACAGCGTAGGAAACGACGGCCGCTTGGGGCAGTTGAAGCGCGCCCGGGTGGAAATCCTCGACGACGCGGAACGCCGCGGCGATAACTCGCCGGCAGGCATCGTCTTCCTCCGCAGGGTCGACAAGCGTCATGGCGTGATAAACGTGGCCGCCGAGTTGGGACATGAAAACTACTACGCCGGCCGGCGGCCGGAAGAATTCCCCCCCGGCAAAAACTGGAACGCCTATAAGCGCGACGTACAGGGAAAATTCACTAGCGGCGCCATCAGGGAAATCGTGGCCACCAAAGGCTTTGGCATGGGCATTGACAAGCCGGACGTCCGCTACACGCTGCACTATGACATGCCTAGCTCGATTGAAGCGTTCTACCAACAGGCCGGTCGCGCCGGCCGGGACCGGCAGCCGGCTCAATGCCAGTTGCTCTACTCCCACCAAAACTGGTCGCGGGCGCAGAGGATCATCGCCAACCCCGACCATGAAAAGGCGATGCAGCAACTGAACAACGTGAAGCCTTGGCATCGGGGCGACGCCCTCGGCCAACTGTGGTTCATCCTGAGTAACTACCCAAGCATCGAACGCGATGTGACGGACACGATGTCGTTGCTGGACAAATATCTCCATACCCCCCTCGCGGAGCTAGGCGCGGCGGAGACAGCGGAAGTATCGGTGCCCTGGCGGAGTAAAGCCGACCAGTCGAGCAAGGAGAAGGCCCTGCACAAACTGGGTGTGCTGGGAATCGTGACCGACTACACCATTGACTATCGCCTGAAGCATTTCGAGATCGAATTCACCAAGCTGACACGCGAGCAGCTATACCGGCGCCTGGTAGAGCACGTGGCGTCGGCATTGCCGATAGCCGCGGCAGAAGGCGAGTGCAAGACCATCCTGGAAGCGGAGGAACCGACGGAGCGGGCGGTGGAGACGCTAATCCAATTCACCTACGATCACCTCGCCGCCCAGCGCAAGGAAGCCGTCAGGAACATGGCGGAACTGTGTCAAGGCTTCAAGGACAGCGATTCGTTCCGCGACGGCATACTGGCCTACCTAGAGTGGTCGGAGGTGTTCAGTGACGAGTTGGATCAGTGGCGGACGGAGGACAAGGGGGGCGAGGACATCAAGAAGGTGCTGGACAAGGCCGACACGCCGGACCGGCGGCGGCAGTTGGTGGGCACAGTGCGGCGAGTGCGGGAGTCGGCACCAGAGCACCTGGGCTTGCTGGCGCTGTCTGTGTGTGCCAGGGCCGTGTGCGAGGCAATGACGGATCAGTCAGTACTGGAGGAGTTGGCCCTGCTATGCGCGCAACCGGGCCGGGACAACCGGATCGAGCCAGAGGTGGCCGCGCTGTCCGAGGTGGCCCAAGCACGGGACGAGGCGACGACAGGCCGCGCCGCAGCGATCCTGGTCGCACGCCGACCGACGGCGGCATACAGCCGAGCTATCCTGGCCTCGCCCGCCGGTGCCGTCCCCAGCGTGCAAGCAGTCGTGTCGGCCGCCGCTCTGCAACGGCTCACGCGGCTGGCACACACCCTGTCATTCGTGGAGAGCGAGAGCGACTAATCCAGGAGGTGGACGGGCCATGACGAACGACGCCGAGAGTGTACTGAAAGCCGAGGCCGCCGCCAACGCGCTGGTCGCAGAGTTGGAGCGGCTAAAGACCGCCGCCGAGTCCCTGGAGACGGCGCACGCCGACAGCGAGCAGGCAACGCAAACCGCGCGGGACGTGGTGATGACGCTGAACGACGTGATGCCCGCGATAGCGCGGGTGCTGGCACAGTTGCAGGCGCTGGACCTGCCGGCCCTCACCGAGCGGCTGGCCGGGGAGATCACCGATTCGGGGACGGCGCTGGCCCAGCGGCTCGCCGGGGAAATCCAGGACGTCACGGAGCCGTTGAACCAGGTTGCGACCCGGTTAGAGACGCTGCCCATCGAACCGACAATACGGGAGTTGGACGGCAGAACGGAGTCGCTGCAAACGTCCCTCGCCAGCCTGGAGGCGCTGCCCGCGGAAATCGCCGCCATCCAGGAAACGCAAGGCCGCGTCGAGCCGGCGCTCCGGGAGTTGGACAGCAAGGCAGAGTCGCTGCTGCAACGGGCAGCGGCAGCGACGGAGCAACACGAACACGCCAGCAAGCAGGTGCAAACGTCGCTCGCCAAGCTGGAATCACTGCCTGCAGACGTGGCCGCGGTGCAGGAAGCACAAGGCCGTGGCGGGCAGGCACTCCAGGAGCTAGACGGCAAAGCAGAGGCGTTACACCAGAGGGTAGCGGTCGCGGCCGAGCACCAGGAACGCGCCAGTACGCAGGTGCAAACGTCGCTCGCCAAGCTAGAATCACTGCCCGCAGAAGTCGCCGCCATCCAGGACACGCAGGCCGGCAGTGAGCGGGCGATGGCCGAGAATAGCCAAGCCACGATGACTGCCGTCGAGTCGCTCACACGGCAGATCGCCAAACGTGACGAGGCTCAAGCCCAAAACCTACGCCGGCTGACGTGGAAGCTGGCCGGCGTGATGATCGTGGGGCTGATCGTGCTCGCCGTGGTCCTCAGGCTGACAGGAACGGGCTAGACTGGGGGTGGCGGTGGGGTGGAGAGCATGTCGGGCTTGGCGTGACCGTTCCGGCGCCCCGGCGCGTCCGCCGCCGGGACCACCAGCGTCGGGCCTGGATCGGACGGCCCCATCCATAGGAAGAACAGCGTCGTGAAGGCGCCGAAGATAATCAGGCCCCCCGGCACCCACATGATGATGCCCCCGAGCTGCTGATCGGCCAGCGCCGATAGTCCCGTCACCCGCGGCGCGATCTCATACGTGGGGTACAGCACCTCGCCGGCAAACGTGATGAGCGCCCCGATGATCTTCTGCGGGATGGAAAGTAGGAACAGATAGAAGGCCTGGAACCCCAGCGGCAGCCGCGGTAGCTCGGACATCGGGCTGAGGATCGGCCACCACATCAGCACCGCTGCGCCGAAGAAGCTGCCGTGCTCCAGCGTGTGCAGTAGCTCCCGGTTTAGCGCCGCGTCGTAGAACGAGGGCACGTGCCACAGCGCAAACGCTCCGTTGAACGCCAGAAACGCGAACACCGGGGCGGTCACGGTGCGGGCGAGCGTCTCGACCAGCGGGATACGCAGCAGCGGCGATAGCAGCCAGCCCGGAGTGCCCAAGAGCAGCAGGGGCGGCCCGACCAGGGTAATCAGGATATGCTGGACCATGTGCGCGCTGAACAGGTAGGCCTCACCGAGCGCGTGTAATGGGGACACGAGCGCCAGCACGAGCGCGAGGTAGCCCAGTGCGAACCAAGTGATCTGTCGCTTGGTGGCCGGTGCTCCGAGCCGATAGCGGCGGCGCACCGGCCCGATGCCGATAACGTAGGCTTCGAGCAGGACCACCAGCCCCAGGATGAGGCCGGGGTCAAGCGTCCAGGCAGTGAGCCAGTTCACCGCTCAACCGGGGATAAGCACCGGACGGAAGATGATGAGAAAGACGATGAGCATGGCCGTGGCGATGGCCAGTGGCCACACGAGTAAGCTGGTGAAGATGCGGCTATCGAACCGCAGATGCATGTAATAGAGCGCCACGCCGGCGCCCTTGAGGAACATCAAAACCAAGAGACAGGTCACCATGAGCGACCGCTCTAGGTCGAGGAACTGCGGCACCGCGACCTCAACCGCGGTGACGATAGCCAGCACAATCGCAATCCCGACATAGTTGGGATGTTCCTCGTGCTCGGCGTGCTCTTCCTCAGGAGTGCTGGGGGGAGCTTGCTTGCTGGCCTCGACTGCTTCACTCATAGACGTTGCTCCGCACTGTCGCTTGCTGCGCCAGGCCACCTGCCTGCCCGACTAGATCAGGTAGATCAGCGTGAAGATCACCACCCATACCAGGTCCACAAAGTGCCAGTAGAGACCGGCAATCTCTACGGCGATGTAGTTCTGCGGCGTAAACCCGCCCCGGTAGGCTCTGAACAGCACCGCGCCCAGCCAGATCGCGCCGACCGCGACGTGGGTGCCATGAAAGCCGGTGAGGGTAAAGAAGCTGGCGCCGAACAGGCTGTTGGTGAGGGTCACGTGCTCATGGTGTATCAACTCATAGAACTCGTAGACCTGCCCACCCAAAAAACACACCCCCAGGAAGATTGTGGCTCCAAGCCAGAATCTCAGGCCACCTTGACGGCCTTCACGAATCGCCTTCAGCGCCAGCACCATGGTCAAGCTGCTCATCAGCAGGATGAAGGCCAGGGCGGCCGTGAAGTTGATGTCGAGCGCCTC
Organism: Chloroflexota bacterium; assembly: GCA_034422515.1. Lineage (GTDB taxonomy): Bacteria > Chloroflexota > UBA11872 > UBA12225 > JAJDUF01 > JAJDUF01. Next base: position 104,153 of record DAOUJP010000038.1, on the reverse strand, counting down.
GTGGGCCGGCGGCCCGGTGCGGCCCCGATAGACCATGTACATGCCGATCAGGGCGGCGAAAAACAGCGATTCCGAGCCGATGAAGGCCCAGACTCCGAGCTTGCGATTATCGAGACGTGCAACCGCCTCTTCCATGTATCTCGCTCCCCGTTATGGCTCCCATCCGTGCCCTCTCCCGTCACAACAGAGCCGGGCCGGGGATGGGAGCGATCTCGTAATTTCGCTTAGTCCTGGGTCGTGCGCCAGATGAAGCCGATCAGACCAACCAAGAAGAATGCCAATCCTACAAAGCTGAGGAGAATGTGGTAGATCAGCCCGGCGCCCATCAGGGTGATGCCCAACGCGAGGATGATCGGGAACGCGGTCGGTCCGGGCAGGTTAAGCTCGTGGGCACCGCCATGGGGCGCTGCGACCGCGTGGGTGCCGGCTTCGGTCATCATCGCCTCGTGTGCTGCCGACTCGCCGTTGCCGCGCCCGTTGCCGTGACCATCGCCGTTCGCCTCCGTGAGGCTGCCGTCTCCACCGCGGCCGGCGACGACGGCGACGAGGTTGCGCTGATCCCACATCGGATGCCGGCTATGTACCGTCGGGACGACGACGAAGTTGTGGTCCGTGGGCGGTGAGGACGTGGCCCACTCCAGGCTATAGCCCCGCCACGGATCGGCGGGCGACCGCTCGCCTCGACGGGAGGTCACAATCACGTTCCAGATGAACAGCAGGAACGAGCTACCCAGCAAGTAGGCGCCGACGGTGGAGACCATGTTCCAGTCGTCGAAGCCCATGCCCGTCGGATAGGTGTAAATCCGGCGCGGCATCCCGGCCAGCCCGAGATAGTGCTGCGGGAAGAAGGTGATGTTGAAGCCGAGCATCATGATCCAGAAGTGCCACTTGCCGAGCCGCTCGCTCAGGATGCGCCCGAACATCTTGGGATACCAGTAGTAGACACCCGCGAAAATCCCGAAGATACTGCCCCCGAACAGGACGTAGTGGAAGTGGGCCACGACAAAGTAGGTATCGGTGGCCTGGAAGTCCAGTGGTGGTGCGGCGAGGGCTATCCCGCTGATGCCGCCGATGATGAACATGGCGACGAATCCGATGGCAAAGAGCATGGCGGAGGTGAGCCGTAGGGCGCCTCCCCACATCGTGGCAATCCAGTTGAAAATCTTCACCCCGGTGGGCACGGCGATGAACATGCTGGTGGTAGCGAACGCAGCGTTGGCGATTGGCCCCATGCCGACCGCGAACATGTGGTGTGCCCACACGCTGAAGCCGAGGAAGCCGATAGCCACGCCGGAGTACACGACGACCGGGTACCCGAACAGCGGCTTGCGGGAGAACGTGGGCAGAATATCCGAGATGATCCCCATGGGTGGCAGGATCATGATGTAGACCTCGGGATGTCCGAAGAACCAGAAGAGGTGCTGCCAGAGCAAGGGATCACCGCCCTGCTCGACCATGTAGAAGCTTGTGCCGATATAGCGGTCAAACATCAGCAGGATCAGCGCGGCGGTGATGCTCGGGAAGGCAAAGATCACGAGGAACGAGGTAATCAGGGTCATCCAGACGAACATCGGCATGCGGTTGAACGTCAATCCCGGCGCTCGCAGCTTGACGATGGTGACGATGAAGTTGAAGGCACCGGCCATGGACCCGACGCCCAGAATGAGCAGCCCCAGGACCCAGAAGTCAACCCCGCTCGTTGTCGCGTACTGGGAGGCGGTCAGCGGCGCGTAGCCGAACCAGCCGGCGTCGGGCGCGCCGCCGCTGAGGAAGCTCCCCATCATCAACAGGCTGCCGAACAAGAACAGCCAGTAGCTCATCGCATTGAGCCGCGGGTAGGCCATGTCGTGTGCGCCGAGCATGATGGGGATGATGTAGTTACCCAGCCCGACGTTGATCGGCATGACTGCCATGAACACCATCGTGGTGCCGTGCATGGTGAGAATCTGGTTGAACCAATCACCACCGAGGACCGTGTTCGCCGGCAGGGCGAGTTGCGTCCGCATGAAGAGCGCTTCGATCCCCCCGACGAAGAAGAAGAGCACCCCCGTGACGGTGTACAGAATGCCGATGCGCTTGTGGTCAACCGTCGTGAGCCAACTCATCCAGCCGGGCATGGCCGCCGGTGCAGCTTCCGCTTCGACCTGCTCCGGCGCCTGGACTGGTGGAGCGGCTGCCGTTGTTACCATCAGCTACCTCCGCTGGCCTGTCGGAACTGCACCACCGATTTCCATAGGATTGTGCAACTCCGACATCGCCACATCTCCTCACTGCCAGGTCCGCACGCCCATCGCTTGCGCTCGGTGTGTGTAGGCCCGGCAGGATCACTACTTCAAGCTGTGCAGGTAGGCGACGAGCGCGCGGGCGTCCTCGTCAGTCATCTCCACGTTGGGCATCAGGTTGCCCTGCTTGACGCTCTGCGTATCGATGAGCCACTTGTAGAGGTTCCCCGGCGTGTTCTTGAGTATTCCGGCCCCAAGCGTCGTCCGACTGCCGAAGTGCGTGAGGTTCGGCCCAGTCACCCCGGTACCCGGTGTGCCCTCGATGACGTGACAGCCGATGCACGCCCCGGTCGCAAACAACTCCGCGCCCCGCTGCTCCAACTCGGTCTTCGGCTCGCCTGGCACGGTCTTTTGCTGCGCGACCCAGGCCGCGTAGTCGGCAGGTGACTGGGCGATGACCCGGAAGCGCATCAGCGCGTGCTGGATACCGCACAGCTCGGCGCACTGACCGAAATAGATGCCCGCTTGGTCTGCCCGCAGCCACATCTCGTTGACGTGACCGGGCACGGCGTCCACCTTCCCCGCCAGCTTGGGCACCCAGAAACTATGGATCACATCCACCGACGAGACATCCAGCGCCACGACCTCGCCAACGGGAAGGTGTAGCTCGTTGGCAGTCACGATCCCCTCGTCCGGGTAGCGGAACTCCCACCACCATTGGTGGCCGATCACCTCAATCGTCATGGTGGGAGTCTCGCCGGCCGCGTCCAACTCCCGCTGGGTGTTGAAGGTCATGGCCACAATGACGATCACCAGGATCGTCGGGGCAATCGTCCAGCCGATCTCCAGCGGCGTGTTCCCATGCGTTTGTGCCGGTATGCGGTCGTCACCGGCCCGCCGGCGGTAGCGGAAGACGGCATAGATCAGGAGACCCTCGACAACCACGAAGACGCCGGTGGCCATCCAGAAGATCGGGCCGAACAGATCATTGATCAGCCGGGCGTTCGGGCCGCTGGTGACGAGGGTCGTTTGCGGTAAGTCGGGCGCACAGCCTCCCAAGAGGAGTAACCCTGGGACCACCACGGCTAAGAGCGCGGTTCGTACATAGGAGCTACCACGAACAGTCGTCATGCTAGTCGTCATTTTCCCATAGAGTTGACTTGCCGGGTATCCCGGCAAGCCGGAAGCGGCGGGGCAGGGAAACGCGGGGTCGCTCTATCCGTGAGTACGCGCTGCACAACCCTCGCGGCTCATTCGGCAAGTGCTGCGGCGATGCTAACACGTGTCTCACCACTCCGTCAACGCTTGTGAAACGCTTCACAAGTCTAGCACGTTGCGCCTCTGCGCCGTAACCGCTCCACGTCGAATCTGCGGGAACTGCACACCGGAGGACCTGGCCGGACGATGCACCGTAGCGGCCGAATCCTCTATCATCACCGCAGAAACGTACACGGAGTACGGAGCACGCGGCAAGCGCGAGCTAGGTAGGGCCGCCTTACTATAGTTGAGCGGCCGAGTGGGGAGTAGTGGATGTTCAACTTAGGATCGCTGCCCACGCTCATTTTGGTCTACCCGCTCTGGGGTCTGGCGACGCCGCTGCTCCTCGCCGGCATCGGCGGCGGCCTGCTCGGCACGATCCTCGCCAGCGTGGGCCTGCTGCGCGGCCGGGCGCCGTGGTACGCCGCGCTGAAGTATCTGCTGATCCTCCTGGTTTCGTTCGCAATCTGGCAGACCGGGGCCGATTTCGTGTCGCCTTGGAACGAGGCCCAAGGGCTAGGGCTGATTATCTACGTCGTGTTTGCGCTGCCAACTGCCGGCCTGGTCCTCTACCGGGCACGCCGCTGGCTCACCAATCTGTGGCGGAAAACCAATGGCCAGCCGCCCGGCACGGCGCTCCTGGGGTCGTAGGTCCTGACCGGGAGGCCGCAGGGGATACCGAGCCACGCACTCCGATACAGCACCCCCGGCAATCTTCTCGCCAGCGGCCGCGCCGGCCGGCGCGGCACGCGGCCCACAGGCACGTGCTGGCCATCGCCGCGGTGGCATGAGAGTGAGGGGGGCATCATGCGAACGCTACGACAGCCGCACTGGCAAGAGATTGTCAAGTCTCTGGTGGGACTGGATCGCACCAAGCGCATTGCGCTGGGCGTTGTCCTGGCGCTTTGGCTGGGCATCCTCTTGGTGCCAGTGGTTTCCGAAGCCTTACACCCCCCGCCGCGATTTCCGCCGTTCATTATGGAGCGCGAGGTTGTGCGCGATGGGGTGTTCAGCCGCTACAGGTTCAAATACCGGGACGATTGCAACTGGGATGAGACGCTGTGGGAGCGGGTTGGCGGTGATCCAGACGGGATGCGCGTGGGGACAATGACCTGGATTGCTGATGGGGCTATGTATCGCCGTGAGGATTGCAAGATCAAGCATGTCGCTCCGCGTCCGCGGGTTGGGCGGTTCAATCCTGGCGACTGGTTGGCGACCGAGGCGGAGTTCGCTGACCGGGCCTTGGCAGTCGGTGGCCTGGTGGTGCGTGAGCAGGATGGCCGGCAGGTGGTCGTGGCTATTGAGCTGCACGGTGAGCGTCAGGTGATGCGCTTTCACGCCGAGACGGGTGTCCCGTTGAACTTCGAGCGGAGCAGCTACATGGATGGACCGGAAGAGGTAGTGGTCGAGAGCTACGAGGTTGTGTGGGTATCGTTTGAAGAGGGAGCGATCTACTACCCGCGCCAGCGGTAGGGGGGATGAGATGCGCTGGGATATAGCGTAGCGGTGGGGATCATTGTCGGGGAGTTCGTGGTGCGCGTCCTGATGGTGCCGCTGTACGTCATTGGCACGGGGGGCTGGTGGGGCTATGCGCCTGTGCCGTTCGGCTAGGGCTGGGTGTTAGTCGCCGTGTGGGACGAACCGCTCACGCTGCCCCTGCTGTGCTACCACCCGCGTCTCCCGCAAGCGCGACGGCAAGCGGGTCGGCCGCTGCGGCGGCATGGGGGGTGGAGAGGAGTCGGACGGCGGGCAACGGGGGAGAGGATTCGCTAGGGAATGAGCGGACCGAGTACATCCCCATCACGGCAGTAGTGCCGTTTAGCCGGCATCCGGCTCTTGATGTCCTCCGGGTGAAGCGTCCGGCCAGGAGGGTGCCCGGCAGCTAATGTGCTGCCGGGCATTCTTGGCTCTCAGCGGCTACGCCGGGATCGCTGCCGACCAGACCCGCTCCACCTCGGCCCGCAGCGCCGACTGCACGGTGGCCGGCTGAAAGGCGCCCTCGACCGCATTCAGCGTCAACTGCCGTAAGTCGGCTAACGAGAAGCCCAGCCGCCGCGCCAGCAAGAGATATTCGTCGGTCAGCGTCGCGCCGAAGTGCGTGGGGTCGTCCGAGTTGATCGTCACGGCCAGCCCCTGCCGATAGAACGCCCGAATCGGATGGACGGCCAGGGTGGAGACCGCGCCGGTGCGGAGGTTGCTGGTCGGGCACATCGTCAGGGTGATCCGCTCGGATCGTAGCTGCGCGATGAGCGCCGGGTCGGCCCCGGCGCGAGTGGCGTGGCCGAGCCGCCGCGCGCCGAGCAGGCGGAGCGCCCCCCAGCAGCTTTCCGGCCCCGCCGCTTCACCGGCATGGGCGCTCAGGCCCAGCCCGGCCTCGTCGGCCAGGCGGAAGGCCGGAGCGAGCGCCGCGAAGTCTTGACCCGCCGCCTCGTCTCCGACCAGGTCAATGCCCACGATGGCCGCGCCCCGCTCGCGCTCCGCAAGGGCCTGTTGTAATAGCGGTACGGCGCTGTCCGGCTGCGTCCGTATCAGGGAGGGCAGCAAGCCGATCCGCAGCGGCGAGCGAGCCTCTGCCTCCCGCCGCGCCTGCTCGATTGCGGCGACCAGATCAGGATACGGAATGGGGTATGGCGCTTCCGGCCCTCGAAAGCCGAACATCACCTCGGCGTAGCACACGTGCTGCGCCGCCAGGTCGGCAAAGCACTCGGCGGCGAGGCGATAGTAGTCGTCCGGGTTCCGCAAGCAGGTGAGCGACACCTGCCGCATCTGCGTCACAAAGCCGGCGAGATCCGTGAAGGTCCAGTACCGCTCGTGCCAGTCCGGCGCGGTGAGCGGCGACCGTGGCTCGTACTTGGTGGCGAGTTCCCGCACCGTGTGCGGCCGGATGGTGCCCTCCAGGTGCAGATGCAGCTCGACCTTGGGCAGGGTCCGCAGAGTCCGTTCCAGCGAATCGTCCGAATCGCCGGCAGCCGGCACCGGGTTTGCTGTCCGCGTCATGCCGCCGCCTCCCAACGCGCGGTCACAGGCGGCCGAGGAAGCGGCCCGGATTGAAGAGGCCCTGGGGATCGAACTGGGCCTTGAGCGCCTGCATGATCGGAAAGTCGTCGCGCGTCGGTCCCCACACGTCGAGGTGCCGCTTGAGCGCCACCGGGCACGATTCGACCACGACGCTGCCGCCGCTGGGCAGCACCACGCTCTGCGCGGCCGTCACGATGGTCGCAGCCGCGGCCAAGTCCAGGCCGTTTCCGTTCTGGGCGCCGAACAGCCCGTAGGTAATGCCGCTGCCGGCATGGGCCAGCCGGGTGAGGGAGGCATCGGTCGAGCGTGCTGCCCGCCCCAGAACGTCCCAGACGGCGGCAATCTCGGTCGGGAGGGTAGCGATCTTGAGCCGCACGCCGTCCGGCACGGACGTACCCGGCAGGGCGCGGACCGCCGTCCAGAGGTCCGCGTGAGCGTCGCCGTCTAGCTGCCCACAGTCGGTCGCTCCGTCGGCCTGTGCCCACTGCGCGGCATCGCTGACCTGGCGCGCAACGGTCGCTGGTGAGCCGGCGGCATGGAAGAGCACCAGCCACGGCGCCTCGCCTGGCAGCCCACACTGCCGCGCCGCGGCCGCATCCAGCAGCTCGACGGCCCGCGGCGCAAGCTGGGACCTATGGAGCCGCCCGCTGAAGCCGTGCGCCTCCGCCAAATCGGCAAAGCGTGCCCACAGCGTCCGCTCTTGGCGGGGCAGCGGCGCGACCTTGAACGTCACTTCGAGCAGCACGCCCAGCGTGCCGAGCGCGCCGATGTGCATCTTGTTCAGGTCGTAGCCGACGACGTTCTTGACGACCTTGCCGCCGGTCTTGGCCACCTCACCGTCGGCGGTGGCAAACCGCATCCCCAGCACCAGGTCGCGGGCGCTGCCGTACAGCAGCCGGCTGGGACCGCTCGCGTTCGTTGCCAGGATGCCGCCGATGGTAGCCGCGGCGTGCGGCGGATCGAGCGCCAAGAATTGACCGTCCGCAGCCAGCCGGCGCTGCACCGCGCTGAGGCGAATACCGGCCTGCACCGTCACCGTCAGGTCGGCCGGTTCGTATTCGAGTACCTGATCCAGTGTATGGAGCCGCAGCGCCACGTCGTAGCGTTGCGGCGAGTTGCCCAAGTCCACCTTGGTCCCGCTCCCGTATGGGACCACGGCGGCGCCGTGTTCGGCCGCTATGTCCACAGCGGCGGCCACCGCGTCGGGCGAATCGGGACTGAGAGCCAACGCCGGTTGCCGGTCGTCAATGGCGAGGGGCGCCAACTGCGCCTCGGCAACCTCCAGGCGTCCCAGGGGGTGAAGCTGCGCGGCGAGGGCGGCGGTCATGCGGGAGGCACCTGGTCGGACCGGCGCTGCGCTCCGTTACTGCCGGCGGGATAGGGCGCTGCAACCGGCGCGGCCACCGGCACTGCCGCCGGGGACTTCGCCGTCAAGGTCGTGGCCGCGGCGAGGGCCGCCGTCGCTGCCGCCTCCTGCCGCGCTAGGTCTTCCTGATCCGAGGGAGTTTCAGTGGCGCCGTCCTCGCGCTGCACCCAGGCTTCGGCGGCCGCCATCTGCTCTTCCGTCGGGAAGACTTTGCCTGGATTGAGGCATCCGTCCGGGTCGAAGGCCCGCTTCAGCCGGCGCATGGCCGCGAAGTCGGCCGGGCCGAACAGCCATGACATGTACGCCTGCTTCTCCAGCCCGACCCCGTGCTCACCGGACAGCGTGCCGCCGACCTGCACACACTTCCACAGGATGTCGGCGCCCGCCGCAACGACCTTCTCGGTCTGCCCGGGAATGCGCTCGTCGAACACGATGCAGGGGTGCAGATTGCCGTCGCCGGCGTGGGCGACGTTCGCAATCGGCAGATCGTATTTCTCGCTGGCCGCCTGGACGGTTTGCAGCACTTCCGGCAGCAGCGTGCGTGGCACAACGCCGTCCTGCAAATAGTAGTTGGGCGCGAGCTGACCGAGCGCGCCGAGCGCGCCCTTACGCGCCTTCCACAGGCTGGTGCGCTCCTCGGCCGTCGTTGCGACGTGGATGCCGCGGGCATGGTGTCTCGTGCAGATGCCTTCCACGACGGCGGATAGCTCCGCCATGCCTTCGTCCAGCCCCTCCAACTCAATCAACAGCACCGCCCCGGCGTCCGCGGGGAGTCCCTGATGCCCGGCTCGCTGGAGCGCCTGGATCGTCAGCGCGTCCATCATCTCCAGGGCCGCCGGGATGATGCCGGCCGCGATGATCGCCGAGACCGTGCGACTGGCGTCGTCAACCGTCGGGAAGATCGCCAACAGCGTGCGGACGGCCTCGGGGAGGCGCATCAGGCGCAGCGTGATCTTCGTGACAATGCCGAGCGTGCCTTCCGAGCCGACAAAGGCGCCGGTGAGGTCGTAGCCGGCGTTCTCTCCGGCCATGCTGACGCCGCCGAGATGCACGACCTGGCCGTTCGGCAGGACGACCTCCAGGCCGAGCACGTGGTTGGTCGTCACCCCGTAGGCGAGGCAGTGGGGGCCACCGGAGTTCTCGGCGACGTTGCCGCCGAGCGTACAGGCCGCCTGGCTCGACGGATCGGGCGCGTAGTAGAAGCCGCGGCTCGCAATGGCCTTCGACAGGTCGAGGTTGACCAGCCCCGGCTCGACCGTCGCCCGCATATTATCGGTATCCACCTCCAGGATACGCCGCATCCGGGAGAAGCCGAGCATGATCCCTTGGTGCGCGATGGCGCCCCCGGACAGGCCCGTGCCCGCACCACGGGCGACGATGGGCAGATCGTGGCGTTGCGCCGCTTTGACGATGGCAACCACTTCATCGGTGCTGCCGGGGAGCACCACGGCATTGGGCCGGCCGCGATCAATCGAGCCGTCGTAGGAGTACGAGATTAGCTCGTTGTCCCGCCAGAACACATTGGCCGGGCCGACAATCTGCTTCAGTTCCGCAATCAGCGACGGTGTTAGCTCTGCCACAACTGCACTCCTGACCGCAGCGGTATCAGCGCGTTGGTCCGCACAATCCGATGCCGGCTAAAAGGGCGCCGACCGCGCGTGTCCCTCTAGTCTAGGCCGCTGTGCCGCTATCGTCAATGGCTTGGTGCGGACATCATCCAGCTTCCCTGGTATCCCGACCCTATTCGACCCGGATACCGGCTTTCCTGATCTCCAGACGTTGGCGCGGCTGGCCGCTCTGCGAGCCACACAACTCCAATGCGCGCACCGTGTCCATGCCCTCGACGACCTCGCCGAAAATGGTGTGCTGGCCGTCGAGCCAGGGCGTGGGGACGAAGGTCAGGAAGAACTGGCTGCCGTCGGTGCCCGGCCCGGCGTTGGCCATGCTGAGCAGGCCGGGCCGGTCGTGCTTGACACCGGGATCGAACTCCCCGTCGTACTGATAGCCGGGGCCGCCGGTTCCGGTGCCCAGCGGACAGCCGCCTTGCGCCATGAAATCGCTGATGACGCGATGGAAGGTCAGTCCGTCGTAGAACCCCAGCCGCGTGAGATAGAGCGTACTGGCAACGTGCGCCGGTGCCGCGTCTGCCAGCAGCCGGATGGCGATAGCGCCCAGGTTCGTGTCGAGGTCCCAGTAGTAGCTTTTGGCGGCGTCAAAGCTGAGGGCCGGCGGCTGCGGCAGGCGCGTCTTCCAGCCCGGCCGCGACGAGTCAATGGCTTGCGTGGCAATGAAGCGATCTATGGTCTCCAGCGCTGGCTCGTTGATGGTGGCCTCCTCAGTTGAGCAAAATCGGGCACACGCAGGCGGTGCCGATGTCCATGGTAGCAGCCGAGAACGCCGGTGTGGGTGCTGTGAGGGGCAGTGAGAGGCCCCGGCGGCCCGTTGGTATACTGAGAGCAACCCCTTTGCGCGCAGTAGTAGACTTGCTCAGATGCTCCCGTGTACTGCTCCCTTGACGTGATACCCGATGCTACGTGGTGGTCTTCTCGAACAGCAGCGGTGCTACAACCATCCGCACCGCATTACCGAGCAGCGGTGTAGCCGCTGCCGCATGCCGTTCTGCGACTTTTGTCTGCACGAGGTACCCCCGGCCGAGCGCCCGCCACCGCCACCGCGTCGGCCTTGGCGCCGGCACGTGCCGGCACCGGACCCGCCGGACGCACACTACTGTGACGAGTGCGCTGCGGAGCTACGCCGCTTCGCGGCGGCGGCCAAGACTGAGAACCGGCCCCTCTGGCAACGACGGCCCTCGCGTGCCGCGCTACGCAACTGGCTCATCGGCACGTTTATCGTTGCAATCGTCGTGGTACCGGCCTGGTTCGTCGCCGGGGAGGCCGCGAAAACACCACTGACGGCAGAGGAGGCCGCGCGGATTGCCGTCGGGCTGCGCGGCGGCTTTACCTCGCTGGAGGGGACCAACGTCCTGCTGTCGGTGTACGGGGGGAGCTACATCGGCGCCAACGTTCCCTCGCAAGACGGACACGGCCCGTCGGCGCTCATCGATTCGTTCTGGCAGGCCAATGTCGCGGACTGGCGCTCGGAGGAGGCCGAGTTTCCGGCGGAGCTGGTGTTCCGGGCCGCGCTGAACTCGTCAATGGGGAAGCTCATCCTGCGCGTCAGCCCGGATTCACCACCGGAATCGTGGCCGCGCGACTTTGAGCTGCTGATCTCGGTCACCGGTCCCGAATCAGGCTACAAATCCGTCCTGCAAGCTACCTTCCCACGGGAAGAAGCGGAACGGCTCCTGCGTGATGCTACCCGCCGCCGCGAGGACCCGGTCCCGGCGCCGCTGCGGTTCACGTTTCCCGAGACCCGGGGCATCTGGGTGATGCTGCGTATCCTGTCCAACCACGGACACCCGGAGTTCACCTCGCTGGCCGAGGTCGAGGTCTATCCGGCCGAGGCGCCGCCGTGAGCCGTGAGCGGTCGTCACCGGACGCCTTCATTCAGCGCCTCTTCCACGATGTACTCGTAGACGTGCTCGAATAGCTGCGAGATGGTCACCAGCCGATAGCGGCGGCGCAGATACATCAGGATTAGTGGTAGCGCGTGAACGTCGTCACGAATGAAGTGCAGCAGCACAATAGAGCCGCGGCGCACATCACGGGCTACTTCCTCCAAGACCGCTGCCGGGTCTTCGCGTTGGGGCATAATCACGGCGTTACTGGCGCTGTCCCAGAGCGTAATCCAGAGTTGACGTTGGGCAACGACTTGCCTGATCCGTTGGTCCCCTCCCCTTGTCATGAAGCCGCGCATACTTGGTGGTCGCAGCAGACGCATTGGGGTGTCCGAGCCGGTCGCGTCACGGACGGCGGCCTGTGTGTGGTCAATCTCGGCCAAGATTTCTCGCTCCGTAAGCTCTGGCAGCGGGCGGTGGGTGAAGGTGTGGTTGCCAAGCTCATGGCCGGTCGCGTGTGCTCGCCGCCACAGGTCGGGAGTCTGGCGGACCACGGCCCCCGTCGGAAACAGGGTGGCCTTAAGGTCAAATGCGTCGAGGATATCCAACGCCTGGGCTACCCAATACGGGTCCCAGCCATCGTCAATACTCACCGCCACTTCCGGAAGCACACGGGGAGCACGGGAGATGATCGGGGCAAGCGACCGTGGCTGCTCCGCGTGGAGCGGTGCAGGCGAGGCAAAGGGCAAGGCACCGAGAAACTTGAGCAGCGGCCGACGCGGCAGCCGCTCAGTTAGCGCGGCTGCGTCACCCGGAGACGTGGAGGAACTGCCTGCAAGATCAAGATTGTGCAGAGCAGACATTGGCCAGCGCCTCTCCGTAATCTGCGATACTACGTGGCGGCTGCCTCGCATTTCAGCGGTGCTCCACCGACTGCGACCAAGCCCGTGACCCTGAAACGAACGGCGATGAAAAACGAACGCGGAAAGGAATCATTGTGAGCTGGAACCCCTTCCGGCGCCGGGCGGCACAGCCTCCTCCAGAGCACACGCAGGACCCGGAGTCAGCAGACGTATCGGCTGCGGCGCCGGACGCCGACTATGGCGCAGCGTTGGCACCGACGCGCGGCGGCCTGTTTGGCACCATCCGGCAACTCTTCCATGATAGCCGCCGGCTGGATACCGACTTCTGGGAGGAACTGGAGGAACTGCTGATCGCGTCCGACGTGGGCGCGATGACCACCGCACGCCTGACCGAGACCCTGCAGCAGACGGTGCGCGACCAGGGCATCACCGACGCCGGACCAGCGGAAGACGCGCTGAAAGCGCAGCTAGTCCGGCAGTTGGCGTCCAGCGGCGACGCGGCGCTGGCGCTGCCTGCCGACGATCTCGCGGTGATCTTGGTCGTCGGTGTGAACGGTGTGGGGAAGACCACTACCATCGCCAAGCTGGCCACCTGGCTGCAACGCCACGCCGGACGACAGTGTTTGCTGGCCGCCGGAGACACATTCCGCGCCGGAGCGATTGACCAACTCAAGATTTGGGGCGAGCGTGCCGGCTGTCAGGTCATTGCCCATCAAGCCGGCGCCGACCCTGGCGCCGTCGTCTTCGATGCGCTGGCCGCCGCCCGGCCGCGCGGCGCCGACTGTGTGATCGTGGATACGGCGGGTCGCCTGCACACCAAGGTCAACCTGATGGCCGAGTTGGGGAAGGTGCGTCGCACCATTGCCCGCCGGGAGGCCGGCGCGCCGCACGAAACGCTGCTGGTGCTCGATGCCATCACCGGCCAGAACGCCATTCTCCAGGCCAAGGCCTTCACCGAGACCAGCGGGGTGACCGGGGTGGTCCTCACGAAGCTCGATAGCACTGCCAAAGGTGGCGTGGTCCTGGCGGTGAGCGACGAGCTTGGCGTGCCGGTCAAGTTCGTCGGCACGGGCGAGCACCTCGACGCCCTGGCTCCCTTCGATCCGCACCACTTTGTCGGCGCTCTCTTCCAGCGCGACTGAGCTACCGCGGCCATAGCGCCTACGCGCTACAATGGCATGGGAGGGTAGGGCAAGCTCCGGCCCCCCTATGGTCCCCCCGCTGTGGCGGGGGGACGGTGTGGAAAAGGACTACACCTATGTTTGAGGCACTGACCGAGCGATTACAGGGCGTGTTCCGCGGCTTGCGGAGCAAGGGACGGCTGCACGAGGCAGACGTAGACCAGGCGTTGCGCGAGGTCCGCTTGGCGCTGCTCGAAGCCGATGTCAACTTCCGTGTGGCGCGGACTTTCACCAACCGGGTGCGTGAGCAGGCGCTGGCCGCCGAGGTACTGGACAGCTTAACCCCCGCCCAGCAAGTGCTCCAGATCGTCAACGAGGCGCTGGTGGACGTGCTGGGTGGGGAGAGCGTGCCGCTCGACCTCTCCGGGGCACCGCCAACGCCGCTCATGCTCGTAGGGCTGCAAGCCTCCGGCAAGACGACCTCGGCCGCCAAGCTGGCCCTGATGCTCCGGCGCACCGGGCAGCGGCCCTATCTGGTCGCTGCCGACGTGTATCGTCCCGCCGCCGTCGAGCAGTTGTGCTCCCTCGGCCGGCAGGTGGGCATCCCCGTCTACGAAGAGGGCACGCAGGCCAACCCGGTAGACATCGCTACCCGTGCCGTCGCCTGGGGCCGCCAGGAAGGTCATACGGCCGCGATCATTGACACCGCTGGCCGCCTGCAAATCAACACGGAGCTGATGCAGGAACTGACCGCGATGAGCGCGGCGGTCCGACCACGCGACGTGCTGCTGGTCGCCAACGCGATGACGGGGCAGGAAGCGGTCAATGTCGCGCAGCAGTTCCACGAACAGGTGCAGCTGACCGGTCTGATCCTCACGCAGATGGACGGGGACGCGCGCGGCGGCGCGGCGCTCTCTATCCGGTCGGTGACGGGTATCCCGATCAAGTTCATCGGCGTGGGTGAGCGGATCGAGCCGCTTGAACCGTTCCATCCCGACCGGCTGGCCTCGCGCATCCTGGGCATGGGCGACATGGTGTCGCTGATCGAGCGTGCCCAGGAGACGTTTGACGAGCAGGAGACCGCGGCGCTCGAAAAGAAGATGCGTACCGCCACCTTCAACCTGGAGGATTTTCTGGACCAGATGCAGAAGGTACGCGGGATGGGCTCAATGTCGCAGCTTTTGGAGATGGTGCCCGGCTTCAGCAGCATGGCCAACCAGCCCGGCATGGCGGCGGCGCTCGACGAAGGCCAGTTCCGCCGCGTCGAGGCGATTATCTATTCGATGACGCCCCAAGAGCGCCAGCAGCCGCAGATCATCAACGGCTCGCGCCGCCGCCGTATCGCCCGCGGCAGTGGCACCACCGTCCGCGAGGTCAACCAACTCCTGAACCAGTTCCGGCAAATGCGGCGGATGATGCGCGACCTGGCCCGTGGTCGGATGCCCCGCGGCCTCCAGGGTCTCCCCGGTGGTGGCCTCTTCGGCTAGGCGGCGCAGCCACCAGTCTGTGTTTTACCACCAAGCTGCTTGAAAATTGCCAGCGGTGCTGTATACTGATGGAGCGTGGCATGTGGTTGACCCATGCCGTGCGTCGTGTGTATCTGCTCCCCGCTCGACATGCCGCAAGGCCTCGAGCGGGGTTATCTCTTTGATGCCGCTGGCCCTACCGTCGGTTCCAGACTACTCACACGATCTCGACGGTGGCTGAACGATAATCAATCGTGAGGCGATGACCGGCAAGTAGAGCCGTTCCCAGCAACACCTCATCGGCCGAACCGGCAAGCACCTCCACCAGGCGCTGCCTATTCATCCACTGAACCGCTAGCTCGTAGACACGCATCAGGCTTGATGTGCCGTCGCCTAGGGTGACAACTGTGGCGCCAAGCTGCGGTAGAGCCAGCCAGTGGATCATGCTGTCGGGCAGTAGAAGGTGCCCATCGAAGCCTGTGTCTATCACAGCATCGACTCGTGCCTGTGTCTGCGGTCCGTATACCATCAGGGACACGATGGCTTCACGCCGGCCAGTGACATTGCCAAGAAGAGACATAGCGATGCCGGTCAGCCGATGCGGTAGGTCGTCTCGGCACCGACGCGGGCAAGATAAAACACCCGCTTGGGGTAGCGGGCACGGGCGGCGTGGAGGGCGCCGATGGCTTGCTCATGGACAAAGTAGTCGCCGTTCTCGACATTGATGGCGACAAAGCTGCCAGTGTGTGCCGGCTCTAGCGCGGCCTTGATCCGCGAGGTGTAGAAATCCCGGCCTAGGCGCACGAGGTCTTGATCCGTCTGCTCTGCGACATCCATCGCTATGGCCTCAGATTGAGTATACGCCATTACACAGAGCCGTCCTGGTGCGGCCAGTCTACACTACAGCCCGCGCCAGAGGATCAGCGCGGCGGCGAATAGGCTGACGGCTCCGTGCTCGGCGAGGGTGCGTAGCGTGAGGCGGTCGGCGAGGTGCTGCACGAGTACCTGCACCAGGAAGTACAGCACGGTCAGGAGGAACGCGCCGCCGAGCAAGCCGTTGAGCGGCCAGTAGTTGAGCGCCCACGTCACCTCGCCGACCACCAGCGCCGCAAAGGCGGCATAGGGCGCCAACCGTAGATACGGCAGCAGGTCGTCGGTCAGGCGGATGAGGCGCACCGTAATCAGAAACGTAAAGATGACGATGGCCGGCGCGTTGAATAACGTGCGTACCTTCACCTGGTAGATGGCGGCGTAGAGCATGAAGACGACGATATAGCCGATGACGACCAGTGCCAGCGTGGACCACCGATGATCGGTAGTATCGAGCCAATAGTGTTGCTCTGCCCAGATGACCAAGGCGAGGAGGAAACCGAAGAGCACTAGCCCAATGACTACGCCCCCTACTCCTGAAGCCACCAGGCGTAGGAACAGCGCTGCCCCGATGATAAGCAGATTGGGCAAGATAAACTGGTCCCAGGCCGGACGGTCCCGGCCAGCCTCCCGTAAGATGAGATCGAAACCGGCGCTCACCACAACCATCAATACGAGGACCAGCAGCACGGCGAGCCAACTCGACACGCGGGTCACCAGCGCCATGCCCACTAGCGCGATCACTACCAGGATGGCCATCGGCGGGAGGCTGCGCCGCGGGAGCGAGGTCAGTCGTAGCAGCATGGGACTCAAGGGTATAGCCGCCCGCTCGATCCGCACCACCCTCGCCGGTAGCCGGCCAGCGATACGGCTTGACTGAGGGTCAGGGGCAGCGGGCAGGGGCCGGTTTGCCGTGGTGGTACACTAGGCCGAGGCCGGTTCGTGCCGGCTTTCTCTTAGGTTCGAGGGTTTGCAGAGGATATGGCTACTCGCTGGGCGCAGGCGGCCATGGACCGGCTCAATAGCCGGCTGGCACAGCAAGCACTTGACCCGGCGACGGTCCGTGCCCGCCCCGAGCGCGCCATACTGGTCGGCGCCCAGGTGCGTCGCGGCGCCGGGGAGCCGAACACGGACGCGCCCGGCGCCGCCGTGCTCCCGCTGGAAGACTCGCTCGCCGAGCTAGCCCTGCTGGCCAACACCGCTGGCGCCGAGGTCGTGGGGACGCTCGTGCAGCGGCTGAACCGGCCGCATCCGGCGACCTACATCGGCCCCGGCAAAGTGGCCGAGTTGGGCGAGTTTCTGGCCGCGGAGCAGGCCGACCTCGCCATCTTCGACCTCAACCTCAGCCCGACGCAGCAGCGGAATCTGGGCGAGCGGCTGCGGCGCCGGGTGGTGGACCGGACGGCGCTCATTCTGGACATCTTTGCCCAACGTGCCCAGACGCGGGAGGGCCAACTCCAGGTCGAACTGGCGCAACTGGAGTACCTCCGTCCCCGCTTGAGTCAGATTTGGGAGGAGTGGTCCCGGCTCGGTGGCGCCGAGGCCGGCACCGGCGGCGCGCGCGGCGGCCGCATCGCTACGCGCGGTCCCGGCGAAACGCAACTGGAGACGGACCGGCGCAGTATCGGGCGGCGCATTGCCGAATTGAAGAAAAAGATCGCGGCCATCAGCGCCCAGCGCGGACTGTACCGCTCCCGGCGCAAGGCCGGCGGCCCGCCGATTGTCGCGCTCGTCGGCTACACCAACGCCGGCAAATCCACCCTGCTACACGCGCTCACCAAGGCCGGCGTGCTGCGGGAAGACAAGCTCTTTGCCACCCTCGACCCGACGACGCGGCGGGTGCAGTTGCCGGGCGGACAAGCGATCCTGTTGACCGATACGGTCGGGTTCATCCAACGGCTGCCTACCAACGTCGTCGCCGCGTTCCGGGCCACGCTGGAAGAGGTGGACGAGGCCGATATTTTGGTCCACGTCGTGGACGCCACGCATCCCAATATGCGCGAGCAGATCGCCACCGTGGGCCACACGCTGAACGCACTCCACATCTCCGCCAAGCCGATGATTACGGCGCTCAACAAGGTGGACCTGCTTCCAACTGCTACCCGGCGCTCCCTGACCGCCACTGCCGCACAATCCGCTACCGATGTAAAGGGAGATGGGCCAAGCGATCAATTCATGGAGCTACCCAATCCGGTGTCCATCAGCGCGGTACACGGCGACGGTCTCGACGACTTGCTGCAAGCGATCCAAGCCACCATCGCCGCCGAGGACCAGGTCCAACTGCGGGTCCGCATCCCGTATCGGCTGGGCCGGCTGGTCCAGCTCTTCCACACGTCGGGCACGGTCGAGGACGAGCAGTACGAGGCTCAGGGTACCGTTATCACCGGCACCGTTCCCGAACGACTGGCCGGTACCTTTCAGCCGTATCAACTGTAGGGTCGGTCAGCGCGCTCGCAGGAGCACGAGGGCAGACAGGCCCAGCGGCAGGTCGGCCCGCCGTAGCCACTGCGCTTCCAGCCACAAGATTGCGGTCAGCGCCGCATTGACCAGACCGGGTACCTCCTGCACTTCCGACTCGCCGGTGCGGCCGCCGGCTTCCTGGCGGGCCGCCTTGACCCAGCGGGCCGCCGCAGCGACCGGAAGCAATAGGGTGTTGGCGTAGGTGCCGCGGATCACTTCCCACTGGGCCTGCTCGGCCTTGGCGCGTAGCTCACCGAGCCAGTACCGCTGGCGAGCGTGGACGGCCTCGTCGTGCGAACTCCACAGCGCCGGTAAGGCCGGCACGCGCACCAATCCCCAGCCGCCCGGGCGCACCACGCGACGTAACTCCCGGAGCGCCGCCACGTCGTCGGGCACGCCGTGATGGTAGATCACGTCGAAACCGGTGACGAGATCGAAGGCAGCATCGGGATACGGCAGTGCCAAGAGGGAACCGTGACAGACTCGCGTCAGCCGGCGTTGCCGGCAGTAGGCGAGCGCGTCCGTTGAGCGGTCCACGCCCCACACCTGGCCATACGGCGCGAGCCAGCGCAGGGTACCACCGGTGCCGCAGCCGGCGTCGAGGATGCGGAGCGTGTCACCGGCGAGGGCGGGCGCGAGGAGCGCCGCGGCAATCCGGCGCATCCCCACGAACCACCAGAGCCGGTCTTCGAGCCGGTAGAGGCGCGCGTACTCATCGCGGTTCATGGGTAGCTATCAGCTTGTGAGCTATCAACCGGCAGCTTCCTGCACCGCACTACGGGCCGGCGACGGTTTCGCGGAGCGCCGCAGCGACGTACCGCACGTCGTCGTCGGTCAGCTCCGGGTACAGCGGGAGCGACAAGATTTCCGCAGCCGCTTGCTCGGTGTGCGGGAGACGGCCGGGAGTGTAGCCGAGGTCCCGATAGGCCTCCTGCAAATGCACCGGCACCGGGTAGTGTACCTGCGTAGCGATGCCGCGCTCGCGCAACCCGGCCTGCACCCGGTCGCGCTCCGGTACACGCACCACGTAGAGGTGGTAGGTATGCAGCGCCGGCACCGGCTTGCACGATTCGGTGGGGTCGTCGGTGGTGCAAGCCGGCGCGTCGATTGCCCACGCGGCCTCGATAGGCACTCGGATTGTGCTCGCTCCGGCGTCACCGGCCAGTGCTGCGGTATAGAGCGCAGCCAAGCGGCGACGGCGGGCGTTCCAGGAATCCAGATAGGGTAGTTTTGCGCCGAGGATGGCCGCCTGCAACTCGTCGAGGCGGGAGTTGTAGCCCTTGATCGCGCTGTAGTACCGCTCACTCCAGCCGTAGTTCCGCAGCAGCACCAACCGCTCCGCCAGCACCGTATCGTTCGTGACTACTGCGCCGCCATCGCCGTAGGCGCCGAGGTTCTTGGTGGGGTAGAAGCTGAAGGCGCCCGCAGCGCCGAGTGTGCCGCAGCGCCGGCCGCGATAGGCCGCCCCATGCGCCTGCGCCGCGTCCTCCACCACGACTAGGCCGTGGCGGTCGGCCAGCGCGAGGATGGGGTCCATGTCCGCCGGATGGCCGTAGAGGTGGACGGGGACGACGGCCTTGCTGCGCGGCGTAATCCGCCGCTCCAGGTCCCCGCAATCCAGCGTGTAGGTGTGCGGGTCAATGTCAACGAAGACCGGGGTGGCGCCCGTCGAGGAGATTGCCACGGTCGTTGCTACGGCGGTGTGCGAGACGGTCAGTACCTCGTCGCCCGGCCCGATGTCGAGCGCCCGGAGCGCCAGGTGAATGGCCTCGGTGCCGGAGCCGACGCCGACGGCCCGCGCGACGTCTAAGTATTCCGCCCAGGCCACCTCGAACGCCGTAAGCTCCGTGCCGAGCACAAAGAAGCTGGTGTCCAAGACGCGCTGCACCGCCGCATCCAGCTCATCCTTGATGGTGAGGTATTGCGGCTTGGTCAAGAAGAACGGGATTTCGCGGTTCACTGGAATCACTCCTGGCCCCCCACCCTAGCCCTCCCCCGTCCCGACGGGGGAGGGGACAGTCCCGTCACCCGGCTGCGACGGGGCCTCATTACCGTCCCCCCGCCGCAGCGGGGGGACCATAGGGGGGCCTGTACCCTACTCGGGCCCCCGTCCCAGCCCTCGCCCATTGCAACGCGGAGGGCCTGCTCCTCGCCCCTACAAGCACTCATTTCGTTGGGCTACGGTTGTGCGTCGTCGGGGGGTAGGTACTGCGCTCGATACTCCCGGAAATAGGCAATCGTGCGGCGCACGCCCTCGGCTACGTCCACTTGTGGCTGCCAGCCGAGCGCCCGCGCGATCTTGCCGGATTCGAGGTAGACGCTGCCCACGTCAATGCGCTTCCGTTCATCCGGAAATGCCCGGTAGACTACACGACCACTGCCGGCCACCCGCACAATCAACTCGGCCAAATCGCGCAGACTGATCGGCTGCTGGCCGCCGACGTTGAAGACCTCGCCATCGGCGGCATCGCTGGCAGCGGCGAGCAGGAACGCCTCCACTACATCGTCAACGTAGGTCAAGTCGCGTAGCTGCCGACCGTCGCCCCATACCTCGATCTCCTGATCCTCGATGGCGAGCCGCAGCCAGTAGGGGATAAAGGCTTGGCGTGGTCCGAGCCGGAGCGCCTGGCGCGGCCCGTAGGTATTCGTCAGCCGGAGCGCGGTGGCGCGAATGCCGTAGACCTCGTGATAGAGGATATGGTAACGCTCGCCGGCGATCTTGTTGATCCCGTTGACATCCGTTGGCCGGGTGGGATGGCGCTCGTCGGCCGGCACGTACTCCGGCCGGCCATAGACCTGCCGGGTGCTGGCGTATACCACCTTGACCGCGGGATTGTGCCACCGGCAGGCCTCCATGAGCGCCAACTGTGCCCGGCAGTTGATCTCCAGGTCCATGAAAGGGTCGTTCATGCTGTCTATATGGGCCACCTGGCCGGCCAAGTTGAAGATCACGTCCTGCTCACGCACCAGCGAGCTGAGGCGGGGTTGATCGCGGATGTCCGCTTCGACAATGGTGAGCCGGTCGCACACGTCATCCACGTTGAAGTAGTTGCCGCCGTGATGCGGGATCATGGCATCCACGAGCACTACCTGTGCTCCAAGACTGACGAGCCGCCGCGCCAGATTGCTGCCGATAAAGCCGAGCCCCCCGGTGACGAGCGCGCGCCGGCCGGCGAAGTGGTGTGCTAGGCCCGTGTTACCCATATGCCTCTAAACGATCAGCGTTCCCCGGCGCCCTCTTTCGCGCCGCCGGTGTTCGCCGCCGGCCGCTTACCCTCGCCCTGGATGACCAGCCGCCACCAGAGCACAAGGATGCCGATACCAACCGCCCACAGGCGGCGAAAGTTGAAGAACTGCGAGACGCCGTAGGCGCGGTGGTAGTGGTGGACCGGCACTTCGACGGTGGAGAAGCCGGCGTCTTGTACCCGACGCATCAGCTCCAGGCAAATCACGCCGCTGTCCTGCGTCAAGGTCACGCGGTCGAAGATGGACCGGCGCAGCAGTCGGAAGTCGCAGTCGGTGTCGTGGATACGCAGGCTAAAGAGCAGCCGGACCAGGTGATGATAGAGCCGCCCGATGATGATGCGATGGAGGGGATCGTGGCGGGTGATCTTGTTGCCCATCACCAAATCCACCCCGTCTACCATGCGGGGCGCCAGCACACGCAACTCCCGCACGTCGTATTGCGCGTCACCGTCGGTATAGAAGATAAGCTCCTTTGTGGCCGCCGCAAAACCGACGCGCAATGCCCCGCCGTATCCGAGGGGTTGTTCGTAGCGCATGATCCGCAGCCGCCCTTCGGCTGCGTAAAGTGTTTCCAGCTCGTCGAGGATGTCGTTGGTGTAGTCGGTACTACCGTTCTCGACGACGATGACCTCATAGTCGTCGGTCAGCTCGCGGAGCACCCGCATCATCTCGATGACCATCGAGGCGATGGTGCCGCCATCGTTGTAGCAAGGGAAGAAGGCCGAGATACTCGGCCGTGACTCACTCATGGTCCGTTCCAAGGTACGGAGTGCTGCTGCTCACGGGGACCGGCTTCCTTACGCCGCACGCCAACATCGCCGATCCGGGTGACACCTGATATAGTGTCCTTACATTTGGCAAGGTAGAACCATGCGTGAGCTTGAAGGTACGTTGACCCGCAAAGGGCAGGTGACCATCCCGGCTGCCATCCGCTCCCACTTGGGCTTGAAGCCGCGGGACAAGGTGCGCTTTACGTTGGACGGGGACGTGGTGACCCTGCGACCGGCAGCCTCGACGGTACTGCGCGGCTACGGTAGCGTGCGGCCCCGACACCGCCCCGAAGATTGGCGGCACGTGCGCGCCGCCGTAGAGCAGGCCGCCGCCGATGACGTGGCGGCTGAAGCGTAGGGCACCGATGTCTCCCCGCTTCTTGGACACCAACATCCTACCCCGGGCGGAAATAGGCCCCTAGCCCACTACCTCGGCGATAGCCGCTTCGAGCAAGTCCAGACCGGCCGTCGCTTCCTCTTCCGTGATGACGAGCGGCGGCGAGATGCGGATGACGTTGCCGTAGAAGCCAATCGGCGCGATCAAGAGCAGGCCACGCCGGTAGGCTGCCTCGATGATCGCGCGTGTGGCATCCGGCGCCGGCTCGCACGAGGTTTTATCGCGGACGATTTCCAGCCCCCAGGCCAAACCGAGGCCACGTGCCTCGCCAACGCAGTCCAACCGCTCGACCAACTGCTGCAACCGACGATTGAACAGCCCACTCAGCGCCGCTGCGTTCTCCGACAGCCGCTCGCCGATGATGACCTCGATGTTTTCCAGCGCCACCCGCGAGCAGAACGCATTGCCACCGTGCGTGCTGCCCATCGAGCCGGAACTCAGCGCATCCATAATCCGCGACTCGGCCACAACGGCGGAGAGTGGGACGGAACTGGAAATGCCTTTGCCGAGGCAGAGGATGTTGGGCACCACGTCGTAGTGCTCGTAGCAGAAGAGCGCGCCGGTGCGGCCGAACGACGCCTGCACTTCGTCAATAATGAGCAGGATGTCACGGTCGCGGCACCATTGCGCCAGCTTCGGGAACCAGCCGGGGGGCGCCATCACCGAGCCGGCGGCGCCTTGGTAGGTCTCGGTAATGACTGCCGCAACCCGGCCCTCGGTCTCGGTCTCGACGAGCCAATCGAGATAGTCGGTGCCGTGCAGCCGGCACGAGTCCGGCGTGCTGCCGAACGGGCAGCGATAGCAGTAGGGGAACGGCGCAAAGACGACGCCCGGCAGGAACGGGCCGTAGCCGCGCGTCCCGGCGCCTTGCCGGCGTCCGCCGATGGTCATGGCGCCGAACGTCCGGCCGTGAAAGCCGCCGTGGAAGGAGATGATCTCGTAGCGTCCCGTCGCCAGCCGCGCCATTTTGATCGCGGCTTCCGTCGTCTCGGCGCCCGTCGTCAAGATGACGGCCTTGTCCAGGTTGGGCGGCGTAATCTCGACCAGCTTTTGCGCCAGCCGCACGCGCCACTCGCTCGGAAAGTCGTAGCAGTTGACTACCTGATCGGCCTGCTCGCGCATGGCGGCGACTAGCCGCGGGTGCGAGTGACCGGCGTTGGCGACGACCACGCCGGAAGTGAAGTCGAGGAAGACGTTTTCGTCGGCATCCTCCACCCAGCAGCGCTCGGCCCGCTGCCAGACGAGCGGTACTTGGTCCGTCATCGAGCGCGGCTCGTACTCCGCGGATAGGGCCAGCAGCGCTCGGCCGCGCGGGCCTGGCAAATCCGTGCGGATCACGGGGCCTGTGAGCGCCGGTGCCGCGCCGTCAACTGCAACCATATTTCACCTCATTGGAACTGCCAGCACCCCTCCGGCAGAGGCCCGGGGGTGATAGCATCCTAGAGTGTACCTGCGGTCACGCGGCAATGCAGGGAGGTATGGTGGCGTGATGGGGAGGGGGAGGGGCCGGCCCCCCTGTGGTCCCCCCGTCCCGACGGGGGGCCGGGCCGCGGAAGTGTCAATCACGTTAAGGAAGAGCGATGAGACAGACGGAGACTACTGCCCACACCGAATCGGAGTCCCGCTACCCGCGCACGATCCTGGGGACCGCCTGCGTGCCGTGGCGAGTAGACTGGTCCTTGGACGAGGGCCTGTTTCGCGCTGGGGTGCGTGGGCTGATCGGGGAGGGCATGAAGCACCTGTACGTCTTCGGAACCGCTGGCGAGGGCTACGCGGTCAGCGACCGGCAGTTCGATGAGATTACGCGCGTGTTCCACGAGGAGACGCGCGCGCCGGACGTACATCCGATGGTCGGGGTGATCAGCCTGTCCCTCACCACGATTATCGAGCGGATCGAGCGCGCCGCTGCGCTGGGGTTTGAGGCCTTCCAAATCTCGCTCCCTAGTTGGGGCACTCTCAGCGACCGCGAGCTACGCACGTTCTTCCGGGAGGTCTGTGGTCGGTTTCCCGATCTTGACTTCCTCCACTACAACCTGCCGCGGGCGGGACGGGTGCTCACTGCGGAGGAGTATGTCCCGCTGGCCGCCGAGCACTCCAACCTCGTTGCGACCAAGTACGGCGCCGGCGAGCTACGGACAGTGATCGGCTTGCTGACGCTGGTACCGCAGATCCGCCACTTCTTCACCGAGTTCGGCTTTGGCGCCGGTAGCCTGATCGGGCCTTGCGGGTTGCTGGCCTCAAGCTCTACCGCCAACCTAGCCCGGATGCACCGCTACTACGCGGCCGGCGTCGCGCAGGACGCGGCTGCGCTCCGGCGCATGATGGGGGAACTGCGGGAAGTGGGTGCTGCGCTACACGAGGCCGTTGGTGCTACAGCGCACATGGACGGCGCGTATGACAAGTTCTTCAGCAAGCTGCACCAGCCCGACTTCCCGCTGCGACTGCTCCCGCCCTATGAGAGCGCGAGCGACGACGCCTTCGAGCAGTTTCGCGCCCAACTGGCCGCAGACCATCCGCAGTGGCTGCCCGGTGGTTGATGATGGGGGCTGGCCCCCTCCCTCGCCCTCCCCCGTCCCGACGGGGGAGGGAACTGCCGTCCCCCCGCGAGGCGGGGGACCATAGGGGGCAGTCGGTAGAGCCGCGATGCTGAAGGACGAAAGCTGAGGGCTGATTGCGCGATGCGCGTACAGTACGTCTTTTCGCAGCGCAAGCTGCCGCTGTTGGCGCAGTGGCGGGCGGGGGAGCAGCCCGATACGCTGCTCTTCGGCTACAACCATCTCGCCGCATTCGGCGTGCAGGCGACGGTGTGGGAGCCGACGTATCCGGCAGTGGGGCGGTGGGCAGCCCAGCAGATCGGGCGGCTCGGCCCGGACGTGCTCCAGCTCCGCACCTGGCGGCAGCTACGTCAGGCGGATGCGGCGCTGCTCATTGCCGGTTGGCCGTTGCTGCTCGTGAAGCGTCTCCGGCGCTGGCAGCGGCCGCGGATGCTCTGGCTCAACATGACCCTCTCGACGCTGTTGCGGCGGCGGACGCCGATGCAGCACGTGCTCCGCTGGGCGTTGGGCGGTGCCGACGGCATTGTCTGCGTGGCACAGGTGCAGGCGGACGACCTCGCCGCGCGGCTGGGGCGGCCGCACCGGGAGCTGCCGGTGGTGCGGTCGGGGGTGGACGCTCGCTTCCACACGGCAGTACCACCCACCGACGAGCGACCGACCGGGCAGCAGCCCTTCATTCTGGCCGCCGGACGCGATCCTGGGCGCGATTACGGCACGCTGGTCGGCGCGGCGGCGCGGCTCGACGTGCCGGTACGAATTGTGGCCGGTCGGGCCAACGTCGCCGGGCTGAAGCTCCCGGCCAACGTCGAGCTGCTGCTGGAACAGCCCCCGGCCAAGCTGCGGGAGCTATATCGCGCCGCGGCGGGCGTTGCCGTCCCCACCCATGGGGAAGGATGGCCGCACGGCTCCGACTGCTCCGGGACGCTGGTATTGTTGGATGCCATGGCGACGGGGCGGGCTGCCGTCGTGAGCGAGCGGCGGGCGCTGGCCGACTACATCGTGCCGGGCCGCGAGGCGCTGACGGTGCCACCCGGCGACGCGGCGGCGCTCGCGGCGGCGCTCTGGCGCGTGCTTGATGACCGGCAGTTGGCGCGCCGCGTCGGCCAAGCCGGACGCGCGGCCATCGAGGCCGGCCTGACGACCCGCCATTTTGCGGCCGGGTTGGCGCCTTTGCTGGCCGGCGAGACACCCCGACCGGCGGCCGGGAGCGGGCCATGACGGCTCCAAGCCGGGGACCGGCGGTGCTGTCATTGAGCCTCGACCAGCAACTCGCCGCAGCGCCGAGCGAGGGCCGGATCAACGTCGGTGACACGCTGGCGCGGCACCGCCAATACGCGGAGCGCCTGGACGGGCTGCACGTGTTGGTGCGTTCACACGCCGGGGCCTCGCTCCGGCGCCTCGATGACCGCCTGGAGCTAGGGCCGGGGCTCTGGTCGTATCCCTGCGCCGTTTCGCAGCGGTGGCGCTATCCGGCGGCAGCCTACCGGCTGGGCAAGGAACTGCTCCGCACCACGCCGATTGACGTAATTACGGCGCAAGACCCGTTTCTCACCGGCTTGGTCGGCTGGCTGCTCGCGCGGCGGCACGGACTGCCGTTCAACCTCCAGATTCACTTCGACATCCTGGACAATCCGTACTGGCTGCTGGAGCGACCGATCAACCTCGGGCTGCACGTCCTGGCACACTGGCTGGTGCGGCGTGCCGATACGGTGCGCGTCGGCACTACGCGCGAGCACCGCAAGCTGTGCGGCTACGGTCTCGCCCCGGAGCGGGTGACGGTAGCGCCCGTGCCGGTTGACCTGACCCGGTTCGTCAACCCCAATGGCCGGCTGCTGCGGGACGCGCTGCTGGCGGGGCGGTTCACTCGTTTGGTGTTATGGGTTGCGCGGCTGGTGCCGCAGAAGGACGGAAAAACGCTGCTGAAGGCCGCCGCGCGGGTGGTCAAGGAGCGACCACAGACTCGGTTTGTGCTGGTCGGACAGGGGCCGCAGGAGCGGGCGTTACGGGCCTACGCCGACAAGCTGCGGCTGGGCGACCACGTCCATTTCGCGGGTGCGCTGGACCACCAGGCGGTGGTGGCCTACTTCAGTGCGTGTGACGTTTTGGCGCTTTCGTCGCTCTATGAAGGAACGGCCTTAGTCTTGCTCGAAGCGGCAGCGGCGCAACGCCCGGCAGTGTCCACCGACGTGGCCGGTGCAGAGGATGTCATTCAGGAGGCGCTGTCCGGCTTCATCGTTCCCATCCGGGACGATGCTGCGCTGGCGGACCGCCTCAATGTCATACTGGACAGCAGCCGGCTGGCGCGGACGATGGGACGCCGTGCCTGCGACCACGTGCGGGATCGCTTCCGGCCGGAGATGCTCCTAGAGCGGCTGATTGACCTCTGGACACGCACGGCGGGGCAGTAGCCAGTGGTCAGTGGTTAGTTGGCGGGGCTGGGAGAAGCCGAGCGGGAATCCGGTAGCGGGTCGCGGCTTCAGTAAGTGCGAATAATGCGCTACGCATTGCGTCCTGCCACGACTGAGGACTACGACTTCATTTATCAGGTTAAGTCCGTTACTCTGAAAGAATATATCGCTCGAACCTGGGGTTGGAATGAGGCCGACCAACAGAGTCGCTTCAGCGCATCGTTCGATCCAGTGCAGTGGCAGATTGTGCAGCTTGATGGAGGCGACGTTGGTGTATTGTGCCTAGAGCGCGAGGAGGACGGTTTCTTACTCGCCAACATCGAGATTCTACCACCGTACCAGAACCGAGGTCTTGGCACTCGTATCATCGAAGACATCCTCGCATCTGCGAGGCGTGACTGCCTCCCGGTGCGCTTGCAGGTCTTGAAAGCGAACCCGGCGCGGCGGCTCTACGAGCGGCTGGGATTCGTAGTCACCGGCGAGACGGATACGCACTATCTGATGAGGTACTCGCCTGAACCCCGCACGCAATGAAAGCCAATGTCTGAGCGCGGTTGTCTGCTCTATCTGGCCAATGTACGGATTCCCAGCGAGAAGGCGCACGTCTACCAGATTTTCCAGATGTGCGATGCCTTTGCGGCGCGCGGCGTCGCGGTGCGCGTGGTCTACCCGCGACGCGCGAACTTGGACGAGCTACGGGACGTTGGTGATCCGGCGGCCTTCTACGGTGTCCGGCGCTCGCCCGCACTCGTGGAGCTGCCGTGCCTCGATCCGGTGAAGCTGGTCACGATTGACCTCCCGGCCCTGGCGAGGACGCCGCTCAATCCGGCCGCGTTTGCCGTCCAGACGGCGAGCTTTGCGCTGGCCGCTACGGCGTATGTACGTCGTGAGCTAGGGACCGGCCCGCCGGTGTACTCGCGCGATTGGCCGCTGCTATGGCCGGTTGTGGTCGGTGGGCGCCGGCCGCCGGTGGTCATCTGGGAGGCGCATGACCTCCCGCAAGGACACCTGGCCCGCCGGGCGCTGCGTCGTCTGCTGCCGCGCCTGGACGGGGTCGTGTCCATCTCGCACGGCTTGGCCCGCGAGCTGGCCGGTTGGGGTGGAAGCGACACGCCGCCGGTACTCGTCGCGCCCGACGGCGTGGATTTGGAGCGTTTCACGCCAGCGCTCTCCGTGACGGAGGCCCGCCGGCAACTCGGCCTTTCGGTGGATCGGCAGATTGTGCTGTACGCCGGCCACCTGTACGACTGGAAAGGGGTGGATACGCTGGCCCGCGCCGCGGCGCGACTGCCGGCGGCGGCGCAGGTGGTGATCGTCGGTGGGACACCGGCGGACAGGACCCGTTTTGCTGGCTGGCTGCGCCGGGAGGGACTCACCGAGCGGGTGTGTCTCGCCGGCTACGTGCCGCCGACGCAGGTGCCGACGTATCTGGCAGCCGCCGACGTGCTCGTGCTGCCGAACAGCGGCGCGGTACCGATTGCCCACACGTACACGTCGCCGCTGAAGCTGTTCGAATACATGGCGGCGGAGCGGCCGATTGTCGCCTCCGACCTGCCGGCCTTGCGCGAGGTGCTGGCGCACGACAGGACCGCCTGGCTGGTGCCGGCCGACTCGCCGCCGGCGCTCGCCGCCGGTATTACCGCTATTCTGAAGGACCCGGTACGTGGTCGGCGCCTGGCCGCGGCGGCAGCCGTGGCGGTGCGGCGCTACACGTGGGACGAGCGGGCCGCGCGCGTGCTGCGGTGGATGGATGGGCTGCCGGCGCGCCGCTGACGGCGACAGGGCATCGCAGCACCGGCCTTAGTCGTTCTCGGAGAAGAAGGGGTACGCCATGCCACCGGCCGCCGAGACGACGCTCTATGGCTCCTTCCGCGACAGTCTGCGGGCGCCGATCCATCGTTGGTTCACCTATCCGGCCGGGTTCTCCTACAAGCTGATCGAGCAGAAGAGCCGGGAGCACGGACTACAACCGGGCGATGTCATTGGCGATCCGTTTGCGGGGACCGGCACCACGTTGCTGGCGGCCAAGCTGCTGGGGCTGTGCTCCGTCGGTGTCGAGGCCCATGCGTTTGTGCATTGGGTCGCCGAAACGAAACTCCACCTGGACTATGACCTGGAACGGGTGCAGTCGCATGTGGCTGAGGTGCTACGCGCTGCCGAGGTGCGGCACCAGCGGATCGAAATAGCCGGACTGTGGCCCGACCTGATTTACAAGTGCTTCACCACGGAGAGTCTGCGTAAGCTGGCTGGACTGCGGGCGGCCGTGCTGGCGCTCGATCAGGAGCAGCCGGAAACGCAACTGCTCAAGCTGGCATTGACCACGACACTGCGGGTCGTGACCACCGCGGGCGCCGGGTGGCCGTACATCATGCCGAGCAAATATCATGCTCGTACCGTCGAGCGGGACCCCGGCACCGAGTTCAGCCGGCGCTGTGGCTCGATGATCGACGATATCCAAACGACCAAGCTGCTTGCTCGCCCGGCGCCGCACGGCCTCATTCGGGGTGACGCGCGTCGGTTTGATCATCACGTTGACCCGGAATCAATAGCCCTGATCGTGACCTCTCCGCCGTATATGAATAACTATGACTATGCCGACCGGACACGGCTAGAGACCTACTTTTGGGGTATCTATGCGAGCTGGGGAGAAATCACGGCCCACGTCAGGGATCACCTGATAATGGCGGCCACAACCCAAGTGCGCGTGAGCGCCATGAACGGCGTGCGCTCCTGCCCGGAGATTCGGAAAGCAGACGCGCAGGTACACGCGGACGTGCAAGCCATCATCGCCCGGCTGCGGGAGCAGCGCCGGGTGAAGCGTGGCAAGAAAACGTATGATCTGGTGACGGCCGGCTACTTCGAGGATATGCTGCTGGTGCTCAAGGCTGCCTATCGCGTGCTCAAGCCGGGTGGTCGGTTCGTGCTGGTGCTGGGAGACTCCGCGCCGTATGGCATCCACATCCCGACCGATGAGCTGATCGGTCGGCTGGGTGTGAGTATTGGATTTTCCGCCTACGAGATCGAAGTGCTGCGGCAGCGCGGCGGGAAGTGGGGACATAATCCGCAGCGGCACAAGGTCCCGCTACGAGAAAGCATCGTGACGCTCCTGAAGTGAGAGGTTGAGGGTTTGGACCTAACCCCCGGCCCCTTCCCTGGCAGGGAAGGGGAGTCATGGCAGCGTCCCCCGCCGCAGCGGGGGGATCATGGGGGGCTAGGCGCTGGTCATGGCCCTGGATTCCCGCTTTCGCGGGAATGGCGCCCACTGGCCGACGGCTGATAGCTGACGGCTGACCTGGTATAACTGCAAGCCCGAACAATCATGCCTCGCTTGCCTCACTCACCCGGCAATCTCGCGCTCTGCCGCTGGTTCTGTGCGCTGCCCGACCTGCACCGGCTCCGGCCCTACTGGCACACGTTGCGCCGCGTGCGGGCTGCCGCGCTGCGCCAGCGGCCCGGCTGTACCATCGGCGGCGGAGTGACGCTGCACGAGGGTTTCTACTTTACGAGCAGCTTGCGCCTCCGGCTGCACGCCGGCTGCGAGATACGCGACCGGGTGCGCCTCGGCATTGATGAGCCGGTCGCGGGCGCGACGAGCTTCGAGCTGGGGGAGGGCAGCGTGGTGCTGTCCGACTGCCACCTCGATTGCTCGGCACCGATCCGCATTGGCGCCGGTGTTCATGTCGGCCGACGCACGCAGATCTACACCCATACCCACGATACGGAGCAGCGCGCGGTGCCCGTGCTGGCGGCGCCAATCCGGACGGCGCCCGTGACCATCGAAGACGATGTGATGCTCTATAGCGACGTGGTGGTGCTGCCCGGCGTCACCATCGGCCGGGGCGCCGTGGTGGCCGTGCGCGCCGTGGTGACGCGCGACGTGGCACCCTACCAGGTCGTCGGGGGTATCCCGGCGCAGCCTATCGGCGAGCGGCGTTGACGGCCCCTCGCCCCCCTGTGGTCCTCCCGTTGCGACGGGGGGACGATCCTGTTCTCTCCCCCGTCGGGACGGGAGAGGGCGAGGGTGGGGGCCAGGCAAAGGAGCCGCATCCCTGCCGGAGCGATACAATACACCCGGAGGACGGACAGCACTGTGACGGAGAGCAGCCGGCAGCCCTCATCGCTCGTAGCCCCCCGGCGCCAGCCGCACTGCACGCTCGGGCTGGCGCAGGTTTCACCGCGCCTTGGTGACGTGGCGGCCAACATCGAGATGCATCTGGCCTACATCGCGCAGGCGCGCGATGCCGGGGTGGACTTGCTCATCTTCCCGGAGCTGTCGTTGACCGGCTATTACGTCAAGGACTTGGTCCCGGACGTGGCGTGGCGGTGCGATGACCCGTCGTGGGAGCCGCTGTTGGCGGCGAGTCACGACCTGCCGCTGCTGGTCGGTTTTGTCGAGGAGTCCGAGCGCCAGCAGTTCTACATCGCGGCCGCCTACCTGGAAGGCGGCCGGATCAAGCATGTCCATCGCAAGGTCTATCCGGCGACCTACGGCATCTTTGACGACGGCCGCTTCTTCGGGGCCGGCGACCGCATGCGCGCTTTCGACAGTCGCTGCGGACGCGCTGCGGTCTTGATTTGCGAGGACCTGTGGCACCCAGCCGCGGCCGTTATCGCCTCCTATGACGGTGCCGAGGTCTTGATCGGCATTTCCAGCTCGCCTGGCCGCGGAACGTCCGAGGCGTCGCCCGACCTCGATAGTGCGCTGGCCTATGAGCGGATCGGCGCGTTCTACTCGCAGTTCCTGACCTGCTATGTTGTTCACTGCAATCGCGTCGGCTACGAGGACGGGATCAGCTTCTTCGGCGGGTCGAGTGTGTTCGGACCGGACGGGCAGCGCCTCGCCCACGGGCCGTACTATGAGGAGGGCCTCGTTACCGCGGAACTCTCGCCGGTGCCGCTGCGCCGGCAGCGCAGCCGCCTGCCCCTGTTGCGCGATGAGCGCCTGGACCTGACCCATCGTGAACTCACCCGCATCTACCGCTCTCACTACGATCTCCCATGACTACCAGCACCGCCGCAGCCGCTCCGAGCACCTTCACCGTGCCGCCGGCGCTGGCAGCGCGTGCGGATCAAGGGATGCGCCTCAACGTCGAGTTGACGACGCGCCTATTGCACGGGTTTATCCGCGAGGAGATTGCCAAGGTCGGGTACGAGCGCGTGGTGGTGGCGCTGTCCGGGGGCATTGATTCGGCGTTGACGGCCTACCTGGCGGTCGCTGCGCTAGGGCCGGACCGCGTGCGGGCGATCATGCTGCCCTACCGCACCAGCAACCCGGCCAGTCTCGGTGACGCGCATCGGGTGGTTGCAGCCCTCGGCATTGACTACCGCATCTTCGAGATTACGCCGATGGTCGAAGCCTATACCGATTGGGAAGAGGAGCTGACTCCCAAGCGCCGCGGCAATGTCATGGCACGGGCGCGCATGATCGCCGTCTACGATCAGTCCGAGGCGTTCGAGGCCCTTGTCGTCGGTACCAGCAACAAGACGGAGCTACTGCTGGGCTACGGCACGCTGTGGGGCGACATGGCCAGTGCCCTGAACCCTATCGGCGACCTGTACAAGACGCAAGTGCGCCAGTTGGCGGCTGCGCTCGGCGTGCCCCAAGCCATTCTCGACAAGCCGCCCAGCGCCGATCTCTGGGAAGGGCAATCGGACGAGAGCGAGCTGGGCTTCACCTACGAGCAGGTGGATCAACTGCTCTACCTGCTGATAGACGAGCGGTACTCGGCCGGTGAGCTGACTGCGGAGGGCCTCGATCCGGCCTTTGTGCGGCGGGTACACGCCCTGGTGCAAGGCTCGCAGTTCAAGCGCCAGCTACCCCTGATCGCCAAGGTTTCGCAGCGCACGATAGACCGCGACTTCCTCTACCTGCGCGATTGGGGACGGTAGCTGCATCGTGTATCGTTATCGGTGATGGACATGCGCTTACCAGTACCACGGTAGCCAGTATAGGAGCCGGTTGGCGGTGGCCGAGGCAGACATGACCTCGGAACGACTACAGGAGTGAACGATGGCGAGCATCCCTGAGCGTGCTCTGCGCGAGAACGAGGTTGGAGAGGAGTGGCAACCGCAGACCGCGCTCGGCCGGCGCCTTTGGGAGATTCGGCAGCGGATTATAGCCACGGGTGAGCCGCTGCTTTCCTGGGATGACCTGGAGCGCGAGCTTGCCGAGCGACGCGGTGGAATAGAAGGTCCGGAGAGGTGACCCTTACCTTTATTGATGCAGGTGTCCTTATCGCAGCCTCCCGCGGGGTGGGTGATATTGCAAGGAGAGCCGTGGAAGTATTGGATGACTCGGAACGGACCTTTGCCTCAAGTGACTTCGTTCGCCTGGAGGTACTGCCCAAGCCGGTCTACTACGGGAGACATGTGGAAGCGGCGTTCTACGAGGCATTCTTTCAAGCCGTTACCCATTGGGCGGACGTGGACGCGACGGTGAGGCAAGCCTATGAGGAGGCTGGCGCTCATGGATTGGCGGCGATGGATGCTCTACATATCGCCGCGGCACCCCTCGTTGGCGCCGATGAACTCGTGACCACCGAGAAGCCCAGTAGATTAATTCACCGCACTAGGTCTGTGCCGGTTCGCACCCTCTATCCGACTGGCCAAACATGGCTACTGTAGTCTTTCAGCGCACGATAGACCGCGACTTCCTCTATCTCCGCGATTGGGGACGGTAGTATCTCATGCCACGTCTTCCTCGTATCACTGGCAGCGAGTGCTTGCGAGCACTGCGTCGTGGTGGTTGGGAGGTTGTACGTACACGGGGCAGTCACCGGCAGCTTAATAACCCGGAGAAGCCCGGGCGCCGAGTAACGGTACCGCTGCACGCTGGCCGGACGCTTTCACCGCGTCTGCTCAACACGATTCTCAAGCAGGCTGATATGACAGCCGACGAGTTCCGGGCACTCCTCTAGCCGTGGCAGACGACGGTGTATCATGTCTATGGAGAACCTTATGCGCCAAGTAACCGTCGTCCTCATCCCAAGCGCAGGATATACCGATCCCTGGACGGTCATCCTGCCGCCCTATGGCTCGGATCGCCTGACGGCGCCATCCCGCAGCCTCGCCTTGCAACGTGCTCAGGCGGCGCTGCCCGAACATCTGGCCGCGCTCGCCGCAGCGGGCTTGGATGATCCGCCCGCCGGAGGAGCGGCAACACTTGCGCGTGTCCAAGTGAACGAGCCACTGCGCCGCACGTATACCGTTGTGCTGGAGCCGGACGAGGAATCAGGAGCGTTTACCGTGACCGTGCCGCTGCTTCCTGGTTGTATTACGGAAGGGGCTGATCGTCGGGAAGCCCTGGCAATGGCAGCGGAAGCTATCGGTCTAGTGCTGGAGCACATGGCTGCCGAGAACGAACCGCTCCCGGCGGAGACGCGGCCTCCGGAGTTGGTCACGCTCACTGTGGCTCGGACCAGGGCTTTGGCCGCGGCGATTGCGTGAACCAATGATCGCGTAGCGCCATGAGTCGTCTGTTTGTCGTCGCCACGCCTATCGGCAATCTGGGTGACATCACGCTGCGTGCGCTGGAGGTGCTGCGCGCGGTTGGTCACATCGCTGCGGAGGATACCCGCCATACGGCCAAGCTGCTGCGCCACTACGAGATCGCTACGCCGCTCATCAGTTATCACGAGCACAACCGGCGCCGGCAGCTGCCGCGCATCCTGGACTTGCTGGCTCAGAGCGACGTGGCGCTGGTCAGCGATGCCGGCACGCCCGGCATCAGCGATCCTGGCGCCGAGTTGGTCACTGCGGCGGACGCGGCCGGCCATCAGGTGGTGCCGCTGCCCGGCCCCTCGGCATTGAGCGCGATTCTCTCCGTGGCCGGCTGCGGCGCGGGGCCGGTTCACTTTCTGGGATTCCTCCCCCGCAAGCGTGGGGCACGCCGCGACCTCATCGCGCGCTACGCGACCTTTCCGGGTGTCGTCGTGTGCTTCGAGACACCGCACCGGCTCCAGGCGGCGCTCGCCGACATCGCGGCCGTTGCCGGGGGGCAGCAGCTCATTGTGGGGCGCGAGCTGACCAAGCTCCACGAGGAGATCGTGCGCGGACCGGCCGCCGCGGTGGCAGCGCAGTTCGCCCTCAAGCCACCGCGCGGCGAGTTTGTCTTGGTACTGCAAGGCACAGGTGATGGGCCGCCAACGGTTCCCGCGTTGGAACCAGAGCTATTGCGCCGCGACGACGCGCTGCTGGCCCAGCGTTTCGCCGCACTGTGCGACGAGCTAGGCGACCGCCGGCAGGCCCTCGCCCAGCTCGTTGCCGAGACGGGGCAGCCGCGCCGTGAGGTCTATCGCCGGCTACATCAGGACGAGTGACCGGACACCCTCGCGTGCCGGTATCCTCTGCTATCATCGCTGCCGATGCTCTTCGATACACACGCCCACCTCAATGCCCCGGCCTTTGCGTCCGACCTGGACCGCGTGCTGGCGCGCGCGCAGTCGAAAACGGTGTCGCAGTTGGTGGTTGTGGGCTATAATCTCGCTTCGAGTCGCCGGGCGGTGGCCCTGGCCCAACGCTATCCGGGGCGGTTGTACGCAGCCGTCGGTATCCATCCCCATGACGCCGAGCAAGCGGACGCGGCCAGCATTGCAGCGATTCGGGATTTGGCTGCTGCGCCGGGCGTAGTCGCTATCGGCGAAACCGGGCTAGACTACTACCGTGACTTGGCGCCGCGGGCGCGACAGCAAGCAGCCTTTGCAGCGATGCTCGATCTCGCCGAGGACCTGGACTTGCCCGTCATCATCCATAGTCGCGCGGCGATTGCGGATGCGCTGGCTGCGGTTGAAGCGCGCCAGTTGAAGGCTGGTGGCGTGCTCCATGCGTTTGCGGGGGAGGCGAGCGACGTGGAGCGGGCGGTAGCCGCCGGATTGTTGCTCTCGTTTGCCGGGCCGCTGACCTATCGCCGCGCCGACACGCTGCGGGCCGCTGCCGCCGTCGTGCCGGCCGAGCGGCTGTTGGTCGAGACGGATTGTCCGTACTTGCCCCCGCAGCCGTGGCGGGGCAAGCGTAACGAGCCGGCGTACCTGCCGGCGACGGTTGAGACCTTGGCGACCGTGCGGGGCATGACCACGGCAGCGTGTACGGCCCTCGTGACCGCGAACGCCGAGCGGCTGTTCGGCACTGCCGGACGCACGGGCCGGAGGACAACGGCGTGACTACCGACGTTGCTGCTGATTCCACGCCCTTCAGCCCGGTGTTGTCGGAGCTTGCTGGTGTCGAGGGCCGACTCAACGCCGTCTCGGACGTGGACCATCCGATCTTGGGCCAGACGCTGCGGCTGATCCTCGGTCCGGGGGGCAAGCGCCTCCGGCCCGCGCTGGTGTTGCTCGCCTCCGGCTGCAACGGTACGCCGCTGGATCGGCGCGAGCGGCTGGCCGTCGCGGCCGAGCTGCTGCATACGGCGACCCTGGTGCATGACGATATTCTCGACGAGAGTGCGGCCCGCCGCGGCCGGGCCACGGTCAACACGGTCTTCGGCAACTCGTTGGCCGTGCTGACCGGCGACTACCTGTTCGCCAAGGCCGCCGAGTTCGTGGCGAGTTTGGATAGCCCGGCGATTATGGGCATCTTCGCGTGGGCGGTGATGGAGTTGTGCCAGGGCGAGATGCTACCCCTGAGCCTGGACGGTGATCCCGCGCCGGCCTCGGACCGGGTGCCCGGAGTCACGGGGCAGCTGCGCCGCTTGGAGGACACCTACTTGGCCAAGGTCCGCAGCAAGACGGCCTCGTTGCTGGCGATGTGCTGTCAGACGGGCGCGATGCTGGACGGGGCCGACGACGAGGTGGTGTCCCGGATGCGGCAGTATGGCCTGGAGCTGGGCGTGGCTT
This sequence comes from Chloroflexota bacterium, assembly GCA_034422515.1. Taxonomy (GTDB): domain Bacteria; phylum Chloroflexota; class UBA11872; order UBA12225; family JAJDUF01; genus JAJDUF01. Next base: position 66,847 of record DAOUJP010000038.1, on the reverse strand, counting down.
TCCAGATCATTGACGACATTTTGGACTTGACCAGCACCGAGGAAGCACTCGGCAAGCCGGTGGGCAGCGATCTGCTCCAGGGTACGATGACGCTGCCGATCATTTACTTTCTTGAGGCGCACCCGCAGCATCCGCTCGTGGACATCCTGATGACCGATGACGCGCCGACGGACGAGCGCCGCGTCCGGCAGTTTGTGGCTGAGATACGGGAATCCGAGGCGATTGACCGCGCCCGCGCGGTAGCACTCCGGTTTGGTGACGCAGCCACGCGCTGTCTGGAGGGGCTACCGGCCAGCCAACAGAGGGCAGCACTGGCCGAACTGGTGCGCTACGCCCTCAGCAGACAATCTTGAGCGCCTGACGCCGCGGGCTGGCCCCCTCCCTAGCCCTCCCCCGTCCCGACGGGGGAGGGGACAGAGTGTGCTGCCTCCCTGGCCCTAGGTCGTTGCGACGGGGTACGGGACAGGGCCGGGGCGTGTGACACCACGACCTCAGCGATGAGTTGGAGCAGATGAGGACCCGTCGTGCCGCTACCGACGATGGCCTTCCGACCGGGCCGGCGCGGGCGCAGTACGTGCGTAGCCTGTTCGACGCCATCGCCCGGCGGTACGACCTGATGAACCGGTTGATGACGTTGGGGCGCGACGTTGCGTGGCGCAAGATCGCAGTGGCGGCGGTCATCGGGCCGGAAACCCGGACGGTGCTCGACGTAGGTGCCGGCACCGGTGATCTGAGCCTGGCGGTGGCCGACGCCATGCCGGACGGTGGCCGGATCGTGGCGCTCGACTTCGCCGCGGAGATGCTCGGCGTGGCGCGGACCAAGCTCCAACGGCGCGCGGCGGGGCCGGCCGGCCGGCCGGCCGTGGTGGTGCTCCCCGTGCAAGCGGACGCGCTGGCGCTGCCGTTGCGCGCGGATGCCTGCGATGCCCTCGTGACCGCCTTCACGGTGCGGAACCTGGCCGACTTGGACGGGGCATTGGCCGAGTTTCAGCGCGTCTTGCGTCCTGGAGGTCGGCTGGCCTCTCTGGAGATTACCGCGCCGACAATGCCGGTCTTTCGGACGCTCTTCCGGTACTATTTCCGGCACGTCGTGCCGCTCGTGGGAGCGGCGGTAGCCGGTTCCGGCGCAGCCTACCGCTATTTGCCGGCCTCGGTGCAGGCGTTTCTCAGCCGTCGCCAGCTCCAACGCCGCTTCCAAGCGGCCGGCTTTGCCCACGTTACTGCCCGTCCTCTCGCGCTCGGCACCATCGCCCTGCACACAGGAGCACAGGTGGCACATCCGCAGCAGCAAGCCGACCTGGTGACCGAGACGGTCCCCGTACACGAGTGGGACGACCTGGTCCTCAGCCTGCCCGGCGCGCATCTGCTACAAGGGGCAGCGTGGGCGACGGCCCGCGAGCAGTTGGGGTGGACGCCGCAGCGGCTGGCGTTTCGTCGCGCCGGGCGCCTGGTCGGGACCGCCTTGGTCTTGCGCCGCCCGCTGCCGGTGCCGGGACTGGGCATCGGCTACGTCCCGAAAGGCCCGATCCTCGCCGAGTGGAGCCGTGAGGCCGTGGGTGACGTGGCGCGGGCGCTGGCAGCCTGGGCGCGGGACCAGCGTGTGCTGTGGCTCAAGCTCGATCCCGACGTTGAGGTGGACAACAGCGCCGTAGCCCGCGCGCTGGAGGCGGCCGGGTTCGTTCCGGCCGAGGAGCAGGTGCAGCTCCCGGCGACGATGCTCGTGGACCTGCGCGGCAGCGATGATGAGTTGCTGGCGCGGATGCACAGCAAGTGGCGCTACAACGTGCGGCTGGCGCAGCGACGGGGGGTGCAGGTCCGCGAGGGGGACACGGACGATCTCGCAACCTTCTACCGCCTGTATGAGGAGACGGCCGCCCGCGATCATTTTGTCATCCGGCCGCTGGACTACTACCGGGTCCTGTGGGAGCAGTTGCGTCGGGAGCAGGGAGCGGTGCTACTCTTGGCGGACGTAGCCGGCGAGACGGTGGCCGGCCTGGTGGTGTGTCGGTATGGCCGGCGGGCCTGGTTTCTCTATGGCGCCTCCGGCGCGCGCCACCGCCGCGATCAGCCAAATCACTTGTTGCAGTGGCGCGCGATGCAGTGGGCACGCGAGCATGGCTGCGATACCTACGATATGTGGGGCGCACCGTCTGAGCTACGGGAGGATGACCCGCTGTGGGGGGTGTATCGGTTCAAGCGGGGGTTTGGCGGGCGCTATGTGCGCTGGCTGGGTGCCTACGACTATGTGCCGCGTCCCCGACTCTATCGCGCCTGGCAGGCGGCGCTGCGGCTCTACCGCCGCCTGACCATCCGGGACGGCTCGTAGGTCCGGGCAGGCGCGGCTACGTGCTCTGCAAAAGGGCCAGTCGGTCGTAGTCCAGGCCGGCGGTCGGATCGTCGGCCGGCGCTGCGGCGCGGTCGTCCCAGGGGTCCAGGAGGCCGAACCCCAGCCCCTTGTAGGTCCAGTATGACCAGCTGAGGTCGTGTGTCTTGAAGAGGGTCAGCATGGAGCGGAGCCACGTCAGTTGGCTGCGCCGCGACGCTCGACACGAGGCTCCAAAGGACGCGACGTAGATCGGCCGGTCGTAGATCTCTTGAAACGCGAGGACCGGATCAAGCGCTGCCGCCAGCGCGGCGCGGTCCCAGCGCCGGCCCACCTCGGCGCGCAGATACTCACCGCTGGCGCCGTCCGGGTACGCCGGCGACGGCGGGGCGCTGCCAGGATATGGCACGGACTCACGATAGGCGTCGCCGTGCTCTGTGGTCGCCAGCCGCTGGTGGGTGAAAAGCAGTGGCTCGTAGAAGTGACAGGCGTACAGGGTGTTGGGGTCGCGCGTCGGGCGCAGCGCGTCAAACCCGGCGGGACGGCCGCCGTCCGCGCCGCTGACTACCAGGGTGTGCCGGGTGTCCACCGCGCGGATGGCCGCCGTGATGGCGCGGGCGGTTCGGTTCCAGGCGGCGGCGGTGATTCCGGTGGGCCGGTGGACCAGATCATACGCTAGGGAATCCTGCGGGCGACCGGCGTAACGGGCAGCGACCGCGCCCCAGAGCGCGATGATCCGTTGCCGGTCGGCCTGCCGGTGGAGGGCGCTGAGATGGCCCGGCGGGTCCGGATCACCGCCGAGGTGCAGCGCAATGAAACACTGCAAGCCGGCCTGCTCGCACCAAGCTACCAACTGATCCACTACGGCCACGCCAGACTCGCGCAGCACCGCCCGCTCCGTATCCCACAGGAGCTGCGCTGCGACCGGAACGCGCACGTGGTTGAACTGCCACGTGGCGATCCGCCGGATGTCGGCTTCACTCACGAAGGACGCAATACGCGCGGGTGTAAGCGAAGACTGCGACAGCCAGCCGGCGAGGTTGACTCCTTGCCAACGTGCCCTGGACATCGGTCTCCCCCATTGTAACGGCAGCGACCGCGACGTATAGGCATTGCTGCGGAAGCGAGCGGCCAGTATCGAGTGCCTCGTTGGTAAAGGTCCACTCGCTTGCGGACCGAGGTGAGCGGGCCGGCCGGCGCCGCCCCTGTGGCTGATCCGGCTATGGCGAACGAGGCTATGCGTAGGCAAGGCCCAAGTCAGTCGCCACAGTCATGAGCCGGCGGTCATTCGTCCAAAGGAGGGAGGGGGCGGTTCGCGCTGTAGCTGCCAGCAGGTGGGCGTCAATGTATCCAATGCCGCGGCCCATTAGTCGGTGCTTTTCGATGAAAAAGAGTACCTCGTCATCAGCGACTATGGGTATCTCAGCTAACCTGCTGAGGAGGTTCAGCACCTCGCCCCGATCGTTCAGGTTGCCACAAGCCAGCTCGCCAATCACCATCGGGTGGACCAGTACCCGGTTGTCGTTCAACAGGGACACGAGCCGCGGCTCTTCGGCGCGCAGGTGGTTGATCCAGACCGATGTGTCGACCAGGATCAGGCCGGCTCAATCTTGCGGCGCGAAACGGACTGCAACTGTGGCTCACTCCCGCCAAGACGTGCCAGTCTTCGGGCACTCTCCTGCTCGATCAAGGCGCGTAGGCTTTCTCTCACCAGAGCGGTTTTCTGGCCGATACCGGTGAGCTGCTGAGCCTCTTCCACCAGTTGGTCATCCATGTGCATGGTGGTTTTCACATCAGCCCTCCAGTGTCTGACGCCGTAGTAACCATATTATACATCAATGGATGGCAGATATGGTGTCTGTGTTCTAGGGGGCAGCGGGGCCGGAAGCACATACCTAGCCTACATCCCCGGCAGATGTTGATCTGGTAGGTCAGCGGTGTGAGGTAGCGCGCCACCTTGGCGCGGCCGCTACTCCGCCTCCCGGCAACCCGTTTAATCCGGCAGACATCGCCATTCAGCGGTGTCTTGCTCGGTAACGGAGGGCACGTACTCACGCTCTAAGGGGTGCCGGAGATATGGTTGCTGTTGAACCGCGGAATCAATCCAACGGTCATGTGGTGAAGAAGGACGTGCAAGCTCCGCCGGACGATACGGACACGGGCGTTGAGGACGCCAGGCTGCGTGACAGCGTGTTGCTGGGCGCCTTCGTCGAAGCGCCCTCGTCCGCCGGGGACGAGGGGAACGGCGCGAGCGGGAGTAAAGTGTCGGGCACGGACACGCGCCCGCCTCGGCCGGGCGCTCCACCAGGGAATGGGGCTGACGTGGGCCGGCCGTGGTATTCGGACGAAGAAATCGCACACTGGATCGCCGATAGCGCCGGGCGCGGCAGCGGGCCGAACCGGCGTAAACGGACGGATTGGCGCTGGCTGCTGTACATGGCGGCCATGGGACCGTTTCTGCTGGTGGGCTTGGTCTTCACAGCGATAGCCCGGATCATCTTACCGGCGCGAGTGCCGGTGTGGGGCTTTCGGCGGCGCGTGGCGGCGGTGCGCTACTTGCTGGCCGTCGGCGTCTTGGCGGGCATTGTGGCCGCGGCCGTGCTGTTGGTAGTCAACGACGGGCTACCTTTCCGCAGTCCGGCGGCAGATTCCGGCGTAGGTCAGGCTGCCGTGCCCCCGGCCCAGCAACAGACGCAGGCACCGGCTGCAACGGCGGTCATAGCGCCCCCGGCCGTGGCGCCGGCGCCGGTAGTGGAGCCGGCGGCCCAACCGCAACCGCAAGCGCCGGTCCAGCAACAGACGCAAGCGCCGGCTGCAACGGCGGTCGTAGCGGCACCGGCAGCGGAATCAGCGGCGCAACCGGCGCCGACCACGGTGGCGGAGACGGCGGTGACGACGCCCGCCGTTCAACCGACGGTTGTCACCGCGCCGGCCCCGGTGGCCCCACCGGCTGCCAGCCCGGCAGCGGCCGAGGCTCCGGCCATTGAATGGGTGATCGTCGCCAACTCCGGTGGGACGGGCGTTTTCCTCCGCCCGGCGCCAGTGTGGACCGCACGGTGGCGCGCGGAGCCGGGCGCTACCCAACGCGAGGGGGCCTATCCCCATCACGGCAATATCGCCTGGCGGGAAGGCACACGGCTCCAGGTGCGTGGCCCGGAGGTAACCGGAACCGGTCCGCAGCCGGGCAGTAGCGCGACGTGGGTGCCGGTGCGTGATCCGGTCGGCCGGGCAGGCTTCCTGCCCGCGCGGTATATCCAGCGTATCGAAGCAGCGGCGCTGGCCGTGCCGACCGTGGCGCCGGCGGCGAGCGCCCCCGCAGAAGGCGCCACGCAGTTTGTGGTCGTGGCCGGGACCGACGGCACCGGTGTCTTCTTGCGATCCCGCCCGGAGTGGGCCGCGCGATGGCCGGCCGCGGCGGGTGAGACCAAGGAGCAAGGGGCGTGGGAGCACCACGGCTGGGTGGCCTGGCTGGAAGGCACGCGGCTTCAGGTGCGCGGCCCGGAGGTGACGGGCACCGGCCCGCAGCTGGGCAGTAACGAGGCGTGGGTGCCGGTGCGTGATCCGGTCGGCCGGGCAGGTTTCCTGCCCGCACGTTACGTCGAGCCGGCCGACTAGACCGAATGCTGCACGCGCACGCAGCTTGTCGGGGCGATTGGCTCGAAGCTCGTCGTCCCGACGCCTCTTATCGCCGCTGCCCCGGTAGCGGAAACGCGCTCCCTCGCACACTCCCTCGTGCGGACATCCGGCAGTTGTAAGGAGGCCAATCTTGGCAGCAATGCGCCCTCGCCAGCGGCCACACGTGTCGAGGCGTCCGCCGGATGAGCCGGTCATCGTAGATGTCGAGCACCGGATCGGGGACGCTCCAGCCGAATGGAATGGACCGGAGGGCCAGGCGTGGGACATGGCCTCGTTAGGCGAGTGGGAAGCAGCGGGTCTGGCGCTTGGTGATGGTCCGGCGGGTCCTGAGGCGATCCCTGGCGCGATTCGTAGCCGTCCGGTGAGCAGCCGGTCTCGCCGGAGTCCCGCTCGGCAGCACCGGACAAGCACAGATTCAGCGGCCTGGACCGGAGCAACGCTGCCGGATCAGGCCGCTGGCCGGCCTGGCGCTACCTCCTCGCACTCACAAGCCGGCTCACGCCCGGCGGTGGGCTGGTGGTGGCCGTTCTATCTCCTGTTGTGCGGACCGCTCCTGGTGCTCGGCAGCATCCGTTGGCCACGCCGGGCCGCACCGCGGACCTTGCTGATTCTGGCAGCGGTCATCGGGATACTTGTGACGGTCGCCGCGTCGGCCGAGCTGTTGCAGCGCATCCGCACCGCGGCGCCGGCTCAAGTGCAGCCGCCCGCTACCGGGGCAGCGGCTGGCACGGGCCAGGGTACCGAGACACAGCCGCCAGAGGGAGCTATCCCGACGCCAGAGGGGAGCGCAGCACCCGCAGGCTTGTGGGTCACGGTAGCCAACACCGACGGCCAGGGAGTGTACCTGCGGCGCCAACCGGATTGGTCGAGCAAGTGGGTGGCGTGGAATGAGGGCACCAAGCTCCATGTGCTCGCGGCGGGAGTGGGCGGAGTGAGCGTGAGGGGAGCACCGAGTGCGAGCAGTGCGGCGTGGCTCCAGGTGCGTGACCCGGAGGGCCGGGTTGGCTACGTCCCTGAGCAGTACGTGACGCTGGCCCCCTGGCCCTAATCCCCAACCGCAGTGGCTGCAATGCAGATGCGGCCTTGGCTACTTGCCTCGACGAGAAGATCAACTGGCTCACGGATTATCGACGGATCGGCTATAGCGAGTGGGTAGGGAGACCCACGTGTTGCTCCTATAGATCAGCACGAGAGATCGGCACGAGGTCACCGGCCACGACAGGTGAAGTTGACCGTTGGTGAGTAAGTTCACTACAATATTCTGGTGGCGGGTGTCTCGCCGGTAGGGTTCGTGAGACATCTGCGGCTGTCCCCGTAGCTCAGCTGGACAGAGCGCTTGGCTACGAACCAAGAGGTCGGGGGTTCGAATCCCTCCGGGGATACCACTGCTACGCGGCCCGTCGGAGCAATCCGATGGGCCGTTTGCGTTGTCCTCTGCTGTTCCCCACGCTGCTCCTCCGACGGCCGGTTGCGAGGCTGTGATCTGCTCGCAACCGCCCCGGAACCTCCACGTCGCACAATGGTCCTTGGTCGGCGCGCCTCAACCCCGGCCCCCTCCTGACTAGGAGAGGTACACCGGAAAAACAGGCGAGAGGCGTGCGTGGAGAGGTGGAGCTTGTGCTGCCTAGTAGGCGCTGGCTCCCCTATGGTCCCCCGTCCCGACGGGGGGACGGGGATTGCCCAATACACCCGGCTGCTCACCGTGCCGGTCCTCCCGCGCAGCGAGGGGGGGCGGGCGCAACATGTTGCGCCCCTACAAAAAACCCCACCCTTTTCAGGGGCGAGGGAGGGGGCCAGGGTCGTCTAAAATTGGATTCGGCGGTGGTCGCCGTGGAGGTCGGACGTGATGGCCGTTGACGTTAAGCGGATCGGAAGAGCAGTCGAAGAGCACAGTCACTTCCTGCGAACACTCGCGTTCGCGTTGGAGGAGGTGATTGTCGGGCAGCAGTATATGATCGAGCGCCTGCTGGTTGGGCTGCTCACCGGCGGACACGTGCTACTGGAAGGCGTGCCGGGGCTGGCAAAGACCCTGACCGTGACGACCCTGGCGCAGGCTATCCACGCACAGTTTCAGCGGATTCAGTTCACGCCGGACCTGCTGCCGGCGGACCTCATCGGGACACTGATCTATAACCCGCGCGACGGCTCCTTCACCCCGAAGCAGGGGCCGATCTTTGCCCATATCGTCTTGGCGGACGAGATCAACCGCGCTCCGCCCAAGGTTCAGAGCGCCTTGTTGGAGGCGATGCAGGAAAAGCAGGTCACGCTCGGCGACGAGTCCTACGCGCTCGCGGAGCCGTTCCTCGTGCTCGCCACCCAGAATCCAATCGAGCAGGAAGGCACCTACCCGCTGCCCGAGGCCCAAGTGGACCGCTTCATGCTCAAGCTCAAGGTGACGTATCCCTCGAAGCAGGAAGAGCGCCGGATATTGGACCGCATGGCCTCGACGCAGCCCAAGACGGACGTAGCGCCGGTGGTACAGCCGGAGGACATCTTGCAGGCGCGGTCGGTAGTGGACGACATCTACGTAGACGACAAGATCAAGGACTACGTCGTAGACATCGTGCAGGCCACCCGGTCGCCGGGTGAGTACCGGCTGGACCTGGCCCACCTGATCGAATACGGCGCTTCGCCGCGGGCCACCATCGCGCTCACGCTCGGCGCCAAGGCGTATGCGTTCCTACAGGGGCGCGGCTACGTCACCCCCCAGGACGTGAAAACCATCGGGCCGGACGTGCTGCGGCACCGGCTCATTCCCAGCTACGAGGCCGAGGCGGAAGAGCACACGTCCGACGACTTGGTGAAGCGGATTCTCGACCATGTACCCGTCCCGTAGGCCGGTGACACGCCATGATCCCTACCGAGCTGATGCGGCAAGTCCATCGTCTCCAGATTCTCACGGGGCGCGTGGTCAATGAGGTCTTTGCCGGCGAGTACGAGAGCGCCTTCAAGGGTCGGGGGATGGAGTTCGCCGAGGTGCGTGAATACCAGCCCGGCGACGAGGTCCGCACCATTGACTGGAACGTGACGGCGCGTGCCGGCACTCCGTTCGTCAAGCAGTTCGTGGAGGAGCGGGAGTTGACCGTCATGCTGGTCGTGGACCTCAGCTCCTCCGGGCGGTTCGGCTCGGTCGGGCGGCTCAAGAACGAGTTGGCGGCAGAGGTGTGCGCGGTGCTTGCCTTTGCAGCCACCAAGAGCAACGACCGCGTAGGGCTGCTGATCTTCACCGCGCAGGTCGAGCTGTATATCCCGCCGCGGAAGGGCATCCGCCACGTCTTGCGGGTGATCCGCGAACTCCTCAGCTTCGAGCCGCGCGCAGCCGAGACGGACATCCCCGGCGCCTTGGACTACCTCGCCAAGGTGCTCAAGCGGCGGACGGTGGTGTTCCTGGTATCGGACTTCATCGCCGACGACTTTCACCGGCCGCTGCGGCGGGTCAGCCGCCGCCATGACCTGATCGCCGTGACCATCGAGGACCAGCGTGAGCGCGCGCTGCCGGACGTGGGGCTGATCGAGTTGGAGGATGCGGAGACGGGTGAAACGCTCCTGCTAGACACCCGCAGCGCGCGCGTGCGCGACGAGTACCGGGCTGGCGCGCAGCGGGAGGCCGAGCAGCTGCACCGTGACCTGCGGCGGATCGGCGCCGACTCCATCGCCCTCTCCACCGGCACCTCGTATGTGCAGGACCTGGTGCGTTTCTTCCACACGCGAGAGAGAAGACGGTAGGCCGGACGGAACGGTGCAATGGTTGCTGGTAGGTGCGGTACCGGCCCCCCTGTGGCCCCCCTGACAAGGGTGGGTTTTTGTAGGGGTGCGATTCATCGCGCCCAGCCGCCCGTCATTGCGGCGGAAGCCGTAATCCAGGGCCATTCAGAGGGCCTGGAACAGGCCCTCCACCCCCTCTCCACTTGGTGGAGAGGGGGCCGGGGGGTGAGGAACGCCGCCCCGCTGCCAGCGCCGATCATGGCATGGGTGCTCGTCATGCTGGCGCTGTTCGTCGGCGGCTGCGCGGTCGGCGAGACGAGTGCGGCCGAGACACCGGCGTTTGCCGTGGACCGCCCATACGAGCGGGGGCCGCTCACGGTCCATGTCCGCCTCGACAAGGACACTATCACCATCGCCGAGCACCTGCGCCTCGTGGTCGTGACCGCACTGCGGGAGGGTTATACCCTCGATGAGCCGCAGCTCGGTCAGCAGCTTGGCGGCTGGTCCATCGGCGATTACACGTCGGCGCCGGCCACGCTCGACGATCAGGGCCGGCACGTCATCACGCGCGAGTACGAACTGCATCCATTCCTGTCGGGCAGCTATGAGATTCCGCCGCTGACCTTTCGCGTCCGTGCCCCCGCCGCTGCCGGTAACAGTGAATCGCCGGACTCGTTCACGCTCACCACCGAGCGCATCCCGGTAGAAGTGACCTCGCTGCTCGATGACCAACGCAGTGAGTTGACCATAGGACCGATCAAGTCGGTCGTCGCATTGCCGTCATCCGCGTACACGTGGCTGTGGGTAGTCATTGCCGGCGTCGTTCTTGCCTTGGGCGCGCTGGCGGCGCTCCACGTCCGGCGGCGCCGGCAACGGCCGGCCGACGCGCTGCGCTACACCGCGCATGAGCTGGCGGCGGCCAAGCTGGCCCGGCTCGCCGAACGGAACCTCGTTGAACAGGGAGAGTTGAAGGCGTTTTATCGGGAGGTGTCGCAGATTCTGCGCCAATACATCGAGGATCGCTTTGCGCTCCACGCGCCCGAACGAACGACGGAAGAGTTTCTGCGCGAGTCCCGACGGTCGGCCGTCTTCACGACGGCCCAGGCAGACATGCTCGGCGAATTCCTCGCCCACTGCGATCAGGTGAAGTTCGCCGAGCTTACTCCGACAACGACGCAGGTCCAACGGACGTTCGACACGGCCCGGACGTTCATCGAGCGGACCAAGACCGAGGAACGGCAGGTCGTAATCGGGGCCGCGGCCTGAATCGGAGGCGTGACCGTGCATTTTGCAGCGCCCCAAGCGTTTTTACTGCTCATGCTACTGCCGCTGGTAGCGTGGTTGTATCTGCGACGCGGGCGCACGGCTACCGTGCGGTTTTCGTCGCTCCGGCGCGTCGGCACTCTGGGCCGCAGCGTGCGTCTGCGGGCGAGACCGCTGCTACTGGTCCTCCGTTTGGCCGCGCTCGCCTTGCTGATCGTTGCCATCGCCCGCCCGCAGACGAGCCGATCCGAAACGCGCGTATCCACGGAGGGCATCGCCTTGGAGATGGTCGTAGATCGCTCCAGCAGTATGCGCGCGGAGATGGCTTTCGAGGGCGAGCGCCTGAACCGGCTGGAGGTCGTCAAGCGCGTCTTTACCGAGTTCGTCACGGGCAACGGTGACGATCTGCCCGGCCGGCCGCACGACCTCATCGGCATGATCGCCTTTGCCCGCTTTGCCGACACGGCCGCCCCGCTGGTGCGCGCGCACGACGCCCTGGTGCAATTTGTGCAGGGCACCAAGATTGTCCAGGTCAGGGAGGAAGACGGCACGGCCATCGGCGATGCGCTGGCGCTCGCGGCCGCGCGCCTCAAGCGAGCCGAGGAAGACCTTGCCCGCTGGACCGAAAACGGCGCCGCCGATGCCTTCACGATCAAGAGCAAGGCAATCATCCTGCTCACCGACGGGCGCAACAATGCCGGTGACATGACACCCGGCCAGGCCGCGGCGCTCGCCCGCGATTGGGAGATCAAGATTTACGCCATCGGGATCGGCGGCGGCGAAGAGTTCATCGCCGTGCAGACCCCGTTTGGCGGCACCGTGCGATTGCCGGCCGTTGGGCTGGGGCTGGATGAGGCCACCCTGCGGACGGTTGCCGAGGTGTCGGGCGGGCGGTATTTCACGGCGGCCGACGGCGAGGCGCTGCGGAACGTCTACCAGGAGATTGACCGGCTGGAGAAGACGGAGATCGAGACACTGGAGTTTGCCCAGCATGAAGAGGAGTTCCTGCCTTACGCGCTGGCGGCGGGCCTCTTGCTATTGTCCGAGATCGTCCTGGGCAACACGTGGCTACGGAGAGCGCCCTGATGCATAGCTCTGAATGGCTGCACGCTTTGTGGCTGCTCCCGGCGCTGGCGGCGCTCTGTGCCTACGGCTTCCATCGCAAGCGCCTCGCGCTGCGGACGTTCATCCGCGAGCCGGGGCTGCTCCCGGTGTTGAACGTTTCCGTCAGCCGGCCGCGCCAGATTGCCAAGGCGGTGCTGATCTTGCTGGCGCTGGGGCTGATCGCCGTCGCGCTGGCGCGGCCGCGCTGGAATCCTCAGCCGGCGCAGCTGCAACGCTTGGGACGCGACGTGGTGTTCGTCCTGGACGTATCGCGCAGCATGTTGGCCGAGGACCTCGCTCCCAACCGTCTGGAGCGCGCCAAGCTGGCCATTGCGGACGTGCTCGACACCCTGGAAGGCGACCGCGTGGGGCTGGTGGCGTTCGCCGGCACGGCCGTCGTGAAAAGCCCGCTTACCTTGGACTACGGCTTCATGCGCTTGGCGCTCCGCGACCTCGCACCGGAGAGCGTCTCGCGCGGCGGCACGCTCATCGGCGATGCTATTCGCGTGGCCCTGAACGAGGTATTCGATGACAGCGAGCGCGGCTACAAGGACATCATCCTCATCACCGACGGAGAAGATCACGAGAGCTTTCCCATCCAGGCTGCCGAGCAGGCCGGCGCGGCGGGGGTCCGCATCATCGCCATCGGTCTCGGTGATGAGGGCGAGGGCCGGCGCATTCCCGTCACGGACGAGGCCGGCCGGCGGACTTTTCTGACCTACCAGGGCGAGGAGGTGCGAAGCAAGCTGGATGGCGAGACGCTACGCCGGATCGCCCTCGCGTCGGACGATGGGAAATATCTGAACGTCGCTACCGGCAATATCAACCTGGACCAGGTGTATGGGCAGTTTGTCAAGGCGGCGGAACGGCGCGAGTTGGAGTCGCAAGCGGTGATTCGCTATGACGAGCGATACCAAATCTTCCTGTTGCTGGCCCTGGCGCTGCTGGTAGGAGAGACACTGATCCGTGAACGCAAGACGGCCTAGCGCCCTTGTCCTCCTCATTGCGCTGTGGGGGGCCGCATTGAGTGCGTGTGCCGCGCCAAGCCTGCCGTCGGCCGGGCCGGGGGCTGCGGTCGGCCGGGGCAATGCGCTCTTCGACCGGCAGGACTACGCGGCGGCGCTAGAGGCCTATACCTCAGCAGCCGACCAGCTCCCGGATACGCCGGAGGTGGTCTACAACCAGGGCGTCACGCACTACGCCTTGGGTGACTACGGCGAGGCAGAGCGGCTGTTCCGACAGGTGGATCGGACAGCGCGGGACTTGGGGCTGGTAGCAGCAGCCCGCTACAACCTCGGCAACAGCAAGTTCCGGCAAGGCATGGCGCAGCGCGAGAGCGACGTGCAGCAGGCGCTCGCCGCGCTGCAAGCGAGCGTTGCGTTTTACCAGGGGGCGCTGGAGCTTACGCCGGACGACCAGGATGCCGCCCGCAATATCGAGATAGTCCGGCTCGCCATCAAGGACATCCTCGATCAGTTGCAGGACCAACAGCAGGAGCAGCAAGCACAGAACGAGGTAGCCGAGCAGCTCCGGGACGTGCAGCAGCGCCAGGAAGCGGCCGCTGCGAGGTCGGCACAGCTAGGGAACGATCCGCCGCCGGAGTCGCTGCGGCAACTCCAGGAGGAGCAACAACAGATTAGCGAGGAAACCGCCGCCGCGGCGCAGCAACTCCAAGAGCAGGCGGCGGCGCAGCCGTCGGGCACGCCGCAAGCTGGCGATGAGCGCCGCCAGAACGCCCTCCAAAAGCTACAAGACGCGCAGCGCCAGCAAGCGCAGGCGGCAGACCGGCTAGAGGGCCAGGAGCCGCAGTCAGCGGCCAGCCACCAGCGCGCCGCGGCTGAGGACATTGCAGAGGCGCTGCGGGCGCTGGGTGATCCCAACGACGCGGGAGCGGCCGGCACTCCGCAGGAGCAGGATCAGCCGCAGGGAGATGCCCAACAGGCACAGGGGCAGCCAGAGCAGCCAGCACCTCGCCCGGAGGAACAGGACCAGCAGCCGCAGGATGCCACGGCGACGCAAATCTTGGATAAAGAACGGCGGGACCGGGCGGCGCGCGAGCAGTTGCAGCGCGGCACACTGCCGCGCACGCCGCCGGTAGAGAAGAACTGGTGAGTGGACCGATGCGACGACTATTGGCGGCTGCCGTAGCAACCGTAGCGGCCGTGGCAATCGTGCTGCTTGTGCTGGCGCTGGCCGGTCCGGCCTCCGGCGCGGAGCCGATCACCGTGCGGGCGGCGGTCGAAACGGACCGGGTCTATGCGGGGGAGAGCTTTGCCTATCGGGTGATTGTCGAGGGCGCGACGCCGCAGGTCCAGCCGCAGGTCCCCGCGCACGACGCTTTCGCGGTGGCCTATGAGGGTGGTCAAGATGTGTCATCGCACTCGATTACCATTGTCAACGGGCGCAGGACCGAAACCGTCATCGAGCAGTACTACTTCCAGTACCGGCTGACTGCCCTCTCACCCGGCCAGCACACCATCCCCGCAGCGACGCTGACGCTAGACGGCCGGACGTACCGGACGGAGCCTATCGCCATCACCGTTGTCGAGCCAACCGAGCATCAAGACTTCAAGCTCAGACTGGCCTTGGAAAAGGAGCAGTTGTACGTCGGTGAGCCGGTGCGGCTGCAACTGACCTGGTACTTGCGGCAGAACGTGCGCGGGTTTGCACTCTCCCTGCCGCTGTCCGGTGCGTTCGCGGCCGGCGATCCGGCGGCGCCGGCCGCTGCCCGGCAAGGCTTGCTCAGTGGCGAGTACGTGGCGGTGCCGTTCCTGGGGAGCGAGGTTCTGGCGCGTCGCGGGCAGGGCACGCTGAACGGGGAGCAGTTCACGACGCTGACCTTGGAAAAAGTGCTGATTCCGCAGGAGACGGGGCTGTTTCGGATCGGGCCGGCAGCCGTAGAGTTGAACGTCGTGACGGGCCAGACACCGAGCCGTAGCATCTTCGACGATTTCTTCTCCGGCAGCTCGTTTTTCGGGAACTCACCGTTCAGCCGCGAGGTGACGCGCAAGCTGGTCGTGCCCTCCAATGAACTGGACCTGGATGTCGTACCCCTGCCGGAGCCGCACCCGGCCAGCTTTACGGGCCTGGTCGGCGCCTACAACATCGAGACGGCGGCGGCACCGACCGCGGTCAACGTCGGCGATCCGATCACGCTCACCATCCGTATTCGCGGCCCGGAGCCGCTCGACACTATCCCCGCGCCAGCCTTGCAGACGCAGCAGAACCTTGTCGCAGACTTCAAGGTGTCGGACGAGCCGGCCGCGCCGGTCGTACAGGACGGCAGCGCCGTGTTCACGCAGACCGTTCGCGCCCTCAACGACCAAGTAACGGCAATCCCATCGCTCGACTTGAGCTACTTTGACGTGGATGCCGGCGAGTACCGGACGGTACGGAGTGCGCCCATCCCCTTGGTCGTGCGCGCGACGCGGGAAGTCACCGCAGCGGATGCCGTTGGCGGGGATGGTGATGCGCTCGCGGCTACCGAGGTGGAAACGCGCCCGGAGGGCATTGCCCACAACTACGAGGACGCCGACGTGCTGACGGATCAGGGCGTCGGGCTGCTGGACCGGTTACGCCACCCGGCGTGGCTGGCTGCGCTGCTGGGGCCAATGGCGCTCTACCTCGGCCTCGCTGCCGTACAGGTCGCGCGTAGGCGGGCGGGCGCCGACAGCACCGATAGTCGGCGCCGCCGGGCGCTCCGTGAGGCGCGGCGAGAGCTACGCGCCAGCGATACGTCCACGGAGGCTATCCACACGAGCCGCGCTGTGTACGGCTACCTGGCGGCGACGTTCGATGTGCCGGTCGCCGGACTGACCCCGGCTGAGGCCGCGCGCCTGCTGCGGGCGCGCGGCGTGCCCCAGGCCGCGGCGGTGCGGGAGCTGCTGGAGCGATGTGACGCGGCACGGTTTGCCGGCCTCGGGCCGGACGCTGCCGGGGGGCTACGTGACGAGGCGGAGCGGCTGCTCGACGCCATTGACCGGTGGCTAGGGGCTAGGGGCCGGTGAACCGTTCGGGCGCCACGCGGAGGGAAGACGAGCCATGCAGCGGCTGAGGGCAGTGCTCATCGCAGCGGTGATCGTGCTGCTGCCGGCTGCCGGCCTCGCTGCCGGGCCGACGCTGGCGCCCGAGGCGCTGCGAGGTCTGTTGGAGCAGGCGAACGAGAAGTTCCGGCAAGCAACGCGCGTGGCGTCGGAGGACCCGGCAGCCGCCAAGTTGCTCTACCAGGAGAGCATCGTTCGATTCGAGAAGATCGTCAGCGCGGGCAACGTCCGCAACGGCAAGCTCTTCTACAACCTGGCAAATGCCTACCTGCTCAAAGGCGACATGGGACGGGCCATCCTCAACTACCGTCGCGCCGAGCGTCTGACGCCGGATGATCACAACCTGCAAGGCAACCTCGCCTTTGCCCGCAGCCAGGTATCCGATAGTATCTCCGCACCGCCTCAGCGCCGAGTGCTGGACACAGCCCTCGCCTGGCACAACGGCTTGCCGGTGCTGCCCCGGCTGGCCGTGTTTGTGCTGGCGTTCGATCTGATCTGGCTACTGGCCGCGCTGAAGCTGTTCAACCTGGCGCGGTTTTCGCTGCGGCTGCCGGTGGCGATGCTCGCCGTGGTGGCTGCGCTGTGTCTTGGATCGCTGGTCGTAGACGAGGTGGGGAGCCGGCGAGCGAACGAGGCGGTCATTATGGCCGAGCAGGTGGTGGGGCGCAAGGGGCCGTACCCGGTCGGTTACGCACCGAGCTTCAACGCACCCCTCCACGCTGGCGTAGAACTGTCCATTGTCGAGACGCGCCCTGGGTGGTACTTGGTGCGCCTGCGCGATGACCGGGAGACGTGGCTGCCGGCCGCGGCCGTCGAGCGGGTGTAGCCGTGCATCATCGCTTTTTTCAGCCACAGAGAACACAGAGTAGGGGCACAGCCTGGGGAGGTGCCCTACTCGCTACACTCGATGACGGCGTTGATGTAATCCCGCAGCACGGCCTTGCCGGTAGCCACGTCACCGGCGAGCAGACACTCCAGGCCTTCTTGCAGCAGGTGCGCCCGGAAGTCGGGGTCACGCTGGACACGGGCTTGGACGGTTTGCTTGAAGTCACGTGTGAGGGCCATCGCTCTATGTCTCCTCTCGCTTGCGTCGTTGGTACTGGTACCGGCGCTGACTAGGACGGCAGCGGAGGGTGCTGGTCCCGTGTGCGGGCAGTGGCTTGTTCGTAGGCGTGGGCGGCTCGGAGGAGGCGCTGCTCGGCGAAGGGTGGGCCGACAAGCTGAAGGCCGGCGGGCAAGCCGTGGCCGGTGAGGCCGCAGGGTACGGAGATTGCCGGGAGGCCGAGCAGGTTGAAAGGGTTGGTGAGGCGGGTGAGGACGCGCCGCACGTCGGTAGGCGGCGTGCCAGGTTGTACGCGCACCAGGCTCTCGTCAATCCTGGGGGCCGGTACCGGGACCGCGGGGAGGGCGAGCAGGTCTACGCGCTCCCATATGGCGCGCATCCGCTCGGTGATGACCGTGCGGGCACGCTGGGCGGTGAGGTAGGCGGTGGCGGGGAGCGCCAAGCCAAGCTCTAGGCGCTCGCGCACGTCGTCGCCGTAGTCTTGTGGGCGCGAGCGCAGCCACTTGAGGTGGACGGTGGTGGCTTCGGAGCGAATGATCGGGTCAAAGACCGGGCCGAAATCATCGAGCGCCGGCAGTGAGACCGGCTCGACGCTCGGCCCGAGGCTACGGAGCGTGGAGATGGCCGCTTGGACCAGATCGCGGATTTCCGGGTGGGCTTCGTCCCAACCGTCACCCTCAGGCACGCCCAGGCGTAATCCGTCCAGACTGTCCTCCAGCCCGGCGGCGTAGGCCGGCACCGGCGTCGGTGACGAGGTGGCGTCGGCGGGGTCGGGGCCGGCGATGGCTTCCAGCACCAAGGCGGCGTCGGCGACGGTACGGGTCATCGGGCCGACGTGGTCCAGGGACCATGCCAGGGGCAGCAGCCCGGACCGCGAGACGCGGCCATACGTCGGCTTCAGGCCCACGATCCCGCAGAGCGCGGCGGGCAGGCGAACCGAGCCGCCGGTGTCGGTGCCGAGCGAGAACCCGGCTGCGCCGGCGGCCACCGCAGCGGCCGAGCCGCCGCTGGAGCCGCCGGTCACGTGGTCGGGCTGCCAGGGGTTGTGGACGGGGCCGTAGTGTGGATTGACGTTGGTGATCCCGTAGGCGAACTCGTGCAGGTTGGTCCGGCCGATCCTGATGGCGCCGGCGGCGCGCAGGCGAGCCAGTACCGTCGCTTCACTGCGGGGAATCCAGTCGGCGAGGATGCGCGAACCGGCCGTGCAGCGGACGCCTGGCTCGGTGAAGATGTCCTTGGGGGCATAAGGGATGCCGTGCAGGGGACCGAGGGCCTGGCCGGCGGCGAACGCCGCTTCAGCGCGGTGGGCCGCCGCCAGCGCCTGGTCGGCGTAGAGATCGAGGTAGCAGTTGAGGTGCGGCTGCACGGCGGCACTGCGGTCCAGTGCTGCCGTAACCAACTCGACAGGCGAGACCTGCCGGCGCGCGAGCAGCCGAGCCGCGGCAGCGAGGGGGAGCGTGAGTAGATCGTGCGCGGTAGACATCAGCGGCAACCGGTAAGTCTTCGACAACCGCTACAGCACAATGTCGAGCACATAGAACCGGCGGTTGATCGTCGCGCGACCGCCGTGGGAGGCCATGCTGTAGGTTAGCTCGACATAGAGTCGCCAGTTCTCGCCGCGGGTATGCAGGAACTGCTCGGCCGGACCCAGGATGACGTAGCCGTGCTCCTTGGAGCGGCCCTCGTGCGGCTTGACATCGTAGAGGTCGGGCAGCTCCTCATCCATCGGGCGAGCCAGCGCCTGGACAAGCTGGGCACGGTCCATCTGGTCCGGCGGCAGGAGCATATGGAGCCGGATCGTGCCGGTGCTCTGCACGTGTTCGTAGGATGGCGTCGTGCCTTGACGCACTTCACCGGAGGTTAGCTCCTTATAGGGCTTGGGTTCCATTTGTTCCGCGTTGGCGTAGTCTTCCTCAACCTCGCGGATATAGGCATCGAGACGCCGGCGGACTTCGGCTTGCTCCCGTTCCTGGCGCTGCCGCTCGCGGTTGCGAAACTCGCGAAACGGCGCAAGCAGCTTATCGAAGAATCCAACCGCCTGTGCGGACTTGCCGGCTTCACTCATGTGCGCTCTCCCTGTGCTACCTTCCCTCGCAGTCGCCCGGGGGCAACCTTGCCTGCATCTTAGCGTGCTTTCGAGTCAGCCGTCAAACGTGACCATAGTTCTGCGGCGAGGGGGGATAGTCTGGCCCCCCTATGGTCCCCCCGCTGCGGCGGGGGGACGGACCTAACCCCCTTCCCTGCCAGGGAAGGGGAGTCCGTGTCGGGGCCTCTCTTGGGGGTACCTAGGGCCGTGCTATGCTTGCGGACGGCCAGATGCCGGGAGCCGCCGGTGCCTGAGCACGGTGAGGCGAGAGCATTGTGCCGTTAGCGCGATTTCGCTGCGAGGTAGAGCACGATCCGGTCGAGTTCGGGGAGTGCCTGAGCTGTTCCCGCGCCGAATCACCGCCGCGCGGCCGGCGCTGCCAGTTCACCTATCCGCTGCTGCGCGCGCTTGCTCAGAACGACCAGGGGCGCGAGGGCATTGTGCTGTCGGCCACGCGGCTGACCGGCTGCACGCGCCAGTCCGCGCTAGAAATGCTGGTTGACTATACGGCGTATCCGCACCAACTCTATCCGCGGCTGCGCGGTGCGCTGATGCATGACGGTATCGAAGCGCAGCAGGGGGATGATGAGGACATCATCGCCGAGCGGCGCTTTCAGCGCAGCGCCGCACCGGAGGTCGTGCTGACCGGTCAGCCGGATGAGATTGATCTGCGCCGCCGGCTGATCGTGGACTACAAGACTGTCAAGACGCTGCCGCGCAAGGTCCGCGAGGAGCACGTCTGGCAGCTCAATATGTACCGGTGGTTGGTGCAGGACGGTCAGGACCTCGTGACCGGAGAGCACGTGGCCTACGACATTCAGCAGTTGGGGATCGTGTACCTGGCGCCCAACGAGGTATATAAGCGGCGCGTGCCGCTCCTGGACCTGGAACAGGTGGGCCGCTTTGTAGCGGAACGCGGCGCTGCCATCCTGCAGGCCCTCGATGGGGAGACGCTGCCGCCGCGGGCGTGGGACCCACGTTCCCATCCGCTCTGCCGTGGCTGGTGTCCCGTGCGTCAGCAATGCCTGGACGCCGGCGAGGACGGGAGCGGCGAGTTTACCTTGGACGGCGAGGCGGTCAGTAGTCAGTAGTCAGTGGTCAGTGGTCAGTGGTCAGTGGCCGCGGGCGTTGACGCTCGCCGGGGCGCGTGGGTAGACTTCTGCCGATTGGCTTCGGCTGGTCTCTATCACCGTTATCGAAAGGCTCTCGACACGATGTCCACAGCAGCACCGCACGTCGCGCACCGCATTCGGGCCATGGCGCCGTCGCCGACGATGGCGATGGCGGCTAAGGCTGCCGCCATCCAACAGCAGGGGCACAAGGTACTCAACCTGACGCTGGGCGAGCCGGACTTCGAGACACCGGAGCACCTCAAGGAGGCGGCGCGGCGCGCGATCCGTGACGGCAAGACGAGGTACACGCCGGCGAGCGGGATCCCGGAGTTGCGGGAGGCGATCTGCGAGAAGTTCCGGCGTGAGAACGGCCTGGAGTACCAGCCTGCCGAGGTGATGGTTGCCGTCGGTGCCAAGCAAGTGCTCTACAACATCTGCATGGCGATCTGCGATCCGGGAGACGAGGTGCTGGTGCCAATTCCGGTCTGGCAGACGTTCGTGGAGCAGGTCAAGCTGGCGGACGGGAAGGCGGTGCTGGTCGAGCTAGGCGGCGATCACCGGGTCCGCCGGGCCGATCTGGAGCCGCACGTTACGGAGCGCACGCGGGCGATCTTCCTGAACAGCCCGAATAACCCGACCGGGGTGGTCATGGACCCGGACGAGGTGCGGGCCGTGGCCGAGCTGGCGGTCGAGCGGGGCATCTATTTGATCGGCGACGAAACTTACGAGCACTTCCTGTACGGCGACGCGAGGCACGTGGTGCCGGCGGCGCTCGACGAGGAAGTGAAACGTTGGACCATCGAGGTCAACACGGTCAGCAAGACGTATGCGATGACAGGCTGGCGGGTGGGTTATGCTGCCGGCCCGGCCGAGGTTATCAGTGCGATGGCGGCGCTGATGGGGCAGAGCACCACGCAGACGGCCTCCGTCTCGCAATGGGCAGCCGTCGAGGCGCTGACCGGGCCGCAGGACTGCGTGCAGGAGATGGTCAACGAGTTCGCCAAGCGCCGCGAGTATTTCATCAACGGTCTGCACCGGATCGGGGTGGAATGCGCCTGGCCGGAGGGCGCCTTCTATGCCTATCCGAGCCTACCGGCCGGCGAATCTTCTTCGCTGGACTTCTCGGACCGGTTGCTCACCGAGGCACATATCGCCACCGTGCCCGGCGCCGATTTCTACGGCGAGGGCAGTCTCCGCCTTAGCTACGCCACCAGCATGGACGTGTTGAGCGAGGCGTTGGAGCGGCTGGAGCAGTACCTGGGGTAGGGGCCGGGGGTTAGGTCCAATCCGCCCCGACACAAAAAACTACCCTTGTCAGGGGGCCATAGGGGACCACAGGGGGGCCATACCTCCGACCCGGCCTCGCGCCCGTCCCTCTGTGTTATCGTCTTTACGATGATCTCCCTCCGACGCGGGTTGTTGAGCACGTTCGCCGCCGGGCTGGTGGTTGCGCTGTCCTTTGGCGCCGGGTACTTCGTCGGAAGCCAAGAGGCGGCACAGGCGCAGGTAGCGCCGCCGAGCACGGTCACGCCAACTCCCGATCCGCGCGATGCCCTCACCCAGCCACCGGATGGTATTGCCGAGCAGTTCGGCGTGTTCTGGCAGGTCTGGAACCTGATCCAGCGCGAATACGTCGCTGGGCCGGTTGATCAAACGCAGCTTCTGTATGGCGCCATTCGGGGCATGCTTGAGAGCCTCGACGATCCATACTCCGTCTTCTTCGATCCGGCAACGCACAAACTACAGCAAGCCTCGCTCGAAGGCACCTACGGGGGAATCGGCACCGCCATAGACCTGAAGGATGGGCAGATCACGATCATCACCGTATTTGACGGATCGCCCGCCGCGGGGGCCGGCCTGCAAACGGGAGATGTTCTGTTGAGCGTAGATGGACGTGAAGTCACCGGGCTGAGTATGGCCGAAGTGGCTACGCTCATCCGCGGGCCGGCCGACACGAGCGTCCGGCTTACGATCTCGCGGCCCAACGACTTACTTGAGGCGGAGACCCGGGAGTTTACCCTTGTCCGCCGGCAGGTCACCGTGCAGTCCGTGTCCACACGGTACGACAATGACGACCTGGCGATCATCAAGATCCGCACATTCGCCGCGACGACACCGCGCCAGTTCGCCGCCGCGCTGAGTCGTGTCCAAGCGGAGGGCGTCAAGGGGATCGTCCTCGATCTCCGCGACAATCCCGGGGGCTATCTCGGCTCGTCGGTAGCAGTGGCCAGCCAGTTCCTGCCGGCCGATACCGTTGTCCTGATCGAGCAGCTTGGTGATGGTGAGCGGGAGCTGCACAAGACGCGGCGTGACGGACGCTTGCTGGATATGCCGCTGGTCGTCCTCGTGAACAATGGCAGCGCCAGCGGCGCGGAGATCGTCGCCGGTGCGCTTGCCGACCATGACCGGGCAATCTTGGCTGGCGAGACGACGTTTGGCAAAGGCACCGTGCAGGTAGAGCACGATCTGATGGACGGCTCGGCAGTGCGGATCACCACGGCGCGGTGGCTCACGCCGAATGGGCACGTCATCCAAGGCGTTGGTCTTGCGCCGGACGAGGTCGTCACTCAAACGGCTGACGACCGCAATGAGGACTTGGACCCGCCTATGGTACGCGCGCAGCAACTCCTCCGCTCGCCTGCTGCTACACCAACACCCACCACTTCCACGCCAGCGCCCTCCGCTACTGTGCCACTTCCCGTCAATAGATAAGGGTGTGAAGCACAGCACGGCCTACTGGCCGGACGGGGCGGCGACGGCCAGCGTGACTATCGTGCCTGGCTGCACGGGTGAGCCGCCAGGGGGGAACTGCGAGATGACGGTGCCGGGCGGACGGGTGTTGTCCGGCTGGTTTACGAATTGGACGCCTAAGCGCAGCCGCCCCAACACCGCACTAGCCTCGTGGGAGTTTTGACCGACGAGGTTGGGAATGGTGGCCGGCTGCGCCTCAGGGCTTACGAACAGCCGCACGGTCGCTTGCGCCGGGACCTTTGTGCCGGCTTCGGGAAACTGGGTGAGTACCACGCCGGGCGGCGCGGTCTCACTGAACGCTTGCTCGGTCGCTACTTTGAGCTTCACCGCTTCCAGCGCTTTGGTGGCCTCTTCGACCGGCAGGCCGACGACCGCAGGTACCTCGCGCTCGCTCGGTCCCAGGCTCACCACCAACTCGACTTGCTCACCGGAGCGTAACGCCTGCAAGGCGAGCGGGAACTGGCTGATGATCTCGCCGGCTTCATATTGATCGGAGTGCTCTTCCTCGATCGTATACGGCAGGTTGCGCTCCTTCAGCCACGGCTCGGCCTGTTCCAGATTCAACCCGACCAGTTGCGGTACGAGCGCCTCGTTGCCGGTCAGCGTCGGCGTTGGTGAGGGAGCGGGTGAGGACTGGGCGGGCGGGGTGGCGGTCGGCGCCGCGACCGTCGGCACGGCGGGCGTGGGGCGCTCGAACGGAGTCGAGGTGATGGGAGTGGCGTTGAGCGAGCGGAGGAAAGACAGCCCAACGCCGGCCAAGACAATGATGAACGCGATGAAGACCACTGCCAGAAGCACGGTGCCCTTCGCCCCGCTCCCCTCCGCGCTCCCGAGATCGGGCAGCACCGTCGGTTGCCGTGCTTGTGCTGGCGGCCCGTAGTCATCCTCCGGCGCCGGCTGCCGCGCTCTCGGCCCGTAGTCGTCCTCCGGTTCCCGTTGCCGTGCTCTCGGCTCGTGATCGTCTTCCGACTCCGAGTACTGTGCATCCGGCTCGTACTGCGACTCAGAGCGTAGCCGCCCCTGCTGCTCGGCGATGGCCTCGGCCAGGTCTATCCCGTCTACGTAGCGGGTGTATGGGTCCGCGGCGACGGCGCCGAGCACCAACTGTCGGATGTCGGTCGGGACCTCGGTGGGGAACTCCCACACCGGATCGGTGCGGGGCGGCGCGCGGCCGGTGAGCAGCGCGTACAGGATGGCGCCAAGCGCATAGACATCGGACTCCGGTGTGGCCGGCGCACCGGCCAGTTGCTCCGGGGCCAGATATGCCGAGGGGCGGGCGCCGGCTGCATCGAGCCGGCCTTGCTCCCCGGCGGCGATGGCAAGACCGAAGTCGCCTACCTTGGGCCGGTGATCCGTTGTGAAGAGTACGTCGCTCGGTTTCAGATCGCCGTGGATCAGGCCTTGACCATGAGCGTGACCGACGCCGCTGGCAATGTCGTGGGCTATCGTGAGCGCATCATCGAGCGGCAGGGGCGCCGCGCGCGCGATGTACGCGGCGAGACTGTCACCAGGCAGGTACTCCACGACCAGGTAGGGAGCGCCTTGCTCTGCACCGAGATCGTAGATCGGAATAACGCGGTCATGGGCGAGACGCGCGGCGCGTTCGGCTTGCTGCCGGAAGCGTGTCCGCGCCGTCCCGGAGGCGGCCAGCGGGCGTCGGAGCAGCTTGACCGCCACGGTGCGCTGCTCGGTGTGGTCCGTCGCCCGAAAGACCTCCGTGATCCGCCCAGCGCCGATCCGTTCCGTTAGCTCGTAGCGGCCGCCCAGCAGCCGTGCCGTGGGCGTAGCTGAATCATCCATGCCGTTCCGCTCTTTAGCTTAACGGCTGGTGGCCGCTACGGCGCCTCGCCTGAGCGGCCGGTGACGTACCACAGGCTGCACGGATAGCGTGAGCATTGGCATAACGTTGGCCCATCGTCAGCCCGCGGCTGCCGCCACTGCGCCGGCCGACCGCGCGCCGCGGATCGAGCGCAGCGAGATGACTTGTGACACCCCATCGTCGGTGGCCGATACGCCATAGAGTGCGTCGGCACGCTCCATGGTCACGCGATTGTGGGTAATGACCAGGAACTGAGTCTCCTGGGCCAATTCTTCCAAGGCCTCGCAGAACCGCACGACGTTGGTTTCGTCGAGGGCGGCGTCAACCTCGTCAAGAACGCAGAACAGCGTCGGGCGGGCACGCAGCAAGGCGAAGAGTAAGGCGGCCGAGGCCAGGGCACGCTCACCACCGGAGAGGGCCGCGAGCGGCTGGCGGCGCCGGCCGGGGAGCCGCACGTCAAGCTCGATACCCCCGTCCGGGGAGGTCTCGTCTACGACCAGGCGGCCCGCGCCGCCCAACAGACGCCCGCAGTAGTCGCGGAAGTGCTCGCCGACGACTTTGATGTTGCGGTTGAACTCGCTCGCCAGCCGCTGATCCACTTCGGCCCGCAATTGTTCGAGCCGCTGCGCCGTCGCCTCGATGTCGGTCAGTTGGGTCGTCAGCTGCTCTAGGCGGGCCGCCAGCGCCGCATGTTCCTCGACCGCCAGCTGATTGATCGGGCCGAGGTTGTGCAAGCGCCGCCGGAGCCGGTCGGCGTCCTCGCGCAGCCGCGCTGGCGATGAGCGCGCCGGCTTCAGCTCCGTCGGCACGGCGCCCAGATCGCGCGCGGCTTGCTCCCGGAGCACCGCGCGCCGCTCCGCTAGTGTCTGCAAGCGCGTCTCCGCCGCCTCACCGCGGCTGGCGAGCGTGGTGGCGTGGGCGCGGGCCGCGGAGAGCGCATCCGATGCCTCTTGGAGTGCGCGTTCGGCGGCGCTGACGGCCTGTTGATGCTCCCGCAACGCCTGCTCGGCGGCGGCAAGCTCCGCCTCGGCAGTGGCGAGCGCCGCGCGGTGCCGGTCAACCGGCTGCGCTTGCGCGGCGGCGGCGCGGGCGGCGCGCTCGCGTTCGGCGGTAGCGTCTTGCGCGGCGCGGGCCGCGCTGCGGGTGGCAGCCGCCACTTGCGCTGCTGCCGTCTGCGCGGCCTGCCCGGCCACGGCGGCCGCCGTCTGTACGGTTGCTGTGGCTGAACGCAGCCGGTGCAGCGCCTCCTTTGCCTGCCGGTCTCGCGCGGCGCAGGTGGCCGTCTGCTCCTGCGCGGCGGCGTGGGCGTGCTCGGCCTCCCGCTTGGCTGCCGTGTACTCGGCCTCGTCCGCCTCGCATTCCGCCCGGCTGCGCTCGGTCCGCTCCGCCAGACTACCCCACCACTGTCGGTCGCGCTTGAGGCGCTCCTGAGCCTGCTCGGCCTGCCGCAGCTGCGCGTCGGCCCGGTCTTGTTGTCGTTGTGCCTGGCGCAGGTCGAGCCGCTGAGTCCGCTCCGTCTGCGCGCTGGCTGCGAGCTTGGCGCGGCGCTCCTCCACGACCGCCAGTTGCGCTTGGTGCTCGTCCGTCAGGCGCGCCACCGCCGCGTTACATTCACGGAGCTGCCGTTCGCGGGTGAGCACGGCCACTTCAGCCGGCGCTGCACTGCCTGCCGTAATAGTCCCCGGCGTCTCCACAAGCTCACCGCGCTCGGTGACGAACCGAATGCCGGCCTCAGGCGGGGCCTGCTGCACCAAGTCGAGCGCCCGGTCCAGGCTCTTCACCAGATAGGTCCGGCCGAGCAACCCCGCGAGGGCCGGTGCCGCCTCCGGCTCGCACCGGATCAGCTCGTCCAGCCAGCGCCCCCCAGTCAGGGAGGGGCGCTCGGCGGCTGCCCGCTGCCCCTGGACCGGCCGGCCCTTGGCTATGAACGTGGTCCGCGGCCCGCCGCGCGTGGCGAGGTCCGTTGCCAGCCGGCCGGCGGTTGCCAGGTCTTCGACCAGCCGCCAGCGCAGCGCGGCGCCCAAGGCCGCTGCAACGGCAACCTCCAGGGCCGCCGGAACGCGCAGCCGCTCGACCAGCGCCGGCGCGCCCGGGCCACCCGCAGTTTCGGCGGGCGCGGCCGTCCCCTCGGCAGCAACGTCGGTCAGGACGTTGAGGCGCGTGCGCGCGGTCGCCAGCGCGCGGTCGGCGTGCTGTAGTTCACGCTCCGCCTGCCCTACGGTCTCCCGTGCCGCCCGCCGCTGGCCGGTGGTCTCGGCGAGGTGAGCGCGACAGACACTCAGGGCCGCCGCCGCCTCATCGCGGGCCTGTTGCGCCTCCTGCCGGCGCCGACCGTGCGCGGTCAGCGCGGCGGCAATGCGCGCCAACTCGGTCTGAGCGTCGTGCTCATCTTTGGCGATCCCGGCGCGGCGGCGCGCCACGCCACGCAGTCCTTCTGCCGCTTGCGCCCGCCGCTGGCGCGCTGCCGCCTCGGCGGCCTGCGCGCGCTCCACCGCCCGCGCGGCGTTCCGTTCGGCCATTTCGGCCGCCGCGGTTTGGGCGGTAAGCGTTGCCAACTGCGCCTGCTGCCGCTCCGCTTGCTCCTGCGCGGCCGCGGCCGCCGCCTGCAGGCCGGGAAGCGCCTGCTCGGCATTCGCTGCGCGGCTGGCGGCGGCCGCGGCGGCTTGCTGCCGGGTAGCCGTCTCGCGTTGCGCCGCTTCTTGCCGCGCCTCGGCGGCGGCTAAGTCGCGCTCGTGCCGGATGACGGCCTGCTGCGCGTGCCGTGCCCGGTCGGCGGGGGCCGCCTGCTGCCCGGCCTCCCGTAGCGCCAGCGCCGTCTCGCGCGCGGCGGCCAGGTGCTGTGTTGCTTGCACTACCGTCTCGTCTGCGGCCGCCTGCGCCTCCCGCGCCGTGGTGACAGCGGCAGTGAGGTCGTTGAGCAGCCGGTCGACCTCCCACAGTTCGTGCGTGAGCCACTCGCCGAGCGTCGCTTGCCATTGCCCGCGCAAGCGTGCTTCCTGCTCGGTCCGCCGCGCTTGACGGCGCAGCGCCGCCACCCGCGGCTTCAGATCATGCACGAGGTCGGCCACACGAGCCGCGTTACGCCGGGCCTCGGCAATCTTGTGCTCGGCCTCCGTGCGTTGCAGACGGTACTGGCGCACGCCGGAGGCGCCCTCGAACAGTTCGCGGCGCTGTGCCGGTTTCAGACTGAGTGCCTGATCGGCCAAGCCTTGCGCCACCAAGGCGTGTCCGTCCGGACCCAGACCGCCATGGGCCAGTAGCTCTAGCAGATCGCGGAGCCGCACGCGGCTCTTGTTCAGGATGTATTCGCTCTCGCCGGAGCGGAAGGCGCGGCGGCCGACGACGACCTCACGGAAGGCGACCGGCAGCCAGGTGTCCTCGTTATTGAGCGTGAGTTGCACGTCGGCCAGCCCAGCGGGCGCGCGGCCGTTGCCGCTGGCGAATACCACGTCCTCGGCACTGCCGATACGCAGGGCGCGCGGGCTTTGGCTGCCCAGCACCCAGCGGATGGCATCGGCCACGTTGCTCTTGCCGGACCCGTTGGGGCCGACAATGGCCGTCACACCGGGCGCGAACTCCAAGAGCGTGCGCGTGGCAAAGCTCTTGAAGCCCTGAATGGTGAGGGATTGTAGTCGCACGCTACTCATCGCGGTGGGTCTGGTCCGCTAGCGGCTGCCATTGTTCGAGGGTGTGCCGGGCCGCCGCTTGCTCGGCGCGTTGCTTGCTCGGTCCCGTGCCCCGCATCGCTACCTCGGCGCCGATGCGGACCTCGACCTCGAACTCCTTGGCGTGATCCGGACCGAGCGCATTCACCACCTCATAGGTTGGGAGCAGCCCGCGCGCCGCTTGGGCCAACTCCTGCAAGCGCGATTTCGAGTCTTTGCCGGGCGCCTCGGTATCGGCGGCAAGCACCCGCTCCAGCTCCGGGACGAGCAGGCGGACGACGAGCGCCCGCGCCGCATCCCAGCCGAGGTCCAGATAGACGGCACCGATAGCCGCCTCCAGCGCACCGGCCAACAGGCTGGGCCGGGAGCGCCCGCCAGCGGCGTCCTCCCCTCTGCTCATCCGCAGATATGCGCCCAGGCTCAGACTGTGGGCGACCTCTGCCAACACGCTCGCACGTACCACGGCCGCGCGCAGCGTCGTCAACTGGCCCTCGGCACGGTCCGGGTGCGTGCGATACACGTGGTCGCTCACTGCCAACTCGATGACCGCATCGCCCAGGAACTCCAGGCGCTCGTTCGTGTCGGTGATGGTTGGGTCCTCGTTCAAGATCGAACGATGGGTCAGCGCCACCTGCAAGAGGTCACGGTCCAGCCGGGGCACGGCTAAGGCACAAGCGAGCCGCGTGATGTCTTCGCTCATCAATCGTCCGATTATAACGAAGCGTGGTAGTATCCAGCGCCCCCCGACAGCGATGGGAGAGGGAGCGAGCACGAGTGAATCTCGACGATCCGAGGACCTACGTGACCGCGGACCCCCAGCAGATGGGCCGCCTCATTGCGGCGCTGCCGGACCATTGTGCCGCCGCCTGGGACACGGCACGGGCGGCGCTGCACTTACCCGCAGCCTATCGGCAGCCGGCGCAAGTCGTCGTGCTGGGCATGGGCGGCTCGGCGATTGGTGCCGACTTGGTGCGCGGCCTCTACCTCGACCGGCTCCCGGCGCCGCTCCAGGTCGTGCGTGGCTATGAGCCGCCCGCCTACGTCGGCCCGCAGACGCTGGTCATCGCCTGCTCGCACTCCGGCAATACGGCCGAAAGCCTATCAGCCTTTGCCGCGGCCGAGCAGCGCGGGGCCAAGCTGATCGCGATTACCACCGGAGGCCGACTGGCCGACCGGGCGCAGCAGGCGGGTATCCCGCTCGTCGAGTACACCTGCCCGACGCAGCCACGGGCGGCACTGGGGTACTCGTTGACGGCCATGCTGGCTATCCTGCACGCGGTCGGATGGGTACCTGACGCCGAGGAGGACTTGCCGGCGGCGCTCGACGCCGTGCGGTCGGTCGGCGCCGAGTACGCTCCCCAGCGGCCGGCAGCGACCAACCGCGCCAAGCAGCTGGCGCGGCGTCTGCAGCAGCGCGTCCCGATTGTGTACGGCGCGGGTTGGCTGGCGGAGGTGGCCCGCCGCTGGAAGGCCCAGTGCAACGAGAACGCCAAGCAGTGGGCCTTCCACGAGGAGCTGCCCGAACTCAACCACAACGCGGTCGAGGGCTACCGGCTGCCGGCCGCCGACACCGCGCCGCTCACGGTGGTATCGCTGGAATCCGACCACTATCCGCCAGCCATCCGCCGCCGCGCGGCCATCACGCGCCGCGTCCTCGCCGAGCGGTTGGTCCCTACCGAGGTCGTCACCGTTGCCGGACCCAATCGGCTCGCCGAGGTGCTCACCGCCGTCCACGTCGGGGACTGGACCTCGTACTACCTGGCGCTGCTCAACGGCGTTGACCCCACGCCGGTACCCACGCTGGAGTGGCTCAAAGCCGAGTTGGAGCGGGAGTGAGGCAGGCAGCCGCTCTACTCGATGAGCGCCGCGAGCTTGCGGCTACGCGGATCGAGCGCGTCAATGTCGGGGATGATGAAGCGGTTCCCGTCCACGTCCTCCAACTGGACCGTCTGGGGCGTGAGCCAGAGCACCGTGTCGGGTCCCCACTTGACGACGAAATCGCGTCCCCCGCGCTCCGTCCGCACGTCCCAATACAACGTCCGGTACTCCTGACGCACGCGGTGAATGCGCTCGATGGCAGTGACTCGGTAGTACTGCGCCAGCTCTTCGGCCACGAGCCGCTGCGACGCGGCATCGAGCCGGTCCACGGACTCGATCAGGCCAGCTTCCTTACCCTTGCCATCGAGGATGGACAGGTACCGGTGCCGGTCGCTCAAGGGGAACGCGCAGACGACCTTCGCCCGCAGGACCGAGCGGTCGCCGTCAATTGTGGCCCGCAGGACGCCATGTGGCCCCCGGAACAGGTGAACCCGTGTCGGATCAATGACGCTCGCGGCCCCGGCCACCGCCAACGTGTCTAGCGGAGATGACGCCGGGACGGGCGCGTCCACCTGGTCTTGGTCCATCGCGCTGGTGTTGCTCATGGTGCTTGTTTCCTTGCTACTCCTCGCCGTTCGGCCCCCCCTATGGTCCCCCCGCTGCGGCAGGGGGACGGGGTTGTAGCGGCCGGCCCGCCGGGGGACGGCACGTTCCCTCCCCTGGAGCTTGCTGCGGGGGAGGGCTAGGGTGGGGGCCATGACATCCCCTCTCCCCTACTTGGCCCTCACTCTAGCCGGCAACCGTCTGGATTTTCGAGACCTCCTGCTGCATCTTCACGAGGCGAGCATAGATGCCGCCGCTCGCCAGGAGTTCGTCGTGGGTGCCGACCTCGGCAAGCTTTCCATCATCGAGCACGATGAGCCGGTTGGCATTCCGTAGCGTGGAGAGGCGGTGCGCGATGGCAAAGGTCGTGCGCCCCTGCACCAGCCGCGCCAAGGCCTGCTGGATTTGGTGCTCCGTTTCGGTATCTACGCTGGAGGTGGCCTCGTCCAGGATGAGAATGCGTGGATCGCGCAGGATGGCCCGCGCAATCGCAATGCGCTGTTTCTCGCCACCGGAGAGGCTGGCGCCATTCTCACCCACCCGCGTATCGTAGCCGTCGGGCTTGCCGACGATGAATTCGTGGGCGTTGGCGGCGCGAGCCGCCGCGATCAGCTCGGCCCGACTGGCCTCCGGCTTGGCATAGCCGATGTTGTCGGCGATGGTGCCGTTGAACAGGAACTGGTCCTGGAGCACCATGCCGATCTGACTCCGCAGCGACTCTAGCTGGAGGGCGCGAACGTCGTGGCCGTCAATCAGAATCTCGCCGTGATTGACTTCGTAGAATCGGCAGATGAGGTTGGCAAAGGTGGACTTCCCGGCCCCCGACTTGCCGACCAAGCCGATCATCTCACCCGGCTCGATGCTGACGGCAACGTCCTTGAGCACCGGCTTGCTGGGGTCGTACCCGAAGGTCACGTCGCGGAACTCGACCGCGCCCTTGATCCGCGGCACGACGACGGCGTCCGGCTCCCGGTACGGCTCCGGGTCCTGGTCCACGATCTCGAACACGCGCTCGGCCCCGGCCATGGCTCGTGACATCCAGTTGTAGACCTGATTGAACCACTGGAGCGGACCGTAGAGCAGCCAGAGGAAGCCGATAAAGAGCACCAGCGTCCCCAGCGTGAGATCACCCACGATCACGGCGCGTCCGCCGGCTAGCCAGGCGAGGAACGCACCGGAGCTAGTGATGAAGTTGAGGCCCGCGAACGACATTCCCCACAGGCGGCCTTCCCGCACGGTGATGTCCGCCAGGTCGGCGTTCTTGCGGCTGAAGCGCCGAATCTCGGCGTTCTCCTGCGAGAACGCTTTCGCCACGCGAATACCGGCCAGCGACTCGTTGAGATGGGCCGAAAACGCCGCCCAGCTCTGCGACACCTTGGCCCACATCGGGCGCAGCCGCCGCCAGATGGTCGCGCCACCGATCACGACCAGCGGCGCCGGAATCAAGATAATCAGCGTCAGCTGCCAACTGTAGAGCAGCATGATGATCGCAATGCCAATCAGCATCAACCCGTTCGAGAAGAGGTACGGCACCCCATCCATGAGGAAGTAGTTCAAGTTATCGGTGTCGCGCGTCACCACGGACATGAGCACGCCTTTTTCCCGCTTGCCGTGGAAGAGCAGCGGCAGCCGCTCCAGGCTGTGATACAGTTCGCTCCGCACGGCGGCGGTGATCCGCGTGCTGAGGGAGGCGGCAAACCAGCCGGCCGCGGCGTCGGCGCCACTGGTAGCGAGGCCGGCACCCACCAACGCAAGCACCATCAGGACCAGGAAGCCGAAGTCGCCATAGTGCCCGCCGGTATTGGCCCCCTCCACCGGCGGCGTCAGCACGCCGTCAATGATCGTCTTCTGGATTACCGGCGGGAGCAGTTGCACGCCCGTTTTGCTCAGGGCGAGCGTGGCTAAGAGGACCGTCTGCTGCCAGTGCGGGCGCAGATAGCCGGCCAGGCGGAGCGCCATCGCGCCCTTGTGGACGCATTTCGGGCACAACCCGTTCTTCTCCGGCAACAGGCGCCCACACTTGTCACAGCGCAGCTTGGGTAGCTCTTCGGTGATTGAGAGAGGTTGGCCTTTGGCAAGCTGCTGGATGCCGCGAGCCACCTCGGCAAACTTCGGCGCCTGCGAGCTGGTGTATTCGAGCACACTGCGCGGCAAGCCCTGCTGGCGCACCTCCAGCCGGCCACCACCGACCAGCGACTCCGTCGTGGCTTCCGTGATGTCGGCCAGGGGAATGGTCAGGTACCCGTCTTCACCCGCTCCGGTCCCCGGCAGGACCACCACGCGCTGATCGGTGACGACGAGCCACCGCTCGCCGAAGGACCCGTTGGCACGCACGTCGGCCGCGGCCGTGAGCAGCACCTCCTCTTCCGGCTGCTCGAATTGCTGCCACTGGCGGGTTGCCACACGATGCAAGGGGTCGGGGAAAGGCATGATGCATAATCCTCCTCGCGGGCCAGGCCCGCGGTGCCTCACCTCCGCTCAGAGGGAGGCAACTGGTGAGCACGACCGAGCGTATGACCCTAAGGCATGTGCTCGCCTCCTGGACATGAGACGCAGCAAGCAGTCCCGGAGGAAGCCCCACGGTGGCGAGATGGATGGGTGACAGGGATGAAAAAACCGCGGGGCCGGTCGCATCCCCACGGTTGGTTGCTGGTCGGTAGTGGTCTGCTGGTTACGTGTGTATTCGACCAGGCCTGGGGATGCTGCCCTTTAGGACGAGCGCCCACAGCAACGCGAGCACAGATCCGTTCCGGTGCCGATTCACTTGCGGACGCTCCTTTCTGTAGATTGGCGGCAACAGCCGCGCGTAACTACTGATGATAGCAAGTCATCCCACCGGGCGCCATAGAGGGAGCAAACGCCCGTCCCCCCGTCGCAACGGGGGACCACAGGGGGGCGAGGCCCCGTCATGCCATCAAGGGGGCAAACGGCCGTCCCCCCACCGCTGGACGGTGAGGTGGTCGACGCGAACGGCCGTCCCCCCGCCGCAGCGGGGGGACCTGTAGGGGGGCCGGGGCCAAGAGCAACCGGGAGGCGTGGGGCACTTACTTGGCCCAACTGGGTGGCTGCGGCGGGATGTCGGCGGCCGAACGGGGGAGGTCGTCTACGGCAAGCACTTCATCGAGCGGAGCCTGCGGCACGATGATCCAGAGGATCAGGTAGGCCAGTAGCCCGATGCCGCCGCAGGCCAGTGTCAGGAACACGAACAGGAGACGCACGAGCGTCGGGTCTATGCCCAGATAGGTGCCTACCCCACCGGCAACACCGGAGACCATGCGTTCATGCCGGCTTCGGTAGATGCGGCGGTCGAACCAGCCTTGATTCTGCGTATCCATCACCCTGCTCCCTTCTCCCTAGCGCGGTAGTCTATACTCCTTTGACCACCACGCAAGCGAGGAAGTTTCAGATCGCTGCGCTGGCCCACTCTTGCCAGTGATCCGGCCGCAGCGAGCGGCTCTGCGGCGCAAGGAGAGCAGGTCAATGCGCTGGGTACTGCGAATTGTCGGGGTTGTGCTGGCCCTCATGGGCGGGGGGTGGATGCTGCAGGGGCTGAGTCTGCTGCCAGGCACCTTCATGGTCGGCAGCATCTTTTGGGTATGGACCGGCTTGCTGACGCTGCTCACCGGGCTGGTTCTGCTTATCCTCGGGCTACGCACCCGGCCGCCCCAATGAGGTGCGCGCGCCTGATCGCGGCCACGGCAACATCCCGCCCACGTGGCCGGCTGCTCCAACGCTGCCTCGCGCGGCGGTGTGTTACCTTTAATCTGCTGGACGCCGGTATTCCGCAGTCTGCTTGCTTGGGCAGTGCCGGTTGCCGGTGATCCGGTTGTACGTCTCGGACGACTAGCTGAAGATTATCCGACGCTGGCTACCAGCCTATTACGCAGCCCCGGGGCCGCCGCACCGACACCAACCGCGGCCCGGGGTGTAGCTGAGAGATCGCATACACCATGACGACAGTGGAGCCGCCTCAACAGGCTGCCGATCAACCGCGCATTCGGCTGATCCTCCGCCCTTTCCAAGAGTTCGCGCGACAGGAGACCGCCGGTGGCATCCTGCTCTTGGCCAGTGCGCTGATCGCGCTGATCTGGGCCAATTCCCCCTGGGGTCATCTTTACGAGCAGCTCTGGCACACCGAAATCGCCATTGTGCTCGGTGACTTCCATCTCGAAGAGGACCTGCTGCACTGGATCAACGATGGCCTGATGGCGATCTTCTTCCTTTTCGTGGGTCTGGAGATCAAGCGCGAGGTATTGATCGGCGAGCTGGCCTCGGTCCGTCGCGCCGCGCTGCCCATCGTTGCCGCCGTAGGTGGAATGCTCGTGCCGGCGCTCCTCTATATCGCCGTCAATGGCGGCACCGAGGGCGCAAGGGGCTGGGGCATCCCGATGGCGACGGACATCGCGTTTGCGCTCGGCATCATGGCCCTGCTCGGCCGGCGGGCGCCCTTGGCGCTGAAAGTCTTCCTGGTGGCGTTGGCTATCGTGGATGACATTGGCGCGGTCCTGGTCATTGCCGTCTTCTACACCTCGGAGCTTTCATGGCTACACCTCGGCGCTGGCGCGGTATTTCTCCTACTCCTGCTCGGCGCCAATCGCGCCGGTTTCCGCCATCCGCTGCCCTACATCGTGCTGGGCCTCGGCTTGTGGGTTGCCTTCCTGGAGTCCGGCGTCCACGCCACCGTCGCCGGAGTGTTGCTCGCGCTGACCATTCCCTCCTCGATCCGCATGAACACGCGGGACTTTCTCACGCAAGGCCGGGCCTTTCTCGATAGCTTCGAGCGGGCCGGTGTTTCGGCGGAGAAGGGCCACATGGAGGAGGGGCATCGCGCAGCGGTTTACGCACTCGAATCGGCCTGCGAGTACGTCGAGTCTCCCATGCAACGCCTGGAGCACGCCTTGTACCCCTGGGTCACGTACCTCATCATGCCGGTCTTCGGCTTGGCGAACGCCGGTGTGGTCTTGAGCGGTGACTTGGGAGCAGCCGTGACTCATTCGGTGAGCCTCGGCGTGATTCTCGGCCTAGTGGTTGGCAAGCAGGTGGGCATCACCCTCTTCTCGTGGTTGGCTATCCGTCTTGGCGTAGCCTCGCTGCCACGCGGCGTGGGCTGGCGACAGGTGTATGGCGCCGCCTGGCTGGGCGGGATCGGATTTACGATGTCTATCTTCATCGCCAACCTGGCCTTTGGTGGCACTGCGCTGCTGCCGATTGCCAAGATGGGCATTCTGCTGGCGTCCCTCACCGCCGGTGTTGCCGGCTGGCTCATCTTGGCAACCGCGAAGGCGGTGTCCCAAAGCCCTGAAGCCCCGGCTACAGCGCCCGCGAGCGCGTCAGATGGCGTGGCGCCCAGCGTTGTAGCAGACCGATGACACGCTTGATCCCGAGGAAATGCCGGTGAATACGGATACAGTACGCTGCCTGCTCGCCGACGTAGCCGCCGGGCGGCTCGATGTGGAAGCGGCACTCGGCCGGTTGCGACACCTCGACATTGAAGACCTTGGCTACGCGCGCGTTGACCACCATCGGACGCTGCGGACCGGGTTCCCGGAGGTAATCTACAGCCCCGGCAAAACGCCACAGCAGGTCGCAGCAATTGCCCAACGGCTGGTCCAGCGCGACCAAACGGCGCTGGCAACGCGCGCTGCGCCCGAGGTCTATGCGGCTGTGCGTAAGGTGCTGCCCGCTGCCCGCTATGAGGAGGTGGCGCGGCTGGTGATCGTCGAGGGCACACCACCGCCACTGCTGCCGGGTCGCGTCGTCGTCGCTACCGGCGGCACGGCCGACATGCCGGTAGCCGAAGAGGCGGCCATCACCGCCGAGTTGACCGGTTGCCCGGTGGACCGGCTCTACGACGTGGGCGTGGCCGGTATCCACCGCCTGCTGGCGCAGCGGCACGTGCTCGATACGGCGGCGGTGGTCATTGCGGTGGCCGGGATGGAAGGAGCGTTGCCGTCCGTAGTGGGCGGCCTCGTGGACAAGCCGGTGCTTGCCGTGCCTACCAGCGTTGGCTATGGCGCCTCTTTTGGTGGCGTGGCGGCGCTCCTGGCGATGCTCAATAGCTGCGCCCCCGGCGTGGCCGTCGTCAACATTGACAACGGTTTTGGCGCCGGCTTGATGGCCGGGATGATTAACCGTCTGGCCGCGCCGGCTGACCCGGCAATCGGACCGGAGTTGGCCGCGGCCGATCACCGGGACGGCACCGCCGTAGACGCTGGCACATCGCGCCGGTCGAGCGTGTCAACGGAGCGGTCGGCACCATGACCCGCGCTGCCTACTTCGAGTGCTTTTCGGGCGCCAGTGGCGACATGATCCTGGGCGCCCTCGTAGATGCCGGCTGGTCGGAGCAGGCCCTCCGCGACGCGCTGGCCAAAATACCCCTCGGCGGCTATACCGTGACCGTCCGCGAAGCGCAGAAGGGCGCCCTCTTTGGGACACAGGTGCAGATCACCGTCACCGAGCCGCAGCCTGAGCGCGATATGGATGATATTCTCCCGATCATCGCAGGGAGTGACCTGCCCGATCCGGTCAAGGCCAACGGCAAACGCCTCTTTTGGCGGCTGGCCGAGGTGGAGGGGCTGGAGCATCGCCAGCCGCCGGCGACCGTCCACTTCCACGAGGTCGGGGCGGTGGATTCGATCCTCGACATCCTAGGCGCGTGCGCCGGCCTGCACGACCTGGGCATTGCGGACCTGTACGTCTCGCCAATCAACGTCGGCGGCGGCACGACCAATTCGCGGGACGGCATCCTGCCCGTCCCCGGCCCGGCCACACTGGAGTTGCTCAAGGGCCGGCCGATTTACGCCTCATCCTACGCCGGTGAGTTCCTCACGCCGACGGGTGCCCTCATCCTGTCAACTCTGGCGACCGACTTTGGTCCCATGCCCCCGATGCGCGTCGAGCGCATTGGCTACGGCGCCGGCCAACGCGACTTCGCCATTCCCAACATGCTCCGCGTTTCCATTGGAGAGTTGGATCGGGAGCCGGGTCAGCCGGGCGAGACCGCCGATACTGCGGTCATGGTGGAAACCAACATTGACGATATGAACCCGGAATGGCTCGGTTATCTCGCCGACTGCCTCCGCGCAGAGGGTGCCCTTGACGTAACCATGACCCCGGTGCTGATGAAGAAGGGCCGGCCGGGCACCGTGCTGTCGGTCCTGACCACCCCGGCCGCGGTCCAGCCGGCGCTGGATCGTATCTTTGCCGAGACGACCACGCTCGGCGTGCGGATGTACGACGTGCGGCGGCAGAAGCTGCGGCGGCGCACCGAGACGGTGACGACGCCTTGGGGACCGGTGCGTGTCAAGGTGGCGCAGTTCGGTTCGGCGGATCGCAACCACGCCCCCGAATACGAGGATTGCCAACGGCTGGCGAGCGCCGCCAACGTGCCGTTGCGCGACGTATACGATGCAGCGCGCCGCGCGATGGAAGCGCAGGACTGACGACCCGC
The DNA here is from genome assembly GCA_034422515.1 of Chloroflexota bacterium. Classification (GTDB taxonomy): domain Bacteria; phylum Chloroflexota; class UBA11872; order UBA12225; family JAJDUF01; genus JAJDUF01. Next base: position 28,406 of record DAOUJP010000038.1, on the reverse strand, counting down.
CGGGGGAACGCACGAGCGTAGGGAGTGCGATGATGACCGATGAGCGAGCGGCAGTCCCGAAACGAACGGAACATGCGGACACCGGGGCGACCACCGACCCCGTGCTCGGCTGGACGTTGGCGGTGACGCGCCAGGTCTCCAATGCCCTGGCGGCTATCGGTTTGCGTGGGCTTGGCGGCCAGGTGCGCTCCGTGTCGTCGGAGCATGTGTCGGTAGACCGGGGCGCCGTAGGCGCGGCCATGGGCAACCGTCTCCGCTTGCGCCAGAGTGCGACCGGTGTGGCACTTGGTCGTGATGTGGCCCTGCATAAAGGGGGGAGCTTGGTTGTCGGCGGTGGTCGCGTCACCGTCGAAAAGGGCGCCAGTCAATGGCTGGTGGGCGCGGTGGTCGAGGCCCGGCAGACTTTTGCCCTCGCGGTAATCGCCGGCCAGGTCAGTGGCTCGGTGCGCTGCCTCCTCGATACTCGTGGCGCAATCATCTGCGGTGTCGCCTTCGCCGTGACCACGTTCGCGCTCCGCCTGCTCACCCGCCGCGGCTAGCGCCGAAAGAGGAGGCGATCTACCGCCAACGGGGTCGGCGGGCCAACGAGCACCAGCAAGGCCAGGAGCGCCAGCACACCGTCGCGAATCAGGTCCTGCGGCCCGGCGTCGGCGCCGCCCAGCAGCCAGCCGATCACCGGCATTTCCTGTAGGACCACGCTGCCGAAACAGCCACATCCCTCCAGCGGCAGGCCGCGCAGGAGGGCCGCGGTCAGTGCTGCGGCGAATACGGCCAGCAAGGCCAGCGCCACGGCGGCACTGATCCGCGTAAACAGGCCGACCAGCAAGTAGAGACCGAGCAGCAGCTCCAGCCAGGGCAACCCCGTTGCGACGGGCAGCACCGCCGGCAGCGGCAAGAGTTGGTAGCGCTCGACGACGGTGGCGAATTCGGCCGGCGCAGCCAGCTTCCCACCGGCGGCGAGCAGAAACACCGCGCCCAGCAGTAGCCGGGCGATCAATGCCGCTCCTACGCTCACCGACCGCTGGCGTAGCTGCCGGCTGCTCAGGTGGGGGGCGTGTGTTACCATGATCTCAACAAGGCTGTCCTACGGTACCGCCATCGGTCCGCATACCCTATAGGCTAACGTGGGTAGCCGGATAGTTGCAACGGTGTTATGGGCGAACGTAGAGCACGGAAGCAAGGTCGGCGCTCAACCGAGCCGCAGTCGCGTGGTCTGCCGCGTCCGGCGCTCATGCTCGGCGGCGCAACGGTCGTCGCGATTGCGATCATCATCGCGTTGAGCCTGCGCGATAGCCCTACCGCGACCGAGACGCCGTCCTCCGGCGCCGATGGCGAATACGGCCATATCGGGCGAGTGCTGGGCGTCGAACCACCGGCGGGTGGTGCCGAGGCAATTGGCGTCGGCCGGCCGGCACCCAACTTTCGGTGGCGATTCGGATCGGGGGAGACGCACTCACTGGTCAGCCTGCGGGGCCGGTCGGTCGTCCTGCTAGAGTTCCTGGCTACCTGGTGCCCACACTGTCAGCGGCTGGCGCCGGTGATTTCCTCCCTCTCCGACGACTACCGCGAACGCCCCGTCATTTTCCTGGGTGTGAACGCCAGCCCCTTCGCCATGGACAAGCGATCACCCACGTCACCGGCGGACATGGATGCGTTCGCTTCCCAATTTGGCGCCACCTTCCCGCTCGCTTTCGATCCGGCGGTGGCCCTCGGCCGCGCCTACGCCGTGCGAACGTTCCCGACGACGATCATCATTGATCGCCAGGGAGTCGTATCCTTCGGCCATAGCGGCGAGGTGCCTAAAGCCGAGTTGGACGCCGCGTTGACCGCCGCGCTCGGTGCCGGCTGATCTGCTTAGTGCGGCAGCCGCGGCCGGCCGGGGGTGTTCCCCATTGCAACCGCATTGAGAATGCACGCAGGAGGTAGGACGATGTACGTGTTGATAGTACCGATCCACATCAAGCCGGAGCACCGCGAGGCGTTTCTGGAGTCCATGCTCGACGACGCCATCGGCTCGGTCCGTGATGAGCCGGGCTGCCTACGGTTTGACGTGATCCAAGATAGCAGCGATCCGAACTGCATCTACCTCTACGAGGTCTATCGGGACGAGGCGGCCTTTCAGGCGCATACGGAGGCGCCACACTTCGTCCGCTGGCGCGAAACGGTGCAGGATTGGTTTGCCGCGCCGCCGGACGTGACGTTCGGTACCAGCATCTTCCCACCGGACGACGCCTGGGTACCGCAAGCCCCACCGGCTGATGGTTAGCCGGCGTACCTCACCCCCGCCCGTCATCCCCGCGTTCGCGGGAATCCACGCCCCCCCCCGCACAGCAGGGGGAGCCATAGGGGAGCGGCATTGGACCTAACCGGCAGCCTGGCGCCGGTTGTGGAGGTCTTCCACCGCGGCCAACAACGGTTGGACGTCGTACCGGACGGGATCGGTCGCAGGCAGTCCCGTTTCGTCGGCCGCTGCCGCGATTGCCTCCTGTGCCGCGGCCTCGTCCAAACCGAAGGTGTTGAGGGCGATGCCGATGACGCGCGACGGCTTGACGTGGGCAGTCGCGTGCGCGTGCAGCTGCACGAGGTCACGCAGCGGCGGCACCGGGAGCGTGTAGCGGCGAATGGTCGTGCGGGTGACTTGGTGGCAGAGGATCATCCCGTCGGGCGCGCTCCCGTGGATCAGCGACAGCGTGACGCCGGAGTAGCCCGGATGAATCAGCGAGCCTTGCCCCTCGACGAACACGAGATCGCCCTGCTCAGCGCCCTGCACGACAAGGTCCTCCGACGCCCCGGCGGCAAAGTCGCTGATAACCCGGTCAATTGCCATGCCCCAGCCGGCGATGATAATGCCGGTCTGTCCCGTAGCGACGAACGCGGAGCGATGCCCGGCCCGGCGTGCAGCGGCATCGAGTTCTAGGGAGGCGGACATCTTCCCGACGTTGCAATCCGAGCCGACCGTGAGCACGATAGTCGCGTCGAGCTGGTGCGCTCGCGTGTCGGCAACCCGATGCTCGTCGGGTACGCGCCGCACGTCCCAGAGGTCAACCCCGCAGGAGCGGGCTACGCCGGCCAGTTCTGTGTCCTCTTCCAGGAAGTGGTGCAGGCCGTTGATAACGTCAAGCCCCTCGTGCATGGCCTGGACCACCTGCCGGCGCCACGGTGCGGGCAACACGCCGCCACGCGGCGCCGTGCCCAGCAACAGCGTATTCGGCTTGTAGGCCAGCGCAGCAGCGACCGATTCCACGATTGGCACGTCCTCCCCGACGCCAACGATGTCGGCGGCGCTCCGGCCCGTGTAGCGGCTATCCACGACCGCTACCACCGGGTCGCGCCCATAGCGGATGACGCCGACGGCGGTCTTGGCCTCCAGCAGGTCAAAGCCCCCCTCGGCGAGGACCGCAATCCTGCGTTCACCAATGGGTCTCATCGTCGTTCTCTGGCTCCTTGTGTGATAATGAAGACGGTGTGCCTGGTTGGCAAAGAGACGCCTTATGGCGATACAGTATACTGAATATCTGCAAGTTGTGCGTCGGCCGAAGGACGGTAACACAAGAGTTCGTGCATCAGCAAGCGTCTTCCCGATTGACGCAACCCGTTACCGAGCAGTAGTCCTGGCCCCCAAGCGGGCATGAGTTGGCCAATGCGGTGCGCGGAAGTGTCGGTTGGTCATCGCCGCAGTCTAGCCACTGCTGGTGCTTATGTCCTCTTTTTCGGCTTGCCGAGCGTCCCCGGCAAGCCATGGTGCTCTCGATTATCTTCTATGCTTGTGAGCCATGGCCAGTCCCATGTCAGGTAGAGGAGGACGCCGCAATGATGAGTAACGCCGGGCCGCCGGCCCCTTTGGGCCAGTTCAATCCCCTGGAGCTTGACTCGTTGGCCCGCCTGCTCGACGTGGCCGCGGCGCCTGCCAGTGGTCGGCCCCCCGTCGTCCACGCCAACCTGGCGCCCGCTGCACTGGCGGAGGTGGCCTTACAGCGCGGCGAGGGTACCCTCGCCGCCAGCGGCGCGCTCGTCACCGCCACCGGCGAGCGCACGGGCCGCTCGCCGAACGATAAGTTCGTGGTGCGCTATCCCGGCTCGGCCAGCGACCGAGCCGTCTGGTGGGGCGAGGTGAACCAACCGCTGCCGCCGGAGCGGTTTGCCCATCTCGCGGCGCGTGTGAGCAGCTATCTGCTGGAGCGTGACGCCCTCTACGTCACCGCTGCCACCGTCGCCGCGCATCCGGCCTATCGGATGCCGGTGCGCGTGATTGCCGAGGAAGCCTGGCAGGCGCTCTTTGCGCGGCAACTGTTCCGTCGTGATGAAGCGCCAACCGGCGACGAGCCTGGCGCTGCCGGCGCCACCGTCCTCATTGCCCCCCACTGCCAGGCCGTGCCCGCGGAGGACGGCACGCGGTCGGCGGCGGCGGTGGTCCTGGACCTGGAGCACCGCCTCGTGGTCATTTGCGGCACACGGTACGCCGGCGAGATGAAAAAGTCGGTGTTTTCCCTGCTGAACTACCTCCTGCCCCGGCGCGGCGTGCTGTCCATGCACTGCGCCGCCAACGTCGGCGATGCTGGCGACAGCGCCCTCTTTTTCGGCCTCTCCGGGACGGGTAAGACCACCCTCTCCGCCGATCCGGCCCGCAAGCTGCTCGGTGACGACGAGCACGGGTGGTCCGATGAGGGCATCTTCAATCTGGAGGGTGGCTGCTATGCCAAGTGCATCCGCCTCTCACAAGAGGACGAGCCGCAGATTTGGCACGCCATCCGCTTCGGCAGCGTTGTCGAGAACGTCGTCGTGGACCCGGCCACGCGCCAGGTGGACTACGACGACGATTCGATCACCGAGAACACCCGTTGCGCCTACCCGGTGGACTACATCGAAGGCGCGCTGACCGGCGGAACGGCCGGACATCCGACGACCGTGCTCTTCCTGACGGCCGACGCTTTCGGCGTGCTGCCCCCCCTAGCGCGGTTGAATACCGACCAGGCGCTCTATCACTTCCTCTCCGGCTATACGGCACGGCTGGCCGGAACCGAGGCCGGACTCGGCTCCGAACCCGAGGCGACCTTCTCCTCCTGTTTCGGCGCACCGTTCCTGCCGTTGCCGCCCTCGGCCTACGCTCGCTTGCTGGGCGAGCGCCTCGCCCAACACGGCTCGCGCTGCTATCTGGTCAATACCGGCTGGACGGGCGGCCGCTATGGCGTTGGCCAGCGCCTGCCCATCGGCGCTACTCGCTCCCTGGTGCGGGCGGCGATCAGCGGTGCTCTGGAGCGGCCGGGCACAGCGCACTGGACCGATCCACTCTTTGGATTTCAGGTGCCGGCGCACTGCCCCGGCGTTCCCGACACGCTCTTGCACCCGCGTGAGACCTGGGCCGACCCGGACGCCTACGATAGCCAAGCGCAGCGCCTCGCCCGCGATTTCCATGCCAACTTTGCCCAGTTTGCCTCCGACCCGGAGTCCCGTCGCCTGCAAGCCGCCGGCCCCAGCCGGGGCCAGCCGGCCTCACCCCCGGCTGACGGCTGAAAGCTGATAGCTAATGGCTAGAATAGTCCGGGAGTGGGCCGGTAGGAGGCCAGCGATGTTTGATCTGGTGATTCATGGTGGGACGGTCGTAGACGGAACCGGGGCGCTGGGCTATCGCGCCGATGTCGGTGTCGCGGGCGGCACGATCACGGCGATTGGCGATCTCCGCGCCGCCGCGGCCGCCGACCGGCTCGATGCCACCGGCCACGTCGTCGCGCCGGGCTTCATTGATCCCCACACGCACTCGGACCGCACCTTGCTCGTCAGTCCCGAGGCGCACAGCAAAGTGCGGCAGGGCGTGACGACCGAGGTGATCGGCAACTGCGGCGCCAGCCCGGCGCCGTGCGTAGGGCCGTTTGCCGACGAGATTCGCGGCCAGAGCGGCGACGGCAGCCCGCCGGAGCCGGCCGGGGCATGGGAGACGTTCGGCAGCTACCTCGATACGCTGCAAGCAGCGCAGCCCTCGGTTAACGTGCTGGCGCTCGTCGGGCACGTCACGCTGCGAATCGCGGCGATGGGCTTTGCCTATCGGCCACCCACGCCGGAGGAGTTGGCGCGGCAGCGGGAGTTGCTGGTCGAGGCGCTCGATGCCGGCGCGCTGGGTCTGTCGTCGGGCTTGATGACGCCACCCAGCAACTACTCCGAGACGGAGGAGCTGGTCAGCCTCGCCGAAACCCTGCACGTGTACGACGCCTTCTACTTCACGCACATCCGCGGCGAGGGGGCGCCGGTCTTCCGGGCCACGGCCGAGGCCATCGAGATTGCCGAGCGTGCTCGCGTGCCCGTGCAGATCGCCCACCACAAGGCCGCCTTTCGACCGAACTGGGGTCGGATGCCGCAGGTGACACAGCTCAGTGTGTGGGCACAGGAGCGCGGCGTCGACTCCCGCTTCGATGTCTACCCCTACACCGCCGGCAGCGCCGGCCTGACCCAGATCATGCCGGATTGGGCACATGAGGGCGGGCGCACCAAGCTGCTGGCTCGCCTCCGTGACCCGGCAACACGCGCGGAGGTCTGCGCCGACGTGGAGGCGGCCGGCCGGGAATGGGACCGCATCTACATCACGGCGGTACATACCGACGCCAATCGCCAGCTGGAGGGCCGCACCATCGCCGAGATTGCCGCCGCCCGGCACGTCGCGCCGGTGCAGGCATTCTGCGACATCCTGCTGGAGGAAGCGGCCCAGGCCGGCATGTTGCACTTCATCATGGATCAGGACGACGTGGACCACGTGGTTGGCCACCCGCTGTCCATGATCGGCTCGGATGGCTCGTCGTTGCGCGTGGACGGGCCGCTCGGCGCCGGCAAGCCGCATCCGCGCAACTACGGCGCCTTTCCGCGCGTGTTGCAGGAGTACGTGCGGGAGCGCGGGCTGCTCACGCTGGAACGCGCCGTCCACAAGATGAGCGGCGCCACGGCAGAGCGGCTCGGCCTGCGGCGCAAAGGCTTCATCCGCTATGGCATGGATGCGGACCTGGTGGTCTTTGACCCGGCCACCGTGCGCGAGACGGCGACCTACAGCGATCCGCACCAGTATGCCGCCGGCATCCCGCACGTCGTCGTCAACGGCACCATCACCGTCCGCGACGGCGAGCATAACGGCGCCCGCGCGGGGCGGGTCATCCGCCGCCAAGATCGCTAGTCGCGGCGCAGGGCACCATTATTACTGCTTGGTCACGTCAGCGGCGCGCCGGCGTGCTGAGGGAGACGGCTCCTCGAACGGCTCGCCGCGCTGCTCGGCCTGCATCCGCCGCTGGAGCCACGCTTCCCACTCGGCATTGTTTTCATGCACCGCCCGCGCGATCTGCTCCAGCCGCCGCTTCTCGCGCCATTCCTCGAACGCTGCTGCCAACACCATCAGATACCTCCCCGTCTCCGTGACCACCATGGACCCGGCCGCCACCGTGATCGCCAGTGCCGACAAGTCATGCCAGAGCGCCGAGGCCGACTCCACACCCTGCACCACGGTCCATATTGTACCCGCCACGTACTGCCCGATGAAGAGCGCGAAGTAGACGTGCTTGACGCCCTTGCCGACACTCCAGATGGACTCGCGCTGCTGGCCGCTCATGTGCTGTTGCTGCCGCTCGTCGTGAAGTAACGTCACCACTTGTCTCTCCCCAGCCGGTCAGCCGGTGCTACGACGCAGTAGCGGCGACGGGGGAGGGAATGCGTCGTCTCCCCGCCGCAGGAGACCTTTGCATAACCCCCAAGACGGCGGGTGGTGGGGCAGTGATCCTACCCCGGCCAACCTGGGAGGGCCGGTTTTTAGATTCCCGCTTTCGCGGGAATGACAAGTTATGCAAGGATTTCCCGCAGCGCGGGGACCATGGGGGGCCAGTCCTCTAGCGGAATAAGTCCTGTTCGGCTTCGCGCACAAGCGCGGCCGCGCCCGGTGCCGCTTCAGCGCGCGGATAATCGTACCCGCGGATCACCGCTACCGGGACCTGTGCCACCTTGCCCATCACCAACTCGGCGGTGGCGGCCAACTCGTCAATGATGGCTAGGGAGGTGGCCCGTAAGGGACGCCCTTGTGTGTCGGTCTGACCGTGGTAGTTGTGGAGGGGGGCAATGCCAGCAGCGCCAATCGCGACGTTGGTCTGACCCAACCGCCAGGGGCGGCCAAAGGTATCGGAGATAATCACGGCCACCTCCGCGCCGGCGGCGGCCCAGGCGGCCCGTAGCCGGCGGGCCGAGGCGTCGGGATCGCGCGGCAGCAGCGTGACGGTCGCCTCGCCGGGCACGTTGGAGCGGTCTACACCGGCATTGGCACAGATCAGGCCGTGTCGCGTCTGGCAAATGAGCACGCCGCGATCCATCCGCACGATGCGCGCCGCTTCGCGCAGCACGACCTCGATCTGCCGCGGGTCCTTGTCGTGCGCGGCGGCATAGTGCCGGGCAAAGGGGGACGGCGCGACGGTCGCCAGGTCCACGACCTGCCCTTCCGCCTTGGAGACGACCTTCTGGGTCACGACGACGACATCGTTTGGCGCGAGGCGCTCATGCTGGCGCTCCAGCGCCGCCAGAATCAGCGCCGCGAGGTCGTCACCGGGTGCTATCTCCGGGAGGCCGCCCACCCCGAAGACACGCAGATCGTCCGGGCACGGTATGGTCACAACAACCCCTCCAGAGTATGGCGCGGGATGGTCGAGCCGGCAGTATAGTTGATGCGAATGACCGCGAGGCCGCAACTCGCTGTGCTGCCGAATCGAGGTGTTGGTACGCGCACCGCGCCCAATCCGTCACGCTGCCCGCTTCACGTAGCCTATAGGATAGCGCAGGAGTGCGCGGCGCCGGCTGGTTGGCACGACCATAGGTAGGTCCCGGACATGAGCATCGGCAAACGTCTCGCCTTGGCAGCCGTGGTGGCGTTGGTGCTGGGACTGGCGGCCGGCACGGCGGCGTATACGCTGGAGCAATCGCCGGAGTTTTGTGCCTCGTGCCACGAGATCAAACCGGCCTACGAGACGTGGCTGCGGTCGGGGTTTGCCGAGCATCACCCGACCTGTATCGAGTGCCACAGCGCACCGGGGATCGCGGGTATCATCGGCGCACAAATCCAGGGGAGCCGCGAGTTGGTTGCACACTTCACCGGGAACTTCGAGGAGCCGATTCGGGCGGAAGTCCCCGACGGCTGGTGTATCAAGTGCCACTCGCGCCCGTCGCTGCCGCCCTCGCACCACACCCCGGCCTTCCTCAAGAAAGAGTGCGCCGACTGCCATCGGCATTGAGAGAGGGGGAACCACGAATGGCCCTGGGTGGGGTGCGCCTTGCCCCCCTGTGGTCTCCCCGCCACAGCGGGAGGACGGGGAGTGCCGCTATCCGCCGCTGTGCCGCGGTAGGACCTCGATAGGGTCGCCGGGGGCCACCTCGCCGGTCGTCAGCACACACGCCGTCAGGCGGCTCATGCCGCGGTGCTTGGCCTCCAGCACGCGAGTCACGTCTCCGTCGGCGAACGCGCCGGCGATTTTAGAGCAGGGATCGGCGTGGCCCGTGAGCCTGAGCACCACGTTCTCGCCCAACCGTAGGCGATCACCGGCACGGAGCGTGCGGTAGTCCAGCCCGGCGGTGGTCACGTTCTCTCCAATGGCCCCCGGCGCGATGGGGTGGCCGTCCGCTTGCAGCTGCTCGATCTGCTCCAGGCCAAACAGCACGACGGCGCGGTTCCGGCCACCGTGACGGTGGTAGTGATGACCGTCGCCTTCGAGTCCGAGCGGCCCGACGCTGGCGCCGGCTACCGGCAGCTTGGGCACACCGCCCGGCGAGGTGTTGAGTTGGACGATCTTGGCTGCAGTAGTCACTGCGTTGGCTCCTTACGAGCAGGGTTGCGTATTGTTTCTGTCAAACGCATCCGGCCAGGGACCGAGCGCGACCTTCAACGTAAACTCGTCGCCGCCGCGGAGCACCGTCAGCTCCACGATGTCCCCGATGGTCCGCTCCGCGTCGAGATAGCCGCCTAGGTCTTCCATCGAGAGCAGGCGCCGGCCATCAATGCGGGTCACGATGTCGCGGGCACATAATCCGGCCTGGGCTACCGGACCATCTTCCTGCACCCCGCCGATGATGATGCCTTGCGTCACCGGCAGCCCATCTCGTCGCGCTCGCGCCGGTGTGATCACGTTCCCGCTTAACCCCAAGAAGGGATGCTCGATGACCTCGCCGTTCTTCATGCGCTCCAGGTACCGTAGCGCGGTATTGATCGGGACGGCGTATCCGATACCGCCAAAGCTGGGTAAGTTGCCTTGGGAGCCGTCAATGGCCGTGTTAATACCGACGACCTCGCCGCGCGAGTTGAGCAGCGCCCCGCCGGAGTTACCAGGGTTGATCGCTGCGTCGGTCTGAAGTAGCTGGCGCAGGGACCGCCGGTAGCCACGACGGGGGAGGCTCCGGTCCAGCCCGCTGATAACACCGACGGTGATAGCACGCTCTAGCCCGACCGGATTCCCGATGGCGACGGCGAGGTCACCCGGTCGGACCAGGGACGAGTCGCCTAGCGGCGCCACCGGTAGTTGCCCGCCGGGCATGTCCACCTTGAGCACGGCCAGGTCGTTGCCAGGATCGCGCCCCAGCACCTCCACCGGTACGCGCTGGCCACTGGCCAGGACGACATCAATCTGGCCTCTCAGACCCTCGACCACGTGATTGTTCGTGAGCAGGTGGCCATCGGTATCAATGACGATGCCGGAGGCCGACGAGGTGCCTTCCCGACCGCCTCTACTGGCCCGCCCGGTCACGCTCACGATGGCCGGCCCAACTGTCTCGTAGAGGCGCCGCAGCTGCTCCTCGTCGAAGAGTGCGCTGCGATTGTATGTCGTGCCACTATCGAACGGCGTAATCCACCGGCCGGACATCGTCTCCCGGCCGATGAGCGGCGTGCCTCCCGCTCCCAGCCAACCGGCCTGCACTGCGATGCCTATAAACACCCCGATCACCATGCTGGGGACGACCACCAGCCCGGCCTTGAACAAGCGACCCACCAGCGCACCCATGCTCCACCTTCCTCGCCCCCAGACTAACGGTGACAGACCACCAACGGGCCAGCACCCCTCCCACTATTCAGGATAGCATGTCCGCTCGCCGATGCCTCACCGAGATCAAGACGCCTGTGACACGCTATCATTGGTCTCTGTGGTATTGTGGTCCGGTAAGCTCTCGTGGTCTGTCAACCAAAGGAGACTCCCCGCGTGGGGCAGAGGAAGCTATGCCCAAGAAGCCAACCCCAGTACCCATTACCGGTGCTGTGCTGAAGTGGGCCATCCGCGAGGCGGGCCTCACGGAAGAGGACTTCGCCGAGCTAATGAGGGTACCTGCGGAGCGCGTCTATGCCTGGGAAGAGGAACGAGCGCGCCCTGGGAAGACTGAGTTCGGAAAGATCGTCAGCACCTTGAAACGGCCATCGGCAGTCTTCTTCCTGGCTGGCCCTCCTGAGCGGCCAGCCCTTGAGAGCCAGTTCAGAGTAGCACCTGGTGCGATGAGGCCTCGCCTAACGCGCCGGGAGGCTGACGGGCTACGGCTAGCCCGTCGTTTGCAGCGAGCCGCAGCCTGGGTCATGGAGGAGCTAGGCCAGGATAGGCCCAAGTTTCCAGCGATTGCCGCCGGCGACCACCATGAGCGTGCTGGACTGGATGCACGCGCATTCTTCAACGTACCCGCTGATATGCAGGTCAACTGGCGGGACCACGGCACAGCCTTTCGAGTGTGGCAACACGCTATCGAAGAACAGGGCATTCCTGTTTTCAGGCTTACGTTGGGTTCGGGAAACTGTAGAGGCTTCTCGCTCTGGGATGAACGTGTACCCCTCATAGTAGTCAACACATCGGGCTACAACGTAGCCAACCGCATCTACACCCTCATTCATGAGTACGCTCATATCTTGCTGCGTACAAATTCCGTCTGTGCCACGTACACCGGTCCCGCGCGCGCAGAGAGCCAAGAGATCGAGCAGTGGGCTGAGAGATTCGCGGCTGCGTTCCTCTTGCCCCGTGAGCACCTACAGGTGTTCCTGCAAAATAGCTTGAACTGGCGCCGAGGCTCGTACATTACCACGTTCCAGGATGTCGAGAAAGTGGCTAGGCGCTATAAGGTGAGCCTCCGCGCGGCAGCGTTGCGGCTCATTGGTCTGGGCGCAGCCAATAAGGACCTCTACACGTTAGTTGATCGACAAGCTCGAGTCTCCGAAGTGCCACGCCGGGGCGGGGGGACAGGACAGAAGCGATCCGCGATACGACTACGCGAATACGGTAGCAAGCTGCCAACCACCCTGCTGATTGGCATGCGCCAAGGAATCCTGGAACGACATGACGTATTGGATTATCTTGGCGTAGTAGCCTCCGAATTGGAGGAGCTTGAACAAGACTTACTGGCAGCAGCATGAGTCAGGCTCATGATCGAAGGGCCATATGTGTGGGTATTGGACGCCTCGGCAATCATCGCAATAAAGCGGACTCTGCCTCGTAATCGCTGGCAGCGGATTTATCAATCTCGCCTGCCGGGTCTGGTGAAAATAGGCCGAGTAGCCTTCCCAAAGAAGATAGTGGAGGAGCTAGGAAGGTACCATGAACAAGACAATATCTACGAATTCGCATCTCGAAGTATCTCTTTAGTTCTTTATGAAACTGAGCCATCGTTCGAGCTTGTCAGGGAGGTCATGGGGCGCGCCGGGAATGTCGTAGACCCGACAAAGCAGCATGAAGACGCAGACCCGTATGTTCTGGCACAGGCTCTCGACATCCAGCGCGCCGGAATGTCTGTCGCCGTCGTGACCGAAGATTGTGGGAGGAAAGTGCCACCTCAGATTTCAATGGCAGCCGCATGTGAAACACTTGGTATCGCTTGGTGTCGCACGCGGGAATTCCTCGACAGCAACAACTGGTAGATAACGGCTCGCTCGCGCCGTCTCCCTCATACCGGACATCATCGGGCGGCGGCTTGCTCGCGCTGGCCGGCGCGGATGGCGTCGTCGAGTAGGTCTACGATGTGCTGGGCGGAGGCGGTGTGCCCGGCTTGTCGGAGGCCGGCGTTGATCTGGATCAGACAGCCGGGGTTGGCGGTCACAATTGTCTCGGCGCCGGATTCGAGGATTGCCTCGGTCTTGTCATCCAACACGCGCATGGACATGTCCGGCTGCAGGATGTTGTAGATGCCGGCGCTGCCACAGCACCGGTCCGCGTCGCGTAGCTCGACGTATTCCAGGCCGGGAATCATCGAGAGCAGCGCCCGCGGTTGCAGGCTGACCTTCTGGCCGTGGACGAGGTGGCAGGGATCGTCGTAGGTGATTTTGCGCTCGATGGTGCCCAGCGGCGCCGTGAGGCCGACGCGCGCCAAGAACTCGCTCACATCCTCGACCTGCTCCGCGAACCGTTCCGCCCGCTCGGCATAGGCCGGATCGTCGGCCAAGAGCCGGTCGTATTCCTTGAGAGCGGCACCACAGCCGGCGGCGTTGATGATGATGGCGTCCAGGTTCCACTGCTCGAACGCATCCACGTTCATCCGAGCCACTCGCCGCGCTTCTTCCTGGGCGCCGGCGTGGGCCTGGAGTGCGCCACAGCAGCGTTGCGCCTCCGGGATGACCACCTCGCAGCCATTGGCCGTCAGCACGCGCACGGTGGCCTCGTTCGTTTCGGCAAACGCCAGCGGCATAATACAGCCGCCGATCATACCGACGCGATAGCGCCGCTCCCCTTGGGCCGGGATGATCTCCCCAGGGGGCGCGCTGAAGAAGCGCCGCGATAGCTGCGGGAGCATCTGCTCCATCAGGCGCAGCCGGGGCGGTACCCACTCTTGCCCCATGATCCAGCGGACGATAGCCTGCACGCCACTGCGCTGGTAAAAACGCAGGAGCATGCCAAGTAGCACGAGCCGCGCAGGGTAGGCAAAGAGCTGGCCGAATACGGCCCAGGTGAGCACGCGGCGCAGGCGGGTACTCTCTTCATCCAGGATAGTCGCGCGCGCGCCCTCCATGACCTGCCCGAAGTGGACGTTGGAGGGGCAGGCCGTTTCGCAGGCCCGGCATTGCAGGCAGAGCTGGAGGTGGTCATTCACCGCTGAAGAGAAATCCAGATCACCTTCGGCGACTGCCCGCATCAGGTACAGGCGACCGCGCGGCGAGTCGGCCTCTAGGCCGTTCTGGCGGTAGGTGGGGCACACGTTCAGGCAGAGACCGCAGTGGACGCACTTGGTCAGCGCATCGTAGTCCGTCGGGGTGAGGAACCCCTGGAGCGCCGCCAAAGGGTCCGCCTCGGCCGCTTCACCATGGCCGGCCGGCTGTGGATGCTCTGCGACTGCCATGCCCGTATCCCCACTCCTGCTTGCTATCGGCCGAACAACCGGTCACGCTCACCGACGGAGAGTATAGCCGAGGGCAGCCCCCCTATGGTCCCCCCGTCCCGACGGGGGGACGGGCAGGTACCTTGCCGTGCAGCACTGGCCCCCCTATGGTCCTCCCGCTGCGGCGGGGGGACGGCTGGTTCCCGCACCTGTCGGGACGGGGGTGGGAACCAACTCCCGCCCTACCGATAGCAGTAGAGCTGCACGAAGTCGTCGCCGCGATAGACGACGGTGCGCTCGTCCACCCGCTCGACGCCCGGCCGGCGCGCCGCCTGCTCGGCCGGCGTGTTCAGCAGATACTCGAATTTCAACTCCAAGGGCGGCTCAGGCCGGTAGGGTTGGAACTCGGAGACACGCTGCAGGGCACGGGTCGCTGCGTCGCGGATTAGCTCCTGGGCACGTACCGGCGCCAAACACAGCCCGCAGCCACGGGTGAGCGACTGCTTGACGGCAACGGTCTCGATAGGGCCGAGTGGACTGAGCAAGTCTTGCGCTTCCTCACACGCCACGTCGTCGCCGCTCAACAGAATGGTCGGCACGCCGAAATGGCCGGCGACCGCCGCATTCAGCCCCATCTCGCCAATGCGCTCGCCGTTGAGCCAGACATGCACAATGCTCTGGCTGGAGAGCGTGTGGTCGAGGATGCCGCGCTCGGTGCCGGCCATCGCGTGCTGCCCGATCATCAGGAACGCATCGAAATCCTCGTCGAGCGCCCAGGCCGGCGGCACGGGCCGTCCCATCAAGGCCACGGCCTGGGGATGCAGGTCGGGAAAGTACAGGCCCCCGGCGCCGTGTCCATCGGCGACGACGATTTCCGTCGCTCCGGCGGCCAACAGGCCTTCGACGGCCGCATTCACCTCGGCGGTCAACAGACGCCGGGCCAGATCGTACTCGCGACCGGACGGCACGCACTGCTCCTCGATACTCCAGACACCGCTTACGCCTTCCAGATCGGTCATTACGTATACGCGCATCGTCTACTCCTCATGTCGCCGCCGGCCGCCACACTTCGCGGCGCGGCCTATTCTACCGATTAGCTGTCAGCCGTCAGCCGTCAGCTACTTGAATCGCGGCCTGGGAGCCGCTATCGTCTGTCTGGACCATTCTCAACCGACAATATGCGGCTCTAGGAGAACGCGATGGTGAAGATTGCGGTGATACCCGGCGATGGCACCGGCCCGGAAGTCGTGCGCGAGGGGCTGAAAGTGCTGGCAGCGGTCGCGGCACAAGAAGGCTTTGCCTACGAGACTGCTGAGTTCGACTACGGTGGCGAGCGCTACTTGCAGACGGGCAAGGTCATCAGCGACGAGGAAGTGCAGGAATTGCGGGCGTTCGACGCGATCTATCTCGGTGCCGTGGGGCATCCCGACGTGGCGCCCGGCATCTTGGAGAAGGGCCTGCTACTCAAGCTGCGGTTCGATCTCGACCAATACATCAACCTGCGGCCCGTCAAACTGTATCCCGGCGTCGAGTGCCCGTTGAAAGACAAAGGCCCGGCGGACATAGACTTCATTGTCGTGCGCGAGAATACCGAAGACCTCTACTCCGGTGGAGGCGGCTTCCTCCGCAAGGGCACCCCCCAGGAGGTGGCCACGCAGGAGATGATCGCCACGCGCTTCGGTGCGGACCGCTGCCTGCGCTACGCCTTCGAGCTAACCCGCCGGCGCCGCGCGGCCGGCAAACCAGGGCAACTGACCCTGATCGGCAAGACGAACGTCCTCACTTTCGCCAGCGACCTCTGGTGGCGGGCGTTCAATGAGATGGGAGACAGTGAGTTCCCCGACGTAACCCGCGACTACAACCACATTGATGCCGCCTGTATGTGGTTCGTAAAGAATCCCGAGTTCTACGACACGATTGTCGTACCGAACATGTTCGGCGACATCATCACGGACGTTGGCGCCATGATCCAGGGCGGATTGGGCGTGGCCGCCGGCGGCAACATCAGCCCCGATCCCGAGAGCGTGAGCATGTTCGAGCCGATGGGTGGCTCGGCCCCTCGCTACACCGGCCAGAACGTCATCAACCCCATCGCGGCCATTGGGGCGCTGGGCATGTTGCTGACAGTCACCGGCGAGCAGCTTGGCCGGGCGGAGGTCGCCGCTGCCGGCGCCCGCGTCGAGCGCGCCATCACCGCCACTTGCCCCAAGATGGACTCCCAATCGGCCGGCCGGATGGGCTATGGCACCGATGCCGTCGGCGACCTCGTGTGCGAGGCGCTGTAGTCCTCACCCCCCGGCCCCCTCTCCATCGCCGAGCGATAGAGAGGGGGTAGATTCCCGCGTTCGCGGGAATGACGGGGTGCGGGGAGTAGGTCAGCCCAGCTCCAGCAGGGCGGCGAAAGCGTCGCGTATCCGCAGCTTGTCCTCATCGGTTCCGAAGTCCAGGGAGAACGGTCCGCGGTAGCCTAGGCGGTCGAGGTGGTGAAAGACGGACGCGAAGTCAATCGTGCCCTCGCCGGGGACTAGGTGAACCTCGTGCGTGCCGGGGTTGTCGTTGAGACGCACCTGAGCGATTCGTCCGACCCCAAAGCGGTCGAGAAAGCCGTCAATGCCCTCGGGCACCAGGTGCGCGTGGGCGACGTTGAAGGCCCAACGCACCGTCGCTGCCGGGAGCCGGTCCAGAAACCAAGCCGTCTCGTCAGCATCGCGGGGCTGGTAGTGGATTTCGGCCAAGTCCGGCTCGGCATTGTGATTCTCGAACCACAGCACAACGCCCAGCCGCGCAGCCCAGTGAGCCAGGCGTTCCAGCCGCCGCCGGGCGGCCTCCCGCCGTGGCTCGCGGTCGCCGAAGTGGTAGCCGCCATGCACGATCACATAGCCGCAGCCGAGGCGGGCGGCCAACTCGACGTTCTGCCGTAGGTAGGTCTCTATACCGTCGCCGACGACCGGCACGATTTCGGCATTGTTCACCGCCGACGAGGTGTGGATGCCGGCGGCCAAGCGGTGCTCTGCGCGGAGCTGGCGGAAGGCAGCGACGCGGGAGTCGTCCCATTGGTCCGGGCTGTTCGGCGGCAGATCGGCATTGAACTCCACTGCGCCGAAATCGTGCTTGGCAGCCCACGCCGCACTGGCTTCGAGCGGCCGGTCCCGTCCCGCAGAGTACGAAAAGCGCCGCAGCGCCTTCATGTCTTGATCCCTTCCGGCAACTGTGCCACACAGCATACGCGGAGTATTCCGTTCAGCCTGCAAGCTTATAAACGAGGGCGAGGGTGGGGGCCTGGCTAACGACCGCCCTCATCCGCACGCCAGCGGCTGACGAGGTGCTCCACAATACGCCCCAAGCGCGCTACCAGCTGCTCGCGGTACCAAGCCGGCGCTTTGGCCGCCAAGAGCTGATCGGGAGTGCCGCGGGCCAGGTTGGCCGCGAGGCGGCCGGCGTGCTCCCGGTCGGCGTGCAGGTAGACCGTGCCCTCGGGGTAGGTGACGGCGTTGGGGCCGGCGCCGCAGAGTCCGAGACAGCCGGAGCGCACGACGGCGACATTGGACGTGCCTTGCGCCCGCAATGCCGCGACGAGCGCCGCCCGCGATTCGGCGGCGCCGCTGAACCGGCAGGAACTGGACTCACACCAGAAAATCCAGCGGTCATAGGGATTGTCCGCCGTAGCGCGGGCATCCTGAGCGGGTTGTGCTGGCTCGCTCTTCATTGGCCTCCAGGCGTCAGCCGGCAGACCTGCTGCCGCGCTGCCTCTCCTAGTGCGTAGTGTAGCAGCAAGCGCCGGGCACGCTCCCGCAGCCGCGGTCATCGCACGAGCGGCGCGTGCCTCTCCCCGGCGGCGAGGATTGCAGCCATCATTCCCGTTGAAACACCAGAACCACTGAAGCTCCCACCCCTCGCGGTGGCTGCCCTAGGCAGCCCTATCGCTGGAACTCTCCATCATCGTGCTACTGCGTACCGACAACACCGCAGAGCGTGTAGGGGCGCCGTGAGACCGAAGAAGTGAGGTAGCCGTGCAAGAAAGCGCTGTGCTGGACGCGACAAGGACACAGCAGGGTGTGCCGGCCGTGCAGTCGAATGGCTGGTCGACCCGGAAGGAAGCGGTGCATCCGGTCGAGCCGCCCACCAAGACCGGCGATGGACTTGATTCAGCGGCCGCCCAGACAAGCACGGGCCTGCGCCGCCTCGTGACCTGTGTCGTAGAGCCACGCCAAGTGCTGTGGCTGCGGAGACTCGCCGGCGGCGACGACGGCAAGCTCGGAGACGCCCTTGCCAGCGCGATTGCTCAGGGCCTGAAAAAGCTGCGCGCGCAAGCGCCGCAGGATGTCGTGAGCGCCGCGACGAAGCCGCGGGACCGCGTACTGGGATCGCGGATGGTTGCCGGCACGCTCGATCCCGAGCTAGTGCAGGAGTTGGAAGCCCTCGCCGCCGCGGGCGCTGGTGCAACGACCGTGCGGGCGCTGGCGGTCCATGCGCTCCGAGTGGCCTATCTTGCCAAGCATCCGAAACAGCCGGAAGAGGTGCCGCCGCTACCGCCGTCGCCGTTGGCCGCCATCTTCCGCCCCGCGCCGCTGCCGCTGCCAGCTCCCCCCTCACAACCAGGGCGGAGCGGTGTGGCCAAGAAACTGGGCGGCACAGGGAGCCTGCTGCCACCGGGCACAGTCCCGGCACAGCTCCGTGCAGCGTTGGCCAATGGCACGCAGAGTGACCGCCCCGGCTTCGGCCGTGTGCCGGCACGACAACGGATGCCGTCCGCCGGGCCGCCACCACTCACCCCCGAAGACAAGGCCGAACTGGTGAAAGGGCCGCTCTTTACGGTCAAGGAAATCCGGGCCAAGCGCGAAGAGTTGGGCCTCAGCCAGGCCCGCCTCGCCCGTGCCCTGGGCGTTTCTCGCGGCCTGATTGCCGAAGCCGAGCGCGGCCGCCGCGCCGGTGAGCGCACGCGCCAACGCCTGACCGCCGGGCTACGGCGGCTGCTACGGCAAGGGGTGGATGGTACCCGGAGCACGCACAACGGCGCGGTGGAGGTGGAGCCGAACGACTCGCCGCCGCAGACGCCCGTCGCGCTGGCCTCCTGAGGTGGCGAACCTCCCCCCTCCCCAGTGAAGGTTGCGAACTTAACTACGTAGTAGCAGGGAGCAGGTTCCCTCCCCCATCGGGACGGGGGAGGGTGAGGGTGGGGGCCAACACACTACCTAATCAAGTTAGCAATCTTCATAAGGGAAGGGGCCGGGGGTTAGGTCTAATCGCGGCCGGCCTGCACGGCTCTTATGTCCCCTTGGCTGAACACCGATGACATGGCAGGACTACTCCACTCCCCATCCGGTAGCGCCAACCGGTCGACCGCCGGTCGAAGCGCCTATCACAAAGGTATGGCTTGCTGTGCCCCAAACCGCTGCGTTACCCCCGGATACGCTCGGACTGGATGAGGTTGGCCGCGGCGCCTTTGCCGGGCCGCTGGTTGCGGCGGCGGTGATGCTGCCGGCCGACGTGCAGCGCCGGCTAGGCAAGCACGCGCTGCTCCTGCGGGACTCCAAGACCCTCAATCGCACAGAGCGCGAGTTGATGGCGGAGCGCCTTGCGGAGTTGGCGCACACGATCCGCACGGTGACTGTCTCGACGGCCGAGATCAACGAGCACGGTGTCGGCTGGGCCAATCGCGAGGCTTTCCGCCGGCTGATCGAGGTCATCGAGGCGCCGGCCTACGTTGTTGATGGCCGCGTTGCGCCGCCGGTCTCTGCCGAACGAGCGTCGCGCCTGCTCGTGCTCCCGCGAGCGGATGCCACCGTGCGCGCGGTGGCGGCGGCCTCCATCGTCGCCAAGGTCTACCGCGACCGGCTGATGCGCGAGCTACACGAACGGTGGCCGCAGTATGGCTGGGCGCGGAATGTCGGCTACGGCACGCCACAGCATATCGCCGCCATTGAGCAGCACGGCATAACCCCGGAGCACCGGACCGCCTTCGTCCGCACGGCTCTGCTGCGCCGCGCCATCCAGCGCCGGCAGACCACCGATGAAAGCTATCAGCAAGCATCCCTGACGCCGGAGCGGGCTGTCGCGCGCCGCGAGCTAGGACGCGATGAGTAAGCGTCCCCCCACGCTGGCCGACCACCGTCGCGGTCTGGGCCGCCGCGGTGAGGCGCTGGCCGCAGCATACTTCCGCAGCCACGAATACACGATCATCGCGCGGAACTATCGCTGCCGCGCCGGTGAGATGGACCTCATCGTGGAGCAGGACGGCACCCTGATCTTTGTCGAGGTCCGCACCCGGCGCGGGACCGCCGCCGGCACGCCCGAGGAGAGCATCACGCCGACCAAGGCGCAGCGGCTCATCACCGTCGCCGAAACGTATCGCCAGGAGCAGCCGGGCGCACCGGAGTCGTGGCGCATTGATCTCATCGCCATCGAGGTCAGCGCGCGAGGCCGCCTGCTCCGCCTCGACCACATCCCCCATGCCGTCGAGGGATAGTCCGCCGCCTGTCATACTCCCGGCCGCCACGTCCGCCCCAACCGGTTTTGGATTGCGGCCGGTCGCCGCGCAGCCCCCCTTCCCTGGAGGGAAGGGGCCGGGGGTTAGGTCCAACTCGCAGGGAGCGGCCTGCGGTTGGAGTGGTCAGGCGGCCCGAATGAACTCCAGGCCGGGGATGGCGGAGAAGTCGCGGTCATGCGAAGCTAACGGACACTCCAACAAGAGGGCGGTCGCGGCAATCCAGGCATCGGCAGTGTTCAGGCGGCGACCGGCCTTTTCCCGTTCGCTCCGCAAAGCGGCGGATATTCGCACCATATGCGGGCTGGGCCACATGACTCGATATTGGCTGATATGTGTGGCCAACTCCTCCTTCCGCCTGTCACCCCACCCCCGCGTATATGCCCCGTGCCAGGCCTCTTCCAACGTCTGAAATGAGATGACGGTTGAGAGGCCGCGAATGCGTTCCAGATAGTACTCGGCTCTGGAGTCGCCGTTGAAGATGAACGACACAACGGAGGTATCCAAGACTATCAATCCGAAGACTCCTCTCACTCCGCATCTCGCGCTTCATGGATGATACGGATAAACTCGTCCACATCGAACGGCTCGCTGGCGGTCACTACGTTGTCGGGATCGAAGACCTTCGGATTGGGGTCGTTCAGGAAGGCTTCCAGGTCGAACGGTTTGCCATCGGCGCGTGGTTTATGGATCTGCTCGACCTGAAGGGTTGGGCAGGTATCATCCTGGTCGAACCGGGTGTAGCCCCTGACCATGACGTGCCGTTTAGTCAAGCGGCGCATCTCATCATCGAGGGCAGCGCCGAACCGCAGCCGCACGCACTCGCCGGAATAGCGGTAGAACTGCGCTGTCCGCTGCGCCCAGTTCACCTCTTTCAGCCAGCCGTACAATTCCGTTGCCTCGTCCGAGGCCGGCGGCGGTTGCACCCGTTGGAGTGCCGCCTCGTCCGGGACGTGATCCCGCTGCACTTGTTCTGCATCGCGCCCGGCCTGGATGGTGTCGGTCGTGGGGCTGGTATTTGCGCTCATTGGACACCTCCGCTGCAACGTTGCCGGCGGCCTTCATTAGGCTCAGTGTACACCTCGCACCGCCGCCCGGCATTCCCGCGCCCGCGCGAATCCGCGTCCCCCCCGCCACCACTACCGTGGGAGCGCAACAGGTTGCGCCCGTCCCCCCGCACAGTGGGGGGACCATAGGCTGACAAGGGTAGTTTTTGTAGGGGCGCGATGAATCGCGCCCAGCCGCCCGCCATTGCGGCGCAAGCATGCCCCCAGCCACCGCGACACCACTGCCATCGTCCCCCCGTCGGGACGGGGGGACCATAGGGGGGCCAGGGGTTGAGGTCCAAACACGCCCTAGGTCATCACCATGCCGCCGGTGACGTTGTACGCCTGGCCGGTGATATAAGCAGCATCGTCGCTGGCGAGAAAAGCTACTAACCCCGCCACGTCCTCCGGTGCCTGGACCCGGCCGAGCGGGACCCCTTCCAGCCGCCGCCGCATCGCCTCGCCGACCGGCAGTCCTTCCTGCGCGCTGATGACCTTGTCAATGTGCTCCCACATCGCCGTCGCGACGATGCCGGGGCACACGGAGTTCACCGTGATGTTGTGGGGCGCAAGCGCGACTGCCGATGCCTGCACCAGGTTCACGACCGCTCCTTTGCTGGCAGAGTAGTGGGCAAAGTACGGATTAGGCCGGCGGGCCGCTGCGGACGCGGTGCAGATAATCCGGCCGCCGGTGCCCTGGGCGATCAGCTGGCGCGCCGCCGCCTGAATGCCAAAGAGGGTTCCCTTCAGGTTGACGGCTTGGACGCGATCCCAGTCCTCCTCGGTGAGGTCCAGCAGCGCCTTGACCTGGATAATGCCGGCGTTGTTGTGGATTACGTCGAGCCGACCAAACGCCTGGACGGTCTTGGCCACCAGCGCGTCTACTTGGGTCTTGTCAGTGACGTCGGCCTGGAGCGCCATTGCCCGCCCACCCGCCGCTTCGATAGCGGCGGCAACCGTCTCTGCCCCGGCGCGGTTGTAGTCGGCAACGACGACGGACGCGCCTTCCTGCCCGAATCGCTCGCACACCGCCTTGCCGATACCGGCCGCGCCGCCCGTGATGATGCTGACCTTGCCGGCCAATCGTTGCGCTGCGCTCATACCCTCTGCCTCTCTGCTTGTCGGTCTGCCCGGCGCCCTACTTGGTATCCACGCCAAACGTCCGATTTTCTAACGGAAAGGACACTCGCGCGCCGCCCTGCTGATGCGAGAGGTGGAGGCCGAGCACCATCTCCAGCGCCCGTGCTGCCCGTACCTCGTCGCAGCTTGTTGTACCGCCCTCGTCGAGTACCTGCACCAGCTCGGCCATCTGGGCGACGGCAAAGCTCTGCTCCGTCGGTGGGGAGAGCAGCGGCCCCGGCTCCAGCACCGCGCTGCGCGAGGAGGCCCGTTGCCAGAGTTGGATGTGGTGCAGGTCGTTCCAAATCTGGATTTTGCCTTCGCTGCCGGAAATCTGGAACGTCCGCGGCCACGGCGAGGCACCCTCCATCAGCAGATGGACGCCGTTACGCATCATGATGTACCCGCCGCCGGTCGGGTCCATCGTCGGCCACTGCTCCTGCGGCAGGTCCGCCGGCACGTCCACGACACCGCTGGCCCACTCCGGGTCCACGTCGCCGGCGAACCCGGCCAAAGCGTCCGTCTGGTGGGTGCCGAGGTGCAGGAGCGTGCCCATGGCGCTACAGGTGATTGCCCGCACCTCTCCGATAGCTCCCTCTTGAATCCATTCCAGCGCCTGCCGGTAACGCACGTTCCACCGCGCGACGTGGCTGCACGAGTAGGCGACGCCATGCGTGCGGCAGGCGGCGATGATCCGGTCCGCCTCGGCCATCGAGGTAGCGATGGGCTTCTCGCAGTAGATGCCCTTGACCAAACCGGTCTCGGCAACACCGGCGGC
Organism: Chloroflexota bacterium; assembly: GCA_034422515.1. Taxonomy (GTDB): domain Bacteria; phylum Chloroflexota; class UBA11872; order UBA12225; family JAJDUF01; genus JAJDUF01. The sequence continues at coordinate 4,702 of DAOUJP010000038.1, read as the reverse complement.
GAGCGCGGCGTGCGTGCTGCCGTAGGAGGTCACGATGGCCACGATGTCGGGCCGCTCCTGCTCGATCATCTCCAGGTAGTCGGTGTAGGCAGCCGGAATATCCCAGCGCTGCTGCATCCGTTCGGCCAACTCGCGATCCAGGTCACAGCAGGCCACTAGCTCCACGCGGTCTATGGCTTGACACACCGTGGCCATCGCGCCCGGTACCCACTCCGTACTCCAAGGGTCGTTCTCGTCGCGTTGGCTCTGCAAGTCGTCAGACCAGCTACCCATCCGCGAGCAGCCAATACAGACCACCCGGTACGTCTTCGACATCCACTTCCTCCTCTGCCAGCGCGCGGACCGGCTAATCCGGTGGCCGGCTCAGACGCGCTCGAACGCGATCTGTCTCATGCCCCACTCGGTCGTGGCCGCGGCGTCGGCAGCACCCGCCTCGACTTCTAGCTCGTCTGCCAGCCGGCGGATTGCGGCGGCACCATACGTGTCGGCGACGAACGGATGGTCCCGCCATGTCTCCAGGTTGAGCCGAAACATCGTCGCGGCGCGCCGGTCCGGCACCGGTAGCCGCCGAACGGTATCTATCTTACTCCTCAGGAGGCCCAGCGCGGCGATGGTACTCAAGGTCGGGCCGACGTACAGGCTATTGCCCTGGTGATTGAGCAGTGCGGTCAGGATAGTCAGGTAGCGTGACAGCACACGGTTGGCGGTGCTGATCGAATCCACCTCGTCCAGCAAGAGTCGGCCGCCTGGCACGAGTTGCGTGGCCCAACTGCGGATAGTAACCGTCGGATCGCCCAGGTGGGTAGCGACAAACCGCGCGTAGATGAGGTCGGCCGGCCCGACGGGAAAAGGGACGGCAGCCGCATCGTGAACCAGGTACGACACGTTATTGCCGCCAGCGCGGCGCGCCTCCGTGATGAACGCCTCCGAGCGGTCAATGCCCACCGTCCGCCGCGGCCGCAGCACGTCGGCGATGAGCCGCGTAGTGTAGCCCGGCCCACAGCCGACATCTATGGCGAGACCGGGCTGCATAGGCGCCGCCGCGCGCAGGAACCGCCGCGACGACTCGGCGAACACCTCGGACAGCACCCGCAGCCGGTGCGCGGCCACGTCGCTGTCACCGAACAGGTACCGAGGCGGTCGTGAGCCGGCGCCTCGCCGTGCAGCCACACCCTGTCCTCCCTGAGGCGGGCCCTCGTTGGGCAGCCCCGCTGCCAGATACCCTCGGAGCGCCGCCGAGTATAGCAGCGTTACCAGAGCCGGTCGTCCGGCGCTGGCACGCCGTCGGAGCAGCCGGTAACGTTGCAGTGGTAGGGAATGGGCTGGCCCCCACCCTAACCCCCCCGTTGCAACAGTGGAGGGAACACCTCGTCCCCCCGTCGGGACGGGGGGACCATAGGGGGGCCGGAGCCTGACCGGGGAGGAAACGACGATGAAATTGGTGCGGTATCACGAGCCGGGCGGGGGCAGCCAGGTAGGCGTGCTCGAAGGGAATCAAGTTGTGCCGCTCGGCGGCCGGCGTACCACGACTGACCTCATCGAGGATGCACTCAGCGACGGTGTATCGCTCGCGGAGCTGGCCGCGGCGGAGCGCGCCGGGTCATCGGAGGCACCGCAGTCATATGCCGACCTCGACGTGCCACCGGCGGCCGACCGCGCCCATCTCATCAGTCCCATCGCGGCGCCGGAAATCTGGGCCTGCGGCGTCACCTATCGGCGCAGCGCCGATTTCCGCGAGGGCGACATGCAGACCGGCAAGGGCATCTACGATATGGTCTACGAATCGGAGCGCCCCGAAATCTTCTCCAAAGGCGGCGAATCGCGCTGCGTCGGTCCCAACGCGGCCGCGACCATCCGGGCCGACTCGGCGATTACCGTGCCGGAAGCCGAGCTGGCCTACGTGCTCGGCGCGAACGGCGAGATCGTCGGCTACACGATCTGTGACGACGTCTCGGCGTGGGACATCGAGCGCGAAAATCCACTCTACCTGCCGCAGTCGAAGGTGTTCTACGGCTGTACCGTGCTCGGCCCGGTGCTCGTCACGAGCGACGAGCTGACCGATCCGTACAGCTTGGAAGTGCGCTGTGTGATCGAGCGGGCAGGTCAGGTCATCTTCGACGAGTCGGTCGGGACGGACCGGATCAAGCGGCGGTTCGATGAGCTTACCGAGTATCTGATGCTCAACAACCCCATCCCGGTCGGCACGGTCGTCTCGACCGGCACCGGTGTCATCGTCCCCCCGGAGCTGGGCCTGCACGCCGGCGACAATGTAGCAATCACCATCAGCGGCATCGGCACCCTCCGCCACACGATGACCAAGCTCCCCCGCGACTGGACACCCTAGGCGCCGCCATGGCGCCGCCGCGCCTGCTACACTGGCTGCCGAACGTCGCGGGAGGTCGCTGGCCATGCAGCTTATTGACTCGCACCTACACATCTGGTCGTCGGACGAGGACCGCTTTCCATCCGGTGCCGAAGGTCCCGGCGGGCAGACCTGGGACGCCGCAGTCGAGACCCTGCTCGGCTACATGGATCGTCATGGCGTGGAACAGGTGGTGGCAATCGGCCCGCGGCGCTACCTGCAAGACCCGAGCTATCTGGTTGATGCCACTGCGCGTTTTCCGGACCGCGTGATCCCGGCGGCACGGGTCCATGCGGACGATCCGGCGGCCGTAAATCTGCTACACACGCTGGCGAACGAGCATAACGTCCGCGGCATTCGGCTGGCCTGCTATGGCGAGCACACCAGCGCGTGGCCGGCCGAGGCGGCTTTCGAGTCGGTGTGGCGGGCCTGCGCCGACTTGGGCATCACCATCGGCTTTCTCACCAACCCGGACGAACTCCCGGCGATAGGCGCAGCCGCGGGCCGGTATCCGCAAGTCAAGGTGGTCATTGACCATTGGGGCGGCCTCCGGGCCACAGAGGGACCGGCGTTCGACCGCTTTGCAACCGTGACGGCGCTGGCGAGCCGCCCGAACGTCTACCTGAAGGCCACCTGCTTCCGACGCACCTCGCTGGCCGCCTTCCCCTTCACGGACGTACATCCGCTGCTGCGGCGGGCGCTTGATGCGTTCGGCCGCGAGCGTGTCATGTGGGGCACCGATTTCGGCGGCGGTGTGAATGGCGGGGAAGAATACGGTGAGGAGGTCGCCGCAATCACCGACCACCTGGACTGGCTGGCGCCGGCAGACAAGGAGTGGCTCCTGCGGCGGTCGGCGCTGCAAGCCTGGCGCGGCACGGCCGGCTAGGACGGGGGGTAGCCCCTCCCTCGCCCTCCCCCGCCCCGACAGGGAATGGACCTCCCCGTCGGGACGGGGGGACCATAGGGGGGCTGCACGCAACGAGGACTGAGCAATGGAAGAACAGCTGGTCCGCTTGACGAGCGACCTCGTAGCCATCGAGAGCGTCAATCCCGGCTATCCCAGCGGCCGCCGTGGCGAGGGCGCAATGGCGGCATTCGTCGAGGATTACTGTCGGCGGCTGGGCTTGGACGTGCAGCGGCAGCCGGTACACCAGGGGCGCGACAACGTAATGGCGCGCCTGACGGTACCCGGTGCCCGCCAGACCTTGCTCTTCGAGGCGCACATGGACACGGTGGCCGGAGACTCGATGGGCGAGCGAGCGTGGCGCCCCGAAGTGCGCGACGGGCGGCTGTACGGCCGCGGCTCCTGTGACACCAAAGGCTCGCTGGCTGCCATGCTCGTGGCGCTGGAGCTACTGCTGGCCCGCCGCGACGATCTGGACATGCACGTGGCGCTGCTGGCCACGGTGGACGAAGAACTCCAGTTCACCGGCATCAGGCATTTCGTGGACAGTGACGAGCGCGTGGAAGCTGCGGTCGTCGGTGAGCCGACCGACTTGCGCGTCGTGATCGCCCACAAGGGCTGCCTACGGGTGCAGGTCTCGACGTTGGGCCGCGCCGCGCATAGCGCCCGCCCGGAGGCCGGCGTCAACGCCATTGACCACATGGCCGACGTGCTGGTCGCGCTGCGGGGCCTCCAGGAGCGTCTGCCCGAGCACGAGCATCCGCTCGTCGGCTCTCCTACCCTCAGCGTCGGGATCATCGAGGGCGGCACCGGGGTCAACGTCGTGCCGGACCGCTGCACCATTGACATTGATCGGCGTACCATCCCCGGTGAAGGCATGGAGAGCGCCCTCGCCGAGATCGAGGCGCTCCTCGCCGATGTGCGGCGGGCGCGGCCCGACGTGCGACTGGAGGTTAGTCCGCCCACCACCGAGGACTGGCCGCTTGATACGCCGGTTGACGCCGCCATCGTCCAAGCCGCCCAAGCCGCCTGCCGCGCGCTCGGACACCCGGACGCGCTCTTGGGCGTGCCGTATAGTACGGATGCCAGCAAGCTCTGGGCGCTGCGGGAGGTGCCGAGTATTGTGCTCGGTCCAGGCTCCATCGCCCAGGCGCATACGGCCGACGAGTTCGTGCCGGTCGCACACCTGAGCGCCGCCGCCGAGCTATACACGCGCACGGCGCTGGAGTTGAACGAGCGGGTGTCGGGGCGTAGTTGAGTCCCCTCTGGCCTCCCCGCTACGGCAGGGAGACGGCGGCCGGCATGTTCCCTCCCCCGTCGGGACCTGACTAGGGTAGGTGTTCATTTGTACAGTCATATACCGCTGCCTGGCCCCCGTCATTGCAGCGGAAGCCGCAATCCAGGACCATGCATCGCCCCCGGTCGCCGCACGGACT
>DAOUJP010000037.1:0-352676 GCA_034422515.1 Chloroflexota bacterium | reverse complement strand
GGGATACGAGTAGCCGAGAAGATCGTGCCAGCCAGGACATTGAAGCTAGAATGACAGCCGTGACAGTTCCAACGTCCAACCCGGTTGCGTTCCTGCTTCGGAGAGACGGTCCGGCTGCCACAATACGGACAGCACGGATCGTCACCCCAACGCACGTGCTCCAGGTACGCGATGCAGGCTTCTTGGGTCGGGAACCGCCGCATAACCGTGAGCAAGTCCACATTTCACCCCTTACTAGACCATATATTCTAGCATAAAGTGACGTGTCAAGCAAACAGCCAAGCAGCGCCCACGCGGCCGCACAGTTGCGCCGGCCGCTCAGGCGGCGGCACCATGGTAATAGTCGGTACACTAGGAGGCATGGCAATGACGAGAACGCGGCTCTATGTCCAGCCTCACGAGGTCGAACGCCTCGTCGTGACCTGCGCTCATTGCAAGAACGCGCTCAGTATCCCGATCACGTCAGACGCGAAAATCCCGCCGCACTGCCCACAATGCCATGCATTCTGGTATGACGACGCCCCCCATGCGGCCGCAGTGGAAGATCATCTGCTCATGTACCTCAGAATGGTTGCGGCCACATATAAGGATGGGAATGGGGCGCAGAAAGAGCGCCCCATGAGCCTCGAACTAGAGCTTATCCCACCCAAAGCAGCCTAACTCACCGCCAAAGTGACGTGTCAATCAAGCCCCCAAAGCGTCATTGCGTTAGCTTTCAGCCGGGGAGTGAAAACTGGCCCCCCTGTGGTCTCCCCGCTCCGCAGGGGGACGTGGTTTCGGGCGTGGATGGGGTTGACCGGGCGATTGCGATAGAGCTGATGGCTAACGGCTAGTAGCTGGCAATCTGACGGCGGCGCGGGTGCGGTGGTATCCTCGCGGAGGTAGGGGCCGGCTGTGTCCGCTCGTTATAGAAGAGCCGCGCCCGCGGCCACGTGTCCTGAGCGCCGCTGCGACCGAATATGACCTCACGTTACTTGCTCGCTCGCGCCCGCCGTCGTCACGCCGCCAACGGCTCGAAGGCGCCGCTGCTCGTTGCCGTCGCGGGCAGTATGGTCATGTTCTGCGGGCTGATGAGTGTGGTGGTCTTCTTGGCCGTCGCGGGTTTGGCGGCGACGGGCGCCGGCGCCGCCTTTGCCTATGCCCGCGAGACGATCTTCACCGATCTGCCCGAGGCCTCCGAGCTTGGGGCGCAGCCGCTCGCGCAAGTCACCCAAATCTACGACCGGACCGGCCAGGTGATGCTCCACGAGTTCTACGAGGAGCGGCGAGTCAACGTGCCGCTGCACGCCGTCTCACCGTCTGTCATCCAGGCAGTGGTAGCTTCTGAAGACGCCAGCTTCTACGCGCACGCGGGCTTCGATCTACGGGGCATCATCCGGGCCGTTCTCCGCGACATCACGGGTACGACCGCCTCCTTGCAAGGTGGCTCCACGATCACGCAGCAACTGGTCCGCGACACCTTCCTCTCGCGGGAGCAGACAGTGCCCCGCAAGCTCCGCGAACTGACCCTCGCCATCCAGGTCGAAACGCAGTTCTCGAAGAACGAAATCCTGGAGATGTATCTCAACCGGATGTACTTTGGCAATCAGGCCTATGGCATCGAGGCGGCGGCGTTGAGCTACTTCGGGAAGCACGCGCGGGACCTGGACTTGGCGGAAGCGGCGTTGATCGTCGGCTTGCTGCCGGCGCCTTCCGAGTATTCCCCGGTGGTCAACCCGAGCTTGGCGCGGCGGCAGCAGGCCGGTGTCTTGGAAAACATGGTGCGCTACGGGATGATTTCGCGCGCCGAGGCCGAGGCAGCCAAAGAGCAAGGCCGGCAGATGGCCTTTCGGGCGCCGCGAGTCGATATCAAGCACCCGCACTTCGTGTTTTACGTGCGCGAGGTCTTGAAGCGCATGTTTGCTCCGGAAGACTTACGTCGCGGCCTGAAGGTCATTACCTCCCTCGACTTGGACCTCCAAGCTGCCGCCGAGGTCGCGGTGCGCCAGCGCGTGAATGAGCTACAGGGCCGCGCAGTCAATAACGGGGCACTCGTCGCCCTGCGGCCCGACACGGGTGAAATCCTGGCGATGGTCGGCAGCTACGACTTCTACGACGTGGGGATTGACGGCCAGGTCAACGTCGCCTTGGCCGAGCGGCAGCCGGGATCGGCGTTCAAGCCGTTTACCTATGCTACGGCCTTTGCCTCCGGGAAGTGGACGCCCGCCTCGTTGATCCATGACCGGGCCATCGAGTACGACTTGCCGGGCGTTGTGCCCTCGGAACGGCAGTTCAAGCCCCGCAACTACGACGAAAAGTGGCACGGCTACCTCACGCTGCGCGAGGCGCTGGCCAACTCGCACAACATCCCGGCCGTGATCCTGATGGATCGCGTCGGCGTCGGTCGGGTGATCGAGACGGCGCGAACAATGGGCATCACTACCTACCTGCCGCCGGTGCTCAGTCTCACGCTGGGCAGTGGGGGAGTGCAGTTGCTGGAGATGGCGCGGGCCTATGCCGTGTTTGCGAACAACGGGCTGTACTACGACACCAGCCCGATTCTCCGCGTCACCGATCTGGATGATCGTCCGGTCTGGGATCATCAGCCACGCGGGAAGCCGGTGTTGATCCCGGAGGTAGCGTTCATGATTACCGACATCCTGGCCGACGAGCGCACCCGGCAGGCGATATTCGGCACCACGCTCAACGTGGGCGTGCCGGCGGCCGTCAAGACCGGGACAACAAACGACTTCCGCGACTCCTGGGCGGTCGGCTATACGCCCGACCTGGTGGTAGGGGTGTGGGTGGGCAACACTGACAATTCGGAGATGCGACGAGTGCCCGGCTCGCAGGGCGGCGGTGTGATCTGGCGCAATTTCATGCAGGTGGCGACTAGCGGCCAGGTGCCGCAACTCTTCAGTCCGCCGCCCGGGCTGGTGCAGTCGGCAGTCTGCGGCTATCCGGAGTATTTCTTGCGCTCGGCCGTGCCGCCAGTGGAGGATTGCACGAAACCGGCGCCGGTGGAGACGCCGCCAGCCGACCCCGCGGCGCCAGCGCCGACCGTGATCCCAGTGTGGACGCCGCTGCCGGTGGCTGGGCGGCCGGTCGTTGGCCCGGAGCCACTGCCGACCCCAGCCCCGATCACGCCGCCAACCCCGGTTGGGCCGCCGGTGGTGCGACCGGGCGGCTAGGCAGCGCGTTTCCGCTCCGCTTTTTTGCGCTTGTCACTCAGAGTGTTGACAATATCAGGCTCAAGTTTTATACTAGCTAGTGTCACAGGTTACGCTCGCTGGGTCTCGTGTACTGTCAGCCGCACGCCGACGGGGCCGCCGCCCCCGGCAGCATCTCAGGACCTACGCGGTGGTAGCGCCCTAGCCCGAACAAGCGATAAGGATGCCAAGTATGTCGCAATCCGAGGCCCGGTCGCCGGGCATCGAGACGATGCCGCTGGACGACCTGCCGCGTCGTCTGCCCGTGCTACCGCTCATTGACGCCGTGGTGTTCCCGCGCATGGCGGTCCCCCTGCTGGTCGGGAAGCCGCGGTCGTTGGCGGCCGTGGAGCACGCCTACGAGTCCGACCGCCTGGTGTTGCTGGTCGCGCAACGCGATTCCGAGCTTGAAGAGGTCAATCCGAAGGACCTCTATCGGTTCGGGTCGGTCGCGCTGATTCGACAGCTTGTCCGCGTGCCCGACGGTACCTTGCGGGTCATCGTCCAAGGGCAGGCTCGCGCCAAGATTACCTCGGTGCGCCTGGTCGAGGACTGCCTGGTCGCACGGTTTCGGCCGCTGGCCGAGCCGCAAGAAGCCAGCCTGGAGATCGAGGCCTTGATGCGCTCGGTGCTGGGGCAGTTGGAGCAGTACGTGGAGGAAGGCCGCTCGGTGCCGAGCGAGATGTTCCACGATGCCCGCAACCTCGATGACCCGGGGTGGCTCGCTGATCTGGTGGGCTTCGCGCCGGAGTTGACGTTGGAGCAGCGCCAGCAACTGCTGGAGACGCTCGACGTGTCGGAGCGGCTGCGCCTCGTGAGCGCCTTCCTGAGTAAGCAGCTGGAAATCCTGGAGCTGAGGAACAAGATTCACTCGGAAATCCAGGAGGGCATGGAGAAAACGCAGAAGGAGTACCTGCTGCGCGAGCAGTTGCGGGCAATCCAGAAGGAACTGGGCGAGGACCCGCAGCAGGCGGAGTTGAACGAGCTGAAGGAGCAGATCGAGAGCGCCGGAATGTCCGACGAGGTGAAGGAGCGGGCACTCAAGGAGTTGGATCGGCTCCAGGCGGTGCCGCCGGCCTCACCGGAAACCGGCATTATCCGCACCTACATTGACTGGCTCGTCTACCTGCCGTGGGCCAAGGAGACGACCGATCAGTTGGAAATCGCGGCGGCGTCTCGCGCCTTGGAGGAAGATCACTATGGCTTGGAGAAGGTCAAGGATCGTATCCTAGAGTTCTTGGCCGTCCGGCGCTTGAGCACCACGCTGCGGAGTCCCATCCTCTGCTTTGTCGGCCCGCCCGGTGTGGGGAAGACGAGCCTGGGCCGCTCGATTGCACGGGCGATGGGGCGCGAATTCGTGCGCTTGTCGCTGGGTGGGGTGCGCGATGAGGCCGAAATCCGCGGGCATCGGCGCACCTACGTCGGGGCGATGCCGGGCCGGATTATTCGGGGGATGCGCGACGCCGGGACGAAGAATCCCATCTTCATGCTCGACGAGATTGACAAGCTCGGGATGGATTTCCGGGGCGATCCGTCGTCGGCGCTGCTAGAGGTGCTGGACCCGGAGCAGAACGCGCACTTCTCGGATCACTACCTGGAAGTGCCGTTCGATCTGTCGCGGGTGATCTTCGTCACGACGGCAAATCTGCTCGATCCGATCCCGCCGGCCTTGCGCGACCGGATGGAAGTCATTCAGATCCCCGGCTATACGGAAGAAGAGAAACTGCACATCGCGCGCCGCTTCCTGCTGCCGCGACAACTCGCCCAGCACGGTCTGGCCGATGGGCAGTTGACTCTGCCGGACGACACGGTACGCCAGTTGATACGGGGGTATACGAAGGAAGCCGGCGTGCGGAACCTGGAGCGTGAGATCGCGCATGTGTGTCGCAAGGTGGCCAAGCGGATTGTGGAAGGAGCGGTCGAGACCATCACGGTGGCGCCCGACGACCTGGCCCGCCTGCTGGACCCGCCACGCTTCGAGGCGCTGGTCGAGGAGCGGCGGGACGAGGTAGGTGTGGCCTACGGCCTCACGGTGAGCGAGGTCGGCGGCGACGTAGTGGCCGTGGAGGCGACGTGGATGGAGGGCAAGCCCAAGCTCACCTTGACGGGACAACTCGGCAACGTGATGCAGGAATCGGCGCAGGCGGCGCTGACGGTGGCACGCCAGCAGGCCCGGGGTTTGGGGCTGGAGGCCAGCTTCTTCGAGCAGCACGCGCTGCACGTACACGTGCCGGCCGGCAGTGTGCCCAAGGATGGACCGTCGGCAGGCATTACGATGACTACGGCCATTGTCGCGGCCATGACGGGCCGGCGGGTTAGCTCTGATGTTGCGATGACGGGTGAGATCACTCTGCGCGGACGAGTGCTACCCATCGGTGGCGTCAAGCATAAGGTCTTGGCGGCCCACCGCGCCGGGGTACGCGCGGTGATCTTGCCGGCTGAGAACAAGCAGGACCTCAGTGAGATTCCGGAGGAGATACGCAAGGACATCGAGTTGATCTGGGTGGACCACATCAACGCCGTACTCAAACGGGTGTTGCGGCCGGCGCGACCGGCCGTACCTGTGCCGGCGGCGCCGTGGCTGGAACCGGCCGAGGCGTCGCCAGCCGTGCCGTTGGTGGCGACGTAGGGAAGTCGCACGACCAACAGAACTCAAAGAACGAGGAGGAGTCGAACAATGGCAGAACGGGTAGTAGGGATTGATTTGGGGACGACGAATTCCGTCATCGCCATCATGGAAGGTGGCGATCCCTTGGTCATCACCAACGCAGAAGGATCGCGGCTCACACCGTCGGTGGTCGCATTCACCAAGTCGGAGGAACGGCTGACCGGGCAGTTGGCGCACCGGCAGGCGGTACTCAACTCGGAGAACACCGTCTACTCGATCAAGCGTTTTGTGGGTCGCCATCACGGTGAGGTAGCCCACGAGCGGGGGCTAGTGCCCTACGAGGTCGTGCAGGGGCCGAAAGGCGAGGCGCGGGTGAAGCTGCCGGCAACCAACCGCGAATACAATCCGGAGGAAATCTCCGCGATGGTGTTGCAGAAGCTCAAGGCGGACGCAGAGAAGTATCTCGGCGAAGAGGTCACCAAGGCGGTGCTCACGGTCCCGGCGTACTTCAACGATAGCCAGCGGCAGGCGACCAAGAACGCCGGGCAGATCGCCGGGCTGGAGGTGCTGCGGATCATCAACGAGCCGACGGCGGCCTCGCTGGCCTACGGTCTGGACAAGAAGAAGACGGAGACGATCCTCGTCTGGGACCTGGGTGGTGGCACCTTCGACGTGTCCATCCTGGAGGTGGGCGACGGCGTGTTCGAGGTCAAGAGCACCTCGGGCGACACCCACTTGGGCGGCGACGACTACGACCAGAAGATCGTGGAGTACGTGGCCGGGGAGTTCCAGCAGCAGGAAGGCATTGACTTGCGCCAGGATCGGCAGGCGCTCCAGCGGCTGATCGAGGCGGCCGAAAAGGCCAAGATCGAGCTGTCCAGCGTCGTGCAGACGGAGGTCAACCTGCCGTTCATTACGGCCGATCAGCACGGGCCGAAGCATCTGGCCGTGTCGCTGACGCGGGCGCAGTTCGAGGAAAGCACGGCGGAGCTGACCGACCGCTGCGTCGGGCCGTTCCGGCAGGCACTGGCCGACGCCAAGCTGAAGGCGAGCGATATTGACGAGGTGGTGCTGGTCGGTGGCTCGACGCGGATGCCGGTGATCCAGAACCTCGTCAAGAAGCTGACCGGGAAGGACCCGCACCAGGGCGTCAATCCCGATGAGGTAGTTGCCGTCGGCGCGGCGATCCAGGCGGCGGTGCTCACGGGCGACGTGAAGGACGTGGTGCTGCTGGACGTGACGCCGCTGTCGCTGGGCGTGGAGACGCTGGGTGGGGTGATGACGCGGCTGATCGAGCGCAACACCACGATCCCGACGCGCAAGACGGAGGTGTTCTCGACGGCCGAGGACGGTCAGACGGCCGTGGACGTTCACGTGTTGCAGGGTGAGCGGCCGATGGCCCGCGACAACATGACCCTCGGTCGGTTCCGGCTGGAGGGCATTCCGCCGGCGCCGCGCGGTGTGCCGCAGGTCGAGGTGGCGTTCGATATTGACGCCAACGGCATTCTGAACGTGTCGGCCAAGGACCTGGGGACCGGCAAGGAGCAGCGCGTGACCATCACCGCCTCGACCCACCTCGACCAGTCGCAGGTGGAGCGGATGGTGCGGGAAGCCGAGCAGCACGCCGAAGAGGACGAGCAGCACCGCGAGGAGATCGAGGCCCGCAACCGCGCCGATACGCTCGTGTATTCCACCGAGAAGGGGTTGAGCGAGTACGGCGACAAGATCGGCGAGGAAGAGAAGAGCCAGATCGAGACGGCGCTGAACGACCTGAAGACGGCCTTGAAGGAAGAGGCGGACATTGCCCGGATCCGCGAGTTGACGCAGGCGCTCGAACAGGCCTCGTACAAGATGGCCGAGGCGATGTACAAGGACGTTGGTCCGCAGGCCGCGGCCGGCGAAGCGCCACCTCCGGGTGAGGCACCGGGCGGTGCGCCGGGCGATACGCCGGGTGGCGAGAGCGGTCCCGCTGCGGATGACGTGGTGGACGCGGAGTTTCGCTCCAGCGACGATGACGGGAAGAAGTAGGCGGAGGGAGTGATGGCGGAACGACCACCGGCAGCAGATGCGGCCGCCGGCGTGCCGGAGCCAACGCCCGCTGCCGTCCAAGAGGAGGCGGGCGCTGACGGGACGACGCTGGCGCCCTCCCCTGAAGCCGAGCCGACGGTAGCCGAGGAGGCGCCCGATCCGGCGGCGTTGGCTGAGGCGCAGGCCGCAGTTGCGGCGAACGAGGACAAGTTTTTGCGGGCGCGGGCCGAGTTGGAGAACTATCGGCGGCGCGCGATCCGCGAGCGAAGTGAGGTAGCACGGGAGGCGAAGAAGCAGGTGCTGCTCAGAGTGCTCGATGTTCTGGATAACCTGGAACGGGCGCTCGGCTATGAGCAGTCCGGGGATCAGATTGACGCCCAGGCGCTGCTGATGGGCTTACGGATGACGGTCACGCAGTTCGAGGACGTGCTGTCCGGCCTGGGTGTCAAGGTGGTCGCCGCGTGCGGCGAGCAGTTCGATCCGCGCTGGCACGAGGCCGTGGCGACGGTCGAGGACTCGGAGCAAGCGGAGGGCACGATTGTCGAGGAGATACAGCGTGGCTACCACCTTGAAGATGCACTGTTGCGACCGGCGCGAGTGAAGGTCGTGGCCGGTCCGGCGGGGGCGGGATAGGGAGCGAGGGTGGTAGTGGACTGGCCCCCACCCTGGCCCTCCCCCGTCGGGACGGGGGAGGGAATGTGCCGTCCCCCCGCCGCAGCGGGGGGACCATAGGGGGGCGCCAGCACGGCAGGAGGGTGGAGCGGTGGCGTCGAGAGCGAGCTTCAAAGACTACTACAAGACGCTGGGCGTCAAGCGCACTGCCAATGAGCAGGAGTTGAAACAGGCCTATCGTCGCTTGGCGCGCAAGTACCACCCGGACGTAAACCCCGGCGACAAGGCTGCCGAGGAGCGGTTCAAGGAGGTGCAGGAAGCCTACGACGTGCTCCGGGACAAGGATAAGCGGCGCAAGTACGACCAGTTCGGGGCGGCGTGGCGCCAGGGCGGCGCGACGTGGCAGCAGGCGTGGGACCAGGCGCGCCGCAGTGCGCCGGGTGCCGGACCGCAGCCTGGTGGCGCGCCGGGCTGGGACCCGTCGGGCGATTTCGACTTCGGCGATCTGCTCGGCAATCTCTTCGGCGAGCGTTTTCGCGGTGGCCGGGGGGCTGGCCGCCCGCGCGCGGGGGAGGACATCGAGCAAGGAGTCGAAATCTCGCTGGAGGAAGCGTTTCACGGCGGCAGTCGGATGTTCCAGATTCAGGTGCCGAACGAGTCCGGCGGGCGCTCGACCGAACGGATCGAGGTGCGTATTCCACCAGGCGTGCCCAGCGGCCAGCGGCTGCGCGTGGCCGGCAAAGGCCATCCCGGGGTGGGTGGCGGGCCGCGCGGCGACCTGCATCTCAAGGTACAGGTACGGCCGCATCCGCGGTTCGAGCGTGACGGCGATGACCTCACGACCGACGTGCCGGTGTCGGTGTGGCAGGCGGCGCTCGGTGGAGACATCGAAATCCGCACGCTCACCGGCGGCGGGAGCTTTCGAATTCAGCCGGAAACCCAGAACGGGCAGCGGATCCGCCTCGCCGGCCAGGGGATGCCCCGCTTTCGCCAGCAAGGGCGCGGCGATCTGTATATCCGGCTGATGGTCCAGCTACCGAGCCGCCTCACGGCCCGCGAGAAGGAGCTGTTCGCCGAGCTGCGGCGGCTGCGGCAGGGTGAGGTGCGGTCGGCGACTGCCGTCTGAGGTAGCTCCAAGGGAGGCATGACAATGGCTTCGGGAGACGAGGGTCACTACTCTATCGGGAGGGCAGCGCTGATAATCAAGGTTCATCCCCAGACCCTGCGCCACTACGAGCGGATCGAGCTACTCCATCCACAACGCTCGGAAGGCGGCGAAAAGGGTCGGGGGATTCGGCTCTACTCGGACCGGGACATCGCCCGCGCCAAGCGAATCCGCCGGCTTGTCAAGGACCTCGGGGTCAATCTCGCTGGCGTAGAAGTCATCCTGAATAAGGAGGAGCACGCGGAGCAGTTGGAGCAGGAGCAGGCGGCGCGGTTTCGTGAATACGAGCGGGAGATTCAGCGCCTTAGGGAGGAGAACCAACGCCTCAAGGAGGCGCTCGCGCGAGTGACGGTGAGCGAGCCGAGCCAACCGCGTGACCCCATCGTCACCCCCTATCCCCGGCGCCGATAGGCGGGGAAGACCTGGACCTAACCCCCGGCCCCTTCCCTCCAGGGAAGGGGAGTCTGTGCGATAGCCGGGGGTGGTGAACGACCCGTACAGGGACTCAGGGATTCAAAGGAGAATCCAGCGATGAACACCAACCGTTTCACCGACCGCGCGCAGGAGGCGCTGCTTGGCGCCCAGCAGGCGGCCGAGCAGCGGCAGCACGGGCAGGTTGACATCGAGCACCTGCTCGTTACGCTGCTAGAGCAGCAAGATAGTCTCCCTCGCACGATCCTGAGCCGCTTGGGTGCCGATCCGGCGCAGGTGCAGCGCGAGCTGGAGGAGGCGCTATCCCGCGCGGCCACGATTTACGGCGCGGCCACCCAGGTCACGATGGCGCCGCGGCTGCGGCAGGTGCTCCTGGGCGCACACGAGGAGATGGAGCGGCTCAAGGACGAGTACGTCAGCACCGAGCATCTGCTCTTGGCGATTGTGTCCGATCCGCAGAAGGGCACGGCCAGCCAAATCCTCCAGCGGCACGGAGTCACGGCAGAGCGCATCTACGAAGTGCTGGCGGTGGTGCGCGGCAACCAGCGCGTGACCGACCAGAACCCGGAAGCCAAATATGAGGCGTTGGAGCGGTACGGCCGGAACCTCACGCAGGCGGCGCAAGCGGGCAAGCTCGATCCGGTCATCGGCCGCGACGACGAAATCCGGCGCGTCATCCAGGTCCTATCGCGGCGCACAAAGAACAATCCGGTGTTGATCGGCGATCCCGGTGTCGGCAAGACGGCCATCGTCGAGGGGCTGGCGCAGCGGATCGTGCGCGGCGACGTGCCGGAATCGCTGCGGCGCCGGCGGGTCGTGGGCCTGGACCTGGGATCGCTGATCGCCGGGACCAAGTATCGCGGCGAGTTCGAGGAGCGGCTGAAGGCGGTGCTCAAGGAGGTTCAGGCGTCAGAGGGCGAGGTCGTGCTCTTCATTGACGAGCTACATACGGTCGTCGGCGCCGGGGCCGCCGAAGGGGCTATGGACGCCGCCAATATGCTCAAGCCGCTGTTGGCACGCGGCGAGCTGCACGCTATCGGCGCGACGACTCTCGACGAATACCGCAAGCACATCGAGAAGGACGCTGCGCTGGAGCGCCGGTTCCAGCCGGTGTTGGTGGATGAGCCGACCGTGGAGGACACCATCTCCATCCTGCGCGGCCTGCGCGAGCGGTACGAGGCGCATCATCGCATCAGCATCCGCGATGGCGCCTTGATCGCGGCGGCGACGCTGGCGCAGCGGTACATTCCCGACCGCTTCTTGCCGGACAAGGCCATTGACCTGGTGGACGAGGCGGCCTCGCGGCTGCGGATGGAAGCCGAAAGTATGCCCACCGAGCTTGACGAATTGCAGCGGCGGATCATGCAGTGGGAGATCGAGCGGGAGGCGCTGAAGAAGGAGGTCACGGACGGCGAGACCGCTGACAGCCCGGAGGCCGAGCGGCTGGCGCAGTTGGAGCGTGAGTTGGCCTCGGCGAAGGAGCGGGCACGGAGCCTCGATCTGCGCTGGCGACAGGAAAAGCAGGGGCTAGAGGAAATTTCGGCGATCCGCGAGCGCATTGACGCGCTGAACGTCGAGATCGAGCAGGCACAGCGGGCGCTGGACTATGACCGCGCGGCCCGGTTGCAGTATGGCGAGCTACCTGCTCTGAAGCAGCAGCTGGCCGAAACGCAGACGGCGATGGAAACCGCGCAGGCGAATGGCCGGCTGCTCAAGGAGTTCCTGGAAGCAGAGGGGATCGCCGAGGTGGTTGCCAAGTGGACCGGGATTCCGGTCAACCGGCTGATGGAGGGGGAGAGCCGGAAGCTGCTGCGGATGGAGGAAGTGCTGCACCGGCGGGTGGTTGGTCAGGATGCGGCGGTCAATGCCGTCTCCGATGCCGTGCGCCGCTCGCGGGCCGGCCTCAAGGACCCGCAGCGCCCCATCGGCTCGTTCATCTTCCTCGGACCGACCGGCGTCGGCAAGACGCTCTTGGCGCGGGCTATTGCGGGCTTTCTCTTCAACGACGAGGCCGCCATGACCCGGCTCGATATGTCCGAGTATATGGAGCGCCACGCGGTTTCGCGCTTGATCGGCGCGCCGCCCGGCTACGTCGGCTACGACGAGGGCGGTCAGCTCACCGAGTCCGTGCGCCGGCGGCCGTATCAGGTCGTGCTCTTCGACGAGATCGAGAAGGCACACGCGGATACGTTCAATATCCTGCTGCAGGTCATGGAGGACGGCCGGCTGACCGATAACCAGGGTCACGTGGTGGACTTCAGGAACACGCTCATCATCATGACCTCGAATCTGGCCAGTCCGGAAATCCAGCAGTGGCAGGCGGCCGGTTTGCCGGAGCCGGAAATCCGCGAGCGCGTGCTGGCGCTGCTGGGGCAACAGGTCCGTCCGGAGTTCCTGAACCGGATTGACGAGGTGGTCGTGTTTCATCCGCTGGACAAGACGCATCTCGACGAAATCGTCGTGCTGGAACTGGATGCCGTGCGCGAACGGCTGCGCGACCTCGCGATTGAGCTGGAGGTCACGCCGGAAGCGACCGCGCTGCTCGGCAGCCACGGCTATGACCCGGCCTTTGGCGCCCGGCCGCTGCGCCGGATCATTCAGCGCGAGGTAGAGAACGCGCTGGCCCGCCGGATGCTGGCCGGTGAGATCCGTAGCGGCGACGCGGTGGTCGTGGGTACACGCGACGGCCAACTCAGCTTCGACTGCGCTGCGGCAGCCGCCGAAACACCCATGCCGGTGAGCGCGTAGGTGGCCACCGGCCAGCGGGAAGGGGGGGCATTCATGCCGGAAGTTGACACGTCTGCGCTGGTGAAGGTCCCGGCGAGCGACGTCTTTGCCCTCTTGGCGCAAGTGGAGCGCAATCCCGAGTGGGTGCCACGCATGGTTTCCAGCGAGCGGCTGACCTCCGGCCCCACGGCCGTGGGTACCCGCTTCCGCTTTGCCCTCGACCTCGAATTCATGGGGCTAGTGATTGACGGCGTGGATGAGGTCGTCGAGCTGGTGCCGAATCGCCTCCTTCGCTCCCGCTCCGTCGAGGGTCTGCTGTCCTATACCTCTTCCTGGGAGCTGGAGCCGGTGGGTGACGACGGCGCGGCGACCAGAGTGACGTACAGGATGGGCTTCACGCTCCCGCCCAGCCTTGACCGGCTGGCGACGCGTTTCTTCAACCTGGATGCGCTGACTGCAGCGCAAGCCGAAAGCGGCCTGCAAAGCCTGCGCCGAGTCCTCGAAAAGGGGGCCAGCGACGAGTAGCAGGCGTGGCCCACGGCCCAGTCATTCCCACTTGCACGCGAGTCCAAACCCCGGCCTCCATCCAGGGAGTGATGCAAAGGTCTCCTTTCGGGGGAGTGACCGGGTGAGACGGATGGAGAAGGGAGCTACTCATGCCGGAAGTTGTCAAGTCTGCCCTGCTGAAGGCCCCGGCGAGCGATATTTTCGCATTGCTGGTACAGGCGGAGCGCAATGTCGAGTGGGTGCCGCGCCTGGCCTCTAGCGAGCGGCTGACGCCAGGCCCTACGGCCGTGGGTACCCGCTTTCGCTTTGGCTTGGAGTTCATGGGGATGGTGATTGACGGCGTGGATGAGGTCGTCGAGTTGGTACCGGATCGGCTCATTCGCTCCCGCTCCGTCGAGGGTGTGGCCCATACCACCTCCTGGGAGCTAGAGCCGGTGGGTGACGACGGCGCAGCGACCATGGTGACGTACCGGATGGACTTCTCGCTCCCGCCCGGTCTCAGCCGGCTGGCGTCGAGCTTCTTCAACCTCGATGCGCTGATCGAAGAGCAAGCCGACGGCTGCCTCCGCAACGTGCGCCGAATCCTTGAGGAGGGCGACGGCGATAGCTAGGGTGGCCCGGGGGCTGGCCCCCTCCCTGGCCCTCCCCCGTCCCGACGGGGGAGGGGGGTTGAACCTAACCCCCGGCCCCTTCCCTAGCAGGGAAGGGGCGCGCTGGCGGCGCCGGTCCGCCGCTGCCCTCCTGGGAAGCGGGGGCGGTGTGACAAGCGGCAACTGGGGGGCTGGATTGCGGCTTCCGCCGCAATGACGAGCGGCTGGGCGCGATTCATCGCGCCCCTACGATCTCACGATCTCAGCCTCACACCATATTGGCGACCCCGGTGGTGAAGGAGGTGAGAGGGGCTGGGCGGAGGAGCGCGTGCATGCGTGCGACATCGCCGACGGCATCATTGGGGGGTGCGCCGGGGGCCGGCTCGTAGCGCGCCGCTTTTCCGAGCACGCTCCCGATGGTCTCGGCCATGTCGCGGATGGACAACACCTCGTCGCCACCGACATTGAGGACCTGCTCGCCTTGCAGAGTCAACGCCTGCTCGATCATAGGCAGCAGGTCGGCGACGTAGAGCGGGTTGAAGTGCGGGCGCGCGCCGCGGCTGATGGTGACGGGGCGTCCGTCGCGGACGCGGCCGATGAGTCCGGGTATGAGCCGCCCGGTCTGGCCGGGGCCGTAGGGCGCGAACAGGCGCAGGATAACGGTGTGGAAATAGGCGCGGTACGAGCGCACGAGCCATTCTGCCGCCAGCTTCGTGGCCCCGTAGTAGTCGTCGGGCTGCGGCGCGTCGTCCTCGCGCCACGGTCGCACGGCTGACGCTAGGTGTGGCACCGCTCCGGCGTCACCACCACTGCCGTACACGCTGCCGGATGATGCCAGCAGGAACACCGCGGTCCCGGCGGCGCGGGCGTAGTCGAGGAGGCGCTGCGTGCTGGCGACGTTGACGGCGAGTAGCTCGGCCGCCTGGTCCGGGAAGGGGACGTTGGCCTGGGCGAGGTGTAGTACGGCGTCAACGTGACCGGGGAGGCGCTGCTCACCTGTGTCTGCCGGCTCGTCCCACGCGGCGTGTGGCGCCAGCGGCCGGGTGGCAGCGAGGTCCCAGGGGACGTAGTACACGCCGGCGGCCGGTGCAGGTAGTGGGCTACCGGGGCGGACGAGCGCATAGACCCGGCGCTGGGGATTGCGCTGGGCGAGCCACGGTACGAGGTGGGAGCCGATGAAGCCGGCGGCGCCGGTGACGAGGATGGTAGTCATCAGCTATTAGCTCTCAGCCGGCGGCGACTACGCGGCGCAGGCCCTCGTTGAATGGGACGGCGGCCCGCCAGTCGAGTAGGCGCGCGGCTTTGGCACTGCTGCCGACGCGGCGCTGCATCTGCCCGACGGGCGCCGGCTGGTAGTCGGGTGACAGGGTTGAGCCGGTCAGGCGCAGCAGCGTCTCGACGACCTGCTTGATCGAGCGTTCCTCGCCGCTGCCCACGTTGAACGCTTCATCGGATACGTCGCTCTCCATGGCGCGGAGGTTGGCGGCAGCGACGTCGTCCACGTAGATGAAATCGAAGGACTGGGTACCCTGACCGAAGATGATGGGTGCCTGGCCGGCGCGAATCCGCCGCAAGACGGCGGGGACCACGCCAATCGTCTGGTGAGGGCCGTACACGTTCATATAGCGCAGGTTCACGTAGTCCAGGCCGTACATGGTGTGAAAGGACCGGCAGAGGTATTCGCCGGTGATCTTGCTGGCGCCATAGATCGTGCGTGCTCCGAGCGGATGCGACTCGTCCATAGTCTCGTCCGTGTCGCCGTAAACGGATGAAGCCGACGAGAACACGACCTTGCTGAGGCCAGCGCGTTGGGCGGCCTCCAGCACGGTGAACGTGCCCTCCATATTGATCTGCACGCACAGCCGCGGATCGTCGGAGCAGCTGTTCAGGTCGAGCACCGCCAGGTGGAACACGCCCGCAGTGCCATTGGCTGCTGCCTGGACCTCGGCTGCGTTGGTGATGTCGCCGGCCTGTAGTGTCACCCGGTCCGCGGCGTCAGAGGGTAGCCCGGCGCATACCTCGGGGCGGACTACGCGGTCGAACACCGTGACCGCGGCGCCGCGCGTAGCAAGCAGCCGGACAAGGCGGCTCCCGATAAAGCCGCAACCGCCGGTAACGAGGAAGCGTTGGTTCTCGATTTGCATGGTGAGGTGTCTCCGGCGCGCGATGCCTGTTCAGCGCGGACAGTCTACCATGCTGGCCCCCCTATGGTCCCCCCGTCGGGACGGGGGGACGGGCGCAACATGTTGCGCCCCTACGGCTGAACCCGTACCTACCCCAGTCAGGGCCCCCTCCCAAGGGGAGAAGGGGCCGGGGGCAGGCCCATCACAACTGACACGTTGAAGTGGAGCATGGAAGCAGCCGGTCCACATAAATGTAAGTCTGGTCATTATCACGATACATAAATGTATAATTTGACACTATCCCGCCGCTGTAGTACGTTGGGGGTGCTAGGCGTCGGTTGGTGTCTGCCGTATCGGGGCGTCTATGGCAGCGACTCGAGTCGCGCGCCGAGAGGTGAGGAAAGGGGCTACTCCATGGTTGGTGGAATCCGCCGGAGCCGGCCGGGGCCGCTGCTCGTCGCAACGGCGCTGCTCGCCGCTATCGTCAGTTGGGCCGTGTTCGCCGTCGCGCCCGCGGCCGCGCAGTCGCCGCCCGCTGGTGTCGCCTACGTCAGTGTTGAGCGCGCCGACGGCAAGCTCACCGCCTCCTGGAACGCCGCCGCCCGCGCCACCAACTACCACATCACCTACAGCGCCGACGGCGGCAGAAGCTGGTCCCTCGCCGCGCTCAAGCACACCGGAACCAGCATCACCATCAGCGGCGTGGATAACAGCAAGTCCTATGTCGTCGGCGTGCGCGCCCGCAACGCGCACGGCGATAGTGGCTGGCGCAACTCATCGGCCATCGGCCCCTACCACCCGCCCAAACCCAAACCCGCGCCCAAGCCGCCGGCCAGGCCCGGCGTAGTGACCCTCAGCCGGGCCGACGGGACGCTCACCGCCTTCTGGTCGTCGGTCGGGGGCGCGACCAGCTACCATGTCACCTACTCTGCGGACAACGGCGCGAGCTGGTCTCTCGCCGCGCTGAATCACCCGGCGGGCAGCGGCACCACCAGCATCACCATCAGCGGCGTGGATAACGGCAAGCCCTACATCGTCGGTGTGCGTGCCCGCAACGCCGCCGGTGACAGCGCCTGGCGCAACTCATCGGCCATCGGACGATACGAACCGCCGCCCGCGCCGCCCGCCGTGCCCACCGGGCTGGCAGCCGCCGGCAGCGACCAGAGTGTCACCCTCACCTGGAACCGGGCCGTCAAGGAAACGGCCGTCACCGGGTACCAGTTCCAGATCAGGGCGGCGCCGCCCGCCCCCGGCTGGAGCGGGTGGCTGCCCGTCCCCGGCAGCGATGGGACCACGACCTCCTACACCATAAGCAAGCTGAAGAACGGCACGGAGTATCGCTTCAAGCTGCGCGCCGTCAACGCGGGCGCGGTGAGCGCCCCCGCGCCGAACGCTTCGCCGTGGTACGTCGCGGCGACGCCCAATGCGAAATTCCAGCCGCCGCAGCCACCCACCGCGCCGCCCGCGCCCACCTCGCTGAACGTCACCCGGGGCGACGGCACGCTCACCGTGACCTGGCATCACGCGCAAGGCGCGACCGGCTACCAAGTCAACTACAGCGCGGACGACGGCCAGAGTTGGAAGATGGCCGCCTGGTGGAACGCCACCACCAGCATCATCATCCCAGGCATGGATGACTACGCCACCTACAAGGTGGCGGTGCGTGCCCGCAACGACGTCGGCGACAGCCCGTGGACCAACTCCGATTCCCTTGCGCCCCTTTACACCTACATTAGCAACCTGCACGTCGTCACGAACCCGCCAGGCTCGGAGATAAACGCCACAACGCAGCAAGCAGTCGCCTTCACCACCGGCGCCAACTTCACCGGCTACACTCTGGCGCGCATCACCGCGTCGCTGCGGAACCGGGACGGCGCTACCGGAAATCTGGTGGTGACGCTCCACCGGATGAATGGCAGCGGCCAGTACGACTACGCCACCAGCATACCGTCGTCAATTGTCCAGGCAACGCTGTCCGGAGCCAACCCGAGCGGCAGCACGTATGCCAACTACACCTATACCTGCTCCGGCGCCGGCTGCAACCTCGATGCTAACGCCACCTACTTCGTAGTGGCGGCGTATAGCGGCAGCGGTAACTACGACTGGCGCTACCACGCCAGCGGTGACCTCGAAACCAGATACCCGACCAACAACGGCTGGAACATCGGACGCAGCCACTACAAGGACAGCGGAGAGAGCTGGAGTTCCTTAGGCGACTGGCACACGGTGAGGGTCGTCTTCACGCCGAACCCCTTGACCAACTGACCAACACGAGCGGCGCAAGCGCAAGACGGGGGGACGGGGACGGCATGATGTGCCGCTCGGTCGTCGCGCCGGGGCTGGCCGGGCCGGATCGCGTCATAGCTCAGGCGATGAAGCGGCCGTCCCACAGCCGCAGCCAACCGAAATAGCCGCTCGCGCCGAGAATAGCCAACCCCGCGCCGACGGCTGCTGCCGCGAAGAGACCATCGGCAAGGGTCAGAGGCACGACCCGGTAGTACGTCCGGGTCGTTGCGGCGGCGAAGGCGCGGGAGTCCATGGCGATGGCTATTTGGGCAGCGCGCCGCACGGCGCTGCTCAACAGCGGCACGATATAGCCGGCGCGCCGCCAGAGCCGCTGCCAGATGAAGCCTTGCTCCAGGACGCCGCGAACGCGGCGGGCCAGCGCAATCTGGCGGTATTCCTGCCGGAAGAAGGGCAGGAAGCGGTAGGCGGCCAGGAGGGGATACCCCAGGCGATAAGGGAGACGGGCGTGGCGAATCAGGCTGACGATGAGGTCGGTCGGATCGGTGGTCAGGATGAACGTGACCGACAGGACGCCGATAGCCAGGCCCCGCACGGCGAGGGCGGTTCCGAAGACCAGTCCCGGTGTGCTCACGCGCAGCGGTCCGAGGCGGGCCAGCACGCCGGCCTCGTCGGGATAGGCCGAGAAGAGCGCATTGCTCCACACGAACCCCAGCCCGATCAGCAGGAGGGGCAGCAGAGCGGCGCCATACGTCCGCAGCGGAAGGCGTCCCAACCATAGGCCGGCTATGAGCGTGATTCCTAGGAGCAGGAGCGGCGTCCAAGGGTCCAGCACCACGGTCAAGAGCAGCGAGAGCACCAGGACGACAGTGAACTTCACGGTCGGGTTGCGCCGCCGGAGGTACGGCGTTGGGGACAGCGGTGTGGGACCAGCGTCGTCGGTCGCGGCGGAAACGGCGCTCATGGCTCCACTCCGGCCAGTGCCGCGGCTAGCGCGCGCAGGCTGCTCACTGCCGGGAGCGCCGCCCGTCGCTCTCTGGCTTGCTGCACCGCCTGGGCGATGGGTGGGAGGCGGAGAGCGCAGCGGGCGAGCAGGTCGGGTCGGGCAAATAGGGCTGCCGGTGTGCCGTCGAATACGATCTGCCCAGCGGCGAGGGCCACGACGCGCGTGGCATGCTCGGCGACGATGGTCATGTCGTGCGTGATGACTACGACCGTCGTGCCGCTGCGGTGGAGGTCTGTGAGCAGCGCCAGCAGCTCATCCGTATAGCGGCGGTCCTGTCCGAACGTCGGCTCGTCGAGCAGCAGGACATCTGGCTCCGTGACCAGGGCGGTGGCGACCGAGAGGCGGCGCTTCTGGCCGTGACTGAGGCTCAGAGGGTGCGCTGCCGCCAGGTCTGCCAGCCCGATCCGCTCCAGGGCTGTCATTGCTCGCTCGGCCGCTGTCGCGGGGGGTACGCCGCGCGCCCGTAACCCGAATAGCAGCTCGGATTGGACAGTGCCGGTGACGAACTGGTGCTCGGGATACTGGAATACGTAGGCCAGGCGGTGGCGCACGGCGCGCTCCGGGACGGCGCGGAGGTCGCGGCCGTCGAGCAACACCCGGCCGGTGGTCGGCTGGAGCGCCCCGGCGAGGAGTAGGGCCAGAGTCGTCTTGCCGGCGGCGTTGGCTCCGGCCAGGGCCAGGAATTCCCCGGAGCGCACGGTCAGGTCAACTGCTGCCAGCGCCGGGGGGCCGTCCGCTGTGTAGCGGTAGCTCACGTCCTCGGCAGCGAGGATGGGCCTCACCCCCCGGCCCCCGCTCCACATGGTGGAGAGGGGGGGAGCGGCGGCGGGAGCGCCGGTGGCGGAAGTCGGCCAGGATGTGACTAGGAGATCGGCTGCTTCCGCGACGGTGAGCGGGGCTTTGGTGCCGGGGAAGAGGGCGCCGAGCCGCGCGACCTGCGGCACCCACACGCCCAGGCGGTCGAGCGTGTCGGCATGTTGCGCGAATATCTCCCGCGGAGGACCGGTCAGGGCGCCGCTGCCGCTTTCGTCTAGGACGACGACGCGGTCTATCAGGGCGAGAATGTCGTCCAGCCGGTGCTCGACGAGTAGCAGCGACCGATTGCTATCGCGGCACAGGTCGGCGAGGGTGTCGAATAGCTCGGTCGTGCCTTGCGGGTCGAGGTTGGCCGTCGGCTCGTCGAGCACCAATGCACCGGGTCCCATCGCCAAGATGGCCGCCAGCGTGACCCGCTGCTTGGTGCCGCCGGAGAGCTGATCGAGGCTGGCCGGTGTGCGGGCCGGGTCCAGTCCGAGCAGCGCGCGCGCTGCCGGGACGCGCCGCAGCATTTCCGGTCGCGGCGTGCCGAGGTTTTCGAGTCCGAACGCCACCTCGTCGTCCACCTCAAGCAGCGCCAACTGGCTCTCCGGGTCTTGGAACAGCAAGCCGACCTGGCGCGTGAGCCGGCCGAGCGAGGCCTGGCGGGTATCCCGTCCATCCACCAGGATGCGGCCGGCCTCCCAGTGCGCCTCGACACTGTGCGGGATCAGCCCATTCAGGCAGAGGGCGAGGGTACTCTTGCCGGCGCCGCTCGGTCCTAGCAGGAGCAGCCGTTCGCCGGGCGCCCACTCCAGGGAGAAGTCGCGCAGGGCGGGGGCGCGACGGCCGATGTGGCGCACGGTGAGCCGCTCGACGTGGATAGCAGGCGCGGCGACGGGCAAGTCGGCGCTATCCACTACGGCCGCGCTCCGTTTCCCCATGCCTGAGCCGCCTCCGGCCGGTCGGCGGCCGTGCTAGACCTCTTCCATCCGCTCGCGGCCGATGGGGAAGAAGTTCAGGGCGCCCGTGCGGGCCAGCAGGTCACCGATGACCTTCGCTGCTGCGCCCGCCAGCCCACCGCTGATGATCCGCACGACGAGGATGCCGACGATGACGGCCGGCTCTAGGCCAAAGTACCCCAGGCGGAACCAGTTCCACGGGATGGCAACGATGGCCGTCACGGCGCCGGCGATGAGGAGCGTAGTCCACCCCCAGGAGCGATAGCGCGTGAGCGCAAACACCAGCTCGCAGCCGACAGCTTGCATGATGCCGGTCACGACGAGAATCGGTCCGGCCGCTGCACCGAGCAGGACCTCGGCCAGGGCGGCCAGGCTTTCGGCGAGGAACGCTGCGCCGGGCCGTCGCACGATGTAGCCGCCCAGCAAGCCGGCGATAAACCACACGCCGAAGAACAGCTCGCGGCCGAACGGCCCGCCGAGGGCTTGGGACCAAATCCAGGCCTGAATCCATTGCCAGTAGATGGCGCCAAAGACAATCGCCAGGATGGCCAGCAACACGAAGTCCTGTGTGCGCCAGGCGGACCGCTCCCGCGCCACGCCGCGGCGCCACTCCAGCGCCCCGCCAATCGCAGCAATGGCAAACATGATGATCGAGGCGTAGACACCCGGTCCGAAACCGGCCAATTCGCCAGCGCCTAACGTTTCCAGGGCCTTCTCGCCGGAGAGGGCTTTCTCCGCGAGGAAGACGGCGCTGATGAGTAGACCGCTGACGGCGGCCAGGATGGTCCAGCTATTGAAGATGGCGCCGCCCTCGTTGTCATTGAGCATCGAGACAAAGGCAAAGGCGATCACCATGATCGCGAGCACCGGGATGGCATACAGCGTGACATCGAAGCCTTTGGTCACGCCGCCCATGGCCTGCGCGAACTCGAACCCGCTATAGGCGCGGTCCTGGTAGTTGATCCAGGGAAAGAAGAAGGCGGCGAGCGCGACGATTCCCGCCGCGATAGCGACCCACCGTCCGGAGAACGTGCGGCGCTGTGGCATATCGGCTGTTGTCGTGTCCATCGTAGCTCTCCTCCTCGTGCCTTTTTCTGCTTGACTGGGCCTTGGCTGTGACAGCGGCTAGGCGGTCGGTGCGCTGGGACTGTTGGCGGAGATCGTGGCGGTCATCACGACGTGCGCCGCATCCCGGCGGGCGTTGCGAAAGGCGGTCCGCAGCGCATCGAACACGGCGGTACCGTCGCCGGCCAGGTGGGTGGCAAAGTGCCGGCCGCGCGAGCGTACCGGCGCCGTCTTGGCCTCCCCGATCTCCCGATAGATGACCTCCATGTAGTGCTCGATCCCCAGCGGATAGAGCGCAAACTGACAGGCAACACGCTCCGGGAGGTCGTAGGCTTCCGCAACCCAATCGTCGGCGCCCTGGTCCTGGGCCAACTCGGCTAGGGTGACGTGCCGCGGCGCGCACACGTCGCCTTCCGGCTCGCCGGGGCAGCCGGCCGAGAACGACGTGACCATGACGACGTGCGTGCCGGTCCGAGCGGCCCGGCCGAACGCAACCCGCAGGGCCTCGAACAGTTGCGGCTCCTCACCCATCAGGCAGGTCGAAACGTCGTCCACCTCCACTTCCAATCCGAGGCGGTCGAGGCCTTGGACGGCATCGAGAATGACCGGGACAAAGGCATCGGTCATAGGGTAGAGCGAGAAGCGAACGCCGATCATGCGGTACCGGTCTCCTTGCTGCCAGTGCTCCCGTATTGTGCTTAGGGCCGGACGCGGACCAACAAAAAACGCGCCGGGCACCATGCCGGGCGCGTGACGGCTTGCTCGTAGGATAAGCAAGAGCCGGATCACTTTCCTACGCTGGCATGACCCAGATCAGGTTCGAAGGGTTGGCCTCCAACAGGCCTCTCAGCGCCACAGCGCACCCCTAGCACACGGGAGCAGTTGTAAATGGACGGGCTGCGCCTAGTATAGCAGGTTTTTGTGGTGTGGTGGCGAGTTGGACCTAACCCCCGGCCCCTTCCCTCCAGGGAAGGGGGCCGATGGAGGCGGGCCGGGGGCCAGCCAAAGATAGCTGGTGGTGGCTTCTCAGGCCGCCGGGCGCAGTGCTATACTCGGACATGAGGCCCTAGCTAAGGAGTTGCAGCTTGATCGAACAGAAGGCTCCGGTGACAGAGGAAACCGTACTGGCCGCCTTGTCGCAGGTCATTGACCCTGATCTCCACCGCGATATTGTCACGTTGGGCATGGTGAAGGACCTGGAGGTAAAGAATAGTCGGGTCAGCTTCACGTATGAGCTGACGACTCCGGCGTGCCCGATCAAGGATCAGATGGAAGCGATGGCCCGCGAGGCCTTGGCGGCTGTTCCCGGTGTCGAGGTCATCGAGATCAAGATGAGCGCCCAGGTGCGCTCCACCGACGCGGCCGGGCCGCTGCTGCCAACCGTGCGGAACGTGGTGGCTATCGGCAGCGGCAAGGGCGGCGTCGGCAAGTCTACGGTCGCGGCCAATCTGGCTATCGCTCTGGCGCAGAGCGGCGCGACGGTCGGGTTGCTGGATGCCGACATCTACGGTCCGAGCATTCCGGGGCTGATGGGCACGCGGGCGTTGCCCAAGGTCATTCAGCACGACGGAAAAAAGCTCTTCGAGCCGCTCGTGGCCCACGATGTCAAGCTGATGTCCATTGGCTTCCTGCTGGAGCCGGACGCGCCGGTGATCTGGCGCGGTCCGATGGTGCATAGCGCCGTCCGGCAGTTGCTCGGCGATACGCACTGGGGCGACCTGGACTACCTGATTGTGGACCTCCCGCCGGGCACGGGTGACGCGCAGTTGACGCTGGTGCAGGCGCTGCAACTGTCCGGGGCAGTGATCGTGACGCAGCCGCAGGACGTGGCGTTGGATATTGCGATCAAAGCCCTGAAGATGTTCCGGCATCTGAAGGTCCGCATTCTGGGCATCCTGGAGAACATGAGCTACTTCATCTGCGACCACTGCGATACCCGGCACGACATTTTCAGCCACGGCGGGGCGCAACGCGCGGCGCAGGAGTTGGAAGTGCCGTTCTTGGGTGAGGTCCCGCTGGCGCCGGACATTCGGGAGAGCAGCGACGAGGGCCGACCGGTGACGGCGCTGCGCCCGGCCTCGCCGCAGGCCGCGGCCTTCCGCAGCGTGGCCCACTCGTTGGCTGCCCAGGTGAGCATTGCGGCGGCGCGCCAGCGGCGCACGATTTCGCTCCGGGCCGTCTGAGCGCAAGTGAGCGAGCAGCACCGCCGGCGCCAACTCCTGCGCTACGCTCCGGCACTGCCCGCTCTTTGGTGGGTAACGGCCTGCGACCAGGAGCGGATGACTGGCCCGCCGGCTTCCCCGTCCACCCGCCAAGCGCCACCGCCCACGCGCACGGCTGGCGTTCCCCCTACCGCGGCGGCGCCGCGAGCGACAGTGACCGCCGCGGCGCGCAGCGATCCGGCAACGCCCTCGGCCGCACCGCCCGCCGCCGGGCCAGAGGTCCGCTTTGATGCGGTGATCGTGCGGGTAGAGCTGGCGCAGACGGCTGAGGAGCGCGCACGCGGCCTGGGTGGCTATGCGCCGCTGGGGGCGGGCGAGGGTATGTTGTTCGTCTTTCCGGAAGCGGGCCGGCACTCGTTCTGGATGAAGGGTATGACCTTCGCGCTGGATATCATCTGGATTCGGGATGGGCAGGTCATACACGTGCTCGCCGACGTACCACCACCGCGACCTGGCACGGCCGATTCCGAGCTGCCCCTCTATACGCCGCCGGCGGCAGCCAGGTACGTGCTGGAGGTGCCGGCCGGGTTCGCGGCACGGTGGGGTATCCAAGCGGGGAGCCGGGTCGGGCTGCACGGGGTTCCGTGATACCATCGAGGATCACTTTCTAGCCACAGAGAACACAGAGAGCACAGAGTAGGTACACCGCGCGTCAAGCAGGCTGCTCTATAATGGGGCGAGACGACCCGGCGGAGGCGGACGGTGAGCGGATGCAGCGTGTCACCGGGAAGGGAGTGCTGAGGATGTCATTCCGCGCCGATGGAGAAGGCTACCTGAGCGAGGCAACGCAGGAGCGGCTCGACCTGTTTCTGGACAATGCCCGCGAGATCAATCTCGATGCCGCAGTGGCAATCCATACGTTTGCCCCTGGTCACACGCCGAACGAGGCGCTGGCGGAGCTGATCGCGCCGTACCTGGGCGCCGATAGCACGCCGCGGCTGCTCGGCTGTGTCACGGTCAATCCGCTGCTGGATCATACCCCTGAGCTGGATGAGATGCATCGGGCCGCCAACGAGTGGAACTTCCGCGCGGTCAAGCTGATGGCTGCTGGTCACCGGTACTACATAGATGACCCGATGGTTGACCCGTTTATGGCGGCGGCGCGCGAGCTAAACCTGGTGGCTACGATCCACTCCGGCGGCGACTATGCCCATGCCGCGCGAATCGTGCGCTTGGCCGAGCGACATCCCGACGTGCCCATCGTCATGGATCACATGGGCTTTCCCGATGGCGTGGACGAGGCCATCGAGGGCGCGGCTCACCTGCCCAATATCCACCTGATGACGACGATCCTGCGCTTCTTCGCGGACGATCCCGACGGGGCAGCGCCACTACAGGTGCGGGAGGCGGTCGAGCGGGCCGGCGCAGAGAAGGTGGTGTTCGGCTCCAACCAGGCCGAGTACCGCCCGGCGCAAGTGGCGGCAGCCATCGAGCGGCTGGACCTGGGTGCCGAGACCGAGGCGTTGATCTTCGGGGAGAACCTGAAGCGCATCTACGGCCTGTAGGCGGTGAGATTGCGCTGCCTGTCAGCGGTGCTGCCGGGTGGAGCGGTGATCCTTGGCTTGGTAGTATGGGCCGCGTTATGATGAGGCCGGGATACTCTTGAAGCTCGGCAATCCGATAGCGGTCGCACCGGGGCTGCATCAGTTGCGGGCGTTCGGGGCGCGCGTGACCGTCCTTGCGGCCGGAGCGGACGCGCTGCTGATAGACGCGGGGAGCAGGGGTAGCGCTGCTCTGATCGTCTCGGGGCTGAAGGCACTGCGGCTCCGGCCGGAGCAGGTCTCGACGGTAGCGATCACACACCACCACCCGGACCACGCCGGTGGCCTGGCCCGGGTTGTCGAATGGACGAACGCGAGGGTTGCGGCCCACCGTCTCGACGCGGGGGTCATTGGCGGCGTGGAGCATTGGCCGGACCCGCGTAAGCGAGGGCTGGTTGCGCGTGTGGCACGATCCGTCGTGTGGGCGCTCTCCAGTAGACCCGTTACGGTTGATATTCAACTAGAGGATGGCGACATGCTGCCGTTCGCGGAGGAGGTCAGGGTGGTGCATACGCCCGGCCACACGCTGGGCAGCATCGCGCTCTTCATCCCCAGCAAGGGAGTCGTCGTTGTAGGCGACGCCCTCCAGTACCGGATGAAGCGCCTCAGCCCACCGGCGGCACGCTTCACCGCGGACATGAGGTTGGCACATCAGTCGCTGGCCAAGCTGCTTACGCTTGATTTCGATACGATCTGTTTCAGTCACTTTCCGGCGCTGACGGAGAACGCACACCGCGAGCTGGCGCTGCTGGTGGAGCGGCTGTCTACGAGGAGGCTCGAATGGCAGGTGTGAAGGGCGATCAAGTAGAAGCGACGCTGGTGGAATTCCTGCGGGCGCGGGCGGAGGAGTTCGGGAGGAGGCCGGCGCTGCTATTCCGGCCGGGGTTCCGCTACCAACGCTGGAGCTACGCCGACCTGTGGGAGCAGGCGGGGCGGACTGCGACGCTGCTCCAGCAGCGCGGTCTTGGCAAGGGTGACCGGGCGCTGATCTGGGGGCCGAACTGCCCGCAATGGGTGCTCGCCTTCTTCGGCTGTCTGCGGGCCGGCGTGGTCGTCGTGCCGCTGGACGTTCGCAGCCCGCGCGACTTCGTGGAGCAGGTCGTTGCCAAGGTAGACGCCAAGCTCTCATTCGTATCGCGGGTGACACCGAGCTATCACGGCGAGCTAGGCGTGCCGGAGATTGACTTCGAGGAGCTTGCGGGCCTGATCGAGGGACTGCCCGCGCCGGCGGCGGTGGAGATTGCCCCGGATGACTTGGCAGAGGTGATGTTCACGTCCGGGACGACGGGCGATCCCAAGGGCGTGATGCTGACCCACCACAACGTGACGGCGAATCTGGCTTCCGTGTCGCAGGTAGCAGCGGGCACGCAGTCGGACCGGGTAATGTCCATCTTGCCGTTGAGCCACATGCTAGAGCAGATGGGCGGGCTGCTGGCCCCGCTGGCCGCCGGGGCGAACGTGGCCTATCCGACGGCACGGCAAGCGACCGTGCTGTTCAGGACAATGAAGGAGCGGCGCGTCACCATGCTGATTCTGGTGCCGCAGCTGCTCGACCTGTTTATGAAAGGCATCGAGCGCGAGGTACGGCGGCAAGGGAAGGCGGCGCTGTGGGCCAAGATGCTGAAGGTGGCGGCGCGTCTACCGTTCCCCCTCCGGCGCCTGCTCTTCCGGCAGGTTCATGCCAAGATGGGTGGCAAGCTGTCGTTTGTCTTTGCCGGCGGCGCGCCCTTGGACCCGGAACTCGGGGCCAAGTGGAACCTGCTCGGCGTGCGGGTGGTCCAGGGCTACGGCGCCACCGAAACGTCGCCCGTCATCACGTGCCATTCACGGTCCGAGCCGCGCTATGACTCGCCCGGCCCGCCGATACCCGGCGTCGAGGTCAAGATTGCCGACGATGGCGAGGTGCTGGTCCGCGGTGAGAACGTGAGCCAGGGCTATTGGCAGGCACCGGAGGCCACCGCGGCGGCGTTCCAGGACGGTTGGTACCTGACCGGTGACCAGGGTGAGTTCGACGCCGAGGGCTGCTTGCACCTCAAGGGGCGCAAGAAGGACATGATCGTGCTCGCCAGCGGTCTGAACGTCTATCCCGAGGACATCGAAGCGACGCTGGTCAAGCACGACGCGGTGCAGGACGCCGCGGTCATCGGGCTGGAACGGCCGGGCGGCGCAGAAATACACGCTGCGCTGCTCATGACCGACGCGGCGGCGGCGGCCGCCGCCGTGGACTGGGCCAATGAACAGTTGGCCGATCACCAGCGTATTCGCGGGCACACGGTCTGGCCGGATGAGGACTTCCCCCGCACGCATACGCTCAAAGTCAAGAAGCGCATCCTGGCCGATATGCTGCTGGCCGCGGACGGCGAGGCGCCAGCGCCGGCGGCCTCGCCAGCCGGTGGGCAAGACGAGCCGACGCTGGAGCGGCTGATCGCCGAGGTGGCCGAGGTGCCGGTGGCCGAGGTGGCTGCCGAAAAGACCCTGGCCGGCGGTCTCGACATGGACTCGCTGAAGCGCGTGGAGCTACTGTCCGCGATCGAGGAAGAGCTTGGCGTCTACCTCGACGAGGACGCGCTCGATCCCAAGACGACGGTTGGGACGCTCGCCGCGATGGTTGCGGAGGGGTCCCGCAATCCGGAGGAGAGGGGCTTCACGAGCTGGGGGCGGAGCTGGTGGTGCCGGCCGCTGCGGGGGATGATGCAGCGGGTGTTCATTTTCCCGCTGCTGCGCTGGCTCTACCGCCTCAAGGTCGTCGGTGCGCCGAATATCGCTGAGTTACAAGGGCCGGTGCTGTTTGCCGCCAACCACTCTCTGCGGACGGACAACGGCCTGCTGCTCAAGGCGCTGCCTGCTAACCATCGCAAGCGGCTGGCAATTGCGGCATGGGAGGAATTGTGGCAAAACCCGCTCTACCGAGTCACCCACCCGCTGCTTGGGAACGCCTTTCCGTTCTCGAAACAAGGCTCGGTGCGCGCCAGCCTGGAGAATCTCGGACGCATTCTGGATGATCGCTGGTCGGTGCTCATCTACCCGGAGGGCGAGCTGACGGTGGGCGGCCCGATCCAGCCGTTCCGCGGCGGCACCGGTCTGGTCGCAGTCGAGTCCGGCATTCCGGTCGTGCCGCTCAAGCTGCACATCCACTCCATCGGCGCGCCGACATCGTTCCCGATACTAAGCCGGGGAGACGTGGAGGTGCGGTTCGGGGCACCGCTGACCTTTCCGCGCGGCACGTCCTACGATAGGGCGACGGAGATGATCGAGCAGGCGGTGAAGACGCTGTAGCCGGACCTAACCCCGGCCAGTGGGTTATTGGGGGACTGCGAGTGGCTGGCACCCCTATGGTCCCCCCGCTGCGGCGGGGGGACGGGCGCGCCATGTTGCGCCCCTACGGCTTGGCCCGTACTTGCCCCAGTCGGACCTCCTCACGGGCGAGAAGGGGCTAACGCTCGCCGAGCGGCTTACGTGTGGCGTCCTGTCCCTGGTCAAGGGCTTCGAGCGCCGCGGCGGCCGCGTAGAAGCCTCGCTCCCGGAGGGCCTTGATGGCCGCGGCTCGTGCCTCAGCCCGCCCCGCGGCCCGGCCCTCGGCTTTCCCGGCGGCCCGCCCCGCGGCAAAGCGCCTGGCGCGGTACCACTCCCCAAACCACTCCGAAAAGGTCATTACTCGCTCTCAGCGTTGTGCCGACTGTTGGGGTGGGGCATCCTGCTCTTGGGTCTGTGCTTCCAAGGCTTCAGCCGCCGCCTCGTAGCCTTGCGCCCGGAGGGTCTTGATGGCCTCAGCCTGCCCTGCGGCCCGCCCTTCAGCCTGTCCTTCGACACGCCCTTCGGCTCGCCCCTCGGTCCGTCCCTCGGCTTTCCCTACGGCCAGCCCTTCCGCAAACCGCTTGGCGCGGTACCACTCCGAAATCATCATGACTAGCTCCGTTCCGATGAGCGCATACGCGGCCGATCCAATCGCGAGGGAGCCGCTCCCTTGCAGAATGTCCAGCGCCGACTTGACCGCTCCGTCCGCTGAAGGCTCGAGGCAGCATTCGTAGACCGCCTTAAGGATAACACCCGCGCTGAAGATCGCGGCAAAGACGGCGGAATACACCGCTCGCCAACGGGTGCGGATGCTCCACAGGGACCACCACTGCTTGTCGTCAGACATAGGACCGGCCGTAGGTCATGCTGCACCAGCCTGCCGCCGCTGCGGTCAAGATACTATATCATAACATGTAAATCATGGTGGGCACAAGTGTAGGTGGCGCTGGTCCTCCGGCCAACGGCAGCCCTCCGGCCGCGCGGTCTAGTCGGGCAGTCTGGAAAGCGTCGCCTCGATTGCGGCCCGGTCGTAGCCTCGCGCCCGCGCCATAATGAAATTACTCCTGGCGCGATCGTGCTGGCCTTTGTCCGCGTAAGCAAGGCCCCGATAGTAGTAGGCGACGACATCGTTGGGGTTGATCCTGATCGCCTAGTCAGAGTGGTTTCGAAGCCGGTTATACTCCGATATAGCCTCAAAGGCACTTTCCAGACCCATGCGGGCGACGGCATCGTTGGGGCGGAGCGTGAGGGCCTGCTCATAGTCATCAATAGCTCGCCCAAACTCTTCAACAGCCTGCTCATGGTTTTCATCATTATCCCAGCAACACTCGCCTTTGTGACGGTAGGCATCGCCCCGACTTACGTAAGTGTCAGCATCGTCTGGCTCGAGCCTGAGGGCCTGACCGTAGTCTGCAATGGCCCGGTCGTAGTCTGCAATGTCCCCGTGGTACTCGCCTTGAGCCGCGTAGGAATCCCCGCGGGACTTGTAGGCCCAGCTATCGTTCGGATCAAGCTCAATGGACCGGTCGTAGTCCTCAATGGCCTGGTCATAATCGCCCTTGTCCGCGTAGGCCTTTCCCCGGTTGTGGTAGGTGAAAGCATCTTTGGGGTCGAGCGTGAGGGCCTGGTCGTAGTCTCGGATGGCGCGGTCGTACTCGCCCTCGTCCGCGTAGACATTGCCCCGGACTATGTAGGCGGCGGCATCGTTCGGCTTGAGCTTGATGGCTTGGTCGTAGTCTTGGATCGCCCGGTCATACTCGCCTTGGTCCGCGTAGGCACTCCCCCGGTTGTTGTAGGCGAGGCTGTTGTTCGGGTCGAGGCGGATGGCCTGGTTGAAGTCTTGAATGGCGCGGTCGTCCTCACCCATGCGCTTGTAGGCAACTCCCCGGTTGTTGTAGGCCTCAGCATGGTTCGGCTTGAGCATGATGACCTGGTCGTAGTCTTGGATTGCCCGGTTGTGCTCGCCTTTGCGCGCGTAGGCATCTCCCCGAAGGTAGTAGGCCGCGGCATAGTTGGGGGCGAGGCTGATGGCTTCGGTGAAGGCTTGGATCACCCGGTCGTTCTCGCCGCGGGCCGCGTAGGCATGGCCCCGGTAGATGTAGTCATTAGCACCGCTAGTCATTGCTCGCTCCTCTACCTCATCGTTTGGTACGGACACATGTACTAATATACTAGCATATCTATCTTGGTGCTCGCCAGCCGGTAGACAGCGTGCTAGGGTGCTAGGGCTTGCTGGGCGAGGCGTTGGGTGTTGGCGTAGTTGGTCCGCATGGCGTCGGCGCGGGTGCCGTCGGCCGGGATGTAGTGGGTGGCGACAGCGATTACGATGTCGGTGTGGTCTTGGGCAAAGGTGCGGAACAGGGCGGCGTAGTCGGGGTCGCCGGTGCCGATGGGCCGGTACTCGAACTCAAGTCCGGGGCCATCTACGACATGGACATCCTTGAGGTGGAGGCTGGTGAGGTAGGGTTTGAGGGTGCGGTAGCCGGTGGTGATCGTATCGTGCTCGCCGGCGTTGTAGTTGTCCGCCGGTCCCCACTTGCAGCGCAGGCGGGGTGAGCCGACACGCTCCATGATGCGCCGGAAGTTGCGGCTGGTGTTGGTGTAGTTCCACGGCATCATGCCGATGGCGATGTTGATGTCCTCACGCTCGGCGAGGTCGGCGACGAGGCCGAACGCCTTGGCGAGCTTGTCGAGGGCGGTTGCCGAAATCTCGCCGCCGCCGGTGGCGTATCGTTGCTGCCAGGTGGGGCTGATCCGTGCCCCGTTTTGATATTCGCCGGGCCAGGCAAAGCCTTGGACCAAGACGTGCGGCGAGCCGACGGTCTTGGCGAATGGAATCGAGCGGCGCAGTAGCTCCATGTCGTGGACGAACTCCGGGTGGGTGGGGATGTCGGCCAACTCGATTTCGTCGAGGTGGATCAGCTTGAGCGGATTGGGCGAGGCGCCGCAGGCGTGGACCTGTAAGCCGGCGGCGTCCAGCACTCGCCAGCAGTGGGCCGCGTACTCCTCGGTCAGCTCTTCGTGCGATACAAAAAACTCGGCGTAGCTGGCGCCTAGCTCCTGGGCCAGCGCGGCGGCTTGGTCCAGGGGTAAGCCGCACTCGTCGAGGAACATGCCCATCTTGAAGGTGTAGGTGCTTGTCATGCTTTGTCTCCTGTGTCGTTGGTGGTTGTGCTGGCCCCCCTATGGTCCCCTGACAGGTGTAGGTTTTTGTAGGGGCGTGATTCACCGCGCCCAGTTCCTCGTCATTCCCGCGCAAGCGGGAATCCACTCCCCCTCTCTATCGCTCCGCGATGGAGAGGGGCTGGGGGTGAGGCCCGCCGCCCTCCCCCCGCCAACCGTTCAGCGTGCTACGGTCTGCGTCTTGCCGGTAAGGGCGGCTGCGTCGAGGGCGTTGCAGATGGCGACGGTCTGCGCGCCGGCGTGGACGTTGCAGAGGGTATCGCCGTCGGTCTCGATGGCCTCCATGAGGTTGAGCAGCATCGAGGCTTGGTTGCGCTCGGACTCGGGTAGCTCTTGCGTCTCCAGGTAGTCAATGTCGCAGCCGCTGAAGTCCACGCGGCTGGTGTGCTTGGAGAAGACGGCGCTGCGCTCGCCGTCCCACATTTGGTGGAACCACTTGGAGACGAACGGGTTGTGGCCCTGATCGGTGCTGATGACCGTGGACAGTCCGCCGCTCTGCCATTGGATGGTGCCTACCAGCGCGTCGGGATAGCCGGCGTCGCCTTTGTTGCGGCTATCGAACACCTTGCCCTCGGCGTACACCCGGTCGGCGGCGCCGCCCATTAGGTAGGAGAGCAGGTCAATGGTGTGGACGGCCGTGCTGATGAGCAGGCCGCCACCGTCGTCCTTGTCCCACAGCCAGCTACTGCTTGTTCCAGGCTCCTTGAGCGCGTAGTTGTCCATTGCCAGCTGCCCGTGACTGAGCCGCGGGTGC
This sequence comes from Chloroflexota bacterium, assembly GCA_034422515.1. Classification (GTDB taxonomy): domain Bacteria; phylum Chloroflexota; class UBA11872; order UBA12225; family JAJDUF01; genus JAJDUF01. The sequence goes on along the minus strand of DAOUJP010000037.1, from coordinate 319,630 downwards.
GGGATAAACTCCCGCGCCTGCTGCACGGTGGGCGCGATGCGGAACTTGCAGTTCACGACGAGCTTCACGCCGGCCTTTTCGACCGCCTCGGCCAGGTCTACGGCCTGGGCGTGCGTGACGCACATCGGCTTTTCCACCAGCAGGTGCTTGCCGGCCTGCGCCGCGGCGACGGCCAGCGGGTGGTGGGCGTCGTGGTGGGTGGCGATGATGACCAGATCAATGCTGTCGTCGCGCATGATCCGCCCACTGTCGGTGGTGACGTAGCCCTTGCCGATGGTGTTACGCAACCGCGCGGCGCTGGCCTCGATCTCGTCGCAGAAGCCCACCAACTCCAGCCCCAAGTCCTGGGCCTTTGCGGCGTGACCGCTGCCCATGCCGCCACACCCGATCACTGCCGCTTTCATGCCTGCCATCGTGTCCTCCTGTGTGCTGATGTGGACGTTGCTCGCAACTACTATGCCAGTCGGAAGAAGCTGCCGGCGATGTGGCGCGTGCCGCCAAAGCCGTTGCCGTCGTCCTGCATGAAGTAATAGGCGGTGAAGATGCGCCCGTCGTCGAGCTGTGTAGCGACCGGGTAGCTCAGGTCGGCGCCGCTGCCGTCGTCGCGGATGACGGCTTCCGCGGACCAGGTAGCGCCGTCGTCTGCACTGACGATCAGGCCGATGCCGAACGGCGGCTTGCGCCGGCCGAAGATGACGACAATCCGGCCATCGCGGAGGCGCATGGGCCACGGCGCGCGGTAATGCACACCACGCCGGGCGACGCCGGGGGCGCGGCGGGCCACCCACGGCGACTGTCCCCACGCTACGATGGGCGTTGGCTCGGTCCAGCTATAGCCGCCGTCGTCGGAATAGCACATTTCGATGGCGTTGCGAATACCGATGACGTTGAGCATGTAGCACTGCAAGCGGCCGTTGGGCAGCAGGATGAGGCTGACGTAGACGCGCCCCTTGCCGCCCGCGCGATCATCGGGCACGGCGGCGACGTATTCCCAAGTAAGGCCGCCGTCATCGGAGCCAAAGACCGCCACAGACCGCGGCTCGCCGGTCAAGTAGCCGATGGACCCGTCCGCGAAGGTGCTGTAGAGCGACAGCACGCCCATCAGCGTGCCGTCGGGAAATTGCACCAAGGGGTGAGCGTCGCGCCACAGGCCGCCGCCATGCGGATGGCTGATGCGAGTGGGCACCGTCTCCCAGGTGCGCCCGCGGTCGGCCGACCGAAAGACGAAACACTCCTGGACGGGGTTTCCGTCGGGATCCTCCGGCCCTGTCCACGGCCGGGCAAAATACACGGCGGCATCGGGGCTGGTGAGATCAATCTGCTCGCGGTCCACGCCCGGCTCATCGGCGCGGGCAACGATGGCTCGCTTCTCGGCCAGCGGGCGGGACTCGTCCCAGACGACCACGTCGTGCTCGCGCGGCCAGGTCTCGCCATGGTCGAGCGAACGCTGGAGCAGGACCTGGGCCCGGCCCAGATAGCCGGTGGTGAACGAGTGGCTGACGTCGTCGGGCGTCCGGTAGCTGCTCGGAGCATGGCTGTGCAGCACCGCCAGCTCACCACCACCGTAGTTGAAGATGCCGCTCAGTCGCGGATGCCCGCAATACCGCTGCTTGCTGTAGCACAGCGTGGCATGGCGGACCTCCGTCAGGGCCGGGGCGGTACGAATCACTGTCGCTCCTTGGAGGAAGCTATTAGCCATTAGCTGTTAGCCAACAGCCGTCCGCTTCTCTGCCGCGGGCTGGTCGCTGGTGGCTGACGGCTCCGTTAGCGCGCCACGTCCTGCGGCTTGCCGGTGCGAGCCGCCTCGTCGAGCGCGTTGCAGATGGACACGCTCTTCACGCCGTCATGGACGTTGCAGATCGTGTCCCCATCGGTGCGGATCGCCTCGAGCAGGTTGGCGTGGATGGGGTACGCTCCCCGCACCTTGGCCATCTCTTCCGCCGACAGTTCGTTGAGATCAATGGTGTCAATATCGGCGCCACCGAAATCTACCCGCGCCGTGTGGCTGGAGAGCACCGCGCTGCGCTCGCCGTCCCAAACCTCGTGGAACCACTTGGAGACGGCGGGGTTGAAGCCTTGGTCGGTGCTGATGATGGTGGATAGCCCGCCGCTTTGCCACACGATGGTCCCCACCAGCACGTCGGGATAGCCCGCGGTGCCCTTGTGCTCCGGCTCGAACAAGTGGCTCTCGGCATAGACCCGATCTCCGGCGCTGTCCATCAGGTAGCAGAGCAGGTCAACGGTATGGACGGCCGTGCTGACCAGCAGGCCGCCGCCGTCGTCCTTGTCCCACAGCCACTTGGCGCCAACCCGGCCCGTATTGTAGTTTTCCATGGCCAGCTGGCCGTGGCTGAGGCGGGGATGGGGGATCAGCTCGCGGATTTTCTGGGACGTGGGTTGGATGCGGAACCAGTGGTCCACGACCGCCTTGACGCCGGCCTTCTCGACCGCCTCGGCCACTTCCACGGCCTGATCGCGCATGATGCACATAGGCTTTTCGAGCATCATGTGCTTGCCGGCCTGTGCCCCGGCGATAGCCAGCGGATGGTGGGCGTCGTGGTGGGTGGCGATGTAGAGCAGGTCAATGCTGTCGTCGCGCATGATTCGGCCGGCGTCGGTAGTGGCGTAGCGACCACCGAACTCCTCCCGCGCGCGCTCGGCGGCCGACTCGATCACGTCGCAGAACGCGACCATCTCGACTCCGAGCGCACGCCCGGCGTTGGCATGGGCGCGCCCCATGCCCCCACAACCGATCAGTGCTGCTTTCAGGGTAGTCATCGTCTCCTCCTCTTGCGGCTTTCAGCTCTCAGCCGTCAGTGGTCAGCTTTCAGCGGTCATTCCCGCGAAAGCATGTCCCGTACCCCGATACGGGGCGGGAATCCACCCCCTCTCCAAATGTTGGAGAGGGGACAGGCCAACGCCGCACGGATAGTGCCAGGTGTGGTGCGGCGTTGGCCTGTCATAGGGCCGGGGGGTGAGGATTGGTCCCTCTCCCATCCTGTGTATCCTGTCCATCCATGTAAATACCTACCCCAGTCAGAAAGGGAGGTAGGCGTAAGTATGCCTCCGCACGCCGACACTGGCCGGACGCTTCCGGGAGCGATTATAGTAGCCACGCCGGTGGCAGTCCAGCCTCATAGCGACTCGGCCCTGGAGTGAGGTTCAGGCACAAGATCGGAGGGTACCCATGATGCAACGCGCCAGCCCGGTGTTGACGGATGTGCGCCACACCAAGCTATGCTACAGCCAAGATTCTTACTGCGGGCATCCCCGGCAGAGTGGCATCTTCAACTACGGGAACGGCGAGATTGCCGTCCTACACGCCCACGCGCCTTCGCGCTACGAGGCGCGAACCGACATCAGCCACTCGTTCTGGAACGGCTACGCCAGCCGCGCCAAGATATTGCTCCAGCGCTCGTTCGACCATGGCGGGACCTGGCCGCGCGAGCATGATGTCGTGGTGTGGGACGAGTCGTTGCCGCTGGAGGAGAAACGGGCGATAGTGCAGCGGGCCGATGAGCCGGGCGTGGCGCGTGAGCAGATTGACCTCACCGGTCCCGATGCCGCCGTGTACTTCCCGCGCCCGGCGACCGGGCCGCCCGGTCCGGGCAGTCAGCCTACCCTGGAATGCTTCGCGTTCCGCTCCGGGGACCGTGGCCGCACGTGGGAGGCGGTGCCGACGCGAGTGACGAGTCCGCACGGCGGGGGGCTGCACCGCGACGCCCATCCGCTGGTGCAGTTCCCCGACGGCACGCTGATGGGCGCGATGACGATGGCGATGACTCCGGTCCGGGACAGTGCCGGGATGCCCGGTGGCGTGGGCGTGTTCGGTTCGGATGACAATGGTCTCACGTGGGAGTATGTGGCGGAGGTGGCACGCGATCCTACCGGTGTGGGACGGCCGACCTATGCCGGCTTGCTGCTCCTGCCGGGTGGTCGCTTGCAGTGCTACATGCTCAACATCGGCGGGGCTCGCAACGCAATCCAGATGGCCTACTCCGATGACGGCGGGGCAAGCTGGAGTGACGCCCGGCCGATTGTGGCGTGGGGGCAATCGCCGTGGGCGGCGCGGCGCCCCCCGCAAGTGGCCCGGCGCGGCGTTCATTACCGCTCGCCGTGGCCGATGCGCCTGCGGGACGGGCGGATCGTGGTGCTCTTCGCGCGGCGCAAGCCGCCTACGGGCATTGGGCTGATCGTCAGCGATGACGAGGGCGCGACTTGGTCGGCGGAGGTGATTGTGCGGGACGACGGTAGCGGCAGTGACTTGGGTTATCCGGTCGCAACGCAATTGGACGACGGGCGCATCTTTACCGCCTACTACTTCATGGAAGACGACGGGAACGGCTTTGGCGGCACCCGCCACATCGCCGGCAGCTTCTTCCGGCTGGCGGGGTAGAGCAGCGGGCCGCAATCCTCACTCCCCAGCCCCCGCTCCATCATGTGGAGAGGGGGTGTGCGGTGGGCCGTGATCCGCACCCCGGTCCTCGCCTGTGCGATGCTGGCACCCCTATGGCCCCCCCGTTCCGCAGGGGGCCAGGGGGACGGGGATTCCCGCGCACGCGGGAATGACGGGTGGCAGGCTCCTCCTCCATCGCCGAGCGATAGAGAGGGGGGCCGTGGGATGAGGAAAGAAAAAAGAACGCAATCAGTAGTTAGGGGCTTGACAGCCTAGACCACCCTCGCTACCCTCTGGCGTGGACGGTGCCAACGTCTGCTTCTGTCGTCTCTGCGCGAGCATCGCGGGATGGTGCTCGCGCCCTCTTGCGGCTCGCCAGAGGTGGCGGTTGACGTTGGCACCGTAACCATCATCTCGCCGCAAGAGGGTATCTGTCATGGCCGAAGTGCTGATGATCGCCGGTCTCTTTCTCTATGTCTTGCCGACCGCCGTCGCTATGATCCGCGACAAACGGAACGCTGTCGCCATTATGGCGCTGAACTTGCTTCTCGGCTGGACCCTCGTCGGCTGGGTAATCGCGCTGATTTGGTCGCTCACGGTAGATGAGCAGCAAGCTACGAAGTAAGCCCCGGCAACGCAGGCTGCGGCTCATGGCGGCCAGCCACGCGCGGCGTAGCGAACCGCTGTCCGGCGAGCAGCTCATCTATCGTGATGAGCTGCATCCGCTGGTACTCCACGCCGTCAACGGTCAACACCCCGGCCGCCGCCATCTCGCGCTCGAAGTTGGCCCGCTGCCTGGCGCTGGGTGGGTGTAGCACAATGAGGCCGGCCATGAGCGCCGTATCGCGCTCCAATACCCCCCGCAAGTCCCGCACGTCGCGGATCGTGACGTTGCGGCCGCCCTTGACCTCCAACACCATGCTCTGTAAATCCCGCTCGCCAGTGTCGAAGTAGAGCCGCCCGTCTACCCCCCGATCCGCCGTCTTCCTGGCCGTCACATAGCCGTCCGCTTGCTCGACAGCCCATTTCTGGAAGTGGTACTTGTCGCGTGTCCAGAGGTCCTGAGCGCCCTCCACGTTGCGCGGCACGCCGCTAATCTCAAAGTCCTCGCCCTCGACTAGCCCCAGGCGGTCGGTAAGTCGCTGTCGGGCAATCCGCTTGACCGCGTGGATTGCTATGTCTATGCCGATCCAGCGCCGCCCAAGGGTATGAGCAGCCTCTAGCGTCGTGGCGCAGCCGCAGAACGGATCGAGCACCACGTCGCCGGGGTTACTGCCGGATTTCACCAACCAGTCGAGGAGGTCTACTGGCTTTTGCGTCGCGTAGCCCATACGTTCATGCGCCATCGGGTTGAGAGACGGCATGATAAATACGTCGTCTGGCGTTTTCCCCTTCGGCATCGGTTTCCCGGCCTGACCGCCGCGCGTGTAGCGCCACTCGGTCATCCCGCTCTCAAACGGCACCAGAATCTCATCGCGGTTGAACGTGTAGGTCTGTCCCCGGCTATACCAGAGGATCACGTCGTGCGCCTTGGCCAGTCGGCGGCGGCCCCGCGAGGCGTTGGTGTAGTACCAGATGATCTCATTCTGAAAGTTGGCGTGGCCGAAAATCGCGTCCATCATGATCTTGACGTAGTGGCTGACGGTCGGATCACAGTGGAGATAGATGCTGCCCGTCGGCTTCAGGATCACGCGCATCTGCAAGAGCCGCTGCACCATGTAGCTCAGGTAGGCCAAGAGGCGCGGATTAGTGTCGCGCAGCGCGTTCGTCCACATCTTCCAGAATTGGACTGTCGCGTCGTCAATGCCATGGTCCTGCATCAGAATCGGCGTCCGCCGCACAATCCGCTCAGTGTCACTGTCGAGCAGCCACATATCGCAGAAAGCGTCTATCTGGTCTGGCAGCGGCCGTCCCGTCTCGTCTTTGTAGATCGAGTTGTACTGGCGCTGCGAGTTGAACGGCGGGTCAAGGTAGATCAGGTCCACACTGGCCAGCGGCATATCGGCCATGACCGTCAGGCAATCGCCATAGTGCAAGCGGTTCATCGCGCCCTCCCCGGTGCGCCGCCAGTGTAACAGCGGCTAGGCGGCCGGGGCAAAGCACCCGGCGAAGAAACCGAGGAAGCTGTCGCGCGGTTCGTCGGCGCGCTGGTTGTACTTCCAGCCGGCCTCCGCAACGTAGAGCGGGGTGTAGTCGCGGTCGTAGTGGTGATGCTGGCCATACCACGCGCGCTTGAGTAGGGACCAGAACCCCTCAATGGTGTTCGTGTGAGTGAGGCCGTCCACATACTGGACCTTGTGCCGAATGACGGCGTGGGCCATATGCTCACGAACGCTGCGATAGGAACGGAACTCGTCGGAGATCAGCAACGAACCGGCCAGCGAGACCGTGTCCTTGATGAAGTCGAGCACGCCGCGCCCGGTGAGGTCACTCGCCACTTGCGCGACCACGTTGCCGCCGCGCTCGACAGCGCCGATCACCGGCGTCTTCTTCGTGGCCCGGCCGCGTGGACTGGGGGTGTCGTCTTCGCGGCGGTTGCCCTTGCGCGGCCGGCCGCCGACATACGTCTCGTCAGCTTCGACAATCCCTTGCAGCAGGATCGCGCTTTGCTTCGTCGCCATCTCGGCGCGGACGCGCTGCATAAGGAACCACGCCGTCTTCTGGTTCAAGTCCAGGTCACGGGCCAACTGGCAGCTAGAGAGGGACTTCTTGGCGTTCACCATCAGCGCGACGGCGAGGAACCACTTTTGGAGCGGGACCTTGGTCTTGGAGAAGATCGTCCCGGAGAGGACGTTATAGCTGTCGTGGCAGTCGTGGCAGTTCCAGCGGCCGACACGATCACCGTCGGCTTTGCGGGCCACGTGGCGGCTGCCACAGTGCGGGCAAGCCGGCGCGTCACCCCAACGCACTTGCTCTAAGTGCTCAATGCAGGCTTCATGATCCGGGTAACGGGTAAAGACTTCGATCAAGTTCATGGCCGCTCCTTGCTCGCTTAGGGAATTCTAGCGAGTGGAGCGGCGCTTGTCAAGCCCCTAACTACTGATTGCGAAAAAGAAGGTTGCACAGGAACGCGATGGCTCCTGTGCAACCTTAGCGTTTGGGCCGGCTATCGGCCCGGCGATCCAACTGAGCAGCCGCCCATGGCTGCTCCGACCTCAGCTAGGCGTTGTCCGCGGTCCACTTGGCCAGCTTGGCGTTCTCGACGCGCACCACTTCCGCCAGCCCGTCCTTGAGGTTGGCATTCGGGTTCTTGCCAGCCTCGCTGAGCATCCCACCAATGCCGCCGAACATGCTCGGGAGCGTGGGGTGGAAGGGCCGGAAGCCGTAGCTCAGGCTCTGGACAAACGTCTCGAACTGCGGTACGTTCTCGCGCACGGCCTGATACTCGGGATGGGTAAGCACTGACTTCCGAGGCGCCAGGAACATCGTTACCGCCGCGTAGTGCGCTGCGGCATCGGTGCTGGTCAGCCAGCGCATCACCTGCCAAGCAGCTTCCATCTGCTGCGTATTGGTCTTGAACAGGTAGGTGTTCTGGCCGAAGTTGGCCACGAACGGCTGCTTCTTGGTCGGCGACGGAGTGACGTACATGTTGTCCAAGCCGCCGATGTCTTGTGCCCACGTGACCAGGCGCGAGGCGCTGGTCTCGTAGAACTGCCCAATCTGGCCCTTACGGAAGCTGGGACGCTCCTTGCCGGTTTCCTCGTAGTAGGAGCGGTGCGGCACGGCAACCTGATGCTTGTGGTGGATGTCGGAGACGAACTGCAGCGCTTCGAGCGCTTCCGGCGAATCGAGCACGAGCTTGGTGCGGTCCTCGTTGAAGATGCTGCCCCCGGCCTGGAAGACCAGGTTCCACCATACGACGGTGTTGAGCATGTGGCCGATGGCCCACTTACCCGTTTCTTTGCCGTCGCCGAGGCTCGTTTGCATCACCTTCATCCACTCCACCCACTCGTCCCAGGTGAAGCCGAGGGTCAGTGGCTCCAAGCCGGCTTCCCGCACGAAGGCCAGGTTGGTGTAGGGGAGGTCGGCGTTGGTTTCCTGGGGTAGGCTCCACAACTGGCCATTCCAGTAGCTCGAGTCCAGGAGGTGGGGGAAGAAGTCGTCCATCGAGTCGGCATACGCTTTGTCGTGCCGGATGAACGTCTCCATCAACTCGGGGAGCATGTCGCGGATGCCGTAGACGCCGCCGCTCCAGTAGGCGGTATGCACCAGATCGGGCGGGGTGCCCGCGGCGTAGTTGGAGATGATCTTCTCGTCGGTGTTGTTCCCCTGCCCGGCGACGGGCTGGAGCACGAAGGTGATGTTCAGGTTCTCGCCATTCCAGCGGTTGGTCAGATCGGTCCAGCCGGTGCCGCGGTCGCTCATGTTGCCACCGCGCCAGAACCCGGTCCACATGACCACCTTGGTGTTGGGTGCCGCCACGATGGTCTTCTCGACGACCTGCGTGACCGGCTTGTCCACGACAATGGTCTGGCCGGCCGCACCGGATTCGCCCTGGACGCCCTGGGCACCGGTGGCACCGCGCTCGCCCTGCGCGCCGGCCGGACCGGCCGGACCCGCCGGTCCCTGGACGTAGCGGATTTCGACTTCGCCGCAGGCGACGGCCAACAGGCCACCAAGTACGGCGCCAGCGCCACCGATGTACCTTCTGCGCGTGATCTCTGCCACGATATTTCCCTCCTGCAAGCTCCCGCTTGCACAGACTCTTTGTAGCTGCCCAACGCTCTCCTCGTGGGTGCTTGGGCGAGCCGGAACAGTGTGCCGCCGTGTGCTTGTGCCCGTTGCCCCATCACCTCCTGCAACTGGCGTAGTTACCTGCTTCAATGTAGAGGCCGTTTGCGGCCGAGGGATCACACCGGCTACGCAGGCGTGGTAGCAGGCGTATATCCCGTGCGAACGATACGTTATTTACCTTCACACGTCAAGCCGGTACCGGAGGCGCTTGGCAAGCCCCAAGCCCGGCGGCGAGACCGTTGAGGCACCGCGCCGGCCGCCGGCGCGGCCGCTCGCTATCCCGAAACTGACCCATTGCTGCAAGAGTGCCTCGGGCCGGCTGAGGCTGCGCCGCTACAACCGGCTCGTCGCCACGGATCACCGGCTCATGGGCACGATCCCCCCGGGCGGTGAGGAAAGAAAAAAGAAGGTTGCACAGGAACGCGATGGCTCCCGTGCAACCTTTGTATTCGAGCCGCCGAACGGCCCGACGATCCTACCCAAGCCGCCCCGGCAGGCTACTCTAGCCTCAGCTAGTTCTGCGCGTTCCACTGGTCCAGCTTGGCGTTCAGCACACGGACCGCCTCATCCAGCCCGTCTTTGACCGAGGTGCCCGGAGTCGTCCAGATCTTCGCGGCCAGATTGCTAAACCCACCGTAGTGGTCGGGGAACATTGGATGGAACGGCCGGAAGGCATAGCTCAACCCCTCGATAAAGGTCTCGAACTGCGGCACACGCTCGCGCACCGCCTGGTACTCGGGGTGCAGGAGCACAGACTTGCGCGGCGCCAGGAACATCGTCACCGCTGCGTAGTGCGCCGCCGCATCCGTGTTCGTCAGCCAGCGCATCACCTGCCAGACAGCTTCCTGCTGCTGGGTGTTCGTCTTGAACATAAAGGTGTTCTGGCCAAAGGTCGCCACAAAGGGCTGCTTCCGCGTGGGCGACGGCGTGACGTACATGTTGTCCAAGCCGCCGATGTCTTGCGCCCATGTGACGAGACGGGAAGCGCTCGTCTCGTAGTTCATAGCGATGCTACCTTTGCGGAAACTCGGACGGTCCTTGCCGCTGGCCTCGAAGTAGCTTCTGTGGGGCACATGCACCTGGTGGTCATGGATCAGGTCTGCGACGTACTGCAGTGCTTCCACGCCTTCCGGACTGTTGTAGATGATCTTGGTGCGGTCTGCGTTGTAAAACTCTCCACCAGCCTGCTTAAGCAGATTGATGAAGTTCACGTTACCCATCATGCCACTCATGGCCCATTTGCCCGACTGCTCACCTGGGCCAAGGGTCTGCTGAATCGTCTTGAGGTACTCGGTCAGATCCTCCCAGGTGTAACCGAGCCTCAGCGGCTCCAGGCCCGCTTGCCGTACCACATCCAGGTTGGTGTAGGGCAGGTCAGCATTGGTTTCCTGGGGCAAACTCCACAGCTTACCCTCCCACATGCTGGACTCCAGCAGATGCGGGAAAAAGTCGTCCATCGAGTCGGCGTACTCTTTGTCGTGCCGGATGTAGGTCTCCTGCAGATCAGGGAGCATGTCGCGGGTGCCGAAGACGCCCCCGCTCCAGTAGGCGGTGTGTACGAGATCGGGTACCGTCCCAGCAGCGTAGTTGGAGATGATCTTGGCATTGGTGTTGTCGCCCTGGCCAGACACCGGCTGAAGCACGAAGGTGATATTCTGATTCTCGGCATTCCAGCGGTTGGTCAGATCGGTCCAGCCGGTGCCGCGGTCGCTCATGTTGCCACCGCGCCAGAAGCCGGTCCACATGACCACCTTGGTGTTGGGTGCCGCCACGATGGTCTTCTCGACCACCTGCGTGACCGGCTTGTCCACGACGATGGTCTGGCCGGCCGCGCCGGCTTCGCCCTGCACGCCCTGGGCGCCGGTCGCACCGCGCTCACCCTGCGCGCCGGCTGGCCCGGCCGGTCCCGCTGGCCCCTGGACGTAGCGGATTTCCACTTCACCGCAGGCGACGGCCAACAGGCCACCGAGCAAGGCGCCAGCGCCGCCGATATATCTTCTGCGTGTGATCTCTGCCACGATATTTCCCTCCTGCAAGCTCCCGCTTGCATAGACTCCAGTAGCTGCCCAAAACCACCCCATGAAAGGGATCGAGCAAGCTAGAACAGTGTGCAACCGTGTGCGTGTGCCCTTTGCCCAATCACCTCCTGCAAGCAGCGTAGTCACCTGCTTGAACAATACGGACGGCACGCAACCTGAGGAACACAGGGAACACACCGGCTACGCAGGCATAGCAGCAAGCGTGTATCCTGAGCGAACGATACTGTAATTAACTAGGCACGTCAAGCCAGCGCCGGGGGAGCGCGGTGTCAGCAGAGCCGGGGAGGAGCGCATGACGTATCTCGATGCGGACGTGACTCGCTACCTACGCGAACAGGTCGTAGTGGAGGATGACGCCCTGCGCACCATCGGCGCGAAAGCGCGGGAACTGGGCGTACCGGCGATTGCGCCGGAAGCCGGGCGGGTGCTGCAACTGCTGTGTCGCCTGATCGGCGCGCGGCGCGTGCTGGAGGTCGGCACCTGTACCGGCTACTCGGGTATCTGGATTGCTCGCGGCTTGCCCGCCGACGGCCACCTGGAGACGCTGGAACTCGATCCGCAGCGGGCGGCGATGGCGCGAGAGCACTTTCGGCAGGCCGGGGTGGCCGCGCGAGTGACGGTGACGGTTGGCGATGCCTGTGAGACGCTGGCGGCGCGCGCCGACGCGAGCGTGGACGCGGTCTTCATTGACGCCGACAAGCCGCCGTATCCGGCATATCTGGAGGAAGCGGTGCGCCTCGTGCGGCCGGGCGGGTTGATTCTGGCGGACAATGTGCTGACGCTCGGCCCCCGGGTTGCGGTATACGACGAGGCCACGTCGTCCGAGTCGGTACGGGCACTGCGCCGCTACAACCGGCTCGTTGCCACCGATCCCCGGCTGCTAGGCACGATCCTCCCGGTCGGCGAGGGGTTGAGCGTGGCCTGGAAGGTGGTGCCCTAGGTTGTGATGCTGAAATTGAGGGGGCTGGCCCCCCTGTGGTCCCCCCGTTGCGACGGGGGGACGGGCACCTCAGCCTCTCGTATAGCTGGGGGGGTCACGGGTCCCCCCGCTGCGGCGGGGGGACGGGCGCAACATGTTGCGCCCCTACGGCTTAACCCGTACCTACCCCAGTCAGGGCCCTCTCCCACGGGGAGAGGGGGCTTGGATTCCCGCTTGCGCGGGAATGACGGATGGGCATCGCGGTAGAGGCAGGGATTGGTGTTGGAAGAAAGGCTGCGTCCGCCGCGGCTGGCTACGCTTACCCGGCGCTGGACGCCGGCGATGACCACGCTCACCACGACCTCGGTGCTGCACGTCGTCAACGATGCCTACATTGCGATTGTCTATCCGCTGCTGCCGCTCATCGCCGCCGATTTACAACTGAGTTATGGGCAGATTGGCTTGCTCAAGGCCGCTTTTTCCGGTGTGGCCAGCGTATTCCAACTGCCGATGGGGCTGCTGGCGGAGCGCCTGACGGTCGGCGCGGAGCTGGGGTTGCTCGTGGGTGGCAACGCCTGGATGGCCGGCGGGCTGGTGGGGATGGCGTTGGCGCCGACCTACCTGGCCCTGCTTGGCGCAGCCGTCGTCGGGGGTATCGGTGGTGGCCCGCAGCATCCCCTGGCGACCGGGCTGGTCTCGCGGGCCTACGAGGGGGGCAGACGCGGCTCGGCCGTCGGCACACTCAACTTCGCCGGGGATCTCGGGAAGCTCGCCGGACCGGCACTGGCCGGCATTCTCGGCGTGACCTACGGCTGGCGAGCGGCGCTCGGCGCCCTGGCGGCGGTTGGGTTGCTCTGCTCGCTGGCAACGCTGACGGCACGGACACAGGTGACGCGGTCCGTCGCGCGGTTGCCTACTCGCCGGGCGGAGCAGCCGCGGGCCAGGTGGTCACGCGCGGGCTGGGGAATCGCGCAGCCGCGATCATTTGCACTGCTCGCGGCAGTCGGCACGGTAGACGGCGTGGGACGGGGCGCCGGGTTGGCGCTGCTGCCCTTCATTCTCACGGTGCATGGGCTGGACGGCGCCGCAATCAGCGGCCTTTTCGCGCTGATCTTTGCCGGCGGGGCGGCGGGGAAGTTCTTGTGCGGTTGGCTGGGTGATCGGATTGGCTCCGTGCGCCTGATCTGGGTGACGGAGGCACTGACCGCCGCGACGATGGTCCTCTTCATCTTTTTTTCGGGGCCAGTGCTGGTGCCGCTGGCGCTGGTGTTCGGCTTTGCACTGAACGGCACCTCATCCGTGCTCTACGCGGCGACGGCCGGGCTGGTCGCGCCGGCACGGCGGGCGCGGGGCTACGGCCTTTTCTACACGGTCGTCCTGGCGGCGTCGGCCTTGGCGCCCGCGATCTTCGGCGTAGCGGCCGACCTGCTGGGCTTGACGACGGCGTTCGCCCTCCTGGCTGCGGTCGTGCTGACCGTCGTGCCGCTGTCCGCGCCCTTGCGCCGGGTGCTGGCGTAGGGTGCGTCGGCCGCGCGTCGTGGCGGCCTGGTAGGCTGCTGCGGGCGTGAAAGCTGTCATCGGGAGCTACCCGGATGGAGGCCTTGACCGGTGGATATAGGGAAAACACTCTACGTCAGCGATAGGGAAAAATGGCGGGCGTGGCTGGCCGAATATCACGACCAGGAACAAGAGATATGGCTGATCTACTACAAGAAAGGGTCCGGCAAACCGCGCATCCCGTATAACGACGCCGTTGAAGAGGCGCTGTGCTACGGCTGGATAGACAGCATCGTCAAGGGCATAGACGACAAGAAATACACCCAGCGATTTACGCCCCGCAAGCCCAAGAGCAACCTGTCGGCGATGAACCGGGAGCGGGTGCATCGTCTCCTGGAGCAAGGCAAGATGACTGCCGCCGGGCTGGCCGCCATCGAGCACGTCTTCGATGTAGATGAGCAGCCGACAGCACCGGAGATTGCCCCGGACATCGTGCAGGCGCTGCAGCAAGACCGGGAGACGTGGCGGAACTTTCAGGGATTTCCCGATTCCTACAAGCGAATCCGCATCGCGTTCATCGAGGGCGCGCGGTCACGCCCGGAGATTTTCGAGCAGCGATTGCGGCATTTCCTGAAGATGACCTCGCAAAATAAGCGGTTCGGCATGGTGCAGTAATTTAGCCTCACCCCCCGGCCCCCTCTCCACCATGGTGGAGAGGGGGAGTCCGTTGGAGACAAGGAAGGGGAAGGTGCCGGCCCACGTCGTTGGGGACGCAGCACGCTGTAGCCCCGTCCCTGCGGGGCGGGGGCGGTATTGGACCTAACCCCCGGCCCCTTCCCTTCAGGGCAGGGGAGTCATGGCGGCGACCGGCGTCAGCGTACCGCGCGGAGCCGGCCGCTGCTCACGTCGTAGACGTATCCGCTCACCGGAATGTCCGACGGGATGAACGGCGACGAGCGGATTGTCTCCACATCCTCCCGCACGCTCTCGTCGAGATCGGCGAAGGGCAGGAACTCGACGGTCGAGGCGTCGGCACCGAGGTCGCGGCCCAACTGCTCACGCAGTTCCTCATTGGTGAACGTCTCCATCCCACAGTGGGTATGGTGGATCACCACGAACTCGCGCGTGCCGAGCAGCTTGTGAGAGATGGTCAGCGAGCGGATGGCATCCTCGCTGGCCCGCCCACCGGCATTGCGGATGACGTGCGCGTCGCCTTCCTCCAGCCCCAGGAACTTCGCCGGGTCCATCCGCGCATCCATGCAGGTGAGCACGGCCACTTGCCGGCCCGGTGGCATAGGCAGGTCCCCTTTGGCGAAACTGGCTGCATACCCCTCGTTGGCGGCGAGAAGCTCGTCAATGACAACCATCTGCGCTTCCTCCCTCTAGGATCATCGGTATATCGCTCGACAAACTCAAGAATAGCAGCCTCCCATGCTCCCGTCAAGGGAAATATTCACAGGTCCGCGATATCTCCCGCCGGCAAGTCTACCCGTAGCAGGGTGGCCGCGGTGCCATCGGGTAGAATGCGGACGGTGGCGCGCGCGGGGCGCTGTGCCGTTGGCGTGAGGAAGGAGACCGGTCCATGACAGCAGTTGACCAGCCGGCAACGGGAATCCTGGCCAGCCGAGGGTCCGGGCAGTTGGCCGAGTTTGCTTGGGGTGCCATCGAATGGCTGTTCAATGGCGAGCTAGCGCCGGGTGCGGAGCAGACGCTGGGCTACGTCGAGATCGCGCCGGGACAGAAAAACCCGCTCCATGCCCATCCCAACTGCGAGGAATTGCTCTACCTGATTGAAGGGGAGCTGGAACACAGCCTGGAGGGTGAGGTCTACCGGATGCAGCCGGGACAGGCCATCCGGGTGCCGGCCGGCGCGCAGCACGACGCCCGCAACGTGGGCACGACGCCGGCCCGCATGGTCATCATTTACTCGGACCCGGCGCGGCAAATGGTCACGTATGAGGGCACGCCGGGCCAGGAGTAGCGTCACAGCCGTTACGGAGTCGTGCCGGGGCTGCCACTGGCCCCCACCCTCGCCCTCCCCCGTTGCGACGGGGGAGGGGATAGGCTGTGCCGACTCCCTGGCCCGCGGCCATTGCGACGGGGGGAGGGAACAGCCCTGTCCCCCTGGCGGAGCGGGAGGACTATGGGGGGCCGTACATGGAGGAGGGTCGGATGACAGCGATGGGCCGGGCGGCAGTAGCGACCAGCGCGGACCGGCCGATAGAGTTGCGCGAGTACCCCATACCCGCACCGGCAGCCGACGAAATTGTGGTCCGCACGACGGTTGCCGGCCTGTGCGGCTCCGACCTGCACATCTGGCGCGGTGAGGTGCCGCCGCTCCAGCCCTATCCGAGTGTGCCCGGCCACGAGGGCACCGGGCGCGTGGTGGCGCTCGGTTCAGCGCGGCAGCACGATACGCTCGGCCGTCCGCTGGCCGTCGGTGACCGCGTGGCGTATTCCTACTTTGTCCCATGTGGGGAATGCTGGCTGTGCTTGAGCGGCACGACCGGCTGTCCCAATCGGTATCAGTTCAAGGCGCACGTGCATGCGGACGATCCGCCCCACTTCCTCGGCACGTATGCCGAGTACATGCTGCTCCACCCCGGCCAATGGGTGTTCAAGGTGCCGGACGGTATTCCCGATGATCTCTTGGCGCCGGTGAACTGTGCGCTGTCGCAGGTGATCTACGGCTTGCACCGCATCGGCATCTGGCTCGGCGATACGGTCGTCGTGCAGGGCGCCGGCGGCTTGGGCCTCTATGCCGCGGCCGTCGCGCGTGACATGGGCGCCGGGCAGGTCGTTTCCATTGACGCTATTCCGCAGCGCCTGGACCTGGCCCGCGACTTCGGGGCCGACCTGACGCTCAACGTCGCGGAGACGACGAAAGAGGAGCGTGTCGAGGCGGTGTGGGAGTTGACCGGCGGAGTGGGTGCCGACGTGTGCGTGGAGGTCGTCGGGGTGCCGGGGGTAGTGCAAGAAGGACTGGAGCTGCTGCGGCCCGGCGGACGCTACCTGATGATGGGCAATATCGTGCCGGACGTGAGCACCGAGATCATCCCCCACGATGCCGTGCGCCGGCCCAAGCAACTGCTTGGCGTGCTCTCCTACGACCGCTGGGTGCTGCCACGGGCGCTCGCCTGGCTGGCCGGTGCCCAACACCGCTATCCGCTCGACCGGCTGGTCTCGCGGCGCTATCCGCTGGAGCAGATCAACACCGCCTTCACCGACGCCGAGTGGGCCGCGCAACGCGGCGAGGTGGCGCGGATTCTGATTGCGCCCTAAGTCAACAGATGCCCGAACGCGGCTTGAGACAGCGACTACGGACTGCCGGCCAGTTGACCTGGCTCGCGGTTCGTCTTAGCTGGCAAGCCAGCCCGCTGCTTGCGCTAGGCGTCCTGCTGCTGTTGCTGCTGCAGGCGCTCGTACCTCCAGCACAACTAGCCCTATCTCGCGCGGTCATAGACCGGGCAGCCGTAGACCTGGGCTTCCTGGCTGACGCTGGTCCTATCGTCGTCACCCTACCCCTCGGCGCCTGGATCATGCTGACAGCGGTGGCCGTCGCCGCCGGTCAACTGATCCCGCCCTTCACCTTCACCTTCCAGAGCCAGGCCGGGGATCGGCTGACGGGCTACATCACCGAGCAACTCATCCGCGCCGCCAACCGCTGGCAGGGACTAGCGCGGTTTGAGGATCCGAGTTGGGTTGATGATCTGGAGCGTTCCCAGCGCTATGCGAGCCAAACGGGACTGCGAATAATGGTCCATGGGGCGTCGGCCGTGCTCGGACTGTTCACTGTGATCGGGGTAGCCCTGCTGCTCATTGGTCTGCATCCGCTCCTGCCATTGCTCCTGCTCCTGGCCTCAGTGCCGCAGACGATTTACCAATGGCGATATGAGCGTGTTACCGGTTTTCACCTCTACGTTCAGACGCCGGAAGGGCGCCAACTGGACTACAACCGCGATCAGCTCATCACGCCGGAGCCGGCCAAGGACGTGCGACTGTATGGATTGGGACCATTCTTCCGGCAGCGGTACGGCGCCCTCTTCCACCGGCTCATTGATGAGCTTGGCTGCCTGCGCCGGCGCTTGGTCGTGCCAGTGAGCCTGGCCGCCTGCCTAGGACCGGCGGCAGCCGGTGCGGTGTACGTCGTGCTGGGCTGGCGGGTGGCTGCGGGGCACGGAACTCCTGGAGACCTCGTGCTCTATGGTGGTGCTGCGTTCTTATTACAGCGACGTCTGCTCCAGCTAGGGCCCGTGCAGTCGCTGGGCGTTTCGCTCGCCTTCTTGCCCAGCCTATTCAGAGTACTCCAGGCCCCGTCGGACCTCATCGTCGCCGATCCACCGCGGCCCCTGCCACGTCCCATTCGTAAGGGCATTGCCTTTGAGCACGTGGCGTTCACCTATCCAGGCCGCACAGAACCGGTATTGCGGGACGTCTCGTTCACGCTCCGGCCCGGTGAGTGCCTCGCGTTGGTGGGGCAGAACGGGGCTGGAAAGACCACCGTCGTCAAGCTGCTATTACGCTTCTACGACCCGAGCGGTGGTCGTATCCTGCTCGATGGGGTTGACCTGCGAGAGTATGATCCGGCGGCCGTGCGCCGCGAGATGGGGGTCATCTTTCAAGACTTTGTGCGCTACGAATTCACCGCCAGGGAGAACATCGGGCTGGGTCAGGTCGAGGCCATGGGTGACGGCGGCCGTCTCCAGGCGGCTGCGTCCAAAGCGGGTGCCGACGCGCTGCTGGAGCAACTGCCCCAGGGTCTGGGCACGCGGCTCGGCCGCGAGTTTGGCGGGCGGGAGCTATCCGGCGGCGAGTGGCAGAAGCTGGCGCTGGCGCGGGCCTTTATGCGGGACTGTGGTCTGCTCGTCTTGGATGAGCCGACGGCGGCGCTGGACGTGCAAACCGAGTACGAGGTCTACCAACGCTTCCAGGACCTGACCCGTGAGCGCATGTCCGTGTTGATTAGCCACCGCTTTTCGACGGTGCGGATGGCGGACCGCATTCTGTACCTGGCGGACGGACGGATTCGGGAGGCAGGAACTCACGAAGAGCTGTTGACCCGCAATGGTGACTACGCCCGGCTATTCCACTTCCAGGCTGCCCAGTATGCGGAGGCGGCAACGTGAGTAGGCCAGCGGCCCCTCGGTCCGGATCGTCCAGGCTGCAAACAGCACGTCGTACCCTCCGTGCTCGGGGTCTGGCTCGGCAAGCTGCTGATGGAGACCGTGACGGCCGGAGCCAGTGGGACACTCGATACCGGCAGCAGAGTGATCGTACTCGGCACGCTGTATGCACTCACGCTGGTCGTCCCAACGGGTCTGAAACCCATCCAAGAGGCGCTGTCGGCGTCAATTGAGAATCGTGCGGTGGGGGAGGTAGATCGGCGCCTGATGCAAGCTGGTGCAACGCTGGTGGACCTCTACCGTGTTGAGCATCCGTCCTTTCGGGATGAACTGCACCTGATGCAGTACAGAGCGGCTATCCGTGGGCCGCGGCTGCTGGTGTTCCTGCAGCGCTGTCTGCCTCTGCTGACGTTGATTGGGCTGCTGTTCCTGTTAGCCCACCTCCACCCGCTGTTGCCGCTCTTGCTGACGGCGGTGGCCGTACCGCATCTCATCGCGGAGGAGCACTATAGCCGCACGACCTATCAGGCAATGATCCGGCAGGCCCGTCCGGCGCGAGAGATGGACTATTGCGGCCGCCTGGCGACGCAGCCTACCAGCGCCAAGGAAGTGCGGGTATTCGGTCTGGGCGGGTTTCTCGTCCGGCGCTTCCAACAGCAGTTTGATGCGGCGCTTGGTGAGATGGGCGGGATCCGGTATGCCCAACTGCGTGTGACTGCTGCCCTCGGTGCTCTCTATGCGCTGACTTTGGCTGGCGGGTTCTGGTACGTGGCGGCGCAAGCCGGCGCGGGTCGGCTGACGCTCGGTGACGTGGTGCTCTATTTGGGCGCGGTGATTCAAGTCGAGCTGCTCACGTCAAGCCTCACGAATGGGATTGGGCATCTCTACCAGGCGCTGTTGCCCCTGCAGCGACTGTTCGAATTCCTAGATCACGCGCGGCCAACGATCAAGCTCGCGTCGCCGGGGCAGGGCCATGCGGCACCGGCTGCCGGCTTGGCCGGCATCGAGCTGCGTCAGGTGGGGTTTCGCTATCCCGAGAGCAGGCAAGCGGTGCTCACAGACGTGAGCGCTGTGCTGCCGGCGGGCCAGGTGACGGCGCTGGTCGGGGCCAACGGTGCCGGCAAGAGCACGCTCGTCAAGCTGCTCACCCGCATGTACGACCCCACTACGGGCACCATCCTGCTCGACGGTATTCCCCTCGACGAGTATGACCTGGAATCCTGGCGCCGCCGGATTGCCGTCGTTTATCAGGACTTCGCTCAGTTTGCCCTCACCTTCCGCGAGAACATCGCGGTCGGTGCCTACGCGGCCGGTGCTGGAGCAGGACGCATCGAGCGGGCCGCGCAGTGGGCGGGCGCGGACGAGATCGCGACCAAGCTGCCGCAGGGCTATGACACCGGGTTGACGCGACAGTTCGGGGGTGGCGTGGAGCTATCGGGTGGCGAATGGCAGAAGGTGGCGCTGGCGCGAGGGTTTGTGCGAGACGCGGCGGTGGTGATTCTGGATGAGCCGACGGCGGCGCTGGATGCAGAGGCCGAGTACCGACTGTTTGAGCAGTTCCGGGACTTGGCGCGGGGCAAAACCGCGCTGATCATCAGCCACCGATTTTCGACGGTCCGGATGGCGGACCACATCGTGGTGCTGGACGAGGGACGGATAATCGAGGCCGGCAGCCATGCTGCGCTGGTGGCGCAAGGCGGGCGCTACGCCACGCTCTACGAGATGCAGGCGGGACGCTATCGGTAAGCAAGATCAGGGGCGGAGGCCCCAGAGGTGGTCGAGGGTATCGCGGGGCTGCCAGCCGAGCAGTCGCTTGGCCTTCTCGTTCGGGAACTTGCCGTGGGGCAGGTCGGTGGTCATGTTGAAGACCTCGAGCGGACGGGGCAGCGACGGCGCTTCGAGCGCGCGGCGGACGGCGAGGCCGGCGTCGTTCCAGGAGATGGTCAGCCCGCCGACGCCGCCGGACCGCGGCCGGTGACGGGCGGGGTTCATGAAGCCACCAAAATACAGCGCGGGTACCTCCAGGCCATACGCCTCGGCAAAGATGCGGACCACCTCGTGGCCGAGGTACTTGGAGTGGGCGTAGAGCCAGTGGCCAGGGCGCGGGGGCACGTCGGCACTGATGTCGAAGTCCCAGTTGTAGCCGATGTTGTGGCCGGAGCCGGTCAAGTGCGGGCCGGTATGCACGATGCGGCGGATGCCCTGTGCTACCGCTGCACGCATGACGTTGTAGGCGCCGAGGCAGTTCACGCGGAAGGCCTCGACGGGGTGCGGGCGGTTGACCGTGCAGTTGACAATCGCGTCCATGCCAGCACACGCGGCCAGCACTTGGTCGTAGTCGGTGATGTCCACGACCTGCGCTTCGTGCGGGGGATCGAAGAGGACCGGTAGCGGCGCGCCCGGCGATTGTGGCTCGTTGGCCGCGATGATGTCGGCCAACGGAAGCAGGTCCGTGAGCCGGACCGTATGCGTCTCCGTGAGCAGCGGCGCTGCGGCTGCGGCCAGCGGCCCGCCGGCGCCGAACACCACCACCTTGCGGATCGGCCGCGACGGCACGGCCGGCGGCTGCGGGGCCGCCGGTGGATGCTGCCATTCTTCCGTCCACCAGGCGCGGAAGGCGTGCCGGGGCGCATAGCCAAGGCGCGTGTCGGTCGCACCTTCCAGCGGGACGCGCGTGCGAGGTCCCGCCGCCGTAATGTGATACACCCACCAGCCCGTCTGCGGCTCTTCCTCGGTCGGGGTGAGCGCCACCGCGCGCTCGACGGCCTGTACGGCGTCCTCCACGTGCAGCCAGCGGCCATCGAACGGCTGGCCCTCGACCTCGGCCCCCGAGACGACCTCGCCCAGGCGCAAGCAGATCACGCGCAGGGGCAGGGCGCGGACCAACTCGCGCGCGCTGCACTCGGCCAGATAGGGCGCGAGGTGCGCCGGGGTAGGGGCCGGCTGCGGGACCCACTGCTCGGTGACGCGCCAGGCGCCGGGGTAGGCGTCGAACAGGTCGAGCGTGCTGCCGAGTACGACGGTCTGCACGCCGGCGTCGGGAGCGGCGAGCATGAGATGGTAGGTGCTGCGGGTGGCAACGTCGAGTCGATTCAGGTCGCTCGTGGTAGCGGGGCCGGCGGGTGCGATGGGCGCGAGGTGGACGAGCACGTCGCTGTCGGCGATGGCTTGCCGGGCGAAATCCGAGTCGCGCAGGTCGCCGACGCGATGGTCCTGGGACGCGGCGCCGTCCGGCAGCGGGATGGCGTCCACGGTGCGGACCTGGTGAGTGTCCTGCCAGTGGGCGGCGAGCGCCTGTCCCAGCCGCCCGGCGCCGCCGGTGATCGTTATACGCATCGTACCTCTCTCCGTATCGTGGATTGGCCGACTGACGGTATTTCCTGGCGCGGCTATTCGCGCTCGATCATCGTGATGGCGGCGCGGATGTAGCCTAACGCATAGGCCATGCCAGCATGCCACGGGGCATCGCAAGAGACGCTCGGGGTATGGTCGGGAGTGATTACTCCGTCGTAGTTGTTCCGGTGGTAGATGCGGAGCGCGTGGATCATGTCTACGTCGCCCTCGTCAATGAACACCTCGCGGTAGTTGGGCACCTTCCCGCGCACGTTGCGGAAATGGACGTAGGCGATCTTCCGTTGGGCGGTATAGCGGTCAATCGCCTCGTACACGTCCATCTCGCCAACCATCTCGGAGATCGTGCCCTGGCAGAACTCCAGGGCGTTGTAGTGGCTAGGCACGATGTCGAGGAGGCGCTGGTATAGCTCGGGCTTGTAGACCAAGCGGGCCGTCTGACGGAGCGTGGGCAGCGGCGGATCGTCGGGATGGGCCGCCAGCCGCACGCCGGCCTCTTCCGCCACGGGAACGAGCTCGGTCAGGAAATACTCCAGCCGGCTCCACAACTGGTCGGACGAGACAGTCCCGATGTCGCCGGGTGGAGCATCGGTGTCATACACGGTGTTCCAGATCGTGCCGTGGGGAATGGGGTCCTGGGGCGGGGCCGTGGCTTCGATATAGCCCGTCGACTCGGCGCCGCCGCGGGCGAATGCCCCTTGCGTGCGTCCCCAGACGCCGGCGAGGCTGAAGTTGTAGCCCATGACGGGAATGCCGGCGCGGCCCATGTTGCGGATGATCGTCTTCAGTCCCTCGATCTGCGTATCGCGGCGCGGACCGGCGAGCAGCACGTCGGACCAGTGGGCCGGCTCGAAGTTCTCAAGGGCGTAGAGCTCCAGTCCCTCGGCATTGATCGCGGCGCGGAGGTCGCGCAGCTCTGCATAGCTCCAGAGGGCGGGTTGGCCGTCTGGACCGGTCGGTCGTTGGGCCACAGAGGCCCAGTTGGACAGGTGGGCGACGATATGCGTGACGCCGAGCTGATGGGCAAAGCGAAAGTTGTCGGTGGTGAGCGTGTGGGGGTTTAGCCCCAGCCCGATCTTCATGGCCATGATCGTTCCTCCTCGGTACACGGCGGAGCGCGTGTCTGCTGCCGAGACGCGCACCAGTCTAGCATTCCTGAGTGGTCATAGGTTGCGCCAAAGGCGACGCTGGTGTAACCCTAGCGCCCTCTATCCTGGTACCATTGGTGCTGATTGCGTGGGAGGAGCACGATGTACATTGGCGAGCAACTGGGAGACCTCTCGGAGCAGAAGCTGACGTGGGCGGCGCAACTGGGCGTGGAGCACGTCGCCGTGGCGACACCGACCATCAGAGGCATCGAGCAGGAGGACGGCACGTGGGACGTGGCGGCGCTCAAGCGGACGAAAGCCTACCTGGAATCGTTCGGTATCGCGTTCGACGTGCTCGCGCTCAACATGCAGTCCAACTACATGACCCAACAACGCTTTCCGGGGATCATGCGGGGGCTACCGAGCCGCGATGCCGAGATCGAGGTCATCAAGCAGAATATCCGGGCCGCGAGCGAGGCCGGTATTCCGGCGCTGAAATACAACCTGAGTCTGATCGGCATACCGCGCACGGGTCGGACGCCCGGCCGTGGTGGCGTCACCTATAGCCACTTCGACATCAATAAGTGGACTGACCACTCTCTTACCGAGGCTGGCCCCATGCCGCCCGAGAAGATGTGGGAGAATATGACCTACTTCCTGGAGCGGGTGGTTCCCGTGGCCGAGGAGTACGGCGTGCGGATGGCCTGTCACCCGCACGACCCGGCCGTGCCACACGACACGGGCTTGCGCGGCGTCCATCGGGTGTTGGGGAGCGTAGACGGCCTCAAGCGCCTCCTGAGCATTGCGCCGAGTCCGTACCACGGGCTGAACTTCTGCCAGGGCACCGTATCTGAGATGTGCCGGGACCCGGCGACCGAGGTCCTGGAAGCGATTCGCCATTTCGGCTCCGAGCAGAAGATTTTCATGGTGCATTTCCGCAACATTCGAGGTGGCTACCTGAACTTCGAGGAAGTCTACCCGGACAACGGCGACGTAGATATGTACAAGGCCTTGCAGGTGTATAAGTCGGTGGGCTTCGAGGGGATGCTCTGCCCGGATCACGTGCCGCAATCAGCGGTGGACCCGGATGGCGAGCGCCAGCATTCGTTCTGCCTGGGGTATACCCGGGCGCTGATCCAGGCAGTCAACGCTGGCGATTAGCTACGGTCGCCGTCGTCCGCTGCCGAGGGAAGCCACTGGGCGATCTCGCGCTCGCTGATACCGACCGCGCCTAGCTCGTCGAGCGTCGCCACCGCCGTTGGGCCGGAGAAGGAGTCCAGCGCGCGCAGCACTTTGGCCTGGCTCGTGCTCGCGGCCACGATGTGGTAGTAGCCCCCTTCACGAGTGAGGGCGAAATACCAAGTTTCACCCGGCATGATGGCCTCCTTATCAGCTATCAGCGGCTTCCTGTTTGCCCCCACCCCATCCCTCGCCCGGCGGGAGAGGCGGCGATGCCACCAACCCCATTGGGTCGTGCTGGCCCCCCTATGGTCCCCCCGCCGGAGCGGGGGGACGTGGATTCCCGCTTGCGCGGGAATGACAAGGGCAGTGGTAACAGAGTCTAGCCACTGACCACCGGCTACCACCGCTGGATGTCGGCGAGTGTTTCCCGGAAGGCGTTCTGGACGGCCGTGCGGTCGGATCCGTGGGGGATGAAGCGGAAGCCCTGGCCAACGCGCCTATTCGCTTCCTCGCGGGTCTGGCAGACGTAGCCGGCGGCGACGCCGGTTTCCTGCGACGCGGCGACAACCTGCAAGCACAGCTCTTCGTGGCGGGACTCGTCGTGGCCGTTCGCCTGCACGTCAATCATCAGGTCGGCCGGACCGATCAGCACAGCATCTACGCCGGGGACGTGCATGATCTCGGTGACGTTGCCGATGGCCTCTTCGGTTTCCACCATCACCACCAGCATGATCTCGTCGTTGGCCTGCCGCTGGTAGTCGGCCGGCGTTCCGTCGGCGTAGAGGCCCAGCCGCATCCCGCCGACCGAGCGCATCCCGAGCGGCGGATAGTAGGCGGCTTGGGCGACGTAACGGGCCTGCGCGGCGTTTTGCACCATCGGCACGATCACGCCCATCGCGCCCATATCCAGCACCCGGTTGATCGTGCCTAGCTCATGGCCCTTCACGCGCACGATAGGCGCCGTCTCGAACGCGAGAAAGCGGGCCAGCGCATCGTTCAGGCCGCTCTCCGTCCACTGCCCGTGCTGCCAGTCGAGCCAGACCCACTCGAAGCCGACACTGGCCGCCTGCTCGGCAATGTCTGGTGAGCCGAAGCTGACGCCCGGCCCGGCCGATACACCGCCCGCGCGTAGCGTGGCCAGCCCTGGATTTGTACGCATCGTGTTTGCCGCTCCCTTCTCCGCCGCAGTGACAGGCTGCTTGATGTTGGCAGCCATTACACCTGAATAGCGGGGGGCGGCGCAACGTCTTAGGTGGCGAGTGGTGCGTGCAGCGTGGCGAGTGACCGGGCGCTGCATCGCTCGGAGTGGGCCGGTGTGCAGACTGCCGCCCGTCATTGCGGCGGAAGCCGCAATCCGTGTCCTTCTGCGGAGCGGAGGGCCGGCACAGAGCACCGATCACTGCTGCTGGACTGACTCAGCGGCGCGGCGCTGTGCCGAGGGCGGCGGCTCATCGAACGGCTCGCCGCGTTGCTCGGCCTGCATCCGCCGTTGGTTCCAGGCCTCCCACTCGGCATCGACTCCACGCACAGCTCTAGCGATCTGCTCAAGCCGCCGCTTCTCCCGCCATTCCTCAAACGCTGCTGCCAACACCATCAGATACCTCCCTGCCACCAGCGCCACCGGATCATGCTTGCGGCGGCGGCTCGGTCGCGCGGCTGCGCTCGGAGGGAAGTGGCTCATTGAACGGCTCGCCGCGCTGCTCGGCCTGTAGCCGCCGTTCGTTCCACGCTTCCCACTCGGCATTGTTTTCGCGCACCGTTTTCGCTTCCGCTGCCGCTACCGCCCGCGCGATCTGCTCCAGCCGCCGCTTCTCGCGCCATTCCTCGAACGCTGCTGCCAACACCATCAGATACCTCCCTGTCTCCGTGAACACCATGGACACGGCCGCCGCCGTGATCGCCAGCGCCGCCAGGTCATGACAGAGTGCCGCCAGGCTCGCCACACCCTGCTGCACCATCCATATTGTACCCGCCACATACTGCCCGATGAAGAGCGCGAAGTAGACGTGCTTGACGCCTCTGCTGACACTCCAGATGGACTCGCGTTGCTCGCCGGTCATCACCTGCTGCCGCTCGGCGTGGACTTGTGTCATCATCTGCCGCTCCCTGGCCAGGCGGCCGCTCCGGGCAGCGCACCGTCAGGATAAATTAGCATATTTCTATCTATGATGCAAGCATATCATATCCAAATCGGACGCCACATTTTGGGTAAGCAGGACAAGGAAGATTGGCGGATAGTGGCGGAGAAGTTTCGGCGCAGTCCACGTGGGAAAGTGGAAGGCCACGGCCTAGTCATATTGCCAAAAGAATAGGGGCCAGCCCCCGCTACGCAGTAACCGGCCCATTACCCACCATGATAGTGTCCCCGCCTTGACTTGTCAATTCATTGGCCTGAGGGCATGGCCGCCGCGTCGCGAATGACGATCTCCAGCGGCTCGCAGTGTACGGCGCCGTTCTGCCCCGCTGCCATTGAGGGTGACTCGGCGAGGGAGAGGAGATATTCCCGCAGCGCGTCCGCAAGGAGCTTCCTGGCCGCGTCCAGCGTCGGGCCAGCAGTGATGACCGCCGGCAACTCGGCGAGCCGCGCCTGAACCCAGCCCCGCTCGACCGGCTCATAGACGACCGTGAGCGCGATGCGTGCTGTCATACAGGTATGATTCTCCATCATCATGAAGTAGTAGTCCAGTTTTTAGTCATCGGGGATTTTTGGCCGTTTCCCACTTCTCATATCTTGCCAAAAGGTCTTCCAATTCCCCTTTTACCACTGCAACTGTCTCTCGCAGGAAAATCCCAGGGACTATAATAAAACCGGTATCTTTATCAAGAAATCCCTGCTGTTTGATTCTCCTCCTTAGCTCTTTACTAATTGCTTCATAGCGCCCATTGCTATGGGCAATTGCATTGCGAAGATCAGAAAGCACCATCAACCGCTTCCAGCGCTCGTTATCCGTTGAAAGGTCGAACTGAAGGATATGTCTATAATATCGTTTGGATCGGTTGAGAAACCCTCTCCCCCTGAGATCGTCGATAGCAATCTTCTGCCCCTTCTCTTCCTGAACTAATTCTGCAATTGTTGTCACTGCTGACTCATATACAGCGAATAAGCTAACAAGAAAAGGATTGCGTAGGATGCGTGGTAATGTGACCTCGACCTGATAGTCGTACTCGTCATGGGGGCGACTCCAGCTATCTTCATCATCAGGAGTTAAGCCGCGTATTTCAGTATCTAACTTACACTTTGCTTCCTTCTCACCTCGCTTTATTTGCTCCTCGATAAGCTCCAGATGTTCATTAAGTATGCTTACCTCCACTGATACTCTGGACAGCCTGAGGTAAAGTCTTCTTTTCTTATCCATTGGTTCTACCATCCTAGCAGGTAAGGTCGATACGACAGCATTTTTACCCAGAACTCCTGCGTCCCGCCATTCCCACGGAGGCAGAATCATCCTACCGCAATCGGCAGGTGTTGTCAACAATGGCCGGGGATGCGGCGCGTAGCCCCTCAGCTTGCAGGACAGCCCCACTAGCCATGAACATCACCTATGCCGTGCTGCCTCTCAGCCATCGCGGGTGACTCGGCGAGGGAGAGCAGATATTCCCGCAGCGCATCGGCCAAGGAACTCCCTGGCCGCCTCCAGCGTCGGGCCAGCGGTGATGACCGCCGGCAGTTCGGCAAGTCTAGCCTGTACCCAGCCCTCCTCAACCGGTTCATAGACGGCTGTGAGGGGTACGCTTAAACGCAAAGCTGTCCGGCTACCCTTCGCAGCTATGGTGCCGCGTATTCCTCTGCTCTCCTTAGCAACCAGCAGCGGAAAGATTTAAGCGCATCATCCAAAGGGGCTTCATAAGCCTCTGGATAAGAAGTGGCGCTTCCCACAAGTGACATGACGCGACTTCTTACTGACTGTAGCCTCGGGATAAGTCCGGCGACTATCCGCATTCTATCCCCTTCAGTGGCCGCAGAAGTTGCTTCCTTGAGCCATTGATGAGCTATATCTTCTATGTCATCTGCGAGCAGTTTACCCTCCCTGGTACCGAACAACTTTTCTCTGACCTTCAAGTCGTGTCCAGGTACGCTGTTGAGCATCACTTCCACTTGTGTTCTGACGTTGATCTGTTCAGTTCCCATCACCCGCCTCCCTGTTGTGTGCCGCTAGAACTGTGGCCATATCGGCAACAGTGCCACCGACCAAGCTACCACCTTGACAGTTTAGCTGTCAAGGTCTGGCAGCGGGTTACTACTGTTTCCACTGCTGCCCCGAGCAAAACTGCATCCCCCGCCCGCCTCCAGTGACTCCCCTTCTCTGTCGCTCGGCGACGGAGAGGGGGCCGGGGGTGAGGCGCGTGTCCCTCTCAGCGTCCGATTGCGGCAGAGTGCGAAAGTCCACACTGAGAGAGTATACGCTCGAATGCCGTCTCTGCTCCGATGGTACGCCAAACGCCAGTGATGGTAGTCTCGTCGTGCCGTGTAACTCGCATCGCTACTTCAGAAGGTTCGTCATAGTATAGTCCACCCGTTAGTCTATGCCTAAGGATGACGCGCTCTGTATAATGTGGAGCAAAAGAAGCGTACTGGGTTGTAGAAGGGTTCCACTCCCACTTAATCACGGTGCCTCCATCTATTCTACGCTCAATCGGATGGACACTATCTTCGCCTGTAAGCACCCCCTTAGTGCTCCCGATGTATTCCTTCCACCACACCAGTAACTCAAAAGAATCTTTCTTTTCTACTGTGCAACGAAAGATAAGCTCAGGGAGCTCGGTGCCGTAACCCTGCCTTGTGTGAGCTACCAAATACATAGACTTCGTTACCTCGCCCGTAAAGGCGTCGGTTTGCTCTCTGAACTGCCAGTCTCCGGTATGTGGAACGGTCGTGGGAGTAGGTAGTGGTGTGCGGGCAGGAGCGGGTGTTGCTGTCGGCGTCGATACGCTGGTAGGCACAGGACCAGTTACCGCTGAGGCCAAAACACCACGTTGGAGGTCAGCCGCCGAGATACCGTAGCGGGCCTCCCAGGCCGGGCGGTCAATGACGAAGTTGCCGTAGTTGCTCCCATTGATCCCGAACAGTTCCACGTCGCCGATGGACTGGATATGGAGCAGTTGCGGCAATTCCCACTCGGTCTCCCACTTGACCAGATAGATGGGATCGCCGTCTTTCAGCAAGCCGGCGGACAACCACGGATCACCAACCGGCAGCGTGCGGAGTTGGTCGAGGCTTACCTCGACGCGGTTGCTCCAGGCGATATGCTTGCCGGATAGGGCGCGGGTATCGCCACCCCAATGCAGAACGCCGTGTTCGTCGGCAAACCAGAGGTGCGGCGTGCCTTGCAGCGCGACGACGGTACCGTGCGCGAAGGCGCCCTGCGCCTGGACCGGAGCGAGACTACCGAGGAAGAAGACGCCGACGACGAGCCAGCATCTTCTCGGCCTTCAATGGATTCCTCTCCAACATCACCACGAACTGATCTTTGTCCGGTGCGATGCTGATGGGAACATAGCCTTTGCCTAGTTCCTCAACCATCATCTTGGACAGACCTAGTTGTGGCAACCTTGTTGCCTTGCCTGACACGAAACGGTATGGGAACTGCATTGCGCTACTTGCAACTGCCATGCCTAATCTCCTTCCTTGACCCCATGCCAAGAGATGCTCCATCCTAAAAGTAGGATGAAGATAGCGATCACAAAACCAGTGAGTCGTTCCGGCACGACACTGGCTACAGATGCTACGAACACAACACAAGAGATAAAGGCACACAGGATGTATATGGCTGTCGTCATGGCTGTGCTCACTCCTTTCTGGTGTTGTCTACCGTCACTAGATCAACCAGCCTGAGTGGTGATCTTCGATCTTCTTCTCCTCATCGGGTACCGGAAGAACTGAAAGTGCTTCTTTCAGCACCACTGACTGAGTATCCCCATAGATACCCCACAAGGATTCCACACACTCACCGTTCTTCACTTCCTGATCGCAGTGTGGACACACCTTGTTGATAACGAATCCGTAAACGTCTCCGTTACACCAGCTCTCAATCTGCCTGAGTTCTCCCAGCACCCAGTTCTCCAGTTTTCCTCGCCCATCCTTGGTGCGGTAGTCCCAACCTTCCTTCAGGGCATCTTCTTGTGAAATGTAGAAGTAGCCCGTTGCGTTTTGGCGCTGTGTGTACTGCACATCTGGAGAACCGATGAGGACGCGCAGCTTTGCGGTGTTCACGAGGAACCCCCTTGCAGCAGAGGATTGGGCTACTCCACCACAAGTGACCGCATCCCCGACAGAGGCCGCAAGGGGGCGAGATGCCCAACTACTGCAAGCCTCTGCCGAGAGAGGGTGCGTACTTGTGGTGGAGTACGCTCTGAGTATCCAGGCTGGGGGGCTGCTTGTCAAGAGGGAATCGGGCAAAGATGGGTCGCTGTGGTAGGCGCGTCCCTGGCTGACGGCTGACGGCTGATAGCTGATAGCTGACCGCTACTCGCGGCGCAGGCGGGCGTATTCGGCGGTCAGCTCGGCGCCGAGCAGCAGGATCAGTGCCACGAGATAGGTCCACATCAGGAAGACGATGGTCGTGCCGAGCGAGCCGTAGATCAGGGAGTAGCGCGCAAAGCCGGTCAGGTACCAGCTGAAGGCGTACTTGCCCGCCTCGAACAGGATGGCGGCCAGCAGGGCACCGAGCCGCACGTCCGCCCACGTCACGTTCGCCTTGGGCACGTACCGATAGAGCAGGGCAAAGACGCCGAGCGACAGGGCAAACGAGGTCAGGGCGGTGACGGCCCCGGCCACCGGGCCGCTGCCGGGCACGGCCAAGGCCGGTGGCAGCAACGGTCGGATCGCGGAGAAGAGCGCGACGCTGGCCCACGAGATCAGGACGAGCAGGACTATACTGCCCATCATCGCCGCCTCCAGCAGCCGCCGGTGGATGAAGGGGTGGGTGCGCTCGACGCCCCAGGCGCGATTCAGGGCGCGTCTGATCGCCACGAACACCTGGTTTGCCGACCAGATCAGCGCGACCAGCGATACCGCGCCGATGGTGCGCTGGCCGCCGGCGACCTCGGTGAAGGTGCGCGTCACGAGGTCCGCGGACCCCGGAAAGGCGTTCCCCACCGTGGCGATGAGCTGCTGTTGCAGCGCGGTATCCTCCAGCAGCGGACCGAAGATGGCGGTCAGGCCGAGTAACAGCGGAAAGAGCGATAGAATGGTGTAGAAGGCCAGCCCAGCGGCCAGCAGCGAGCAGTCGTGGGCACGAAACCGCCGCAGCGTGCCCCGCACCAGTGCCACTGAGAAAGAGAAGCCTGTGACGACGGAGATCGGCCTCGTCTTCATCATTTTGATCGCCGTGCTGGTGCTGTTCGCCACCGAACGGCTGCCGGCGGACATCGTGGCCTTGCTCGTGCTGGTCATTCTGGTCACGGTGCCGGTCATCGAGCGTCGCCCCGACGGCGGGTTCTTCCTCGCCGGCTATGGCCTCCTCAGCATCGAGCAGGCGCTCGCCGGCTTTGCCAATCCGGCCGTGCTGACCGTGGTGGCCATGTTCATTCTCAGCCACGGGCTGGTCCGCGCCGGGGTAGCATACCGCATCGCCAACGGCCTGCAGCGGGTGGGGGGCCGGAGGACCGTATGGCTGACCATACTTATCATCATCGTCGTTGGCCTGCTCTCGGCGGTGATGAACAACGTCGGCGCCATGGCGATCCTATTGCCGGCGGTGCTGGCTATCGGCGCCCAAAGCCGCATTGCCCCCAGCCGACTGCTGATCCCCCTGGCGTTCGGCTCGATGCTCGGCGGCAATCTGACCCTGATCGGCACGCCGCCAAACCTGCTGGTCAGTCAGGCCCTCGCCGATAGCGGTCACGCCCCCCTACAGGTGTTCGACTACCTCCCCACCGGGCTGGCCGTGCTCGGGACCGGCGTGCTCTATTTTGCCGTCGTCGGGCGCTGGCTCCTCCCCGACCGGCGCAGTCCCGTTGATCCGAGCGCCGCGCAGGGCCTACGCCGGTATCTCGCGGAGCTGAACGTGCCGGAAGACTCCGCGTTCAACGGGCAAACGCTCGCGGAGAGCGGCATCTCCGAACGATACGGTCTGCAGGTCGTTCGCATCCATTCCGGTGCGCTGGTCAATCGCTTTCCGACGCGGCACGACGTGCTGCAAGTCGGCGATACCGTCGTGGTCAACGGCGAGCAGGACGACGTGCTGCGGCTCGTCCAAACCGGCCAGTTGGAGCTACTCGAAATGGCGGATTCCGACGATCCGCTCACCAGCGGCGAGGTGTCGATGCTGGAGGCCGTCGTTGTGCCGGGCGCGAGCTTTCTGCACCAGACGGTAGTACAGGCCGACTTCCGCACCCGGTTTGGCGTGTCGGTGCTCGGCATCTGGCGCCGTGGCTACGCCCTGCACAGCCGCCTGACCGAGGTCCCGCTGGCGCAGGGTGACGTGCTGCTGCTCCGGGGTCCCCCGGAGCAACTGGCGGCGCTCGCTGCCACGGAGGGGGTGTTGCCCCTGGGCACGGTCGAGCCGAAAGACACCGGTTTCCGGCGCACGCTCACCGCCGCCGGCATCATGGCCGGCGTGGTGCTCCTCGCCGCCACGGGTATGCTCCACGTCGCCATCGCCGGCCTGCTTGGCGTCGTCGCCATGGTGGCGACCGGCTGCGTCCAGCCGGCCCGCCTCTATCATTCGGTCGAATGGCACTCCGTCGTCCTCATCGCCGGCACGCTCCCCCTGGGCACGGCCCTGGCAGTCACCGGCACCGCCACGTTCATCGCCGATCAGTTGGTGGCCTGGACCGGCGCCTGGGGGCCGCTCGTGGTGTTCGCGGCGCTCTACCTCGTGGCTACTCTGCTCACACAGGTCATGTCCAATGCCGCCGCGACCGTGCTCCTCGCCCCGGTAGCCATCACGATTGCCGCGACGTTGGGCGTCAGCCCGTATCCGTTCGTCGTTGCCCTCGCCATTGCCACCTCGACCGCCTTTATGACCCCCATCGGCCATCAGACCAGCATCATCGTCTACGCCCCCGGCGGCTACCGGTTCGGCGACTACGCCCGCGCCGGCACGCCGCTCGTACTCCTCCTCCTGACCGTCTCGCTCATCGTCGTCCCCCTCGTCTGGCCCTTCTGAGCGGTGCGGATAAAGCACGAGCCGGGCCAGGGGCTAGGCCGGATGCCGGTTGCGGTCCGATACGACCTGGTTACAATGTCCGTGCGGAGGCCGTCATGGATATGTCTCGACCGCTTGATGCTCTCGAAGACCTCGTTGCCCGGCTCGTCGATAGTCTCACGGAGTATCTGCCGAGTCTGCTCGCGGGAATCCTGCTCCTCCTCGCCGGTTGGGTGCTCGCCCGTCTGTTGCAAGCGTGGAGTATCCGCTTGGTTGGCGGTGGACTGGCATGGCTTACTCGGAATGACCGCGTCCGGCGCACCATGGCCCGCCTCGGCCTGCCGCAGACTGCCCCTCCCTTCATCGGGACACTGGTGTTTTGGGTGGTGTTCCTGCTGTTTCTCACCGCGGCGGTAGAGGTGGTGGGCCTGAATGTGTTGAGTCTGCTCCTGGGCAGTTTTGCCGCGTACTTGCCCAGTCTTCTCTCGGCGGTGCTGGTGCTCTTCGCCGGCTTGCTGGCCGGCGCCCTCGTGCGCGGCCTCGTCAGCGAGGTGGCGAGTTCTATGGGCCTGTCCTATGCCGTGCTGCTGGGCCGCGCGGCGCAAGTCGCCATAGTCCTGGTCGCCGCGGTGACCGGCGCCAGCCAGTTGGGCATTGATACCGGACCACTCACCCTCATGGTCACGGTGACCGGCGGCGCCCTGCTCGCCGGGGCCGCCCTGGCCTTTGCGCTAGGGGCCGGCCCGGTGGCCAGCAACGTCATTGCTGCCCACTATGTCCAGCAAGCCTACCGCGTCGGCGATACCGTGCAGATTGGGACCACGACCGGTCGCATCGTCGAGATCACCCAAACGGCCGTGCTGATCGAGTCCGCCGAGGGACGGGTGCTGATTCCCGCCCGCAAGTTCAGCGAAGAGCCGTCGATCTTGCTACCCAAGGGAGAGTAACGTGGAGTTGGTGGCCCGCCAAGAGCACCGGCTGGCGGAGGCGTACTGTGTACGGCATCCCGACGAGGCGGCGCGTCTCCTGGAGGGGCTGGCGGCCGAGGCAGCGACCGAGGTGCTGAGTGCGCTCGATGCCGCGGCGGCCGCGGCGGTGCTGGGACGCTGCGCCCCGGACAGTGCGGTAGCGTTCCTGACCGCCATGTCCGCCGCGCACGCTGGCGCGACCGTGGTGCAGCTCGATGTTGCAGTGGCGGCACAACTGCTCCGGCAGCTCCCCGCCCGGACGCGAGCAGCGGTCATCGCAGCGGCCCCGTCCCAGCCGGCGCAGGCGCTGCTGCACGTCCTGCGCTATCCCGAGGGGACCGCTGGCGCCATGATGGACCCGCTGGTACTGGCCGTCCCCAGCGATCTCAGCGTGGGCGAGACCGTGACTCGCCTCCGGCGCGCCCCACGCGCCCGTCTCCACCACTATCTCTATGTCATCAACCGCGAGCACCGGCTGGTCGGTGTGCTCGATCTCCGCGACCTCCTGCGTACTGCTCCTGAGGAGCAGGTGGCGCTGCTGATGCAGACCGACGTGCTCCGCGTATCGGTGTGGGCCGACCGCGCCGCGATCCTGGCCCACCCAGGTTGGCGGCACGTCCACGCGCTGCCGGTCGTGGCCGATGGGGAAGTGTATGTCGGGGTGCTGCGGCATGATACGCTCCGGCGCCTCGCCGCTGCTCCCGGTGTCGGCGATGACCGGGATAGTGCGTTGGTGCTTGGCCTCAGACTTGCCGAGCTGTATTGGGGCGGCATGAGCCGGCTCATCACCGGCCGCGGCGGCAACCCCGCCCCGGCAGTGGAGCAGGGTGTGGAGCAGCATGACGGGTAGTCAGGCACCGAGCCGGCAGGCACTCGCGCAAGAGTACCTGCGCGCCCATCCCGCCGAGGCCGCCGCGCTGCTCGAAACCCAGCCGGTGGACGAGGTCCTAGGCGTGCTCCGTACCGCTGCGGCGCCGGTAGCCGCCGCCGTCGTGGAGCGGCTGACTCCCGATGTTGCCGCCCGCCTGCTCGCTGCGGCGGACCAGGAGTTGGTGTCCCGGCTACTCCCGGTGATGGACCCCGCGCGGGCCGCTACCCTGTTGGCCGGCCTCGATACGGAGGCCCGTAACGAGTGCCTGGCGGGACTGGACCAACGTCTCGCCAGCGATCTGCGGACACAGATGAGCTATCCGACCGACTCGGCAGGCCAGTTCATGGACCTGCGTATTCCGGTATTCCGTCCGCAGGCAACGGTCGGCGATGCCCTCGCCCGCTTGCGGGAAATGCCGCCGGAGCGCGTGCTGAACGTCTATCTCGTAGATCAAGAGGGCCGCTTTGCGGGTACGGTCGCATTGCAACAGCTGCTCCTTGCTAATGAGGACGACCTGTTGGGAGAACTGGCGCAGGCAGCAGAGATCAGCGTGCTGGCCATGGCCCCACGCGAGGAAGTTGTCGAAGCGCTGACTCGCCATCGTTTGACGAGCCTGCCGGTCGTGGATTTCGAGGGCACGCTGCTCGGCGTGATCCGGTACGCGGCGCTGGTCGAGGTTACGGAAGAAGAAGCCAGCGCCGATATGCAGACGCTGGTGGGCGCCGGCAAGGAAGAACGGGCGCTGTCACCGCTGTTCTTTGCGGTTCGCAAGCGCTTGCCGTGGCTACAAATCAACCTCGTGACGGCCTTCTTGGCCGCCGCGGTCGTGGGCCTCTTCGAGGGGACCATTGCCCAGTTTACGGCGTTGGCGGTGCTCCTGCCGGTCGTCGCCGGTCAATCCGGTAATACCGGCGCGCAGGCGCTGGCGGTGACGCTGCGCGGGTTGGCGCTGCGCGAAATCCGCCTCCGGCACTGGCCGCGGATTGCGCTCAAGGAAGTGAGCACCGGCACGCTGAACGGCTGCGCTGTCGCGCTGGTCACGGTAATCGGGGTGTTTGTCTGGAGTCAGTCGTGGGGCTTGTGTCTGGTGATCGGCTTGGCGATGGTGGTCTCGATGATGATCGCCGGCCTCGCCGGCGCCGGTGTGCCGATGGTACTCACGGCCCTGCGCCAGGACCCCGCTCAGTCCTCCTCGATCCTCCTCACAACCATCACCGATATTATGGGCTTCCTCAGCTTCTTGGGCCTGGCGACGCTGCTGTCCGGCCTCTTGTAGGATGCTGTCAACTTGTCTGAGGGGCTTGGGACCGATGCCCATGCGAGCAAGAGAGATGAGACCTGTGCATAGGGGCTACGTCACGATCAGCGAGTACTATCGCAACGTCACGAGCACCTCGTTCCGGCGCATGACCGGCAGAGTAAAGGGGGGATCGTAGCCGGCCACCCGCCAATCGGCCAGTTCGCGGCGGTGCTCCTCGGCCCTGCGTTCGTTGAACCTGCCGCTAAAGCGGATGACAGCGACGCGATGTTGGTCAACGTCGCGGATCGTGACGCGCGAATCATTCGGCCGGGACGCGTTCCCGGCAGTGTAGTCGTCCGGCAGGATAAACGCGATTGACCAACCGCTGATCTCGTCACCGGCCAGGGATTGCCTATCGTCCGGTCCGGGGCTGCGCCGAGGTTCGACCAAGACGGGCGCAGTCATCTCGGATGGGGGAGGGAATCGCCGAGGAGCCGTTGAATCTTGCTGCCGGTTCGGCCTCACAGAGAAACGCGGTGGGAGCAAGAGGGGAGCCGACGGTCGGACTCGAACCGACAACCTGCGGTTTACAAAACCGCTGCTCTGCCTTTGAGCTACGTCGGCCGGCTGGGGTGAGCTGAGGCTGATGAACGGCGCTCTCTGCTTAAGTCTAACGCCTGCTACCGGCTGATGCTAGGTTTCTCCCTGGCGGGCGTCACCCTGGCCCCCCTATGGCCCCCCCGCTGCGGCGGGTGGGCGGCGAGGGTGGGAGCCATGTGGTGGCTGGAGGTGGTGGCGTGGACACCCGCCGCCGCCGGTGGCGGCTTGCTATACTGCGGCTCTCTCCTCGCGCGGACCATCCCAGCCTGCATCACCTTCGCCGCGCCAACACACGGACGGAGGTGCTGTGGTGGCCCGGTCGGCGGCGCTTCTGCCCTCCCCTGACGCCCCACAGATCGCTCCGCTGGCGGCGGGGTGCCTCCAACTGCCGGCGCCCTTGATCCGGCCGCGGGCAACGCGGCGCAAAACCAGGCGCCGGCGGCGCTCGGCGGCGCTGTCGCGCCAACTGCGCGGCTCCTTGCAGACCATTCCGCGCGAGCCGGGGGTTTATCTCTTCCACGACCCGGATGACCGCACCTTGTACGTCGGCAAGTCGGTAAGTCTGCGCCAGCGGGTGACGTCCTATTTTCACGCCAGCGCGGCCGGGAAATCCCGGCTGATGGTCGAGCACGCGGCGGCGGTCGAATGGCTGACCGTCGGCTCGGAGCTGGAGGCGCTCATTCTGGAGTCGTACCTCATCAAGCGGCACCAGCCACCGTACAACGTGATGGGGCGCGAGTACCCGCGCTATGCCTTTCTGCGCCTGCACCATGGTGAGGGGTTTCCCTATCTGGAGGTCACGACGGCCATTACTCCCGACGGCGCCTCCTACTATGGCCCGTTCTGGACGATGCGCTCGGCCGAGCAGGCGCTGGACTTTGTGAGCCGGCTCTTCGGCCTGCGCCGGTGTGAGGGCGACTTGCCGCCCGAAGCGGAGGCGCGCCGTTGCCTGTGGGGGCAGATGCACCGCTGCCAGGCGCCGTGCTTGGACGAGGAGGTACGCGCCCACTACGCCGAGGCCGTGGAGCGAGCGGCACGGCTGCTGCAGGGTGAGGTGACGCCGTTGATCCGTGAGCTGACGCGCGCGCGCGACGAAGCGGCGGAGCGACTGAGCTTCGAGCGCGCCGCCAGCCTGCAACGGACTATCGAATCGCTGCAAACGCTGCGGCGCCGACGCCACCATCTCTCGACGGCGGCGCGGTCGGTCAACTTCCTTGTGCTCCTGCCGGCTGATGACCCGGCTTATATGCAGCTTTTGGCCTTTAGCTGTGGACAGCTACGGGGGCAGCACACCTTCCGTCGCAGCATGGATGCCTCGACGACCGCAGCCTTGGGCGTCTTTCTCCGCACGACCTTCCCGAGTTCGCAGCGGCTGGCCCTCGATCTGGCGCAGCTCGACGAGATGCACGTCGTCGCCGAGTGGCTGACCCGCGGCCGGACCGAGCCGTCGCATATTCCCCTACCGGCCGGTCCCTACGACGACGAGACCTTGACCTATGCGCTGGAGGCGATCAGGGCGACCGTAGAGGCGCTGCCGGGCGCCGGTCCCGCCGCGGTGGGCGCGGACCCGGTGTGGCCCGAACGGGGAGGCGCAACGACGGCTGCCTGACGGGTAACGTGCTATCCTTTGTACGACGGAGTAGATGTACGCGCTGCGACACCTCGCACGAGGTCGTCACTGCCCAAGCTACCGCCTACGACAAGGAGATATGCTATGTCCTCAGCTACGGCCGTTACGGACGCCACTTTCGAGAGCGACGTGCTCCAAGCCGCCGAGCCGGTGCTCGTTGACTTCTGGGCGCCCTGGTGCGGTCCCTGCCGGATGATTGCCCCGACGATTGACGAGTTGGCGCAGGAATACGACGGGCGCGTCAAGTTCGTGAAGCTCAACACGGACGAGAACGCGGTCACGGCCGGCCAGTACGGGATTATGGCGATCCCGGCCCTGCTGCTCTTCAGCGGTGGCAAGGAGGTCAATCGCCTGCTCGGCGTCCGGCGCAAGAGTGAACTGAAGCGCGAGCTGGATGGTGTGTTGGCCGGCGCTGCGTAGCGTCGCCGCGGCCACGCCCCGCGAGCGAGGGAAGCAGTATAGTCATTGACAACATCGAGCAGGAGCGGCTCAGTCGGCTGGAAGGGGCCTACGAGCAGGTCAGCCGCCGGCTCGATGACCTGTACCTCACTGTCAACACTCTGCGAACGGAGATGAACAGCCGGATCAACGTACTCATTGTGGTCATGGTGGGTGCGTGGATGACGATCATCGCTGCGCTCATTGCCCTCTATCTGAAGTGAGTACCTCCCATACCCCTCATTCCGATAGGGAACGTCCGGCCTAACTTGTCATAACTGGTCGGCGTCTGCTGGGGTCCGGCTTCTTCGCTCCCGCGAAGATCGCCCGCGCCACCTGCTCCAGCGTCGCCTTGTGTAGCTCGGTCGGCACCGGTTCTGATTGCCGCCCTCCTGCTGGTGCTGGCCTCGGCTCATTTGCCATTGCCGTGCTCCCTTGACATCGGTGTAGTCGGTCTGGCGGCATTATACCCAACCCGTGCCAGGGCTATCTGCCGCAGTTGTCTCTTTGCGAGCAGCGCGAGTGGTGTTCGCGCCCTCTTGCGGCTCGCTTAGAGACGGCGGTTAACCTTGGCACGGGATACCACCATCTCGCCGCGAGGGGGCTTCCCATGCGTTCGACTATCGAGTTTCGTGTCTGGCGTGCGCTTGCCGAACTGTTGGCTTGGCTCCTGCTGTGCTTCCTTGTCGCCCTTGCTCTAGGGGGCCTGTACTCTGCGCTTGTAGGAGTTGATTACTTTCTCGGTGTCGCAGGTGTGCCTGCTGTCCTACTTCTGCCCTTCGGCTTCATCCATGCCGTAGTGCGGAATCTGGTCATCACCACGACGCCGAGTGACGGTTGACAGCCAGGCAGCCGATCTGGCGGCCTAGTTCACAGGAGACAGAACAATGACTACCAGCCCACACCAGCGGAAAGAGCACTGCCAGACCATCATCAACCAGCTATGCGATGACCTCATAGTGGAACTACACCCGATAGTAGGCAGAGTTCCTGTGCTCCACAAAGGCTCAATTTCTAAGGACGAGCTTACTGAACGTCTGGAAGAGGAATGGGTACAAATGGAGATTTCCAATTCCTACGCGGAATATATCAAGGCGCTTTCGCGATTCCTGCGTTTTCTACTTCTGCATGAGCAAATAATACTCAGAAACATCGCCAGGGAATATCAGGTACATCAGTTTCTTCTGAGACGGCCTTTCGAGAAGGTCACTGAGAAGGTGCTTCTCGGAACACTGCTCCCTCTGCAATGGCGGCTGGGATCTCAGGGTGAGGCTGATCTGTAAGCCAAGAAAAATACACATCGTCCAGGTAGTCGAGAGCTTCGGCTGTCAACCTGCCCGAACCAAGATGCGAACGGAGCTCCCGATCAAGATCTGTCCTGTAGGCATCAAATGACGCTCTATCCTTTTCCATAGCCGCAATGATATATGTTCTCGCGGCTATGTGCAAGGCACAGCGATCAAGTCTTGGTACGGCAATCGCTTCCCAATCAACTGCCGGAACACCGCCGCGATGCGCCCCAGTGGGTCCAGCGGCCGCAGGTTGTGGCGTCCGGCCAGTTCGCACACGTAGCGGTGTAGGTGCTTCACCGACATCGAGTGGTACGTGCCCATGTGCATCCGCTTGACGATGGCCCACACGCTCTCGATCCCGTTTGTATGCACGTCCCCGCGCACATACTCGCCCTGGCCATGTGCCACCGCCTCATGGTTTGGCAAGTGCCGATAGCTCCCATGATCGTCGGTGTAGATCGTGGCTCCTGGAGCTACGTGGTCAGCGATGAACTGCTCTAGCACTGCACGGGTTGTCTCAGTGACCGGCTGCGCTACCAGCGTATCTGACGGGCGGTCGAGGATACCGGCCACCGGTGTCTTGCCCACCGCACCACGACCGGCTCGCTGGCGCTTGTTGGCGTGCTTGTTCTTCTCCTTACCACCCATGTAGGTCTCATCTATCTCCACCGGCCCCGCCAGCAGTTCCTGTGTTCCGAGCGCAAAGCCCTCGCGGATACGGTGCTCCAAGTGCCAGGCTGTCGTGCGGGAGACGCCCAGTGTCTTGGCAAGCTGACGGCTGGAGTAGCCCTTGGGGTGGGTGAGCAGCAGGTACATGGCGATGAGCCAGGTGCGATAGCCGAGCACCAGTAGGGCACGGGCTTCCGGCCAGGAACCGGGCGGGTGCGTTCAGAGCCACAGTCAGGACAGAGGCGTTTTCCATCCGGCCAGCGTTGCTGCTCAAACCACTGTTCAGCAGCCGTATCCGTCGGAAACTGGTCGAGAAGTTCGATAAACGAGAGCGAAGGAGACTCTTTCATGGCAGAAGTATACCATGAAGAAAGGAGTCTCAGCCAGAAGCGGCCACTGTGCTTGAAACGCACAGATAGTCTGCTACTATCTAGGTACTGGCAGCAGCCACCAGGGCTAGCTAGGGAGGATGTCGATGGCCCAGCCTGTTGTGAACGGCAAACGACTGAAGGTGGAGGTTGATATGGCTACAGTGTTCACGACCAGGGAAGACTTCAACAAGCTGGAGCAGTCAGTTTCTAACCTTGAGGAACGGATTGACTCTCTGGAGAAACGACTGACCCTGCTTGTAATAGGAATCGGCATT
This sequence comes from Chloroflexota bacterium, assembly GCA_034422515.1. Classification (GTDB taxonomy): domain Bacteria; phylum Chloroflexota; class UBA11872; order UBA12225; family JAJDUF01; genus JAJDUF01. The sequence continues at coordinate 277,858 of DAOUJP010000037.1, read as the reverse complement.
GCGGCCACTGTGTTGAGCAGCATCCTGAATGCGTTCATCAGGCTGATTGGAGGCTAGGATGGATACGGCTGTGGTTCTCGAGACAGACATCTACGATCAGATCACTGCTGCGCTCAGGGAGAAGGCTAATCTTCAACCCTGTTCCTTCTGCGGCGAGAGGGACTGGACTGTTCGCCGCTCACTACACAAGATAGGAGCGGCGACCAACTTGGCCGACCTACCTGCAAGTGCTGGGTTTGCGTTCGTCATCGTAGTCTACTGCGGGAACTGCGGCAAGATGCATTTCCTAGACCCGACAGTACTGGGAGTAGGACATCTTATCCCTCAGGACTGGACACCAATCTAGCACCGTAGCGGCCAGATTATGACAAGTTAGGCCAGACGTTCCATTCCGATAGGGGGGCCACCCCTTTCCCGCTACAATCTGCCCATGTTCATCGCTGCGGCCAGTGTGCGGGAGTGGGAGCAGCGCTATGGCGCTCCCAGTGTGCGGGAGCGGGAGCAGACGATCTCGCGCGGCGAGATGGACATGGTGCTGGGCAGCCGCAAGCACGGCCGCAGCCATGACATCACCCTGTTTATCTTTGCCGGAGACCGGCTCGCGTTGATCGCCAAGCACTCGTTTCCGCCCGGCGGCTTCCGGGCGCCGAGCGGCGGGCTGGAACCGGGCGAGGCGTTGGAGCGCGGCGCCCTCCGCGAGGCCAAAGAGGAAACCGGCCTGGACGTTGCGTTGGAACGATACGTGCTGCGGATCGAGGCGGTCTTTACCGAGGGACACCGCACGCAGCCGTGGGTGAGCCACGTGTTCACGGCGCGGCGGATTGGCGGGCAACTCGAACCCATTGATCGGCACGAGATCGCCAAGGCCACCTACGCCACGATGGCCGAGCTACAGGGCAACATCCGCGACATACTGCTCGCCACCGAGCGCCCGCTGCTGCGCTACCGCGTCTACCTCACCGACGAGACCGTCGCCGCCATCCAAGGGCTGGCCACAACGACCGGCGCGCATCAAGCAGCACTCAGGCGTGGACTGGGACGGCCGCCCAGAGGTTGAGGGCGCCGGATTCGTCGAAGGGGAGCTTGGCGCTGGCGTCGGTGATGTCGAGGCGGGGGTGGGACTCGGCTTCGTCGAGGAGCGAGGCGGAGATATAGAGATCGCTCAACTCCAGCGTGTTGCGGATGACCACCACCCGCGCGTTCTGCGGATCGCCGCGCCCGCAACCGAGGATGCCGGCGGCAATCGTATCGAGATCGGTGGGCAGGAACGCCGGGAGCTTGATGCGCTGCACACCGCCGATGCCCGACGTGAAGCCGTTGATATAGGTGGCGCGGAGGTCCAGCTTCTCGACCGCCCGGCGCGACAGCAGGTCGGCGAGACCAATCCCGGCGCCGTTGCCGTGCGCTTCCTCGGTCAGGTCGAGGACGGTGATGATGCGGATGCGCGGCCGCTCGAACTCGGCCACGTTGTGTATCATCATGCGCCCGATGATGTTCGTGTCCATGCCCGTCCCGCTGATGTTCTTGCCCATCTCCTGGACGACGAGCACGTCAATCTCGTCGAAGGGTAGGGAGGCCATCAGGGAGCGGGCCTCGTTCAGCAGGCGAGTCTCGTGCGGACCGCCAATCCCGTCCGCCTCGACAAACTCCAGCTTGGCGGTGTCGTCGTAGGCATTCTCCAGGATGGCCAGGGCGCCGAGCACGTTGGCGTGCTGCACCATCACCTGTGCCGCCGGGGCGAGCGAGCGACTCAGCCCAGCGGTGCCGTAGGAGTGGATCATCTGCGCGCCGCGATGTTTACCCAAGCCAATGACCATAATCTTGGCGAGGCCGCTCTCGATGTCGGCGCGGAAGTCGGTGTGCGGCTTCACGCGGCCGACGATGAGCAGCGCGTCGGCTTCCAGCGCGGTCGTGCTCATGTAGACTGCGGGGCCGTCCGGCAGCTGCCCGATCTGCTGCACGTCCATCGCCGAGACAATCGGCATGGCGGTGGTCCGCTCGGTGATCCCATACGACTCCAGCACCTCCTCCTGCCCCGCGGCCGTCGCGCCGCCGTGGCTGCCCATGGCCGGGATGATGAACGGGTGCCCGCCGCGTTGCCGAATCTCGTTCCCCACGGCACGCAGAATGACTGGGATGTTGGCGAGACCGCGGCTGCCGGCCGTGACGCCGACCCGCATCCCCGGCTCGATCCGGCCATCCAACGCGGTGAGTTGGCGGGCCACCGCCGCCGGAATATCGCCCACGTCGGGCGCGTCAAAATGCTGCCGGACCCGATACATCGTCGGTAGCGGCGCTTCAACGTGCAGATCCGTGACATGATCGATCAAGGAAGGTGCTGCCATCGCTGTTCCTCCCGGCTGCCCGCCCGCAGCCTAATCCTCGGGTGCGTCTCATCAATACGGTTGCCAGCGACTATAGCAGAGCGCGGGAGGAGGGGCCGCTTCCGGCCCCCCTATAGTCCCCCCCGCTGCGGCGGGGGGACGGTATTTCCCTCCCCCGTCGCAACGGGGGAGGATGAGGGGGGACGCTCTGCCCTTGGGGTATTATCCAGGCCAATACCGCCGGCGCTGAGAGGGCACGATGAAGATTAGCCGCTTGCAGACGTACACCTTCTGGCGCGGCACGCGCAACGCGCTGCTGCTGAAGATCGAGACCGATGCCGGCATTCATGGATGGGGCGAGGGCAGCATGGAGTGGATGGAGGACGTGGTTGCTGCTGCCATCCACAACTACCGCGAGTTGCTGATCGGCCGCAACCCGCTGGACAATCTCAGCCTGGTTGACGACCTCGCCCGGCGCTTCCCCTGGAAGGGTGGCCCGATTCTCGGCAGCGCGCTCTCCGCCATTGACATTGCGCTCTGGGATATTGTCGGCAAGGCGCGTGGGGCGCCGGTGTATGAGCTACTGGGCGGGGCGCGCCGCCGGAAGATGCGGGCCTATGCCAACTACACCTTCCTCGACGTGGATGAGGCGGTCCGGCAGGCGCGGCACTGGACCGCACAGGGGCTGACGGCGATGAAGGCGAATCCGGCCGAGCAGCGGCGCTGGCCGTGGGACCTGCGGGCGATAGACGAGACGGTGGCAGTGCTGGCGGCGCTGCGGGAGGCCACCGGGTCGCACGTGGACTACTTGCTGGACGCGCACGGCAGCCCCACACCGCTCTTGGCCGTGACACTGGCGGAGGCGATTGCTCCGTACCGGCCGATGTTCCTGGAAGAGCCAACTCAATGGGGTGACGTTGGGGCGCTGGCGGAAGTGGCGCAAAAGAGTCCGGTGCCGATTGCTACGGGCGAGAAGCTGATGGCGCTGACCGAGTTCCGCGAACTGTGCGACGCTCGCGCGGCCGCTATTCTCCAGCCGGACGTGTGCCACGCCTACGGGATCACGGGGCTGCGCCGGATCGCAGAACTGGCAGAGCTATACCAACTGTGGATTGCGCCACACAATGCCAACGGCCCGGTGGGGACTGCGGCGGCGCTGCACGTGGACGCTGCCATCCACAACTTCTTGATTCAGGAAGGTGGCGGCAACTACCGCGAGTTCTTCTCGATCTTGCAGGAGCCGTATCCCTATGAGGTGGTGGACGGGTATTTCGAGCTATCCGGGCGGCCGGGTTTGGGCGTGGAGGTAGACGAAGCGGCGCTGGCCGCGCTCCCGCCGCAGCGGATGCCGATACGCCAATACCGGCACGAGGACGGGAGCTGGTCCGGGTGGTAGCGAGCTAGGCCAGCAAGCGGCTGCGGTATCCGGACCTCATGGCCGCGCAACGCCGGGGCCTTCGAGTGACGGCGGCGGTTCGTCGAATTCACCGCCATTCCGCTCTGCCGCTAGTCTGCGGGTGTTCCAGGCTTCCCACTCCTCGAACGCCGCCTGCCGGCCCTCACGCCGGCGCCTTTCCCGCCACTCATCTCGCTTATCCAACGCCCAACTGGCGATGACCATGATGCTGCCTCCGATCTCGGTGGTGACCAGTGATATGGTTGCGGTGGCTATAGACAGGGTAGCGACCAGCCCCCAAAATTCTTCGAGTGTTTTCGCACTGCTGTTGGCAACAAGGTAGCCGATGCCAGCCAGCATGAGCGCCGTAAAGAGCCAGGAATAGAGATTCCGTACCTCCGCGCGCACGCTCCAAATGGATTCACGCCGGGGATGACGGTCGGCCATACCGTTAGGCATCGGTGGGCTTGAGCGTGTCCATCATACCTCCCTCGCTCCGCACAAGCAACCGGTGCGGACGGAGAAATATTAGCATATTGTTTTAGAAATAGCAAATGTGAGCACCGGCGAGGCAAGCGTGCGCCTCACCACTTCCCGTCGAAGGCGATCACGAGCGTATCGCCCTCGAACCGGGCGCCGGCAACGTCTTGCTGCGCGAGGACGTAGGGCAGGACGATGTTGCGCCGCACGCTGCCGATCCGCACGACCAACTCCTCGCCGGTACGCAACAGGCCGACCTGTTCTTTGGTCGCCATCGGCAACGGCAGGCGGAGCGTGTAGGTATCGCCATCCCGCCGGACGATGTGCGAGCGGCCCGCGAAATGCTTGGCAGCCGGGTCTTTGTCGGCAAATAGCACTTGCCCCATCTGTTGCAGGCGCTCTAGGCCCACGACCTCTTCCTGGAACCAGGGGATCGTGACTAGCGGGATCGGCGCGAAGCCGTCAGCGATGTCGGCCAGGTGGCGTTGCTGGGCCGCCAGCCACGCGCTGAAGTAGCCCTCCTGTGCTCCGGCGGGGAGCACGCGATTGCAGACGATCAGGTCGGTCTGATACTCGTACAGGTTGAGCTGCGTGAGCGTGCGTTGGGCCTCCTTGATGACCATCTTCTCCGGGTTGAGCACCAGCCTCATGCTGGCATCGGGACCGACCAGCAGGTCGTGGAGCAGTTCCAGGCGGCGGAATAGGTCTTCTACGGCGTCGAACACCGGCTCGTCCGGGACCGGGATGCCGGTCATCGGGCGCAGAATGGGGCGCACGACCTTGGCGACCTGGCGTTCCAAGGGCAGGATTTTCTCCAGCCACCAGCGCCCCACCTCCGGGAACGTCAGCAGGCGCAGCGTTTCGGCAGTCGGCGCACAGTCAACGACGATGATGTCGTAGTTGCCGCTGCGATGGTGCTCATTGATCCACAAGAGGCTGGCCAACTCCTCCATGCCCGGGAGGACGGCGATCTCTTCCGAAACCACGTCATCGAGACCACGCCAGGTGAACAGCGAGTGGAGCCACTCCTGGATGGTGCCCCAGTAGAGCTGCATGTTGTGAAAGATGTCCGTCTCTTGGCCCCAGAGACGGGGTGCGATCTCGACCGGCTCGGCGCCGAGCGGCAGATCGAACGAATCGGCGAGGCTGTGCGCGGGATCGGTACTGAGCACGATGGTCCGCAGTCCCTGAGCGGCGCAATGCACGGCGGTCGCGGCGGCGACGCTCGTCTTGCCGACGCCGCCCTTGCCGGTGTAGAGGATGATTCGCATGGTAGCTATCCAGTCTCCTAAGGAGTAGTATATCCGGCCCGTGCCGCCGGCCGGAAGAGGCCAACCACAGAGAGCGCAGAGTACGAGGGCTACGGCGCGCTGTAGCCTGGTCCCCGTCATTGCGGTGGAAGCCGCAATCCGGTGGCAGGGGATTGCCCCCCTATGGTCCCCCCGTCGGGACGGGGGGACGGGGCCTCGACAAAGAACTCGCCGCGGCTGCGCGGGGGGACGGGCGCAACATGTTGCGTCCCTACGGCTTAACCCGTACCTACCCTAGTCAGCTATGGTCCCCCCGCTTCGCAGGAGGATTTGGATTCCCGCCGGAATGGGAATGACGGGTAGGGTGTTCCTGGCATACTCCTTGGCAACGTGCCGCGCTGCGGCGCAGTTATCGCGCTAGGGGGGTTTGCTCGATGCAAGATTGCAGGACCGCGCTGGGGCACCGGTCGATTCGGTGGGACCGGTGTCTACGACGATGAGCGCGTCAACGCTCGGCGCTGCCCAGCGCTGGTTCAAGGGGGAACTACACTTCCACTGCGAACGGAGCACGATGCCGGAGATGCTGGCGGCCTATCGGCGGCGGCGGTACGACTTCTGCGTCAGTACCGAGCACGATGCCGTTCACCAGCGGGCGCCGTACTGTGGGCCGGACGGTCTGTGCTATCCGCCGGACCGGCCGGGAGCGGACCGGCCGCTGCTGCTCGTCGGCGGCTCGGAGATGAGCTTGACCATTCCCGGCGCCGCGGCGGATGGGGCAGCCGCGACTGCCGGGAAGCCCGTTCACGTGGGCGCCTTTCCGCTGCGCGCGCCCGTCGAGAGGCATGCCCCGACGTGGCCGATCTTTGGGCAGCTACGACAACTGGACCGGCCGCCGATCATCGTGGTCAATCATCCGCTGGCCGGGGCGCCGGAGCGGCACTGGTCGGCAGACGACGTGGGCGCGGCCATCAGGCACGGCGCGACGCACATGGAGCTGAACCCCCGCAACCACGGTATCGAGGGCGGTCTTAACCTCTGGGATGCCGTCTTGAGCCGGGGGCAGCGGGTCTATGGCGTCCTGACCAACGACGCGCATGAAGTGACGAACATCGGGCGCTACGGTGCGACGCTGGTACAGGCGGCGGCGCTGACGGCTGAGGCTATCGTGGCCGGGTTGCGTCGAGGCGCGTGCTACGCCCTGGAGTCGGGCTGCCGGGCGCGGCTGAGTCACGTGCGGCGCGACGGCCGGGAGATCACAGTTGCCGTCACTGACACGCAGGAGTTGCACTTCATCGGTGCCGAGGGCCGCACTCTGCACTCCGCCTATGCGGCGGCCGAGCACTACCGAGCGCCCGCAGCGGAAAGCTACGTGCGGATCGAGGCCGTAGACGATGACGGACGGCGGCTGTTCACCCAGCCGGTCTGGCTCGATGATGAGTAGCGAGGGGAGGCGGTAGTTCGCCGGTCATGGAGCAGCATGGATACCTCTGAGCCGGACATTGTGCTCGGTCAACGTCTGCGCTGGCTGTGCGCCGTTGTTGGGTTGCTGGCGGTGGTTGGCGGCGTGGCGATCTTGGCGGTCGGACGCGGGGGCGCGGCCGTCACGGCGGGCATGGGGCTGCTGTTCGCGGGAGCCGGCGCCGTCTGGCTCGCCATCGCCGCGCCACCCTCCCCCCGCTGACCGGGGTAGGCACGGGTCAAGCCGTAGGGGCGCAACATGTTGTAGCCCAGTCCCCGCGCGCGGCGGGGGCCCCACAGGGGGGCCAGGCGGGGCGCCGAGCTGTATAGTTCAGAGCAGTTGGGCAGTGGAGGGACGGAATGAATCGTAACGTGCTCCGGCAGCGGCCGATGATTCTCCAATGCATCGCTATCGTGCTGGCGCTGCTCGCGCTGGTGCTCTTTGCAGCACCGGCCCAGGCAGCCGAGTTTCGCGCCGATGAAGAAACGGTGCGGATCGGCGCCAACGAAACCATAGACGGGGACCTGTTCGTTGCTGGGACAACGATCATCATCGAGGGCACGGTCAACGGGGACGTGTTCGCTGCGGGGACGGAAATCACCATTCATGGGACGGTCAACGGCAGCGTGAATGCTGCCGGCACGAGCGTCAGTATCGAGGGGCCGATTGAAAACGGGGTCCGTGTGGCCGGACAGGAGGTTGTCATTGCCGCATCGGTCGGCCGCGATCTGATGGTCTTGGGACAAACGGTCGGGGTCACGGACGCCGGGAGTGTCGGCGGGGACGTCCTGTTCGGTGCGGGCGAGGTCACGCTCGCCGGCGACGTCGGGGGGCGGGTGCTGGGCGGCGCCAATATGCTCCGTCTGGCGGCTGCCGTCGGTGAGGGCGTAGATGTCGAGGTCAACAACCTCGTGGTCGAGCCGAGTGCGCGGATTACTGGCGATCTGAAGTACCGCAGTGCCAATGAAGCAGAAGCGGCCGCCGGTGCCGTGGCGGGACAGGTGCTGCGCGAGGCACCGCGTGCCGACTTCTCGGCCGATGCTGGCGAGGCCACCCTCGATACGGTACGCGGGAGTGTGGCGCGGATCGTGGTGCTGACGCTACTTGGCCTCTTAATCCTCGCCGTGGGCCGCGGTTGGATGGAGCGCGCCACGACTCAGATGGCGCAGCGGCCCGTGGCCAGCTTGCTGATGGGTGTGCTGGTATTCATTGCCACTGTGCCGGCGATCATCATTGTCGGGGGTATTGTGCTGGTGATCTTCGGGTTGGTGTTCGGCGCCGGTGGCGTCTTGGCTACCATCCCGTTGCCGCTGGCCGGGTTGGGACTCTATGCGCTGACGCTCTACATCGCTCCGGTGTTCGTGGGCCTGCTGATCGGGCGTCTGCTGATCGGCCGCTTCAGCCCCACCGGCTTCTGGGCACTGGTAGTCGGGCTGATCGTGCTCGCGGTGCTGGGGGCCATCCCCTACGTCGGCTGGGTAGTCACCGGCTTGGCCACGGCGCTCGGTCTCGGCGGCGCGCTGTTGGCCGGCCGCGCCGCGGCGCCGGCGGCGGACTAACCCGGCCTGGCTTCGGCCGGCAGCCGTTCAAGGACGAACGAAACGACCTCTTGTGCGAGGTGCAGTGCTTCTCTCGCCTCTTCTTCCGACGGCTCTGCTACCACTGGAGGGTAGCGAGCCACAACAGCATAGGGAGTCAGAATCCTCGCGGCATCCGTTAGCGCGTTGAACTCCCATGCGATGTCCACGCATTGGTCTATCAGTTCCTCAAGCTGGTGCCGGCGCCGGAATGGTCGGTCGTGCCACGTGAGATACGCCTTGAGTGCCTTCTCGGCGGCTTGCTGGCAGTGGAAGGCGGTCACGTCGGGGAGGGGTGGCGGTGCGGCAGTACGTTCGGCGGCGAGGAGGTCGTGCTTGGCCTTGAGTAGCCACTCCTGGGTTAGCTCCGCCTTGGGATCGTCAGGCGGCATAGAGCAGGCGTCCTTCGCGCTCGACGGTTGCTGGGAGCGAGGCGACCACCTCACGCTGCCGCTCGAAGCGTGCTCGGCTCACCACCAGCACGTCTACCGCCGCTCCCAGCCCCCACAACACACCGAGGGCTTGCTGGTGGAGGCGGTAGGGTGATCCGACGACTTCCGGTACCACGACGAGGAGGTCGAAGTCGCTGTCCTGGTCGGCATCGCCCCGAGCGCGTGAGCCGAACAGGTAGATCCGTTCCGGCCGGAGCGCGGCCACCAAGCGCCGGACGGCCGTGTCCAGGTATTCACCGTGCTCCGAGGCATCGCTCTGCTTGTTCACTGCGGCAGACTGTACCACAGCGCCGGGCACCCCCTCACCCGACAACCGGCTGGCCGGCTCAGGACAGCGGGGGCACGTCGATCCCGGTGGGGTCAATGGCGACGTGGCCGACGCAGTTGCGCCAGGCGGTGTACCCCGACTGTTGCAAGATGGCCACCGCCCGCTCGACATAGCCTTCTCGATCCAACTGCTCGGCAACTTCGACGCCCAGGCCCATCACTTCCGGGGTCAATCCCTCCCTGGTGAAGCGGAGGTAACCGGCGTCGTCACGCGCAAACAGGTCGCGCTCCGCGAGTAGCTGGTCGAGCCGCGTGTCGAAATCCTGCCGGAACGAATCGTCGGACCGGAGCGTGCCGACCAGCCGCGCCAACATACCGGTGTCGTAGTCGTCGTCGTAGATGGAATACCAGGGAACCGGAGTGATATACGGACGGAGGTTCTCGATACTGAAGGCAAACTCTTTCGCGACGATGTGCTCCCCCTCGCGTCGGTAGACGGTGTACCGACTTTCGATTGAGTGGAGCCAATTTATGCCACACAGGAGCACGCCGCCCGGCTTGAGAACTTCGCCGGCCCAGTCCACGGTCCGCTGACGGAAGGCGCGGTCGAAGTACATCAGCACATTGAAGCAGCGGATAACGTCGAGATCGCCGACGTCGCTGTCCCCAATTGCGCCCCGCCGGAACGTCAGGTTCGGGCGCTCGTACTCGCCGATGACGTACTTCACGAGCCGGGCGCCGTCCTGCTCCACAGTGGCCAGCGTTGCTGCATCGCCCGCCGGCAGCGAGGCCGCCAACTGACGCTGCAACTGTGTAAAGCGCGCTGCGGTGGCGGCGGCATCCTGGAGCAAGGCAGCGTAGCGTTCGGCGTCGGGAATTCCCGCCTGAAAATACTCCAGCGTGCCCTCCTGATCGAAGGTGGCGTAGTCCCCCTGCTCGTCATAGACGATGTAATACGGGAGGAGCGGGTCCAGCCCCATGATGCGGTAGCTCGGCAGGCGGGCCGCCGTCTCGACGGTCGTCGCCGGAGGAAAGCCACAGCCGATGTCGAGCAAGGTCGGCTCCGCGGTGGTCTCCCGCCAGGGGGTGTCGTCAATATAGGTATCAATCTTCTCGTGACGCCCGGGGTGGGTGAGCGGTGGGACCATGCCACCCCAGGCGCCGGGGACCAGCCCCGGGAAGATCGTGCCGATGATGAAGGCGAGCGAGTCCGAGAAGTTGACGGCGCCGAAGCGCGCTACTCGCATGTACTTGCACATGCGCTCCACGACGGCCTGCACCTCGGCGCTCTGCTGCGACAGGCCGGCCAGTGCGCCCATCGTCACCGGCGACAACTGCCCGTCGAAGTACGTCGTGTTCAGCCGCTCCACCAGGTTACTCATACGCTCCTCCTTGTGAATGGATGCGGGCGGCCTCCACACTCGGCGGCTCCGGCGGTCAAGCCGCCCTCACGCCGCCGCCCGCTACAGCATACCGTAGCCCGGCAGCGTAACGCCGGGCGTGTGACAGTCGTGTAACGCCGTTGGTGTCACCGGCCGGGCGCGTTGCCCAACCGAGGACTTTCGGAGTACCATGTTAGATTAGCAATAGGTTGCGTTGACTACAGCACGGGCGGAACCGACGGGGGGAGCCATGAAGGCAGTCGTGATGGCCGGCGGCGAGGGATCGCGGCTCCGTCCCCTGACCATCGGCCGGCCGAAACCGTTGGTGCCGATCCTCAACGTGCCGATGCTCCAGCACATTTTCGGGCTGCTGCGGCAGCATGGCATTACCGAGATCGTCGTCACCGTTCAATACCTCGGGAACTTGATCCAGGACTATTTCGGCGGAGGGCAGGATTTCGGTGTCTCGATTACCTACTCTATCGAGGAATCGCCCCTCGGTACCGCTGGCAGTGTGCGCCATGCCGCCGACCTGCTGACGGAGCCTTTCCTGGTCATCAGCGGCGATGCGCTGACCGATTTCGACCTCCAAGCGCCGATAGCTTTCCATCGGCAGCAACAGGCGATGGCTACCCTGGTCCTCCATCGGGTCCCCAACCCGTTGGAGTATGGGGTGGTCATTCTCGGTGAAGACAATCGAGTGACGCAGTTTCTGGAGAAGCCGAGCTGGGGTGAGGTCTTCAGCGATACGGTCAACACGGGGATGTACGTCCTCGATCCGGAGATTTTCCGCTACGTGCCCAAGAACAGGATGGTGGATTGGAGCCAAGACGTTTTTCCGCAACTGTTGCAGAACGGCGATCCGATGGTGGGCTACGTGGCCGAGGGGTACTGGCGAGACATCGGCGACCTCGGTGAGTACATGCGGAGCAATGCCGATATGCTCCATGGTCAGGCCAGTCTCGACGGGGCCGGTGTCGTGCAGGAGCGCAATCTCTGGATCACCCCGGACAGCCGGCCGAGCATTGATCCGAGTGCCCAACTCTACGGCCCGGTGTACCTCGGCAAGAACGTCGAAATCCGCGCGGACACGGTGGTCCACGGACCGACCGTGATCGGTGACTATACGATTGTCGAGCCGCGCGCCCATATTGATCGCTCGGTGATCTGGGCCAACTGCTATCTCGGCACCGGCACGAACCTGCACGGGGCGCTGATCGGCCGCCAGTGTTTGCTCAAGAACGGCGCGGCGGTGTTCGAGGGCGCGGTCGTCGGGGACGGGTGTACGCTGGGCGAGGGCGCCATTATCCGGCCGAAGGTCAAGCTGTGGCCGGACAAAGTGGTGGACGCCGGCGCCACTGTGAGCCAGAGCATCATCTGGGGCCAGCAGGGGCGCCGCACCATCTTCGGTAGCTCCGGTGTCACCGGGCTGTCCAACGTCGAGCTGGTGCCAGAGTTCGCGGCGCGGCTCGGTGCCGCCTACGGCTCGACGCTGCCCATCGGCGCTCGCGTCACCGTCAACCGCGATCTCTCCCGTCCCGCGCGCATGTTGAAGCGGGCACTCATCTCCGGGCTGCCATCGGCGGCCGTGGACGTGCTCGATATTGGCAGCCAGCCTATTCCGGTGGCCCGCTACGAGACGCAGCAGTCCGTGGTCGCCGGCGGTATTCACGTGCGGACTTCACCTCACGATCACCGGATGGTGGACATCAAGATTCTCGATAGCGATGGGCTGAACAGCCCGAAGAGTGCCGAGCGCAAGGTCGAGACCGTCTTCTTCCGCGAGGATTTCCGGCGCGTGCCGCCGGAAGAAATCGGCAGTATCACCGTCATTGGCGATCCGGTGGCGCTGCGTTACCGCCAGGCGTTCCGCCGCCACGTCGAGGAAAAGGTGCTCGGCCGCAGTGGGGGACGCTTGGTCCTGGACTACAGTCTGGGTACAGCATCGGCCATCTTACAGCCATTACTGGCGACGCTGGGCGTGGATTCCATCCCGATCAACGCCGCCACCGGCCAGCCCTTCAGCGTGCGTAGCCTGCCTGACGTTGAGCGCGACCGCCGCCAACTGGCCCAGATCACCGCTACCGTCGGCGCTACCTTTGGGGGCCTGTTTGACCACGACGGCAAGTCCGTTACCCTCGTGGACGAGCAGGGGCAGGAGCTCGCCGGCATGACCGCGCTGGCTGCCTTCGCGGTGCTGGTGTGGCGTACCGTGCCCGGCGCAACGGTCGGGGTGCCGGTCACGGCGCCGCGCATCTTCGAGCGCCTCGCCGACAAGCTAGGCGGCCACGTGCGTCGCACCCGTGCAACCCCGGACTCGCTCATGGCTACCGGAGCGACGACCGAGCCGCCGGACTTCCTCGGCGATGGTCAGGGCGGCTATATCTTCCCGGAGTTCCATCCCGGCTTCGACGCGATGATGGCCAGCGTGCGGCTGCTGCAGTGCCTCACGAAAGAGGGTGTCCGCCTCTCGGAAGTCATCGCTGCGCTGCCACCGTTTCACATGGGTCATGTCGAGGTCGAAAGTCCGTGGGAATCGAAAGGGAAGGTGATGCGTGCTCTCCATCAGCGCGCCCGCGAGCACAACCGCAACCGTGAGGTCGCGCAGATTGACGGGGTCCGGTTTGACCTGGACGATCAGTGGAGCTTGGTGCTCCCGGACCCGGACCGGCCGCTCTTCCGCATCTATACCGAGGCGCCGTCGTCACAGCAGGCGAGCGTCCTGGCCGACGAGTATGCGGAGCTGGTACGCCGGTTAGCGTAGTGGTCGGTACCTAGCACTGCCGTTCAAGGCTATGATTTCGTGTCGTATCGCGCACGTGTGGCGGGCCAAGGCTGCCTCCAAGTACGCTTGGGGCAAGCAGCTTGTGGTCCGTCAGCGGGACCGTATCCGGCGTGGGGCGGCCTGGTTCTTGCAGGGCCGGTACTTGCTGCTGGCGCGGCTGCTGGGGATGGACCCCGAACCGGGGGCAGCCGGCAAACACGGCACGGTGTTCATCGAGATTGACGGTCTGGGCCACGACCATCTGCGCTCCGCCCTGCGTCAAGGTTATATGCCGTTCTTGCGCGATTTGCTCGACCGCGACCTCTATCGGCGCTATCGCTGGCGCTGCGGGCTGGTGGCCGATACGCCAGCCGCGCAGAGCGGGCTGCTCTACGGGACCACCGACGGGATTGTCGGGTTCTATTGGTTTGACCGGGCGACCCAGCAGCGGATTGTCGGGGCCAATCCGGTGCATATGCGGCGTGAGGAGCGGCGGCTGGCGGCGACGCATCGCGGGTTACTGTCGGGCGGCAGTAGCTACGCCAGCATCATCTCCGGCGGGGCGCGCTGGAACGTGCTGACTATCGCCGGCACCAGCGCGCACTGGTATCGCCCCGGCCAGGCGCTGCTGTGCTCGCTCATTATCTTGCTGCTCAACCCCGGGAAGGTGCTCCGCTTTCTCTTCGATGCCGCTTGGGAGATGGTGCAGGAGATCGAGGATACGGTGTGGAGCTTGCTGAAGCGTCATCGCCGCTTCGGCCTCGATGCGTTTCCCTTCATCCGCCTGCTGCTGAACATCCTCCCGCGCGAGATCGTCGCCACCGGCACGCGGCTGGACATGCTGCGCGGGGTACCGGTGATCTATAGCTGCTTCATCGGCTACGACATACTTGGCCATCGGAGTGGTCCCACGTCGCGCACGGCGCTGCGCTCCCTGCGTGGGATTGATAGTGCCATCGGCAAAATCTTCGAGGCCCGGCAGCGGTGTGAGCGGCAGTACGATATCGTGGTGCTGAGTGACCATGGGATGACCCCGGCACGGCCTTTCGCGCAGGCATTTGGTGAAAGCCTTGAGGACTGGGTGACGCGGTGGTGGAATACCAAGTCACGCTACCCCTCCCCGCAGCAAGCCCGCTGGATTACTCGCCGCCGACTACCCCGGCAGGGTGCCGGCTGGCTCAATACCTGGGGACGCATTGGCGCGATGATCCTGGAGTTGGGTAGTGCCGGGGCGATCAAGCTCGGCGAGCGCTTCTTTGTGGACCCGGGCGAGCTACAGTCCCGCCCGCACGTACTGGTGGTTCCCTGTGGCTCGCTCGCTCAGATTTGGGTGCGTGGGTTCGAGCGGCGGCTGTACCGCGCCGAGATCGAGCAGTTGGCCCCCGGTTTCTTGGCCGCGCTGGTGGCACAGCAAGGGATCGCGCTGGTGATCACGCGCGAGGCAGCGGCGCTGGCAGTGGTCGGTCGTGAAGGGTCCTTGCGGCTCCGCCTGCCGCCGAATGATGATGCGGGTCTGCGTAGCATCTGGCAGCTGCCGCTCGACGACCTGGTTTTATCCCGGGAAGGCGCCAACCCCCTGCTGCGCTACGAAGAGCCGGCCGTCGTGCTGCGCCAGCTCATCAGCTTTGCCCGCATGGAGGCCTGCGGGGACATCATCTGCCTGGCGGACATCTGGCGTCCGGCCCAGCGCCGGGGCCGGGACTCGGAGGTACATACCTATGCGTTCGAGCAGCAGGCCGGGTGTCACGCGGCGGTCGGTGGCGATCAATCCTATCCGTTCCTGCTGCTGCCCAGCCACCTCACGTTCGATCCCGAGACGGTCGGCGAAGCGGTCCATATCCATCATGTTCTGGCCGGAATTGTTGACCCCTCCCGGCGGCAGGAGCCGGCTGTGCCCATAGCCACGACCCCGGCCCCCGCGAGTGTGGGGCGCAATGGCGCGGCGGTGGCCCCAGTGATGCCGCCGGTGGAACGGTTCCGGGACGGCGGCGAGTAGGGAGCATAGGATGGTGAGAGCGGGCTGTCCTGGCCCCCACCCTGGCCCTCCCCCGTCCCGACGGGGGAGGGGATATGCTGTCTCCCGGCGGAGCGGGGGGGCCATAGGGAGGCTGGGGGCGCACCGAAACGGAGGACCACCATGACCGCACCACCGCGTCAACGTCCGCAGGGCGCCGACCTGATTGCCGAGATGGCCGCGACCGGGCTAGGCCCGGGGATGGTCGCGCTGTGGAACCTCGGTCAGGCCAGTATCGCGCTCAAAGGCGACCGGATGGTCTACGTTGATCCGTTTCTGTCGGGGCACCTGGAGGCGCTGATGGAGCGTGAGGGCCGGCCGATGCCCCGCCTCTGGCAACCGCCGCTGCAACCCGCGGACGTGACCAACGCCGATCTGGTGCTCATCACCCACGACCATGCCGACCATCTGGACCCCGGGACGATCCCGGCGCTCGCGGCGGCCTCGCCGGCGGCGCAGTTTGCCGCCCCGGCCGCCGGGCAGACGGCGCTGGCCGAGTTGGATATTCCGGCCACGCGCACCATCGTCGCGGAAAGTGACCGGCCGCTGCCGTCGGACCGCGTGCGGGTCACGCCGATTCCGGCAGCACACTACGATCTCGATCCCAGCCGTTATCTGGGCTACGTCATCGAGATGAACGAGGTGCGTATCTATCATCCCGGCGACACGGTGCTGTACGAGGGCATGGTGGAGCACCTCCAACGGCTGGCAGTGGACATTGCGCTCCTCCCGATCAACGGCCGGGACTGGTTCCGCGAGCAGCAGGACATCATCGGCAACTTCTCGTACCGGGAGGCAGCCGACCTCGGCGTGGCGATAGGCGCGGACCTGATTATCCCCATTCACTACGGCATGTTCGCCGCGAACACCGTGCGGGTCGCGCACTTCGTGGACTATCTGACCGACCAGTACCCGGAGCAGCGTTTCCACATCCTGGCCCGCAACGAGCGGTTCGTCTATGTGTCGTAGGACCACACGGGGCCACCCGGCCCATGCGTGACCGCCCGGCCGCGCCCGTCTCGCTCAAGGGCTTGTACCTCGGAGTGTTCATCGGCCCGTTGATGGGCGGCGTTACCAATGTCATGCTGCCGGTGCTACGGGACGACTTCACAGCGACCCTCGGACAGGTGACGGCGGTGGTCTCGGCCTACATGGTGCCGTTCGTGCTCTTGCAGCTTGTCTCCGGCACCATTGCCGACCGCTTCTCGCGCGGTGGCACGGTAACGGGCGGCTGCGCGGCGTTTGCCGCGTCTGCGGCGCTGGCGGCCGTTGCGCCAAACATCGAGCTATTCCTCGCCGCTCGCGTGGTCCAAGGCGCCGCCAATGCCTTTGTGACGCCGATCATCATGGCCACGCTGGGCGACGTGGTGCCGGCGCCGCGACTGGGACGGGCGCTGGGCGTGTTCACGACGGTCAACACCGCCGGTCTCTTGCTCGCGCCGCTGCTCGGCGGTGCTTTTGCCGAGACGAGCTGGCGGCTGGTGTACGTGCTGCTCACCGCCGTCTGCACGGCATTGGCGGCCTACTACGCCTGGTGGTACCGCCGCCTGCGGGTGTCGGCGGCGCCCGCCGAGCAGTCGCAAAGCACCGGACTGGCGATGCTCATGCGTGGTCTGGCGAACCGCCGCCTGGTGCTGCTCTGTATCGCCGGCTGGCTCGGGTACGTGGGCATCAACGGTATCCCGTTCATCGTAGCCCTCCACCTGGTGGACGCCATGCAGCTGGGTGCGGCCCAGAACGGCGCCATCCTCGCCGGCTTTGGGCTGGCGGGGATGCTGGCGGCGCCATGGGGTGGACGGGCCGCCGACCGTTGGGGACGGCGCACGGTCGTCGTCACCGGCACGGTAGCTACCGCGCTCTGCACGGCGCTCCTGGCGGCCGCAGTTGGTCCCTGGTCCTTCGCGGCCGGCTATCTCGCCGCGGGCGCGGCGGCGGCCTTCATGTGGTCCGGCCTACATACGCTGGCGGTCGAAGCCTTGCCGACCCAGCGCGGTGGCGCCAGCTCGGTGTACAACACGTTTCGATTTGCCGGCGCGGCCTGTGCGCCGGTGCTCTTTACACCACTCTATGCCGCCGCCGGGGCCGAGCCGGTCTATTGGGCGGCCGCCGGCGTGTCGCTGTTGATCGTGCTGCCCATTGCCTGGCACCGCCCGGCCCCGGCCGCACGGCCGGCCAAGCCGTAGCGCGAGCGTGGACGTTCGGCCGCCTCCCTGACAAGGGTAGGTCTTAGGCTGGCGGCCAGGGGCGGGGCGCGCGAGTGGTGGTGGCGTGGGAGGCCCGCGCCCGCGGTGGCAGGCGGCGGGCGGGTCGGCACTTGGACAGCAGGATGCACTTGGTGGGTAGTGGCGTGGGATAGCGGGTCGGTGAGCGTGTGGGGAGTGGCAGCGACGCGGAGCAAGACTAGCTGGAGCAGCCGGCTCGGATGAGCCGGCACGGGGGCGGTGGCCGGCGGCACACTAAGGCCGGCGTTTGCCGGGCCACAGCCAGCGTCAGCGTGGCCTGGCGACGCCATGGGCGCGGCGTAGAGTCGGGCATGACCCGACGCCTTGGGCATGGACATGGCGCGAGACCGGATGTGGTCCCGTGCCTTGGGCATGGGCATGGGCATGGGCGTGGCACTGGACCGGTGATGGCCCGGTGCCGGCGGCAACGGCTGTCCGGCCGCGCCACCGCACGCGGCCGGCACGGCGGTGCCGGGGTTCCCCGGCCGGGCAGTGCCCGGCGCTCCAGGATAGTCTTGCATCTACCACTCCCGTCAATAGGTACATATCGGGCCGGGGTGGAGGATGACAACGGCCTAGGGGCCCATTTGTAGGATCATGGGCGGTCGTCTTGCCAGCGCACTAGCTGGCCGGGCCAAGTCGTGCTAGAATGACAACACGGTGCCGGGTAGCTCCGGCTCTCCGGGAACCGGCACCAGCGGGGAGTGGCGCAGCCTGGTAGCGCACTTGACTGGGGGTCAAGAGGTCGCCGGTTCAAATCCGGCCTCCCCGACCACCGCTGAGAGACGGCAGTCTTGCCGTCTTACATCTCCCATCGTATGGGTATAGGGTCGCTGTCCCCGGCGCCTGCTCCGGCCTCGTGCTGCTCTGGCACTACCTTCCTATAGCAGCGAGTGTCGGGGCGGCTAGAATTGCTGGAGGAGTTTCACCATGATTACTAAGTCACCGGCGTCTGAGGTCTTGTCGGTCATCCTGGCTAGGCTACCGGACGCCGAGTGGGACTACATCCCCGATGGTGGCTGGATGGAGGTGTTCTTAGCTGGCAGCCGGGGCCACGGCGGGGTAGTCGAGCCGCTTGGCGACGATCTGGAAATCAGCGTCCATCCCGAGACCAATGTACCCCTGAGCATCATCATCCCCGGCTTTCGTGCGTGGTTGAGACGGCAGGAAGGCACGGCACCAGCGCATCCCGATGCACCGATCAACTACGCTGCGGTGCGGAAGCACCTAGAGCGCGTGTTGCGGGCTACCCCCGAACTGGCTGCGGTCGTTGCATCCGGTATAGTGACAGGGTGAGGCTTGAAACTCGCCCTAGTTCCTATAGGAAGAACAGTGGCTCCGGTATCGGTTCGACAGTTGTGAAGATGGAGGAAAGATTGATGGGAAAGCGCAGATCCGAAGACGTAGAGACGACGGGAGCAAGCGATGCACTGCCGGCACCACTTGTGGCAGAGGCTTTAGAGAAGACACATATCGCCAAGTACCGCACCAAGGGTGGACCTGGCTTTGCAGCAGAGGACGCTAACAATTTCGCTGATACCATCAGAGGCAAGAGTGCTGAGATAGTTGGGCCACCCTATGAATTGAATGGTCCGGATCGTGTTGTCGACGGGTTGCTTATTCAATCAAAGTACTTTCGGAGCGCGCCTGAAACTATCGCGGCCGCGTTCGATTCAAGCTCTGGTAATTACCGCTATACTGGGCAAGTCCTTGAAGTTCCGAAGGATCAGTACGAAGCCTGCGTAGAGTTAATGCGCGATCGGATCGCGCAGGGCAAGGTCCCGGGATTCGAGAATCCCGCAGATGCCGAGAAGGTAGTCCAGCCGGGAACGGTGACCTACAAGCAGGCAAGGAATATCGCACGGGCAGGAAATGTCGATTCCCTGGTTTTTGACGCCGGGACGCAAGCCGTAACTTCCACTTTTGTAGCTACGGTTTCGTTCGCGGTCACCTTCGCGCAGAGCCGCTGGCGCGGCGAGAGCACGCAAGATGCGACGAGGGAGTCCCTCGAGCGTGCAATTGTGGATGGCGGCACAGCGTTAATCACAGGGATAGCGAGCGCACAGCTACTACGCACTAAGGCCGCCGCTGCCGGAGTCGTTGCGGTTCGTAGCGGAGTAAAGACCATATCGGGCACAGCCGTTGGTCGTGCGGCAGTCCATCGCATTGCCGCGGGATCACTTGGGAAAGCCGTCTACGGCGCCGCGGCAATCAACCATGTGTCCAAGCTCCTTCGCACCAAC
Organism: Chloroflexota bacterium; assembly: GCA_034422515.1. Lineage (GTDB taxonomy): Bacteria > Chloroflexota > UBA11872 > UBA12225 > JAJDUF01 > JAJDUF01. Next base: position 258,028 of record DAOUJP010000037.1, on the reverse strand, counting down.
GCCATTACAGGAACAGTAGCGACAGCGGTTACGATCACCCCTGACTTCTACAGGGCAGCTTTCGACCATTCGATTTCATGGCGACAGTTCATGAAGAATACCTCAGTGAACGTCGCTGGCGTTGCAAGTGGCACTGCAGGATGGATGATAGGCGCGGGCGTGGGGGCTACAATCGGAACGGCAGTCCCTGTCATCGGCACGGCTGCCGGTGGAGTGGTTGGAGGCGTCGTGGGCGCATTGGGCGGCGGCCTTGGCGGCTCTGCCGCAGCCAAGATCGCTGCTGACACAGTAGTTGACGACGACTCCAATCACTTGCTTACCGTTCTGCAAGACGAGATTGAAACACTGGCATTTGAGTACATGCTCATGGAGGATGAGGTTGAACACATAGCGTCTGAGGTCAAAAAGAGGGCGGATCCGAAGTGGCTACGCTACGTGTTCAAGGAGTCGAATAAGGCCACCGATGACGATGGTCTTCGCAAGTTGGTCCGCACAGAGTTCGAACCGCAGTTCGAAGCTATTATCCGGGAGCGTCCGATGATCACACTTCCACCAGTTGATCAATTTGAGGAGGAGGCGCTGAAACTCGTCGAGACGTTGGCGGCGGCCGATCAAGATGACCGCTGACCAATCCGCCGTTGCTCGTGGCACCTTACCCGAGGCAGGGGCGAGCGACAGGCGGGGGGAGGTGGAGTATGGAGAAGCTACGGGCGCGGATCAAGCGCTTTGAGCGCGAGTTGCATATCCTGGGGATGGTCCTGGTAATCGGCGCAGTGCTTGGCGTGGGCGGGTGGCTGGCCGGGAGCGGCGAGGCGGGTACGCCGGCGCCAGCGCCGACGGTGACTGCCGTTCTGCCAGCGGCAGAAGGGACGCCAAACCCCGAGGATTGTGCCTGCTCTGCCGACGAAGGCAAGTGAGGACGTTCCGCCTTGTCTCCCTCACTATCCCTCCCCGTTGCGACGGCTCACAGGGGTGGGTTTTTGTCTGCATCGGGATAAAGGGATGGTCAGGATAGCGGCTGCCGCCGGAATGGCGAGCGCCTGGAAAACGATGAATCGCGCCCCGACACGAAATACCTCCCGTTGTGCGGGTGAGTAGCCCCCCTATGGTCTCCCCGCCAGGCGGGGGGACGGGCGCAACATGTTGCGCCCCTACGGCTTAACCCGTACCTACCCCAGTCAGCGTTGCGACGGGGAGGGAACCGGACCGGTTGTCTAGTCGTCCAGGCCTAGCAGGCGCAGGCCGTTGCGGTAGGTGATGTCGGCATAGTGGTCTGCGGACTCGCAGTATTCCTGGAGCAGCGGGAGCGTCTGGGAGGAAAAGCACTCGCGGCGCTTCCCATCGCCCCAGTCGCCCTGGCCGTCGAGGCAGGGGCAATCGGTGGCCCAGAGCAGCTTGTGCCGGTGCCGGCGCACGAAATCTCTGCCGAACTCCCGGTCCCGGGAGATGGCGCCTAGGCCGGATCCCGCCGACAGGTCGCCGTAGATGTTCGGGTACTCCTCCAGCCAGCGGTCGGTCAGCCCGCCGCGGACGACCGGGTCTTTGGGGTAGGCCGTGTAGCCCGGCGCCCGGTAGTCGCGCGGTACGTCGGCGCTGACGTTGGCCCACCAGGCTTGGGCGTGGCCGATGAACGTCGTCTCCGGGCAGCTCTTCAACACCGCCTCGAACGCCTCGAAGTTGTAGCTATAGTTGCGGTACTCGAAGTGGATGAGCACCGGCCAACCCAGCTCGCCACACAGGCGGTAGATCTCCAGCGAGATAGGGTGGTCACAGGCCAGCCGGACCTTGTGCTCGCCAAAGCCGTAGAACTTGCCCGTGGCGTGGTAGCGCCGAAGCTGATCGAGCGCGTCAGGAGCCAATGGATTGACGTGGCAGAACGGAATTAGCTCGTCGCCGTATTCCTCCACCGCCTCGATGGCTAGCTCCGTCCGCATACCCGTGTAGCTGCCCATCGCCGTGCAATCGCCAGCCTCGATGGGCAGCAGGACCGACCTGCCGCCGCCGTAGGCGTTGTGATGGGCGATGACGTGCGCGGCCGACCGCTGGCCCTGGCCGATGTGCGTATGGAAGTCAAGGATCATACGTCCTCCTCAGCGCAGATGGTATGTGCGCGGTGCTGGCCTGCATAATACCAGGCAGCACACGGCCTGCCCGCTGCCGGGGTATGCTGCCGCAGCGCGGCATTGAGTTGAGGAAAGCCGGGAACCAGGTACGAATGGAGTGAACGGCATGGGTGTAGACGACGAAGGCCTCATCGGGCATTGGCCGCTGGCCGGCGATACGCAGGACGCCTCCGGGCACGGCCACGATGGCGTCAATCGTGGCACCGACCTTACGGCGGCGGGCCTGGACGGCCGGCCGTCGGGTGCGGCGCGGTTCGACGGGCGCGGTTCGTCCATCGAGGTGGCCGCGAGCGACGCGCTGCGCTTGGGTACCGACGATTTTTCGATCTCGGTGTGGGTGCATACGGCGCAGGTGCTCGACGATGTGCTGGGCGATATTGTCAGCAAGTATGATCCCGCCCGCCGGCGGGGGTTCAACTTCAGCATCCAGAACTACGCCGGCGTGACCTCGCACCAGGCCAACTGGCGCAATGTCCATTTCGGCATTGACAACGCGCAGACGGAGCCAACCTGGACCGACTGCGGACGCCCCGGCAACAATCTGCGGGTCTACGCGCTGTGTGTGTATGACGGCGATCTCTACGCCGGCACGTTCGAGACGGGAGCCGACGAGGCGGGCCACCTGTACCGCTATGCCGGCGGCACCGAATGGGTGGATTGTGGCAGCCCGGATCGGTGCAATACCGTCGCCGCGCTGGCGATCTACAAGGGCCAACTGTATGCCGGCGTCTCGCGGTACCGGGCCGGCGGCTCGGCCTTGCCGGAGTCGGAGAACCAACATCCCGGCGGCCGTATCTATCGCTACGAGGACGACGGGAGCTGGACGGACTGCGGACACCTCGCGGGCGCCGACTCCATTGCGGGCCTGACCGTCTACAAGGGGCAGCTCTATGCTATTCCGCTGTACAGCCAGGGAGTGTTCCGCTACGACGGAGGGCAACGCTGGATCAACTGTGGCACACCCGGCCGCCGGTTGATGGCACTGGCCGTTTACGACGGCCACCTGTACGCGACGGGCAATGAAGGCGGTGGCCTCTTCCGCTACGACGGCAGCACGGAATGGACGAGCTGCGGCTTTCAGGCCGATACGACCCAGGTGTATTCGGTGGCTATTCACGGCGGTCGGCTCTACACCGGTACGTGGCCCACGGGCACGGTGTTTCGCTGGGACGGGCAGACGGGGTGGGCAAATACCGGGCAATTGGGTGAAGAACAGGAAGTAATGGGCATGGCCGTCTACAACGGCAAGCTGTATGCGGGCACGCTGCCGTTGGCCAACGTCTATCGGTACGATGGCGACGGCGCGTGGGTGTCTACGGGCCAGTTGGATACGACGCCGGACGTGAAGTATCGCCGCGTGTGGTCCATGGTGGTCTATCAAGGGCGTCTGTTCGGCGGCACGTTGCCCTCCGGGCATGTGTACTCGCTGGAAGCGGGCCGGAACGTGACCCACGACCGAGAGTTGGCGCCAGGCTGGCGACATCTGGTGGCGGTCCGGGATCGCAGCCGGCTAAAGCTCTACGTGGACGGCGAGGCGGTGGCTACATCGGCCCCGTTCGATGCCGCGGACTACGACCTCAGCAACGAGCGGCCATTGCAGATCGGGATGGGCGCGCACGACCACTTCTGCGGCCGGATGGCCGCCCTGCGGCTCTATGGCCGGGCGCTGACGGAGCGGGAAGTGGCGCGGCTGTCGCGTCGCGGATAGGAGGCAGACCTACCCCCAACCCCCAACCTAAAGGGAAGGGGCTTACGGTCGCTGGACGGAGCGCTTTCCCTGGCGGAAGGTGCAGGAGCACCAGAGAGAGGATCAATGGCCGAGCAAACCGGTGAACGTAGCGACCAGCCAGCGAGCAGCGCCAAGCCGCCGGGCGGGGACTTGGTGCTGCAGTGGGTGGTGGCGAGCGTTGCGGGCTGGCTTGTCGGCTGGATCGTGGCCTGGATCGGGGCCTTGTCCGTGGGCTGGATCGTGGCCTGGGCCGGGGTTGGGATCGGGACCGGGGTCGGAGTGGCCCAATGGCTGGTGCTCAAGGAGCGGGTAGCACGGGCGGGCTGGTGGGTGCTGGCAAGCGCCGTGGGCGGGGTCGTGGGCGGCGTTGCAAGCGTGGGGCTGATCTTGGGCGCCTATGTGGGCGCGGGCCAGATCATGGGCGATGTCGTGGCCGTGATCCTAGGCTGGGTCTTGGTTGGGGTCGGGATCGGCGCGGCTCAGTGGCTGGTGTTGCGCGGGCACGTCGCACGGGCGGGCTGGTGGGTGCTGGCGAGCGTCGTGGGCTGGATCGCAGGTAGGATCGCGGCCTGGTTTGCGGTCGGATTTGTGGCAGTGGACGTGATTGTGGGCCAGGTTGTGGGCCAGGTCGCGTATGGGGTCGTGTATGGGGTCATCACCGGAATTGTGCTGATGCAGCTGTTGCACCAACCCAGGGTCGGTACGGACAGAGGCATGGCCGCCTCGGCATGAAGGTCATGCCCGGCCCCCCTATGGTCCCCCCGTCCCGACGGGGGGACGTGGATTCCCGCGCAAGCGGGAATGACGCATGAGACGACGGGAATGACGGAGGGTATGGGAATGAGGGGATGGATGGGACATGATTATTGACTTTCATCAGCACATCATCGTGACGCAGAGCAGCAGGCCGGACACTCACCGCACGGCCGAGCACGTCCTCGCTCACCTGCGCCATCATGGCGGCGGCAAGGCGGTGATTTTGCCGAACGACCGCGGGGAGAGCGTCGCGCCATCGTTCGAGGGGCAAGGCTCGTCGGAATACGATACGGAACTGGCGCTGGATGCCTGGCGGCGCTGGCCGGACGAGATCGTGCCCTTTTGTCACGTCAATCCCCTGCGCTACGATGCGCTCGACGCCATCCGGCGCTACCACCGGGCGGGAGCGCGGGGCTTTGGCGAGCACAAGGTGCGGCTGGCGTTCGACCACCCGGCGTGTCTGCCCATCTATCGGCTCTGTGGCGAGCTAGGGCTACCGGTGCTGATCCACTTCCAATACGGGGTGTATAGCTACAACTTCGAGGCGGCCGAGGCGGTCTTCCGCGCCTGCCCGGAGACGGTGTTCATCGGGCACGCGCAGGCGTGGTGGGCCAACGTCAGCGCGGAGGTGCGGCGCGACTATGACGCGCCGGATTTTGTCGGTTATCCACCGGGACCGGTCGTGCGCGGCGGGCTGACCGACCGCTGGCTGGAGGAATACCCGAACGTCTACGGCGACCTCTCGGCCGGGTCGGGATGGAATGCGCTCACCCGCGACCCGGAGTTCGGCCCGGACTTCGTGCGGCGGCATCGGTCGAAGCTGCTGTGGGCGACCGACTGCTACTGCCGCGATGGGCGTGGAGAAATGGCAGGGGGCCACACGCAAGAGTGCTTTGCCGCGCGCACGCTGCCGTGGCTCCGCGAGCACTGCGTATCCGAGGACCACTACGCGGACATCACCTACCGCAACGCCATGCGTCTGTTGGGGTTGGAAGAGTAGGCCTCACCTACCCCCAACCCCCTCCCTGAAGGGAAGGGGCTAATGGTTGCTGTGCGGACAGCCCTGGAATCGGAGAAAAGATGGGGCAGACCACTTGCATGACTCGCCGGCTCTTCAGGGAAAGGGCCGGGCCGTATGCACAATACCGTGCTCCTAGGCCGGTACTACAGCGAGGGCGCTGATCTCGACGAGCCAGTCGGGCGCTGCAAAGTCGCTGATCTCGACCATCGTCGCGGTTGGATACGGCTGCTTCAGGACCTCGGCACGTACCTTAGTTACCAGTGGACGGTGGTTGATGTCGCGGAGGTAGAGGGTCATCTCGGCGATGTGCTCCAGGCCGCCGCCGGCCGCCGCCAAGAGCGCCTGGATATTGGCAAACACCTGCCGCACCTGGGCCTCCGGGTCATTCACGCCCACGACATTTCCCGCGGCGTCGGTCGGTCCTTGGCCGGAGACGAACACAAGCTGACCCACTCCCGGCAAGGGCAGGGCGAGCGCCTGGGTGTATTGGGCGGCCGGCGTGGATACCTGGTCGGTGAGCACCGGCCGTAGGAGTGAGCCGTGCGCTGTGGACATGGCAGTCGTCTCCTCTCGGATCAGTTGGAGTTGTGCAGTGTATGGGCGAACTGGGCATTATCAGTGTGCTTGGGCAATCTCCTGGCCGAGGGCGAGTGCGGTATCGATCAGCACCGCCTCCGCTTCAGGCGCAAAGGCCGCCGGACGGCGGTAGCCGCTGTAGGCGGTGGATGGCTCGTAGCCGCGCTCGAAGATGGTGCTGGCCGTGCAGAGGTAGCCCACGTTACCGTTGGTGTAGCCCAGGGTCAGAACCTGCTCGCCCTGCTCTGGTCGGGCGAGGCCCAGGTCCGCGAAGCCGCGCTCGATGGACAGCCCGATTTCCAGCTGCGTCTCGCCCGGTGTCGTCACCAGCCAGTGCGGACCAAGCCGCATGACCTGCACTTCGGCCGTGTCCGTCGTCGGGAGGCTGCCGTCTCGTTCCAGTTGGGCCAGCATTAGGTTGGCCCAGCCACTCCGCCGCCCATCCGCCGCTGCCGCCCGCAACTCGGCTTCGCTGGGGAGGGTGCCGTAGGGGAGCGAAACCTCACGCCGGGCGACGGCAATCGCCCCGACCGGCTCGCTGACGACGCGCTCCGCCGTCTGCACCACCTCCGAGCCGAGCAGGCGGCCGATTACCAGTAGCTCATGGTCCGTGGCGCCGCGGAAGCTCTCGTCGGATCGCAGGAGATGCGGCCGGATGTTGCCAAAGCAGCCGGGCAGGAACAGGGCACGGGTGCCGGCGGCGCCGTTGGCCTGGTAGACACCTTCGACGACGCGACGCGCGGATCCGGGGTAATCGGCGCTGAAGCGGTAGTTGTCGCTGCCCATGGTGGTGGCATGGCAGACGTAGGAGAAGAGCACGGCGAGCGGGTCGCTCTGCGGCAACGGCCGGCCGCCGAGCGTGCCGACCGGTGCCGGCGCCGAGGCAGGATCAACGCGCAGCACGCGCACGCGCTTATCCACGATGCCCTGCCGGTTGGGCCGCATGGCAGTGTTGCCGTCCGGCGTGCGGAGGCGGCGGTTGACGTTGATGTCCACCATGCCCTCGCCCACGCCGAGCGTGACCGGCTGCATGGCGCGGCTGGCCTCGCCGACGACGGCACCGAGCGTCTGCTCCACCGTGCGTTGATATTCGTCGTCTCCCGGCAGGTGACTGAGCCGTTGCACCGACGGGCTGGCGTGCGTGTGCGAGCAGGCGACCATGATGTTGTCTGCCGGCACGCCGCTGGCCGCCGCGGCGCTGGCGCGGATACGGTGAACCGAGGCACACTCCGGTCCCTCGAACGCATACTCCAGCCCGATCAGGTCGGCCGTGACGATGGCGGCCTGCGTGTTGCCGTCGTCGAAGACGATGGCGCGCGTCTCCAAGGGGTCAAGGGTCCCCGTGGAAGGGCCGCGATCATAGCCTTGCAGTTGCATCGGCCGCTCCGGGGTGATGGTCGCAGCGGCGGTACCGGCGCTCAATGTCGTTGCCATTGTGTGTCTCCTCCTGTTTGCCTGCCCCCCTATGGTCCCCCCGCTGCGGTGGGGGGACGGGTCGTACCTACCCCAGTCAGCCGTCTCCCTCTCCGGCCCCCCCGCTGCGGCGGGGGGACGGGGGATGTCAAGCGGGCCTAGCGTTGCGCCAGGGCACCGGCCTGGGCCGCGACCTTGCGAAACGCCTGCGCGTACTGCTCGATCAGGTCATCCGCCGGGCGGGTGAGCGCCGGCAGGGTAATCGTGTTGTAGGGTACCTCCGGGTCTTCGGTGACGGGCAGCGTGCCTGGACCGTATTGCGGGCGCTCTTCCGGCGCGTGGCTGCGTACCACGTCCCAGAGCAGATCGCCGGTGCCGGCCGCGTTGCCGGCAAAGACCGGATGTTGGTGCAGCGGCCGCAGCGTGCCAGCCGCCCCGACCCGGACACCTTCCGCTTGCAGTGCCTCGACCAGCTTGGCGCGGTCAATGCCGCCTAATTCCTCGGGATCAAAGCGCACCCAGCCGCGATGGAACGGCGATTCCACGTAGTCGGGGACCTCGGGCGGCGAGAAGCCGCCGATCTCGGCAATGGCCTGCCCGAGCCGCTCCATGTTCTGCCGGCGCACCGCGAAGCGTTCGTCCCAATGGCTCATCTGCACGACTCCGATGGCCGCGCTGATCGTGGCGATCCGATACTTCTCGCCAAAGCAAAAGCTGGCCACTGCGCGGTACTTCTCGTCCGGCAGATCGGCGAGCCGCTCGTAGTGTCCGAGGATGGCGGCCCGCTGGTAATACTCCGGGTTGCTGGTGAGGAACATCCCACCCTCGCCAGCGGAGGTGAGCTTGCCGACCTGGAAGCTAATGCCCGCGGCATCGCCCAACGTGCCGCACATCTTGCCGCGGTGCAGCGTGCCCTGCGAGACACAGTTGTCCTCGACGACCTTCAGATCGTGCCGCTGGGCCACATCGAGTATTGCGTCCATGTCTACGGGCATCCCGTCCCAATGCACGACGACGACGGCCTTGGTGCGTAGCGTAATCCGGCTCTCTACGTCGGCGGGGTCAATGGTCAGAGTGTTGGGGTCTACGTCGGCAAACACCGGCACGGCGCCGCAGCCGATGATCGGCACGCAGCTATAGGGATGGGTGGCCGATTGCACGATCACCTCATCGCCGGGTCCGACGCCGACGGCGAACAGGGCCGCGTGCAATGCCGACGTGCCGTTGGGGTGCGCCAGCGCATACGGGACACCCCAGCGGTCGGCGATGGCGCGCTCCAACTCGTAGATCGGGCCGCCCGGCTCCGAGCCGCCGGAGGTTTGGCGGGACCGGATCAGCGCAGTGACCGCCTCGATCTCCTCATCGCCGTAGATCGGCCATTCCGTGTAGTAGTCCTGGTCAATGGTGACGGCGGGATCGCCACCGATGAACGCCAACTGGTCAGTCATGCTGCTTGTCACCTCATCCGTTACGTGCCACTCATTGTCCGGGCCTAGCGTGTCAGCGGCCCACCAGGGCGTCGGCTTGGGCCGCGACCTTGCGGAAGGCCGTCGCGTATTGGCCGATCAACTCGTCTGCCGGGCGGGTAAACGACGGGAGTTGGAGTGTATTATGAGGCACCTCCAGGTCTTCTGTCACCGGCAAGGTGCCCGGCCCGTAGCGGGGCCGTTCCTGAACGGCTGCGCCCAGCGCCTCCCAGAGCAAGTCGTCGGCGCCGGCCGCGTTGCCCGCAAAGACCGGGTGCAGGTGCAACGCGCGCACCAGCTCGGTATGCGGGATGCTGCTGGCGCCTGTGGCCGGATTGCTGACCTGTGCGCCCTCGGCCTGGAGCGCCGCCAGCAGGGTCTCGCGGTCAATGCCGCCAAGCTCTTCAGGGGTAAAGCGCACCCAGCCCTGGTGGTACGGCGATTCCACGTAGTCGGGGACGGGGCGGAAGGAGAAGCCGCCGACTTCCTCGATGGCCTGTCCTAGCTGCTCGGCGTTTCGCTTGCGTTGCGCCATGTGCTCGTCCCAGTGGCGCATTTGCACGGCGCCGATGGCAGCCGTGATCGTGGCGATCCGGTACTTCTCGCCGAACGCAAAGCCGGAGACGGTGCGGAACTGCGCGTCGGGGAGGTCTTGGAGCCGCTCGTAGTGGCCGCGGCTGGCGGCCCGCTGGTACACCTGCGGGTCGTCGGTAAAGAAGACGCCGCCCTCGCCAGCAGAGGTGAGCTTGCCGTGCTGGAGGCTGATCGCGCCGGCGTCGGCGAGCGTGCCGCACATGCGGCCGCGATGCAGGGTGCTTTGCGACACGCAGTTGTCTTCGACTAGGCGGAGGCCGTGGCGCCGGGCCACGGCGAGCAGCGCATCCATATCAGCCGGCATACCACTCCAATGCACGACCAGGATGGCCTTGGTCCGCGGCGTAATCCGTAGCTCTACATCCGCCGGGCCCAGCAGGCGCGTATGCGGATCAACGTCGGCAAAGACGGGAACGGCACCGCAGCCGACGATAGGGATGCAGCTAAACGGATGCGTTGCCGACTGCACGATGACTTCATCGCCGGGGACGACGCCGACACCGAACAGCGCGGCGTTCAGGGCCGCCGTCCCGCTGTGATGGGCCAGCGCGTACCGCACGCCCCACCGCTCGGCGATGGCTTGCTCTAGCTGGGCAATCGGGCCAGCCGGGTCGTAGTGGGCACTGGAGAGGCCGGAATTGCGGATCAGCGCGCTGACCGTTTCGACCTCTGCCTCGGTGTAAATCGGCCACTGCGCGTAGTACGTGTGGTCCAGGGTGACGGCCGGGCTACCACCTAGGACGGCCAACCGCTCACGCATCGCTCGCCTCGCCCTCCAAGATTGCCTGTCTCGGCTGCCCTACAGTAGTGCGCTGGCATTGGCAGCCACTTTACGGAACGCCGCGACGTACTGGTCCAATAGCTCCGGGGTGGGTTGTGTAAGCCGCGGCAGCGACACACGATTGACGGGTGGGTCTTCCGTAATCGGCAGCGTGCCCGGGCCGTACCGCACGCGCGCCACCGACTCGGCATTGTCCGGGTGCTCGAACGCCCAGTGCTTGCGCTCGACGAACAGCGGCTGCGTGTGCAAGCCGCCGCGGTGGCGTAGCCGTGTGGCCGTGCCCAAGCGGGCGCCCTCGGCCTGCAACGCTTGCGTAAAGCGATCAGCGGACAGGCCGCCAAGCTCGTCCGGGTCATAAATCATGAAGGGCGAGCGGTAGTAGACACGCTCGACATGATCGGGCATTGGCGGCACCGAGAAACCGGGAATCTCGCTCACCTGATCGTAGAGATACTGGATGCCGGCGTGGCGCCGGGCGTTGCGCTCGTCGAGCTTGGCCAAGGCCACCCGGCCGATGGCCGCGTGGAGCGGGCTAATCCGGTACTTGAAGCCGAAACCGGTATGCTCGAAACGGCTATCTTCGTGATCCAGGTCTCCGATCCGCTCGTAGTGTCCCAGCAACACCGCGCGGTTGTAATATTCCTCCTCGTTGGTGGTAAACAAGCCACCCTCGCCGGAGGGCATGACCTTACTGGTCTGCATGGAAAAGCCGGCCACGTCACCCCAGGAGCCGATCTTGCGGCCGCGATAGCTTGACCCGTGCGCGTGGGAGGCGTCCTCGATCAGCTTGAGGCCATACCGCTGGGCCAAGTCGGTAAAGCCGTCCATGTCGCAAGGCATCCCGCCGCGGTGACAGATCACGATGGCCTTGGTGCGCGGCGTGATGCGGCCCTCCGCCGCTGCGGGATCGAGGTTCAGGAACACCGGCTCCACGTCCGCGAAAACGGGAATGGCGCCCACGGTGAGGACCGGTACCGCGGTGGCCCAGTAACTCGTGGCCGGGCAAATCACCTCGTCACCGGGGCCGATGCCGAGCGCAAAGGCGCAGGCATTGAGCGCCGCCGTGCCGTTGTTGTGGGCCAGGGCGTAATTCACACCGATATACGCAGCGAACTCCGCTTCCAGCTCGTCGCGGATGGGGTGATTCGACCATTCGCCGCTGCCGGCGACCTCGGCAACGGCATCAAGCTCCTCCTGCTCGACCAGCGGCCATTTCATAGCCTCCGTCTGATCGAGCGTGATGGCGGGAGCGCCGCCAAGCAGCGCCAGTGTCGTCGTTGCTGTCATCTCTCCCCCAGTCCGTGTGCGACAAGATGGTACACCGATTCAGTGGTGAGTGGCGAGTGGTAAGTGGCTCGTGGGCCGTTCGCTACCGCGCTGGCAGATCGTGGATGCTGGTAGGCGGCGGCGGGAGTCGCTCTTCCCCTTCCCGCAAGCGCAGCGCGTAGCCATCGGCCTCAATCGCCTGCCGCGCGACGCGGTGTAGCCCGGCGGCTGACACGCGGCGGACTATCGATTCGCCGATGACGATCTCGGTCTGCGCCCCGGCTCTGATCAGGGGGGCATTCATCCGGTTGAAGTCGGCGGAGCAGGCCATGTTATGCGCCATGGTCGGCACCGACCGCTCGATGCCGTGCTCGTCAATAATCCGGGCGTTCGGCAGCTCGATGAACCCGACGTATTCGGGGGCCAACTCCTCCTCGACCGCCTCGAACGTCGTGTTCGAGCTATGGGAAACGCCGAGCAGGAGAATCTGCGCGTCCCAGGCAATGAGCTTCTGAAAGGGGCTTTCCCGGCCGCAGTTGGTCAGCGAATGGGTTGCCGTCAGCTCGGCGGCGCGGGCACCGAGCGCCGAGACCGACTCCACGACATGGTGGCTGCGATGGGTACTGCGCTGGCGGATGGCCTCCGCGATGGTGCCTAACTCCGACGGCGCGTTTCGCACGTCGAACACCGGGTTGGGCGTGCGTTTCAGCGAATAGGTACCGGCCGGCGCCGCGAGCGTGCCCGTCGGTCCCAGGCTGGCTAACAAAGCCTCCACCACGGTCGCGGCGCCGCCTTCAACGTAGCCGAACTTGCTCAACGAAGAGTGGCAATAGACGGTATCGCCCGGATGGATGCCCACCCGCCGGAAACCTTGCAGGAGATCGTCGTAGCTGACGTGCAGGCAGCGGGCGCGGCGGGTTGCAAGGTCCAGCTTGCTCATGGCGGCTCCCTCGTAGTCGCGCTATCCAGGCGCATAGTCTACACTTTGGGGACACCGTGCTTACAGGACGCTGCGATAGGGAAGGCAGCGTTGATACTAAGACTGGCGAGTAGTTGATCTGGCATGGTAGGTCGCTCATAAAAGGGCGAGGCCAAGGCGGACAGGGGTGATGTGGACCAGTAGCCCTAGGCAATAGCAAACGAGTAGAGGCTGGCCGAGCGCAGGTAGAACTTGAGGCGGATGGGCTGCCCTTGGAGCGGCGCAAGGGTCTGCCGTTCGCGCCAGGTGACGGGCTGGCGGACCGAATCTCCGTCTGCCAGGGCACATTCGATCTTGCGGTAGCCGGCAAGCTCACGGCCGTGCGCGTCCAGCACGGCGACCGCCAGTTCGCCGCCGCGGGCATCGGCATTGATTGTCAACTGCTCGCCGGCGCAGACGAATGGCTCGGTGAGCACGGTCCCGCCGGATTCGTCGGCGTCGAGCGACACGTACCCGTCCTGCCGCAGCTTGGCTAAGCAGATGGTGCCGGTGCGCGCCGCCACCCCGTGCTCGCCATCGTAGGCGCCGTAGTAGAACCATAGCTCGTCGCCCACGACGACCGGCTCTTTGGCCGTGAAGATCATCGCGCGATCCACGCTGCCCGGTGGCCCCAGCGGGATAAACGGCTGCCGGTCGCCGACGCGCTCCCACCGGCGCCCATCGCGGCTGGCCGCCAGTTGCACGTCAATCGTCCCACCCCCACGGATAATCGGCTCCTCCGGGTAGGTGTGGAACGTCCACGGCAAGCCCAGGTACAGCCCCTCGTGCTTGAACACCGACATGCCGTAGATCTCCAGGCCCGGCGGGTCCTCACCGTCCGGCGCAAACACCACCTCCGGCGCGGTCCAATGCACGAAATCGTCGCTCACCGACCGCCCAACGAGCCGCACCACACCGCCGCCCACTCGTGCGGCGGCGCGCGGATACGCCACGTACTGACCCAGCGCCTCGTCCCAGCCGAGCAGGTTGTGTGTATCGCCGGTCTTACGGATCACCGGGTTGCCGGCGTACCTGGTCCAGTGCAGGCCGTCGGGCGAGAACGCTACCGAGACGTGGGCGATGCCGGAGTCCCGCTTCACCGTGCGGTCCCAATAGAGCATCTTGTAACGGCGCGCCGGGTCCGGATCGTGCGGCTCTTCGATCACGTTCGGCAGGCAAACCTCGTCCAGCACCACGTTGTTGTCAGTGTCCCCGGCAACCTCGACGATCCCCAGCGCCGGCTTCTCCCAGAAGATGCCGTCCCGCGAGGTGGCATACGACGCGACGTAGCCAATCGGGCCATGCCCCTGGTACCACATGCGGAACAGGCTCTCCACCGGGTCATACAGGATGGCGCCGTAGATGGTGATGGCCCGCTCCAGCGGATACGTGGGGTGGATGACCGGGTTGCCAACATACTTGGTCGGCTGGTGCAGCACCCGAGCGACACCGTGCGTCTCCGCAACCAACCAGTCGTCAACGAAAAGCTGGCGGCGACCGGCAATCTCCAGCGCGGCAGTCGTCTGATTCATCTCACCCATCCTCCCGTTTGCCACAGAGCATACATGGTTGGCTGGCCCCCCTGTGGTCCCTCCGCTGCGGCGGGGGGACGAGGCGTAGGCGGTGGCGGCGGCCGGGGCACAGCGTGTTTCCTCCCCCGTTGGGGCGGGGGAGGGTGAGGGAGAGGGCCAGCGGCTCCCCAGCGCGCCTCTCGCCCCTGCCGACAACCCGGCCCGGCACTGGTACCATTCAACCGAGTTCGCCCGTATCACGTCATTTGGAGAAAGGCAGGCGTATGAGTGACTACCGGTTCAAGCTAGGGATGTTTCTGCCCGAGTTGGGGCTGCCGTTTGACGAAGGCCTCGCTCGCGCCAAGGAGATCGGCGCCGACTCCGTCTGGTTCACCAGCATCGCCGACGAGCCACCCATCGCCGAGATGAGCGATGCCGAGGCCGGGCGGATGGCTGCGCGTGTCGCCACGCATGGGCTGGAGCTACACGTCATCGCGGCCGGCGCGCCCTTCAAGCAGCTGCACCTGGCCGACCTCGACCTGGATACCATGCAGGACGACCTGGCCTTCCGCAAAGAGTTCGATGACCTCGTGCGCTCGATGCAGATTGCCGTCCACCTGGGCGTCAAGACCGTCAATACGTTCACCTTTGCCTGGCCCGGCGAATACGGCGCCGGCAAGCCGACCTGGCCGATGCGCTGGCTCACGCGCGGCGGGGTCATCGCCGAGGTGGACATGGAGAAGCTGCATAAGGCGTTCTCCCTGGTCGCGGAGCAGGCCGAGCACTACGACGTGGACGTGTCGCTCTCCATGATGCCGTGGAACTACACCAACACCACCGGCAACTTCCGGCGGGTGGCCGAGCGGGTTGGCTCGCCGCGCCTCAAGGTCATGTGGGGGCCGGCGGACTGCTTCAACTGCGGCGAGGCCGACGTGGCGACGGCCGGTTACCAAAACGTGCGCCCCTATATCCACGGCCTGCACATCAAGGACCTGCACGTCAAGAACGGGGTACAGCTCGATTTCGAGTACCGCCCCCTCGGGACCGGTGATGTGGACTATCTCACCATCTTGCGCCAGCTCCATGCCGACCGCTCCGACGCCATCCTCGCCGTCGCCACCCACTTCCGGCCACCCAGCGGCTCGCGCGAAGAAGCGATGCGGACCAACTACGCCCAGTTGAAGCAGCTCATCAGCCGGGTCTCCGACTGAGTAGCGGGAGAGAAGGAGCGCACCGATGGCAACCCAACTGCACACGGCCCTCGTCGGCTGCGGCGGCATCAGCGGCGCTCACCTGCCCAATATCCGCAACACACCGGAAATGCGCCTCGTCGCCACGATGGATGTCGTCGCGGCGGCGGCCCAACGGCGCGCCGAAGAGATCAACGCCACGTACTACACCACCGACTGGCAGCGCATCCTCGACGACGACACTATCGAGGCTGTGCTGCTGTGCTCAACCCACGATACCCACACGGCTCTGGCCCTCGACGCCCTGGCCGCCGGCAAGCACGTCTACTCCGAAAAACCGCTGGCGATGACTCTCGACGAAGCGCGGCGCCTCCAGCAGGCGGTCCACGAGTCGGGGTTGCAGTTGATGAGCGGCTGGTGGTTCAAGCACTCCCCGGTCACCAAGCGGCTGCGCGAGGTCATCCGCCAACCCTACTTCATCCTCTTCACCTGCCGCCTCGCCAGTGACCGCTACGACAATGCGCGGCCGAACGACCCCGAAGGGCCGTATGGCCGCAACGGTATCCTCGACGCCGCCGGCTACAACCTGCACTGGATTTGGCACGTCATGCGCTCCCAGCCCGTCGAGGTCACGGCCACGGGCTACGAAGGCGTGCCCACGAACACCAGTACCATCACCATTCGCTTCGCCAACGGCGGCATCGGCACCTCGATCTACAGCGTCGTTGGCGCCGGCGGCATCCTGCCCAAACACTACGCCGAGGTACTGGCCGGCGGGATCAGCGCCGCTACCCTGCGTTTCGGCAATCTCGTCTTCGAAGGCACGGATGAGCCGGGCATCGAGCACAACGACTATCACAACGGCTTCGACGAAGAGATGAGCATGTTCGCGCACTTGTGCCTGCACGGCGGCCCCAGCCCGATGGATGCCTGGGAGGCCTGCATTCCGACGCTGATCTTCGAGAAGGCCGTCGAGTCGATGCGGACCCACCAGCCAGTACCGGTTGATGTCCGCGAGGAGTTCTATCTGCCCGACGGCCAACTCCCGGCCAGCATCGAGCACTTCGGCGATTGAGCACGCCCGACAGGTGAGCGGCGTGGAGCTACACGGACGGGCGGCTCTAGTGACCGGCGCCGCCCGTGGCATCGGCAAAGCGGTAGCCAGCGTGCTGGCCCAAGCCGGCGCCAGCGTGGCCCTGCTGGACAGCGATGCCGCTGCCGTGGCCGCCACCGGCCAGGCAATAGCCGAGCAAACCGGCCAGCGCACTCTGGCCGTCCCTGCCGATGTGCGCGTGAAAGCACAGATGGACCGGGCGGTAGCCACCACCCTGGCGGCGTTCGGTCAGTTGGATGTGTTCATCGCCAACGCCGGTGTGTGGAGCCACGGGCTGTTGACCGAGGTGCCCGAACGCGAGTGGGACCGGGTCTTCGCTGTCAACCTGAAAGGCGTGCTGTTCGGCATCCAGGCAGTCGCGCCCATCTTGAAGGACCAGCGGCGTGGCAAGATGGTCACCATCGCCTCGGCGGCCGGCCTCAATCCGTCGTCCGCCTGGAGCGCCTACTCCATCTCCAAGACGGCGGTCATCGCGCTTACGCAGGTGGCGGCCACGGAACTGGCCCCTTTTCAGGTGCAGGCCAACGCGATCTGCCCCGGGGCCGTGGATACCGCCCTGACGCAGCGCATCACTGAGCAGACCGGCGAGCGCTTTCCCCACGCGCTACCATCGGCGCAGGTCGCCGCTGCCGTGCTGGCGGTCGTCTGCCCATTCGAGCAGACTACAACGGGCGAGACAATCCTGGTCAGCCCGGAGGGCACAAGGATGGTATCGGTCAGCAGTGCCTAGCGTGGCTGGAGGCTCCCAGCCCTATTCCACATACGGCCGCAGCGTGTCGTAGCTGGCGCGAGCAGCCTGCTCGACCGTCTCGCCCGGCCCCATCGCCTGATGCACCGTCACCCAGCCCGTGTAGCCGACCTCCTTCAGCCCGGCAAATACCCGGTCCAGGTCCAGCCCGCGTTCGTCCGACAGCGGCGGTTGGTCGGCGCGTACCTCTCCACGATTGGTACCAATCGTCATCTTGCCCGCGGAGTGGATGTGCCAGTTCTGGAGGTACACGTTGAAGAGGTGCGGCGCCAGTTGCCGGAGGGCCTCGGGGCCGTAGTCGTCACCGCAGATCGCCAGGTTGGACGGCTCGTAGGTCACGCCGAAGTTCGGGCGGTTCACCTGCTGCACCACGTCCAGCGTCTCGGCGACCGTCTCGCAAAGCGTGCGGATGTGGGTCTGATGCACGAGACGCATCCCTCGCTCACGGGCGATGTCCGCAGCGCGCCGGGTCCACGGAATATCGTCCGCTGCCTTAATCATGACACGCACCAGATCGCACCCGAATCCCTCGGCCAAGTCGAGATGCGGGCCGATGTCGCGCAGCGGCGCCGTCGCCTGGTCATCGTTCGCGGCGAGGCCTACCGTGCCCGTACACATCGAGACGGCGAGGCCGAGACCATCCATCAATTGCTTCATCGCGGCCACCCGCGCGGCCGGGGTGTCAATGCTGGCCTGCGAGGCCCGCATCGAGATACCCTTGTAGCCCAGCGTCGCGGCCAACTGCATCAACGGCTCGAAAGCCATCGCCGCCACATCCTTCCGCATCGGTGTCTCCGCAATCCGCACCGACAGCGATAGCTGCATAGCGTCCATGTGTTGCTCGTCTCTCCTTACTTGATGTGACTTACGCGATTGGTACGTCAAGCGATGCGGCCAACTCAACCAGCGATTCCCAAATATCGTCGGCCACCGGAATGCCGTCGCGCTGGCGCGCCGCGCGGGTGCGCCGCTCCGGGTCGCCCGGCGCCAGCACTTCGCTGAACCCCGGCGCCGGCGGCACCGCCCGCAGCCGGTCCGCCAACTCGGTGGACCGCGCGGTGAAGTCGGTCAAGGGCTGGAAGAGATCGGCCCGCATGGCGATCATCGTCACACCCTGGCGCCGCATGACCGGCCCCCCGCGGGCGTCGTCCGCGTAGGCGTCCGTGCCGGTGAACATGCGACCGAGTAGCTCCACGGCCACCATCACGGCATAGCCCTTGTGCCCGCCGAACGCGACGTGTCCACCGCCGGCGAGGAGATCGTGTGGGTCGGTCGTCGGATTGCCGTCCCGGTCAACGGCGCTGCCCGGCGGCATCGCTTCCTGCCGCTCTTGCGCCAACCGGGCCTTGCTGCCGGACCACGTCGTCGTCGCAAAGTCGAACATGACCGGCGCCGCATCGTCGCTCGGAAACCCGATGGACAGCGGGTTAGTGTGCAATACTGTCTCGCGCCCGCCAAAGGGTACCGCCGCCGGCTCCTCGGCGCCGTAGCCTCCGGCCCAGACCATCCCGATCATGCCGTTCGCCGCCGCCAGCTCCACGTACTCGCCCAGCCGCCCGATGTGGTTCGATTGCACGATCCCGACGACGGCGACATTTTGCGTGCGGGCCTTCTCGATAGCCACTTCCATCGCATATTTCGCCGCGACATGGCCGAACGTCCAGTTGCCGGTCACGAGCGCACTCGTCGGCGTCTCGTGCAGGATGGCCGGCCGCGCCGTGGGCACAAGCCAGCCGGCGTTGATCGCCTCGACGTACCGGGGCAGGTGGACGACGCCGTGGGTCTCTACGCCGCAGAGGTTGGACGCGACTAACGCCTCAGCCATTCGGTCCGCATTGCGCTCGTCCGCGCCCGCGGCCAGCAGCAGCACGCGGGTAAGCGCAGACAGTTCCTCGGCGGTCTTGGTTGGCATGGCTCGTGTCTCCGACGGCGATCTGAGCGCAAGGCCGCAGCTACGGGCTACAACTGTACCACCTGGTCCGAGGGCAGGACAGGCCCCCTCCAGGGAAGGAAAGAAACCGTCCCCAGGCAGGGCCCACAGGGCGGCCCGCCCCGGCCGCCTCGTCCCCCCGTCGCAACGGGGGGAGCACAGGGGGGCCCGCCCCTCTCAGACCCGGTGTACACTCAGGGCGGGGATGGGCCGGCCGGCGGCGGTCTCCGGGAGGAAGAGTATGGCGATGTTCGATAAGCACCGGCAGCGGCGAGTGATCTATAACGATGACGCCGACCAACGCTACGCGCAATTCTCGGACTCCTACGGCTACGACATCACCGACGAGCAATCCTTTATCAACGCGCGGACGACTCCAACCTTCAACACCCACGTTGACACCTACGTCTGGTGCGTCGGCAACGGCGCCGATCCGCCGTGGGGAGCGGTGGGTCACTCGGTCCACCCGTGCCTCGGCTCGAACGAGCGGGCGGCCGACGTGATCGTCGCGGCCTGCCACGCGCAGGGGATGGAGGTCTGGGGATCGCTCAGGATGAACGACATCCACGACTCCTTCAAGGCCGCGTCGCTCGCAGAAACCTCCGAGCCGATCAAGGCCGAGCATCCCGAATATCTGCTGGCGCCGGAGCGCAACCGCGACCTGCCCCGCGAGCTGATCGAGCAGCATCTCTGGTCGGCGCTGAATTTCGCCCGGCCCGAGGTACGCCGCTATCGGCTGGACTACATCGAGCGCAACGCCGCGGCCCACGACTTCGACGGCTACGAGCTTGATTTCACGCGCTTTGTCTGGTGCTTCCCGCCGGGTCAGGAGCGCGAGTGCGCGCCCCTGATGACCGACCTGATTCGGCAGGCGCGGGCGCGGCTGGATGGCATCGGCGCCCACCGGCAGCGGCCCTATACCTTTGCCGTCCATGTGCTGGACTCGCCGGAGGTGTCGCTCAACCTCGGGCTGGATGTAGCAGCCTGGCTCCAGGAGGGGTTGATAGACGTGCTGGTCGTCGGGCTGGGCTACATGCCCTACGTGCTGCGCCTCGACGAGTGGCTGGCGCTGGGCCGGCGCCACGGCGTCCCGGTCTACCCCTCGGTCAACACAAACACCTACACCGGCTGGTGGAAGGAGCACTTTCGGAGCGTTGCGGCCTTTCAACAGGCCGTGCGAGCCAGTTCGGCGCACTTCTGGCAGCAGGGAGCCGATGGCCTCTACCTCTTCAACCTGTTCTGTCAGGAAGATCGCCGACTAGGCCCGATGACCGCTGATGAACTGTACCGGCCGCTCGATGAAATCGGCGATCCGAGCCTGCTCGCCGGCCGCGACAAGCTCTACGCCATCCAGCCGACCGCCGACAGCGGTTTCTGCCAGCAAGGCTCGGAGGCCGCCCCGCTACCCATCGTGCTGGATCAGGTCGAGCGGAAGCTCCCCTTGCAGGTTGGGCCGGACGGTGGCGATCCGCACGCCCGGTGGACACTTCACATCCTGACCACCGGCGGCAGCGATATTGCGCCGGTCTGGGTACGGCTCAATCACACGCTCCTGCCGGAGCCGACTCGGGATGGACAGTGGTACCGCCTATCGGTGCCGTCCGACGTGCTGCGAGCGGGGTCCAATCAACTCACCGTCTGGTGCCAGGCGGACGCGACCACCACCGCCGACCCGCTCATTGTCCATCGGGTGTTCGCCGCGGTGGAATACGACAACGCAGCGTGAGGTGCGATGATGAAGCAACCGCTGCCGCCGCAGGTTATCGAGGCGCTGCGCGGCTACGATAGTCCTACGATTGCTAACGCCATCGAGCATTTTGGCGTCCGTGATCCGACGATGGGCTACGCCAACAACGAGTTGCGCTGCCAAACGCCCGAAGTTGCCGTGCCGATGGTCGGCTATGCGCTCACGGCCACGGCCGACGGCAGCACGCCCGGCGACACCCGACCGTCGCGCGTTGACGAATGCATGGAGCGCATCGCCGCCGCGCCCAACCCGACCGTGCTGGTCATCCAGCACGTCGGACCCGACCGCCGGCGGGCCTGCAAGGTCGGCGATATGTTCTGCACCATCGCGCAGCGGCTCGGCGCCGTCGGAGTCGTCACGGACGCCAGCGCACGCGACCGCGCCGGGATCCGTCAGCGCACGCCCGACTTCCACCTCTTCACTACTGGTTGGGTCGTCTCGCACGGGTACCCCGCCTACCTTGAATTCGGAACGACCGTCTCGATCTGCGGCCTGACCATTGCGCCGGGTGATCTGCTCCACGGCGACGCCAGCGGCCTCGTCTCCATCCCACTCGCCATCGCCGGGGAGTTGGTCGAGCGCGCCGCGGCCGTGCGCCAAGAGGAAGCCGACTACTTTGCCTTCCTCGACAGCGACCAATTCTCCATGGACGAGTTGAAACGCCGTATCGTCCCGCATCGGTATCGGTAAAGGAGCGATTGTGTTCAGCATCCTACGTTCAACCACGCCGGGAGCGGCGACGACGGGACGGCTACTACTAATAAGCGAGAAAGGAGTGCCCGATGGTACGCGAGCGGTATCGTGCAGCCCTGATCGGCTTGGGACGCATTGCCGACACGATTGACGACGAGGTGGTCGGAAGCGGCTGGTTCGTGCCCTTCAGTCACATGGGCAGCTACATGGACGTACCCGAGGTGCAGGTTGTCGGTGGCGCGGACCTGCACCCCCAGCAGCGCGAGTGGTTCGGTGAGCGTTGGAGCATGGACCCGGCCCACCTCTACGAGAGCTACGAAGAGATGCTCGAACGCGAGCGCCCCGACATCGTGAGCGTCTGCACGTCGGCGGCGCCGCGCGCCAAGGTGGTGCTCGACGTTGCGCGGATGGTGCGGGAGGGTCGCACGAGCGTCAAGTGCTTGTGGGTCGAGAAACCTATCGCCAACTCGCTTGCCGACGCCGACGCCATGGTCGCCGCTTGCCGCGAGGCCGGCATCGTCCTGCTGATGAACGCCATGCGCGCCTCCGACGTGTACTACCGCCGGGCGCGGGCGCTCATTGACGCCGGTGCCCTCGGCAAGATGCTCCAAATCACCACTCACTCCGGCGGCAACGTGTCTCACATGGGCACCCACATCATGGGCGCGATGTGCCTCCTCGCCGGCGGCAGCGAGCGAGTCTCCTGGATCGTCGGCGAGGTCGAGAGCGACGAAAAAGCCGCCGGCGACGTGGATTTCGCCGCCAATGTCTACCTCGCCTTCGAGAACGGCGTCCGCGGCTTCTGTCGCATGATGCCCAGCGGCCCGGCCAACTGGATGATTGACGCCATTGGTGAGACCGGTCGTATTCACGTCCGCAACGTGGACGAGGGCTATGAGTGGGAGCTATGGCGCATGGGCCACGCCGTCGAGGGGGAGCGGCCGACGCCGGTGCGCCACGTCTTTCCCCGCCCGCAGCGCATCTGGAGCGCCGGTGTCGGGCAGGTGAAGGACGCTATCGCCTGTATCGAAACCGGCAAAACGCCCAACTGCTCCGGCGAGATGGCCGTCCATCTCTTGGAGATCGCCATTGCCATCCGCGAATCCCACCGCCGCGGCAACGTGCGTATTGACCTGCCCTTGACCGACCGCAACCAGGTCTTGCGCTCATCCGAAACCATGCACGGCGACCTGCCCCGCATCATTAGCGGCGGCGAACGGCCACCACCGGCGCACCTGCTTGCCCAGATCGCCCGCCGCGAAGGCATCGGCCAGCGCCGCCCCGTGTCATAGCTTTTTAGCCACAGAGCGCACAGAGTAGAGGGCTACAACGTGTTGCGCCCGCCCTCGTCCGGTTTGCTACCTTGTGCCCCATACCGACAGGGCGGCCGAGGCTGCCATCAAGTATGAAGATGTACCGCACAGGAGACGGCGATGATTGATTGGAGTGCCATCCCTCGCCCCGACTTTCTTCAGGGGGATCGTCGTATCACCTATCGTGATCCGGCCGGCCACTATCATGACGGCGTCTTCCGCGTGTTTCACTCCCGGGTGATCCGGGAGGCGCCGGACCGCTATGACTGGCGCGTAGCCGTCACCGAGAGCCGCAATCTCATTGACTGGACCGAGCCGCGCGTCATTACTCCCCACGGTAGCGCCGACGAATACGCGAGTCCGGGCAACGTCATCCGATACAACGGGCATTGGCTCCTGTGCCTCCAGGTCTATTCGCTGGATCACGAACCGAGCGGCCGGTCCCCACGCATCGCCACGATGGCGAGCGACGATCTGATCCACTGGCGCGACCCCGAGATCATGCTGGTGCAAGGTCCGGACGTGCCGGTGGCTGAGATGGAGCGCATGATTGACGCCTACCTCTTTCAGGACAAAGACGATCACCGTAAGTGGTGGTGTTTTTACAAAGACAAGGGGTGTCTCGACCGGCGCGGTATCGCTCCCGATGGCCGGAAACGGCCGCTGCGGGGCGTCGTCGGCATGGCGTATACCTACGATTTTCGGACGTGGCGCTACCACGGCTTTTTTCGGGCCTGGGAGAATGTGTGCGTCCTGGTGGGTGGAGATGAGTACGTCTTGCTCCATTCTCCGCGCAATGGCATCGGCGTGAAGCGCTCGCAAGACCTGGCGCATTGGCAACCCCAGGGGGTATGGACATTGGGACAGGCGGATTGGCCGTGGGCGCAAGGGCGCCTGTCTGCTGCCCACGTGCTCGATCTCCGCGACCGGCCCGAGGTCGGCAAGTACGTGATGTTCTTCCACGGTTCGACCCGCGCCGGCGTAGCGGAGAACGAACCCTTCGGAGAATCGAGTCTGGGGCTGGCCTGGAGCGACGACCTAACCCACTGGTCCTGGCCATCCTAGTCGTTTCCACTCGTCATTGCGGCGCAGGTCGCAATCCAGGTACGAGCGTCCCTGGTGGGCCTAGAGTGCGTCTTGCGCCGAGTATAGGCACTACCTATACTCAGTTGAGGCAGTCGCTACTGCGGCAGTCTAGCCGGCAACGACGCCGGAGAGCGTTCTTGGATGCACTCCGGTTTTTGAGCCTGATGACCAACCATGGATGCAGAGCATGAACGGGAATCCATCTGGAGCGTCCGCAAGGATGATCTCCCTTGGTACTCGGTTCTGTTTCCGCTGCTGTGGGTTGTTGGTTCAATTGTCTATGCCGTAACTATCGTCTCTCGACAACTACAGCCGGCCGAGGTGATCGGCATGTTGGTTGCCGGGATCGGATTGGTCGGACTGTCGTCAGCAGTCTTGTCGTTGATGATCCTGGCAGTCAAGGGAGGGGTACGGAGAATCATGCCATTATTCGATTGGGCTGATCGGAGAGAAGCAAAGCTGCGTGCGGAAGCACGTGAGGCAGGTCGGCAGCAAGAGCGTGCAGTGTGGAGAGCCTGGTACGAGCGAGAAAAAGCGAATGGCGGCAAGTTCGAGAATCCGCCACCGCAGCAGGACGAGCGCCGCGACGACACGTAGCCCCAGCGAGCCACCCGTTCACCACCGCCCCGGAGGAATGACTCCTCCGGGGCGCTTTTTCTTCCCCGCCAGCTTCCCCCGGCCACCTTGAGCGCCTCCGGCCTTGCACGCCGGCCGACACTCCCCTACACTGCCACCGGACTTACCCCAAGTCACCGGCCCAGTCGCAAGGTGGTATCTTCATGCTCAAGCGCGTGCTCTGGTTTTGTGTCAACTGGCTCCGCAGCATCCTCGCCGGCACTCTCATCAGCTTCAATATGATATTCGTCCTCCTAATACTAAACCCCACATCAGGCCAAGATTTAGGCTTAGACTTAAGAAAGACTTACCAGATATATGATGTAATGGACAGCATCTTACTGTCACCCCTAGACTTAGACTCTGACGCAAGATTAGCCAGACACTTCTCCAGAAGCTTAGACGGGAGCTTCGTAGACAGAAGATCATACTTTGACCATGACATAATGATAGCTTTTCTGACGCTTGCCGGATTGAACAGCATCTTGGTACACACTCTGAAAACCCCCTACTGGCGCAACAAGCAGGATGGCTGATATGAGCCGCGTGGGCCCGCTACGACCTGTGGCCCGGCGAGTGTCGGGCTAATGAGGGTGAGACCGACTGCACCGAGCCGCCCTGCTGTGCGTAGCTGGCAGGAGCAGCGCAAGGGCCTGGCTCACCGCCGCCTTGGCGTGTGCTCTCGCTGGGACTTGGGAACAAGATGAAGATGCCTCCATTGTCTTTCGGCATCATGACCCGCCACGTCGAGCGGAGGTCGCTGGCGGAGGTCGCGGCGGCTATCGCCGGCTACGGACTGACGGCGGTGCAGCTGACGCTCGAATCGGCCGGACTGGAGCCGATCCCCGCCACGCTCGACCGGCCTACGGCGCAGCACATCGGCACCACGCTGCGCGACGCCGGGCTGACCGTCGCAGCCGTGTCGGGTACCTTCAACGTGCTTGATCCGGACCTTGCGCGGCGCCGCGACTCCCTGGACCGCTTTGCCCGGCTGTGCGACGCGCTCCCTTGGCTGGGTGCCTCGGTCGTGACCACCTGCACCGGCACCCGCGATCCGCACTCGATGTGGGCGCCCCATCCTGCGAACGGCGAGCCGGCGGCGTGGGACGAGCTAGTCGAGCAGACGGGCGCGATGGTCGGGATGGCGGCCCGCGCTGGCGTGACCATGGCATTCGAGCCGGAAACGGCTAACGTGGCGAGCAGCCCGGCCAAAGCGCAGCGTCTCCTGGAGACGATCAACTCGCCGCATCTGGGCATTACGCTCGACCCGGCAAACTTCTTCCGGCCCGCCGACCTGCCCCGCATGGACGCGGTGCTCACGGACGGGCTGCGGCGCTTGGGGCCGGCGATAGCCTTGGCCCACGCCAAGGACGTGCTCCCACCGGGGCCGGGCGAGCACCATTGCCGCTATGCGGCTGCCGGCCGGGGACGGCTCGATTACCCGCTCTACCTCCGGCTCCTGCGCGAGACGGGCTACCGCGGCGCAATCATCATGCACAGCCTGGATGAGGCCGACATTCCGGCCGCCGTGGCCCACCTGCGCCGCGCAATGGCGTAGCCGGTCCTCAGCCGACAGCGGCGGCCCGGCGCAGGTTGATGAGCGCACCCTCGGCCCGCCGCACCAGCCGCTCCAGGCGGTTAGTGAGGGTGATGACCGTCCGATCATCGCTACTCGCCGCCTCGCCGAGTACCGTGACCCGCCGCGCCAGGGCAATCGTCTCCAGCTCCACCAGTTGCAGCCCCACCTCGCTGCCGACTGTCGCCAGCATGACGGACGGCAGGTTTTGCAGGGACGCGCTGACCTGTTCCAGTGCGTCGAGTCGCTGCAACGCCGCCGAGCGCGGCCGCAGCACCCCGGTCAGCTCGATATGCTGCTGGAGCGCCTCTCCGTAGCCGCGCAGCACCTCGCGGGCGGCGGCGTATCCGCTCGGGTCCATGGTGCCTAGCCCGGTGGAGGTCAACGTTGACGCGCCGGCCTCGTGCAGACGCTCCAGGTCGTAGTGTTCGAGCAGGCTCTTGAGCCGGGGTGCCGGAGCCGCCCCAGTATCCTGCGCCCCGACCGGCGCGGGTGCCGCCGGCTGTGCGGGCGCAGGTACCGTCTCAGGTGGTGTGCCGATGCTCGCCACCAGGCTCGTCACCACCAGCACGGCCACGCAGCCCACCAGCCACAGGCCAGCCGTCCGCAGTCGTCCATTCATGGCACTGCCTTATTTGGCCCCCCTATGGTCCCCCCGTCCCGACGGGGGGACGGCATGTTCCCTCCCCTGGGCGTCAGCACGGGGGAGGGGTAGGGTGGGGGTCAGCCCGGGACCATCATCCCGCGCTAATCTACGCCACCGGGCGCGTTCCGCGCCAGCGGACCGGCTCGCCGTCCGGCGACTGTTATGATCCAGCCAAGCAGATCGAGGAGGCCGGGGAGCAATGAAGATCACGCGCGTCGAGAGCATTCCGCTCCAAGTCAGCTTCCTGCCCGACGTGGCCCCCCACATGCACCGCTCGACGGGCAACTGGTCGCGTTCCTTCATCCAGCGGATAGAGACGGACGGAGGGCTGGTCGGCTGGGGCGAGTCCAACGCCGGACAGTCGGTGGCCGCGGCCGAGCAGCTTGTCGGCTCCCATCCAGCCGTACACCTGTTCGACGACTCCGTGGGCATGGGCATTCAGATGGCCTGTTTTGATCTGGTAGGCCAAGCATTAGGCATCCCCGCGTATCGGCTGCTGGGGCCAAAGGTCCGCGACTGGTGCCCCTTCTCCTGGTGGTGCATAGACATGCCGGCCGAGGATTGGGTAGCGCAGGTGCAATACGCTGCGGACCAAGGCTATCGTTCGGTCAAGCTGAAAGCCCGCGCCTGGCGCGACATCATCGCCCAGATCGCCGCGCTCGACGCGGCTGCGCCGCCCGGCTTCACGCTGGAAGTGGACTTCAACGGCCAGCTTATCGAGCCGGGCCGCGCCATTACCGTGCTGCGGGAGTTGGAGCAGTTCGAACGCCTGGCGATGTTCGAGAGTCCCATCCCCCAGGAAGACGCGGCGGGCTATCGCCGCATTCGCCGCCACATCACCCGCACGATGGCGCTCCACATCGGCACGCCGCCCGTGATGACGGTCATCCGCAATAACCTCTGCGATGGGTTCGTGATGGGCGGCAGCCTCACGGAGATGCTTGCCCGCGCCGCCACCGCCCACACGGCCGGAATGCCCTTCTGGTTTCAGTTTGCCGCATCCGGTATCGGCATGGCCTTCATGTGCCACCTGATCGCTGCGCTGCCGGGGGCCAGTTGGCCCAGTATCGCCCTCGCCGGCCTGCGCCCCGAAGACTATCTCCGCACGCCGCTGACCGTGCAGAACGGGTTCGTCCGTGTGCCGGAGGCGCCCGGACTCGGCGTGCAGATTGACGAGGCAGCGATCCGGCGCGACCAAATACCCGCCGATGCCCCCTCGCTTGTAGACGACTACTTTGCCGAGCGCCGCGTACTCCGCATCCGCTGGGCCGACGGCACCTCCTGGCTATTCGGCGACGACCGCGAGTATCGGCGCATGTTCGATGCTGGCCAGCTACCGATCTTCGAGCGGGGCGTCACGCTGGAGAGTATCGAGGACGACGGGAGCGCCGCTTTCGAGCGGCTGCACGCCCGCGTCGCGCACGGACCCACACCCGAATAGCCGCCCATCGCAGCGGCCGGCGCCGATGACCGCGCCGTGAACGGAACGCAAGAGGAGCCTGCGACATGGCCGATGACCAACACGCCGCCGCTGCCTGGCGCACGGCCGACCTGCGCCACGTCTTGCACAACGGCACCAACCTGCTCGACCACTTGGAGCACGGACCGCTCATATTCGTCCGCGGGCAAGGCGTGCGGCTGTGGGACGCCGATGGGCGCGAGTATTTGGATGCCACCTCCGGCCTGGCGAACTGCAACCTGGGCTATGGCGAGCCGGAGCTGATCCAAGCGGCGGCCGACCAACTGGTCCAACTGTCCTTCGCTCCCAGCACCGGGGGGATGGCCAATCCGCCCTACGTGACGCTGGCCCAGCGCATCGCCGGCCTGCTCCCCGCCGACCTCTCCCGTGTGTTCATGACCACGACCGGCTCGGACGCCAACGAGGCCGCCTTCAAGCTGGCTCGCTGGGTCAACCATCTCGAAGGGCGGCCGGAGAAACACAAGATCATCAGCCTGCTCCAGAGTTTCCACGGCAACACGCTGGCCACCACGGCCGCCACCGGGATGTCCGTGCAGTGGTCCGTCGGCGCGCCGCTGCCGCCGGGCTTTCTGCACGTCGAGCCGCCGTTTTGCTATCGCTGCCCCTGGCACGTCGGCCGTCGCAACGACCAGTGCTGCCTGCTCGGGGTCGAGGCCCTTGAAGCGCTGATCCAACGCGAGGGGCCGGATACCGTCGCCGCGATTGTGGCCGAGCCGGTGCTGCAAGCGGCTGGGGCGGTCGTGCCGCCGCCGGAGTATTTCCCGGCCGTGCGCCGCCTCTGCGACCGCTACGGCATCCTGCTGATCTACGACGAGGTAGTGACCGGATTCGGCCGCACCGGCAAGCTCTTCGGCCTGGAGCATTTCGACGCCGTGCCCGATATGGTCACGATGGCAAAGGGACTCGCCGCCGGACACTTTCCGGTAGGCGCCCTGGCGTTCCGTGAATCGCTCTTCGAGCGCCTGCTCGCCGCAGCCCGCGCGGGCGCCGGGCACGTCTTCTACCACACGCACACGTTCTTCGGGAACCCGGTCGCTGGCGCGGTTGGCCTGAAAGCCATCGAACTGCTGGAGAAGCGCGGGCTGGTACAGCACGTCGCGGCCGTCGGTGAGCGTCTGCTGGCCGGACTGGAGACGCTGCGCGACACCGGTATCGTCGGCGACGTGCGCGGGATCGGGCTACTCGCCGCCGTGGAGCTGGTCCAGGAGCCGACGACCGGCGCGCCGTTCGACCGGGATCTGGGCGTCGCCCGGCAAGTCTACCGGGAAGCGGCCGACCGGGGCGTGCTCGTGCGAGCCAGCGCTTTCGGTGATGTGATCATGCTGACGCCGCCCCTGATTATGACCGCCGCCGAGGTGGACCAAGTAGTCACGACCTTGCGCGAGTCGCTCACCGCCGTGCGCGAGCGGCTCTGAGCACCCCTGCCGGGATGCCCCGGTCCTGCGGCAGCTAACCGGTCCGATTATTGAGGATGCTGATGCCGACAACCACGTTCCAGAGCACCCAGAGGAAGTAGCAGGACCGCACGACCGTCATCGCCGACTCCGCGAGGTCCGGGTCACCGCCGCTACTGACCCGGACCACGAGCGCCACCAGCGCGACGATAGCGGCCAGCGCCGCCACCACGCAGGCGGGCCGGTTGAAGTCACCTCTGGTCGCCAGCCCCACGCTCAGGGTGAGGTAGCCCAGGGCAGCCGTAAACGTGCAGATCAGGCTTATCCCCAACTCCGCCGTATACACCGGGACCATGGACTGGAGCGCCTGGTCCGACTGATACTCCGTATCGGCCAGCACGATGCTGATTCCTTGCGAGAATATCCAGCCGATGACCGTAATCATCAAGAACAGCACGCCATAACGGGCGAGCGCATCTCCAAACCCATCGTCCCGGATGACCGCTTGGAGCGCGAACAATCCGTACAGGGCTATGCATAGACCGAGCGCGACAAGCAGCAATGCGCTCTTGCTCCACGCAGCGTTCGAGGCCAAGGCGCTAATCGAGGCCACGGCATCGACTGACGGCGCGCTGTCGATCAGCATCCCGCCCGGCACGAGCAGGAAGAAAACGAGCGCCACGACCGGCCCGGTGAAAAACGACCAAGCGCCCAGCTTGGAAACTGCTATCCGCCGCATCATTCCCTCCCCCTGTGACTAAATCTGCTAGTAACATAATCACCGGCAACGATTTTGTCCACAACCGGCGCAGCTGGCGGCAGCGTGGTGGCGGCCGCCGGCGCCGAGGAGGTACGCATGGCAGACGAACGGCCCAACGTCCTATTCATCATGACCGACCAGCAGCGCGGCGACTGCCTCGGCCTCGACGGTCATCCTGTCCTCAATACGCCCAACCTCGACTATCTGGCCCACTCCGGCACGCTCTTTCGACACGGCTATTCCGAGACGCCGAGCTGTATTCCCGCCCGGCGCACGGTCATGTCCGGGCAAGCACCCGCGACGCACGGCATGGTCGGCATGACCGGCGGCGTGGACTGGCAGCCGGCCGCAACCCTCGCCGGTGAATTGTCCGCCGCCGGCTATCAGTGCGAGATGATCGGCAAGCTGCACCTCTGGCCCCACCGCAAGCGGTTCGGCTTCCACCACATGCTCGTGGCCGACAGCACGCGCGGCAAGGACAACGACTACCTCGACTGGCTCGGCGGTGCCGTGCCCATCGAGCGCTGGGCGATGGCCCATGGCGTCTCACCCAACGGCTGGATCGGCCGGCCCAACCACCTACCGGAAGAGCAGACGCATACCTTCTGGTGTATCACGCAAGCCATCGAGTTCCTGCACAAGCGCGACCCCACGGTGCCCTTCTTCCTCAACGTGTCGTTCATTGACCCGCACCCGCCCTTCACCCCGCCGCAGTTCTTCTACGACCGCTACGCCAGCCGGGACCTCGGCCAGCCGGCCATCGGCGATTGGGCGCCGCAGTTCCCGGAGCCGCAGAAGGGCTTCGATCCCGAGGGTCGGATGCCTCGGCGCCAGCAACTCCGGCTCGACGACGACACCATGCGCTACTGCCGCGCCGGCTATTTCGGCCTCATCAACCACGTAGACACGCAGATCGGCCGCCTGCTGATGTACCTGCGGGACGCCAAGCTGCTGGAGGAAACGTTCGTCCTGTTCACCTCGGATCACGGCGAGATGCTCGGCGATCACAATATGTTCGCCAAGACCCGGCCCTTCGAGTCGTCGGCACGGGTGCCGTTCCTGGCCCGCGCGCCGATGTCCATGAGCTACCCACGCGGAATCGTGACAGATCGTCCGGTCGGCTTGCAGGACGTGATGCCCACCCTGCTGGACGCAGCTGGACTACCCATCCCGGAGTCCGTGACCGGGCGCAGCGTGCTGCCGTTGATGCGCGGCGAGGACGTGGCCTGGCGCGCGGCGCTGCACGGCGAGCACGCCGGCCAGTACGACCCCGACGACGCCAATCACTATCTGGTGGACGGCCACACCAAATACGTGTGGCACGACCAGACCGGCGAGGAGCTACTGTTCGATCTGGACAACGACCCGTTGGAGCAGCACAACGTGCTGCACGAGGACGGCGCCGAGGCACGGGTAGCGCCGTGGCGGCAACGGCTGATCGAGCAGCTCCGCGACCGGCCGGAAGGCTTTACCGACGGCCAGCGCCTGATCGCCGGCCAGCCCCGCCCGTTCCTCGTCCCCGGCGTATCGCAGGTCTAACCGAGGTCCGCCAGGTCCACGATCCGGCGCTCACGGATGGACGTGAACGCGCCGATAGCGAGCGCCGTAGCCAGCAGGCCGTCCCGTGCCGTCGCGCCCGTCCTGATCGGTCGCCCCTCGCCGACGCTGGCCGCGAACTCCCGCATCAGCGCGCGGTAGCCCGTGTAGTCGTCTTGCTCTTCCGGCGCAAGCTGCTCGACCGTCGTGGCTTGCCGGGTTTCTTTGCCGTCCCCCAGGGTCAGGCCCGCGAAATAGCCGTAGATCGTGGCGCTCTTTCCCTCACCGTCGAACAGCTGGTAGAAGGACTTCTTGACGTGGTGCGCCGGCCCGAAATCGCCGATCACGGCGGAGGCCGTGCTGCCGTTCGCGTAGTAGATCGTGCAGACGGTGCTATCAATGAGCGCGGAATCCGGGTGGGTGAACGCCCCGCCACCGGCAGCAATGGCGACCGGCTCCGAGTCGTGGAAGTACGAGAGCAGGTCGAAGGTATGCACGCCTTGGGAGATGACGTTGGCCCCGCCCCGGTCCGGCGACTGCGCCCACGACGTCTCGCCCCAGCGCGGATCAATCATCTGCCCGGTCGAAACCAGCGATTGCGGGATAAAGGCTTTCGCCCGCGTCACGAGCGGCGCAAAGCGAGCCTGAAAGCCGACCATCAGTTGCACATCGTTCGCTGCGACGGCCTCGACAATCTGCCGTGACGCTGCCACCGTCAGCGCCAGCGGCTTCTCGATGAGGATATGCTTGCCCGCGTTCGCCGCCATGACGGCGTAGTCGGGATGCGAGTCGTGGTGAGTCGCAATGACGACGGCCTGGATACGCGGGTCCTCGATGGCTCGGCGGATGCCGGTGCTTACTGTGCCGGTGCCCACCTCGGCCTGGAGCGCCGCGGCCTTTCCCGGCACCGCATCGGCAAACGTGACCACCTCACCCAGGCCGAGCGCCGTCAAGTTGCGGGCATGGATCGTTCCCATCCCGCCGCACCCCACCACCGCTACCTTCAGGTCGGTCATCGTCACTCAACCCCTTCAAACTCAGGGTAGTCCTAGGCTCTATCGTACCGGCCCTATCTCGTCATTCCAGCTTTCGCCGGAATCCACGTCCCCCCGTCGGGACGGGGGGACCATAGGGGGGCCACCACCGACCACTCTCCTAGTTCGGCAAAATGCCGTTGTCCTCCAAGACCTGGCGTAGCTGCGCCATCGAGTCGTCGGAGAGCGGCTCGAACGGCGGATGTACCCACCGCTTGCAGATGCCCAGCAGCTCCAGCACCGCCTTCTCCTCGGCCGAGGTCTCGGTGTTGCGCCGCGGCGGGAACTGCTTGATGATCCTGATGAGCGCAAAGGCCTTCTCGCGTGCCTCTGAAATCCGCCCCTCCTGCCACAACGTGTGGACCTCGCTATGCTGCTGGGGAAAGCTAGAGGCCGTGCTCATCGTGCAGCACTGCACGCCCAGCGCCAGGTACGCCAGGTGATTGCCGCCACCAGCGCCGAGCACCTGGAACGACTCGCTGTTCAGCATCGCGATACCGGTCATCTGGGTGAGGTCGTAGCCGCCGATCTTCATGCCGGCGATATTCGGATGCTGCGATAGCTCGGTGACCGCTTCCACCGTCGGCTCCAGCGCCCGCGCCGGGTTGCTGTAGAGCCACAGCGGCAGCGGCGAGCGGTCTGCCATCGCCGACCAGTAGTCCACGCTCATGCTCGTGCTCATCTTGCGGTCGGTCGGCAGCAGATGGTAGCCCTGAATCGGCAAGTGCGCCGTCTCATCGAAGAACCGGTACACCTCGGACATCACCGGATCGCTGCAACCGACGATCAGGGTCGTGCGCCCCTGCATGTGCTCGGCCACGATCTTGGTGGCCTCAACCCGGTGCGCGTGGGGCATCGTGAAGTTCTCGCTCCCCGAACCGAGCACCCACAGTCCAGCGAGCGGGTGCGCGAAGAGATGGTCCAGTAGCCGCGCGTACCCCTCTCGATCCGGGCTGCCGTCCTCGTGCATCGGGCTGACCAGCACCGGCATCACACCATTCAACATCGTCACGTCGTCCTGCTCCTTTCTTTACTAGGACCTTACATGCCTCCACCAGACTCCCCCTCTCTATCGCTCGGCGATGGAGAGGGGGCCGGGAGATGAGGGGAAAACCAGGGTTAGCTCACCGGCGCGAACGCAAAGCTGTACAGCTTGGCCTGCCCGTAGAGCCGGAAGCGCAGCTGAATCCGCTCCACCTCCACGCCGCCGAGTGTGCGGTGCTCCCGCCAGCGCACCGGCAGGCGCACGCCGTCGGTGAGTACTCGCTGGCAATCATCTGCGCCATAGCCGGGCAGCGGCTCGCCGCTGGCGGCGTCTACGATCTCCACCGTCACCCAACTCCGGTACGGCTCCGGATCGCCGACGTTGACGACCAGGGCGCGCTCTTGCGCCTCGCGCACGGCGATGGACGCGGTGGTCACGGTCGCCGGCACCAGCCGGTCAATCGAGCGCACGTCCACAAACCCGTCCAGCCGCAGCGTCGCCAAACCCGCCCGCGACGGGTAGACGATCCCGCTGCTGGGCACGCCCAGGTCCTCGGTGAACTTGCGCGGGGTGTTCTGGGCCGGCCAGCCCTTCCACTCGCTGCCGTTGCCGGAGTAGAAAATCCAAATCTTGTCGTCGTGGACGATGGTCTGGCTGCTGGATGCAATCCAGCCGGCGTCCCACTCGTTGGCCTCGCCCCGCGCCACAATCGGCCGGTGCGGCTGCAAGCGGCGAAACTGCTCGCCATTGCGGCTGACCGCCAGCCGCAGTTCACCGGTGAGCGCGTGGAACCAATCGTCGTAGCGCCCGAACTCGTAGAGCATCAGATAGTGCCCCTCGTAGGGCAGCACGGAGCAGAAGTGCAGCTCGTCCTCCGGGCCGGTGTCCGTATCGAGCACCGGATTCAACGCGCTCGGCGTCAAGTCTTCCAGCGTCGGACCGCAGGCCAGTCCGATCTTGCGGACGTGCTCCCGGCCGTCTTGCGTGGGCTGGATCAGCTGGCCGTACCACTTGTAGCGGCGGTTGGGGTCGGGGTCCTGATCGTCACGGAGTGGCTGGCACGGGTCAATGCCGTGGCCACCGTACAGCCCGTGGTCGGGGTCCACGTCTACCGGATCGCTCCACCACTTCGCATCCGGCGAGTACATCACCTTGTACCGCATCGGTGGAGCGCCCTTGGTCGCAGCCTTGAAGCGCCTGGCCGGGTCCGTCTCGGACAAGTCCAGCATCGGCCGCATCTTGGTGGAATGGCTGTCTTTTTTGCCGCGCGTGTTGCCGAGGACGATGTTGTTGTCCGTGCTCCCCAGCCACTCGTAGCGGCCGACGCGCGGCTTGACCCAGTTGATGCCGTCGGGACTCTCGGCGTACCCCTCCTGCCAGTTGCGCTCGCGGATGTGGCCGATCCCGGAGTAGATCATCTTGAACAGCCCGTCCGCCGGGTCGTACATCACGCCGCCCGGCCACGGCCGCGCCTGCATGGCGTCCCATTCATCGAGCTGTCCCAGCGCCAGGATGGGGTTGTGCGGATACTTGGTCGCCGTGTTGACGACCTGCTCGGCGCCGTCCAGCGTCGCCACCTCCTGAAGGTCTATGAAGAGCACCCGCTGCGAGCAGGCTGTGTCTAACGCAATGGTCATGAGCATCCTCTTGCTGCGAGATGGTGCGTAGCCGAGGCGTCATAAGTCGGACCTACCCCCCGGCCCCTTCCCTGGCAGAGAAGGGGAGTCATAGCAGCGAACCGCCGCCGCTTCCTAGCCGGGAAGTGATCAGAGCGGTGCCCGGTGGCCCCTTCCCTTCAGGGTGGGGGTGGGGGTAGGTCGGAAAGACCCATCGCCACGCAAAACCGTATGATGATACGCTTAACCCGCTCGCGCAAGCCACATCTGCCGGCAGAGACCGGCCCGAAACGCAGCCCGCCATGGCAGCGCAGCAGCCCGATGCACAACAGGAGGAGCTATGGTTCGGATGGCCCTGATCGGTTGCGGTGCGAACGCCGCGCCTTACCTGGCGGCCGCACAGCAGTTCCCGGAGGCGGCGATTACGGCCGTCGCTGACGATGACGCCGCGCAGGCGGACCGCGCCGCTCGCACCGCCGGCGCCGCGGTCCGCGGCGGCTCGCTCGACGAGTTACTCGCCAGCGCCGCCGAGACGTTCGACGCGGTGATCATCACTAGCCCACCCGAAACGCACGCCGCTCTCGTGCAGCGTGCAGCGCAGGCCGGCAAGCACGCGCTGGTCGAGCCGCCGCTGGCACCGACGGCTGGCGAGGCGCAGCAGATCGCCGCGGCCGCGCGCGCGGCCGGGGTACGGCTGATGCTCGCGCACCCGGCGCGCTTCCAGGCCGATCACCGCGCCGTCAAGGACAGCCTCGACGACGGCGAGCTAGGCCGGCCGGGGCTACTCCGCATCCACCAGTGGTTCTCCGCTACGGACGGCAGCGAGCGGGCGGCCCATGCCAGCCTCGCGGCGCTGGACCTGGCGCTATGGATGTTCGCTGGCCTGCCGACCCACGTCTACGCCGTCGCCCGCCCGGCCCAAACGACCGGCCTCGCCGCTGCGGAGTACGCGCAAGTCCACCTCGGCTTTGCCGGTGGCGGTATGGCGCTGATCGATCTGGCACACACGTTGCCGACCGGCGACGGGTACGACTCGCTGACGCTGATTGGCTCGCTCGGCGCCGCCTACGCCGACGCGCACCACAACGTGCAACTACTCTATGGCGGCGGACATCCACAGGCCGTGCGGACGGAGCCGGACGAATCGGTCTTTGCGCTGGTGCTGGCAGAGTTCGCCGCAGCCATCGCGGAGCGGCGGGAGCCGGCCGTCGGCGGCGCGGACGGACACGCCGCGCTGCTGGTCGCAGCCGCCGTGGAGTCGTCGTTGGCCGCGGCGAAGGCCATGACGCTGACGGAGGGCCGCTATGAGCGCGCCTGAGCCGCTGCGGGTGCTCGTCATGGGGGCAGTGAAGCACGACTACATCCTGCACGGCATGGCGGCGCATCCTCGCTACGAGCTACTCGCCGTGACCGACGATGAAGCGGCGCCAGACTGGGCACATGCACGCAACGCGGCTACGGCCGCCGCCCTCGGCCTGGAGTACCTGCCCGGCGTGCCGGCGGCCCTGGACCGGTTCCAACCACAGGTCGCGTGCGTCACGCCGGAAGTGCCCCGCCACGCTGACCTCACAGTGCAGGCTGCCAATGCCGGGCTACACATCGTCCAGGACAAGCCGCTGGCGCTCAGTCTCGCCGACTGCGACCGGATTGTCGCATCGGTCGAGCGCGCTGGCGTGCGGTTCCTGATGTGGAGCCGGAACACCTTTCCCGCTATCCGCCAGGCCAAGGCGGTGCTCGCCGCCGGAGACCTCGGGGAGCCGTATGCTGTCCACGTGGACTTCTATTTCGCCAAGGACGCCGGTGCCCTGCTCGGCTCCGGGGAGCCGGAGGAAGTCGAGGTCAGCTGGGACGGCCTCGGCGAGTTGACTCTCGAAGGTATTTACCCGCTGTCCTACCTCCACGAGCTGCTGGGCGTTTTTGGCGCGGGTGCGTCACTTGTCCGGCGGGTCTTTGCCCGCACCACCGCGCACTTCTTCCAGCGCCACGCGGACCGTGGCGTCGAGGACCTTGGCTCGGTGACGCTGGAAATGGCGAACGGGATGGTCGGATCGCTGTGCATCGGACGCATCGGTGAGCCGAGCCATCCCAATATCGGTGAGCTGCGGCTGCACATCCTGGGCACGAAAGGCGCGTTCGTCGTCGCCGAGCCGCGGCCGGAAGTGTCGGTCTATGCGCGCGGCCTCCAGCCGGGTGACTATCGCCAGCGGCGTGTGGGGCTGGACTACGAGCGGCGTCTGCTCGATAATTTTGCCGCGGCCGTTGACACCGGCGCGGACACGATGCTCACGGCCCGCGACGGCCGGGCCATCGCCGCGACGGTCCTCGCCGCTATCGAGTCCGGACGGATCGGCCGGCCGGTCGAGGTACCGTCGTGAGGAAGTCTGGCCCCCCTATGGTCCCCCCGTCGGGACAGGGGAGGGCGAGGGTGGGGGCCACCCACTACCCCCCATGCACCACGTAATGAGGAGGACCACATGCCAGCACGGACCGTATTCCGCTGCGCCGACGGCTACGCTTGCGACCTCGCGGCAACACCGGACGGCTGGGTCTTGGCAGCGGTAGGGCTGCCCGCCGTAGACGACCGGTTCGTCCGCAACATGGACCGTAGCCGGGAATGGGAGCACATTCGGGCCAGGCTGCACCCCGGCCGCAGCTATGCCGAGTGGGGCGCGGCCGTAGCGGGGACCGCGGCCACCTTGCAGCTGATCGAGCAGCGCGACGGCCGGACCACGACCGTGGCCGCCGGGACGGCCGAGCAGTTCTCCGGCGTCGCGGTCATTGGCGGCGCGGACCCGGCCTACCTCTGGACCGCCTATGACGGCGAGCAGTGGAGCGTGACCCTCCGGCAGGGCGGCGCGCAGCGGGTGTTGTATCGCGGCGCGGCCGTCGCCCTCGGCCCGGCCCTCGTGCGCGATGGCGCCGGCACCCTCTGGTATGCCTGGACCAGCCGTGCCGGCACGACCGACACCGTCCACCTCACGAACGACGGGTCTTCCGACACCCTCATCCTGCCGGGGCGCTTGCCGAGCCTCGCGTCGGTGGGCGGCAGGGTGGCGGTCTGTTTCGAGCGTCCCGACGGTGACTCCATCCACGTCTACGGCGCAATCTGCGCCGACGGCGCGCTCTGCGATCCGGTCCGGCTATCGTCGCGGCAGCCACTCAACTTCCAGCCGCGCTGCACAACTGCTGCGGACGGCCGCGTGGTAGTGGCCTGGGAAACCTCGCCGGCCTGGGGCTTCGACACGCGCGTTGAGCAGTTCCGCGAGATCGAGCTAAAGCAGCTCAACCCGGCGAGCGGACAGGTCAGCGCCGGGCCGGGGACGGATGACGGCCTCCTCCCCATCCCTCCCCACTCCTACGACCGGCGCAGCGGTGGCCGGCGCGGCATGCTTCTCAACACGAACCCCTCGAACGTCCGCCTCCTCCGCTCCGGCGACGATCTGCTCTGCACGTTCCGCATGTTCGCTCCCCTGCTAGAGCTACAGCCGGCGGCAAAGGCACTGGGTACAAGAGACGCCTGGGACCTGTGCATCATGCGCTGCCACGGCGAATCGTGGTCCGCCCCCCAGCGCGTCACCGACGCGGCCGGCTTCTCGCACCATCCTTACGGCGCGGCCATGTCGGACGGTCACCTATTGGCCGCGGTCCACTGTTTCGAGCACACCAAGTTCCCGCCGCGCGACCATCGCATCGAGGTGCGCCAAGCCGACGGCGGTTTGCCGCCAATGCACGACCGGCACCGGACCTTCGCTCCCGTGCCGGTCCAGCCCACCACCCCGATCACCCACACGCCGGCCCTGCCGGACGCCCCCGACGGTCTGCGCCTGGTGTTCGGCGATCTCCACAACCACACCAACTACTCGTCCTGCTACCCGGCGCTCGACGGTATCCCCGAAGATAACTTCCGCTGGCAAAAAGACATCCTCGGCCACGAGGTGCTCTGCATCACCGACCACATGCGCTTGTCGGACGCCGACTACCGGCAGCGCCTCGACGCGCTGGAGCGCGAGCACACGGCCGAGCGCGTGCCGCTCTATAGCCTGGAGTGGGCACGCCCGCCGTGGCACCACTCCAACTTCTTCACCTATGACAAGCAGGTGATGAAGCGCCTGCGGCAGATTGTCCTCGGCTCGCTGGACTACAGCGAGATATGCGAGACCGTCGTGGCGGAGCTACCGGCCAACACGGTCGCGGCCATCCGGCACTGGCACGGCGATACGCACACCTTCTGCTACGACCAGCGCGTGGAGTGGGGCA
Source organism: Chloroflexota bacterium (assembly GCA_034422515.1). Taxonomy (GTDB): domain Bacteria; phylum Chloroflexota; class UBA11872; order UBA12225; family JAJDUF01; genus JAJDUF01. The sequence goes on along the minus strand of DAOUJP010000037.1, from coordinate 218,114 downwards.
TGGAGGTGCTGCACGGCCGCGGCGATGAAATGGCTACGGAGCCGGATATGGCCGGACACACGTCGTCCTTCCCCTTCCCGGCCAACTTTATCGAGACGGAGGGCGCCAAGCTGGCCCTCATCGGCGGCTCGGACCATCACATGCACCGGCTGGGGTCCTGCGTGACCGGCTTCTGGGTAGCGGAGCTGACCGGCGAGGCGGTGTTCGATGCCCTGCGGAACCGGCGGACCGTTGCCTGCGCCAACGGCAAGCTCGCGCTGTGGCTGCACAGCGACGGGGTCGCGATGGGCCAGGAAGGAACGGTACAAGCTCCTGGCACACTCACCGTCTCGGCGGCCGCGCCGCTGCCCATCGAGCGCCTGTCGCTCTGGCGAGACGGGCAGTGGGTTCAGGAGTTGCGTGGCCTGGGACGGCAGGTCCAGCATACCTTTACCGACGCAGACGCCGGCCCCGGCGCGCACTACTACATCGTGCGTGCCCAAACGGAGCAGCCGGCGAGCTACCCCAAAGGCCCGATCATCGGCTACACTGCCCCCATCTGGCTGACGGTGCGCTAGGGCGCGTCCGGCCGTCCAGGCCCCTACTCTCGCCCTCCTGACAGGGGTAGGTTTTTGTGTAGGGTCGGATGGGACCTAACCCCCGGCCCCTTCCCTCCAGGGAAGGGGGGTGCTGGCGGCGCCGGTCCGCCGCTGCCTTCCAGAGAAGCGGGGGCGGTGTGACAAGCGGCAGGTGGGGGCTGGATTGCGGCCCCGTATCGGGGTACGGGGCATGCTTGCGATGCAATGACGAGCGCCTGGGTACGATGGATCGCGCCCCTACAGAAAAACCTACCCTTGTCAGGGGGCCATAGGGGGGCCAGGTAGGAAATAGCATGACGATACGTGGCAATTTGCGGACGGCGCTCTCGCTGCTGTTGGCGGTGACGGCGGTAGCCGTGGCGGCAACGGCTGTGGCCGCCTGCGACCCCGACGAACCACCTGCGCTCAGTGAATCCGCGCTGGACCCGACCGCCATCGCCGCCGGGTTAGAAGCAGCGGCGCAAGCCTTCCTCGGCACGCTCACCGGCGAGCAGCGGGCGGTGGCGGTGCTGGCGCTCGATGATCCCAAGCGGCCCAATTGGTCGAACTTGCCGGCGAGTGCCTTGCGGCGCAACGGTGTACGTATTGGCGACTTGGACGACGCCCAATCGGCGGCCATGCACCGCTTCCTCGCGGCGGCCCTGAGCGCCGACGGCTACACCACCCTCGTCGGCATCGTCGGCGCCGAAGCCGCGCTGGCCCAAACGCCGGGCGCGGCGCGCCGCCAGTGGAGTGCTGACAACTACTGGCTGGCCTTCTTCGGTGAGCCGGCGGCCGACAAGAAATGGGCCTGGCAGTTCGGCGGCCACCACCTGGCCGTGAACGTGACGGTCGTCGCCGGTCGGAGCTATCTCTCCCCCACGTTCCTCGGTATCGAACCCGCCTCCTTCACGTCCGGCGGCGCCACCGTCGCGCCCCTGAACGCCCACCGCCAAGCCGGCCTCGCCCTCATCAATGCCCTGGATGACCAGGCGCGCGTAGCCGCGATAGTCACCAACCGCCCGCGTGAATTGTGGGCCGGCGCCGGCCAGGACGGCACGATCCCGCCTCTCGAAGGCGCGAAAGTGGCCGATTGGAGCGCGGCGCAGCAGCAGTTGCTGCTCGACGCGATTATGCGCTGGGTCGGCCTGCTCGACGCGGCCAGCAGCCAGGCCAGGCTGGCCGAAATCCGCGCCGATCTCGCCAGCACACATTTCGCCTGGTTCGGGCCGATAGATGGCAGCGGCTCGATTTACTACCGTATCCAGGGACCCAACCTCATCCTCGAGTTCGCCATCCAGGGCAACCTCGGCAGCGACGGCGGCCACTATCATTCCATCTATCGCAATCCCACCAACGAATATGGGAAGGGAGTATAGGAATGGCTGCACCGGCATGTGACTACGATCTGCTCATTCGGGCCGGGCGGCTCTTCTGCGCCGCCACGGGCCTAGACGGGCCGGGCGCGGTAGCCGTCCGCGGCGACCGGATCGCCGCCGCCGGCCCGGACGTTGCGGGCACGGCGCGAGAAACCCTCGACTACCCGGACGATCTGCTGCTGCCGGGGCTGGTTGACCTCCACACCCACCCGGGACCGGCAGACTGGAAGTACGGCATTGACGCCGACCGCTCCATGCTGGCGCGCGGCTCAACCACCGTGCTCTCGCAGGGCGATGCCGGCGCGGTCACGTGGCCGCAGTACCAGGCGGAGATCATCGCGCCGGCGCAAACGCGCATCCGGCTGGCGATCAACCTCGCGCGGCTCGGCGAGTCTCGCCCCGGCCCGTGCTTCCAGCGCGCCGATGACGTGGATGTGGACGCCTGTGTAGCCGCGATAGAGGCCGGCGGCGGGTCAATCTGGGGCATCGCCATCAATCTCAGCACCGCCGGGTGCGTTGGCCTCGATCCGCGCGACGCGCTCCGTGACGCCATCACGGTCGCCGAGCGTACCGACCGACCGCTGCTCTACGGCCTGCGGCGCGAGACGACCGACTGGCCACACTGGTCGCTGGCCGATCAACTGGAGCTATTGCGCCCCGGCGATGTGGTGACGTACTGCTTCCATCCCGGCATTGAAGACGGCGCTGGCTGCATCGTGCGGGACGGCCGCGTGCTCCCTGAAGTCCGGGCGGCGCGCGAGCGGGGCATCCTGTTCGACGTGGGACACGGGATGGCCTCACTCGACTTCAGCGTGGCCGAGGCCGCCCTGGCCGACGGCTTCCCCCCCGACACGATCTCCACCGATGTCTACCAGCGCCATCTCGGCGCCATGCCCCAACACGACCTGCCGCGCACGATCTCCAAGCTGATCGCCGCCGGCATGGCCGAGACCGCCGCGTTGGAGGCAGCTACCGCGCGTCCGGCCGCCGTGCTGGGCCTGGCCGGCGAAATCGGCACGCTGGCGCCGGGCGCCGGCGCCGACCTCACCGTCCTCCGCTTCAACGACGCCGCCCTTCCCCTCGTCGACGTCGGCGGTGCCACCCGCCCCGGCGGCTGCTGGGAGCCGCTCCTCACCGTCCGCGCCGGCCAAGTCGTCTAACGCACCTTGCCCCCTAGTCCGTCATTGCGGCGCAGGTCGCAATCCAGGTTCCCGCTCCCCATCATGCCGGCCGGCGCCATTCTTACAGCAAGGGCAAGCGGGCGAGTTGCTGGTCCGTCAGCCAGTGCCAGGACTCCGGCGCAAACAGATGCACGACATAGGTGCCGATCACGGCCAGCGCCGCTACGACCAGGCCAGTGGCGAGGATTATCACCAGCACGGAGAGCAAGGCGCGAACCACTGCCCCCATCACGCCCAGCCGCCGGCGGTGCCGCCGCTGGTCCTGCGATGCCAGCCGGCTATGGTGAAGCGGGAGTCCGACATCCTCCGGGTCATAGGTCTCGACATTGGAGGGTGCCGTCCCCTGCTGCTGTCCCACGTTCGTTCCCTCCCGTCCCCATGCCACCGCCAGCCGCACTCATCCTGCTCATCCTTGCATCCTGATAATCCTGATATTGACCAGAGGTGGCTTACCCGTCGGCAGCAGCATTGCTACTCGGCAATAGGCGGCGGCGGTAGCTGGCCCTGGTATCCAACCAGCCGACATAGAACGACAAAGTTCATCCATAGGAGAAGATTGCGGTCCGTTTCACTTCGCTTGTTATCGGGGAATCCCCCTTTATGCACCAAGTCGTTCCTTACCTTAATCACCCTACTTTTTAGACCATCATTCATGCATAACTTTAATTTATCAGATAGCAGATCTACTCGATTCCTCATATTCGACCGGTATCCTCCTAACACGAAAGACTTGATTTGGCACTTCATGTGATCCGATACCGATGGTACGGAAATGTCGTCAATTGCCTTGTGTAGTGCAGGTTGAACGTGTTTCTTGAACGCACTTCTGGACATAATTGTACCTTTCCCCCGAGCTTCTGCGTACTGTGCGGCTAGAGCATCCAAAAGAGTGGCAGCAGCGATACCCTGAGTCTCCCGGAATTGACTCGCCCGGCACGCATCCACAAACCCGTCTATATGCTCCCTGATATTCTGGTCACACAGCACTCTTACTTGCCTGGGGAAATCTGAAGCGGCCAGTTCACACGGCGTCACTGACGGGTGACCAGAAAGATGTGTTGACCATCCGTAGCGGAACATGACCTCGGAATAACCACCTATCACAGGGGATTGATGTAGTGTCTCAGAGAGACGGCCTCCGTAGTCATAGCCTTTCCCATAAAGCCAGTTCAGCTTGTTTCCGCTCCAGAGACGCAGGATTGGAATCAGGTCTGTCATAAGAGATGCTGCCCCATCCAGCGATTCTATATCTCCATTAGGTGCATCTACTATGATATCTACTGTATGCTCTACTCCTCCGACAGCCCGGAGACGTTTTATCCGGTCCAGATAATCTTCTACCGGCTTTATTATTAGTGAACTGTTTCGGAAGTCGAAAGTGACTGGTTGATGAATATGAGTTTCACTTTGACTAAGTACCAGGTTGGCAATCGCGAATGTGAAAGAGTTATATGTCGGTGTTTCCCCGCATGACAACTTCCTGGCACGCAGCGTAGTTGTCTTGATGACCACATCGTACATTGCGTGCATTCGCTCGGAGAGATGGATGCCTCCTTCTGTCTGTAGAGACCAACCATTGTCATAATCGTAGTAGCGTAGTTTATGCTTGCGAATATCTTCCTCGGCACTCATCCATTTGCCACCTGGGAAGCGACAGCCAATGCTGATGCGGCCGTCGGAGGCCTGAGAGGCTTCGAAACAGCCGCTGATATTTTCCTGAGACGTGCCGTTATCTTCGACGATAACTGAACCCTCATACGAAGGAAAAGGCGATCTATAGGCCTGCATAAACTTCATCGCTGTCCTCCGTATAGACTGTCATGTCGGAAATCTGGCCGCAACAACAGGTCCCGTCATGGCGTTCGCGCCGCAGCCGCCGCACAACTCGCAAGGCTCCTAATATCCAGGGAGATAGCAATGCTCTGCGAGTGGCCTGGAGGCTGCGGGGAATCCGTCAATACGCCATTGCGCGGTGATCCGGGTGCCGTCATGCTTCACGACGCGGGCGGCGAGATTACTGACCGGCTCTACGAGGCTGCTGGCGTTCACCATATACCAGAGCAGTGTACGCTCTGCCGACCAGGGTGCGATCGTCGCCTCATTGGGCGCCGTTGATACTGTCCACTGATCTCTTTGCAACTCGCTCTTGTCGAATCGTGTTAGGACCTCCAGTTCATCAGAGCCGAGGTACGTACCCCAATCTATAGCTACCAGTAGATCGCTTGCTCTCCCTTCCGGCAGATTGTACCCACAAGAGACGGAGAGATGCGCTTCGGCGTGGTCGTATGACTGCAACCGGATGCCGATGATCTTTGCATCTGTCAGCGGGTCGGTGTACGGATCATACTGCACCCAGCTACCAGTATCATCTCCTACTTCCCGCGTAAGGGTATCCCCTTCCAGTCGAAAGATAGGAATCGCTTCTCTATCTGGACGATCTTTCGGCTCGCTTGGGCCTCTAATGAGCATCCGCACGACGATCCTGCCGTCCTGAATGTCCAACGACTCTATCTTGTATCTTTCAGTTGTAGCCCATGATATCGAATGCCGTGAGTGTGATAATGTGTTCTCACCAAGAAAATAGCCTGACACGATGCTCTGGGGCTGGCCTTGCTTGTTGATGACGGCAGTCAAGTAAAATGATTCGGCGCTGAAGCCAGTGGCGCCGGCACTGAAGAACCTCAGGATAACAGCAGCGTCGTCGACACCATCACCGTTCAGATCACCAAAAGCAACGTCTTCCAGGTTGATCCTGTCCGGGTACCACTTCGAGTACTCACCGTCTTCCAACCTCACCTTCCCATATATGTCAGTTTGGTACTCGGCGTTCTTGAGCTGCTCTACGGTCAGGGCCGGCGGCGTTGCCGGTCCTTCCCACTCGAACGTCTCGGTGTTGAGGCGGGCTTGTAGGCCGTGTGGTCCGTTGATCCAGGTGCGGTAGCCGTCGGTGAAGGCGGTCCAGTTGTCGGCCTTGCGCCACACCAGCAGGCCGCCGGTGGTCTGTTGGAGGGCATCGCCGTTCTCCGGGTTGAAGCGCTGGTTTTCCAGGCAGTCTCCGACCTTGTCCGGCCCTTCCGCCGCGTCAATCAGGGCCTTAAGCGTGGCAAAGCCAAGGATGAACTGACATTCGGCCGCTGCCGTCGCCGCCGGCAGCGCAAGCAGGGCCAGCAATCCGGTAAGCATGAGCGCCGCGAGCCGCTGCCTCATGGGTGTCTCTCGCGCCTCCTGTGACTTGAGGCAGCCAATGTACCAGCCTGGTGCCGCCCTTGTCCAGTGGAATGTGTGTATCTATGCACGAAAGAGTGGCGTAGTTGAATATATCATCATCACCCATATCCGTCACCCCCGCTCTGTGTTCTCTGTGGCAAATCAGCGAATGCTATGCTGAGGGCCGCAGCCGCCACATGCGCGGACCATCGCGCGACGGCTGTCCCGGCTACGGGCCGCATCAGGACCGCGAGGGGACGAGCGGCGGGATAAACGGTAGGATAGGATGTCGCCAATCCTGAGCACGGCGACTGAGGAGGCGCAATGAGCAGCACAGACTACGACCCCACGTGCGACGTGTGCAAGATCAACGCCGGTGAGGAGCCTATCGAGGGTGGCGTGATCTTCCAAAACGACCTCTGGCTGATCCGCCACACGCCGGAACCTTATGGGCTGGCCGGCTGGATGATGCTCCACACGCAGCGGCACGTGCCGGGGCCGGCCGACTTCAACGATACGGAGGCGGCCAACTTCGGTCCGGCGCTGCGGCACTTCCAGCGCGTGCAACTCGAAGTCACCGGGGCGCTCCGCATCTACACCGCCGGATTCGGTGAGAGCAGCCCACATATCCATATCCACATGGCGCCGCGCTATGCGGATCATCCCGATGACGCGCTGGCCTGGGGCGTTGCCAATCTGATGGGCGGCCGGATTCCCGTTGATCCGCAGGAGGTGGAGCGGATCACGGCGGCCTATCGGGAGGCGTTGGCGGCCAACCCGCCGCCGCGGTAGTAGTAGCCGGTGGTCAGTAGTCAGCGGGCCGGAAGGCTGGACTGCGGCCTCCGCCGCAGTGACGAGATAGGGACCAGCGTCGGCGAGTGTAAGGGGGTAGCTCTAGCATGTCGCAGCCAGATCAGCCACACATCCTTGTCCTGCCGTCGGGCGACTTGGCGGCGGAGATCATCACGCCGCGAGCGTGGGCCGTGCTGGAGTCGCTCGGTACGGTCGAGCGCAATCCGCTGGGGCGCATGCCCACCGCGGATGAGCTTGCCGCGTGGCTGCCGCGCGCGACCGCCGTGATGACCAGTTGGGGTACACCGCCCTTTGACGCCGCCATGCTGGCGGCCGCGCCACAGCTACGCATCATCGGCCACGCCGCCGGCTCGATCCGGCGACTGACGCCGCCGCCGGTTTTCGCGCGGGGCATCGTCGTGACGCACGGCGCGGACGTGATCGCGGAATCGGTCGGGGAATGGGCACTCACGACAACGCTCATGGCGCTGCGGACCGCACACACTTTTGATCGCGCGATGCAGAGTGGGCAGGCCTGGTCCAGCGTGAAGGGCCGCTGGGGACGCGAGTTGTACCGCAAGCGCGTCGGTATCATCGCCGCGAGCATGACCGGCCGCAAGTTCATCCGTCTCTTGCAGCCGTTCGACACGGAGATCACGGTCTACGACCCGTATCTCTCGGCGGACCGGGCCGCCGCGCTGGGAGTGCAAAGGGCCGCGTCGCTCGACGAACTGATGGCAAACTCGGATGTCGTCTCCAACCATGCTCCGACGACACCGGAAACCGACGGCATGGTTGGGGCTAGGCAACTCGCGCTGCTGCCGGACGGCGCGTTGTTCGTCAATACGGCCCGCGCCGCCGCCATTGACTACGCGGCGCTCACCCGCGAGCTACAAACCGGCCGCTTGGTGGCTGCGCTGGATGTATTTCCCCAGGAGCCGCTGGCAGACGATAGCCCCCTGCGCGGACTGCCAAACGTCATCCTCAGCCCCCACGTGGCCGGCGCCACGGTCGAATCGCGCGCGCGCCTCGGCGAGGCGATGGCCGACGAGCTTGCCCGTTTCTTCAGCGGCCGGCCGCTGCGCTATCAAGTCACCGACGCGATGCTCGCCACGATGGCTTGATGCCCTGATCAGTGGACTTGGCTCTCTCCCGGGCTGACACACCGGGGACGAGACCGACACCTCACCCCGCTATCCCCACCTTGACACCAACCCCCAGCACCGGGTATATTCTGACGCTATTGATACTGGTTAGCAATTGCGGCAGATGGTTGCCAGTATGCCGGGCAGCCGGTTTGAGTGCTGACGCCGATAACCAACGCAAACGGTCCGACTGGACGTGCGAGGTTGCCTGACGGGACACCGATATGGGACGTGCCGGCATAGCCGGGCGAGTCGGAATCGGGTCTGAATCTGAAGAGGAAACGGGAGGTGGCGATTCCAGGGGAGGAACAGTCTACATGGGAGCGGCTCCCAACCGAGCCGCAGATCGCACACTACGCAGATAGTCACCAGTGAACACATCGGCAGAGCCGATACGGAGCGGTGTTGCTGACCATCGTTTTCGCGGCGGTGGCAGCTTGTGGCGAGCCGACGGTGCGTTACGTCGGCCAACCGCAAGCCGGACCGGCCGGCCCGGCCGGTCCCCAGGGGCCAAAGGGCGCGACCGGCGCGCAGGGAGCGGCCGGCGAAGCAGCATTCAACGTGTCCATCGAGAACTGCGGTTTCACCCAGATCTTCACCGCGCCACCGGAACGGGCCGTGAGTCTCACCCAGCACACCACCGAGATCATGCTGGCGCTTGGCCTGCAGGACAAGATGGTGGGGACGGCGTATCTCGACGACGCCATCCTGCCGCAATACGAGGCGGCCTATAACAAGATCCCGGTGCTGTCCGACAAGTACCCGTCGCGCGAGGTGCTGCTGGGTGCAGCACCGGACTTTGTCATCTCCGGGTTCGCCAGCGCCTTCGAGCGACCGGAGAACGCCGGACCGCGTGAAGACTTGCTGGCCCTTGATATTCACTCCTACCTCAGCACCGGAGCGTGCCGGGAGCGCGTCGGTCCGCTGACGATGGACGACATTTACATTGACTTCCTCAACCTGGGCAAGATTTTCGATGTCGAGGAGCGGGCGGAGGAGGTCGTAGCGTCCATGAAGCGCGAGGTTGAGGCCGTTGAGGCCAAGGTTGGTGCCTTGGACGAGAAGCTCCGGGTTCTCCTGTACGACAGTGGCGAGGATAAGGCCTTCACCGCGGCCTGTTGCGGCTCGGCCAACCTCGTCGTGGAGGCGGCCGGTGGCATTAACCTGTTCAACGATCTCGAAGGGAACTACAAGAGTGCCTCCTGGGAGGCGGTCGTGGAGCGCGACCCGGAGGTCATTGTGCTGATCGAGGCCGGGTGGTCCACCTCTGCCGAGAAGGAGCAGATCCTGCTCACGAATAAGGCGCTCGCAGACATCACGGCCGTCAAGAACAAGCGCTTTGTCATCGTGCCCTTCAGCTCGACCTCGCCTGGCGTCCGCGTACCGACGCTGATCACCACTCTGGCAAAGGCGTTCTACCCGGACAAGTTCTAGCTGCTGGTCCTCCCTAGGACAACATGCTAGTCTCGAAACAAACCATAGCCAAACCGACCGGCTCGCCGGTCAGTCAACCGGTTGCACCGGTTGAGGAGCAACGGCAGCGGCGCGGCAGCCGGCTGCTGTTGCTCCTCTTGTTGCTGCTCGGCGGGCTGGTGCTCACGATCACGCTGGCCGTGACCCTCGGCCCGGTGCCGATTAATCCCCTGACCGTGTGGCAAATCATCGGCAGTCATCTCTTTGGCACTGAGCCGGGAGAATGGAGCCGGGCACACGATCAAATCGTCTGGCTCATCCGCTTGCCGCGCGTGCTCCTGGCGGCCGTCATCGGTGCCGGCCTGGCAGTGGTCGGCACGGCCATGCAGGCCACCGTGCGGAATCCCATCGCCGATCCGTACATCCTCGGCATCTCCGCCGGGGCCTCCATCGGCGCCGTCCTCGTGATCCTCTTCGGTCTCCAGGTCTTTGGGCTGTACTCGCTCTCCGTAGCGGCGTTCCTGGGTGCTTTGGCGGCGTTCGCGATTGTCTTTACCCTGGCACAGCAGCAGGGGCGGCTGCCGCCGGTACGGCTCATCTTGGTCGGGGTGGCCGCGTCGTATGTCTTCTCGGCGATCACCAGTTTCCTGATCTTCCGTGCCCACGACACGCGGCAGACCCAGGCGGTGCTCTTCTGGCTGGCCGGCAGCGTGGCCAGCGCCAAGTGGAGCTTTCTGCTGATACCCACTGTCGTCATCGTCGTCGGTACGGCCATTCTGGTGCTCCAGGCACGCTCGATGAACGCGCTTGTCGCTGGCGAGGAGACCGCCGTCACGCTGGGGGTGGATACGAACCGCTTCCGTAAGGAGTTGATGGCGCTTTCCGCCCTACTGACCGGGGTGATGGTAGCTGTCGCCGGCGCCATCGGCTTTGTCGGACTGATCATGCCGCACGCGGTCCGGCTCTTTGTCGGCGCCGACCACCGCCGGGTGCTGCCGGTCAGCGTGCTGGTGGGGGCGATCTTCCTCATCTGGGTCGATGTGCTCGCCCGCACCATTGTCGCGCCGGAAGAACTGCCCCTCGGGGTGATTACCGCGTTCGTGGGCGGTCCGTTCTTCCTGTGGCTGTTGCGGCGCCGGGGACAAGCCTTTGGAGGCAGCGGCCGATGAGACTATGCATCGAGCATGTTTCGTGGCAAGTTGACGGCGCGGCCATCCTGCGGGACACCACGCTCACAGTAGAGCCGGGTGAGTTCGTGGGGCTGATCGGCCCGAATGGCAGCGGCAAGTCGAGCCTGCTGCGGACGCTCTACCGGGTTGTGAAACCCGATGCCGGCTTGGTCACCTTGAATGAGGAGGATGTCTGGAAACTCAGTGTGCGTGAGGCAGCGCGACGCACCGCCGTCGTCTTGCAGGAGTCGCCGTCCGAGTTCGACTTCACCGTCGAGGAGCTGGTGTTTATGGGGCGCACACCACATAAGGGCCTCACGGACCGCGAAACGGACGAAGACCACCGGATCGTCTACGATGCCCTGGACCGGGTAGGCATGGCGACGTTCGCGCAACGGCACTTCTCCACGCTCTCGGGAGGAGAGAAACAGCGTGTGCTCGTCGCCCGTGCTCTGGCCCAGCAAGCCCGTTTTCTGGTGCTCGATGAGCCAACCAACCACCTTGATATCCGCTACCAGATCGAGATACTGGACCTGGTCGGTAGCCTCGGGGTCACGACGTTGGCTGCGCTCCACGACCTCAACCTGGCGGCTGCCTATTGTGACCGCATCTACGTAGTGAGTAGGGGAGAGATTGTTGCTGCCGGAATCCCGGGGGAGGTCCTGCAACCAGCGCTCATCCGCGAGGTATTCGGCATTGGCGCTGAGGTGCAGCCGCACCCGCGGACCGGCAAGCCCTATCTGATCTTCTTCTCGGAGAACGGCAGCGCCCCGGCGCAACCGGCCGTAGCGGGAGCATAATAGAGGTGAACCGTCGTGCCGATGGCTGACCGGAGCCGCACCACCGCTGCCATTTGATTGTGCGGTTCCGGTCAGCCGCTACGATCCGTCCTCGAGAGCGGGGCGCTTGTGCGGCCGGGCGGCGGGGGGACAGGTGTAGTCCGCGATCACTTGCCCGTTCAGGAAGTGCTCCTCCACGATATGGTCCAGCATGGTTGGTGTGAGGGCGCAATACCAGGTGCCTTCCGGGTAGACCACCATCACCGGACCGAGGTTGCAGGGGTAGAGGCAGCCGGTCTGGGTCGTCCGCACCTGCTCCGGCCCGGAGTCCAGGTCGCGTGCGGCCAGCCGGTCGCGCAGGTGGCGGTAGAGGTCACCGGCGAGATAGGTTGAGCAACGGGGGCCGAGGCAGAAGAGCGCATGGTAGCGGTGGAGCGGATTCATCGACCAACTCGGGTCGCCGCGATCTACAGGCGCCCCAATCCGCACGTCCGACCGCCGCTCGGCAGCCGCGACAACCTGACAGACGGCCTCGCCCAGGGCCGCGTGATCGCCAAGCGTATCCGCAAGCAGCACCTCGATCTCTAGTGCCGGGTGCCGCCGGAGCCAGCGCCGAATGACCTTCGGTAGCCAGATGCGGGGCGAGCGATCCATCGGTATGAAGACCGGGACAATCAATATGCGCCGCGCGCCGGCAGCCGTGCAATCCTGGAGTGCGGACCATAGCGCCGGAGTACCCTGGTCAAGGAATACCCCTTCGACACGCGGGTAGCGCCCGGTGGAGCGGACTGCGGCAACCATGCGGTTCAGCTCTGCACGCGGGGCGTCGCCATAGCCGCCTTTGCCCAGCAACAGCACCGTATCCGGTCGTCGTTCGCCGGTCACGTCGGCGTCGGTGCTCGGCTGCGGGGCCACCGGCACCGCGGCCGGGTGCGTGGTCACAATATCGCTCATTGGGTGTCTCTCTCTGTCTGCCGGAGAACGTCAGTGCCCGGAACTCATGGATACGTTGGTCTGGCAATGCTAGGGATTCTACCGCAAACTATTCGCATTAGCAACTTGCCGTGCGCTGCCGGCAATGCCATGATAGGGCGCTTAGGCGAGAGGTGAGACGGTGACAGAGTTGATGTGGCGCGTGGGGAAGCACGAGGGCGTGGGGAACGTCGTCTTGGAGCACGTGCCGATTCCCGAGGTCGGCCCTGGGCAGGTGCTCACGCGGACGCAGGTGAGCCTGATTAGCCGTGGCTCCGAGCTATGGCGACGCTACGAGCTGGCAGAGGCGGTGCCGCCCAGCATGATGGGGTACTCCACGACCGGGATCGTGGAGCGCGTCGGCGCGGGTGTCACCGGCGTAGCGCCGGGCGACCGGGTGGTGGCAAGTGCCCCCCACGCCGAGTACTCGCTGGTGGACAGTGTGCAGCCGCTCGACGCGCGGCTCTCCTTCGAGGAGGGCACGTTTCATCCGCTCAGTACGAGCAGCGCCGGCTGGACACGGGCGGCGGGGATTACCGCCGAGGATCGCGTCGTCGTGCTCGGCCAGGGGATTGTCGGCAATCTGGTGATGCAGTTTGCGCGACGCTATCGTCCCGCGCAGCTCATCGCCGTGGATGCGCTCGATCTGCGGTGTCAGCTCGCAGCGGAGGTTGGCGCGCCGGCGGTCGTCCACGCCGGGGAGCAGGACCCGGTCGAGGCGGTACGGCGCCTGACCGGCGGTGCGGGTGCAACCATCGTGATTGACTGCGTGGGTGGACGGGCGGGGGTGCATTCCTTTGCCCAAGCGCAAGATATGCTGGCGCCGGGCGGTCTACTCCAGTTGATCGGGGCTTACCATGGGCAGCCGCTGCCGCTGGATGCGTCGAAGATCATGGGCAAGCGCCTGCGAGGTGGCTACCCGCCCGATACGGACCGCGCGACAATGGGGCGTGAGGCGATGATGGCGCTGGCCGCAGGCGAGGTCCGGGTACAGCCGTTGATTACGCATCGTTTCGACGGGCAGGAGGCCAAGCGGGCGTTCGACTTCCTGTACGCGCACCCGGAGCAGGCGCTGGGGGTGTTGTTCCGGTGGGCGTGAGCGGTGCGGCGGTGCCGGCGGTAGCAGTCTTGCAGTTTGGTAGCGTGGTACGTTCCAGTGCAGCAGTGGGTATGTTCAGCGCATGAGACCAGTTGCCAAGATCACTGCTATTCGTCCCATCGTGTGTGCGACCGGGCATGACCGCACGTTTCTGTTTGTACTGGTGGATACCGACGCGGGCCTGACCGGGGTTGGTGAGGGCAGCCAGAGCGATCAGGATGCTGCGGTGGTCGCCAACGTGCGCCAGCTTGCTCCGCACTATATCGGCCGGAACCCGCTCGACGTGATCGAGGCTCGCGGACGCCTACTCACCAACGACCGAACCGGCCGCGCCGTGTTCGTGGCGGTGAGTGCCATCGAGCAGGCGCTCTGGGACCTCGCCGGGAAGCTGCTGGAGGTGCCGGTCTACCAACTGCTCGGCGGCTCCTGCCGCGACCGGCTGCGCTGCTACGCGACGATGGGTGCCGGGGTCACCGACCACAGCCCGGCGGGCCTGGCCCGCGAGGCGGCGCGCTGCACGGCGGCCGGCTATACCGGGGTCAAAGTGGGACCGTTCGGCGATCTGACTCCTGAGCAGTGCGCCGGCCCGGCCGGGCGCGAGCGGCTGCGCGAGGGCATCGAGCGGGTCCGGGCCGTGCGGGCTGCCGTGGGGCCGGACGTGGACGTGATGGTCGAGTGCGGCTACTCCCTGGACTACCCGGCGGCGCTGCGTGTCGCCGCGGCGCTGGAATCCTACGACTGTTTCTGGCTGGAGGCGCCGCTGTTCTGGGACGACCCGGCGGAGTTGGCGCGTCTGCGTCATGCTATTACCCAGCGGGTGGCGTCCGGGGAGCGCACGCACGGTCGGCGATCCTACCGCGAGTTGATCGAGCGCCAGGCTGTCGGCGTGCTCCAGCCCGACGTGAAGTGGACCGGCGGGATTTTGGAGGCCAAGAAGATCGCAGCTTGGGCAGAGACCTACCAGCTTGCGCTCGCCCCGCACAACAACTCCGGGCCGGTAGCCACCGCGGCCAGCGCCCACCTGTCGGTGACGCTCCCCAACTTCCTCATCCTGGAGACGCCCTCGCGCGCTCCCGACTGGGAGGCGGACCTGCTGCGCGGCAGCGGCCTGGTAGAAGATGGCGCCGTGTCGCTGGAGCGCCTGCGGGCGCGGCCGGGCCTGGGCATCGAGTTTGACGAGGCGGTGGCCCGCCGGCACGAGCAACTCTTGTAGCAGGCGCATACGCAGTATGCCGGCGCTGATCTGTTGAGGACCCGGGAGGCGGCACACCGGGTTGGCTACGTGACCCCATCGCTGAACCATGCAGCTAGATTTCTTGCTAATGCTAACCGGTTGCATTATAATCAACCAGGTGTGTCCAGTTGCTCCACAGTGCGGTTTCCGCGGGAGCACACTGGGAAGAACGATCAGTCAGTGGGAGGAACGCAACCGATGTTATTTGGACGTCTGGGACAGACGATAGCCGTGGGTCTTGTCGTATTCGTTATGGCTTTCCTGGTTGCCTGTGCAGATGACCAGGACACCCAGTCAACAGAAGGGCCGCAGCCAACTGCCACATCCGCTGCCAGGGAAGCTCCCAAGCCCGCCATGCCGCCAGTCCAGGTGGTGACAACCACCAACTTTGTGGCTGATTGGGCGCGGGTGGTAGGTGGAGACAGGGTGGAGGTCTTCAGCCTGCTGCCAGTGGGTGGCGACCCGCACCATTTCCAGCCCGGACCCCGCGACGTTGCCAGGGTAGCAGATGCGGACCTCGTGTTGTCTGTCGGCCTCTACCTGGAGGCCGCTTGGCTGGCGGAGCTCTTGCACAACGCAAGTGCAGATGAGTCCAAGATAGTCGCGCTTGGTGAAAGCGTCGATCCGATCGAGTTCGCCATGGACGATATGCATGACGATCACGGGGATGAAGGCAACGGTGACTATGGTGACCACGAGGATGAAGGCGACGGTGACCATGGCGACCATGAAGGGCACGCGCACGGCACTTTCGATCCTCACTTCTGGTTCGATCCGATCCGAGTGAAGATCGCAGTCAACGAAATAGCCGCTCGGCTTTCGGGTATAGAACCTCAGAACGCGAGTGTCTACTTCCAGAACGCCGCAGACTATGGGGAGAAGCTCGACGAGCTTCACGCCTGGATCCAAGAGCAGGTTAGCACTGTGGAGCCGGAGCGCAGACTGCTGGTTACATCGCACGACAGCCTCTCCTACTTTGCAGAGGCGTATGGGTTTGAGGTGGTTGGTCTGGTCATTCCGTCTCTTTCAACTCATGTGGAGCCTTCTGCGGAGCACATTGCGGGGTTGGTCGAAGTGATACGGGAACATGACGTGCCGGCAGTGTTTGGCGAGACGACAGTCAGTGACAGGCTGGCACAAGCCGTGGCGAGGGAGACTGGCGCGGAGCTGGTCCAGCTCTATTCGGGATCGCTTGGGCCAGAGGGCAGCGGCGCGGACACGCACCTTGGCATGGTGCGAACAAACGTGGAACGCATTGTTGGGGCATTGAAGTGAGCACCGATCCGAGCTCACACAGAGCGAGCATGTCGCTCGATGGGGTGACTGTCGAGCTCGGTGGGCACAGGGCCCTGAGCAACGTCACCTTCGACGTAGATGCTGGGACTCTCATGGGCGTTGTGGGACCGAACGGCGCCGGTAAGAGCACCCTGTTCAATGCTATTGCCGGACTCCTCCCGGTTCGCCAGGGGAAGGTAACCCTTCACCGTGTAGACAAGGGAGGTGGGGCGTTGGCGTACGTGCCTCAGCGAGAGAGCGTCAACTGGCGGTTTCCCGTGACTGTGACGGACGTTGTAATGATGGGCCGGCGCTGCAGACTTAAATGGTTCCGGCGCCCCGGGAAGAGAGATCGAGAGCTAGTCAAGGAGTGCATCTGCCGTGTGGGCCTATGGGGCCATCGCTCTGCTCTCATGACGGAGCTTTCGGGTGGACAGAGGCAAAGGGTGTTCGTCGCCAGGGCTCTGGCCCAAGAGGCAAGTGTTCTCCTCTTGGATGAGGCCTTCAGCGGAGTTGACGTAGGCGCCCAGGAAGGCCTCGTCGAGGTCCTCCGAACACTGCGGGATGAGGGGCGCATTGTCTTGCTGGCGACCCACGACCTGACCAACCTGGCCAGCCGCTTCGACGAGGTCTTGTGTCTGAACTGCCAGGTGTGCGCCTGCGGTCCTCCCGAGCAGGTGTTTACGTCCGAGGTTATGGAGCAGCTATATGGCGCCCACGGTATGCGTCTCACAATGGACGGAGATCGGTAGCAACACGACGTGATAGACTTCCTTGTCGCCCCGCTTGAGTATGGCTTCATGGTGAGAGCCCTGATCGGCTCGATACTTGTGGGCGTGATGTGTCCGCTGGTTGGTGCGTACGTCGTCACCAGGAATCTCGCCTTCATTGGGGACGCTCTCGCCCACGCCGTGCTGCCGGGAATGGTGCTTGGGTTCATAGTCGGCATCAACCCGGCCATAGCCGCCATCCCAACAGGGGTCTCCGTTGCCATACTGGTCAGAACTGTGAGCCGTCGCGCGGGCCTCAGCACAGACACTTCCATAGGCATTCTCTTTGCAGCCATGTTTGCCCTGGGACTTGTGATGCTTGCAAGTGCGACGACCATCAGAGTCAATATGGAAGACCTGCTCCTGGGAAAAGTATTGGCCATATCTCCGACCGATATCTATGTGTCCCTTGGGATAACCGTGATTGTCATCCTGGGGCTATTCACTCTTCACCACTGGCTGCTGTTTGCGAGCTTTGACCCCGTGGGATCGCAGGTTGTCGGTTCGCGTTCCAGCTTCGTCGACTACGTGTTCCTGATTATGCTTGCCCTCGTTATCGTAATAGGGATTCAGGCGGCAGGTATTGTTCTTGTCATGGCAATGCTGGTAACACCTGCTGCCGCGGCGTATCTGTTGGTCAGGCGTTTTGTCTCGATGATGATGATGGCCGCGGCGCTGGGGACCGCGTCCGCCGTGACAGGCCTCTACATCTCCTACTACTTCAATGTGCCCGCCGCTCCTGCTATGACCCTGGTCGCAAGCGGGATATTCGCACTGGTAGCCTCATTCAGGCGACGAGCCCCCGCCTGAGAATCCTCTCCGGAAAGCGGTTCGTAGTCGTCAGCGGCTTGTACGCCGGCACGAGCAGCCCTGCTAATCTCCGGCCCGTCATTCCCACGCCGGCAGGAATGATGGGGGAGAAGGTGACTCCCTGGCCTTTCCCCACTCCGCCGGGGCGCGGGCGCAGCGTGCTGCACCACTCCATATGCCTTGGCGTCGGCCGCGCTGCCGGGGGGAGTCAGCGGCGTCTCGGATCCAGTTGCTTGACTAATGCTAATGACTTGTATTATGGTTAGACGGTTGCGTCCGATCACTCAACAGTGCAGCGGCCGCAGCGACACACCAGACAGGAACAGTCAGTCAGAGGAAGGAAAACGACCGATGCTATCTCGATACACCATGCAAAGGCGGAGCCTCGCGATGGTAGCCGCCGGCTTGCTCGCGGCAGCTTGTGGTGACCCGACCGTGCGCTATGTGGGCGAGCCACAAGCCGGACCACCGGGACCCGCGGGCCCCGAGGGACCGCAAGGTGCAGTCGGCGACCAAGGGGCGACGGGCGCGACGGGCGCCAAGGGGACGACGTCCGCGCCGCCGCGCAACCGCAGCAAGGAGGAGGTCGTCCTCGCGGCGCCGCGCGACCTGGCGAACGGTCTGGAGGACCCGTACTTCACGCACCTGATCGTGAATGCGTGGAATAGTCTGTCCAAGCTGGACAACAACCTGGTTCCGCAGCCGGAGTTGGCCGAGTCGTGGGAGAGTAACGACGATGCCACGGTGTGGACGATCAAGCTCCGCTCCGGGATCACCTTCCAGGATGGGGAGGTCTTCGACGCCGGCGCCGTGGCCGCGAATATCGAGCGCTACGTGCAGATCAGCCCGCGCAGCTCGCGCTACTTCTCCTATACCAAGGAGCGGGCGATGGGCGAGTTTGAGAAGGTCGAGGCGGTGGATGCGAGCACGGTGCGGCTGACGCTGGGGCGGCCGCGGCCCGCGCTGCCGAACACGATGTCGAACTTCTACTCGGCGATGTTCTCACCGGCCTCCTTTACGGCCGAGGGGAACTTCAAGGCGCCGCCGGCGAGCGCCGGCCCGTTCAAGATCGTCGAGTGGGAGAAGGGCCAGCACCTCATTCTGGAGGCCTTTGAGGATTACCACCGCGGTGCGCCGGCAGTGAAACAGCTGACGATCCGCTCCCTGCCGGACCCCAATACGCGGGTGGCGGCGCTGCGGTCGGGTGAGATTGACGGCGTGGTGGATCTGGGTGGATTGCAGCCGCAGCAGGGGGCGCAGTTGCGCGAAGAGGGCGCGCTGGTGGTGGGTTCCCGGCCCATCGCGCTGCAGCAGTACCTGTCGTTCAACAACAGGAAACCGCCGTTCGACAAGCCCGAGATGCGCCAGGCAGTGAATATGGCCATTGATCGGCAGTCGCTGGCGAAGGACCTGTGGCATGGCTTTGCGACGCCCGGAGGGAGTATCTTGCCGGCGTTTGCCGACCTGTGGGTGCGCCAAGACCTCGTCCATGAATACAACCCGCAGAAGGCACAGCAGTTGGCGCAAGCAGCCATGGGCGGGCAGCGGATGAAGATTACGGTGCCAATCTCCTCGCTGCAGAACAATCGCTACCCCTACAAGAGCCTGCATGAAGTCATCCAGGCCGTCATTGCGCCGCTGGGATTGGACGCCGACCTCCAACTCGTCGAGCATGCAGCCTGGAAGGAGATGGTCAAGAATGGGGACTACCACCTGACCGTGAGCACCCACGGCTGGGCCAACGGTGATCCCGACTACTTGTTCAGTCGCTTCATGCACTCGAAGGGCGACACCAATGCCCAGCGGCACTTTGACTATAACGACCCCGAGATTGACAAGCTCGTTGTACAGGCGGCGTCCTCGCTCGATTACAATGAGCGCAAAGCCTTGTACGACCAGTTGCAGGAGATCGCGTTCAAGGACGTGCGCTTCGCGACACTGCTCTACGATCACGTCGTCTTTGCCCACCACCCCGCATTGGAGGGCTACGACGTGAGCACGCTCTACCAGCCGAGCCTGTCGCAGTTGTCCGTGCGCTGACCCGGATCCGCATCGCTGGCCGCCGGAGGTGCGGGGCGGGGTTTGATGGCTCCGGCCCTCCTCTCCCGCAGCCTGCCCCTCGCCACTAGGGACGAGGGGCAGGCTGCGGAGGGGGGGCGGGGCGCTACCACCTCGGCTGTGAGCAGTCCAGGATATGATCCGCTACACGTTGAGCCGTCTCCTCGCGCTGGTACCGGTGCTCCTGGGCGTCTCGCTCCTGGCCTTTCTCTTGGCCAATCTGGCGCCGGGTGATCCGGCCGAGCTAGCCCTGAGCCAAGGCGATCAGGAGCCAACGGCGGCAGAAATCGCGGCGAAACGCGAGGAGTTGGGACTCAACGCTCCCATGCCCCTGCGTTACGCCCGCTGGCTCGGTGACGTGGTGCGCGGGGACATGGGATTGACGTATATAGACCGCGTACCGGTGTTACCGGAGCTGGCACGGCGCATTCCCGCAACGGTGCAGCTCGCCACTACCGCCCTGCTCCTGGCCCTGGTATTGGGTGTCTCGATTGGGACGGTGACGGCCGTGTACCGCGGCACGCTGCTCGACGAAGCCGGTCGGGTGCTGGCCTTGCTCTGCGCCTCGCTACCGAGCTTTGCGGTGGCGCTGATCCTGATCTATGCCTTCGCCGTGGCGCTGCGACTGGTGCCGGTCGCGGGCTACGGTGACGGCCATCCCCGGCATTTGATCCTACCGGCCATTTCGTTGAGTGTCTTCACGATGGGTGCGCTCGTCCGGCTGACCCGCGCCAGCGTCTTGGAGGTCC
This sequence comes from Chloroflexota bacterium, assembly GCA_034422515.1. GTDB lineage: Bacteria > Chloroflexota > UBA11872 > UBA12225 > JAJDUF01 > JAJDUF01. Next base: position 197,525 of record DAOUJP010000037.1, on the reverse strand, counting down.
TGGGGCAGGACTATATTCGCACGGCCTACGCCAAGGGCCTGAGCAAGCCGATGGTCGTGCTCAAACATGCGCTGCGGAACGCACTGTTACCGGTCGTCACGGTCGCTGGCACCCAGTTCGGCCAGCTCCTCGGTGGGGCGGCCATTGTCGAGACGATCTTTGCGTGGCCTGGCGTGGGCAGATTCGTGGTGGAGTCGATCTATGCGCGCGATTACCCCATCATCCAGGGCTTTGTGCTGCTGGCTGGCCTGACGTTCGTGCTCGTCAATCTGGCGACCGACCTGCTCTACGCCGTAATTGATCCACGCATCCGCTTGGGTGCGGGGGCGCAGGGTGGGGGCGATGACGATGCCTAGCCGCGCGCTGCCGGCAACTCCGGCAGCGGCGGGGACTCTGCGCGACGAGGAGCTTTATGCGGTCGGCGAACACTCCCCATGGCGCGCGGCGCGACGGGTGTTATGGGCTGATCGGGCGGCACTTGCCGGCCTGCTCCTACTGAGTCTCTTTGTCGCCATCGCAGTAGCGGCGCCGCTCCTTGCGCCGCACGATCCGCACGCCATTCACCTGAGTGACAAACTGCAAGGTCCCAGCGGACGCTATCCGCTCGGGACCGACCAACTGGGCCGTGACCTAGCGAGCCGGCTCATCTACGGCGCCCGTGCCACCCTGGGAAGCGCCATCCCGACGACCATGGGGCTGCTCCTCTTTGGTCTGGTGGTCGGTATTTCGGCCGGCTTTCTCGGCGGGTGGGTGGATCGCGTCGTGGTCGGCAGTGTTGATGTGCTGCTGGCGCTGCCGCGGCTGATCCTTTCGCTGGCATTGGTCGGCTTTCTCGGCCCCAGCCTCCAGAGCCTCCTGATCGCCATCATCGTCGTCGGCTGGGCCGATCACGCCCGCATATTTCGCGCCGCGACGCTCGCAGCCCGCGAATGGGAGTTCGTGCTGGCGGCCCGCGCGCTGGGCGCCTCGGACCTGCGGATCATGGCGCGGCACATCCTGCCCAATATCATCGGCCCCATCGTGGTGCTCGCCACGCTGGACCTGGGCCACATCATCCTGATGATCTCCTCGCTCAGTTTTCTGGGCCTGGGCATCCAGCCGCCGAACCCGGAATGGGGCGCGATGTTGAACGATGCCCGCACCTACCTCGACCAGGCGCCGCATCTGGTCCTCTTGCCGGGGTTGTGCATTCTCCTGTCCGTTTTGGCGTGCAACTTGCTTGGTGATGGGCTGCGTGCGGCCCTTGATCCGCGCTCGCGCCGCCGCTAGGCCGATATGGATTGAGGCTGAAAGGAGTACCGGCAAGCACCAATGGATGAGACCTTAGAGCCATTCGATCCAGCGGGAGCGCCTCTGCTTGCGGTGCGCGAGTTGTGCGTCTCGTTTTCCACGTCCGACGGCGAGGTGCCCGCCGTGCAGGACGCGAGCTTCAGCATCGGGCAGGGACGCATTCTGGGCTTGGTCGGCGAATCCGGTTGCGGCAAGTCCGTCACGGCATTGGCCCTGATGGGTTTGCTGCCCGCTCCGCCAGCCTGTGAGCTTGCCGGTGAGGTCCGACTAGGAGGTCGCAACCTGCTCACGCTCGCCGAACGGGAGTGGCAGGTGGTTCGCGGCCAGACCATCGCGATGATCTTCCAGGAGCCGATGACGTCGCTCAATCCCGTGCAACGGGTCGGGGATCAGATTGCCGAGGCGGTCCGCGTACACCGGCGCGTGGGTCGCCGCGCGGCGCGGGAGCAGACGGTCGCGCTGCTCGACCAAGTGGGGATCCCGGCACCGGCCGAGCGCTCCCGCTCATATCCCCACGAGCTGAGTGGCGGAATGCGTCAGCGGGTGATGATTGCGATGGCCCTGGCTTGCCGACCAGCCTTGCTGATCGCGGACGAGCCGACTACGGCACTTGACGTGACCATTCAGGCCCAAATCCTCGATTTGCTCCGGCAGCTTCAGGATGAGTTGGGGATGAGTCTGCTGTTGATTACCCACGATCTGGGCGTGATTGCCGAGTTGGCCGACGATGTGGCGGTGATGTATGCTGGGCGGATCGTCGAGTACGCGCCGGTCAAGGCCCTGTTCGAGGCCCCGCAGCACCCCTACACCCAAGGGCTGCTCACGAGCATGCCCTCACTCGCGACCGACCGTAGTCAGCAGCTCCCGGCCATCGCCGGCAGCGTGCCGCATCCGAGCCGTCTGCCGGCCGGCTGCGCCTTCACCCCGCGCTGCCCACACGCACTGTCACCTTGCATGACCGAGCGACCACCGGAGGTCGCCACGGGGCCGGGCCACCGTGTCCGCTGTTGGCTGCACTCGTCCGCACCACCACCACCGACCAGTGGCACCCAGCCACCCGTCTCCGGGCAGGCGTTGCAATGACGAGCACTCGCCTGACGGAGCCACTGCTCCAGGTCAGGAACTTGGTCAAGCACTTTCCGGTACGGGGTAGCGGGTTCGGTCGCCGGCCGGTAGTCCGCGCGGTAGATGGGGTCTCCTTTCATATCCGGCGCGGCGAGACGTTTGGCCTCGTGGGAGAGTCGGGCTGCGGCAAGACCACCACCGGGCGGACTATCCTGCGCCTCATCCCTGCGACCGGCGGCCACGTGCATTTTGCCGGGCAGGATGTGTTCGCGCTGCGCGGTCGCGCCCTCGCTACCTGGCGCCGGCAAGCCCAGATCATCTTCCAAGACCCCTATGGCTCGCTCAATCCACGTGTGACCGTCGGCGCCAGCATCGCTGAGGGGTTGGTCGTTCACGGCTTGGGTACCCGGCAGGAACGGGAGGCGCGGGTACATGAGGCACTCACGGCCGTCGGCCTGCGTCCCGAGTACGCGCGGCGCTACCCGCACGAATTCAGCGGGGGTCAGCGCCAGCGTATCGGCATAGCGCGAGCACTGATCCTGCAACCCCAACTCATCGTCTGCGATGAGCCGGTTTCGGCGCTGGATGTCTCGGTGCAGGCGCAAGTGCTCAACCTGCTGCGCGACGTGCAGGCCGCGCACGACCTGACCTACCTGTTCATCGCCCACAACCTGGCGGTGGTCCGGTACATCGCGGACCGGATCGGGGTGATGTATCTAGGCAAGCTGGTGGAGACCGCTCCCAGCGACGAGTTGTATCGGCAGCCTCGACATCCCTACACGCAGGCATTGCTCTCCGCCATTCCGGAGCCGCGGCCAGGGCGGCGGCGAGAGCGGATCGTGCTCGGTGGCGATGTGCCCAGCCCGCTCAATCCTCCAGCAGGCTGCCCGTTTCACCCGCGCTGTGCCCACGTGATGCCGGTGTGCAAGCAGGTCATGCCGCCACCCCGGGAGCTAGTCCCCGGCCATACGGTCGCCTGTCACTTGTACGAGGACGAGACGTGCTGAACGTTGGCAATTAATCAGTTGGCGGCCTGCACGCGCGGGATGACCTCACAGCCGAAGCGGCGCAAACAGGCGTGGGCCTGGGCCGGCCCGATGCCGGGCCAACGCAGCTGCACATGGGTGTGGGTGAGAGCGAGGGTACGCTGCCGGGCCACCATGGCCGTCGCGACCGTCTCCGGGCCGCCGTAGAGGAAGCCGACACGCCGCGCGGCCTCGGCGGTACTGGCCGGCGCCGGCGCCGGCCGCCAGGTCGGCCGCGTAACGGCCCTCGCCCAGATCTGCTCGATGGTCGCGGTCGCCGCAGCTTCAGCGGAACGATCATCGGCGTCGACGTACAGCCCAAAGCCGCCCGACACCGGCGGCGTCCCCGGCCATCCGGCCCGTTCCCAGGCGTCTCGGTACGCGGCAACGATCTCCCGCAAGTGGTCCAGCGGGCGGTCGCGCGAGGTCATCAGGCCCACACCTCGTTCCCCGACTAACACTGCCGACTCGACACTGTTGGCGGCGGCCCACGTCCGCGTCCGCAAGTCGCCGAGCGGCGCCGGCCGCAGTGTGACCGTGGGTAACTGGAAATAGCGTCCGTCGAAGGCGAACGGGGCACCGCGCCACAGGCCCAGCACCATGTCCAACGCCTCCGCAAACCGCTCGCGGCGCACCTCGTCGGTGAGGGTGAGGCCAAACGCCGCTGACTCCGGCGGCGTAGAGCCGCTGCCAAGGCCGAAAGACGCCCGCCCGCCGGTGAGCACGTCCACCGTGGCGACTTGCTCGGCTACTGCCAGGGGGTGGTGCAAGTTGAGGCAGATGATCGCGCTGCCGACGTGGATACGCCGGGTGCGCTGCCCCGCCGCCAGCGCCAGGAGCGGCGTGGCGGGCAAGTGGCCACGGTGAATCCCGAAATGGTGCTCGGCAAACCAGACCGCGGCGAGACCGAGGTCCTCGGCCGCCTCGACGAGCGATAACACCTCCGCAAAGACCTCGCCGGAAGGGGTATCGGCGTTGCCTTCTACGTGGTCCATCAACGCGAACTGCAACGAAACTCTCCTTTTGGGGATTATGCATCCTGGCCCTCGCCCAGGGGGCGAGGGCGACTGGATTCCCGCCCCGTATCGGAGTACGGGACATGCTTTCGCGGGAATGACCGACGAGAGGGTGGGGATGACGATGCACCCGGATGCCGGAGTAGAAACACCGGCTGGTAGGAGAGTATACTAACCGTCGGTTCCGGCCGGCGAGTGCTCCGGTTGATAAACGCCGTCGAAAGGAATGCCCGTGAGTAACGGCTGCACAGAGCGCATCGCGGGGGCGGTGCCGGTTCTGGCGATGCCCTTTGACGACGACGGGATGATTGACGAGGCCAGCCTGCGTCGGGAGTTGGACTTCTGTATCGAGGCCGGCTCGCAAGCGATTGCCTTTGGCATGGGCAGCGAAAGCGCCATGCTGACCGACGCGGAGCGGGCACAGGCGTGGAGTCTGACGGCCCGGCATCTGGATGGCCGGCTCCCCCTCATTGCGGCCACCGCCCATGCCAGTCGGGAGGGCACCATCGCGCTGACCCGGCTCGCGCGAGAGTGCGGCGCGACCTGTGCGATGGTCAATCCGGCGCCCTACGGCGGCGAGCAGTTGGTGGGCCTGTTTCGTGATCTGTCCGACCGAGTGGGACTGCCGCTGATGGTGCAGGACGCGAGCGGCAACGCTCCCGCGGAGGTGCTGTTGCAGGCAGTAGACGCCGCAGAAAGCGTTACCTGTCTGAAGCTTGAATCGGCGGGTACGCCGGAGAAGATCGGCGTCGTGGTGGAAGGGTTGCGGCAGCGGGGCTTGCTGGGCAAGGGCGCGACGCGAGAGATCACCGTGCTCGGCGGCGGTAACGGCAACTTGCTCCCGGAGGAGCTGGGCCGCGGCTCCGTCGGCACGATGCCGCATCCGGCGCTGATTGACGGCTTCCGCACCGTCTGTGATCAGTACGCCGCCGGTGACTCCGCCGATGGTCTGGACTATTATCAGCGCACGCTTGCGCCGGTGCTGCGGGCCGTCATCGTGAGCGGCGCCGGATCGGCGATGCTGTGGCTGCAGAAGACACTTTTTCAGCGTGCTGGTATCCTACGTAACACCTATTGTCGTCGGGGTGCGCTCGCCCTGCCGGAGTGGCTGATGGAGCAGGTTCTAGCCCATCTCGATACGACCGATCTCAGCATAGCCCGGCTGCTACGCGCTAAGTCCGCGCACTAAGGTAATCACTAACGATGGCCGAGACGTACTTCATCGCGGCACCGACGCTGGAAGCCTACGCGACGGGCCTTCTGGTGGCGGCCGGCACGCCAGAGGTCACGGCGCAGCACGCCGCCGAGCACATGGTCCTGGCGAGTCTGTCGGGTCATGACTCTCACGGTGTCATTCGCATCCCCTACTATGTCGAGAGTATCGAGGACGGCACCTACAATGCTGCCGGTCAGCCGACGGTGGTGCATACGTCGGGCGCCGTCAGCGTGGTGGACGGCGAAAATACGCTTGGCCAATACACCGCCTCGTTCGGCCTCGACGTGGCGCTGAAACATGCGGCATGTCATGGCATCGGCGCGGCGGCGTTGCGCCGTTGCACGCACGTCGGCCGGCTGGGACACTATCCCGAAGTCGCCGCCGAGCGGGGCTATATCTCGCTGCTGGCGGTGGGCTACGCCGGACCTGGCGTGGGGGGCATGGCGCCGTTTGGGGGTGCGCGGCGACAGTTTGGCACCAATCCCTGGGCATTGGGTATTCCGGTAGACGCGCAGCCACCGGTGATCGCCGACTTTGCGACGACCGTGGTTGCGGAGGGCAAGCTGCAAGTGGCACGCGCGAAAGGTGAGCCGCTGCCACCGGGCTACATCGTGGACGCGCAAGGCAACCCTTCGACCAACGTCCATGACTTCTATGACGGCGGCATGTTGCTGCCGATGGGGGGCCACAAGGGGTCTGCCTTGGCGCTCATCGCGGCCTTGCTCGGCGCCGGTCTCACGGCCGACATGCCGGTGACAACCGGCCACGGCAACGGGGTGTTCATCATGGTGTTGGACCCGGCCGCGTTTGCACCCCACGACGCCGCGACGGCAACACTCACGGGGATGCTGGAGAGCGTGAAGGCGGTGCCGCCGGCGGCCGGATTTGATGAAGTGCTCTTGCCGGGAGAACCGGAGCGGCGCGCACGCGAGGAGCGCCGCCGCACGGGTATTCCGATGCCAGCGCGGACTTGGGAGGTGTTAGGGGCGCTGGCCCAGCGACTTGGCGTGACCGTTCCGGAAATATCCTAGTGCCATACTCGGAAGCCGAGCACCGGCTTTCGCACAGTCAGTCAGCGGTGGCCGGCGGGCGTCTGCGGAGCAGGTTGGGCTGGTCCGACACTCGACATTACCGGCGGCTGGCCGTATGCTGATAGAGACAACAGACACATGATCGCTCGCCGCACCTCGCCAGTTGCATTGCAGGCAGGTATGATAGGAGGCACCTATGAGCAGCAGTAAACAGAGCACGGGACTCACCAGACGCCAGGTGTTGTGGGGCGGTGGCTTGGTGGGTATGAGCGCGGTGCTGGCGTCCTGCATCGTCGAAGCCTCGATCCCACCGGCACCCACTCCGACCCCGGGCAAGATCACCTTCATGCATGGCTGGAAGGGTCAACCGGGTTATGACAGCTTCCTGGCCACCGCTGCCCAGCAGTGGCAGGGCCTGCGACCGGAGCTAGAGGTGACGTGGTTGAGCCTGGAAGGTAACGAGGCCGTAGTGGAGCACTTCCTCGAAACGACTGCAGCCGACACGCCGGTAGAGGTGAGCGTGGTCGGTGCTACGGATGTGCAGCGGCTCTTTGAGGCGCGTAATCTCCGCGACTTGCGTTTCGCCACCCGGCAGCCCGCGTTCGCCGAGATTGCGGAGGGCGCGTTCTTACGCTCGTCGCGGCAGTTCCGCAATGCCGGAGCGGAGACCTTTGGCCTGCCGGTCAGCGGCCCGGCGTCGCGCGTGCTGGCTATCCATAGCGGTCTGCTCGAGGAAGCGGGGTTGAACCCGAAAGGAAACCAGATTAAGTCCTGGGAAGCACTGGACACGCTGGCTGAGCAGTTTACGACGCGCGATGGCGACAACATCACGCGCAGTGGCTACGCTCTCCAGGCGATGGACTTGGTGTGGTTTACCGCGTGGGTCAACACGACCGCCTCAACCCTCTTCAACCCGGAGCAGTCCTGGGCAAATCTCAATTCCGATGGGGCAGTGGCCGCCTTGCAACACCTGGTTGACCTCCACAGTAAGCTGAAAGTATCGGCGCCCATCTCCGCAGCGGCCCAAGCACCGGGCGCGACCCCGCTGGTGGATGGCACGGCGGCCATCCACGACGACATGAGTTGGGCGCCGCTGCGCCACTATCGTGATGCGGCCTCGGCGGGGACCTATTGGCAGATTCCGTATCCCAAGGCCCCGGGTGGCCCTGGCCCCAATACCTCGACGGCGATGGACACCGCCGTCGTCCACGTGAGCATCGAGCGGCCCGGCCACGCGCTCACCTTCCTGCAATGGTTCTGTGGCAGCCTTGAGCTGGCCCACATGAAGTTCTCCCAGGTGCGGGAGACCTCGCCGTTGGTGTCGTTCTACCAGAGCCAGGAGTGGATCAAGGCGGTAGATGCACAGCCGGTGCTGGCAACGATCCCGGACATTGCCGAGATACCCGGCGCCTATGCCGGCTACACCGCGCCTTTCCCGTACCGGCGCCATGGTCAACTCAACGAAGAGGTCTTGCCGATCATTGACCAGGCCTATCGCAGCGGTGAAAACGTCGTTGACGCTCTGGAGGAAGCTCACCAGGTAGCCAACAAAATCCTCTCTGAGAAGCGGTAGCGTCTGCGTGGCGCGAGGGGGATGATCTGGCCCCCTCCCTGGCCCTCCTCCGTTGCGACGGGGGAGGGAACACACTGTCTCACCGCCGCCGCCGTCCCCCTGCCGCAGCGGGGGGCCATAGGGGAGCAGCACCCTAGCCGGCGATGTTACCTTATCCGGTAGGCTGCTGCTGCTCCAACTGCTCACTAGCGCCGGCCCAGAGTTGTTGCAGTTCCTCGCAGTCGGCCAATAGGGCAGCGAGAGTACCCTCGGCTGCGATGTGGCCGTCTTTGAGCACGATTATGTGATCGGCGCGACGTAACGCCGCGCGGCGATGGGAGACGACCAGACACGTCGCCTCCGGGCGGGCAAACACCCGCTCCCAGAGCACCTGTTCCGTCTCGACATCGAGTGCGCTCGACAGGTCATCGAAGACCAGCAGCTCCGGGTCGCGCACGAGCATACGCGCGGCGGCCGTGCGCTGCACCTGCCCTCCGGAGAGTTTGACTCCCCGCGGGCCAATCACCGTACCCAAGCCAGCGGTCAGCCCCGCCACATCGCGTTCCAGGACCGCCGCATGAAGGGCGGCCGAGAGGTCCACCTGAGCTGGTGCCAAGCCCAAGAGGATGTTATCGCGCAAGGTCTCGCTGAACAGCCGCGGTACCTGTGGCGTGTAGGCCACCCGCGGCGGTACGAGAAATGCGGCCGGATCGGCAATCGGCTCGCCATTCCAGCGGATTTCTCCGGCATCGCGGGAGAGGAGGCCCAAGAGGGCGCGGAGCAGTGTGCTCTTCCCGGAGCCAACTCGCCCGGTGATGACTGTGAAGGAGCCGCGGGGGAGGTGGAAGCTCAGACCGGTGATGCCCCGCCCGGACTCGGGATAGCGATACGTCAGCCCGTCCACGTCGAGGGTGTCCAGCCGATGAGCAGCCGTCTTGGCGATGTGCGGAATTGACGGGGAGGCACCCCGCATATAGACCGGGCCATGCTCCACGAGGGCCGCCGGCGGTGTGTCTCTTTGCAGCAGCTCGATCAGCCGTTGCCAGGAGACTTTGGCCTGCGTCGCATCCACCAGCGTGCCACCGATCCAGTCGAGCGCGCCGCCGATCACGCCAATGTAGGAAACAAAGAGCGCGAAGTCGCCTACGGTAAAGGTGCCGTCCTGCAGTGACGAGCCTACCAGTAGTAGGATTAGCCCGGTTGCGAGATTATCGGTGAGGCTCCAGGACCGGCGTACCAGTTGATTCAAGAGCATGTTCTGGAGTTCGGCTTGGCGTCGGACTTCACCCAGTCCCTGGAAATGCCTGACTACCTGCCGCTCCGCGGTGTTCGCCTTGACGGCTAGTGCAGCGCCAAACATCTCCCCGATGAACCCCGTCACCTGCCCAGTTGCCACTCGGCTGGCGCGCCGCGTGACCTCCAAGCGTCGCCGCACCAGGGCAGCCGCAACTCTGATGGCTACCAATGGGACAATGACGGCGATAGTCGCCAGGGGGCTGATAGTGAGCATAATCGCCAGGGCAGCAACGGCAGCCGCGATATTTCCGAAGGAGTCAACGACGTCTTCCGAGAGGCCAGTGATCTCGGCAACATCACCACCAAAGCGGCTGACGGCCTCGCCTGGAGAGCTAGAGAGTGCCCGTGTCCCCGGTCGTCGTAGGATCCGCGCGAAGAGGTTCTTCCGCAGCAAGGCGCCCACGGTGCCGTGAAATGTTGCCCCAGTCGCAGTGCCGCCGACCACGAGCAAGGTTTGGAGGCCGGAAAGGGCTGGGAGCAGGGCCAGGAGCGCCCAGAAGCCGACATCGAGCTGCGCGTGGTCGTTCAACCTGTCGAAAAGCTGGCGGAGAACCAACCCCGGCACCAGATAGAAGAAATCCTCCACAATCCAAATGAGGGCATTCGCTACGAAGAGCCAGGGGGCAAAGCGCACGAGCCGCCAGACTGCTTGCCAGACGTTCATGTGACCCGGCAGGTCTGCACGATCCGATGGGGCTGGGGTGGTGCAGACCTGGCGGGTCATACCAACACCTCCGCTAGTCCCGTCCGGCGGAGTTGGCTGAAGCGCGAGGTAGGGTTGCGGGCCAAGGCCACGCGCGCGCCCTGCTCCACAATCTGTCCAGTTTCTAACAGGACGATTTCGTCGGCCCGTTCGATGGTAGCCAGCCGGTGGGCGATGACGATGGCCGTGCGACCTTGCAACAGTCGGTCCACAGCTCGCTCTAGCAGCCGTTCCGTCGCCGGGTCCAGCCGCGACGAGGCTTCATCAAGAATGACCAAACCGGGGTCCCGGAGGAAGACGCGGGCAAAGGCCAGTAGTTGGGCTTCGCCGGCCGATAGCCCGCTACCACCGGACGCCAACCCCGTATCCAGCCCCGCCGGGAGTGATTGGTACCAGCGCGCCAGTCCTACCTCGTCAAGGGCAGCCACGATCCGGTCGTCGGGAATGCTGGGATCGAAGAAGGTCAGATTGTCGCGGACCGTGGCGTGGAAGAGCTGGACTTCCTGTGTGACCAGGCCGATGCGCTGTCGCATCTCAACCAGTCGCGTATCGCGGAGGTCCGTGTCGCCGAGACGAATAATGCCGACATCGGGGTCGTAGAGGCGGAAGAGTAGGCGCGTGAGCGTTGTCTTGCCGCTGCCGGTCCGGCCCAACAAGCCCAACACAGCGCCCGGTGCCAACCGGAGAGAGATGTCGTGGAGGACCGGAGCAGTGGTCTGATAGCCGAAAGAGACATCCTGAAACGTCACAGACAGTGGTCCTGGTGGAAGGCTAGTGCCAGGGCCATCGCGCGTGCCGCTCTGGAGCTTCAGGAGCTCGTCAATGCGTCCCAAACTAGCCGTGGCCCGTTGCAGGTCCTCCAACTGCCTAGTAGTATCGTTGAGCGGTCCCCAGACGTTCTCCAGGTAGTGGACAAAGAGATAGACCGTGCCCAGCGTAATCACCTCGGCGCTAAACAGATAGGCACCCACGCCCAAGGCCATCGCGTTGCCCAAGGCGAACAACATCCACGAGGTCCGGTGTCCAAGCCTCGCGATAACCTGTGAAAGCCGGCCCCGCTGCATGGCTACCCGCAACGTTTGAGAGAGGCCGCGCAACACATATGGTGTTGCCCCACTACTGCGGATGTCCTCGGTGCCAGCCAGCCGCTCTTCCAGAAAGCTGGCAACGTCGGCCTGCGCCTGACGTGTCCGTTGCTGCGGACCTACGCCCAGCGTGAACACCTGGCGCAGCACCACCAGCGATAAGGCAGCGAAGAGCGTGAAGGCCAACCCTGCTCGCCAGTCTTCACGCCAGACCAAGGCGAGCACGCCAAGCAGAAACAGGGCACTCCCCAGCAGATCCACCACAAACTGGGAGAAGAAGTTGGCCAGCTGCCCAATGTCGCCATCAATGCGCTCGATCAGCTCGCCCGGGGTGTGATCGTTATGAAAGCCCATATCCAAACGGAGACAGTGGAGCGCGAGGTCGGACCGTAGCTGGTTTGTCGCCCGCCAGCCAACATCCGCGCTCAGGTAGGCGGCGGCAGTGGCAGCTATGTGATGGCCGGTCCCAACCACCAGGAACAGCAGCACCGTGACCGTCAGGGTGGCCACTGCCGCTCCTGCCTGCGCGGTATCAATGAACTGGCGGATGAGCTGCGGGGCGAGCAGTCCCAGACCGATGCTGCTCCCCAGCAGGGCGGCCAGGAGCACCACGCGCGGCCATAGTGGCACGAAGTACGTCACCAGGAACTCCCGGTAACGCTGGAGGGACAGAGACATATAGTGATCCTTTCAGTGCTTTGGGTGGTAATGGAGACCTACCCCAACTCCCTCCCTCAGCGGGAAGGGGCCAGGGGTTAGGTCCTGACTATGAGACCGAGCGGCACTTCGCCTTGATGGCAGTGAGCAACACCGCGAGTAACCACAGAGGAAGACGTGGACAGCCGCTCCTTCAGCCGGAGGAACAGCGTAAATGGGCCAAAGCGTCGCCACGCCACAGAGCGTGACCTGGCAATGCGCGGCTGTTTATTGTGGGAAGCGTGGATATGTCATGGCGGCACCTCCGCCAGCGGAATGTCGTGATAGTAGCAACTGTGGGCAGCATTGCCACTTGACCGTGAGTCAAGGATTGGCTGCCCCAACTTGACTGACAGTCAAGCGCCATTGGGCCATGGTCTTGTTACACTGCGCCCATATCACCCCACGTTGGGGCCAAAGGAGGTATGCGAGATGTTTGCACGAAAGCGGAGAGTAGTAGTGACGCTTCAACAGAGTAGGCCGGTAGTGGTAACAGCAGTCTATCCGGCTGTTGAAGGAGTACGGCTTGACACGATTTGGCCAAGTATTGCGGGCGCTACGTCAGTGGCGCCACATTACCCAGGAGACATTGGCTGAGAGCGCCAACGTAGACGCCACCTACATTTCCCACCTCGAACGTGGCGTGAAGCAGAACCCCAGTCCCGAGGTGGTGCGGGCGCTGGGCACGGTCTTGGATCTCCAAGGCACCACGCGCTATCTCTTCGAGAAAGAGGCTGCTGTGGCCAAAGCACTCCTGGATGGCACAACGGACGAGGAGTTCTTGGACCTCTTGATCCGTCTGAGCCTCGCCTACGAGGAAGGCGAGCCGCAAACCAGGCAACGGCTCGTCACCGAGTTGGCCCAGCTCGTAGCACACCGCGAGCCGCGGGATGACACCGGGAACGCCGGTGCCGGTGCTGCCGAGGTGGAACACCTGCCCGCCGATGTCGTCCCCCCGGCCGAAACTTGACTCGTGGTCAGTTGACGGGCTACGGATCGGCGCCTAGAGTGGAGGTGCCAATTGGTGGCCGTCAACGTCCTCGTGAGGATGGGCCAATCACACCGACAAGGAGGTGTAGATGACGAACATGAAGGTGGCACCCCACAGCTAAACGCCCTGCGGGGCGTAGGCCGGGGCGGTAGGCTTGGCCAGCCTGCCGCCGCCGGTCGTATGTTTCCTCGCTGGTAGCGCCGGGGGCGGCTATGTCTACGGACACGCTTCCGGGTCCTATAATCACCATGGCAGTGCCGCTATCTGGTGCGGTAGTAGTACGACATTCTGAGGCAAAGCTATGGGGACGGTTGATCGCACGAATGCTCCAACCTATCACCGAGCAAGCGAGGAGGATGCGCTCATTCGCGCACATATTGCCGAAGCCGGCGGCGGCGTGGACGAGCCGCTGGTGGAGGGAACTAGCCTGACGGTGGCTACCGTGTGGCAGACGTTTCAGCGCGTGCGCGGTGACCGCCGCGGCTTTCGCGCCCGCACCCCGGGCCTGACGGAAGATCAGCGGATGGCGGTCGTCCGCTTTGTCGGGAAATATCCCCACTACGTGATGGGGTCTAGTAGCTAGTCGCTGGTGGCCCGCGGTCTGCCCCAAATCAGCACGACCTTCAGCGGCGTGCTGCCGGTGTTCCGCATCCCATGATCGCAGCCGGGGGGCGCCAGGATTGCGTCGCCGGCAGACACCGGGACGTGCTGACCGTCCAGCGTCATCACCCCGCTCCCCTGGATGAAGTAGTAGCACTCCTCCAAATCATCGTGGACGTGATCGCCCTCGCTGACGCCTGGGTCCAGTTCCCACACGTGGAACTTCACAGGGAGGCGGCTCGCTTCTTCGAAGAACCCGCGAACCTTGATGATACCGTCGCCTTGGTGGATGGCCGGCACTTTCTTGACCTGGGTGGCGTCGCTCTCTTTGCGGTACATCGCTTGCTCCCTCCCGCTAGGCCTCGTCTCAGTCTTCATCTTCCGCCGCCGTGTGCTCGACCACGCGGATTAGCAGGTCTCTGGCCGCTGCCATGGCCTCGGCGGTGCGCCAGGTCGCGTGGTCGGTTTCGCCGGCGACGTTGGACAGTCCCCGGATGACAGTGAGCCGCGCACCGTAGAGCCGTGCTGCCAAGCCTACCGCAAATGCTTCCATCTCTTCGGCGACGGCACTGGGAAACTGAGTCGCACGCTCGCCGGCCTCAGCGGGGGTCGCCGCGGCGGCCGTGACGGAGAGCAGGCTCCCACGCAGCAGCGGCGCTCCCGGCAAGTCAGGAGCCGCGAGCGGTAGGCAGTCACCGACCGGCGGCAGTCCGGCGAGTGGGAGTCCCTGCGGCCAGCCCAACGCTGCGGCCGAGCGATGCGCTGCACCGGTGCCGCGACCAATGCCGACGCACCGCACGTCGGTCGCCAGCAGCGCCGACCCGACCGGCGCGCGCAGCGGGTCATACGTGCCGGCAATGCCAACCAGGATTACCGGATCGGTCTGCGGTCGGGCGGCAGCGGCGGACCGGAGGTGGTTGCCCAGCGCGAAGGCGGCGCCCGCGCCGGCGGCAGCCAGGCCAAAGCCGCAGAGCGCGACTGCGACCTCGTACCCACCAACGCGGCAGCGGGCCGCTCCGCGGTCGGCGAGCGTGCGGTGGACGCGCTCGCCGCAGAGAAAGCGTGCTTCGTAGGCAGTGGGCACGAGTATTAGCATCGGTTCACCGGGCGGCCCTACCCTCGTCGCTGCCAGTGCCAGCTATCGCTGCCGGAGATGAGCGGACGCAGCTGCTCCGGCAGCGTGTCCACGAACTCGGGACTGATCTCGTTGCCAGGCCACTCGCGCAGCATCGGCGGTGTATAGCCGGCCACCAGGATGACCCGCTCGGTATCGCTGCGGATGGGCGTGGTGCTGTGGAGCAGCGATTCCGGGAAGAGCAGCACAGACCCGGCCTTTGCTTCGATCTGGTGGATGAGGCGGCCGTCGGCTTGCGCGGCCGCGATGCTCTCCTGCGGTGGCCACGAGAGCTTATGGCTCCCCGGAATGACCGAGGTGCCGCCATCGTCCGGCCCCACGTCCGTCAGATAGGCTAGGGTCTTCACGAATAGACAGTGGAAGTTGCCTTGCTCTTCCCAGGTGCCCCAGCCGTGGCGCGTGCCGTCGTGGAAGTGCAGGCCCGCACCTCTGACCAGAGACTCCTGGCTGGCCGCCGGGTTGCGGCGATTGATGATGGCTTCGGACTCTTCGAGCCGCACTGAGCCACCGACTACTTCCTCGACCAGTGGCACAAGCTCTGGGTGAACCGCGTAGGCCAGCAGCGCCGGATCGTATTCCACGAGATGCCCCAACAAGACGTGATGCTCACCCTTCGCGCGGCGGTACACACGTAGCTCATCGAGCCGCTCATCCGGCTCGGCTTTCAGCCGATAGAGCGCCGCTTTCGCCTGCTCTATTTCAGTCGGTGTCAGCACATCCTCGATGAGCACGTAGCCGTAGACGTTGAGGTGGAGCCGCTGCGCTGGCGTAAGTGCTACCGTGCCCGCTGCGGCTACCTTCGATCCGATTGCCATGCTCTACCTCCCACGAGCCTCGCGCAACGATCACTCCATGCCTAATGGTACGCTACCGGCCGGACGCAGCCGCCGGACAAGGCGGGCAGCAATGGAGGCACGGAATGGTTAGCGCAACCAGCGCAGATTTGGTCATTGCCGGCGGGACGGTGATTGATCCGGCACAGGAGTTGCACGAGGCCCGCGACGTAGTGATCGCCGACGGCAAGATCGCCGGCTTGCCGCCGCCCGGTGAGGCACCGGGCGCGGCGCGCGTGCTGGATGCGCGCGGCTTGCTGGTGACACCCGGCTTGATTGACCTGCATACGCACGTCTACTTGCATGTCGGCGAGGACAACATTGACGCCAACAGCTTGGCGGCCCGCAGCGGCACGACGACGATGGTGGACGCCGGTTCGGCCGGCGCCGCGATCTTCGGCGGCTTTCGCCACTACGTCGCTGCGCGAGCGCGGTGCCGGCTGCTGGCCCTGCTCAACATCTCCGTGATTGGCACGGTGGCCTCGCCGATGGCCGGCTATGGCCGCTTTGTTGACCCCACGTTCACCGCCGAGACGGTCGAGGCCAACCGTGACCTGATTGTGGGAGTGAAGGTGCTTGGGAGCCGCATTCGCGTCGGCGAGGACAATACGGATCAGCCGGTGTGGCACGCGCACGCCGCCGCGCGGGCTGCCGGCGTGCCGCTGATGCTCCATATCGGCGATCCACCACCCACGATCACGCAGGCCATCCCGATCCTCGACCAGGGCGATCTGATTACGCACTGCTATAAGGGGGAGTTGGTCGGCCGGCTCGTGAATCGAGATGGCACGCCGGCGGCGGTGCTGCGGGAGGCGCGGGAACGGGGCGTGTTGATGGACGTGGGTCACGGGGCGGGCAGCTACCACTGGGGAGTCGCTCGCCAGCTCTGCGAGCACGGCTATTGGCCGGATACGATCTCGACCGACGTACATGCCGGGTCCATCAACGGCCCGGCCTACGACATGCCGACGACGATGTCGAAGCTGCTGCACTTGGGCATGCCGCTCGACGAGGTGATCCGGGCAAGTACGCTCAGGCCGGCACAGGCCATCGGCTGGGATGACCGGATCGGCAGCCTGGAGGTCGGGCGGACGGCGGATGTAGCGGTGCTGGAGCACCAGCGCGGCGCCTTTCCGCTGATCGACACCTTCCGGCAGACCGAAACGGCCAGCAGCCGTCTCGTCGCGCGACATACGATATTCGGCGGCGAGGTGATCTCGGATTCCGGTACAAGTGGCTAGTGGCTCGTGTAGGAGTCTCGACCTAACCCCCGGCCCCTTCCCTAGAGGGAAGGGGAGTCATGGCGGCGACCTCTACCCCCTTGACTGAAGGGGGACGGTGGGTGGCAGATTTCCTCTAGGAGAGCCGAGCACCCTTATGGCGCGGGGGCAACGACCGGGTTGCGGAGGAGGCCGATGCCGGTTACTTCCGCCTCGGTGACGTCGCCCGGTTGGAGGAACTCCGGTGGCTCGCGCGAGCCGCCAATTCCGTCGGGTGTGCCGGTGGAGATGATGTCGCCGGCTTGGAGCGTGAGCACGCTGGAGAGGTCGGCCAGGATTTTGGCGACTGGGAAGATCATGTAGCGCGTGTTGGAGCTTTGCTTTTCGACGCCGTTGACGTGCAGGCTCAAATCGAGGTTCTGCGGATCGCCGATCTCGTCGGCCGAGACAATCCATGGTCCCATCGGACAGCCCGTGTCGAAGCTCTTGCCCAGAAACCACTGCCCGCTCCGCGCAAACTGGAGGTCGCGGGCCGAAACGTCGTGAATGACGGTATAGCCGAAGACGTGATCGAGCGCATCGGCTTCCGAGATGCGGCGCCCACCAGTGCCGAGGATTACACCTAGCTCCACTTCCCAGTCCAGTTGCTGGGACACGCTCGGATCGGCGATGATCGGCTCGTCCGGCCCGATGACCGCCGTGGTGGCTTTGGTGAAGTAGATCGGTGCATCGGGTGCGTCGTGGCCGCCCTCTGCGGCGTGCTCGGCATAGTTGAGGCCGAGCGCGAACACATTACGCAAGGGCTGGGGCACCGGCGCGAGGAGACGTACCCCGGAGAGGGGCAGTAGGCTCGCACTTCCCGCTGCGGCCGCGATCTGGCCGGCGCGCTCCCACCACGCCGGTCCCGCTTGGATAAAGGCCAGCAGCGTCTCCGGCCACCCGGCGAGGCCAGCCGCCGCCGCGGCAGCCGGCAAGTCCAGAACGCCGCCGTCCTGCACGATTCCCCAACTGGCGCTGCCGTCCCGCTCGAACGTCGCGTATCGCATTCTCGCTCCTTCTTTCCGCGTGCTGCTCGCCTCGCCGCGCGAAGCTCGCTCAACTGCCGGCGGCTTCCTGCGCTATTGCCGATTCGCCGGCCACCGCGGCGGCCGCCGCCTGTGCTTGCTCCACGAGGTGGACACCCACGTGCTCGCCAAATCCCGCCAGCAGCCGGCGCGTCACCGGCCCCGGTGTGCCGTTGCCGACGGGCTGTCCCTCGCAACTCGTCATCGGCATGATCCCGAAGGGTGTGGAGGTGAAAAAGGCTTCGTCGGCATTTAGGAGATCGTATGGCTCCAAATTGCGCTCCTGTACGGGGATGCCCAGCGTTTGGGCAAGCTCTAGTACGAAGCCGCGCGTCACGCCGCGCAGGATGTTGCGTCCCTCCGGCGAATACAGTGTGTCGTCGTGGACCAGGAACACGTTGCTCCCGGTGCCCTCGGCGATGTAGCCGCTGCCGTCGAGGAGCACGGCCCAAGCGTCGGGATCAGTGCGCTGCGCCTGGTGATCGGCGCGGCGGTAGTAAAGGCGGCTGCGATTTTTCGCCTTCGGGTCAATGTACTGCGACGGCACGGCGCGCTGGGAAGGTATCACCGCCCGCACCCCGGTCTCGTACTGCGGCGCATACTCGGCCAAGCGTGCCCTCAGCGGCCAACAACTGATCGTGACCGTCGGGCCTGGCCGGTCGGGAAAGGCGCTGCGGTAGTAGCCGAACACCCCCGGCGAGACGTTGTGCGTGATCTGGAAGTCAAAGCCGTCGGCGAGTTGCGCTTGGTTGACTTCGATGGTCCGATAGGTCGCCGCTTCCAGCTCCGCAAGGCTGAGGCCGCAGTCAATCTCGGCATAGCGCATCGAGCCATACAGCCGCTCCAAATGGTGCCGGAGACGAAATGGCCGCTGCCGGAAGGTGCGGGTCACTTCGAAGACCATATCGCCGTACATCAGGGCAGAGTCGAAGATGGAGACGTTCGCCGCGGACAGCGGGACGAACGAACCGCTCATGTAGACCAGCAACTCACTACTCATCCTCCTGCCTCCTCGGCATGCAGCGCTTGCGTCCCCTGATAGTAGGCAGCCTTCCGCCTCAGGTCGGGGCCTCTATGCGCTCATCACGGCCCGATTATGCATGATGCCACGAAGTGTTGCATATAGCAGCGCATAGTAACACGATCAAGCGAGCCAGGGAGTCCCAGGACACGGACAATCATCGCAAGCCATCCTGGGAATCGCATTGCGGCACGGATCGTTGACAGACACGGGTATTGGGCCACATACTTGAGGCAGCCCGTAGGGCAGCGGGCGTTCGCTAGGTTCAGGGTCGGGGATACTCAGTCGGGGAAAGGCCGCATCGAATGGCTAGGAAAAAGGCTGTTACCACATCTCGGGCGCTCGTTATCCGTAGTGATGACCTGGAGCCGTCGGTTGCCGAGATTGATGCGCTTGCTCGCGCTGCACGGATAGAGTACCGCGAGGGGCGCACCCAGGGACTCCGCGACTTCGCGCGCGAGGAAGGCATCCCCATCGGTGATGAAGAGTGAGGCCTACGGGGTAGAGCTTACGACCAGAGCTAGGCGAGACCTCAAGAGATTGCGTCCTTGGACCGCAAGGGTCACAAGGACG
The DNA here is from genome assembly GCA_034422515.1 of Chloroflexota bacterium. Classification (GTDB taxonomy): domain Bacteria; phylum Chloroflexota; class UBA11872; order UBA12225; family JAJDUF01; genus JAJDUF01. The sequence goes on along the minus strand of DAOUJP010000037.1, from coordinate 178,113 downwards.
CTTTTGTCTTTAGAGCAAGACCCCTTTGCAGGACACGTTTTGCGCGGCTCCCTCGAAGGTGCTCGTGCGATGAGATTCCGGTTGCCGGGGCAGGGCCAGTATCGCGCGATCTATCTTATTCTTGAGGAAGATCGCGTTTGTCTCGTATTTGCGATCCTCCCTCGCGCCGACGCCTATGAGCAGGCGACCAGGCGCCTCGAAGGGCTGCGGCGCCAACAGGTGGACTAGACGAGCACCCCGCGCGCGACCACCGCCAAGTAGCTCGGCGGCCTTGGAGTTCCGCTGCTGCTTTACACCCAGGCGAGGATGCGGGCCGGGTTATCCACGAGCATGGCTTGGATGGTCTCTTCGGCGATGCCTTGCTCGCGGAACCGGGGGACGATGTTCTCGATGACGTGAGTGTAGCCGTAGCCGCCGTACTTGGCCATGGCGTGTTTGCCGAAGATGTCGTGTGCGAGCAGCAAGCGCGATCCGTAGCCGGCCTCGATGAGCTGCTGCACGAACGCGATCCGCTGGGCATCGCTGGGCATATCCAGTGTCGACAGCGGATAGTAGGAAGTCTCCCAGCCGAACAGGTCGTACTCCAGGTAGCACCCGCTGGCAGCGAGGTCCAGCAACGTCTCCGGCGTGGCGATGGTCCGGTCCAGGTGGCCCATAATCACGCGGCCGAGGTCGGCGCCGGCCGACGCGAGCACGTCCAGGATTTCCCGCGGAGCCGTCTCGTCGCGCCCCGGGTGAATGGTGATGGCGGCGCCGGTGGCCTGCTGTGCCCGTGCGCCGGCGCGGAGCACCTTGCGCTCGTTTGTCGTCAGCGGCCACGAGCAGCCTAGCTCGCCGATAATGCCGGCCCGCACCCCGGTAGCACCTACTCCCGTCGTGAGGTCGGCGATCATCTCTTGGGCGAGGTCCACCTCGCTCCGGTCGGTCATATTTGCGGGGTGAACGGCATCGGTGTAGTATCCGGCGCCCATCACGATGTTCAGCCCGGTGGTCTGGGCGATGTGTACTAGCGCGGCCGGATTGCGACCGATGCCGATGGTCGTCACGTCAACAATCGTCCCGCCCCCGGCTTGCTGATACAGCGCCACCTCGGAGATGGCGCTCTCCTCGTCGAGGCGGAGCAAGTTGTCCCGGTTGCGGAACGGGTCATAGCGAATCCAACCGAGGTTTTCGATGGTCAGCGGCTGGAAGGCCTTGAGCCGCCCGTCGGGATCGTCCGGTGGATCGAACATGCAGAGGAAGTCGATCAGCAGGTGCTCGTGGGTGAGGGTTGCCCCCAATGCTTCCGGCCGCACCGGTCCCAATACCGTCTGCACCAGCCCGGTCGTCTCGCGGTTCGTCACGGCGTCCTCCTTTTGCCCTACGATAGCACGGCCGGCACGCCGGCTGCCTCGCCTGGCTCAATAGCCATAGTCCGCCTTCAGGACGGACTCGTCTCGCCAGCGCTCACCGGTCTGTTCGAGTCGCTTGGTGCGCGCCGCCAGGCCGGAGCAGTGCTGGGCGAGCGTCCGAAAGATGGTGTGGGCCACGATCCGGTGGCCGAGGTCGTTGGCGTGGACGCCATCGTGATGGACCAGCCAGGGCGCGTTCCCGTAGGCATGGTAGACATCGCAGAAGAGGCAGTCTTGGCTCCGCGCCACCTGCTCGGTGAGCAGAGTGAAGAGCGTGAACAGGTCGTGGCTACCGTGGCCGAAAGCCGGGGCGCCGACTGTGAAGTCCGTCATGAAGTAGGGACTGAGTAGCACAATCAGCGGATCGCAGCCGGCACGCACGGAGGTAATGAGGGCGGTCAGCTCGCGCCGAAACAGTTCTGCTGGCGTACCGCCGCGGGCGTCGTTCAGGCCGTAGGAGATCACGAGCAAGTCGGGCTGGTGGTCAATGACGTGCTTCTGCAGGCGCTCGCTGGCCGCCGGTTTGCCGGAGGCAGCGTATGACGGCACCCGTGTCGAGATTACGTTGGCGCCGATCCCGCTATTGATGAGCCGGACCGGCTCGTCCTGGAAGTCGCTGATCAGCGCCGCCAGCACGGGTGCCCAGCAGCGGTCCGGCGTGGAACTCCAGCCGCCGGCGGTAGTGCTTTCGCCGAGCGTGACAAGCACCCGGAACGGTTCGGGGCGCCAATCCACGGGCGGATAGCCCGGCCGGGGCGTGCCGTGATTACCCGGTGTGGATGATGCAACCATGTTTTCTCCTTGCCCAGGCAGCACTGCCTCGGTAGGAAGGATACGGCATGAGCGCGGTGGACGGTGAGCCGCCGCGAGGGTTGACCCGCGTGGGGCTGACGGCTAGGTTACGGAGCCGCTTCCCGTGTGCGCGGCACGCCGCCGCCGGACGGGGAGCAGAGTACGGGCGCAGATGGCTGTGCCCTATCGAGAGGAGCGCCATACGATGAGTGCAGCAGCGTACCGCGCGGCGGTGATCGGGCATACGGGCCGCGGCAACTTCGGCCACGGGATCATCACCGCGTTTGTCGGTATTCCCAACGTAGAAATGGTCGCCGTCGCCGATCCCGACCCCACCGGGCGAGCCGAGGCCGCCGCGCAGAGCGGGGCACCGCGAGCCTACGCCGATCCCTACGAGATGCTGGAAACGGAGCGCCCCAATCTGGTGGCCATCGCCACACGCCAGCCGGATCAACACCACGACTTGTTTCTCGCAGCGGCAGAAGTGGGCGCCCACATCTTTAGCGAGAAACCGCTGGCCCGCACACTGGACGAGGCGGACCGGATGCTGGCTGCGACCGACAGTCGCGGGCTGAAAGTGGCGGTGGCGCACGTGTGGCGCACCTATCCCGGCGTCCAGCGTGCTCGGACACTCCTGCAGGAAGGGGCCATCGGCCAGTTGCGGCTCATGCGGTCCTACGGCGTGATGGATCATCGCGGTGGCGGTCAGTGCCTAATGGTGTTGGGTACCCATACGTTCGACTTGATGCGCTATATGACGGGGACTGATCCGCAATGGTGCCAGGCGCGGGTGGTGCAGGACGGCCGCGACGCGACGGCCGCGGATGTACGGCCGGGCGACGAGGAGATCGGACTCATTACCGGCGATGGTCTCTGGGCGGCCTACGGCTTTCCGAACGGTGTGACCGCCACCTATGAAACCTATGTAAGTGACGGCACTGCGCCGACCTACGGGCTGGAGTTGCACGGTAGCGACGGTATTCTCATCATGCGAAGTGATGCCTGCTATCGCCACCCGCGGCCGTATGCCGGACCGGTAGTGGACGCGGCGCTGGGGACGGGATGGGAGAAGATCACGTGCCCGCCGGTACCGGCCCCGCCGGGCGCCCCGGAGAACGCGCCACAACAACATCCGCTGAACAATCTGGTTGTCACCGACTTGCTCGCTGCCGCGGCCGAGGATCGCGAGCCGTTGTGCAGCGGCCACGGGGCGCGATGGTCGTTGGAGATGATCCTCTCAGTCTACGAAGCGCACCGTACCGGCGAACGGGTGCCGTTGCCGCTCGCCGACCGGACACATCCCCTGACCCGTTGGTAGAGCACGCCGTCGGCGGGGCGCTGGCTCCGGGGCCGGATGAGGAGGTGCTTGGTGGAAACGAGCGTGCTGGGACGCACAGGGTTGCAGGTTTCGGTCCTCGGACTAGGCGCTGCCTATATCAAGTTGCCCGGACCAGAGGAGCGGCGAGACGAGGCCGAGGTGCAGCGAGGCAAGGAGACGATCTGGGCCGCCGTCGAATCCGGCTGCCGGCTGATCGATTCGGCTGCGGGCTATGGTAGGGGCGGGAGCGAGCGCCTCATCGCGCAAGCGTTCCGGGAGCGCCCTGACCTCGCTGGCGATGTGCTGGTGACGACGAAGGTCGGCCACCTGCCCGCCGGCTATGACGGGAGCTACGACATGGCGCTACGCTGCGTCGAGGGCAGCATGGAGCGTCTAGGCGTGGAACGTTTTCCGTTGCTCTATATCCACGACCCGATGGACATGCCGATGGACCTGGTGATGAGCGAGCGAGGCACGCTCGGCGCGCTGCGGGCGCTGCAAAAACGGGGCCTGCTGGACTACATCGGTGTCGCTGCCAACGACCCGGTGACTAATGCCACGTATCTCGAAACCGGGGAGTTTGACGCAGCCGTCGTGCCGGAGGCCTGGAGCCTCATCAACCGACTGGCCGAGGAGCGCATCTTCCCCGCCGCCGAGCGCCACGGCACCGGGCTGGTCATTGCGACGCCCTTGGAAGTGGGGCTGCTCGCGGTAGGGGCACGGGAGACGGCCACCTTTCCGCGCCGGCGGTTCTCGCGGGAGGTACTGGCGCACGTGCAGCAGATAGAGACTATCTGCGACCGCCATGGCGTCTCGCTGGCCGCCGCGGCCCTGCAATATGCGGTGCAGCAGCCGACCGTCTCTGCGGTCATCGCGGGTGCCCGCAGTCCACAGGAAGCGCGGGACAACGCGGCGGCGATGCAGGAGCCAATACCGGCGGCGCTCTGGGATGAGTTGCGGCCCCTGCTCCGCCACTGGGAGGCCGCCGAGCACCGCCTGCCCCCCGAGGACTAGCCGCCGGCCAATTTCCCTTGCCGCCTTGCTTACTGCTCCGCAAGCCCGGTGATGCTGCTGGGGTGCGGCTAGGGGGATTGGGGACCGGTGGAGGGTGGCCACTTGCCGGAGACGGCGTAGGCTTCGTCTTCCCCTGGCCAGGGTGGCATGGTGATGCCGAGGGCGGCGAGCGGCTCGGGGCCGAGCGAGCGAAACTGGAAGTGGGTGCCCACGGGGATGGTGAGGCAGACGCCGGGCGCGACAGCGACCACCTCTTCCTGCTCGTGCAGCTTGCGCCACATCTCGCCGCGACCGCGTAGGAAGTACCAGATTTCCTCGACCGTGCGGTGTGCGACGGGAGCCGAGGTCTTGCCGGGCGCCAGCTCGAAATGCGCCATGCTCCCCCTATTCAGTGCCAGCAAGATACGCACATCCGAGCCGTCCGGCGCGACAACGTCCGGGGCGGCGGGTAGGCGCGTGGTGTGAAAGCTCGTCACGTTGGTGACCTCGGCTACGCTACCAGCGGCGAGGTTACATCGTCTCGCCGCGACGTGTCGTCGAGTGATCGCTGTTCGCGGATTAGCTCCGATAGCTCCCGCACGACATTGGGATGCTCCACGGCCAACTCTTGCTCTTCATAGGGGTCGTCGGCGATGTTGAATAGCTCGACCTGGCGCTCGTTGTCCTCGTACACGATCAGCTTCCAGTCGCCGGCACGCACACCCAGCCGCGTGCCGCCGCGGAAGTTCCAGAAGAGCGTGCGGTCGGTCGACGTCTCGGAGGTGCCCGCGAGCAAGGACCAGATGTCCACGCCGTCCCACTGTGGGTCGCGTTGCGGCGTGGCGCCGAGCAGGTTGCAGAAGGTCGGCATCCAGTCCACGACATGGACCGGGTGCGCCATCGTGCCGGGCGTCAGTTGACCGCGCCAGTTGATGACCGTTGGGGTGCGGATACCGCCCTCGTAGAGCTGGGCCTTGACGCCGCGAAACGGGAGGTTCGATCCGAGCCGTGGGGAGGCTTCCTGCCAGCCCGGATACCGGTCCGAACTGTGGAGAGGAGACTCATTGATCGCGCCATTGTCGGAGGAGAAGACGATGATCGTGTTGTCCCGCTGGCCGGTTGCCTCCAACTGCTCGACAAGCTGGCCGATGGCCGCATCCATGTGGCTGGCGTAGGCCGCGTACCGCTTGAAGGAAGCGTCTTTCAGCGGGTCGGCATCGAAATGATCGAACCAGTAGCGGTCGAGCCAGGGTTGGGGCGGCTTGATGGGCACGTGGACGGCGGTGAAGGGAACGTAGCAGAACCAGGGCCGGTCGCGGCTCGCGATCCAGTCGAGGGCGGCGCGGCCGATGAGGTCGGTCACGTGGCCGGTCTCTTCGATTAGCTCGCCGTTGCGGTGCCAGGTGACGGAGAATTCACCCCGCTTGTAGCGATGGTTGTACGGATCAACGCCGCCGGCCAGGCTGCCGTAGCCGGTGTTGAAGCCGTAGACCTGGGGGCCGAACTGCGGGGCGGAACCGAGGTGCCACTTGCCGAACAGCCCAGTGTCGTAGTCCGCGTCGCGCAGCACGGTGGCCAGAGTGGGGTAGCCATCGGGCAGGACGGGAGCGTTGGAGGGCACGGTGGCGTGGGGGCCGAAACGGCCCGGATGGCGGCCGGTGAGCAGCGACGTGCGCGTGGGCGTACACATGGGGCAGACGTAGTGCTGGGTTAGCTCCACACCCCCCTGCACCAGCCGGTCAATGTTCGGCGTGCGGATCGGCGAGCCATGGCAGCTCACGTCGCCCCAGCCGAGGTCATCGGCGAGGATGTAGAGGATGTTGGGTGTGCTCATCGAGTCTCCCTACAGAACGTGATCTGCCGATAGATCGTACCTAGTTCGCGTCAGCGGCGGTTGGAAAGAGTTGCTAACCTGCAACTTCCTTCACAGCCTCGTTACAATAGCCCTGGCTCCGGAAGGGATTCCCGGTGAGGTGACAGGGTGCTGCGCCGGCCTAATGCGGTGTGTAGCCTGATGGTACCAATGACCAGGCGTGCTACGTGCGGCGCGATGACGTATGCGGTGCAGGAGAGTGAACATGCAGGAGTTCTATGTGACCGGTGCTGAGACCGTCATTCGGGTGAATGAGGATCTGAGCTTGACGGTGCGGCAGCGGGACGGGCGCACGCTCTGGGTCACGTCGTCAACGCAGCCGCCTACGCTGACGGTGCGCCGGGGCAGCGATGCGCCGCGGCAGCTGCCGTTGGCGCAGGGGGAAGCCGCGCTCAGGCCATTCGATGATGGCACGCATCGCGGCCGGACCGTGCGGTTGAGCGGGTTTGCGGGTACGAATGTGGTGGTGGACCTGACATTTGCGGTGGGGCAGAACGATGCTGTGCTCGATGGTCACGGTCGGGAAGCGGCGCCGGCTACGGACGAGCTGCTGATCGAAGCGGTGCAGGTCGGGGGTACAGACGTTGTTGTGAGCCTGGAGGACCTGTACCGGGTCGAAAAGCCGGTTTCGGACGGAGGGTATCTGGTCCTGCCGCACGGTTCGGGCTATCTGATTCCGGCCGATTGCCCGGACGAACTCCCGGGACAGGGGCACATGGGCGGCTTTATCGGCGCGCGCTGGACGCTGCCGCTGTTCGGGATCGTGCGGGGGGCGGACGCGCTGTGCGTGTTGGTGGATACCTGGTGGGATTGCGAGGTGGAGGCGGAGCACGCGCCGGGTGAGCAGTCGGCGCTGGCGTTCCATTGGCGCGGCAGTCTGGGTAAGCTGGCCTACCGGCGCCGTTTTCGCGTGCAGTTTGCCTCGGGACTCGACTACGTGGGGATGGCCAAGATTTACCGGGAGCAGGCGCGGCGCGAGGGCCTGCTGCGGACGCTGGAGGAGAAAGCGGCCGAGAATCCCGGGCTGCGGCACGATCTCGACGCGGTGCTGTACCGGTGGCCGGCGTGGAATCCCGATGACGGGCCGGAGGTGCTTGATGACTTGCAGGCCCTCCGCGAGCTTGGATTTGACATAAAGTTCTTTTTCCCGAAGTGGTCTGCAATTGGGTATGCGCCTGAACGGAGCCTGCCCACGAACGCTACGTCCGGCTGGCAGTCGCTGCTGCTGGAGACGCCGGTGCCGGGCGGCTGGCGGACGCTGGTCGGACTGGCCGATGCCGTGCATCAGCGCGGCTGTAGCATCCAGGGGTTCATCGCGCCGCGCAGTCAGGAGCCGGAGGGGCCGGACTATGACGAGGACCGCTGGCCGCGGGATGCGGACGGGCAACCCATCCACGACCTGAGTGCCCACGACGCGGTTGAACGGCTCAGGCGAGGTCTCGATCACCTCGCGGCGCAGGGGCTGAAGCTGGATACGCTCTACTTCGACGGCTATGCGGCGTTCGGTGCGCTGGCGGAGGACTTCTCGGTGCAGCATCCGGTCACGCGGCGCATGACGTTTGAGGCGCAGAACGCGGCCTTTGCCGAGACGCGGCGGCGGGGGATCGTGCCGGCCGGGGAGTTGGCGCGCTTCTGGTGTATCGCCGACTGCGACTACTTTTTCTTCACCGATTGGTCCAGTGATCGGCTGGCCAATACCCCGGTGCAGGGAGCGCCGGCACCTGTGGGCATCCCCGTGCCGCTGTTCCAGTTGGTGTTCCACGACTGCTTTGCGGCCGGGTTCTCTGGCGGTGGCTACGCGCTCTACTCGCCCGGTTACGATTGGTGGGAGGACCGCACGCCGCGGCTGTACGAGTTGCTGTATGCCGCGGCGCCGGCCTACAACTGGCTGCCCGGTGGTGCGGTGCCGCTGGGCGACCTGAGTCAAGGTTCGTTGCCGAAAAAGCTGGCCTGGCTGCGGCGCTGGCGCGACTACTATCGCGCGATTGCGACCGTGGAACTGGTTGGACATAGCTTCCTCTCCGCCGACCGCACGCTCCAGCAGGTGGAGTTTGCGAACGGCGTGCGCGCCACGTTCAATATGGCAGCGAACGAGCTGCGCGTGGAGCGCGTGCCCGGCTTCAGTGGGGAGTGGGAGCAGCCGGAGCAGCTAGATTAGTGGCTAGTGGTCAGTGGTCAGTGGCTCGTGGAATGGAGAACGGAGTAGAAGGATGACGGACGAGCAACGCTATTTCTTCGACCTCAAGGGGTACCTGGTGCTGCGGAACGTGCTATCGGCGGAGCACGTGGCGGCGCTGAACGCGGTGATTGACCGGGTGGAGACGCGCCCGGACGACCTGCCGCCGCTGGTGCGGTTCAGCGAAAGGCATGAGCCGGACATCTACATCAACAACATGAAGGAGCTGGGCGGTCCGTTCGAGGAACTGATTGACCCGGAACCGATTATCCCGCTGGTACGCGAGATGATCGGCACGCGCATCCGGCTGAATCACGACTACGGGATTATGCGGCACCACGCCGACGGGCGGACGCCGTTCCATCTGGGCAACACGCCGGTCCGGCCGTCGTGCCAGTTCCGGGTGCATAACGGCGGGTTCTACTCGACGCTGGTGAAGGTGGTGTATCCGCTGACCGACCAGGAGATCGAGGACGGCTGCTTCTCGGCCATCCCCGGCAGCCACAAGAGCAACTTTCCGAACCCGTATGGGATCGAGCCGGAGGATATTCCGGTGCGCGAGCCGGTGCCATGCCGGGCCGGGGATGCGATCATCTTTACGGAGGCGACGACGCACGGCTCGGAGCCGAAGCGCACCGCGCGGCCCCGGCGGACGCTGTACTTTGCCTATAGTCCGTGCTGGATTGCCGACTGGACCGGCGGGCCGGCAATCTCGGCGGAATTGCTGGCGCGGGTGACGGAGCGCCAGCGGGCGCTGCTGGAACTCCAACCGATGGGGACGGAGGGGTAGGGAGGGGTGGGCCTCACCCCCCGGCCCCCTCTCCAACATTTGGAGAGGGGGAGTGCGGCGTTTGGCATCACGCGGGGGTATCGTCAGTTCCGCGTGCGCGGAAATCCACGCCCCCTCTCCCCGTGGGAGAGGGCCGGGGTGAGGGCCGCCGGGGTTAGGTCAAAGACGGAGTAACTGCGATGCCGGTACATATTGATGACCAGGACCCGCGCTATGCCGCGGCGGCGGCCGAAATGCTGCGCCGGCACGACCGGGCCGATCCGGAAGTGAACATCACGAAAGCCGTATGGAGTTTCCTGACGCTCACCGGATTGGTGAAGGAAAACGAGATCATCGCGGAGCAGGCGCCCGCGCGGGGGTCACAGAGCGCCGTGGACCTGACGGCGCTCGATACCTTCATCGAGGTCAAGCGGCGCCTCGGTACTGCCGGCGGGTTCAACCCCAACCCGGACCACGTCGCGCAGCTCGACGACTACCTCGCGCAATCCGAGCGGGAGGGCCAACGCTCGCGCATGGGCATCCTCACCGACGGCAAGTATTGGCTGCTCCGCTGGCCTGGGGCACCCACGGACCCCGTGCCGACGGCGCGGCCGTATGGCTTCACCCTAGAGAGCAAGGACGGCTGGCTGGCCCTCCACGATTGGCTCCGCGATGAGGCGCTCTTCTCCAGGGAGGACGTGCCCCTGCTCGACCGCCAGAGCGTCGAGGAGCACTTCAGCCCGGACAGTCCGCACTATCGCAAGGATATTGACCGCCTGCGGGCGCTGTACGACCGGCACAAGCAGAGCGAGACGGTGCAGGTGAAGCGGCGCCTGTGGGACAACCTGCTGCGGGCGGCGCTCGGTGAAGTGGCTGGTACGCGCCGCGGCTTGGATGACCTGTTCGTGCGCCATACCTACCTGACCGCCGTGATCGGCCTGGCGGTGCAGGCGACGTTCGGCATTGACGTGGCCCGGGAGGCCGAGTCCGATGCGGTCGGGCTACTGAAAGGCCGGCAGCTACAGAACGCGACCGGCCTGCACGGCATCGTCGAATCCGACTTCTTTGCCTGGCCGACGGAGGTGGCGGACGGGCTGCCGCTGGTGCGGACGCTGGCGCGGCGGATTGCCCGCTTTGCCTGGGACAAGGCGCCGGCCGACATCGGGGCGTTGCTCTACGAGACGGTCATCCCGCCCGACGAGCGCCGGCAGCTGGGCGAATACTACACGCCGGCCTGGCTGGCTCGCGTGATGGTGCAAGAGCTTGTCGAGCAGCCGTTGAAGCAGCGGGTGCTGGACCCGGCGTGCGGCTCCGGGACGTTCGTCGTCGAGGCGGTGGCGCATTTCCTGGAAGCGGCCAAGCGCGACGGACTCGCTGCCGGCGATACGCTGAAAAAGCTGCTGGACGCCGTGACGGGCGTAGACGTGCATCCGGTGGCGGTGCATCTGGCGCGCGCCGCCTGGGTGCTGGCGGCGCGGCCGGCGATTCAGGCGGCGACCGATGCCGGGTACAGCAAGCCAATCGCCGTGCCGGTCTACCTGGGCGACGCCTTGCAGTTGCGCTTCCGCACGGGCGACCTGTTTGCCGAGCGCGAGGTCAGCATTGAGGTCGGGGACGAGCGGAACACGGTGCTGCGCTTTCCGCGCCGGCTGGTCGAGCAGGCCAATGCGTTCGACGCGCTGATGAGCGACGTGGCCGGGGCCATCGAGCGGGAAGACGACCCGACGTTGGCCTTGCACGACCACCACATCACCGACCCGGAGGAACGCCACACGCTAGAAGCGACCATCGCGGAGATGCAGCGGCTACACGCGGAGGGCAGCGACCACATCTGGGCCTACTACAGCCGCAATCTGGTGCGGCCGGTGGCCCTGTCCAACCAGAAGGTGGACGTGGTAATTGGCAATCCGCCCTGGCTGAACTACAACAAGACGGCGAGCACGCTGCGGACGGCACTGGAAGAGCAGAGCAAGAATAGGTACGACATCTGGACCGGCGGCCGGTATGCGACGCACCAGGACGTGGCGGGGCTATTCTTCACGTGCAGCGCCGACCTGTATCTGAAGGGGGACGGCGTGATCGGGATGGTGCTGCCGCACAGCGCCTTGCAGACGGGCCAGTACGCCAAGTGGCGCAGCGGCGCGTGGCACGCGGCCGGCAGTGGGAGCGCGCTGACGGTGGACTTCGGCTACAAGCCGGCCTGGGACTTGGAAAAACTCGAACCAAACACCTTCTTTCCCATCGCGGCGGCGGTGGTCTTTGCGCGGCGCACGGGCGGCGCGAGCCGGGTAGGCGAGGTGGTGCCACTCACCGGCCAAGTGGAACGCTGGCTCGGCGAGACGGGGACGGCGGACGTGCGCCGGGTGAGCGTCGCCATCACCGACACCTCGGAGCGGGGCGAATCACCCTACGCCGGCTATGCCCGGCAAGGTGCTATCGTCGTGCCGCGCTGCCTGTTCTTCATCCACGAAACCGCAAACCCGGCCATCGTGCAGGCCGGCCAGACAATCACCGTGATCCCGCGTCGTGGCTCACAAGACAAGAGGCCATGGCGGGACCTGGACCTGACCGCCATTGAGGGGCAGACCATCGAGACGCAGCACGTCTACGACGTGTACCTAGGCGAGACGGTCGTACCCTACGCCACGCTTGATCCACTCCAGGCGGTCCTGCCCTTACGCCGCGGTGACACCAGCCTGCCGGCCGATGATGGCGGAAGCGGCGGCGTCCGTCTCGGTGGATTGGAGCGGCGGATGCGGGAGCGCTGGCAAATCATCAGCGACTTGTGGGAGCAGCACAGAGCACGGGCCAACAAGCTGAACCTCTTGGGACAACTAGACTATCTCCACAAGCTGTCGTCACAACTGGAATGGCAACGCAACCCCGACGAACGCCCCGTGCGAGTGGTACAAACCGAAGCCGGTCAGCCGACAGCGGCATTGCTTCCCCACAATCACGCCCTGGTGGATTCCACGCTCTATTGGATTACCTGCAAGAACGTACAGGAGGCTTACTACCTGCTGGCACTCATCAACAGCGCAACGCTGTATGAAGCAGCGATACCCCTGATGGCCAAAGGCCAATTCGGCGCACGGCACTTGCACAAGCAGCTGTGGAAGCTGCCCATCCCGGAGTACGACGGCAATGAGGCGCTGCACGGGGAGATCGCGGCGGCGGGAGAGGCAGCGGCCGTGGGGGCGGCGCGGGAGTTGGCGCGGGTGCGGGTTGATCGTGGCAACGACGTGGGCGTCAGGATTGTACGGCGGGAGCTGCGGCGGTGGCTGCGGGAGTCGGCGGAGGGGGCGCGGGTGGAGGCGGCGGTGGGGCGGCTGTTGGGGTGAGGGGTGCGGGACTCACCCCCCGGCCCCCTCTCCAACATTTGGAGAGGGGGTGGATGGCGGCGTAGGCGGCCGCTTGCAACCAAGGGCTGGGCCTGTCCGTTGTTTCCGATAGGTGGTTCAGGCAGACAGGCCAAGATAGGTCCGACCGCCTCCCCCTTGCGCGGAAATGACGGGACGATGGACGGGGCGAGAGGAGAAACATCATGACGTTCACAAATCGTGAGTTGACAGAATTCGTTGATTCACAAGTTCACCAACTATTGAGCCTTGAATTCGCCCACACCGGCGACCCTACATTTTCTGGTCATGTAAGAGAAGTATCGTCGCCGAATCGATTGCAGGCAGTTGTTACACCTCTTCCGCAAATGAAGTCAGGAGACATTAGGATAATCACTGGAGGCATAAATACCTCTGATTGGCGTGAGACGGGCGCAACATTTATCGCTACCCTTGAAGACTTGGGAATAGCGGCCAGAGTCGACCTAGCTGAGAACCATGATGGTGATGCAAAAATACACATCGAGCTTGATGGTGATATTCGTATGTATCGCTATGCGGCACCCTGGCTTTTGCGATGGTTCATCGGCAGTACTAATGTCCCAGATTCGGTGAAATCTCTGTTTCATCACCTTTATTCGCTACAGGATGACGGATGTTTTATATTTCGTGGAGAGGATAAATGGTATCCTAGTGTTAGCTCCACGTTGTATCGTAGAATGAGCGATCTGGGCTTTGAGACGACAAGCCGTGAAGCATTGACTTTGATTTATAGTCAGCTAGAACAGGAAGCCGTTAGTTTGGATCCGGAGGTGGATAAGGAAAACATGGCAATTGTTCTACAACATTTAGGTGGTGTTACTAATAACATTGACTTTTCACATTCTCCTTTTGTCGCGCTGTATTTTGCAGCAAGCAGTGCTCCCGACAAAGATGGTCGAATAGTAGTTATGCGTCATGGTGGAGATTCGAGTCCGCTGCTGAAGACGTTTTTGAGTGATGATGTACGTAATGCTTCAGACCGTATGGCTGCTACTAGATTGTTTGCTCAGTGTGGAATTCTTTTCGGTGCTCCTACGGGAAAACTATCGTTGGCGAACGTCATAATGAATGACCCAATCAACAATCGTAGTGTATTGCCGTCGAGTAGACCTGAAGCAGTAATGGTGAACGTGCCAAGATCCAGTAAGAAGAATGTGCTCGATGTTCTTGGGAAATTGGGAATAGATTCGAAAAGTCTATTCCCTGATTTGGTTTCTTTTGCGCGACAGGTATTTCCTGTACCCTTCAAGGACTCCGTGTCGGCTCATTTGATCTCCGATTGGATCGGAAACCGGCAACTGGATCGTGTGGAGCGTTTGCTCGGAAAATGCGATATGGATTATGCAAGATCACTTCTGGAATCTGGAGAGGGTTCGCGCGGTGGAATGACAATGGCCCTGTATTTTATCGGTTTGGTTGTTGCTCTGCGCGGGGATATAGACGACGGCTTATTTTGTCTGCGTAAGGCTAAGGAGATATATGAACGACGTGATAAATGCCCACGTGTGTTGCGGAACAATATCCTGAAACTACGCCAGGCTAAACGGACGGGCGACATAGAGAGCTTGCACCGGCAGCTTGACCTAAGTGTTGACAAGTCTTTGTATACCTTGGAACTCAAGGGGTACACTTTTCGAGGATCGTGGTGAGCAGCAGTGCGGTGTATCGCTGACGGCCAGGGGACATGTGTATGGTTGTCCCCCTGTGTCCCTCCTGCGGCGGCGGGGGGACGGGCGGGCGGCGGCAGTGTGTCGTTTAGGCGTCAGGGGCGTTTGACGGATACAGGTGTCACGCCGCATACTCGCGCCAGCCAAGCGGGACGAGGGCTGAGAAGTGAGTGCTGCGGCTAGTCCTTCAGCGTAGCTGGCTCAGGGGGGGACTTCTTGCGTGGTGGGAGCTTGCCGCCTGGGGGCTTCCGCGGGTCCCACAGGTCAGACTTGGGAGGGATATGCTTGGGGCTGCGCGGCTCGTCAATGATGATCGGTTTTCTCTTGCTCGGCATCGGATGTTCTCCCATAACTACCACCTACCGCGTGCTGCGTCTCCAGTTGTCTCTACGAGGCGTTATTCTGAGTATCGTAAGACGCTCAGGTGTAAGCGTGAACTCGATGCGGAACCCGCCAAACTCTTCCTGCCAGTTGCAACTGGCCTTGGCTTGGAGATGCTTCCTACGCCTGTTCGGAAATTCCTGTAACTGCGCTATGTGTCTGCTTACAATTCTGCGCGTCTTCAAGTCGGCTCTTTCGATGAATCTTCTGGCTCGCGCTTCCAGGTACAGCTTCTGGGCAGACACTTACACCCCCAATTCCTGCTTTATGTCCTCCCATGCAGTCACGTTGCCGGCCTCGGCGCTTTTTCTGGCAGCCAAAAGATCGTTCAGAGCGTTCGGATCGGAATATAGCTCGGCCGTGGCGAGCCAGTTTCTCAGGACATGCCAAGCAGCCGTGTCCTCGATCACGTCCCAGGAGAGGGCTACCGCTTGAGCCAGACTGCGGAGGCAGTCGCGTATCTCGGCGTCGTCGAACTGCGACATCATGTGTTCGATTTGTTCATTTGTCGGAGCAAGCTCTTTTTCTTCCTGCCAGTTGTCGCGGGTAGCCCGGAGATCAACAGGCTGTACTTCGGACTGCGTAGCAGCCGGGTTCGTCTCTCCCATCGTGCCCTCCCCTGGCAATCGCGCCACACGTAGTCTACTGTATCCGGTGTCCAACGGACAATACGGGGCGCGGCGCGGGGGAGATAAGCCTGGATTCCCGCTTTCGCGGGAATGACGGATGAGAGGCCGGGATTGAGCGGCGGCAGACACCCCTCTCTATCGCTTGCGATGGCGAGGAGCTAGGTGGGGGCCGGGCCGGTGGTGTAGTATGTAGGAGCGGGCGGCGGTATCAGGAGAGGGATGATGACCGAGATCATAGCGCGAAAGCGGCAAGCTCCCGCTACTGCCGGGACAGCGGCCGCGCCATTGGCTGACCCCGGGCCGGAGTTGACGGCCGAAGAGTTAGAGGCACTAGAAGACCAGGAGGATGTGCGGATCTATCGAGAGCGCAAGCACGATCCGCGACAACCATTCGAGGATTTTCTGCGTGCAGAAGGGCTGGAAGACCTACTGGATCGGTAGTGGCAGCGCCAGCTATTGGCATGTACCAACTCGAAATCACGCGGAGGGCGCAACGCGATTTTCGGCGGCTGACCAGCGAGCAGCAACAGCGGATTTGGAAAGCGATACAGGCATTAGCAGTGCAGCCGCGGCCGCCAGGTTGCAAGCGGCTCGCGGGTGAAGATGCCCTCTACCGCATCCGGGTAGGGAGCTATCGTGTGCTCTACACCGTGGAAGACGCACCGGACTCTGTCGTGGTCGTGTACTACATGGGGCCACGCCGGAGCGTCTATCGCAACCTCTAGGTGCCCGAGATCGCGGGTCTGTGTGCCACCGGCCCCCCTATGGTCCCCCCGCTGCGGCGGGGGGACGGCCTGTTCTCTCCCCCGTTGGGGCGGGGGAAGGCAGGGAGGGGGCTACCGGTTGTAGAGGAGGGATAGATGGCTGGGGGAGTGCGGTCGGAAGGGGTCCATGACGTGCAGGTGGACCGGGATGTGCCGGTGCCGATGCGGGACGGCACGATCCTGCGGGCGGACGTACACAGGCCGCGGGCGCCGGGCCGGTATCCCGTAATCCTGGAGCGGGTGGGCTATGAGCTGGTCGCGCGCTGCACCGCCAACGGGGAGTTCTTTGCGCGGCACGGCTACGTCTTCGTCGGGCAGAGCGTGCGAGGGCGGTTTGCGTCGGGCGGGCGCTTCGATCCGATGCGCGATGACGCCTGGGGTGCCAACCCGGACGGGTACGACTCGGTGGAGTGGGCGGCAGCGCAGCCGTGGTCGAACGGCAACGTCGGGATGGCGGACGGCTCGTATTCGGGACTGACGCAGTATCTCGTCGCGCCCACGCGACCACCCCATCTGAAGGCGCTGTTTGCACGCCAAGCCGATACCGGCTGGTACGGCGGGCACAACTATCGGGGCGGCGCGCACGACCTCTGCCGGCGGCGCAAGTGGTCGTTCGAGCAGGTGCTGATCCAGCTGGAGCACCGGACGGCGCCGCCGGGCGTGGAGGCGGCCCGCGAGCGGTTGCGGCAGGCGTTGGACGATATCGAGCAGTGGTACTGGCACCTGCCGCTGAAGTCGTGTCCGCCGCTGGAGGGGCTGGCCGACTGGTACTTCGACATTCTCGACCATCCCGAGGACGGGCCGTACTGGCAGCCGATGAATATCGTCCCGCACTTCGGCGAGATTGACGTGCCGATCTTCCATCTCGGCGGCTGGTTCGACATGTTCATCACCGGCACACTGCGGATGTTTCAGGGTGTGCGCGAGCAGGGCCGGACGGCCGCCTGTCACGCGGCGCAGCGGGTCGTCATCGGCCCCTGGCAGCATGGCCAAGCGAACATCGGCCGGCGGCAGACGGGCGAGCTGGATTTCGGGCCGGCAGCCGTGTTCGATCAGAACGAGTATTGGCTGCGGTGGTACGACTACTGGCTCAAGGGCGTGGACACGGGGATCATGGAGCTGCCGCCGGTGCGGGTGTTCCTGATGGGCGCCAACCGCTGGCTTGACCTGGCGGCGTGGCCCCCGCCGGACGTGACCTATCGGCCGGTCTACTTCCGGGCCGGCGCCGGGCAGTCGGCGGCCTCGCTGAACAACGGCGGGCTGACGTTTGCCGCGCCGGCCGCGGCCGAGCAGCCGGATAGCTTTGTGTACGACCCGGCCGACCCGGTGCGGAGTGTGATTAACGATATGGAACTCGGGCCGCGCGATCATCGGTCGGTTGAGGGGCGGATGCTGACGTATACCTCGGACGTGCTGGAGCAGGACGTGACGGTGGTCGGTCCGGTTAAGGCGATTCTGTACGCGCTCTCGTCCGCGCCGGACACCGATTGGGTGGTGCGGCTGTGCGACGTGTGGCCCGACGGGCGGTCCATGTCGGTGTGCGACGGCATCCTGCGGGCGCGGTACCGCCATTCGCTGGAGCGCGCCGAGTTGCTGACCCCGGGGCAGCTCTACCGGCTAGAGGTGGAGCTGACGCCCACCGCGCAGGTCTTCCAGGCCGGTCATCGGCTGCGAGTAGAAGTGACGAGCAGCGACTTTCCGCGCTCCGACCGCAATCTCAACACCGGCGGGCCGTTCGGCGAGGAAACGGAGTGGCAGGTCGCCGTGAACACGCTCTTCCACGACGCCGAGCGTCCGTCGCAGCTGGTGCTGCCGCTGGCCTAGCTGCGGCGCCCCGGATTGCATAGGCTAGACTCTGAAGTGCGATGGGCGACAACGGAGTCGTATTGGTCACCGGGGCGACCGGGTACATCGGCGGTCGGCTTACCCCCAAACTCGTGCAGCGCGGCCACCGGGTCCGCGTGCTGGTTCGCAACGCGGACCGGATACGCGCTCGCCCGTGGTCGGACCAGGTCGAGGTAGCCGTAGGGGATGTGTTGGCCCCGGAGACGCTGCCGGCGGCTATGACCGGGGTGGATTGTGCCTACTACTTGATTCACAGCATGTCCGGAGGCGCTGGGTTTCACGATCTGGACCTGACGGCAGCGCGGAACTTTGCCACGGCGGCGCAGCAGGCCGGTGTGCGCCGGATCGTCTACCTGGGTGGGTTGGGCGATGCGAGCACCGATCTTTCCCAACACTTACGCTCTAGGCAGGAAACCGGACGGGCCCTGAGGGAGATCGGAGTTCCCGTGACCGAGTTTCGGGCCGCGGTGATCGTGGGCGCCGGCAGCATCTCATTCGAGATGATCCGCTATCTGGTGGAACGCCTGCCGGTGATGATTTGTCCGAAATGGGTTTATTCGCAGGTGCAGCCAATCGGCATCGAGGACCTATTGGAATATCTCCTAGCCGGTATGACAGCAGCAGAAAGCGCAGACAAGATCATTGAGGTTGGCGGAAAGGATGTCACCACCTATAAGGGCATGATGCTCGGCTATGCCGCGGCACGGGGACTGAAGCGCTTGCTGATACCCGTGCCGGTGCTCACGCCGCGCCTTTCCTCGTACTGGGTGCATTGGATGACGCCGATCCACGCCAACATCAGCGGTCCGCTCATCAATGGGCTACGCAATGAAGTGGTCGTCACGAACACGGTAGCTCGTACCCTGTTTCCGCAGATAGAGCCGCGGACTTACGCGGGGGCCATCCGCGCGGTGATCGAGGACGTGGATGCGGGGCGCGTAGAAACCGCCTGGAGCGATGCGTTGGGCATGACCTCTGCCCAATACTCCGACGTGAGCTTGCAAGTCCGGGAAGGGATGATATTCGAACGGAGACGGCGCACGGTAGACGCACCAGTAAAGGACATTTATCGTGTGGTGGCGGGGATAGGCGGCAAGCGAGGGTGGTACTTCGCCAACTGGGCGTGGAGGATACGCGGGCGGCTGGACCGGATGCTGGGTGGCGTGGGGCTGCGGAGGGGGCGGCGGCACCCGGATACGCTGCGGGTCGGCGATTCGCTGGACTTCTGGCGCGTGGAAACGTGCGAACCCGATCACTTGATCCGGTTGAGGGCCGAAATGAAGCTGCCGGGCCGGGCGTGGCTACAGTATGAAATGCGGGAGGATCAAGCGGGGACCACCCATCTTCTGCAAACGGCGGCGTTCGTGCCGAAAGGGTTGGGCGGGCTGCTCTACTGGTATGGCCTGTATCCGATACACGCCTGGATATTTCGGGGCCTCATCAATGAAATCGCCAATCGCGCCCGATCACGGGGAAACCCTTCGTGATGTCAATGGTTGGCCGCCGCCCGTCTCCTGCATCTTCCGCGGCGCGCCGTTAGACGCGCTGGAGCTTGGTCACGCGCTGGTTGCGGATGATCTCGGTGACGTAGATGCTGCCCTCGGCATCCACGGTGATGCCGTGCCCGGACTTGAAGATGCTCTCGTCGCCGCCGAGACGGGCGACGACCTGCCCGTCCAAGGTCCGCACGCTGACCCACTGGCCGCCCTCGGCGACATAGGCGAGGCCGTCCCGGATGCAGAGGTCATTGGGGCCGGGCATGTCCCACTGGGTCAGATACTGCCCTTCGCTGTCGAACACCTGGATGCGGTCGTTCGAGCGGTCACAGACATAGACGCGGCAGTCTTGGTCTACGGCGAGATTGTGGACGGTGCCGAACTCGCCCGGCCCGGTGCCCTGACGGCCCCAGGTGTGGAGTAGCTCACCGTCGGGGCTGAATTTGTGGACCAGGAAGTTGCCGTAGCCATCGGCCACGAAAATCTCGCCGCCGGGGCCGAGTCCTGTGCCGGCGGGCATGTTGAACGGGATACGCACGAATGCGGCGGCCGGCCGCCCTGGTCGTCCCAGCGTCTGTACCGGCTCGCCGGCCGGGGTGTAGCGGATGACGATGTGCTTCAGGTCGTCGGTGATCCAGACGTGATCGTCCGAGTCGATGAAGACCTGGTGCGGATCGCCGAACGTGCCCTCGCCCCACGAGGAGACGAAGTTGCCGTCGGTGTCCCAGATGGTCAGCGGATGCGCGCCGCGACTGGTGATGTGGACCTCCCCCAGCGAGTTCACGGCGCCGTTGGTGCAATCGCCCAGCTCCCAATGCTTGGGTAACTTGGGCCACGACGGGACCACGTCGTACTGATATGCGCCTGTGCCTAGACGTACCATGTGATCTGACCTCCTCGGAGTGGTTGAGGGGTGTGCCTCACGCCCCGGCGGACCTAACCCCCGGCCCCTTCCCTCGCAGGGAAGGGGGGTTTGTTACCGCTCAGTCTACCCACACGGACTCAAAGAGTCGCAGCCAGTTGCCGCCCATGATCTTGGTCACCTCCTCCGGGCGGTAGCCGCGGCGGAGCAGTTCTCCGGTGACGTTGGATAGGGTATCGGGTGTCTCCATGCCTTGCGGGTGGATCAGAGGATCGGGGAAGGGTTCGCCTCGGACACCGAACTTGGTGCCTTGTTGGGCGAAAAGCCAGTCGAAGAAGGCCGCGGGTTGGTCCTGCGTATAGTCCGTGCCGATGCCGACGTGGTCAATGCCGACGCGCTCGATCAGGTCCTCGATGGCGTCTACGTAGTCGGTGATGGTGGACTGGAAGCCGCGGCGCAGGAAGGAGGGAAAAGCGTTGGCGCCGATGACGCCGCCGCGCTCGGCCAGTAACTGCAACGCTTCGTCCGTCTTGTTGCGGACATGGTGAAAGAAGGCGCGGGCGTTGGCGTGGGTGATAGCGACGGGCCGCTCGGAGCGCTCGATGGCGTCGAGGGTGGTGCGGTCACCGACGTGGGAGAGGTCAATGAGGATGCCGAGGCGGTTCATCTCGCGCACCGCATCGCGGCCAAAGTGGCTGAGGCCGTCGTCCGAGCGCTCGTAGCAGCCGTTGCCCAAGAGATTGCGGTCGTTGTAGGTGAGCTGGATCACGCGCACGCCGAGGGCGTGGAAGAGCGCGAGGCGGTCGAGGTTGTTTTCGATGGGAGTCGCGTTCTGCCAGCCGAGAATCACGCCTACCTTGCCTGCCTGCTTGGCCTGGTAGATGTCCTGCACCGAGCCGACTTGCAGCATGGTGTCCCGGCGCTCCTCGAATCGGCGCAGCCAGGCAGCGACATGGTCCAGTGTGGCACGGTAATCCTCCCAGACGGCGATGGTGGCATTGATGGCGGTCACACGCCCGGCGTGCAGGCTGCGATAGACGGCGGGACTCTGCCAATTGCTGACGTTGAGGCCGTCAATGATGATGGAATCGTCGTACAGCCTTGCCGCCGCATCTTCGGTTGCCATGCGCTCTGCCTCCTGGCCGCCCTGGCTCGCTTGCAGGATAGCACGCCGGGCGCGGCGTAGCCGGCGACCAGGCGCTGATGGGGCAGTAGCGGCAAGTCGGGCGGCACGTTACTATGTTCCTAGTGTCGGAAGGGTCAGGAGCACCGAGGAGGAGAACGATGGCCGAGCAGATTGGCGAACGTAGTGAGCAGCCTATCGGCAACGCTATGGCTCTGGACTGGCGGCTGTGGCTGTGGTGGGTGGTAGCCGGCGTGGTGGGGTGGGCCGCGGGATGGGGCCTAGGCTGGAGCGAGGTCGAGTTCTGGTCCGTGGACATCGCCGCGGCCGAATACGGGGGCGTGGTCGTCGGTGTAACGGTGGTTGGGGCGCTGCAATGGCTGATGCTGCGGCGGCAACTGGCCGGCGCGGCGTGGTGGATCGTAGCCAGTCTCGTGAGTGGTGTTGTCGCAGGTGGTGTAATCTACGGGGTTGGCGGTGACGCGGGCTTCACTGCGGAAGTGGCCAGGGACTTAGACGTGGGCTGGGTCGTCGAGGCAGCCCTCTACGGGGCCGTGCTCGGCGTGCTGCAATGGCTGGTGTTGCGGTGGCAGGTGGCACTGTCCGGCTTGTGGGTGCTGGCGAGTACAGTGGGATGGGTCGTGGGTGATCCGGTATGTAGCAGCCTGATGGATTTTGGGGCCTTGAGTTGGGTCGTGTTCGGGGCGGTGTACGGGGCCATTACCGGGCTTGTGCTGGTGTGGCTGCTGCGCCGTCCGGTGCCCGCAGCGGCACCGGCAGCGTAGCCGTCTGATATGACCGGAGAGAAAGCACCCGTGGGATGGCGTTTCTGGCTCTGGTGGGTGCTGGCCAGCACGGTCGGGTGGGCCGTGGGCGGGGGTCTGAGCGGGTCCCTGGGTAGCATCCAAGCCGGGTACGTAGGCGGCATGACCGTCGGTGCGACCGGGGCCGGAGTGCTGCAATGGCTGGTGCTACGGCAGCGGATTGCCCGTGCCGGCTGGTGGGTGCTGGCTACGGTTCTGTCCAGTGCCGTCGTTGGTGGGCTGATCGTGGCCGTGGGCCTGGTCGGGGGCAAGGCCTGGGACGCGACCTGGAGCGCAAATCCGGTCCGGGTCGTGGGCGGCCTCGCAGGGATGGGCCTCTTCGGGACCGTGCTTGGGGCACTGCAATGGCTGGTGCTGCGGCGGCGGGTCGCGTGGGCGGGCTGGTGGGTGCTGGCCAGCGGCGTGGGCTGGGTCACGGGCGCCCCGGTGGGTGCGGTCCTAGGCGGGGGCCTGAGCGCGGCTCTAGGCTGGTCCGGAAGCGGGGCCATTGACTGGGCACTGACCTGGGCTGGGGTCGGGGCCATATACGGGGCCATTACTGGGCGTGTGCTGGTGTGGCTGTTGCGCCGCCCAGCAGCCGGCACCGCTGCCGCGTGAGGCTCACGTTCCGGCCCCCCTCTGGCCCCCCCGCTCCGCAGGGGGACGTAGATTGCCGCGTGCGCGGGAATGACCGGGTGCTACCACCAGCACCTAGCCTTGTCCCTGGCGGAACTTGTAGAGGGCCGTGTAGAGCGCGGCGCTCGCCGGGACCGGCACGTCTTTTGCACGGCCTTGCCGCACGACCGCCCCCAAGAGATCGTCTAGCTCCAGTGGGTTGCCGGCTTGGAAGTCGAGCTGGAGCGACGAGACGAGTCCCGGCGCATCCGTTTCGGCGGTAGCCATCCGTGCATCCACCACATCGCTGTCGAATACGGCGCCGTGCGCCTGCCCTACCGCTACGATCTCCTCCATCACGGTCCGCACCGTGAGCGCGCCGACCGGGCAGTCGAGCACCTCCAGGAACGAGGCGCGCGACGCCGTCATGACGGTGCCGGTGGCGGCAACCAGGACCAGCTTGGCCCAGAGCGCCGATAGGATGGCAGTGCTCACCTCCACCTGGAGGCCCTCTTTGGTGAGCACGTCGGCGATGCGCTTGGCGCGCGGGCTGTAGGAGCCATCCTGCTCACCGAACACGATTCGCGCGGTGGCGCCTACCTGCGCGATCCGGCCGGGGGCCGGGCGGGCCGCGTCAATGTAGGTAGTCCCGGCCAGGACGGGCTGCCAGCCGTAGACAGCGGCAATCCGCGCCGGGCTTTCGACGCCGTTCTGGATGGAGAGGATGGCGGTGTCATCGCCGAGCAGCGGCTCCAGTAGCGGTAGTGCCGCGGGATTGTGGTAGGTCTTGACCGCGTAGATGATGAGGTCTACCGGACCTACCTCACGTGGGTCATCCGTCGCGGGCACATGGACAGTGAAGGCGCCCCAGTGGCTGGACACGTGGAGGCCGTCGCGCACGATAGCATCCCGATGAGCACCGCGGCAGATGAGTGTTACCTGCTCGCCGTGCTTGGCCAGCGTGCCACCGTAATACCCCCCTACCGCACCGGCGCCGACGACGGCAATCCGCATGATCCTGTCTCCTCCGCGCATGTGTTGAGCGTGTTTCAGTATGGCAGCGTTCCCTATGCCGCTAGGGATAGATTATGCACAAGCCGGCGCTACAACGGGTATCCGTACACGTCGTCGTGGGCGGCGATGGCTGCTAGACTGGCTTATGGTGATGCCTGCTCCTCGTGTGGACGCTTACCAGGTAGATCGGGCAGCTTGGGCCTGGCTGCTCGGTCGCATCTGGGCAACGCACGTTGCGGCGGGGCGCGCCTGGCTGCGGGCACTGTGCCGGCCGGCGCTCGTCGCATTCATTGCGCTCTTCGCCCTCACGCTCCCCACGGCGCACCTGCATGGGCCGACCGGTACCGAGCGTCAAATCGCAGTCCACTGGCACGGCCTCCCGCTGCTCAATGCGGTCCTGGCAGCCCGACAGCACGCTGCCCATCAGCACGTGCATACGCCTGGTAGCCCGGCAGTGTCAGCGGCGCCGGTTCGGCCCTGGCTCTCACCGGCGCCTGGCTCGGCGTCGGAGCAGCGGCAGACAAGCCCCTGGCACGCGATGAGTGCCGGTTCGCAATCGCTCACCTACTTGCACAGCGTCTTGCCACTGCCACAGCACATGCTTGCCTTGCTGGACTTTGTGTGGTCCGTGGACGCCTTCTGGCCACCTGATGTCCCGCTCCCCCCTCCGGAGACTCCTCCGCGCGTACCCCTGACCACCGAATAGGTATCCCGGCTTCCAGGTAACGCCCATCCGGCGATAGCTGGACCTATCCGTGCTGGCAGCAGCCCGGGCCCGCTCCGCGGAATGTGCCGGCTGCCGGCGACTGCACAGCTTCGGGAGACAGAATAAAGGAGAAACGTCATGGGTACAGTTCTGGGTTTACGCCCGCGTGTCTGGCGTTGGCGCTGGCTCGGTCTTGGCGCAGTGTTGCTGACACTGGCACTGCCGTCAGCGGCACTGGCGCACGAGCACCGCACAGTCCACGGGTATGAGCTGATCGTCGGCTTTAACGTCGAGCCGGCCTATGTCGGCCAAATCAACGGCGCCTTTCTACAGGTGATGAAGCCGGCCGCGCCGGGCGCCGAGGGACATGGCGACAAGCAGAGCGATGGCGGCCACGCGCACGCGGCGATGGTGCCGGTGGAGGGGCTGGAATCGACGCTGAAGGTACACGTGGCCGCGGGGGGTAGCGAGCCGCGCGAGTTTCCGCTGCGGGCGATGTTCGGAGCGCCGGGGGAATATGTCGCCGACTTTGTGCCCACGCGCACCGGCAGCTACATCTTCACCTTTACCGGCACTATCGAAGGAAACCCGATCAACGAGCGCTTCGAGTCCGGTCCCGGACGCTTTGACGACGTGCGGGCGATTACGACCATCCAGTTCCCGGAGCCGCTGCCGTCGAGCACCGAGCTACAGGAGGAACTGGCAGTCGCCAGGGCGGCCATCGGCACGGCGCAGGCACTCGCCTTCGGCGGCCTTGGTGCAGGGGCCATTGCCGTCCTTGCCGCAGGCATGGCCATGCTGATGGCCAGTCGCCGGCGCTAGGGCGGCTGGGGGCAGCCTGGCGGGCAGCGGTACAATCACCGTAGCTTGTGGTGCGGGAGTGGGTAATGGCTGGCGAGCAGGGCAAGGCGTGGGGCGGGCGGTTTGCAAAGACGACCGACCCGACGGTCGAGGCGTTCACGGAGTCGATCTCGTTCGATTGGCGTCTCTATCGTCAGGACATCGCCGCCTCCATTGCCCACGCCCGGATGCTCGGCCGGCAAGGAATCATCGCTGCCGAGGAAGCCGGGACGATCATCGCCGGTCTGCGCGAGATCGAGCGCGAGATCGAGCGCGGCGAGTTTGTCTTCGACCCCGGCCGCGAGGACATCCACCTCAACATCGAAGCGCGGTTGGCGGAGAAAATCGGCGACGCGGCCGGCAAGCTGCACACCGCCCGCAGTCGCAACGATCAGGTAGCGACCGACATGCGGCTGTGGTGTCGCGCGGCGATTGACGACCTCCGCACCCGTATTCTCGACCTGCAAGCGGCGCTGATCGGGCAGGCCGCGGTGTATCCGGCAGCGATCATGCCCGGCTACACGCACCTACAACGGGCACAGCCAGTGTTGTTCGCTCACCATCTGCTGGCCTACGTGGCGATGCTGGAGCGTGACTACGACCGGCTCGGCAACTGTCGGCGGCGAACGAACGTGCTGCCGTTGGGCGCCGGGGCGCTGGCGGGCGTGGGCTTTCCGATTGATCCGCAAGCCGTCGCCGACGAGTTAGGGTTCGAGTCCAGCGCCGAGAACAGTATGGACGCGGTGAGTGACCGGGATTTCGTCGTAGAACTGGTATCGGCGTGCAGCCTGCTGATGGCCCACCTTTCGCGGCTGGCCGAGGACGTGATTGTGTGGGCCTCCGGCGAGTTTGGGTTTGTCGAGCTGGATGACGCTTACGCGACGGGTAGCTCGATCATGCCGCAGAAGAAGAATCCCGACGTGGCCGAACTCACGCGGGGGAAGACCGGGCGGGTATTCGGTCACTTACAGGCGCTGCTCACGCTGCTCAAGGGGCTGCCCCTGACCTACAACCGCGATCTCCAGGAGGATAAGGAAGCATTGTTCGACGCCGTGGATACGACCCAGGCAGCGCTGGTGGCGATGACCGGGCTGGTGCGGACGATGGTGCCGCAGCCGGAGCGGATGGCTGCCACCGCCACCGCCAGCTTTTCGACCGCGACCGAGTTGGCGGATTACCTGGCGCAGAAAGGGCTGCCCTTCCGACAAGCGCACGAAGTCGTCGGCAAGCTCGTGGCCCAGTGTCTCGCAGTCGGGAAGTCTTTGGAGCAGTTGACGGCGGCCGAGCTAGCCGCGGCGTCGCCGCAGTTCGGTGCCGATGCCCTCGAGCGAGTCACCGCGACGGCGGCGGTGGCAGCAAAAGACGTGCCGGGCGGCACCGCGCCACGGCGGGTGGCGCGGGCACTGAAAGACGCGCAGGCGCGGCTCGCTGCCCATCGTGACGAGGCGCCGCCGTAGGGGGCGTCTGCGCCTCACCCCCGGCCCCTCTCCATCGCCAAGCGATAGAGAGGGGGCGCCGCCCTCTGGCACCCGGCCGGTCACTCCGCCGAGGTGCGGCCGCAGGCGGCGCGTGCTTCGGCGGCGACAAAGAGCGAGCCGGTTGCCAGCACGAGGGCGTCAGGGTCGGCCTGATCCA
This sequence comes from Chloroflexota bacterium, assembly GCA_034422515.1. Taxonomy (GTDB): domain Bacteria; phylum Chloroflexota; class UBA11872; order UBA12225; family JAJDUF01; genus JAJDUF01. The sequence goes on along the minus strand of DAOUJP010000037.1, from coordinate 151,041 downwards.
TTGCTTGGTGGAGAGCTGCCGGTACCGAGGGCATTGCTTCAGCGCCGCCGCCTACCTGCGCGGCGATGTCTGCGGCGGGGCGGGCGCGCGGATGGGTCGAAGCGGCGGCGAACACCGTTGCCGGTGTGAGGGTCCGCAGCGCGGCCCAGATCGCGGCGAGGTCGTGGTCTGTGCTGGTGCCGAGGACGAGGTGGAGCCGCCGATGGGGGAAGTAGTCGCGGATAGCGGCGACCAACCGCTGTGCCGAGTCGCCGTTGTGAGCGCCGTCGCAGACGACCGTTGGCCGGGCCGGGCCCGTTTGCAATACCTCCAGCCGGCCCGGCCAACGCACGTTCAGCAACCCCTGGCGTACCGACTTGGTAGATGCCTCTAGTCCGGCAGTCAGCCGTAGCGTCTCAATCCCCGTGACCGCCACGGCCGCGTTTTCGAGCTGGTGTTCACCGACCAGACCTAGCTCCAGTCCGGCGTAACCCCAGTCCGCGCCGTTCACCATACCGGCGCGGTGATTCCCAGACCAGGTGAAGTCCCGACCGCCCAGGGCTAGCGGTGCCGCGCGTTCGGTAGCGACGGCTGTCAGGATTGCGGCCGCCGCCGACTGCTGGGCGGCGCTGACCACCGGCACACCCGGCTTGATGATCCCGGCTTTCTCCGCAGCGATAGCCGCCAGTGTATCGCCGAGGAGGTCGGTGTGGTCCAGGGAGAGGGCGGTAATCACCGCCACTGCCGGCGTTAGCACGTTCGTCGCATCGAGGCGGCCGCCTAGCCCGACCTCGACGACCGCCCAGTCCACCTCGGCGTCCGCGAAGTGCTGGAACGCCAGCGCCGTCCCTAGCTCGTAGGTCGTGAGCTGACCCAAGTCAGGCATCTCGTGCTCTAGCTGCTCCGCTGCTGCGGCCAGGTGGGTGACGGTGCGTGCCAGCGCTGCCGGCGTGATCGGCGTGCCGTTGATCCGCACGCGCTCGCGGTAGTCGTGCAGGTGGGGCTGCGTGTAGAGACCGACGCGCCGGCCGGCGGTGTGCAAGATGGAAGCGATGAACGCGGCGGTGGAGCCTTTGCCCTTGGTCCCGGCGACATGGATGGACGGATAGCACCGCTCGGGATGGCCGAGGGCAGCGAGCAGCACGCGGGGGCGCTCCAGGTTCCAAGCGCCACGCGCCGCTGGTCCAAGCGACCGCCGCTCCCAGTCCGTGCGGTCCAGGAGATAGGTGAGTGCCGCGTCGTACGTGAGCATGTTCATCTGTCGCTGCCGATGAAGTTCATGGTGCCGTTGCACCGCGCACAACCGCGTCGGCCAGTCGCACCGCGCGGGTACACGCCTGCACGTCGTGAACGCGCACGATGTCGGCGCCACCAGCAACGGCGAGGACGGCGGCGGCGATAGTACCTTCCAGTCGGTCCGTTACCGGGAGGTCGAGTGCCTGACCAACGAAGCTCTTCCGCGAGGGTCCGACGAGCAGGGGCAGCCCCAACGCCTGCTTCAGGTCGGCGGTGCGGCGCAGTAAGAGCATGGTCTGGAGGGGTGTCTTGCCGAAGCCCAGGCCCGGGTCCACAACGATCTGCGACGGGGCGATGCCGGCCGCCTGCGCCGCGGCGACGCGCTCCCGTAGGAAGGTGACCACGGTGTTGAAGATATTCGCGTCGGGCACATCGGAATAGTGACCACCGACAACGGCGTGGCGCGTGGCGCGTGCCCGGCGGTTGTGCATCAGGACAACGCCGGCCTGCGCCGCGGCGACGACCGCAGCGATCTCGGGGTCCGCGGAGAGTGCCCACACGTCGTTGACGATGGCTGCTCCGGCGGCGAGCACTTCACAAGCGACCGTGGCGCGCGAGGTGTCTACACTGATGGGCACGTCCGTCTTGGCGGCAAGGGTGGCAAGGACCGGCAGCACGCGGCGCCGCTCTTCGGCCGCCGGGACCGCCGGTGCGCCGGGCCGAGTGGACACCCCGCCAACGTCGAGCAGGTCTGCGCCCTCGTCCACCAAGCGCAGACCGTGTGCGACTGCGGCACCCGGCTCGGCTATCCCATCGCCGGAGAAGGAGTCGGGGGACGTGTTGACGACGCCAGCAACGTAGGTCCGCTCGCCCCACGCAAATGGCCAACCGCGGCGGGGTGATGATGACGACCTAACCCCCGGCCCCTTCCCTCCAGGGAAGGGGAGTTTGGTAGGAGCCATCTAGCCCTCTCCCTTCAGGGTGGGATGCGGGAATAGCTTCATGCCCGATCACTACCCGTCGGAGTCTAGGCGGGGAACGGCGCGACGGCAAGGCGATGGTGCTCTCGCCCGGCGCCGGGAGTGCATGAGAGCGGGGCGAGGTCTACAATGCTCCCATGCCGCTGTCGCGCCGGCGTGGCGGGTACGCGGCAGGTGCTACAGGTACTAAAGGAGGAATAGCCCGATGTTGAAGCTCGCCTGTCTCTCGCTCAGTTACAAGCGGTCGTTTGCTGCCGGCACGATGGACCTTTTCAGCTTCATCGAGCGGTGCCGTACCCTGGACCTGGACGGTATTGACATCCACTCGCGCGACCTGGCCTCCGAGGACTTCCCGTACCTCCGCGAAGTAAAACAGCGCTGTCTTCGCGCTGGCTTGCCGATTGCCTGTCTGGGCGTGAGCAACAACTTCGCGCTGCCGGCGGATGAAATACCCGAGCAGGTCGAGGGGGCCAAGCAGTGCATTCGCCTGGCGCGAGTGCTCGGTGCGCCCCAAGTGCGCGTATTTGCCGGCACGCCGCGGGGAAGCGAGGCCGACCGGGCGGGCGCTTGGGACCGGTGCGCGGCTGCACTGAAAGAGACCGCCGACTACGGCTGGGAGGAGGGGGTGCAGGTCTCGTTGCAGAACCACAACCACCATAACCTCACCGCCGACGGCGCGAGCGTGCTGAAGTTCGTCGAGCAGGCGGCGCCACACCTCAGCCACGTGTGGGACACCGGTCAGTACGTCGGCTCACCGGGCGCCTCGGGTGAAGATTCGGAAGTGGCCACTGAGGCGGTCTACGAGAGTCTGCAACAGACCGTGCATCTCGCCACACACGTCCGCACGAAGATTTACCGCGTGGAAACGGGCGAGGAACGCTGGCTCGACTACCCGCGGATCTTCGACATTCTCCAAGGAGCCGGCTACAACGGCTTCTGCTCCCTCGTCTACGAAGGGGTGGAAGATGAGGAACCGGCCATCGCTCGAGCGGTGCCCTTCCTGCGTCGCTTCATCCCGTAGATGTCCTTCGTATCCTGACCTCACCCCCGGCTCCTTCCGTCTGTACACCTTCCAGGGGAGGGAAGTCCACCCGGCGCGCGGCCGTGCTAACCTCCCGGTGTGACCGCCCGAACTGACACCATATCCCCCCGCCCCCGGCGGTACCGGCGGCGGAGCTTGGCTGCGCTCGTCGGCGTGGGCATCGCAGCGAGCGCCACTCGGCTGGTGCCGCTCGACCGCGACGAGCCGCTGATCTCGGTAGTCGAGGCCCATGCCAACCTGTTGCGCTCGGAGCCGGCGATTGGCGCGGTGCTGCACGAGGCACCCCGCCGGATGCAGTTGTGGTTTAGCGAGGAGCCGGAGCCGCGCTTCAGCGAGGTGGCGCTGTTCGACGCCACGCGGCAACGGCTGACCGATACGCCAGCCCAAGTGACGCCGGGTGAGCCGCTGTCGCTGCTGCTCGATCTCCCGCCCGATCTCGCCGACGGCGCGTACACGGTCGTCTGGCGCGTCCTCTCCAAGGTGGACGGTCACGTGACCGCCGGCAGCGTGCCGTTCACCGTCGGTACTCCAGGGGACGCCGCGGCGCCCGCGCCGACCGGCGTTGACGCTGCCGCCCTGCTCGGCGGGCAGGACGCGCTCGCCGGCCGCGTAGACGCGCTGAATGTACTGGTGCGCTGGCTCCGGCACCTTGGCACCGCGGCGGTTGGAGGCACGCTCGTCTTCGGCCCGGCCATCTTGGCGCCGGCGTTGGCCGCCACGCAGTCGCCGCGGGTACCGGGCGAGCGGCCGGAGGGTGAGGTAGCGCGGGCGTGGAGGAGTGGTCTGCGGGCGAGCCGGAGTCTGGCCTGGTTTGGCTGGTGGCTGCTGCTGCTCGCCACGTTGGGTGCGCTGATCGTGCAGACCGCCGCCGCCACGAACGTCTCGCACGCGGAGACGCTCGGAGCACCGCTGCTGGAGGTAGTGCTCACTACGCGCTACGGACGCATCTGGCTCGTCTGGCTCGCGCTGGTGGTACTGCTCGCGGTGCTGCTGGCGCTCGCGAGTCGCCGCCCCGTGGTCAGGACAGCGATGCGCTGGCGCTCTTGGGGTTGGTGGTGGCTGGGCACGGTGCTCACCGGCCTGGTGCTCCTCGTCACCGGCTTGGTCTCCCACGCCGCAGCGACACCGCAGCTTGTCGTAGTGTCGCTGGCCGCCGACTGGTTGCATCTGGCGGCAACCGCGCTGTGGATCGGCGGCCTGTTCCAACTGCTGCTCGTATTCCCGGTGGCGCTCAAGCCGCTGCCGCCACCGCTCCGGTTACGTGCGCTCGCCGCAGCGGTGCCCCGCTTCTCCGGGCTAGCCGTGGTGTGCGTTGCCGTGCTGGCCGTCACCGGCGCGTACCAGCTCTGGCTACACGTGGGCAGCATCGAGGCGCTCTTCACGACCGTCTACGGTGTGACCCTCTCGATGAAGCTCGTCCTGATCCTCCCGCTGCTGGCACTCGGTGCCTTCAACCTGCTGGTCACGCGGCCGGGCTTCCGGTTGCTCATGCGCGAGCGTGGTGCTCGTGTGCTGGCCGCTGCGGCCTTGTTGACGCAGCGTTTTCGCCTGGCAGTTGCGGGCGAAGTGACATTGGGTGCGACGGTGCTGCTGCTCGTGGGCTTTCTTACCGTCGTGCCGCCGGCGCGCGTCCTTGTACCGCCAACCGAGCCGGGAATCGCCGCAGCGGGCGCGGCGGAAGACTTACAGGTGCAGCTGCTTGTGGACCCCGGCGGCGCCGGCATGAACACGATTGCAGCGACGGTGCGCGATGCCGATGGACAGCCGGTCCGCCCGGCCGATGGCGTCGTGCAGGTAGATTTCCGGATCACGCTGGCGGACGGAAGCCTAGGTGAGCAGGAAGCGCGCACCGAGCATACCGGCGCTGGCGTCTACAGCGCGCGAGGAGCCTGGCTGTCGCTGGCCGGTGATTGGCAGGTTGTCGTGCTGGTGCGGCGCAGCGGCCAGTACGACGTGCGCGTACCTATCGCTTTGGCGCTCCCGGTGGTCGCGCCGGCCCAGGTCCAACCGGCAGCCTCGGTGGAACAATCGGCCCGCCTCGCGCCCAACCTCGGTCTGGCACTCGGCGGCGCCGCCGTCGTGGTCAGTGTGGCAGCGCTGCTGGTCAGTATCATCGGGGCGCCCTTGCTGCCGACGCGGCTGGCCATCGCTCGGAGCAGCGGCGCCGTGCTCAGTGTGACCGGGATCATTGCCGGTTTCGTGTTGCTCCACGCCGGCCTCGCGCCCGAAACGGTCCCCTCCGAGGGGGCGGTGCTCTCGCAGTATGCGGCCGCCGTGCCGCCGATGGATGTCGAGAACCCGATCCCGCCGACCGAGGCATCGCTGGCGCGCGGCCGGGTGATCTACCAGCAGCATTGCGAGGTGTGCCACGGCGCGCAGGGCCGCGGCGACGGTCCGGCAGCGGCGTCCTTGCGACCACCCCCCGTCGACCTGGCGTACCATGTCTATCAGCATCCCGACGGACAATTCTTCGCCTGGTTCACCCGTGGCATTCCCGGCACGGCGATGCCCGCGTTCGGAGCGACGCTTTCGGAAGAGGATCGCTGGCACGTCCTCAACTACATCAACACGTTTGCACCGCCGCCGCGTTGAGGCGGCCGAGAGAGCATGACGGTGGTGGAAGACGGGTTGGACCTACCCCCCGGCCCCTTCCCTCCGGGGAAGGGGAGTCAGCGTGGCGCCTGGCAGCCCCTTCCCTTCAGGGTGGGGGCTGGGGGTAGGTCTGCGACGCTGCGCCGTCGGGCCCTCGCTGCGGTGAGCCTGAGTTGTCTGGTCGCCTGTAGTCCCTTTGGCCGCGATGAGATACCGCCGCTGGTGTTTGCGCGCGACGGCAACGTGGAGGCAATTGCGCCCTCGGGCCGTGACCGGCGCCAGTTGACCGACGTGCCGCTGCCGGGCTATGCGCGCGATCCGGCGTGGGCGCCCGACGGGAGCAGCATTCTCTACGCCTATACGCCACCACCACAGCCGCAGTCGGGCGCGGGAGGCGTCTCCTTCACGCTGCCGGTCGCCGACATCTACCGGCTGCCCAGCGGTGGCGGCGATCCCACGCTACTCATTGCCCATGAAGGCAGCACCGAGCAGCTTGAGACGCCAGCGTGGAGTCCGGACGGGCGGTGGGTCTACTTCTCGTACAGTGCGCTGCTCGTCGGTAGCGACAACGTTATCAGTGGCCGCGACTTCGGGATCGCGCGGGTGCCGGCCGGCGGCGGTATGCGCGAGGTCGTCGTCACGGAAGCGGCCTTCCCGACGTTGAGCGCCGACGGTAGCCGCTTGGCCGGCGTGACCCAGAACCCGGAGGATGGGGCGACGACGCTGTGGGTGAGTGCGCCGGACGGTAGCGGCAGCCGGACGATCATCGCGGCCGGAGTTTCCGAAGCGATCACCGCGCCGCGCTTCTCGCCGGACGGTACGCAGATCGTCTATAGCGCGCTGGTGCCGCCGGACGAGCGACCACTACGTATCGCCACGCCGACGCCGAGCCGACAAGTGGGACTCTTCGATCTGCTGGCACCGCGGCCGGCTGCGGCTGCTGGGCTGACGCACGGCATCCCGAAAGACCTATGGCTGGTCGGCAGCGACGGCACTGGGTTGCGCCGCCTCACCCGCTTGGTAGAGGATGACCCGGCCGCGGTGTGGTCGCCGGATGGGAGCACGCTGTTTATCGGTGCCGGCGGGGGCCTCTACCTACTCCGGCTGGATGGTTCGCCGCCAGTGCGGATTGCCGCGCCGGGCGGTCACGGGCTGGTGGACTGGCGGCGCGGCGGGTGAGACTGGTGACCTAACCCCCGGCCCCTTCCATCCAGGGAAGGGGAGTGTAGCAGGGGAACCAGGACATCTCTAGGGCGGAAGTTGGTTAGCTCAGAAAGTGGGAGGAGGGAGTTCGATGAATATGCGCGAGTACCTGAGTCGGGAGGCCCGGCGGATGCAGGCGGCCTCACTGCCGTCCTTGCCACCGGCGGCGCAGTGGCCAGCGGAGCGGCAGCGCCGCTTGGCGCAGTATTACGACATGATGGGCGTCAGCGCATACATGGCGCTATCGGAGCGGCCACCGCTGAACGTCCACATCACCGGTGAGATACAGCGGGAGGGCTACCGCATTCGGACCCTCGCCTACGAGAGCCTGCCGCAGCTCTACGTCACGGCCAACCTCTACCTTCCGGACGATCTCTCCGCACCGGCGCCCGGTGTGCTCTATCTCTGCGGTCATTCCGAGCGGCAGAAAGTCCACTACCAGGCCCATCCGCGCAAGTTCGCGCAACTCGGCTTCGTCTGCCTGATTGCCGAGACCATTCAGCGCGGGGAAATCGAAGGTCATCACCACGGGACATATCACCGCGGTTGGTTCAACTGGTTCAGTCGCGGGTACACGCCGGCCGGGGTGGAGCTATGGAACGGCGTGCGGGCACTCGACCTGCTCGAAGCACTGCCGGAAGTGGACGGCACAGAGCTAGGCGTGACGGGTCTGTCGGGCGGGGGTGCCGGAAGCTGGTGGGTGCCGGCGGCCGATGAGCGGGTGCGGGTAGCAGCGCCGGTCTGCGGCACGGCCACGTTCGCCTCGCACGTCGCCGAGCGTACCGTTGACGGCCACTGCGACTGCATGTTCCCGGTCAACGTGCATCGCTGGGAGTTGGCCGACGTGGGGGCGCTGATCGCGCCCCGGCCGCTGCTGATCGCCTCCGCCGACCGCGACGGCATCTTCCATATCCGGTCCATTCGTGAGGTCCACGCGGCGACCAAGCGGGTCTATGACCATCTGGGCGCCGGGGAGCAACTGCGCTTGGTCGAGACGCCGGGCGGCCACTCGTATCATGAGCGGTCACGGCGCGCCATCTTCTCCTGGTTTCTACGCCACCTGCAAGGCAAGGAAGTGCCGGAAGCGGAGGTCGGTGACATTGACGAACAGCCAGCGGCGCAGGAAAGCGCCGAGACCCTGCGCGTCTTTCGCAACGCCGTGCCGGCCGACGAGCGCACGACGACCGTGCAGGAATACTTCGTCGTTCCGCAGTCACCGCCGACTATTGCTACCGCAGAAGAGCTACAGGCCAAGCGGGCCGAGACGGTGGCCTACCTCCGCGCACACACCTTCAGCCACTTCCCGGCCCGGCCGGCGCCGCTCGACGTGGAGATCGAGTACGAGCGGGCCGACGGCAACGCCAACGGTGGGCGCTTTGCCTTCACGAGCGAGGAGGGCTGGCGTCTGCGCGGGATGTGGTCGCCGGCGCAGGAGGGTGAGCAACCGGCGCCGGCCTTGGTGGTGCTGCGCTCGCCGCATGACGTGCGGCGGGAGAGCTACGCGCTGCAAGAGATCGCCGGCCTGGACCGCCGCTGGGCGCGGGTCTGCGTGGAGCCACGCGGCACTGGCGACACGGGCTGGAGTCCCTCGCTCGACTGGCATCTGCGCCGGGCGGCCATGCTTACCGGCCGGACCATCGCTTCGTTACAAGTCTACGACGCGCTGCGGGCGCTGCAAGCGGTGGCCGAGCTACCCGGCATTGACGGCCGCCGGCTGGCTATCGCGGGGCAGGGAGGGATGGCCGCCGTCGCGCTCTACGCCGCCCTGCTGCACGCCTGTACCGGGCCGCGACCCGGTAGTGGCCTCGAAGCCGTCTGTCTCGACGGGCCGCCGGCAACGCAAGATGCCCCCTCCAATCCCGACGGCACCGGCGAAGCTATCGAGATGCTGTTTGCTCTGCGCGTGACCGATCTGCCGCAGGTGGCCGGGTTGCTGTGGCCGGCCGAACTGGTCTTCATCGGCCCGCGCCCGCCCAGCTACCAATGGGCCGAGGACCTCTACGCGCGGCTTGGCACGCCGGGCGCTGTCCGCCGCGTCATGCAGTGGTCGCAGTGGCAGCCTAGAACTGACGCAATGGTGCGCGAGTAGAAATCAGTCAGCCAATACTCGGGTAGCAGCGTATCCCTGGTCTTAGCCCCGCGTCGCGTCGAGGATGACCTGCTTGGCGCGCTCGTCTAGGCCGTAGTCGCGGTAGTTGAGGCACACGGCGGGGAAGAGTCCCCAGCGTGGCCCTTCCGCCACCACTCGCTCGACGTGTTCGGGAATGGAGTGCTCCGCGGCGACGGGATCGGCCGGCGCTTCGGCCGCGTCGCCATCTTGGCTACCGTCTTCGGCCACCACCGGGGGCTGCAGCGGGACGAAATAGTGGCCCGGATACATCAGGCGTGTAAACCGCTCGTGGACCCGCCGGGCAAAGTCGCTTACCCCGTAGGACGCATTGCGGGGCGGTAGCCCGGTGCCGGTGGTGTTCGTGAGGCGGAAGACATCGTATCCAGGCTCGGCCGAGGCAGCGCCGGCGAAGACCACACCGGGGAGGTCTTTGCGGAGGGCGTCGAAGACGGCCCGTTCGTCCGGGCGAGTCAACTCCAGATCATCCACGTACAGGATGTCAATGCCGTACTCTTTGGCCACGCGGCCCAGATTGTCGCGCGTGACGGCAATCCACCCCGGATGCGTGATGTCGGCGCGCACGAGGGGATGATTCCACACGCGGCCGCCCTTGATGGCGCCGTTGAGCCGGTAGGTCGCGCGCGACAGATCGGGAATGCCTTGATCGGGGTCGCCCTGATCGGGAATGCCCTCCGCGAACGTGAGCTGGACCACATTCGTTTCCGGCGCAAACCGGAAACGGAAGCGAAAGCGTGCGCGGTCCCCGTGGATAAAGGCGCCGGGGCTGCTCTGCACCTCCCGGCCATTGACGACTGCCCGCACCACACCGGCGGAGCAGTCTTGGACACCGGCAATGGTGAGAAAGGCCTCCATCTCGTCGGGCAGCGGCAAGGTCTCGAACGTCACCTGCGTGGCCGACTGCACCTGCGGTTGTAGCGCGACGAAGCCGGAGTCATATCCGGTCGGGATGACGGGAAACGCGCCCGGCCAGCCGTCATACGGTCCCACCTGCCCGCCGGGCAGGCGCTCATACGGCCGGTCATACGGCAGTGCGAGGTGCTCAAGGGCCGCAAAGCCCTCGACATACGGGTCCATGGCCCAGACGTTGCCGTGTGCCATGAGGCGGTGACCGCCGGCGTGGACCGCCTCGGCGACCGCCCGTAGGCCGGCACTGCCGCCTAGCTCCGGGGCCGGGTCGAAGACGGGATAGCGCGAACCGTAAGGCCCCTGGAAACCTTGCAGGCTGACGACCACACCGCCTGGCACACCCAGATCGTCCAGGTCCCGGCAGAGGGCCACCACATGGTCGAAGGTATGGGCGATTTCGCCGGTCTCCCGCCAGAGGTCCAGGGAGACGAGCACCTTGATCTCGTCGAGCCAAGCCGGTACGGAGGCATCCTGCGCGCGAGGGAGCACGCCGAGCCGCTGTTGGAGACTGTCACAGTAGCGATCAATCACCGCAGTCAGGTCGCGTTGTGCGGATAGCTCCAGTGGCACGCCGTTCACACACTCGATGCCCAACCAAACCCCCTGCTTATCCCGATACGCGCCGGTACTCCAGATCGCGGCGTGCGTGCCGGGCAGGCAGCGCGTGTAGTCGGACAGGCCGATGACGGTGATCGCAAAGTCCTCGGCCTCGACGGCGGCGAGCTGGTGGGTCGAGCGGGTGTTCCCCAGCGCAACGCCGGCCGCCGCGCCCAGGGGGCAAGAAGCATCAATCCGGGCGCTCCAGTTCTGCCCGGTCAGGTGATGGATGACGGCTGAATTCGGAAGGGGAAGCCACACCTCGACGCCAACATCGCTCGTTGCGCCCTCGACTTCGACCACGGAGGTAATAGCTTCGTGGCCGGGGCGCAGGTGCCACTTGCCCTCCACGCCGTCGCCGCGCAGGACCACCGTCAGCGTGCTGTTCGCCACGACGATGCCGGTGACTTCGGCCGGCGTGCCGGCGAGCTTGAAGCGTGGTACGGCGGTGGCCGGCTCCGCCGGCTGCTGCTGCCAACCAAATCCTGTGGCGGCCGTCTCCGTGTCGAGGGTCATGACCAAGTCACCGCCACGGATTTGGAAGGACATACAACGTCACCTCTCTGCGGCTAGCGCGCGTCTTTCCGAAAGAACGGCCACAAGTATTCGCTGACCAGTTACCGCGCATGGAGCGGCGGATGGGGCGAGTAGCTCGCAGTGAGTATACCAGAAAAACCCACTCTAACTTTTTTCTGGGAGAAATAGCAGTATTCACGCGATAAGAGCGCCAATATCGTGAGTAAATGTTATATCTAAGCGCAGAATTGTTGTATCTAGGCACTGTACGCTGCTTTGTTCTACCGATCTGCCGAAATGCCGCCAGCGCTGTCCCACCGCCTGCCCGGCGAGGTACCGTAATCGTTTCGTGGCATACTCAAGGCGGTGTTGCCGGGTAGGACACATATGACAATATGGTGTTTCTAGCGGCCGAGGCGCCGGGTGGCCGATGCTCGCACACCAACCGGCTACCCAGCGCAAGACGATCCGGAGGTGGATGGTATGAGAGCGGCAGTTCTCACCGAGCCGGGTACTATTGAGATCAAACAGCTGGACCGCCCCTTGCCGGCGGACAAGGTCGCTATTGCAACGAGTGCGGTCGGCATCTGTGGTACCGATATTCACGCTTTCGGTGGGCACAATCCGTTTCTTACCTATCCGCGCGTGATGGGGCACGAGATCGCCGGTACGGTCGCGGCCGTCGGCGCGGCGGTGAGCGGCGTCAGGGTAGGAGAGCGAGTAGTCGTCAATCCGTATGCCTCTTGCGAGCGGTGCCGCACCTGTCGCCGCGGGTATCCCAACCTCTGTCCCGACCTCGCCGTCGTTGGTGTCCACACTGACGGGGGCTTTGCCGAGCACGCCTACGTCAGCCCGCAACAGCTCTATCGCCTCCCGGCCGGCGTGGACCTCGCTACGGCGGCGCTCGTCGAACCGCTCTCCATCGGCGCCGAGGCGGTGGCCAATGGCGACGTGCAGGCTGATGACCGCGTGGTCATCATCGGTGCCGGGCCGATTGGGCTGGCCTGCTTGGCTTTTACGGTGGAGCGGGGCGCGGCGGCCCTGGTCGTTGATCGTATTCCCGGCCGCCTGGAGCGGGCGCAGGCACTGGGTGCGGCCGCAGTGGTCAACACGCTGACCGACGATCCCGATGAGCGCATCGAGGACTTTACCGCCGGGCAGGGTGCCGACGTGGTAATTGAAGCCGTGGGGGTGCCGGAGACCATCGAGGCCGGGCTGCGCTGGTTTGGACCGGCCGGCCGCTACGTGCTGCTGGGCCTTTACGACGGCACCGTCGAACTGCCGACGTTCACCGCTATGCGGTTCGGCTTACGGCTAACGGCCTCCCGCCTCAACCGGGGGCGGTTCCCCGAATGCCTGGAGTATCTGCGTACCCACCCCCATATCACGAGCCTCGTCACGCACCGGATCGCCTTGGCGGACTTGCAGGACACCTTGACACTGCTCGCGCGGCGTGAGTTGGAGGCGTGTAAAGTGATGGTCGAGTTGCCGTAGCGGCCGGCTGCTGTGCCTGGAGTGCGAGGCAGCGCCGCGGTCCTGGGAGGATGCGATGTCGCCCCTGACCTTGTTGAACGTGCAGGCTGCCATTGTCATTCTCGGACCGCTGGCACTGGGCTGGTGGCTGCGTCAGCGACTCGCCGTCTCCTGGCGGACCTGGGGCTGGGGCGCCCTCACGTTCGTCGCGTCGCAGTTGGCCCGGTTCCCCTTTCTATACATCCTCACGCTTGTACTCACGCCGCTCGTGCGTATCGCCGCCGACTCGCCGGCCGTATTCTGGATCAATCTCCTGGTGCTCTCGCTGACGGCGGGTATCTTCGAGGAGACGGCACGGTGGCTGGTGCTTCAGCGTTTTGCTACTGCTGCCCGCGGTTGGCGCAACGCAGTGATGTTTGGCGCCGGTCACGGCGGTATTGAGGCGATATTGCTCGTCGGTGGCTCCACCATCTACGGTATCGTCCTATTCCAGTTGGGCGATAGCCTGATGGCACAGACCCAGAGTGTGCAGGAACGGGTCGCCATGGGCGCACAGCTCGACACGCTCTATGCCTTGCAGTGGTGGGATACCGCGCTGGTGGTATGGGAGCGCGTTGCCGCCGTGACCTTTCACATCGGCGCCGCAGTTTTGGTGATGCAGACGGTGCTGACCGGCCGGCGACTCTGGTGGGGTATCGCTGTCGTTGGTCATGCGCTGTTCAACGCTACCGTCCTCGCAGCCCTCCAGCTCGGCGGAGCGGTCTGGGCCGAGCTTGTCGGGACCCTCTTTGCGCTGGCGGCGGTCTACATGATCGTGCGGTTCCACTGGCTGGACCGCCGGCGTGCCGCTGCCCAGCCGGCCGTCTTGGATGAGGCCGACGACTAACCGGCCTTGGCTTCACCCCCCGGCCTCTTCCCTGCTGAGAAGAGGAGTCCACGCGGTAGCCGGCGGCCGGTACCCTTTCTCCGGTACGGGCGGTCGTGGCCGAGAGGCGTTAACCGACGCTTAACCGGATGCAAACGAGATGCTTACCCGCTCTTGCACGGCGCTTAATGTTGGTGCGGGAGAATAACAGCAGTGAGCACGGCGCCACCCCCGAACCGGACGAAGGGGAAACGGTGCCGACAGCGAGGCCCAGTGGCAATGCGGCCACCGAGCAGGAACGAGACAGTGAGTAGTCTTTCGCGCCGACATCCGCTGTACGCCGCGTCGTCTGCGGTCCCGGCAGCAACGGCAGCCATCGGGACACCACCGGCAACGAAGCCGGGGCAGACGCGATAGGGCAACAGGACACGCCTCTCAGAGGCGACCCTATCCCTCCCACGAGTAGGGCCTGGACCTCCCCCAGTCCAGGCCCACTTGCTTAATCGGGGATCGTCGGCGCCTCACCTCCAACTTCCGCAGCTCAGGACGGCGGCAGGCCGGCTTCCGCAAAAACGGAGCGCAGGGAGGCAATACCCTGCTGCGCGCACGCCTCGGAATCGAGGTCGGCGAGGCGCGGACCGAGCACCTCCAAGGCAATAGTGCCGTCAAAGCCGGTTGCGGCGATGGCTTGGAGCCATCCGGCCAGATCAATGATCCCCTCGCCGGGCATCAACCGGTCCTGGTCGTCCAGATCCTCCAGCGGCACCGGTTTGGCGTCGTTGATGTGGAGGAGCGTGATGCGCTCGGCCGGGGTCTGGCGTAGCTGCTTGAAGGTCGCGCCGGAGGCGTGGCAGTGGTACGAGTCGACGGTCAGGCCGCTGGCCTCGACCTGGGCCGCTTCAAGCAAATCCAGGGCGACCGCCAGCGTGTGGATGAAGAAATGACCGCGGTCCGGATGCAGACTACGCACGCCGAGGAACTCCAGGCCCAAGCGCAGGCCGGTATCGCGCACGGTTTCGTCGAGGCGCCGCAGCCGCTCTACCGCCAGCGGCCAGGCCGTATCGCGCGGCAAGGTGGTACGCATGGGTATTCCTGCACCGGTGACCGTACCGCCCCAGGCTACGGCCTGGCGGGCGCGTGCCGGGAGGTCCGCCAGTGTCGTCTCCAGGTCTTCCCCAGGATCGAGTAGGGAGAACCCTACGAGGCCGCCGACGGTGCCGGCCTCGACGCCCATGCTGGCGAGGAGCGCGGGCACCGAGCCGCCGTCTTGCTCATACGCCTCGGCTTCGGCGAAGGAGAAATCTACGGCGGCGTAGCCGTGCTTGGCCGCGAGCTGTGCCTTTTCGACAAGTGTGAGCGGGTCACCGCGGAGCTGAGATCCATGCAGCGTCGGGCTAATGCGTGCGGTCATCAGTGGTCCTTTCCTTGCGTGTGGCAGCGAGTGTGTTGCGAGCGGATTGTAGCAAGGGTGGGCCCCCTATGGTCCCTCCGCTGTGCAGGGGGAGGTGGCCAGCCGCGTGCGCGAACATAACCGGGCGCTGTCAACACAGCCTCGCCACGCGGCATACTGGGGCAATGCGGCGACGTAAGCGGCCGGACGGTGCGGAGGCCAGGTCACGCGCGGGGCGCTCCAGGCGGCGCGGGCGGGCGCTCCGCTTCGATCAGCGCTTGCTGCGGCGCGGCCTGGAGTTGGCGGCGACGGACCGGGTGCTGGAGCTAGGCTACGACGATCCGGAGACGCCGCTCCTGCTCGTGGCCGGGACCGTAGCGGACGGGCTGCCGGCACCGCGGCAACTGGTGTCGTTGCGTCCGACGGTGGACTTAGTGGAGGAGCTGCAACGGCATGCCCCGCCCCGCCGGGGCGCTGTGGCGACGTTCGAGGTGCAGTTGGCCGACACGATCCCGGCCGCAGACGTTGGCTCCTACGACGTGGTCTTGCTGCTGGCACCCCACTATCTCGGCAACGAGCGCGTGCGGGCCGACATCGCTACCGCACACCGGGCGCTCCGGCCGGCCGGGGCGCTGTTCTTCCAAACGCATCGCCGCCAGGGCGGGGAGACGTTTGCGCGCTACACGGCGGAACGGTTTGGCAACGTGGAGCTACTGGCTATTCGCGGCGGCCACCGGCTCTACCGGGCCAGCCGCGGCCCGGAGCCGCCGGCCAGCGCGTCCGACGAGGCCGCGCCGGAAACGGTGGTGCTGCAAGAGACGGTGCGGGGTCTCACGATCAGCTTGGAGACGCAGGCCGGGGTGTTTTCCCGCCGCCGATTCGATACAGCCTCCCGCCTGCTGGCCGAGACGATGCAGATTGGCCCGGCGGACGAGGTGGCGGACCTCGGGTGCGGCGCCGGACTGCTGGGGATTGTGGCAGCCCGCCTCGCACCGCAGGGTGCGGCGGTGCTGCTCGACAACCGCGTGCAGACTGTCGCACTGGCGAAACGCAACCTGCGCCGCAACGGGGTGGCCAACGCGACCGTACAACTGAGCGACGGCTTGCAGGCGGTTAGTCGGCGCACGTTTGACGTTATCGTGAGCAACCCGCCGCTGCACGAGGCCGGCGTCTATCGAACCACGCCGGCCGAGCGGTTTGTAGCCACCGCGGCCGCCCAGCTGCGCCCGCGCGGGCGGCTCTTTGTCGTCGGTCCGCGCACGCTGCCGCTGCCGCGGCTGGCGGCACCACACTTCGACGAGTGCGAGGTCGTGACCGCTGATCGGGTGAACGTGGTCTGGTGCTGTCGCTGGCCGCGCTCCCCCTCCACGCGAACGCGCGAATCCACTCCGGCACCGGAATGACGGTGGGGCTACCTGCACCCCGGCACGCTCCACGAGGAAGGGGGGCGGTCGTATCGGAATCCAGGTGAAAGATAGCGGTGATTTAACCCCAGGTTAGCCCCGATGGGATACGCTAGTATGCAGATGGCGCAACGGGTATTATGGAGGCACGTTGTGACCGGCAGAGACAGCTACGTGGACGGTAGCCTGGCAGGTACCGGTGGAAGACGACGATGAACGAACAGAGCGCGGCGCCCTCGTCTGCGCCCTCGCACGGCACGATCCTCGTTGCCGACGACGAGCGCCATATCGTGCAGCTCATCAAGCTCTATCTCGGTAACGAGGGGTTCGGGGTGGAGACGGCCAGCAATGGGCAGGAGGCGTTGGCGAAGATTAATCGTCTCCGTCTGGACTTGCTGATTCTCGACTTGATGATGCCGCAGGTGGACGGCTGGGAAGTCTGTCGGCGGGTGCGGAAGGACAGCGACGTGCCGATTATCATGCTGACGGCCCGCGCCGACGACGTGGACAAGATTGTCGGCCTGGAGCTTGGCGCCGATGACTATGTGACCAAACCGTTCAATCCCCGCGAGTTGGTCGCGCGGGTGAAGGCGGTGCTGCGCCGAACAAGCCAAACGGGGGCGACAACGGCCGTCGTCGAGGTCGGTGACCTCCGCATTGATCCGGCCCGGCGCGAAGTCACCGTCGCCGGCACGGAGGTCAAGCTCCGCATGAAGGAGTTCGATCTGCTGCTGGCTTTGGCTCGGCAGGTTGGCGTGGTGCTGACGCGCGAGATGCTGCTCAGTGGGGTTTGGGGCTACGATTACTTTGGCGAGAGCCGCACGGTAGACGTACACGTGACCTGGCTGCGGAGCAAGATCGCCGGCAGCACTGCCCGCATCGAGACGGTGCGGGGCGTGGGTTATAAGCTCGTTGGCCCGGCGGCTGGCGCGTAGGAGCATGGCGGCCGGGGAGACCGCTCCACCCGGAGCAAGCGAGTAGGTGACGTGATGAGACGCTGGCTGGCAGCGTGCCAGTCCTGCACCATCGATCTCTATGCGATTGTGCAGGACTGGCGTCGTCAGGGATTCAGGCTGCTGACGCTGCGCTCCAAGCTCCAGGCCGCCTTTGCGGTCGTGATCATCGTGGCGTTGGGTACGGCAGCAGCCGGGACCATCGGCTTGGTCCAGCGGTATCAGCGGCAGCAAGCCGTTAACCGCCTGTCGGACATCGCGATCATTGCCGCTGGTCAGATGAGGATGCTGACGTTGCGGGAGGCGTCGTCGTCCGATATTGCCGGCTTCATGTCAATTCTCTCGCAGTTCTACGACGTGCGTATTCTGCTGCTTGATGACACCAACCGCGCGTTGGTGGACGTCAGTCCCGAAGGTGACGAGAGCCTGCAGGGCGTGCGACTTGAAGTGTCGGACGGACAGTTGGTGGCGGCTCGCCAGGAAGGGCGAGGTAGACGGTCCGGCCAGCGATCTCCCCAATTGCCGATTGTCGCGTGGACGGGGGAGGTACAGCCGCTCAATCAGCCGCACTTGTTCATTGTGGCCCAAGTCCCGCCGGTGGCTCCACGGGGGCGAGGGGCCGGAGATGCAGACCGACCGACGCCGGCCGGTGCCGCTATCCGGCATGTGGCAGTAGTCGTGCCGGAAGCCAGTCTCGGAACGGCTTGGCAGGCCCTGGCGCCCAGTCTGGCCTTTGCCGCCCTCATAGCGCTGGCTGTGTCGGCAGCCGCCGCGCTCTGGCTTTCACGCTCAATTGCTCGCCCCTTACGCCAGATCACCGAGGCGAGTCGGGCGATGGCACAAGGCGATTACGAGCAGTCTATTCAGGTGCGCGGTCACGACGAGGTCGCCGAACTGGCGCGGGCGTTCAACCGGATGGCGCGGGAGGTCGCCCGCTCCAACCGCGCGCTGCGGGCCTTCCTCGCCAACGCCTCGCACGAGCTACGGACCCCGCTGACCTCGCTGCAAGGCTGGGCACAGGCGTTGGTCGAGGGCGAGGTGCGCGACCCGGCTGCGAGCGCGCAAGCGGGGCGCATCATCCACGATGAGGCCGAACGGATGCGCCGGCTGGTCGAGGCGCTGCTGTACCTGTCCAAGATCGAAGGTGGGCAGTTGCCGATAGAGCGTGAGGCGGTGAATCTCACGGAATTGCTACGTGTAACGGCGGCGCGCATTACCCCGCTCACCGATCAGGCCGGACAGAAGCTGGTGCTGGACTTTGACGCCAGCGCCGCATATAGCTGGCATGGCGACGCGCGCCTCTTGGAGCGGCTCTTGGCAAACCTGGCCGAGAATGCGGCCAAGTACGCGCCCGAGGGCGCCACCATCACCATCAGCGCCGGCGCCGGCCGGCCGCCTCACCCACAGGACCCCGCCGCGCCGGCCGTGAACGGTGCATTCGTCGTAGCGACCGACGACACGCCGCGGCTGGACCGTCCGATGGATAGGCGGGCCGTGCGGCGACAGCGGACAGCGAAGAATGGCAGCACGGCCGCGCCGCCAACGGTCTGGGTGACGGTTCACAACACCGACAGCGTGATCCCGGCCGCGGATTTGCCCCATATCTTCGAGCGGTTCTATCGCGTCGAGAAGTCTCGTGCTCAGGGGGTGGACGGCACGGGCTTAGGGTTGGCTATCGCCCAGGAGATCGTCGCGGCCCACGAGGGTGAGATCACGGCTACGAGTAACGCCGAGGAGGGCACCGGCTTCACGGTCATCCTTCCGGTAGCCGATAGCACGCCGGGCCAGCGAGATCCGACGGATGCCCAGGCATCAACACCGCAGCACCTGTCCCCAACCACCTCCCTTTAGCTGACAAGGATAGGTACACCGAGAAAACAGGCGGAAGGCGTGCTTGCCGGGGCAAAGCGTGCTCCACCCGTCAGGCTGCGGTAGCGCCGGCTGTCGGAGGCGGGCCGGTATATCAGCGATGGATACCAGCCAGTGCCCCAACGCTTGTCAAGACACTCCCGGAACCGCCCGTGTGGCCGAGGGCCTATCGCCAAACCCCGATCACCGTTACAATAGCGCCCGTCACGTATGTTAGCGCTGGCCGCCCAGCGGCACGATACCGGCGACAGCATTGTGAACACTCGCGCAGAGATGAGGCAACCATGTATCTCTTGATGACCGGCTGCGAATACGCGGGGAAAACCACCCTGGCAGCGCAGATCATGGCCTGGGCCGAGCGGACCATCGGGGCCACGGCCCATTTCCACGACCATCACACCATCCCCTCGACGGAACTGGAGCCGGAGGCACAGGAGTCGCTGCTGGGGCTACACCCACAGGCCAAGGAGATGCTCCAGCGGTTCATGATCGAGTATCACATCTCGCCGAGCTTCTACACCAAGCCCGACCACAACCTGATGGCTCCCTTTATCGAGGAGGCCGTCTACGCCCCGCTCTACTACGGCTACGGCGGTGAGCAGAGCGCCGCTCCGGCGCGTAGCCCGGCCGGTCAACGGTCGGAGATGGCCCGCAAGATGGAGCGGCGTATCCTGGACCTCGCGCCGGACGTGGTGCTGGTGCTGGTCAAGGCCTCCCCGGCAGCGATCCGCCAGCGGATGCGCGACAATCCGCATCCGCATCAGGTTGTTCGGGAGCAAGATGTCGAGTACGTGCTCCGGCGGTTCGAGGCAGAGGTAGCTGCGTCGCTGGTTCAGAAGCGGATCGTGCTCGATACGACCGCGGCGACGGTGGCGGAAACCCTCGACCAATTCGTTGCGGCCTACGAGCCGTTTCTGACGAACGAGGATCTCCTGCGGATGCGCCAGCGCCAAGCGCAATAGCTGGGGGTGAGACGGCAAGGGGGGCAATAGCGATGAAGCGTTTTCGCGCGGCACGGGACCGCGGCTGTGCTCACTTGCTGGCGCACCAGCGCCCCGATGGCAGCTTTGGCAACCCCGCACTCGGGGCAATTGAGTACTACAAGGTGCCGGCCGCCTTCCAAGTCTGTGGTGAGACCAACGCGGCAAACCGGCTGTGCGCCTGGATTCGCCAGCACGGCATGACCGCAGACGGTGACTTTGGGCCGCGGCCTCAGCCGGGGAGCAGGTACGCCGATCTGCACGCCGAGTACGCCTACATCTACTACAACTCCTGGGTCATTATCGGGACGCACCGCCTGGGGCAGTTCGACCTCTCCCAGCGTGGTATGGACTTCCTCCTGGACTTCCGGGACGCGGAGAGCGGCGGCTTCTACTCCAGCCCCACCAAGCGTGACGCGCACACCAAGCAGGACCTCTGGGTGGTCAGCGGAGCAGGACAGGCGGCGCTCTACACCGGTCGGCTGGACGTAGCGCGTGGGGTCGGCCGCTGGATGCAAACGCTCATGGCGGCCCAACCCAACTATCCACAACAGCTCTACTCGGTCTACAGCCGCGCCGAGGGGTTGCACACCAACCCCGACCCCGACGACGAAATCCGCTACGTGATGAGCCGCGACGCCGAGCGAGATCAGTTCTTCTTCCATCCGGGTATCGCCGGGGGCTTCCTGGCGCGGCTATACCAAGCGACCGGGGAAGGCGAGTGGCTGGCGCTGGCCAAGGAGTACATGCGTTTCGCAGAGGGGGCCAGCGACTATCTGTTCCGGCTTCTGCGTGCCGGCAAGGTAGGCTGGGCCGCGGCGGTGCTCCATACGCTGACCGGCGAGCGTAAGTATCGGGAGTTGGCCATCCGCGTCGGCGACAACCTCATCGCAGCGCAAGCCGCGGCCGGCTACTGGTCTCTGCCAGGAAGCGAAGTGCTCAAGAACGACATCACCGCCGAGATGGTCGTCTGGCTCGACGAGATCACGCAGGCGGTAGAGCACGAGGCCCCATCCGCCTGGTCTCCTTATGGCCCCCCCGCGGCGGCAGAGGGAAGGCATGTTCCCTCCCCTGTCGCAACAGGGGAGGGTGAGGGTAGGGGCCAGTGACGACACCAGCCGCGCCCCGTCCCGCCCACCATCATGCACGTCCAGGGCGGCGCCGGCCACGTAGGCGCGTCATCATCGCCGCGCTTGCGCTGCCGATGGTGCTGGGGTTGCTCGCGGCCAACGCCGAGCTTGTCACCGGGACCCGGCTCGTTGATCCGGCCTCGCTGCTCTTGCTGGGATTGCTCGTCGGCCTACTGCTGGCCTCGGTAGTATCCGGCACTACCATCACGGCTGCACCATGGCAACGCAGGGCGCTCTGGGGCATCGGTGCCGGTGCAGCCGTCCTGCTGGCAGCTTGGGTCGTCAGCAACCGGCTATTCGGCCTGTCTACCGGCGCCCTGCGCCCCAGTGTACTGCTTCTGGCGGG
The DNA here is from genome assembly GCA_034422515.1 of Chloroflexota bacterium. Taxonomy (GTDB): domain Bacteria; phylum Chloroflexota; class UBA11872; order UBA12225; family JAJDUF01; genus JAJDUF01. The sequence goes on along the minus strand of DAOUJP010000037.1, from coordinate 129,450 downwards.
CGTGGTTTGCGCCGCCTTCAGCCTGGGCACGGTGCTCTGGGGGCAGCGTAGCGCAGCGTTGGCGCGCCGCGGAGCTAACACGATCAGGCACTGGTGTGCCTGGCTACACACCCATGCGGATGCGGTCTGTATCGGTACCAGCGTGATCGTGGCACTGGGTTTCCGGGCCAGCATCATGTTCCGCGCGCCGGCGTTTGTGATCGGCGATAGCGGCGCGTATGTGGAGGCCGCGGAGACGATCCGCACGGCCTTTTCATTCGCACCGTTAGGCTACATCTTCCCGCCCGGCTATTCGACCTTCTTCGCTAGCGTGCAGATTCTGCTCGGACCCGACTTCCTCGCGGTGGTGGCCGTCCAACACCTCCTAGGCATCGGCACCGTGCTGCTCACTTATGCCGTCGGACGCACGTTCCTACCCCCTCTACTGGCCCTTCTGCCCACGCTCGGTATGGCCGCGAACGGGTATCTCCTCATGATCGAGCATGGCATCTACACCGAGGCGCTGTTCATCCCCCTGGCGCTGCTCTTTGTGCTACTCACCGTGCGGATGCTACACGGCGGCGGTGGCTGGTGTGTCGTCGTCGCGGCCGGTGCCATCCTCGGCTTGGCTGCGCTGACCCGGCTGGTCATCCAGCCGGCCCTCATCGCCGTATGCCTGTTGCTGCTAGTGTATGAGGGTGCCCACCGCTACCGGACGTGGCTGCGTATCCTGGCATTTGTGGCGATCTTTGGGGTAGTAGTATCGCCGTGGCTAGCACGCAACTGGCTGGAGTACCACTATATCGGTCTCAGCAACACGACTGGACTGCAACTCCTCGTGCGTCTGTGGGAAGAAGAAGGGACCTATGGGTGGGCCAATAGAGCGGAGAGCGACCCCGACCTGCGGCAGGTACTCACGCTCCTACAAGATGAGAAGGACCAGAACAATTCGGTGTGGGAGGCGTGGGCACGCGTCGAGGCAGAGCTTGGTGCCGGCCACACACCGGCACTAATCACGGCGGCGGCGCTTGATGTGATCTCGCGCAATCCTGCCGGGTACCTCGAAAAGACCTGGTTTCGGCTCCGACGCATGTGGCGTGGCGGCTTTGCCAAGGAGCGGGTCCACGACCTGTACCCACAGCAAGAGTTGCTCAACATCCGCTCGCCGATCTTCACCGTCCACGACGAGTTCGCTGCCATCGCGGAACTGGCCGGCAATCGCGTCGACCGGATTACCCGTCTCTTCCGCCCCGACCTGCTCCCGGCGGCGCTCACGCTCGCGCTTACCGTCGCGTGTGCCGTGTCGGCCATCGTCAGCCGCCGGCTACGCCCAGCACTCGTACCGCTAGGAATGGGCGTGGGTCTGCTCCTGGTATCAGTGCTGGTGAATTCTGACCGGGCACGAATCCATCACCCGGCCGAGCCATTCTTGCTGCTGACCTACACCGCCGGCCTATGGGGCATTGCGTTGGCGCTACGCAGCGCGTGGCAGCGCCTGCGACCCTCGCCCACCTCTGGAGGAATCCTACGCTTCACAAAGTGGGGAGGCGGCCGAGAACTGAGACGGGAAGGGAGCCAACGGCCTCACTACCCCAGCAATTAGTCAGCAAGCCTCTGCCGACCAGGTATAGCTCCATCAGAAACAACAGTCACGGGGCGGAGGACAGTGTGCTATTAACCAGTGGCACTGTAGCGCCATCAGTCCTAGTGAGAGCTATGACGCAACCGAGTGTATCGTGTGTTATCCCAGCCTTCAACGAAGAAGGATCGGTCGAATCCGTTGTGCGCGAAACCGCCGCGGTCCTGGATGGGCTGCCCGGCTGTCACGAGATTATCGTCGTTGATGACGCGAGTACCGACCGGACTCCGGCAATCCTGGCCGATCTAGCCAGGGAGGTGCCGCTACTCCGCATACTGCACAATCGGCAAAACCTAGGCTGTCATCCATCGGAAACGGTTGGCTTTGATGCTGCTCAAGGCGATGTGCTGTTCTTTTTGCCGGCCGATGGACAGATTTCACCCCAAGAGCTCCCCCGGCTGCTACAGCAATGGCCGCAGCATGATCTCATCCTGACCCATCGGGCCAGGCGTGAAGACCCTCTTGGGCGACAATTGGTCGGAGCCACCTATAATCTTGTACTGCGCTTGGCACTCGGGGTTCCGGCCAGGGACATTGACTCTAGCATCATCATTAGCCGCCGTCTCTGGCGATGTATTGCTGGCACCATCGGCAGGGATAGTGCGTTTATTCATGTTGAGGTTGCATTGCAGGCACGGCAGCTCGGTGCCAAGATCACTGAAGTGACGATTGCACACTATCCGCGGCTGACGGGACAAGCCCATGGGCTGAACACACGTGATGTTACGCGGGTACCGATCCAGCTAGTGAAGCTGTGGTGGAAATTGCAGCGGAGCCGCTGGCAGAGGTAGATCCGCGGAGTTGATGCACCGGTTAGGGAGCCTGCTCGCCGCTACGTTCGCACCACCGCGACGGCGTAGAGCAGGAGCATGAGGATCAAGCACAGAGACATGTAACCGGCGAGCCGGCGACCGCCGGTACTAGGTCGGAGCAAGGTCAGCAGGCGGGCCGTGCAAATGATGAGTGCGGCCCACAGCAGGAGCACGACGGCTGCGCCAACCCCCAGTACCGGCGGATGTGAGGCGAAATGGTCGTAGAGCCGTGCCGGCCACAGATCGAGGCCCATGCCGTGCTCAGGGTGCGGCGGTTGCACGGTCAGGCCCCACCAGCGCCACGGCGGGGAGGCCAGCGCACGCTCCAGCAGATCCGGGCGGTTCGGGAAGATTGCCCCTACCACATCGGCACCTAGAAACCAGAGATGGCCAAGCAGAGGCGTAAACGGCAAGCCGTAGAGCAGCGGCGTCTCGGCAATGTCTCGCTCGCGCGTGTCCAGGTTGACCCGATCTCCGCCATCGTAACGCGCGACATAGGCTGGCAGTTTGGCCCGGTCACTCCGATCTTCATTCCAGCCGAGCAAGACGTAGCCATCCCGACCGTAGCGGTCCGACCACTGTGCGGGCGGTTGAGTATCGAACACGGGTGCCGCATCCCAATTGCTGCCATCGTGCGGGTCGAAGGCGAGCGCGGAGAGGACCGCAGTGTCCGGCCCGGCGCCCTGCACGTAGATTTCCACCGGCTTGAGTTGAGTCGCCTCGACCGGATACCGCAGCCACACTCCTGCGCTGAAGTCCCGGTCCAGTTGGCTCTCTCGCCAGCCGCGGGCGTCCTTGACGAGAATGCTCTGTCGCCGGTCGCGCCGGTCCCAATCCACCGCGTAGAGGGAGAGCCGAAACGTCACCGGCTCGGCAACCGCAACACTGATATTCAGGGGTGACTGTGTGCTCAACACCACGTTGCCATCCGGTGTAGTGCGCGGAACGGGCGCGTCGGGCGGTTCGCTGTAGGCGTATCCCAGGCGGCGCTCGCCGGACTCCGGGTCGCGCAGCGCGCGCACCAACCCCGGACCACCCAACTCCTCCCAGTAGTCACGTCCCCCATAGGCGGTGCCGTGCTCCTCGAGCTGCGGCAAGATGTGGTCACGGAACATAATCGGGTACAGGTTGGGGTGCTTGGTGACACCCACGACCTGCACAGCACAGGAAAACGCCAGCAGCAGGCCGCAGCCGACACGGAGCAGACGAGCGTTCAGGCGAGAGCCGCCGCGATTCACGAGAGACTGGGCCACCGGTGCTGCCATCACCACCAGGAAAGGCACGATCATCACGAGGTAGCGTGGCCCCCAGCCGCCGCCGTGCCAAACGCTCTTCATGCTGAACACCAGGACAAAGAGCCACGGCGCCACGAGAAAGAGCAGCCCCGCGGTCCGGTGGCGGCGCCAGAACGCGGGCATCCCCAGCACGGCCAGGATCAGCACCGGGGCATAGAGAAAGAGGCTCTTGCCGGGGCTGAAGAACAACCCACGCAGCCCGATCCAGATGGGCAGACTGAGCCAACCGCGCTGCAGTCCGCCGAGCCACTCGCCCAGGACGATGGGTACACGCCCGGCTACGGCAACCAGCCCCAGCAGCCCCAGCAGCCCCAGCAGCCCCAGCGTCAGCACGAGCGCCAACGCCACGCGCCGCTCATGCGGCGCTGCGACCGGTCGTAAGCCGAGCCACACGGCTTGCAGCACGACCAGCGCAATAATGATCGCTGACGTGTACTTGGCCCCTACGGCCAGGACAAACGCGGCCCCCGCGGCGCCCCCCAGCCCGAGTGACCACCGCGGGTACCGACGCGCGGCATAGACGGCCATCGTGCCGGCTACCAGAAAGAGGGCGGCCGTCGGCTCGGAGAAGTCATACGTTGCGTAGGGCCAGGCCAATGTCCCCAGCCCAAAGCCCAGCGCCACACAGACCGCCGCTCCGACGCTGTAGCCCAGCAGCACGACCAGCGCCAACAACAGCACGGCCGTCGTCGCGGTCGCAAAGCCGTTCAGGAGCGAGTAACCCAGGCGCTCAAAGAAGGCGGGAGTCTGGTCGGCGCTCCCCAGGCGCGGCCCACCGGGCACAGTGACCCATGCGCCGCTCCGGCCGTCCTCCAGCGCCACGACACGCACGAACAGCACTGCATCACCGGCGCTGGTTAGTGCGGCCGGGTGGACTTCCACGCGCACCGTCGGCACCGCCGGTGCGACGGAGATCGTGGCTCCATAGAGATTGGCCTCCGGTACGCCGTCCCAGTGACCGACCAGCGGAGCGCGGCGATGCAGCGTGCGCGCGGCCTCACCCGGTCGGTCGTAGGCCCACTCGGCGGTGTGCAGTCCGGCACGCACCGGCATCCGGGTAGCATGTCCCGCCTCATCCACCAATCGCACCTCAGCGACGGTCGTGGCTTGAGCGATGCGCGTGCCCAAAGCGAGGTAGGAGACCACTCGCAGGCGTGTCACCGACACCGGACTTGGAAGATCAACCCGAATCGGCGCGGCGGTGCCGTTGAGGGGCAAGGGAGGCCACGCGCGGAGCAGGTGCAGTTGACCATCGAGGTAGAGACCGTCGCGCGGGGGCGCGGCCTCGCCGACCGCGTGACCAAGCCGGAGCAGCGGCTGGCCGAGCAGCGGCATCACGATACCCCAGCGAGCAAAGTTCTGCCGGAACTCTCCGAGATAACTACGGTCCGGGTCGAAGGCGATGGAGCGCGCCATCTCGTAGCCGAACCGGCCGTCCACGCTGTACCCATCGCCACCGCCGGTCAGCACATAGGCGGAAAGCAAGATACAGAAGACGAGGCCGGCGGCCGTCGTAGCCGCGACGGGCCGGCGGACAGCGGGCGCGGGGCTACGAGTCACGTCAGATCAATCTCGATGCAAGCCGGAATCCGGCACCTTAAGGGTGCCATTCCCGGCTTTTTAGCCACAGAGCACACAGAATAGGAGCGCGGGAATCCACGTCCCCCCGCCGCAGCAGGGGGGTCATAGGAGGGCGAGGTTGCTCGTCATTGCGACGCAAGCCGCAGACCAGGGCCATTCGTGCTCCCTAACCCCACCGGAACTGGGCAACATTGTAAGCCGTCAGCGCCAGTGCCAAACCGCATACGGTGAGCCACGGCGGCCAGCCATGTAGCCACCCACGCCAGCCACGCACCGGTGACGCCGCTCCTCGCAGCGCGCGCAGGAGGCCCAGCGCCGCCAGGACCACCCCCCCTTCGATAACGACCAACAGGGCAATCACGGCCGCAAGCAGCCTATCGTGCGAACCGTAGTCACCGTAGAGTCGGGCCGGCCACAGGTTCAGGCCGAGGCCGAACTCAGGGTGCGACAGTTGCAGGTTCAGCCCCCACCACCGCCACGGGGGCGCAGCCAGCACTCGCTGGAGCAGGTCCAGGCGGCCGGGCCAGACGATCCGTACCGCATCCGCGCTCAACAGCCAAGCATGGTTGAGCAAGGGGCTGAACGGCGGTGCGTAGAGCAGGCCGGCCTCCGCGACGCTCTCCTCGGTCGTGACGATATTGACGCGCTCACCACCGCTGTACCCGGCGATGTAGGGTGGGAGCTGCACCGCGTCCGAGTGATCGCCCCGCCAGGCGAACAGCACAAATCCTTCGCGGCCGTAACGGTCGCGCCAGCGCCCCTGAGTCGCATGGTCGGTTTTGGGAGCGTCCATCCACCGACCGTCCACCGGCAACGGGTCAAAGGTGAGGGCCGAGAGCACTGCAACGTCGTGCCCTTCCTGGATGACGGTGATCTCGACCGGCTGCTCCGGGCCGCCTTCCACCTGCCAGCCTAGCCACACACCCTCCTCGAACGGATCGTGCTGGCGGTAGCGCCGCTCGCCACGGCTATCACGGAGCACAATCGTCTGCTGTCGGCTTTGGCGGTTGAAATCAACGGTATAGAGCGAGAGCCAGGTGGTGCGCCGCTCGCGGAAGGCAATCTGCATGTCGAGTCGATCAACTCCGTAGAGATACCCAATATCGCGGGCCGGCGTATCGGTCCGCGCCTCGAACGGGGTTTGCGGCGCCCGGCGCAAACCTGGCCCGTCCAGAAACTCCAGGTAGTCCCGCCCGCCCAGCGACGCCCCTGCATCCGGGAGTTGTGGGTACAGGTGCTGGCGGTACATCGAGGCGAACAGATTGAAGTCCTTGGCCACACCGAGTACCTGTACGAGCGCCGCCAGCAGGAGAAAGGACAGCAGCAGCCAGCGTCGCCAGCAGCGCACCACCGCCTGCCACAAGCTTGCGCGTTCCTGGTGCGTTGCAGGCACGTGTCGCCACGCTGCGGCGATGAGCGGCGCCGCGACGATGGCGAGAAACGGCAGCATTGGGACCATGTACCGCGGTCCCCAGCCGCCGCCGTCCCAGACGCGCTTGAGGCTGTAGATGGCGATGAAGAGCACCGGCACGACAACGTACAGGGCGCCGCGCCAGCCGTGCCGCCGCAGGAACAGCGGGATACTTACCAGCCCGAGCATCAGGAACGGCGAGTAGAGGAACAGACTCTTACCCGGGCTGAAGACCAGACCACGAAAACCGATCCAGGGTGGGAGTCCCAACCAGCCGCGTTGCAGTCCGCCAAAGAACTCCGTCAGGAGCACCGGAGGGCCGCCGGCAACAACCACCGCGACGGCGAGGGCAACGATTCCTAATCCGATGAGCGGGAGTAGATACGCACCGAGCACGCGAACGGCCGCGCCGAGGCGCCGACCACGTGGCAGGCCCGTTGCCAGCAACGCTCCATGCACGAATAGCAGCGGAACGAAGCACGCCGTGACGTACTTGGTGGCGATGGCGGCAATGCAGCTCACCCCGGCCAGCCCTGCGAGCAGAACCGGCGACGATAGGAGCGGTAACGGGTTCTTGCCGGCGCTGGCATGCAGGACGGGAGCACGGCGTAAGGCCAAGGTCAGCAGGAAGGTAGCCAGCAAGATAAAGGCCGTCGCCGTGGGTTCGGTGAAGTCCAGTTTCGCGTAGGGCCACGCCATCGTCCCCAGGCCGTAGCCCAACGCCGTCAAGACGGCTACCGGAGCCGCGTAGCCCAGCGTCCGCACGAGCGCATATACCAGCACCCCGGCGGCGGCGGTCGCCAGCGCGGGCAACACCGCATAGGCCAGCCGGAGAAAGACATCTCGATTCTGACGCTGCGACCAAAGCCGTTCACCATTGCGGACATCAATAACCGCTCCGGTCGTTGCATCGCGCACCGCTAGGCTCATCACGTGCAGGGTGCCGACGCTGCCGGTGAAGGCCACGCTTAGGCCGGTGCGCGACACGGCCGGGGCCACCGGGAGCACCGCGTAGTAGTAGCGGCCCAGCGGTTGCCCGATCCACTGCCCCGCGATTGGCGCCTTAGCATGAGCCACACGCTGGCGCACATCCGGGCGCTCCCAAGCCCACTCGGCGGTATCCCGACCGGCCTGGAGCGCCAGCTCTGCTATCGGCTGTCCCGCTCCCGTGAGCCGCACGGACGCGACGGAGGCACCATCCGGCGCTGTCGCCGCATTGGACAGAAACGAGATCAGGTGGACTTCGGAGACGTTGACCGTTTGGGGCAGCGCCACCTCGAACGACTGCTGCCGGCTGCTGCCATCGGGCGGCCCCACTACCGGCCACTCCTCCAAGCGGTAGTGATGCCCGTTGACCACCAGTTCGTCGCGCTGCGGCGCCCGCCGGGCGACTACCTCGCCGGCCAACACCAGCGGCTGGGCCAGCACCGGCGACATCATGCCCCAGCGGATGAAGCCGCTGCGGAAGCGGTGAAAGTAGCTATGGGAGGGGTCGAGTAGCAGGGACTTCGCCATCTCAAAAGCGAAATGGCCGTCGGCAGAGTACGACGTGATGCCGCCGATGGACAGCAGATAGACACACAGCAGGAGCAGAAAGAGCCACCCGGCGATCCGGCGCGGCGGGGTGGCGGGGCGATCCTGTACGGATACCAACCTATCCTTACACTCCAGGCATTGTCAGCGAGCCGGGCGAGCGGCCCGCTACGGGGCAATTGGGCTGGATGACACAAGGGTAGCCGATGTAGCAGGCGTCTGCTGAGACGGGCATTGCGAGCCACCCCATCGCCGCCTATCGCAGCCGCCATACTATCTCGGCCGTTGTACGAGTGGCAGTGACTTGTGTCCTCAAGGAGCCGCTCGTGAGGACTGGGTAGTGAGCAGTGATTCAGGAGGGCGCCCTGTGGTGCTTCTGCATGAGCGGTTGCCCGGCCCGTTCCTGGGCACAGCGGGGTTGTGCCGACAACCCCGGCCTTGCTGAGACCGAAGCTAGAGGGAGAACATGGCAGCAACCGCAGGTGATCGTATTCGCATCATCGCCGGGCCGGCCGGGCGCGACCTCGGTCAGGCCATTTGTGCCGAGCTAGGCCGGCCGTTGAGCGAATCGTTCACGACGAAGTACTACAACGGCTGTACTTACGTACAAGTCCGAGAGAATGTCCGCGAAGCCGACGTTTTCGTGGTGCAGTCGTCCACCGAACCCGTCAACGACCATCTGATGGAGTTGCTGATGCTGATTGACGCCTGCAAGGGCGCCTCGGCCCAGCGGGTGACGGCAGTGCTTCCGATTTATCCCTATCAGCAATCCGACTGGAAGGACCAGCCACGCATTGCCATCACCGCCCGGCTTGTGGCCGATCTGCTCCTCGCCGCCGGTGCCGACCGGGTCTTGACGATTGACCTCCACGCCGCGCAGATTCAGGGGTTCATGTCCTGTCCCTGCGACAATCTGACTGCCCTCCCACTCGTTGCGGCGGCATTCCGCGAACAGGGTCTGGACATGAGCCAAGTCGTCGCCGTGGCCACGGACGTCGGCCGCGCCAAGCTGGTCCGGCGCTACGCTCGCCGGCTCGACTTGCCGCTGGCCATTATTGACAAGGAGCGGCTCGACGAACGCACGGTCCGCGCCGTGAACGTGATCGGCGACGTCGGGGGCAAAGATGCCATTCTCTTCGATGACATCATCGGTACCGGCGGCTCGCTGGTCAGCGCCGCCAATCTGCTGCGCGAGCATGGTGCCCGGCGCATCTTCGCCGGCGCAGTTCATGCCGTGCTGGCAGCCGGCGCCGTCGAGCGGCTAGAGTCTTCCGTCTTCGAGGGCATTGTCATCACCGACACCGTACCGAGCCGGCACAAGCTCAAAGACACAACCTCGTTCCGCGTCCTCTCGGTAGCGCCGCTGTTGGCCGAGGCCATCCGTCGCATCCACCTCGGCGAGTCGGTCAGCGCGCTGTTCGACGATTAAGGGGGCTATTCCTCACCTCCGGCCGCCCTCACCGCTGCGTCGGAGCGACTGCTCGGTACGCTCGATAGGCGGCGGCGAGGTCGAACGACCACGCATCGCCCTCGTGGAGCAGAATCCGCCAGCGTTGCACCAGGTGGTCATCGGCGGCAATGTGCCGCTCTTCCAGGAGGGTCGGGTTGGAGAAGAGCGCACCGTAGGCGCGAGCAAAGAAGGCCGTCGGGGGATTGTCGGGATGGTGCATGATCGTCACGCCGACGGCTGCGCCGGCCACCTCACCGCTGTAATCGCACCAGTCTGCCACCTGCCCCATGCAGCCCGCTTCGCCCCGCTGCCCGTTGCTATTGAGTAGTTGACCACCGTCCTCCTCGTCCATGCTATCCGCCACGCGCAAGCCGAGGTACGCATGGGTGTCCCGTTCGAGGGTGATCGGCCCGGCACTGGCTATCAATTCCGAGGTCAGGTCAATGGCGTGCGCTCGCCCCCCGTGCTGGGCAGCGCGGACAATCACGTCGCGTCGCTCGGTGAGCAGCGTCGGCCCGTCGTGACGCACCCACCGGTTGCGCGTGCGTAGCGCCACGGCAGCGCCGTCGTTGAGCACCTCCAGTGTTGCGGATTCCAGCACGATGTGGCCCAGATTAGGCCGCTGCGGGTTGTTGTCGTGAAAGACGTTGACGCCGTTGACCCGCGCGTGACCGATCCAGAGCGAGCGATGGTGGTTGTAGCGGTGCGCGCCGGTCGTCGTGAGGGGCCGCCCGCTAGGGGAGTGGACCGGGTGCATATCCGGCTTGGACTTGTAGAAGTCCCCGTATTGGAGGTAGCCCTTGTTGTAGCCGAGCAGCAAGCGCCCATTCCAGAGCACCTTGAAACGATACTCTTCATCCTGGATGGTCAGGCTTCCAGGCGAACGGTCGGCTTCCCTTGCTGCGGCCATACCCAGCACAACTCCAACCCGGCCGGCCGTGCCACCTCCCGCCTCCGGCAACCTCACTCTTGCCACAAGTGCCGATGGGGCCGGGGGGGAGGCACGGCGTCGCTACACGGCCAGCTCGACCGTCACGCCTAGCTCGTCTTCAACCGCAATAAGCTCAGTGTTCTGCGGCGATACGTTGCTCTGGACGTTCACGAGTTGGCAAGTATCGCCGGCGAGCGCCCGCGGCTCAATGTGCCACGTGCCGACGTGGAAGATCACGGCCGTCCGCCCGTTGGTCGTGAAGGCGGCGATCTTGCGTGGGTCGAAGCCGTCTGCCGATTCGTCGGGCGGCGCCACGAACACCGCAAATGGCGCACCGCCTAGCGGGATGAACAGCTGCGTGTGGTCGAGGTGGCGATTGATGCGGTTGAGGCGCTGCGGAACCTGCTCCACCGTCATGAGACGGGCCGTGAAATGTCCCTCCCGCAGGCTCAAGCCGCCCCGCTCCACTGTGACCAGCCGGCCATAGGGCACGAAGTTCTCGGCGGTGATCGGCTGGGCCTGCACCCGAACGGTGTGCGCGGTGGTAGTCGCTGCCATAGTGTAGTCTCCTTCACTGGCGTCAGCGTGCGGCGCCGCATCACTCGTCCGGCCGCCGCAATAGCTTCCCTTGCCAGTCTACCTCAGTACGCAGCTGCCGCTGCTCTTCCTCCACATCACCGAGCCGGCGCTCGATCCGCAGTAGCCGTTCGGCGAGATCGTTCGGCAGTTGCGGTGACTCCCGTCTCGCCAGTAGCCACCGTTGCACGGTCAGTATGGTCAGCCGCCCCAAATACCCGAAGATTCCCAAGCCAACCAGGGTGAGGATCGCCATGATAACATCGAGACCTGTCATATTCCTTTGACTCCTCTGACATACGTTGCAGTGCGTCGCTGGTCAGTCGGTCGGGGAAACGGCGGGCGCAGCGAGGCAGCAGGCCACGCGGCCTCGCCCCTTTGACCTGGCAGCTACGCCGCCGGTTTCGCTCGTGTGCTAGGAGAGGGCGGGAAGTGAGGCGGGACGGTCACTTCTCGGAGGATTGCTGCAGCAGCTTCCCCTGCCATTCCAACTCGGACCGCAACTGCCGCTGCTCCTCGCTCATCTCGGCAAGCCGCGACTCAAGACGCTCCAGCCGTTCTTGTACGTCCGCCGGCAAGCTGGCCGCCTGCTGCTTGTGCCCTGCTATTCTCATCTTGACATAACTGCGATACATTGTACTGGCAACCCCAGCAATAATGGCCACGACGGGCACCCATACCCATTCCATACGCCTTCCTCCGCTAGAGCATTATGAGCAACCGTGCTAGCCGCCGCAAGGTGGGAACTTGGACTGCGGCTTGCGCCGCAGTGACGAGGCGAGCCGGGGAGGGTAGATGGCAATCTCGCCGCCGCGCCGCCGGCCTTGCGGCCGCCATGGTCACTACGCTATGGTTGGGGCAGATCGGGAGCAAACCGGCCCGGTCGCTCGCACCCTCGCACCTTTAAGCCGACCCTGTGAGGCGGCAAGGAGCATAGCCATGGTTCCGCTGCGTGCGGCGCGCGTCTCTCTGCGTCTACATCGTACCCGTCGAGCGGCTACCGCTATTGACTGTGTTGCTCCATTTCCTCGCCTCAGCGTGTCCTTGCAGACCGGCCGGGAAGATGCGTCGGGGACGAGTAGACCAGGCCCGCGTGCCCAAGCGATGAGGCGCTAAACGACGGTGATGACTGAGGGGCAAGCGCAACCGAACGGCGTGCCGGCTGCGACGCAGCGCGGTGGCAAGATGATCTTGCACGCCGAGGACGTGCGGCGCGCGCTAGTCAGGATCGCCCATGAAATCCTGGAGCGGCACCGCGGCGCCGACGACCTCGTGTTGGTCGGTGTGGTCAGTCGCGGTGTCCCGCTGGCGCGCCGCTTGGCGGAGCACATTGAGACGGTCGAGGGCGTCAAGGTCCCGGTCGGCGAGTTGGACGTGACCCTCTACCGGGACGACCTCGATTTGCGGACCGGCCGGCGAGCAATGCGCCGCTCGACCCTACCCGTCAACGTCAGCGGTCGGCGGGTAGTCCTCGTTGACGACGTGCTCTACACGGGACGCAGCGTGCGCGCCGCCCTCGACGCGCTGCTCGCGTATGGGCGCCCCAAATGGATTCAGTTGGCCGTACTGGTTGATCGCGGACACCGCGAGCTACCGCTGCGGGCGGACTATGTAGGTAAGAACTTGCCGACGGCGCGCGATGAGAGTGTAGACGTACATCTGCTGGAAACCGACGGACGGGACGCGGTGTTGCTGCGACCGGGACGGCGCGATCCGGTAGAGCCGTAGTGTCGTGAGGATAGGCCGGAGTGGGCCGGAGCCAGGAAGGAGCGCGGCGATGACATTGCGACGAAAGCATGTTCTCGATCTGGACGACTTCACCGCCGATGAGATCGGCGCGGTGCTCGACACGGCCGAGGCGATGAGCGACGTGCTGGCGCGGCCCATCAAGCGGGTGCCGGCGCTGCGCGGCACGACCATCGTCAACTGCTTCTACGAATCCAGCACCCGCACGCGCGTCTCGTTCGAGTTGGCAGCGAAGAACCTGAGCGCCGACGTGGTGAATATGACAGCCTCGGGATCGAGCGTGGACAAAGGCGAATCGCTCGTAGACACGTCGCGGACCCTGCAAGCCCTGGGCGCCGATATGGTCGTGATGAGACATCGGTCCTCCGGCGCGCCCTACCTGGTGAGCCAGCACATCGCCGCGCGGGTCATCAATGCCGGCGATGGGTGGCACGCACACCCGACCCAGGCACTCCTCGATCTGTTCACGGTCCGCCACCACCTCGGCGACTTGGCCGGTCTGAAACTGGTGATCGTCGGCGACATCCTGCACAGCCGCGTGGCACGCTCCAACCTGTGGGGCTTTACACGGATGGGCGCGGACGTGACCCTGTGTGGCCCGCCAACCCTCGTGCCGCACGATCTCGTCGCCGCCGTCACCGGGCAGCCGGAGCGGCGGTCCTACCACACCTCCGCCGCGCCCGCCGCCGGATACAACGGCATCGGCGCCAACGGCCGCTCCGTGCAGTCAGCCAACCGCCCCGGCGGCGACCATGCTGCGGCCACGGCGGACGCCGGACAGCCGGCAACGGCCGTTGCGACGGCGGTGCGCGCCGCGCCCCAGGTAGCCACCACCGGCGAGCCGCGGGGCCGGGTGCATATCACCTACGACTTGGACGAGGCACTCGCCGATGCCGACGTAGTGATGGCGCTGCGCCTCCAGAAGGAGCGGCAGACGGCCGGGCTGCTCCCCACGCTGCGCGAGTACAGTCAGCGTTACGGTCTCACCACCGACCGCATCAAGACGGCCAGACGCCATGCGTTAGTCATGCATCCGGGGCCGATGAACGAGGGCGTTGAGATCACCCCCGAGGTCGCGCAGGGCCAGCAGTCGGTCATCGAGGAGCAGGTGCAGAACGGCCTCGCGGTACGGATGGCGCTCCTGTACCTGCTCGCCGGGGGACAAGGAGGTCCGGTCGGGTGAGCACCGCACCGCTCCACGTGTTGATTCGCGGCGGCCGGGTCATTGACCCCGCCCAATCGCTCGATCAAGTCGGCGACGTGCTCCTGCGCGACGGCTTGGTCGCCGCCGTCGGCCCCGATCTGAGCGCTGACGAGGCTGAGGTGATCGAGGCCACCGGGCAGATCGTCTGCCCCGGCTTCATTGACCTCCACTGCCACCTGCGCGAGCCAGGCTACGAGGCCAAAGAGACGATTGCCACGGGCACCGCTGCCGCTGCTACCGGCGGCTTCACAACAGTCTGCTGTATGCCCAACACGCTGCCGGTGCTCGATACGGCGCCGGTGCTCGAATCGCTGGCCCGCACGGTGGCGGCGCAGGGCGTGGTGCGGGTACATCCCATCGCCGCCATCACCCGCGAGCAGGCCGGCCGCGAATTGGTCGAGATGGCCGAGCTGACCGAGGCCGGCGCGGTCGGGTTCTCCGACGACGGCGCGTGCCTCACCGACAGTGGCGTCATGCGCCGGGCGCTGGAGTACAGCTTGCTCGTCCGCCGACCCATCATCCAGCACGCCGAGGACCCGGCACTCTCGCACGATGGCGTCATGCACGAGGGGCCGGTGAGCGCACGGCTCGGCCTGCCGGGCTGGCCGGGGACGGCGGAGGAGGTTATCGTCGCCCGCGACATTGCCCTCGCCAAGACCACGGGCGCGCACGTCCACGTGGCCCACGTCAGCAGCGCCGGCAGCGTGGACTTGATCCGCCGGGCCAAGGCGCAAGGTGTCCACGTCACCGCCGAGGTGACGCCGCATCACCTGACACTGACCGACGACTTGGTGGCCGGGCACTGGTGGTCCGCCACGGCGAGCTTGCCTCCCTACGACACACGCACGAAAGTCAACCCGCCATTGCGACCCCGTGAAGATGTAGACGCACTCATCGCCGGACTGTGCGATGGGACGATTGATGTCATTGCGACCGATCACGCTCCCCACGCCATCGCCGACAAGGAATGCGAATACGACGAGGCGGCGTTCGGCATCTCGGTGTTCGAGACGGCGCTGGGAAGCATCATGAGCCTGGTCCAAGCCGAGCAGTTGCCGTTAGCGCGGGCCATCGCAGCCCTGACGAGCGGCCCGGCCCAAATCTTCGGGCTGGCCGGCGGATCGCTGGCGGTCGGCGCTGCGGCCGACGTGACCATATTCGACCCGGAGCGCGAGTGGTGCGTAGACACGAGCCGCTTCCGCTCGCTGGGTCGCAATACGCCCCTCGACGGGGTGTTCCTACCCAGTCAGGTGACGCACACTTTCGTCGGTGGCGATCCGGTCTACCAACTGGCGGCGGAGGTGGCGCCGTGACCGACACCTCAGAGGCGCAGGTCCCTGGTCAAGCCGGGGACACACCCTACATCTTGGCGCTCGAAGACGGCTACACCGCCTTCGGTTACGGCGTCCCAACCGACGCCGGTAACTCCACCTCGCCCCGCCACTCCTACGCAAACGGGAGTCCCCTCGCCGCGGCCGGGGAGTTGGTCTTCACCACGGCCATGACCGGCTATCAGGAAACCTGCACCGATCCTTCCTATCGCGGTCAGCTTGTCGTGCTGACCTATCCGCTCATCAACAACTACGGCGTGACGGACGGTGACGCCGAGTCGCGGCAGCCGTGGCTGGCGGGCCTGATCGTGCGCGAATACTGCCCGGCGCCAAGCCATTGGCGGGCCGAGAGCGGACTGGCCGCCTACCTGGCGGCCGAGCGCATCCCGCTGGTCGAGGGGTTCGATACGCGGGCGCTGACCCGCCACCTGCGGACCTATGGCGCGCGGCGGGCACAGTTGGTCCCGGCCGATGAGCACCTCGCCACGGCGGCAAGACGCGATCCCGCCGCCTGGCTGCGGGGCACGACACCCGGCGCCAGTGAAGTCGGCGCCGCCCTCGTTGCGGCAGCGCAGCGGGTCATTCCACTCTCCGAGCAAGACTTGGTGGGGCAGGTCACGATCCCGGAGGCAGCGGCGTTCACCGATACCTCGTGGGACGGGTGGCCGGAGCCACGTCGGGCCAAGCAACGGCACCGAGTTGTGCTGGTGGACTGCGGGATCAAGAACAACCTGCCCCGGTCGTTGGCGCGGCGCGGCCTGGAGCCGGTGCTCGTACCCTACGCGACGACCGCTGAAGAGATCATGGCGCTCGAACCGGACGGCGTGCTGGTGGGCAACGGCCCCGGCGACCCGGAGGCCGTCGAAGCCACCATCGAGACTCTGCGGACACTCATCGGTACCCGCGGACCGGTTGTGCGCGACCGGCTGCCACTTATCGGCGTCTGCCTGGGACATCAACTCTTGGGCCTCGCGGCGGGCGCCACCACCAGCCGACTGAAGTTCGGACATCGTGGCGCCAACCATCCCGTGCTCGACAAGCGCACCGGCCGGGTCCACATCACGTCGCAGAACCACGGCTTCCAAGTAGACAGCGATTCCTTACCTCCCGACAGCGGCTTCTCTGTCAGCCACATCAACCTCAACGACGGGTCCGCCGAGGGGCTGCGGCACCACGAGCTACCGGTCTTCTCCGTGCAGTACCACCCGGAGGCCTCGCCCGGCCCCCAGGACAATCAATACCTGTTCAACGAATTCATGGACTTGATGGAGGAGCGATAAGCTATCAGCCATCAGCCGAAGACTGGAAGACCATGACTAACGACCGCTACCGCCCGCAAAAGGTGCTCATCCTCGGCTCCGGTCCGATTGTGATCGGACAGGCCGCCGAGTTCGACTACGCCGGCACGCAAGCCTGCAAAGCCATGCGCGAGGAGGGTGTGACCTCGGTCCTGGTCAACTCCAATCCGGCCACCATCATGACCGACGAGGACATCGCCGACACCGTGTATATCGAGCCGCTGACGGTGCCGGTTGTCGAGCGCATCATCGCGCAAGAGCGCCCCGACGGCCTGCTCCCCACGCTCGGCGGACAGACCGGCCTCAACCTGGCCGTGGACCTCGCCGCGGCCGGTGTGCTGGATCGGTACGGCGTGCGCCTGCTCGGCACGCCGCTTGATACCATCCGACGCGCCGAAGACCGTGATCTGTTTCGCGGGCTGATGCAGGAGATCGGCGAGCCGGTGCCGGAAAGTGTGATCGTCACTTCGGTGAGTGAGGCCGAGGCCTTTGCCCGGCAGATCGGCTTTCCGCTCATCATCCGGCCGGCCTACACGCTCGGCGGTACGGGTGGCGGCGTGGCGCAGGGCTGGGACGACTTCGCCACGGTCGTCGAGCGGGGCCTGCACGCCAGCCCGATTGGGCAGGTGCTGGTCGAACGGTCGCTGATCGGCTGGAAAGAGGTCGAGTACGAGGTGATGCGCGACAGTGCGGACAACTGCATCACCGTCTGCAACATGGAGAACTTCGACCCGATGGGGGTGCATACCGGCGACTCCATCGTGGTCGCGCCGAGCCAGACGCTCTCCGACAAGGAATACCAGATGCTCCGCTCGGCGTCGCTCAAGATCATCCGGGCATTGGGCATCGAGGGCGGCTGCAACATTCAGTTCGCGCTGAATCCCCAGGCGTTCGCGTACAGCGTGATCGAGGTCAACCCGCGCGTCTCGCGCTCCTCGGCACTGGCATCGAAGGCCACCGGCTATCCGATTGCACGGGTAGCGGGAAAAATCGCGGTCGGCAAAACACTCGACCAGATACCCAATGCCGTCACCGGTCAGACGACGGCGGCCTTCGAGCCGGCGCTGGACTACATCGTGGTCAAGATTCCGCGTTGGCCGTTCGACAAGTTCCCCGGCGGCGACCGGGTGCTCGGCACGCAGATGAAGGCCACCGGCGAGGTGATGGCAATAGACCGCACCTTCGAGGCGGCCATCCAGAAAGCGGTACGCGCGCTCGAAATGGGCGGACGCGCCCTGCTCTGGGAAGCACCGGAATGGCAGCAGCACGGTCCGCCGGGAGATGGCGACGATCCGGGCATGGCGGACATCTGGCGTCATATCGAGCAACCGCACGACCTGCGGCTCTGGGCACTCATGGCGGCCCTGCGCCGCGAGGTCACTGTAGACGAGCTGGCAGAGCGCACGGCGATTGACCGCTGGTTTCTCCGCGGCTTGGAGCGCATCTACCGGATGGAGCGGCGCCTGCTGGCCGAGGACCTGACTCCGGCCTTGCTCTGGGAGGCAAAGCGCCTCGGGTTCTCCGACGCGCACCTCGGCACCTTGGCCGACCGCCTGCCCGAACAGGTGCGGGCGCAGCGCCAGGAGTGGGGTATTCGACCTGTCTTCAAGATGGTGGATACGTGCGCGGCCGAATTCGCCGCCCAGACGCCGTACTTCTACAGCAGCTACGAACTGGAAAACGAAGCGGTGCCGCCCGCCGGCCAGAGCGGCAATACGCAGAGGCCGCTCGACAAGGGGTTGGTCAAGGCCGTGCAGGCGACGCGCTCGTCGGCGGTGATCGGGTCCGGCCCCATCCGCATTGGCCAGGGTATCGAGTTCGACTACTGTTCCGTGCATTCAGCCTGGGCGCTCCAAGACGCCGGGGTGCGGAGTATCATGCTGAACTCCAACCCGGAGACCGTCAGCACCGACTTCGACACCTCCGACCGGCTCTACTTCGAGAGTCTCGATGAGGAAAGCGTGCAAGAAATCCTGGCCAACGAAGGCTGGCCGCCGGTGGTGGTGCAGTTCGGCGGGCAGACGGCGATCAATCTCGCCGAGCCGCTGGCCAAGTCCAACGTCGGGACGCAGCACGGGGCACCGGTCGACATCCTCGGCTCGTCCGTGACCACCATTGACCTCGCCGAGGACCGCAAGAAGTTCGAGCTATTCTTGGATCGGCTCGGCATTCCCCAGCCGCCCGGTTCCGGCGTATCGTCGGTCGAGGATGCCCTGTCGGTCGCTAACCTGATCGGCTATCCCGTGCTGGTGCGGCCCTCCTACGTGTTGGGTGGCCGGGCGATGGAGATCGTCAACTCGCCCGACGACCTGCGGCGCTTCGTCGCGGCCCTGCTCACGCAGGACCAGCGGTACCCGGTCCTGATTGACAAGTACCTTCAGGGCCGCGAGGTCGAGGTTGATGCAATCTGCGACGGTACCGACGCCTTGATCCCCGGCATCATGGAGCATATCGAGCGGGCCGGGGTGCATTCCGGGGACAGCTTCGCCGTCTATCCGCCCATCCACCTCACCAAGTCGGACACTGAGCTACTCGTCGAGTACACCACCCGTATCTGCGCCGGCTTGGAGGCACGCGGTCTCATCAACATCCAATACGTGCTGCACCAAGGCGAGGTGTACGTGCTGGAGGTCAACCCGCGTAGCTCGCGGACGGTGCCGTTCCTGAGCAAAGTGACCGGCGTGCCGATGGTCCGCTTGGCAACGCAAGTCATGCTCGGCCGGCGTCTGGCCGACCTCGGCTTTGGCACCGGGTTGTGGCCGGCGCGGCCGCTGGTGGCAGTCAAGGCGCCGGTGTTCTCGATGGCCAAGCTGGTGGGCGTAGACACTTTCCTGGGGCCGGAGATGAAGTCCACCGGCGAAGTGATGGGCGTGGACAACGCCTTTGCGCCAGCGTTACGCAAGGCCATGATCGCCGCCGGCGTCTCCCTCCCACCAGAAGGCGGCGTGCTCCTCTCCATCGCCGACCGCGATAAGGCCGAGGCCGAGCCGATCATCCGCGCCTTGGGCGACGCTGGCTACCGCCTGTACGCGACGGCCGGGACGGCAGCGTTGGTGCGGCGGCTGGGGTACGACGTGACCGCGGTAGGAAAGCTGACCGACGGCGATCAGACCATCATCAACCTGATCCGGGCCGGTCGGGCTAACCTGGTCGTCAACACCGTCACCGGCGGCCGCCCGGCGCTGCAAGACGGCTTCGAAATCCGGCGGGCCGCTGCCGAGCATCAGGTGCCGTGCCTGACCTCGCTGGATACGGTCGGCGCTTTGCTGGAGTCGATGACCGGCGGCAGCGAGTACAGCGTCCGCTCACTGCCAGCCTACCGCACCGGCGCCGCTGCGCTGCCTCCAGAGGTAGCCACACCCGATGTGACGGCGGCGGTGGTAACGCGCCCGTTCGCCCAGTCCGACGATGGTCAAGGCGGCTCCAATGGGCAGCTTCAAGGGTAACCGTTGCGCCGAGCCACTCCCCGGTATACCAAGCTCGCCGCCGGCCGTTCGAGTACCTTAACGGCTCATGGCACGCCAGCCCATTACTCCTGCATCGGACGAACGACGGACCCGGCGGCGCGGATATGCGCTCGCGGCATCCGCGGTGCTTCTGTTCTCCACGAGTCCGGTTCTGACCCGGGTCGCCGGCACGATTTCCTCCCTGGAAATCGCCTGGTGGCGGCTCTTCTTGGCCGCGCTGACGGTGCTGGTCATCGCCACCGTCAGCCGTCATCGGATACGGTGGCAACCGCTGGCAAGCCGGCGGTTCGCTCTCTACGGTCTCACCATCGCGCTCCATTTCTTCTTCTACATCGCGTCGTTGTCGTTCACCACCGTCGCACACAGCTTGGCGCTGGTCTACACCGCGCCGGTTTTCATCGCCCTGCTCTCGCGGGTCGTACTGAAGGAAGGTCTCACGCCGTCGCGGTGGCTAGGTGTAGCACTTGGGGTACTCGGCGCGGCCGTGCTCGCCGGCGTCGAGCCGGACATCCGCCCCCGTGCATTGCTCGGTGACGCGCTGGCTATTGGCTCGGCGCTGACGTTCGCCGTGTACTCGGTCGCCGGGCGGTCGGTGCGCGGGCGCTACCCGCTCTACGACTACGCCGCCGGGGTCTACGGCTGGGGGGCACTCTGGCTAACGCCGCTGGCACTCTGGGCCGCACCCGGCAGCAGCTACAGCCTGCCGGCGCTGGGCGCCGTGGTGTTCCTCGGGATCGGACCGTTGGGGATTGGCCACACGCTCTACAACGCGGCGCTGCGGCGCGTCCCGGCGACAGCCGTCAACCTGATTGCGACGGGGGAAGTGCTTGGCGGCGTGCTCCTGAGCGCCCTCTTCCTCGCCGAATACCCCACGCCGGTCGCACTGGCCGGCGGCGCTATCGTCCTTCTCGGCATCGGCCTCGTCATCAGGTGAGGCCTGAATGCTGATAGCTGACGGCTGATAGCTATCAGCTAATACGGCTCCGCACCGCCATAGCCGTGCCCGCAATACCGCTGGATGGCCGCGCGTAGCTCACCTTCCAATGCGAGCTGGCGGTTGACCAATCCGTCGAGCACGGACAACAGCTCGGTATGGTCAACCTGCTGGCGAGCGGTCTGTAGCTCGTTGAGGAGCGCGGTCACTTGCCGGTAGACGGCATCAACCGCCTCCGCTTCCTGCCTGGTTGCACGCCGCGGTTCTGCTTCCACGACACCTACCTCCTCCCTGGCGCTCCTCACGAACTTGATCGAGAGTGGACTATCGCACCGGAAATCGCTGCCAATGATCGCTGCACCTGACGGTAGAATCCCATTTAGTGCAGCGCGATATGGCGAGTGGCCCAGTCAAGCTCAAGACGGAAGTGACATCGTTTCCTCCAGTATTGGGGCAACGTCAACCGGGATTTCCAGTATCTGCCACTCTCCGCGCTCCTCATGGAGGAGGCTCACCAGCGCAGTGGTCTGGTAGTACACTACCGCTCCCCCGATACCCCGCACATGCGTGGCACCGGACCACAACTCCGGTGTCCGCAGTTGTCTGGGTGTGATACCGAGCCGCAGACTATCCAAGGGATGCAGACAGGTCCGATCCGCACCCGTGTCCAGAGTGAAGTGTACAATCACCGGACTTTTGCTGAATCCCGGCAAGAACACGGCTCCAGGCACTTGGGGCCGCGTTGTCGGAGGCGTAGGATCGAAGTAGCCGCGGATCACAGGAGATAATGGTAGCGGTCGGAGGCGATGAATCGCGTGCTCACACGCTGCACGTTCAGACTACGCGCAGCGAGTTGTTCGAGCAGACTCTCCAGATCGGGCGAGGTGGCGACGACCTTGCCATCATGCACGGCAACGAATTGATCCGGATACTTCCGAACGTACTCCTGGTAATGCTCCGCCCAAAAGGCGGTCTCCCCTTCCGCCTGCTTCAGGGCAGCCGCCGCTTCGACCAGGTTGGGCATCTCCATCGTCCCTGCATTCCCTTCGATATACACCATACCAAGCGGCGCCCAGGCAGGTGAGACGAACCGAGAGCAGTCAAGACATGGGGCGCTCGCGCTAGAGCCGCAGGAGCACGTCTAGGTCTGACGACAGATCGAAGACGTGCTTGCGCGGGTCAAGCTGGTACGGGCCGATCTCTACCGTGACCCAGCTGTCGTAGTCAATAGCGCGTAAGCCGGCAAACACCGCCGGCCAGTCAATGTCCCCTTCGAGCAACCGCACAAAGCCGCTGGCATCCCGCCCGGCGCTCGAACGGAACCCCTTGACGTGGACGCGCTTGATGCGCTCGCCGAGACAGCTGACCCAGTGCTGGGGCCACCCGAACGCCGCGCAGTTGCCCGCATCGAAGTAGCAGGCGGCGTAGGGGCTGTTGATCTGGTCGAGAAAGAGGCGCATTTCCATCGGCGTGTAGAGCATCTTGTTCCATACGTTCTCTACGGCGAGCGTGACGCCGTGCCGTTCGCAGTCGGGGAGCAGGCCGCGAATGAACGCTTGCGCCCGGTCCCAAGCGATCTCGTAGGGCACGTCTTCCTTGCAGGTGCCTGGTACCAAGAGCAGCGCATCCACACCGAGGTCGGGCGCTATCGCAATGCTCTGGCGGACCAGTCGGGCCGCCTCGGCCCGCTCGGAGGGATCGTTGGCCGTGGGCGAAATCTGCCACATCGGCCCGGCCAACATGCCGGAGACCGGGACGGTGCGGGCGGCGACGGCGGCAACCGCGGCGGTATCGGCGGCGGGACCATCGAACGAGAAAAAGCCCTCCTGGTTCAGGGCAATCTCGATCCCGTCGAAACCGGCCTCGGCCGCCAACTCAAACTGCTCCGGCAACGACAGGGAGCGTGGCATACACCCGGTCGCCATGATTGACTTCTGCATGGAGCTACTCCTTGCACAGCGCGAGTATTCACTGCCAAGTGTACTGGATGGCTCGACCGCGCTTCACTATACGCGGTCGTCCGCTGCCATCCGCTCCAAAATCTGCGGCCGCGTCACAATTCCGTCGAGACCGGGTGCCTCGACGGTGAACGCGGCCGCAGCGCACGCGAAGTCTGCGGCCCAGACGGGATCGTCGCGTTGGTAGAGGCCAATGGCAAAGGACGCTGCAAATACGTCGCCGGCTCCCGTAGGATCAACCTCGGTGGCTCGGTAGGCGCGGGCGCGATGAATCAGCCGCGCGTCGGCATAGACCTGGGCCCCCGCGCGGCCGCGTGTGATGACGACGAACGGCGCGAGCCGCTGCCACGCTTCCGGCGCGTCGTCCGGCAAATCGTCCACACTGAGCACCAGCACGTCACAACGTCCACGGATGGCCTCGGCCTCGCGCCACGGCACGGGCCGGACCAAGCCGTCGGCGTCCCAGGTACGCAGCCAGCCTTGCGGCACCACCGCGCGGACCGTCGCACTGCCCGCACAGTCAAGCAGGTCGGGCTGCATTTCCTGGGCGACCGGTCCGAACAGCATCACGGGCGCTCGCCGTAGGGACGCCGGGATGTCCGCGGCGGTGAGGGGCTGCGCCCGCGCATGGAGATACTGGTGCCGCTGGCCGCCCTCGTAGACGTTCTCGAAGGTGGTTGAGCGCGGCGAACCGGCATTGTAGACGGTGACCTCGGCAGCCAGCGCATTAAGCGGCGTAAAGGGGGCCGCGCGCGTGACCAGCGCCGCGCGCAGGCCGAGTCGCGCAGCCGTACAGGCCGCGTAGGCCGCCGTCCCGCCCAAGCGGTAGCCGGACGGGGTGCGGTCACGGGCCACGTGGCCGACGGCGACGAATTCCGGGCCGGGGGCGGCACCGGTGTCCTGTCCCGCCCTCGTCATTGGCACGAAAACAAAACTCTTCCGTCATTGCGGCTTCCGCCGCAATCCACGCCGGCTTGCGGAACAGGTAAGCTATAGGGGGCGTCATTCCCCCGCCAGCGGAAGCCGACAGCCGCAGTACCCTGGACTCCGGCTTTCGCCGGAGTGACGGGGTGAGGCACAACCCGGAACAGTTGGCACTCAGCGCGGCTTGATGACGACGCGGCGGTCGTCGCCCGCTCCCTCGCTCTCGGTCGTTACCTCAGGATCGTCCACGAGCGCCAAATGGACAATCCGTCGCTCATTCGGCGGCATCGGTTCGAGGACCATCTGCTGACCGGTCACCCGCACGCGCTGCGCCAGCCGCTCCGCCATACTTTCGAGCAGGCTCTCCCGGCGCTGCCGATAGCCGTCGGCGTCCACGACCAGCCGGATGCGCCGCTCCAGCTGCTTGTTCACCATCATGCTCAACACGAACTGGAGGGCGCGCAGCGTGGTTCCGCGCCGGCCGATCAGCTCCGCAACGCCGGGACCGACCGCGTTCAGCGTGACCGGATCAATCGAGCGCACTTGGATGTCGAGCTTCAACCCCATGCGATCCAACAACTCGGTCAGCATCATTTGGGCAAACTCGGCATCGCGCGTGCCCTGGAGGTCAGCGTCGGTTGCGGCGTCTTCCGCTTCGTCCGCGTCGTCGGACGGCGGTAGAGCAGGTGGCTCTGCTTCCGGCGCCGGTGTCTCGGGCTTGACCGTTACCCGCACCTGCGCCGGTTCGGCGCCAAATGCGAGTATCTGCGGTGGGCTACCGCGTGACACGACGGTCACGTCCACCTCGTCTTCCGCCTTGCCCAGTTGCTGCAACGCTCGCCGCACGGCTTCATGCACCGTGCGCGCCGTTTCTTCAACGCTTTCCACGCGCCCGCCTCCCACCACGGCGACGAGAGGACCGTCGTCTTTCCGGTGGCCTCTCGCTTGGTTCATTCCGGGCCTCAGTCACTTCCGGCTCCGCGGCCCCAAGCAAGCGGCGCAGGCCGGCCCGCCAGCCCCCGTCGAGGCCGCCGCGCGCTCCTGCTGGCGTAACCGCCCCATCGTGGCTGGCTCTCTCTCTCCCGTCATTCTCGCGCAAGCGAGAATCTGCGGTACGGCCGCCGGCGCCGGTCATGCTGGTGCCGGTGCCGGACCCCGCCTCACTACCCATGAAGCCTCGGATGCGCTGCACGTCCGAGTCGAGCGCCCCCAGGCCGGAAACAAAGTATTGCTGGACAATCCCGAAGAGGTTCTGCACGACCCAATAGAGCGCCAGGCCGGCGCCGAAGTTCACGCCAATGACGATAATCATCAACGGCATGAACATCATCATCTGCTGCTGGAGGCGCTGCTGCGGATCACCGGACGGCGTGGTCATCATCCGCTGCTGCACCCATTGGGTGCCGCCGGCGAGCAGGGGTAGCAGCCAGGGTAAGGGGAAGCCGAGGCCGGTTAGGTCGGGGGACAGCACGTCCGGTTGAGACAAGTTTCCGACCCAGAGGAATCCCTCCTGAAAGATCGGATTGAACATCTCGTTCTCTACATTGCCCAGATTAATCAGGGCGTGGTAGAAGGCAAAGAAGAAGGGCATCTGGAGCAGCAGCGGGAGACAGCCACCGAGCGGGTTGACCCCCTCCTCCCGGTAGAGCTTCATCGTCTCCGCTTGGACCTTCTGCTTGTCGTCACCGTACTTCTTCTTGAGCGCGGCAATCTTCGGCTGCATCGCCTGCATCGCCTTCATGGATCGGGTGCCCTTGAGCGACAGCGGCAACAGGACGAGGCGAATCAAGATCGTGAAGAAGACGATGGCGAGGCCGGCACCAAGCCCTAGATTATCGGCGACGTACACCAAGCCGTTGATGAGGGGGTGAACCAGGAAGGTATTCCAGACGAACGTTACGCTCTCCAAAACTAGAGACCTCCAAGGACGGGTAGCCAATGACACATCATGCCCGGCGCCTCATCCGTCATTCTCGCGCAGACAGGAATCCACCTTCACGCCGCTGGATTGCGGCTTTCGCCGCAATGACGGGGTGGGGCGGCCGGGTAACACCGACAACCGCTGGCAGTGACCGACACTGGCCTACCTCTGAATCCAATAGCTCAGGGGACCGGATCGTAGCCGCCGGGGTGAAAGGGATGACAACGCAGAATTCGACGGAGGGCCAGCCACACTCCGCGCAGTATACCATGCCGGACGATGGCCTCGTGGGCATACGCCGAGCAGGTCGGAGCAAAGCGACAGGTATTGGGCAGGAACGGAGAAACCAGGCGCTGATACTGCCGAATGCCGCCCAGGACCAGCCAGCGCAGCAACCGCACTGCACCAGCGCCCGCTCCCCTGGCAGCCGCCTCCGACGGCACCCGTTGCGGCGCGCGCCGCCCGCTCGGCGCAGCTACCGTTGACGTATTGGTCATCTCGATTCAGGCGCCTGTTGGCTCCTCCGAGCATACCATTGGGCGGCCCGGGCCTGGAGACTCCGCCAGCCCTGCGGTCCCAGCGGCAGTCGCTCGGAGGTCAGGCCGGTGCGCCGCCACAGCCGGTAGACATCCGCCTGCAAGTCCCAGAAGCTCGCCGCTGTTGCCTCACGGTGCGCGATGAGCAGCAGGTCCCAACTGTCCGGCACCACCGGGAGCGTGAGGCGCACAAGCTCCCGGAGGCGGCGGCGCAGGCGGTTCCGCACGACGGCCTTGCCGAGGCGGCCGGAGACGGTCAGTGCCAGCCGCGTCTGCCCGCGCGTGGTCCGCAGCGCGTAGAGCCGCAGGAGCCTGGCGCGGCGGGTGCGGCCGCGCCGACGCACGGCCCTGATCTCGGTACCGGACAGCCGGCCCAACTCGCGTGGCGGTGGCCGCACCGCACCACAACTGTTCATCGGATTGTGCGGCTCCGGCCGGCCGGGCCG
The DNA here is from genome assembly GCA_034422515.1 of Chloroflexota bacterium. Classification (GTDB taxonomy): domain Bacteria; phylum Chloroflexota; class UBA11872; order UBA12225; family JAJDUF01; genus JAJDUF01. The sequence continues at coordinate 102,478 of DAOUJP010000037.1, read as the reverse complement.
TTGCCGCCGCGCAGCGGAAAGCTGCCGGGGCGGTTGGCGGGCAGCGTAAGGGGCGGGCGCCCGCACCGACTTGGCGCCGCGCTAGACCGTGAGCTTATGCCGGCCTTTGAGCCGCCGCGCCCGCAATACGCGCCGCCCGGCGAGCTTCCGCATCCGCTTGCGGAAGCCGTGTACACGGTGACGACGGCGAACTTTCGGCTGATAGGTACGCTTTACCATCTACTCACACTTTCACCCGGCACTCGTCTCGTAGCCGGTGGCTCGTGACTTGCGCCCGGTATCCAGAATCCCGGCCACTGATCGCCAAGGATGCGGAACTGCTATCAACGTGCTGCAAATACAAGCTCCAGTATAGCAGGAAGCGGGATTGTCGGCGCGTGCCCGCCCGCCTCACGGACCGCGAAAGTGCGCGAGGTCGAAGCGCAGCCGGCGATGCTCGCGGTACCACTCGCGCTGGCGGACGGCCGTCTCGTCGGGCGGCTGTCGAGCGACTAGGTTAGCCAAGGTGCGTCCCAGCCCTTGGTCGTCGGGCGCCGTAGCGGCCGCGTCCACCACCCACGGTAGCGTGACGGTGGTGGGCACACAGAGCACGTGCGGCTGCGGGCGCACCTGCCAGGGTCGTCCTTGCAGCCCCAGCGAGACCAGCAGCGCCGCGTCGCTGTGCTCCTGCGCGGCGCGAGCGGCGTGATCGCTTTCACCGGCCTCCGTTACCGTCACTGCCAGCGCCAGCACCGTGCCCCCTTGGAGGCTCTGCGGCCACTGGACGGCGGGAGTGCCGAGCGTGTGCCCGAGGGCCAGTGTAAGCGGCCAGGCCGGAGCATCGAGCGGCACCAGCGCGTCGAAACGCCAGCGGAAGGCCAGCACGGTATCGGCCAGCCGCCGCAACACCGCTGCGACCGCCGCGTGCCCGTCGAGCCGGCCGGTGCGGCCCGCCGGGATGGTGATGCCGTCGTCTCCGGGCCAGCCCAACAGCAGCGCGCCGCAATAGGCGTAGATGCCGATCTTCGCCGGCAACCGGCCGTCTCGGTCGTAGGGCGCCGCAAACTCGCGCAGCCGCGGCAGCGCCCGGAGCGCGGCCGTGGCGTAGGGATCGTCCGGCTTGCGTACCAATGCCTGGCGCAAATGCGCCTCCGCCACGAGGTAGTCCTCGTCCTGCAGGGCCAGATCGCCGAGGCGGGCATGGACGAGGGCGGCCCGGTCACCGAGCCGCTCCCCCTTCAGGCGCAGCACGGCTTCGAGATTACGGCGCGCCGATCGGCGCTGCCCCTGGGCCAGAAACAACAGCGCCTGGTTGTACAGAACGACCGGATCGGCCGGCGAAAGTGCCAATGCCTCCTGGTAGGCGTGCGCCGCCTCGGCCCACTGCCGCTGGCGCTGCGCTGCGGTCCCGCGCGCCAGCCAGTAGAGACTGACTTGCGAATCGCCCGCACACGCCGCGCGGTAGGCTTCCAGTGCCTTCGCCCAGCGTCCTCCCTGTTCGTGTGCCAAGCCACCCTGATAGTGCTGTTGGGCTACGAGCTTGGCAAAGAAGCCCTCGGCATCCACGTTGCGTTGCTTCCTTTCACTGAACGGTCGGTGCAGAATGCGGGCCAGCGTTAGCATACACTGGAAAAGGCATCAACGAAACGGACGCTATGGGGGCGGTTGAATGGGCTGTCGCCGGATCGGCAACTGTATAGTATCCAGGCACACCTAGGAGTTGCTGCATGGTAGCGAACCAGCCGGCGGATGACCCCGGCGAACTGCTGCCGATCTACGACGAGGGCGGGATGCTGCTGGGGCAGAAGCCGCGGGGCGCCGTCCACCGGGATGGCGATTGGCATTGGTGCTTCGATTGCTGGATTATTGCCCACGACGCGGCCGACCGGCCAGCCGTACTCCTGCAACAACGCTCCCTGGGCAAGGACACGTGGCCCGGCCGCTGGGACATCAGCGCCGCCGGGCACTATCGCCCCGGTGAGACCTTGGCCGAGGGCGTGCGGGAGCTGGCCGAGGAGCTAGGGGTCGAAGCGCTGCCGGAGCAACTCACCCGCTTGGGCGTCCGCGTGGCCGTTACGCGCCAAGTGACTGCCACCGGGACCATCATTGACCGCGAGTTTCAGGACACGTACTTCTTGCACGACGAGCGGCCGCTCTGCGACTACCGCCCCTACCCCGACGAGGTGATGGGGCTGGCGCATCTCCCGGTCGCCGCCGGCCGGGCACTCTTGACCGGCGAGACCGAATCGCTGACCCTGCCCGGCCTCGCCGCCGGCGAGAATGGTCGCTGGCTCCCGGCGCAGCACGAACTGACGGCACGGTCATTCATCCCCGCCGTAGATTCCTACCTGCTCAAGGTGCTCGCCCTCGCCGAGCGGGCGCTCCAGGGGGAAAGACTCCTGTACATCTAGCCTCCAAACCGACACCGAGTAGCCGTCACGTGCTACAATGACGCCGGTTGCGCGCAGACAGCGCCGGCCAGCTCATCATGCGCCAGGAGCAGGTGCTGGTGGGCCGGAGGAGCGGCACCACCGCTGCTACCTAACGTGTGAGGAAGAAGTCTATGGACGGGGAAACCCCGGTAACAACCACGGTATCCGGCACGGCAGGGGGGGAAGCGGAAAAACTGAGTTTTGGGCGGCTGGGCCTGCGGCGCGTCGTCATGTGCCGAGTCGACTCGACGCTGCTTGCCTGGCTGCAAGCGCGGTCCGGAGCCGAGGCGCCGGGGGCGATTGGCGAGGTCCTGGCACGCGCCGTGGCCGAGGGAATCCCGAGTCTCCAGAGCAAGGGGCTGCCACCAAACAGTCAGATTGATGCACCGGGCGATGCGGATGGCGGCCGGATTGTCGCGTTTACCGTAGATAGCAGCCTTGTGCAGCAGTTGGCGGAGATCGCCGGGGACACGGCGGCGGCGGCGGTCGGGACGACTGCCATCGCAGCGGCCATGGAGGCCGCGGCACTCTCCGGTGGTACCAAGCGAACCTCAACCAGGAAGCGACGGGCGGCAAAGACGACCCGCCGGCAGGCCAAGGCCGCGGCAGCCACCGACGCGCCGGGCAAGGCAGCGGCGGGAGCGACCACGCCGGCGGCCAAAGCAGCGCCGCGCAAGAAAGGCGCTGCCAAGCAGCGCCGCCGCACCAGTACATCGCGGCGCTCGGCGCAAGCAAAACAGCCTCAACTGCAACCGTTGGAGCCGGATGTGGCGGCGGCGCTGGAGGCCGGCGAGTGCTCGTCGCCGCTGCTCCGCACCCTACGCCAATCGTTGGGACTCTCACAGGCAGCGGCGGCGCAGTCGCTCGGTGTCTCGCGGGGCCTCGTCGCCGATGCCGAGCGCGGACGGCGGGCCGGCCAACAGACACTCTCGCGTTTGATCGGTGGTCTGCGCCGCGTGCGCGCCGAATGTGAAGAGGCAGCACGCAAGAAAGCCGAGTCCGCCTAGGCCGCTGCGCCCGCCCGTCAGCCCCGCGCAGCGCGGGAATCCGTCTCCGACTACTACTCCCGCCGCCGCTGGCGGGCCTCGCGGGCAATGGACACGAAGTAGGCGTGCATCCGCAGGTCGTCGGTAAGCTCGGGGTGGAAGGCGGTGGCGAGGAGGTGCTCCTGCTGCGCTGCCACAATACGTCCATCCGGTAAACGCGCCAGTACCTCGGCCGCTGGCCCCACGGCCTCGATCAGCGGCGCGCGAATAAACACGGCGTGGAACGGTGGCTGCCCGATCACGGGCAGGTTTAGGTCAATCTCGAAGCTCTCGCGCTGGCTGCCAAAGGCGTTACGCTGGACGCGAATGTCCATCGCTTCCAGGAACACCTGGTCGGGCAACGCGCCAACCACGTCGCGCGCCAGGAAGATGAGGCCGGCGCACGTACCCCAGACGGGCCAGTTGGCTGCCAGCAGCTCTTGCAGCGGCGTCACCAAGCCCCAACGCACGGCCAGCTTGCCAATGGTCGTGCTCTCACCACCGGGAATAATCAGGCCATCGAGACCTTCCAGGTGTTCGGGCAAGCGCACCTCGCGCGCCGTCACTCCCAGGCGGGAGAGCGCGGCGACGTGTTCCGCAAAGTCGCCTTGGAGGGCCAGCACGCCGATAGTCGTGTCGTCTCGCTCAGTCATCAGCTATCAGCTATCAGCGTATGCCGGTGCCGGCAGCACCGGAGCACCGCCTACCAGCCCCGCTTGGCCAGCAATTCCTCCGGCTCCAGCGTCTCTAGCTCGATACCGGGCATCGCCTTGCCCAGCCCCTTGGACACGTCGGCCAGAATGCTAGGATCGTTATAGTGCGTGGTCGCCTGCACAATCGCACGGGCCATCCGATCCGGCTCTTCAGACTTGAAAATCCCCGAGCCGACGAAGATACCGTCCACCCCCAACTGCATCATCAGGCCGGCGTCCGCCGGGGTTGCCACCCCGCCGGCAGCGAAGTTGACCACCGGCAGGCGACCGGTACGATGGATTTCCTCGACCAGCTCATAGGGCGCCCCTAGCTGCTTGGCCTCGGCCATCAGCTCGTCGGCCGAGAGGCCGTGAATGCGGCGGATCGCGCCGAGCACCATCCGCGCGTGACGCACGGCCTCGACGATGTTGCCGCTCCCGGCCTCGCCTTTCGTGCGGATCATAGCCGCCCCTTCACCAATCCGCCGGAGCGCCTCACCGAGGTCGCGCGCACCGCATACAAACGGTATCTCGAAGGCGTGCTTGTTGATATGGTGCGACTCGTCCGCCGGGGTGAGCACTTCCGATTCGTCAATGTAATCAATGCCGAGTGCCTCGAGGACCTGGGCCTCGACAAAATGGCCGATCCGAGCCTTCGCCATCACGGGGATGGTAACGGACTTCTTGATCTCGGTAATCAACTCCGGATCGCTCATCCGCGCCACTCCCCCGTGGGACCGGATGTCCGACGGGACCCGCTCCAGCGCCATCACGGCGCAGGCGCCGGCGTCTTCGGCAATGCGGGCGTGCTCCGCCGTCACCACGTCCATGATGACCCCGCCCTTGAGCATCTGGGCCAGCCCTTTCTTGAGGGTCCAGCTCCCAGTCGCACTCTCAGCTACCTGTCCATTCCCCGAGGAAGTCGCCTGTTCGGTCATGGGGTTTCACCTCCCTAGCCATGCTTGGCCGCGCCCACCCCCAGCATCAGACACGCTCGCGCTTCTATTGTAGCGTTGTTGCTCCCGAAGCGGTAGCCGGCCGGCGCACCGGCAGTAGAGTACCACCCCAGGTTACAAGCCGGCGACAGCGAGGCGCTGGCCGGGGCACCGCGAGGCACTAACGCTCGGACTTGCCCAGATCGTCAATGTCGAGCTGCTCGATGAAGTCGCGGAAGACATCGAGCCGCTCATCTTGCTCGATCTGCTTGTCCTCGCCCCGGTCCGCTTCTTCGGACTCGGCATCGCGTGCATCGCTCCCGACACGCTCCAGCACCTCGTCGGCGACGTAGATCGGTACCTCCGCCCGCACGGCCACGGCAATCGCGTCGCTCGACCGGGCATCAAGCTCGACATGGCGCCCGTCAACGTCCAAGACAATGCGGGCGTAAAAGGTCTCGGCCATCAGATCGTTGATGAGCACGTGGATGATCTCACCGTTGAGGGCCGCGATGGCATTGACGAGCAGGTCGTGGGTGAGGGGCCGGGGCACCTCGGCCTTCTGAAGCCTGATATAGATGGCTTCCGCCTCGGCTGGGCCAATGATAATAGGCAAAATGCGGTCGGTATCCGGTTCCCGGAGCACTACCATCCGGGCCGTGCCGTGGATGTCCATACGGATGCTGTCAACGATCATCTCGACCATCGTCGTCCCTCAATGCCCGGATACTGCTTCCCAACCACCAGCGGCAGAACTCACGCCGCTGTCGGCGGCTACTGTGCCATTCTAGTCCCTGTTGCCCTGTGACTGCAACGCGCCAGGGCAGCTAGTCGCCGTGCTCAACTTGCCGCGCCCGTCAGTGCCTCCTCGTCCAAGTCGAAGGCGGCGTGTAAGGAACGCGCAGCGCGAGGCACGTCGGCCTCGGGAATCAGACAGGTAATGCGGATTTCGCTGGTCGTAATACTCGTGATGTTGACATCGGCTTCGGCCAGCGCCCCGAACATGCGGGCGGCATACCCCGGCCCAAGCGACAAGCCCGACCCCACAATGCTGATCTTGGCGAGGTCGGTGGAAGCGTGTACGTCCTGCGCGCCGACTTCCGTGGCCACCGGGCGCACGACGGCGACAGCCTTTTCCAGATCATCACGACCGACCGTAAAGGATAGATTCGATTCCTTCTCGCGGTCCACGTCCTGCACGATGATGTCCACGTTGATCGCCGCTTGCGCGAGTGCATCGAAGACCGCATATGCGATCCCCGGCCGGTCAGGCACGGCGGCTAGTGTTACCCGGCCAACATCCACATCGTGGGCAATCCCTCGCACGCGCTGGCGAGCTTCGAGCGCCATATCGTCACCTCGACTAATCAGCGTTCCCGGTTCGGCAGAAAAACTCGACCGCACCACAACAGGCATACCATATACGTCCCCCAACTCTACGGCGCGCGGATGCATCACGCGCGCGCCGTGACGCGCCAATTCGAGCATCTCGTCCGAGCGGATCACGTCGAGCTTGCGCGCGCTCGGTACGAGCCGTGGGTCGGCGGTATACACTCCCTCGACATCAGTATTGATTTCGCAATACGCGGCCTTGAGGGCCACGGCCACGGCCACGGCGGTGGTATCCGATCCACCCCGGCCAAGGGTCGTGACATCCATATCGTCCGTCATCCCCTGGAAGCCGGCGACAATGGGGATGGTACCCTGCCCCAACTCGCGCAGCATCCGTTCCGGATTAATCTCGACAATCTGGGCCTGCCGAAAGGCCGCATCCGTCCGAATACCGGCTTGGGGACCGGTCAGCGCCACGGCCGACCGCCCCAGGGTCCGCAGCGCCATCGCCATCAACGTGCAGGAGATGACCTCGCCGGTGGAGAGCAGCAGATCAAGCTCACGGTCGCTCGGATCGGCGCTGACCTGCCGCGCCATGGCGATCAACTCGTCGGTGGTATCGCCCATCGCGGAGACCACGCCGACGACTTGATGGCCGGCCTGCGCCGTCTCGGCGATGCGCTGGGCAACCCGTTGGATGCAGTCGGCATCGGCCACCGAGGAGCCGCCGTACTTCTGCACCAGAATAGCCATCGGCCCCCTTACCGTGTGTCTTAGCTGCGAGTGCAAAGTGTAACGGTCTTGGTGGATCAGCGCAAGGAGTCCGGCAGGTCGTTGCCAGCCGGTGCCCTACAGCGGCTATGACGGACAAAGCGGCGTCCCCGGCGGTACCACTTCCGGGGAGGGTCTCACGGCGTTGGCCGGCCGACGGAGAGGGATTTACTTATCTTAGTGAACGTTGCGGTTTTTGCACGCTCACGCTTCCTTCTTGACGTGACCGGCCTCTGACGGCTATGGTGATACCGCTTCCTGCCAGAAGCCGACTATCTGCGTTGGCGCGATGGTGCTCGCGCCCCCTTGCGGTCAATGCGGGTTGTGTTACACTAAGTAGCATGAGCGATAAAGAGCCGCCGCAGAGACCGCAAGAACCAACATCGCCGACACCACCGCCTGAGCCGAAGAGTGAAGATGCTCCACCCTCTGACATAAGGGTGTTCCCTATGCTGGGGAAGCAAGCTGACTTTTCCCTAGACATTTCTGGTGAGGGGTTTGCCGCACCTGAGAGTCAGGACTCTGAGCCGCTACCAGAAGAGCCACAAGACGAGTAGCAGGACCTCTAGAGAGTAAAGCAGTGTAACTATAGCCGCTGCCTTTAGTCTCTTTCCCGAAAGACTGTCATTGTTATCTATCAGGCTGTTGGCATGATTCACTATGCTGTAGTTATAGGATTCAACATTGGTTGATATGAGTTCGCTTTCGATTGTTTCCTTGAGGTAAATGAAATTTGCACTTCCTGTTAGTTTGGGTACAGTTCTTACCGCTAATGCTGCCAAAACAGCGAATAGACCACATACCAGAGAGACATAAAGCAGCAAGTCGCAAGATGTCTCCATTCCGGCTCTATTTCCTGAATAGGCCAGGACTCCCAAGTTGACAGTGATGCCAGCAGCAGCCAAACCTTCTAGCAGTCTATTGACGTAAGCCACTCGCTTCTGTGAGAGATCGAGCGCAGGCCAGACGAAACTGACCGCTGTTTCTAGGTTTCTCTTTCTGCTTTCCCCGCCCTCAGTAGTCATGGCGAAATCTTACCACACTCTGCCTGTTCACTCAGGTAAGTAAATCCCGACGGAGACCCACGATTACGGAACGGAGCTATACCCGGATCCAGTTGTTGACGGTAGCCGATTTGCTAACAGGGCAGGAATTCGAGATACCGCAAGCGATAGACCGGCACGAGCTCCAACCGCGGCTCACGCCGCCGCCAGGCTCGGCGGCGTACATACGTAGTAGGAGGTAACATGACACGGAGGCCCGTTTCCGATGCAATGTGGAATGATGAGCGCTTGGTGGTGGCGTTGCGCGATCAACTCGGCAGTAGACTCATCAACACTACTGGCACGGTCCCGAGTGGCTATCTCAAGGCCGACACAGATGGGCCCAATGGCTTTTCACTGCGGGTCAACCGTCGAGATGGTTCCGGACCGGATACCTCTCTCTTCGCAATTAAGGATGGAGCATGGTTTCTCTTCCCGACTCGTTGCAAGCTACGCTGCTGCCTGCCTGGTCACGATATGGCAGTCCGTGCATACCTCTCGTTGGTCACTGGTATCGAGTGGCAAGAGGGACATCTCAATGTTGAAGGTCGTGGGTATATCGCAAGGCCCTGGATCGGCTTAAACGGGCCTAACCGTGAGGCATTGCTCGTGATGATGGATCAATTTGCCCAGTGCGTGCAAGCGCTTGCCGATGCTCCGCCCTCGCACCGATAAGCCTGCGTCTACTAACTCCGGACAGTAATCCAGGTCTCGCGCCGCTATCGCTCGCAGGCCCAGCCGTCCCGGTCCCGGTCCATCCGCGTGGTGTAGGCAGGATGGCCTGCTGGAACACCATTCGGAAAATCTCGGCGTAGCTCCGTGCAGTTGCGATACGTTCGACTTGGCACCGCCGTTGGCTGCGGTATCGCTGTCGGGGCAACTGCCGGCGTCACCGCACCCGCGCCGCCGGGACAGGTGCCCAGCATCTCGCGCAATGCGGTATGTTCAGCTGCGGTGCTGGTGAGTCCCCACGCCAGCTTCACGGCAATCCACTCACGCGCGTAGCGGCACCAGGATGCCTGGTTGCTCGGCTTCCAGGTCGCGGGTCCTTGGGCGCCCTTCTGCCGGTTGGCGCTGGCCGTGACCGCGATCAAGTGATCAGCAACGCTGAGGTCATTCGCGTACTGTCGCTTACGCGCAGCACTCCAGCGCCAGCCGCCAGAGTCGTGCGCGTGCTTCAGCGGCACGAGATGATCCACGTCGAGGTCACCCGCAACGGTGACCGTAATGCCAGTGTAAAGCGCCGCCCACTGGCCGTTCACCACTTGGCACCGCCGGCCTGTCTTGTACGTCACTGGGGCAGTGCTCTCTGCGATGAGGACTTCGTGCCGCGTGTTCTGACAGTCACCATCTTCATCTGTCCAATGTCGCCAATCACTGCGGTTGTAGGCAGTCCGACTAGGGTCCGGATCAGCCAGCGGGGGCAACGTCACGGCCACTGCCGGCTGCGCGGGCGCGGGCGGTGGGCCCCCACCTGACACGCGGTTGAGAGTGAGCGTAACGCCCGGCGGGACTGCGCTGGCTAAGGGGCTGCGCGACAGCGTATCGGCATCAATCCCGTAGCGTTGCTCCCAGGTCGCCTTTTCAAGAACATACTTCCCATAGTTAGCGGTCCAGATGCCGAATATCTCCACATCCTCGATTCGCTGGATGTGCCACAGTTGCGGCAACGCCCACTCCGTCTCCCACTTGACCTGATAGATAGGGTCGCCATCCTTAAGCAGGCCGGCCGAAAGCCAGGGATCGCCAATGGGGTAGTTCTGGAGTTCAGCCAGCGACACGTCGCGTCTGTTGCTCCAGTCCACATGCTTGCCAGCTAGAGCGCGGGTATCGCCACCCCAGTGGAGCACTCCGCTTTCATCAGCAATCCATAGATGTGGGGTGCCGGCCAAACCCACGACGGCACCAGGAGGAAGCGGGGCCGGCCCGGCAGCAGTGAGTAGCAGGGCCATGAGTCCCGTGGCCAGCAGAACGAGATGTCGGAGCATTTGAAAGCCTCCTTGTGGTCATTTGGTACGGCTGCCTAGAACAGGCGCGCCGCAAGTGTAGCGAATTTAACGGGGCCGGTGCAAGAGTGAAAATCGGCGGGCTGACGACCAGCCACTACGGCGAGGGGGCCGGGCCGGGGAGAGAGACAATACGCACGTCGAGCAAGTATGGCCGGCCGGCCTTGAGCGCCTCGTAGGCCCGGTCTACCGCCGCCGGGAGCGCCGCTGCCGTCTCGACACGCTCACCCGCGACGCCCAGCGCCACCGCCAGTTGATCGTAGCGCGTGGGTAGCAGCGCGGTCTCGAAGATTCGGTCCTCGCCATAGCGGTCAATCTGCTGGTGCCATTCGGAACCCCAGCGTGCGTCGTTGCCGACGACGATCAGCGCCGGCAGCCGGTAACGCACCGCCGTATCCAGCTCCAGGGCGTGATAGCCGAAACCGCCATCGCCGGAGAAAGCGACGACGCGCGCCGCCGGCCGAGCGAGCTTGGCGGCGAGCGCGAACGGCACGGCCGTACCGATGGAGCCATGCTTGCCATTGAGCACGACCGTCGCCCCGGCTGCTCTGGCGCTAGCCGTTGCCAAGCGCGCCCACTGGCCGAACTCCCCACCATCCGAAATCACACAGTCTCCCGCCCCGAGACGCTCCAGCACCACATCACAGACTTCCAGCGCATGGATGCCATCCTCGGAGGCAGGCTGATGACCGTCACGTGGGTCGTCGGGCAGACTGGGCTGCCACCAGGCGCGGCGCTGCCAGGTGCGACCGGCGGCAGCGGCGGTGAGCTGCTCCAATCCACGCCGCGCACCCATACGTAGGACGACGCTGGCCGTCGCGGCGGTCGGCTCGTCCGGGCTGGCAACCTGAGCCACGCGGCAACCGGGAGCCAGCGCCTCGGGAGAGGCAAATCCCACCGAGAAGTCGGCGGGACCAAGTAACAGCACGACATCGGCTCGTCGGAGCGCCCCGATTACGCCCGGTTGTGCCGGATCATTCAGGCCGCGTGGACTTTCGACGATCACGCCGGGAATGCCCGTCAGCTCCAGAAAGGCATCGAGGTCGCGCCTGGCTTGCCCGCGGTCCAAGGACGGACGAGCGAGCACCAGCGGCCGCGCGGCCTCCGCGAGCAGTGCCACAATCGTCTCCAAACCCGCAGCCTCGTCAGCATCTCCTTGCTCCCCATCCTGGGGAGGGCCGGCTGTCGCACCCGCCTCCCCGGCTATCGTGGCAGCTTGAATATCGGTGGGGATGGTGACATGCACCGGGCCGGGTGGATCAGCCGCAGCTAGGTCCAGCGCAGCGGTAATCAGCTGCGGCAGGCTCTGGGAATCGCTCGCTTGCCAGGCGGCCTTGCAGACCGGTGCCGCGAGACCAGCCTGGTCCTGCTCCTGAAAAGCACCCCGTCCTGCTTGCGCCAAGGGGCTGCCGCCACTCAGCCACAGCAGCGGCGACTCGGCCGCGCCGGCGACCCCGGCCGCCACGGCGCCGTTGGCATGTCCCGGCCCAGCCGTCACCAGGAAGACGCCGGGCTGGCTGGTCAGGCGGCCCCAAGCGTCGGCCATGTGTCCCGCCGCAGCCTCGTGGCGCGTATGGATTAGCTTGATCCCGGTATCGAGCAAGGCATCGTACAGGTCCAGAATCTGATTGCCGGAGAGCGAAAACACCCATTGCACCCCGGCCTCGGCGAGGGCACGTGCGACTGCGTTGGCGCCAGTAGTTTGCTGCATAGTCCTCTCTCGGCGAACGGAATGGCCGGCAGCCTGTAGGCGGCTACTCTGGCCTGGAGCCTCAGTATAACGCGGTGCTCGCTACTTCACCCCCGCTCGACTCCGACGGAATCCCTCTATCCACGTGTGGAGAAAGGACCGAGGGGTGAGGCTCCACCAATTCAGTCAATGCGATAGTGTTGGAGCGCGGCTGTGTCTAGCTCTACGCCGAGACCCGGCCCAGCCGGTACCTGAAAATGGCCCTCAATCGCCGGCAAGGCGCCACCAATCAGGTCGTTCTCATGGATGAACGGCAGTTCGTCGGAAGCGAGCGTGGCCTGCTTGAGCGTGCAGCCGACGTGGACGGCAAAGGTGGCCTGAATGCCGAGCGACAGACCGGCGATCTGGTGCCACACCGGTATCTGCGCGGCCTCGGCGATAGCATGGCAGGCGAGGATGGTGGCAACGTTCCCGCTCAGATTGAAGCGGTCCACCGCCTCACCCCGGACTGCCTGCAAGACATCGTTAGGGTTGCTCAGATGAAGCGCCTGCGGGATGTCGAGCTTCTGGCGCAGCAGCCGGTACCAGCCGAGATCATGCTTGAGCACCGGGTCCTCGAAGCACTCGACGTTATACGGCTCCATTTCGCGGGCCAGCCTGACCGCCGTCGAGACGTGCCGAAACTCGGTGTTGGGGTCGAACAGGATCGCATAATCGGGGCCGGCGGCTTTCGTAATCAGCTCGGCTTGGCGCACCGCGTCCCAGGAGCGGGCTTTGAGCTTGTGGACCGTAAAGCCTTTGGCCACTGCCTGTTCGGCCTCCCGCGCCGTCGCCTCCGGCGGCATGTGGCAGGACCAGTAAGCGACCGGCACGCGCTCCCGGTGCTGGTCCCCGATCAAGCGCCAGACGGGTACGCCCAATGCTTGGCCGGCCAGGTCGTAGAGCGCCGACTGAAAGGGGCGGTCGCAGGTTTGCAAGGGCAGCGTCAGCGGGTCGGTGCCTAGGAACGTCTCGGCCGTCTGTTCCACTGCGGACTTCGCAACGCCCCATGCCTCGCCCAGTCCGACCAGCCCATCGTCGGTGCGGACCTGCACCACAACGAAAGGCGGGTTGGCCCAACCCACCGCGCGGACCGGTGCAATATAGGGCACGTCTACGACCGCAACGTCAATCGCCGTAATCTTCATCGCGCTTCCCTCCTCACCGACTTATACCAATTAGTAGTACCGGTGCCATCCATGAACACGCTAGTCCTGCCCGCGGCCGCCCTGCCGATACGGAATCTTAGCCGCCCCGCCGCTCCGGGAAGGCGCAGGCATAGTCAGTGCCAACGTTGGCCCGCTCGACCCGCCATTGGGGTGGATTGAGCGGATCGTCGGTCAGGATGGTGCGCTGGAATGCCTGCACGATAATCCGCCGCCCCTTGGCCTGCCCCTTGGCCACCACCGCTTCCAACGGCTCGGTAATGGGCAGTCCAACGTGGTGCAACCAGCCGCCAGGGAACAGGTCTTGCCGATTGATGTACGCCCAAAACCCCGGCGGGACCGCGTGCCCCGGGGCCGGCGACAGGTCGGCAGAAAAGGGGACGAACACCGAGCCGTCGGCGAGCACGGTCGTCATGCCGGTGAAACCTGCGGGCGGCGCAATCCGGGCCGCGGGCGCCGCTGGCATGCGGAGGTCTGCATACGTGAGCGTGGACTTATCGCCGCCGATGGGCAGCTTTACGCCGGCTTGGATCAACTCATCTACTAGCAGGCCATATTGGAAGCGCCGCTCCGGGTGCAGTTCGGCGTTGGCATGATGGTCTTCGAGGCGTCCCTTCTCGAAGAGTTGGAACGGCAGGCCATTCCAGACACCGGCGGCGCCCAAGGGCCGCCCCAGCATCCGGAGGCTGTCGGGCGCGGTGTAAAACCGCGCGAACAGCGGCGCCGTGCCCTCCACCGGCAGGACTCGACACTGCGTTGGATCCGCCGTCACGGTCAATGAGCGGGTCTCGTGGAGTGCATTGATAGCGGCGCCGGCAATGATGGTCCGCTGACGGCTCTCCCGAGGGATCGAGACCACCAGCGGGCCAGCGGGCGCCGCCTTCAGCCGAAACTCCAGTCGTACCAGTGGGAAATCACCGCTGGGGAAACGGCCACCCATCGCACCGGCGGCATAGAACAGCCGCCCGGCCGCAGCGTAGTGTTCACTGCTGAGGTGATAGGTCAGCGGTCCGGTCGGCTGTGCCGACACGAACTCCAGGTGCGCCGGATCATAGGCAATCACCACCTGGGCACCCTCGACCTCGGTGGCAGCTACTACGACCACCTCGACAGTGAACGGACCACCAACCGCTGTCGCCACGGACGCCGGCCGGAAGTGGACATCTGCCGTGCCGACTGGTGGCGCGGCTACTACCGGCGCCGGAAAGACCACGAGCGCCACGAGCACGGCGGCGAGAAACAAGACGGCGGGACACCCCGACAGTGGTTTCCCACGGCATCTCAGGAGAGCTACACTCATGACTCTAAGATCATGTTCTGATGAAATCAGTGAATGTTAGCACACGTTCCAGCGGCAGATGCAGCCTCAGGGCATACGGCTGTTTGCCCTTACAAGACACATGACGGTGCTCGGAGGCCCAGTCACCGGGCGCAACCTTTCGGCTGTCGTACCTCCTATGACTTGCCTTCCGTACTCACCCACGCTAAGGTGTTCTTGGAGTGACATCGGCGAGCGACGATGTTTCGCCGACGCGCAGCCTATTTGCCGGCGAGTGGGCAAAATCGTGGATGAGAGGAGAGGACCATGCGAATCTTTCTGGACACGGCCAACATTGACGAGATTCGGCAAGGCGTCCGCTGGGGTGTCGTGCATGGCATCACGACCAACCCCTCGCTCGTCGCCAAAGAGGGCGCCAACTTCCGCGACCGGGTGCTCGAAATCTGCGACATCGTAGACGGACCGGTCAGCGCCGAGGTCACGGCGACCGACGCGGAGGGGATGATCGGACAAGGCGAAGACATCAGCACCTGGCATCCGAACGTGGTGGTGAAAATCCCCACCATTCCCGAGGGCTTGACCGCCATCAAGGCGCTCACGGATCGCCCCGATCCCGTCACGATCAATGCGACCTTGATCTTCTCTCCGAATCAAGGCTTGCTCGCCGCCTTGGCCGGCGCAACCTATGTCAGCCCCTTCTTGGGACGCCTCGACGACATTTCGCACGATGGTATGGCGGTCGTCAGTGAGTTGGCGCAGATATTCCGGGTGCAGGGCATCAGGAGCAATATCCTCGCGGCCAGCCTCCGCGCGCCCCTGCACGTCGTTCGCGCGGCCAAGTGTGGCGCGCACGTCGTCACGCTGCCGTTCGCGGTGCTGGAGCAGATGATGAAGCACCCGCTGACGGACATCGGGCTGGAGCGGTTCCTGGCCGACTGGGAAGCCAGCCAGGCCGAGGCTATCTTGCAGCAGGCACGATAGCCGGCGCGTCACCGGTATGTGAACGCACCTGAGGACGACGCTGTGTAACCACCGTCTCCTCGGCCAGGACAAATGTTACCCAGTCGGTACGTTCAACTACGCCTGGTATGCCGGGCAGGCCGTCCTTGATGAGTGCCCGTGCCTGGTCGGCTATACGCTCGACAGCGTGAGGGTGCCTGCTGAGGGCGGAATAATCTGCCGCATTCGTGTGGGCAACAAGATGGGAGCCTCGCTCCTCGAAGAAGTCCATGCCCAGAATAGTCAACCCCCTGGCCCTGCAATCCTCAATGAATCTCAGCGCCTCGGGTTGTCGCAGGAGTAGTTCGCCTCCCGTCACCCTTCCCCTGGAGCGGTACTGTTCCTTCAGAGCTTCTTCACGTGTCAACTTGATGTTCCTCTAGGACCTTCTGAACGTCAGCAGAACTGCCCTAGTATGCCACTATTCCCACGGCCCCCTCCAATCCGGGTCGCAGGTATTACTGACCTGAACAATCTCACCAGTATCGTCATTGATGATAACATAGTGGCCGTCGGCGCGAACGTAGCCAGTAGCAGGGCTGCTCCTGCCTTCTCGCCAGTCTCTAGTTTCCTCAATCCTATCCGGCTTGGCGATGACTTCCTCTAAGGCCGACAGATCAGGTGCATCAGGATCGCCCCACCCACGATCCCTAATCTGCCGCCTTATCTTATCACCAAACCAGTACTCGATAATTATTCCTTCCCTCCTCTGATTTTCCGGTGTATTATCGCTCATCAGAACAAGGTGGTGCAGTCCGGGTGTGTCACCGGCTACGCTGCGGCTTGGTCGGCGATGAAGCGCCGGATGCGGCGGCGAATCTCGGTGCTGGTCTGCCGGAAGGCCGCTGCCCGCTGCGGCTCGGCAACGCCGGCCGGGTCCGGCAGGGACCAGTGCAGCTGCCGCTGTGCCCCGGGGAAAGTGGGGCACGTGTCGCGGGCGTTGTCGCAGACAGTGATGATGCAGTCGAACGACTGACCGAGAAAGCGGCGCACATCTTTGGGCCGGTGTCCAGTCAGATCAATGCCCGCCTCGCGCATCACTTTCACCGCCAGCGGATGCACCGCCGGTTTCGGATCGGTGCCAGCGCTGAACACCGCAAACCGCTCACCGCCCAGCGCCCGCAGCCACCCCTCGGCCAACTGTGACCGCGCAGAGTTGCCCGTGCAGAGGATGAGCACGCGCCGTTTCGTCACCTTGGCCACGATTGCCTACCTTCAATGCAGTTGTGCTTGCAACGAGTGTATACACTGTAGCATCACAACTGCTGGGCTTTCACCCAACCGCGCAGTGGACCGTAGCGGACGGAGAGAGCGAGGATGTGCCGATGGACTTGGCTACCGTTGACCACCTGCTGACCACGACCCGCGCGGTGCGGAAGCGGCTGGACCTGGAGCGCCCCGTCGAGCCAGAGGTGCTGGAGCGCTGTATTGAGATCGCGCTCCAGGCGCCCTCGGGGTCCAACCGACAGGGCTGGCATTTCGTCGTAGTCACCGATCCGGCCCAGCGCCGCGCGTTGGCCGCCCTCTACCGGCGATCATTCCAAGCCTATGCGGCCGACAGCCGAACGCAGCCACCGCCGGGGACCGCTGCGAACGACCCACGGATCGCGCAGGCACCGCGCGTCCGTGCCTCTGCTACCTACCTGTCCGAGCGGATGCACGAAGTGCCGGTCCTGGTGATTCCCTGTATCGAAGGGCGCGTCGAGCAGGCGGGCGTGTCCGCTCAAGCCGGCCTCTACGGCTCGATCCTGCCTGCTACCTGGTCGCTGATGCTCGCGCTGCGGGCACGTGGTCTCGGGACGGCGTGGACGACACTCCACCTCGTCTACGAGCGCGAGGCGGCGGCGATCCTGGACATACCCGATGACGTGACACAGGTGGCCCTGATTCCGGTCGCCTACTTCCGCGGCACGGATTTCCGGCCCGCCAAGCGCCTGCCGGGGCGCGACCGCACCCATTGGAATACTTGGGACACCCGGCGCTAGGCTAAGGATGAGACAAGGCGGGACCGGAACTAGCTCACGGCAAAGAGGACCTTGCCGCTCTTGCCGGCGTCGGCGACGGCAAAGGCCTCGGAAGCGTCGTCGAGCGCGTAGGTCGGCCCGGTAATGTCTTGCACCGGGAGCCGATGCTGCTGCACGAACGCGAGCATTTCCGGCCACTCGTCAATGTCGTAGATCCACGATCCGGCCAGGGTGAGTTGTTTGAGTACGGCCTGCTCGAACACCTTGATCTCGACGGTTGCCTCGGGCTTGATCCCGACAAACACGACCGTCCCGCGCGGACGCGCGGCGTCAATGGCGTTCGTCTGCGCGACAGCGTTGCCGCTCGTGTCAATGGCTGCATCCACGCCGCGGCCCCCGGACAGGTCGCGCAGCGTCGCAACTACGTCTTGCTCGCTGCCGTTGACGACCTCGCTGGCACCCATTTGGCGCGCCAAATCCAGCCGCTGCGGCACGACATCAACCGCGATGACGCGCGCGCCGAGCGCAGCCCCGGCCTGCACCGTGCAGAGTCCGACCGGGCCGAGGCCGAACACCGCCAAGGTCGTGCGGGCAGAGACGCCACCACGCTTCAACGCGGCATAGCCGGTGCCGTAGTTGCAGGCGAGCACGGTACCCTCTTCCCAGGAGAAAGCATCCGGCAGCGGCAGCGCATTCCACGACTTCATCCGCTGGTAGTCGGCATCGGCCCCTTGCGGGATGCGTTCGACACCCCGCCAGCATTCCTTGGGCAGCCGCGCCCGACACGCCGGGCACTCGCCGCAACCGCTGATGTGGTAGAGCGCTACCCGGTCACCGACGCGGGGGAGGAACACGCCGGAGCCGACCGCGGCGATTTCGCCGACCGATTCGTGTCCGACAATCTGGTTCGGGCCAGTACGCCCCGGCGTGAACTCGCGGTACCAGTGCAGGTCGGACCCGCAGATGGCCGCCATCCTGACGCGCACTACCACCTCGCCGGGTCCAGGCTCGGGATCGGGGAACTCGCGCACGGCTACGCGACGTGCCTCAGGAACAATAATCCCTCGCATGTGTCCTCGCCTCCTTTGCTCCTGGCCTCGCGGTCTTGGCAAGGCCGAGCAGGTACCTCAGCAACCCGCGACTCCTACGGTAGATGCGCCAGCGCTTAATCATACTAGCCTGGACCAATGGCAGTGCTCAACTTTCAGACGTAAGCATGGCTTTGATCGCCGTCACGGCCTGCTCGGCCGGCAGCAGGTGCATGCATAACGTATGCCCCAACGGGCAGTCGGCCGGCACGCGAAGGTTGTAGCACGGGCTACACGGGATGGCAGTCCGCAGCACGTGGGCGCGGGCACCGGGGACCGGCCCCGTGAGCTGGGGATCGGTCGGGCCGTGAATGGCGACCACCGGCCGGCCGAGCGCAACGGCGAGATGCAGCGGCCCCGTATCGCCGGCTGCAACCACGTGACACTGCGCGAGCACCGCCGCCAACTCGCCAGGGGTGCGCGTGGCTCCGTCCAGCCGCAGCGCCGGGCGGCGCATGGCCGCGGCGACGCGCTCGACCAACGGGCGCTCGTCCACGCTGCCCAGGAGCGCGATCTGTACCCCATCGCCGGCCAACGTGTCGGCAACGTGTGCCCACCGCTCCGGGAGCCAGCGCTTGGCGGCGCCATTCGCCGCCCCCGGATGGACGGCAACCAGCGGAACCCCGTGCGGAACGCGGGAGAGCAGGCCAGCGGCGCGCCGCCGTTCGGCGGCCGTCAGCGGAAACGTCAGCGACAGGTCTCCCTTACCCTGGCCCTCTCCATCGGGAAGAGGGGGTGACCCGGCCGCCGGCTTGCCCCGGAGCGACGACGCTGCGGCTGAGACGACCCGCACGTTGTACGCCGCCTCGTGCAGCGGCTCCTGATACCGGCCGCCGGGCAGGGCGTGCGTGAGCACGCGCGGATCGGCTTCGTCGCGGTAGCCGTACCGCAGCGGCGCACCGCTCAACAGCGCCAGCCGCGCGCCCATCCGCCCATAACAGCTCAGGACCACGTCATAGCGTCGTCGCCGGAGGAGGCGCACCAACGCGGCAAAGGACCGCCACGTTGTTGGCCGGAGCCACGCTACCGGCCGGGTGAAGTGGTCGGTGTCCCGCACGATGAACCGGTCAACATAGGTGAAGCGGCTGAGGACGGCACATTGATAGGTGGAGACGACCGCTTCCAGGCGTGCCGTAGGAAACAGACACCGGGCGGCGCGCAAGGCCGGAATCCAGAGCACCGCGTCGCCCAGCAGCCCGAACCGCAGCAGCAAGATGCGCTGCGGCGCCGGCCGGCGGCCGTGAGCGGGCCAGCGCCAGCGAGCGAGCAATCCCAGCAGCCCGAACAGACGCGCCAGGAGCGCCTCGCTCGCCGTGCGGGCCAGGCGTCCCAGGAGACGCTGCGTGCTCGCCAGCGGACGTTTCACGATCACGGGCCCACACCTTCAGTCAGCGGTCGCGCGGTTGCGCCGCCGTGGCGCGTCACCTTCCGTCGCCTCCCACACGCGCAGCGCCGCGGCGATGACCGCCTCGGCGGTGATGTCCGCCATGCAGGGATACATCTCCTGGGCCGGCGGTGGGAGGTCGAGGTAGCCACACGCGGCACAGGGCCGCGGCGTCTGCACGACGGCGTGCGCCTGGCGCTCCGCTGCCGTCGGCCCATACGGGCCGAAGAGCACCGGGTCGGCTGGGCCGAAGAGGCGCACGGTAGGCACACCCATCGCCGCGGCCAGGTGCAACATGCCGTTATCGGGGCCGATAGCGAGGCGGCACTGTTGGAGGAGAGTCGCCAGGACCCCTACCGAGGTTTCCCCGGCAACGATAGCCGCCGGCGTGGACAGTGCCGCTACGAGGCGCTCGGCCAAGGATTTCTCGGCGGCGGTGCCAGTGACGATACAGCGCACGCCGTAGCGGCCGGCCAGATGGTCTATGACTAACGCCCACCGCTCCGGCGCCCAGACTTTCGCCGGGCTGCCCGCGCCCGGCGCCACGGCAATCACCGGTGGGATAGTCCACTCTGCGCCCGGCCGCGGCGCGTCGAGCCGGTGCAGCGCCCAGAGCCGGAAGGCCTCAGCGCGATCCTCTTCCGTCGGCTCCAGGGTCACCGGCGGCGACTGCCGGTCAAGATACCCCTGTCCCAGCTCTGCCAGGGCAATCTCCGCCAGGTCCAGGTTGTGCTCCACGACGTGCTGGTGCAGCGCCAGCTCTGTGCCATCGTCAACGTTGTCGGATAGCGCAGAGCCGGCGGTCAGCGACTCCGGCGGCGGCAGGCCGTCCGTCAGGAACGGCGCCGTGCCCGGCGTGAGGTAGCCGAGGCGGCGGGGAATGTGGGCCAGATACATCAGCGCCGCCCCCCACCAGAAGTCCGGGCGGAGATTGACGGCCAGATCAAATCGCGCCGCGCGCACCTGGCGCGCCAGCCACCACAGTCGGACGTAGGGGAGGATTCGCGCCAGCGGGCCGGACGGGCCGGATCGTGCGAAGCCCGGAAACGGGTACGACCAGACCCTCAACACGCCGGGTAGCCGGGCAGCCGCCTCGGCGGACCACGGTCCGGCCATGTAGGTGATCGTTGCCCAGGGACAGACGGATTGAATCCATTGCACCGCTGGCGAGGTGCAGAGCACGTCGCCCAGGTGGTCGGGGCGGATGAGCAGCACGCGCGGCGTGGTACCGGGGATGGGGCCGGGCGGAGGGCGCGGTCCCGGCCCGAGGCGGGTGACGAGCGCCAATGCATATTCCCGCGCCCGATTGACCGGCTCGCCCGCCTGGACCCTGGCCCGGACCGGCGCGCACATGGCTCCGAGGCGTTGCGCGTCATCCTGCCCGTGCGAGCCAGGCATTGCTCTCCCCATCACTCGACCACGAGCCGCTGAACCACCGCGAGGCCCAGCCGACCGAACCGCGCTAGATGGCCCGGCTGAATACGGTCGGGGGTATCGGTCTTCTTGTGATAGTGGCTGTCATTCGGAGCATGGAAGACGAGTGCCCGAATCCCGGCCGCTGCGAACGGAGCATGATCGCTGCGGTGCTCTATCTCCTCCCCCAATAGTTGTGCCGTCCAGCCCTGCTGCGCCGCGAGCCGGGCGGCAAGCTCCGTAAGCTCGCTGCTTCCTCCCACACCAAGCACGTCACCGACCCCGATCATGTCGTAGTTGAGCATCGCGACGAATGACTGTCGCTGTTGCGCGTCCAGCCGGTTTACGAAGTACCGGCTCCCGCGCAGGCCGTCTTCCTCGGCGCCAAAGGCAACGAAGTAGATGGTCAGGTCCTCGGGGAGCGCGTAGGTCGAGAGCACGCGAGCAAGCTCCAGGAGGGCCGCCGTCCCGGAGGCGTTGTCGTTGCCACCGGGGCTGTCCTCGACAGAGTCGTAGTGCGCGCCGATCAGCAACACCCGCCTACCCAGTCCGGGACGCTCGGCGATTACATTGGCCGTGACCGGATGGACGATCTCCGCCCCGACCGTCACCCGTACCGACACGGGACCGCGCGTGGACTGCTCAACAAGATGTTGGCCCGTGCGACCGTCGAGTCCCAACACCGGCACGGGCACCAGCTCACCGAGGCTACCGCGGAGCGGCCCGGCGCGATCATTGTAGATAACGACCGCGCCTGCACCGGCCTCAGCCGCCGCCAAGACTTTATCGCGGAAGCGCACCTCACCACCCCGGCGGATGAGGGCAATACTCCCCTGGAATCCCCCATCCGGCATGTCTTCGGGACGACCGAGACCGGCCGGAATCACCCACCCGGTCACCTCGCCGGCCGGCGAATACTGCATGGCATGGCCAGCGATGCTCGCACCGTCCGGAAGCAGGTCCAGCTTACTGCCATGATCGAGGAACTTGGTATATTCGAAGATTTGGCGATGGACTTCGTAGCCATAGGAGTCGAACTGCTCGGCGATGTAGTCCGCTGCCAGCTCCGCACCCTCCTCCCCGGCAACGCGCGGGCCAATCTCGCGCGCCAAGGCCATGACATGCACCATCACCCGCTCGGCGGAGAATACGGCCGTGGGCTGCGGCGTAGGCGTTGGCTCTGGCGTAGCGGACGGCGTGACCGTAGCGGTGGGCGTCGCCGTTGACGTCGCCGTTGACGTCGCCGTTGACGTGGCGACGACGGCGGGCCGGAAGGTCGGGATCGCGGGGCTGGGAGAAGGCGGTGTGGGCGCCGGCGTCGCCGCCGCGGTGGGCACGGCGAGGACAGTGGGCAGGGGTACATCCGGCCCCGCCGCCGGGTCCCGCTCGCAGGCGGCCAACGGCAAGACAAGGCTGGCGGCCAGGAGCAACCAGGCCACCGGCCACTGCCACAGTCTGCCACGCTCTGGATCGTCGCTGCCGTGCGACGTTGACGATCCTGAGGGCGCTTTTCTATAATTCCTAGTATTCAACTCAACATTAGGTGTACGGAGCACGGTGCGGCACCGGTAAGAGCCTCGGCAGAGTCTACCAGTAGCAACACCACCTTCTTTGGGCTGAGGTTTGGTATGCGTGTCTCGCTGAAGAGTGATTATGGCTTGCGGGCGTTGCTCGACCTGGCCGAGCGCACCGGGCAAGGTCCGGTGCGGTGCGAAACTATCGCTGCCCGGCAGGAGATACCCCAGTCGTACCTCGATCAGCTCCTGTCGGTCATGCGGAAGGCCGGTCTCGTGAGCAGCACCCGCGGGCCACGCGGCGGCCATCAGCTCCAGCGCCCACCGCGCGACATCCGCTTGGCAGAGGTATTGCTGGCACTGGAGGGCGAGCTGTTGGGGCCGGCGCCGCCCAACAATGAAGTGGCCGCCGCACTACCGAGTGTGCGGGTGCAACGGGAGCTATGGCAGCGGGTACGCCAGGAGATGGAACGTATCCTGGAAGAGACGACCATCGAGGACTTACTCAACCGACAGCGTGTCCTCAGCGCCCAGTCGCGGTATTACATCTAGCCGGCTGGCGTCTTCAGAACGGTACAACAACGGAGTGCGCTCGTGAGTGAAGCACAGTTGGCGGAGAGCATCCTGGACCTGATCGGCCACACCCCGCTGGTGCAGTTGCAGCGCGTGCCCGGTGCGGGAGCGGCACAGGTCCTCGGCAAGCTGGAAAGTCGCAATCCCGGCGGCAGCGTGAAGGACCGCATTGCCCTGGCGATGGTCGCAGCGGCGGAGCAGGAGGGACGGCTGAAGCCGGGCGATACGATTGTCGAGCCGACCAGCGGCAACACCGGTATCGGTCTGGCCTTGGTGGCCGCCGTCAAGGGCTACCGGCTCGTGCTGACCATGCCCGAGGACATGAGCTTGGAGCGGCGCAAGCTGCTGCGGCGACTGGGCGCCGAATTTGTGCTCACGCCGGCGCTCGAAGGCATGACCGGCGCCGTCTTTGCAGCCGAGCAGCTGGTGCGCGAGCAGGGTTATTTCATGCCTCAGCAGTTCGAGAATCCGGCCAATCCCGAAATCCACGCCCGTACCACCGGACCCGAGATCGTGGCTGCGACGGACGGGCAGGTGGACGCCTTTGTCGTTGGCGTGGGTACTGGCGGCACAATCACCGGTGCCGGGCGGGCCCTGCGCGAGGCAAACCCGCACGTACTGCTCATAGCGGTCGAGCCGGAGCGTTCGCCGGTGCTCGCCGGCGGCCGGCCACGACCCCACGCCATCCAGGGTATTGGCGCGAGCTTCGTGCCTGGCGTGCTGGATCGCACGCTGCTGAACGAGATCATCGCCGTCAGCGACGACGACTCTATCGCCATGATGGAGCGGCTGGCGCGCGAAGAGGGCCTGTTGGTCGGGATTTCGGCCGGTGCCAACGTGTACGCGGCCTGTGCGGTCGCTCGCCGCCTCGGTGCCGGGAAAACGGTCGTCACCATCCTGCCCGATACCGGCGAGCGGTACCTGAGCATCGCTCCGTAACAAGGCTGCGATCCGGCCAACGCAGCGGCTACACTGTGCAGCGTATACTGAATAGGGTGACAAAGGAGAACGCACGATGAGCGTCACGGTCTACATTCCGACACCGTTCCGGTCGGTGACCGCCAATCAGTCCCATCTGGAGCTAGGGAGCGCCACCGTCGCGGAATTGCTCGCCGAACTGACGCAACGCTACCCCGAACTGGATCAGCGGTTACACGACGACAGCGGGCAACTCCACCGCTACATCAACATCTACGTCAACAAAGAGGAGATCGAAGACCTCCAGGGGCAGGATACGCCGCTGCGGCCCGGCGATGAGGTAAGCCTCATTCCGGCGCTGGCCGGCGGCGCGATTGGCACGCCGTTCACTCCGACCCAGGTCCGGCGCTACAGCCGCCACCTGCTGCTACCGGAGGTGGGACCGGTGGGGCAACGCAAGCTGCTCAACGCCAAGGTGCTGCTCATCGGCGCCGGCGGCCTCGGCTCACCGACGGCGTTCTACCTGGCGGCCGCCGGCGTGGGGACGCTGGGAATTGTGGACTTCGACGAGGTGGACCTCTCGAACTTGCAGCGCCAGATCCTCCACCAGGAAAAGGACGTGGGCCGCCCCAAGGTCGACTCGGCCCGCGAAACGCTCACCGCGCTCAACCCTGACGTGCAGGTGGTCGCGCACGACGTGCCGCTGCACGCCGAAAACGCGCTGGAGATTTGCGAGAGCTACGACATCATCGTGAACGGGTGCGACAACTTCCCCACCCGCTACCTCGCCAACGATGCCGCGTACTTCCTGAAGAAGCCGCTGGTGGACGGCGGAATCAACCAGTTCGAGGGGCTGGTCAGCATCTACATGCCCGGTGACGGCTGCTACCGCTGCCTCTACCCGGCGCCACCGCCCCCCGGCGCGGTACCCAGCTGCGCCGAGGCCGGCGTCTTGGGCGTGCTGCCGGGCATTGTCGGCAGTATGCAGGCGTTGGAGACGATCAAGCTGATCCTCGGTATCGGCGATCCCTTGATCGGGCGGCTACTACTCTTCGACGCGCTCGCCGTCGAGTTCCGGACGCTCCGCACGCGGCGCGATCCGGGCTGCCCGGTCTGCGGAGAGACACCGACGATCAACGAGTTGATTGACTACGAGGAGTTCTGCGGCGTGCCGCCGCCCACCAAGGAGACCGAAATGGTAGCCGCCGGCGCTGCCACGAACGGCACCGCTCCCCCGGCTGCCGCAACCGTGCCGGTCGCCAGCCGCTAACCGCCATAAAGAGCAACCGGATGCAAGACCTAGCCAGCCGGCCGACCGGATGGGGTGGCCCGATTGTCGAGCCGCCCACCATCGCCGAGGTGGAGGCGGCCGCCGAGCGGATCGGTGAGGTGGTCGTCCATACCCCGCTTATTCCCTTCCACGGGGGTAAGGACGCGACCGACATCCTGCTCAAGCCGGAGATATTCCAGCCGATTGGCTCCTTCAAGCTGCGCGGCGTGTTCAACTGGGCGGCGGCGCTGACACCGGCCGAACGACAACGGGGCCTGAGTACGATCAGCTCCGGCAATACCGCGCAAGCGTTGGGCTATTCGGCCCGGCATTTCGGCGTTCCCGCGCGCACCCTGCTGCTCGATACGGCGCCGGCCGGCAAGATCGCGGCCCTCCAAGGCTACGGCGTGGATACGGTCCTGGTGCCGTCCGACGACCTCATGGGCTACCTGTTGGAGGCCCGCTGGCAGCAGGAGCCGTACTGCTTCATCAATCCGATTGACAACCCGGGGATGATCGCCGGCAACGCCACCATCGGCCGGGAGATCATGGCCGATTACCCCGAGGTCGAGTCGGTCTACGTGCCGGTGAGCGGTGGCGGCATGATTGCCGGCATCGGCGGCCTGATTAAGGCGCTGAATCCCTCCGTGCGGATCGTCGGCGTGCAGCCGACCAATATCGCCCCCTTGCACGCCAGCGTTGCCGAGAGCCGGCCCATGTGGGTGGATGCCCAACCGACGATCTGCGACGGCTGCGGGGCACCGCTGGTCTTCGACGAGATGTATCCCATACTGCGCCAGGTGGTTGATGAGGTCATGGTGATCTCGGAAGACACGGTGAAGGAAGCGATCAAGGTGCTGGCGCTGAAGAACAAGCTGATTGTCGAGGGGGCGGGCACGCTCTCCGTGGCGGCGGCGCTGGCCACGCCCGCCGAGCAGCGCGGCCGGACCGTCTGTGTCGTCAGCGGCGGGAGCATTGACACCGAACGGCTGCACAACATCCTGACCGACGAGTCCATCGAGGTCTGAGCGACATCGTGATCGAGCTACCGCAACGCTTGCTGGACGACATCCTCGCCCACGCCCGCGAGCGCGAGCCGGAGGAAGCCTGCGGCCTACTCGGCGCCGACACGACGACCGGCGGCCTGCGGGTGGCACACGTGCATCGGGCACGCAACATCGCCGCGCAGGCAACGATCCGCTTCGAGGTTGATCCCCGCGACCTGCTGCACGTGTTCACGCTGGAGGAGCACGGCTGGGAGATGGGCATTTATCACTCGCATCCCCGCTCGCCGGCCTATCCCTCCGTGACCGACGTGGGTCACGCGCGCCGCTGGCCGGGCATCTACCACCTCATCGTCTCGCTGCGCCAGCCGCAGGCGCCGGAAGTCAACGCCTATCGCATCGAAGACAACGAGATCATCCCCGAGCCGCTACGGATCGTCGCCGATTGACCATCCTCCACCTCTGCTAGAATGGCTGTAGACCTACCCCCACCCCCTCCCTTATGAAGGTTGCGAACTTAACTAGGCAGTGGGAGGGAGCAGGTTCCCTCCCCCGTCGGGACGGGGGAGGGCTAGGGAGGGGGCCAAAATCCGGAGCACATGGCTATGACGATAGAGGCAGCGGACCGCCAGCTTGCGCCCGATGTGGCGGCGAAGTACGCGCGCCTGCGGAGCATTGTGCGCGAGCTAGGGAGCGTCCTGGTCGCGTGGTCGGCCGGCGTGGACAGCACCCTACTCCTCAAGGTCTGCCACGACGAGCTAGGAGATCGGGCCGTGGCGGTGACAGCCGTCTCCGAGAGCTTGCCGGCTCGCGAGTTGGCCGCGGCCAAGCAGCTCGCGGCCGAGTTGGGCGTCAGACACCTGCTCGTGGAAACCTCCGAGCTGGCGAACGAAGACTACGCCAGCAACCCGGCCAATCGCTGCTACTACTGCAAAGAGGAACTGTATACGACCATCTGGCCCATGGCCGAGCAGGAAGGCCTGGCACACGTCGCCAACGGGGCCAACCTCGACGACGTGGGTGACTTCCGGCCGGGTATGCAAGCTGCCCGCGAACTAGGCGTGCGCGCGCCGCTGCTGGAAGCGGAACTGGGCAAGCCCGAAATTCGCGCTCTGTCCTACGAGCTAGGGCTGCCGACGTGGGACAAGCCGGCGTTCGCTTGTCTGTCGTCGCGCATTCCGTATGGCTCGCGCGTGACGCAGGAAAAGCTGGAGCAGATTGACCGCGCGGAGATGGTCCTGCTGCGGCACGGCTTTCGTCAGATGCGCGTGCGGCACCACGACGAGGTGGCCCGCATCGAGGTGCCGCCGGCGGATATGCCGCGCTTCTTCAGCGACGGCATCCAGGAGCAGGTCGTCGCTGCGCTACGAGAAATCGGGTTTCGTTACGTCACGCTCGACCTGCAAGGCTATCGGTCGGGCAGCCTCAACGAGGGCCTGCCGCAGGCGGCCCCGCTTGCCGCGAGTGGTCAGCGCCCCGGCCGCAAGCCCTTACCGATGCTTCAACTCTAAATGCGGTCAGTAGGGACATCTCCGGTGATGACACCTACCGCGAGTGATGGTAGCCAAAGTGGTACAGCCCCGGCCGGCGAGTGGCTGAAGACGTTGGCACTCGCCGCTTATCTGCTGGCCCACGCCAACGGCCTCTTCCTGCGGCAACGGGCCTCGCGGTCCGAGGCGCCAACGCCGTCGGGCGTCGGGCAAACCATCGGGCTGCTACTGGGGTTCCTGGCCGCGCTGCTCCTCGACCGCCACGGCACCCTGGCCTACGCGCTCGGCCCAGCGAACGACGCCCCGGCAGGTGACGCACCAGGGGCGGCACCCGACCTGACCAAACGACTCACCGTCGAATGGGGCAAGGGGACCGTTTGGGGCCTCCTGCTGTCCGTCATCCCGATCTGCTTCTTCCTGCGTCCGGTCATCCTGGCGCGGCCGGTAGAACACCCCACGTACTCCAATCTGACCGTATGGACGTGGCTGCGGCTCGTGCTCGTGGAGATACCCTTCCTCACCGCGCTGCCCGAGGAGGCCGCCTGGCGTGGCGCTCTGGAGCCGCGCTTGGCAGCCCACTTGGGGCCGTGGCGTGGCGCGATCTGGTCGAACGCGGCCTTCGGGCTGGCGCACTTTGCGGTCACGCGCGCCAACAGCGGTATTGTCGGCCAAGGGGCGCTGTTCCCGCGCTGGCTGCTAATCCTCGGCGGCATGGCCGCAACCGCTGTCGGCGGGGGCGTGTTCAGCCTTGTCCGCGCGCAAACCGGATCGCTGGTCGGCGCCATCGCGGCCCACTGGGCCGTCAACGCCACGATGAGCACCGCCCTCTACATACGTGGTCGCCGCAGCCGGTAGCACGAATCATGGCCGCGCCCCTCGCACGCTACCCTTTTCCACGCTGGCAGGTGCTGACCCTGGGGCTGGACCTCCTCGTCCTCGGCAGACGACGCTCGTTTGCCGCCGAGGGGACGCGGGCGCTGCGGGCGCTCCCTCGCCAACCACAGGTCGTCGGATTGGAACGGCTGCCTGCGAGCGGCCCGCTCCTGCTGGTGATAAACCATTACGAACGACCGGGGCTGTGGACCTTCTGGAGCACGTTCCTGGTGAGCCACGCGATTCGGCAACGGCGCGGTCGGCACGCCGAAGTCCACTGGCTCATCACGGCCGAGACGCGCGGCACGCGCTACGGCCTGCTCCCGGTGCCGGGCGCCCTCATGCGGTGGGTGATCGGCCGGGTAGCGCGGGGCTATGGTCTCATCACGTTGCCAATAGCCCCGCAGGAAACGGCTGCCCGCGCTGCCGCGCTGCGGTCGGTACTGCGGGCGCTGCGGAGCGACGACGAGCAGGCACACATTGTCGGTCTTTCCCCGGAAGGAACCGCCAGCCCGGTATTGCGCGAGGCGCTGCCGGGAACCGGCGAGCTTCTCCTGTTAGCCGCGCGCACCGGCGCCGCCATCGTGCCCGTGGGCATCGCGGAACGGCCCGAGCACGACTGGGCGCTGACGGCAACCGTGGGTGCGCCGCTGGACCTCACACTGCCGCCCGATGTCACTCGCGCCGGGCGCGATCAGTGGGCACGGACGGTCGTGATGCAGAGCATTGCTCACCTCCTCCCGCGGGACATGCAGGGCTTCTACCGCGACACGCGCTCCCAGCACGGATAGCAGCGTCCGCCTACCCGGCAGCGGCCGTGTCCGGCAGACCTAAGAACCGCGCAATAGCCGCGAGTTGTGCCGCAACAACGTGGGGCGGCCAGCCGTGGCGTGCCGGTGGCAGCAACACGGCTTCCGCGCGGGGCATCAGGTGGGGCAGGGCAAACGACGCCGCGGCGGGGAGCAATGGATCGTCGGGTGCTGCGAGGGCGAGAGTAGGGATATTAAGCCGAGCCAGCTGGCTCCGCTGATCGCACGTGACGGCATCGTAAACCAGTTCCACGGCAGCGCGGACCGAGGCTCGCCGGACATCGGCAGCGGCCCGGTCGCCGCCATGATCCCCCTTCCCTTCAGGGAGGGGGCCGGGGGGTAGGTCGGAAGAGCCGGCCGCCTCCTGCCCCAGCCACCGCCGCAGCAAGGTCAGCACGCGCTCCTGCCGCGACAGCCAGGCCAGACCGGCCGTCACCGGGCGCTGTTGGGCCAGGTGAGCAAGGAGGCGAAAGCGTGTCCGCACGGTGGTCGGACCGTAGACCGGCGCATAGACCACCAGGTGTTGGGCCGGTAGCCCGGCGCCGAGCGCGGCGATGGCCGGGGCCGCGCCGAGACCAAGTGCAGCGACGCCGGCCGGCTCGACCGACAGCTGCTGCGCGAGGGTGCAGAGCACATCGGCGTTGGCTGCGACCGTGTGCGGACCGCGCAACTCGGAGGACTGGCCGCAGCCAGGGAGGTCCGGCGCGACCACGCGAAAATGAGCGGTGAGGAGAGGCCACCAGGCGGCGAAGTTGCGCCACGACCCCATCATGCCGTGGACGAGCAGCCAGGTCGGCCCGGCGCCAGCGGTGACATAGTGCAGGCGTGTGCCGGCGATGGTGGCGGTGTGGTGCTCAGGCTCAGGGAGAGACACGGGGCGTGCTAGGCCTCGGCGCTGGCGGTATCCGTCCGGGTGGCGCCATTGGAGGGGCGCCTCAAGGTCCGGGACACCTTCTCCATCTCCTCGTAGATCGGTAGGGCTTGCCGGGGGGTTTTGGCGTGCTTCAACTGCCTGTTCAGTGCTCTGATCCTCCTCCAAGCAGCCACTTCATCCGGCGTTAATCTCACCACTACCTCAGTCGCCTGCTGCCGTCCGGTCATCTTCACCTCCGATCATGGTAGAAGCTGCCATCTCGACCGTCTCCTGCGCTTTCGATAGGTTGGCCCGCGTGACAGCCTTCTCGACTAAGCCGCCCAAAACCCTCCCGCCGCCAACGCCGGCCAACAATGCGCCGACGACCGGCCGTACTTCAAGCTGC
Source organism: Chloroflexota bacterium (assembly GCA_034422515.1). GTDB lineage: Bacteria > Chloroflexota > UBA11872 > UBA12225 > JAJDUF01 > JAJDUF01. The sequence continues at coordinate 71,531 of DAOUJP010000037.1, read as the reverse complement.
GTGTCATAGAAGCTGGCCTCCGGGTTGTAGAGACCCCAAAACGCGACGGCGGTGATCGCTCCTATCAGGATACCGCCGATGAACCCTGGATCGAGCAAGCGTCTGCCCTGCGTATCAGCAAAGAAACGCGGCAGCGAGAAGCCGCCTTCCGAATAGGTAGGCATTTGCCAACCCACCGATGCTGCCCACGAGCATCACGACCACCCATTCCGGCATCAATGATATGTCCTCTGTCAGTCGGCGCGGCTCGCTATCATCAGTGTAACACCGACGGTCTCGGCTCACGGCACGGTCCGGCCGCCACTTATGACTCCCCTTTCCGTGAAAAAAGGGGGCCGGGGGTAGGTCCAATCCGCTCCGCCGGGGAGAGGCACTGCAACCCAATCCCGCCTGCTCCGTTGTCATTGCCAGACCGCTTAGAACGGCTGTTCGGCCGGCAGTTTGCGGCCGCGGTTCAGCGGCCGCTTGGCCGGCGAGCATCCTCAGAGAAAGTGCAGCCGAGGCGATGCGACCAGAGAAGATCATCATTCGTGGTGCGCGAGAGCACAACCTCAAGAACATCACCGTCGAGATACCGCGCGATCAGCTTGTCGTCCTGACGGGTGTCAGCGGCTCCGGCAAGTCGAGCCTGGCGTTCGACACGCTGTACGCGGAGGGGCAGCGGCGCTACGTCGAATCGCTGTCCAGCTACGCGCGGCAGTTCCTAGGCCAGAACCAGAAGCCCAAGGTGGACTATATCGGCGGTCTCTCGCCGGCCATCTCCATCGAGCAGAAGACGGCCTCCCGCAACCCGCGCTCTACCGTCGGCACAGTCACCGAGATTCACGACTATCTGCGCGTGCTCTACGCCCGCGTCGGCCTCCCCCACTGCCCCTCGTGCGGCGACCGGGTTGGCGGCCAGACCGCAGAGCAAATCGTCGAGCGGATCATGGCGCGACCGCGGCCGTACACGTTCCTGGTCCTGGCGCCGGTCGCACGCTTCCGCAAAGGCCAATACCAGGAGACGTTCGAGGCGGCCCGGCGGGAGGGGTTTGCGCGCGTGCGGGTCAACGGCGAAGTTCACCGACTCGACGAGCCGATCAAGCTCGACAAGCGGAAAAAACACGAAATCGAGATCGTCGTGGATCGCCTGCGCTTGGAGCCAACCGACGACCCGGAGGAGCTGGACGCCGAACGCTCGCGCCTCACCGACTCCGTCGAGACGGCGCTGGCGCACGGTGACGGCGCGGTGATGGTCGCCATCCTCGACGGGGAAGGCGCCGCCGCCGCACCCGGCGAGGGGACGGAAGGGACGCAGCAGGCGGCGCCGCTGCGAAATATCGGAGGGAAAGCCCAGGCCGGAGAGGCGGCGCGCGCCCCGAAGCTGGCCCCGCGCCCCGGCGACATTCTCTTTTCGGAGCGGAACGCCTGCCTGCGATGCGGTCTCAGCTTCGAGGACCTCTCGCCGCAGCTATTCAGCTTCAACAGCCCCCAAGGCGCTTGTCCCGACTGCCTGGGGCTGGGCACCCAAACCGAGATTGACCCGACGCTGGTTGTGCCGGATCACCGCCGGTCGCTGCACGCGGGCGCCATTGCCCCTTGGGGTGATCGGCTGGCACCCGGCGCCCGCAACTCATGGTTGAAGCGTTCCATAACGCAGGTCTGTGCGCATTTCGGCATTGACATGGCGGCACCCTTTGCATCGCTGACGGAGGATCAGCAGCAGGTATTGCTGTGGGGCGCCAAGGGTCAGCGGGTAGGCATCAAGTGGCAGGGCCGTGGCGGGTCGCACGGGACGTTCATGACGAAGTGGGAGGGCGCCATTCCGCGCCTCAAACGGCGCCTGGCGCAAACGGACTCCGAGTTCGCCCGCCAGCGGTACATGCAATACATGAGCCGGCAGCCGTGCCCGACGTGCCACGGTACAAAACTGCAAGCCGCCGCGGCGGCCGTGGCGGTGGGCGGGCGGTCCATCGTTGACGTGGAGCATATGTCCATTGCCGAGGCGCTCCACTTCTTCGAGCACGTCGAACTGTCAGAGCGCGACCGGCTTATCGCCGACGACCTGCTGCGCGAAATCTGCGGGCGGCTGCGGTTTCTGCTCAATGTCGGCCTGTACTACCTGACGCTCGACCGGCCGGCCCCCTCGCTGTCCGGCGGTGAAGCGCAACGCATTCGGCTGGCGAGCCAGATCGGCTGCGGTCTCGTCGGCGTGCTCTACATCCTCGACGAGCCGAGCATCGGCCTGCACCAACGCGACAACGGCCGGCTCCTCCGTACTCTCGAAGAACTCCGCGATCTGGGCAACACCGTCGTCGTCGTCGAGCACGATCTGGAGACGATGCTGGCCGCCAACCACATCATTGACTTCGGGCCCGGCGCCGGCGTCCGCGGGGGCGAGGTCGTGGCGGCCGGCCCACCCGCCACCATCGCCGCGTCCCCAGCCTCGCTCACTGGCCGCTACCTGGCCAGCGACCTGGAGATCGCTGTCCCGACGACGCGGCGACCGGCAAACGACGCCTGGCTCACGGTACACGGCGCCGGTGAGCACAACCTGCGGGACCTCACCGTGCGCCTGCCGCTGGGTTTGCTCATCTGCGTGACAGGAGTCTCCGGCTCTGGGAAGTCCACGCTCGTCAACGAAATCATCTACAAGGCCCTCTCGCGCCAGCTGATGCGGACGCAGGTCCGGCCGGGCCGGCATGACCGCATCGAGGGCCTGAATCAGCTGGATAAGGTCATTGCCATCACGCAGGACCCTATCGGCCGGACACCGCGGTCCAACCCGGCGACCTACGCCGGTGTTTTCGACGGCATTCGCGCCGTCTTTGCCAAGACACCCGAAGCACGCATCCGCGGCTACAAGCCCGGCCGGTTTTCCTTCAACGTCAAGGGCGGGCGCTGCGAGGCCTGCAAGGGCGACGGTCTGAAGAAGATCGAGATGCAGTTCCTCGCCGACGTGTACGTGCCGTGCGAAGTCTGCAAGGGCAAGCGGTTCAACCGTGAGACCTTGCAGGTGACCTACAAGGGCAAGACGATTGCCGACGTACTGGCCATGACGGTTGACGAGGCCGTAGAGCACTTTGCCAACATCCCGGCCGTCTACAAGGTGCTCCGAACGCTCGTGGATGTGGGCTTGGGGTATATGCAACTGGGGCAACCAGCCACCACGCTCTCCGGTGGCGAGGCCCAACGGGTCAAGCTGGCCAAGGAGCTATGCCGGCCGGCGACGGGGCGCACGCTCTACGTGCTTGATGAACCGACCACCGGGCTACACTTCGCCGACATTCAGAAGCTGCTTGACGTGCTGCAACGACTCGTCGAGCACGGCAACACCGTGGTCGTCATCGAGCACAACATGGATGTCATCAAGACGGCCGACCACCTCATTGACCTAGGTCCTGAGGGCGGCTTGGACGGTGGCCGCGTCATTGCCACCGGCACCCCGGAAGCAGTGGCGGCCGTACCGCAGTCGTTCACCGGCCAGCATCTACGCGGTCCGCTGGGCCTGGAAACGGCGGTCCCGGCTACTGACGCGGCTGCCCCGGGCCGGAATGGGGCGCTGTCCCCGGAGCGGGTGCGCTCGGTACGCAAGCTCTTGGGGATGACCCAAGCCGAGGCCGCGCGCGCCGTCGGCGTGTCACGTGGCCTGCTTGCCGAGGCCGAGCGCGGCCGGCGCGCTGGCGAGCGCACGCTGACGCGCTTGCTCGAAGGGCTGCGGATCGTCGCCGAGGATCGCGGCGTCGCCCTCCCCCCACCCAGCGCCAACGGGACGGTGGCCATGGATTAGCCATGAACCAACCATTCCAGCAGTCCGCGCCTGTTCAGGAGCCGGTGAAGATCACCCCTCGCGCAACCGATTTCTCCGCCTGGTACCAGGATGTCATCGCCGCTGCGGAGCTTGCCGAGTCCGCGCCGGTACGCGGTTGCATCATCCTCCGCCCCAACGGCTACGCCATCTGGGAGACCATCCAGCGCCTGCTCGACGACCGCTTCAAGTCAATCGGCATCCGCAACGCCTACTTCCCGCTGTTCATCCCGGAGTCCTTCATCCAGCGCGAAGCCGAGCACGTCGAGGGCTTCTCGCCCGAACTGGCAGTGGTGACTCACGCCGGCGGTGACGAACTCGAGGAGCCATTGGTCGTCCGTCCCACCTCGGAGACTATCATCTGGGCTTCCTACAAACGCTGGATCCACTCCCACCGCGATCTGCCTCTGCTGCTCAACCAGTGGAGCAACGTTGTGCGCTGGGAGAAGCGTCCGCGCGCATTCCTGCGGACGACCGAATTCCTTTGGCAGGAAGGCCACACGGCCCACGCCACGCCGGAGGGTGCTCGTGCTTTTGCCCTCACCATGCTCGGCGTCTACACGGACTTCGCCGAAGAGGTACTGGCGCTTGCCCCCTTGCCTGGCGAGAAGCCGCCCCACGAGCGCTTTGCCGGTGCCGATGCTACCTTCACCATCGAGCCGATGATGCAGGACGGCCGCGCCCTGCAGGCCGGGACCTCCCACGATCTTGGCGACAACTTTGCGCGTGCGTTCGATGTCACCTACCAGGCGGAGGACGGTAAAGCCCACCCGGTCTACGCCACGTCCTGGGGCGTATCCACGCGCCTGATCGGCGGTGTCGTCATGACCCACGGCGACGACATCGGCTGCGTCTTCCCGCCTGTACTGGCTCCGGTCCAGGTCGCCATCGTGCCTATTCTCGGCCGCAACGAGGCGAGCGCGCGCACCGCACTCGACGCTGCCCGAACGGCAGAAGCCGCGCTGCACGATGCAGGTCTGCGTGTTGCACTGGACGAGCGGACGGGCGTGCGTCCCGGCGCCAAATACTTCGAATGGGAGCGCCGGGGAGTCCCGCTACGGCTGGAGATCGGTCCACGCGACGTGGCACAGGGCCAGGCCATTGCCGCTACCCGGCACGACGGCCAGAAGCGTCCCATCCCTCTCTCCGGCCTCACCGCTGCCGTGCAGTCGCTGCTCGACGAGGCCCAGGCGGCGCTGCGGGCGCGTGCTCACGCCTTCCGCGAAGAGCGCACCGAGGCCGTGGATGACCGAGCAGCACTGACGGCGGCGTTGACACCGGGTTACGCCTTTGCCCGCTGGTGCGAGGACGTGACGTGCGCGCAGGACATGCAGCAGAACACCCGCGCCACCGTGCGCTGCTTTCCGGTCGAGCGCACCAACGGCAAGTTTGCTCGGTTGCCGGATGACCCCGGCCCCTGCGCTTGGTGTGGCCAACCTGCCTATCGCCGTGCCATTGTCGCGCGTGCCTACTGACGGCAAGAGAAGAGCATCAGACAGGCACAGCAATGAAGGAATGGCAGAGATTCCCATGCCGCCTGGGTGTGCTAATGTGAGCCATAAGCACACCGTTCGTTGACACTGCCTTTTGGTTGCGAGGAGGCCCCTCTTGAGTAACGGAAGATTCCGGATCCTCTTCCTACTCGCCAGTGCCCTCCTCATTGGCGGTGTCCTCCCCACCGGCAGTGCTGCTCAACTACAGGAACAAGGCACCCTCCCCTACGGCACCGTCGTCGCGCTCCAGGGAACGCCCCATCTCTGGTTCGCCGACGAGCAAGGAATCCTGCACTGGGGCGGTGATACCCGCGCCCTGACTGGTCGCCACATCAACTGGAACAATCGGACAGAGGTAACCCTCAACGAGTTGCGTACCCTGCCCATTGGCGATCCCTGGCTTTCTGCCGGTCTGCTGAAAGACGGCGATCCCATCTATTTGGTCAAGTGGGAGAGCCATTGGTCGCAGCCCCAACTCCTCCACATTCAGTCTATTGACGACGTAGAGCTGTTCGGAATCAACGGCAGCAACTATGGCAGGTTCGTATTGGATCGGACATCGTGGGAACAACGTTTTGGCATCGCCGCCGCTGATCTACAACGTGGCAAGCTGGCAGCGGCCACCCCTCTATCTGCCGATTTTGTGCCCCTCAGTAGCGGGGTGTTCCACACCTGCGCCCTGCGCGCTGACGGGTCCGCCGTATGCTGGGGCTGGAACTCAGATGGCCAGGTATCGCCACCGCCTGGCGAGACGTTCGCACCTCCCAACAGCAACTAACTCCCCACCTGCACGCTCCGCGGGGGTGCGTCTGCTATAGTGCCAGGCATCCTCGCCCGGTATAGAGGACAGCCGTATGACAACGCTGACTACGGTGGCGCTCCACCTGCGCGGCACCCACTGGGAGACGCCGAGTTTGGCCCAGGCCGGGTGGGTCGAACGCCCTTACGACCTCGATCCCCAGGAGACGGGCTTTGTGGCCCTGCACCTCTGGAGCGTGGGGGATGTCAACGGCCCGCCGGTCCCCGACCGCTATCTCGTAGACATGGGCCTCCCGGAGACGCAGGCCGAGTCCATCCGCATCTGCGAGCGGTACATCCGTCCCGCCATTGACGCTGCGCGCGCCGCCGGACTGCCGATCTTCCACGTGGAGCCATACAACATCGCTCGACAGTATGACTCGCACCGCTACCTGCTCGATGACGATGAGCTACCCGGCGCCGCGCGCGCGCAGAACGGCGCTGTGCGGGCCGCCAATCCGGGTTGGCAGCGGGAACGGGCCGAGCGGACCCACGGGCGCGGCTATCAGGAGTGGGACGGCTGGGGGTACATGCGGATTGCCGCCGCCTGCGAGCCGGAAGGCGACGATCAGGTCATTGTCACCGGCCGGCAGCTCGACCGCATCTGTCGCCGCCAAGGGATCAAAAACCTGGTCTACACCGGCTTTGCTACCAATATGTGCATCATGCATTCCGCCGCCGCGACGGTCGAGATGCTGGGGTACGACTATAAAATCTTTCTCATCCGTGAAGCGACGCTGGCGGTCGAGTATCCCGAGACCTGGGAGACGCGGCTGGTAACGCAGACGGCCTTGAAAGAGTTCCAGCTCAAGATCGGCGATACCGTCGGCTTCGAGCAATACATGGCGGCCTGTGCCGCCGTCGCCGCGGGGCGGCAGCAAGCAGGCTAGGCGCAGCGCGCGCGGCCCGGGGTGCGGGGCTGGCCCCCACCCTCACCCTCACCCGTTGCGACAGGGGAGGGAATACGCCGTCCCCCCGCCGCAGCGGGGGGACCATAGGGGGGCCGATGGCTGAGTCCCTCAGGGACATCCCCGCCAGCGCAGGAGGCAGCAATGACCGGTTCGGAGCACGGCATCTCCGTCTGTCCCTGGCGCGGCGACAGGCGCTGGGTCTACTCCATCACCTTTGACGAGGCCTTGAGCGACCTGCACCGCTTCACCATTTCCATCCTGGCCGAGTACGGCGTGCCGGGCCACTTGGAGGTCGTCGTCGGGCAGATCGGCGAAGTCCGGCGAGTCGGCAACTCCAGCTACAACGGCATGAAACAGATGAGCGCCGCAGAGCTGCGCGAGATGGTGGCGCGGGGCTGGGGCGTGGGCAATCACTCCTGGTCCCACGGCGCGGTCAACGCCGACACCGTTGACCTGGAGCTAGGGAAGGCCAAGGCAGTGCTGGAGGAAGCCGCCGGTCAGCCGGTCACGGTCTACTGCGCGCCGGGCAGTAACGTGAACATGAACGAGGGGGCGCTGGCCGGCTGTCGGCGGTTCGGCTACCTCGGCGCCATGAGCATTACGGACGCGCTCAACCGACCCGATGACGAGGACCTGCTGTGGATGAACCGGACCTTTCTCCACCACCAGGGCTACGGGCCGTTCTTCTCGGAGTTCGACCCGTTCCGCAATATCCGGCACGCGCAACGCGATCAGGGGTGGATCATTGACTACCTGCACTGTCCGCTGGAAGTGCCGGTCCACCCCAATAAGGACTGCTCGGCGGACCAGTTGCGCGAGCGGATTGCCACGGTGGTCGCGGAAGGTGGCGATGACGTGTGGCTGGTGCCGGTGGAAGCGCCACTGGACTATCGCTACACCCGCCGACACACCCGCATCACGACTGAAGGCCCGGACCGCTATCGGATCAGCGCAGCGGAGCTGCCGCCGGGGGTACACTCTCGCACCGTGACCATCAGCCTGCCGCCGTCCACACGCGCTATCGAGGTGGATGACCATCCGCACGCGACCTACCGCCGGAACGGCAAGCTACTCGCCGACCTCGACCTGGCGAGCAGCCGCGCGGTCCACGTCGTCCCCACATAAGCCGGGTGCCTAGAGCTGAGGAGGAGCGATGACCGTGATGGAGCGCGCGCAGTACGGCGCGGCGGCCTTCGAGGGGCTGACCGGCAAGCTCCCGACCACGTTCCCGCGCACGATGGGGCCCAACGCGATGCAGTACCTCCAGGAGGTGGTCGAGAGCGGCCTTAGCTCGGACATGACGAGCCGGTTCGAGCGGCGGTTTGCGGCGGAAATGGGCATCGAGCACTGCATTGCGACGCCCGGTTGCACGCCGGCCCTGTACCTCCTGGCGATGACGTTGGACTTCGCGCCCGGTGACGAGGTGATCGTCAGTCCGGTGACGGACTACGGGACTATCATGGGCCTGATTAAGGAGCACTACATCCCGGTATTCGCCGACGTGGAGCCGGGCACGGTGAACATCAGTGCCGAGACCATCGCACCGCTGATTACCGACCGCACGCGGGCGATCCTGGCGGTCCACAAGACCGGGATCATCTGCGATATGGACCCGATCAACGAACTGGCCGCCCGGCACAATCTGGTCGTCATCGAGGACGTGTGCCAGGCGGTATTCGGTGAGTACAAGGGGCGCTTGGCCGGCACGTTGGGCCACGCCGCGGGCTTTTCGTTCGACTCGGAGAAAACGCTGGGGTCCGACGTGGGCGGCTGCCTGATTACCAACGACGACGCGCTCGCCGAACGGGCGCGCTTCCTCGGCCACAGCCGGGGTGCGGAGAACCGGCCCGGCTTCGGTCGGATGCATACGGCCGAGGGCACGGCGCTCCGTATGCCCAGCTGCACCGCGGCCGTCACGCTCGCGCAGCTCGAAATCATCCGCGAGCAAGTCGCCCACGTTGACCACATGGCCCGATTGCTGACCGAGCACCTCGCCGTGATACCGGGCATCACGCCCCTGCCCATTCCCGACTACGTGGACGTGTACTCGGCCTGGATGGTGGGTTTCAGCATCGATCCGGCGGCCTTCCGCTGCACTGCCGATGAGTTCGGCGCGCAGTGCGAGGCGGCCGGTATCCCCGGCATTGGCACGGCGCGGTACTATCTGATGCCGGCCGCCTGTACGTTCCTCCAAGAGAAGGCGGCGCAGCAGGTGTATCCCTACTCGCTGCCCCCGGCCTCGTACACGTATACCTACGGCAGTGCCACCTGCCCCAACGCGAGCGCCTACCTGGACCGGTGGCTGCGGTGGACTACGTTCTGCGAGAAGTATCAGCCGGAGGACTGTGTGCTGGCGGCCGCGATTGTCCGCGAGGTTGCCGACCGCAACCGCGTGTAGCGCAGGTGGGGGGGGAGTGGGGGGCTGGCCCCCACCCTAGCCCTCCCCCGTCCCGACGGGGGAGGGAACGCGCCGTCCCCCCGCCGCAGCGGGGGGACCATAGGGGGGCGGGCGCTGTTGGAGCGCAACCATCTCGACAAACAACGTTAGGAGTAGCCTATGAGCACGCTCTATCTCCGCGCCGCTCGCGTGCTGACCGGCGTGGACAACGGCGTCATCGAGGACGCGGCGGTGCAGGTGGAGGACGGCCGGATCGCAGCCGTTGGCCCGGCCGCGCAGGTGCCGCCGCCGGTCGATCCGGCGATTCCACAGGTGGACTATGGGGATGCAACACTGCTCCCCGGCCTGATTGACGCCCACGTGCATCTCACGCTGCGGCGGGGCGCGGATACGCCCCTTCCCGCCGTGCCTGTGACGGACGAACGGGCGCTGCTCCAAGGCGTGGAGGCAGCGCGGGGCGTGCTTACCGCCGGGGTCACGACCGTTCGCGATTGCGCGGCGCGCGGTCACCTCGCCCAAGAGCTACGGGACGCGGTAGAGGACCGGATCATTGCCGGGCCGCGCATTCTCGCCAGCGGCCCGCCGATCACGACCACCGCCGGGCACATCTGGCGCCTGGGCTACGAGGCCGACAGCGTGACGGAGGTGCGCCGGGCAGTGCGGCGGCTGGTCAAGGAGGGCGTGGACTTTATCAAGGTCTGTGCCACCGGCGGGCGCGGTACGCCGGGCAGCGTCATCGGGCGGGCGCAGTATTCCACCGCCGAGCTACGCGCCATCGTCGAGGACGCGCACCGTTTGGGGCGGCACGTCGCTACCCACGCGCTGGGCACGGAAGGCATCCGGCGAGCAGTCGAGGCCGGGATAAACACCATCGAGCATTGCGCCTGGCTGGACCTGGACGGCGAGACGCTGGCGTTCGATGAGGCGGTCGTCGAGAGCATGGCCGCGCAGGGCCTCGTGGCCAGCATCGCCGCCGGGCCGCCGTGGGAGGTATTTCACCGAGACAAGGAGTTGGCCGGCACCTCCCGGCCCGTGACCGTCGCGCGGCTGGAGACGATGCAGGAACGCTGGCCGCTGGTCCACCGGATGCGCGAGCTGGGTGTGCCGGTGTGCTTTGCAACGGACTCGGTCTACGGCATGTTCGATGACTTCCACGATCTGTCGTATCTGGCCCAAGCTCTGGTGGACTACGGGGATTTTCCACCGCTGGACGTGATCGAGATGCTAACGGCGGCGCCGGCGCAGGCTATCGGCTGGGGCGACCGTATCGGCACTATCGAACCGGGCAAGCTCGCCGATCTGCTGGTCGTCAAGGGCAATCCCATCGAGGACATGCGGGCACTACACGCCGTCGCGGCGGTCTACCAAGCCGGCGTGTTGGTGGCACGGCCATAGCGTGCGGCGGAGCGGCAGGGTGCGGTGCGCGGGGTGATATAGTCCCAAAGAACACGCTTGAGGTTCCACACGCCATGAGCGAAATCGGTGCGGAGACCAAAGCACGCCTCGCCTCCCTGTTGAGCACTATTGATACCTTGTCGCAGAGCTTTGCCGGCTACCCGTGCAACCTGAACTTCGACTACTCGGAGCTATTTCCCTTCTTCCAGTATTGCCTGAACAATGTCGGCGATCCCTTTGACGACAGTAATTTCCGCCTCAACACCCACGAGCTAGAGCGTGAAGTGATCGCGCAGTTTGCCAACTTGCTGCACCTGGACTCGGAGCAAGCATGGGGCTACGTGACCTCCGGTGGCACCGAGGGCAACATGTACGGACTGTACATGGGCCGCGAGCTTTTCCCGGACGGCGTGGTCTACTTTTCCCAGGATACGCACTACAGCGTGGTCAAGCTCCTGCGCGTGCTGAAGGCACGCAACATCATGCTCAAGAGCCAGGACAACGGCGAGGTGGACTACGTCGATCTCTACGAGACAATCCGTATCAACCGAGACGTGCCGGTCATCTTCATGGCGAATCTCGGCACCACGATGAAAGGCGCGATAGACGACGTTGGCAAGGTGCGGGAAATTCTCGATGATTTGGCGGTAACGAGCTACTACATTCACGGAGACGCGGCGCTGAGCGGCATGATCCTCCCGTTCGTGGAGAATCCGCAACCCTACGGGTTCGATGCCGGATTCGACAGCATGGCGATCAGCGGTCACAAGCTGATCGGTTGCCCAATGCCGTGCGGCGTGGCCTTGACCAAGCGTGACTACGTAGCCCGCATCGCCCGGTCCATCGAGTACGTGGGCGTCCTGGATACCACCCTGATGGGGTCACGCAACGCGCTGACGCCACTGATGCTCTGGTATGCGCTGCGGAAGCACGGTTGGGACGGGTTTCGGGAGATCGTGACGGAAATGCTGGCGGTTGCCCAGTACGCGGTCGAGCGTTTCAACGAGCGGGGTATTCCCGCCTGGCGCAATGAGCATTCGGTCACGGTCGTTTTCCCCAAACCCGCACCGGAGGTGGTCCGCAAGTGGCAGATCGCCCCCTATGAAGATATCGCCCACATCATCACCATGCCCCAGGTGACACGGGAAACGGTAGACAAGATCGTCGCCGACTGCGTGCAGTAACGGTACCCACGGATAGCCTGAGGAGGAACGCCATGCAGAGAATCATCGTCACGGTGCAGAACGAGGTCGGAGTCCTGGCGAACATCACCGAGGTCCTGGCCAAAGAAAACATCAACCTGGAGTCGATCAACACGGAGGGCCGGGGTGACAGCGGCCTCGTCATCCTCACCACGGAAGAGTGCGACCGGGCGCTGCACGCGCTGATGAACGCGGGCTACCGGGCCGTCACCGACGACGCGCTGATTATCAAGCTGCGGGACGAACCGGGTGCCCTGGCCAAGATAGCAGCGCGATTCAGAGATGCGGCCGTGAACATCCAGAGCCTCCACCTCCTGAGTCGCCATGGCGAGTACGCGACGGTCGTACTGACCGCCGACGACCGCGCCAAAGCCGAGGCGCTGCTCGACAGCGAGAGCATCGTCTGAAGGCGCCGAACGACCACGATGGCCCCACCTATTCAACTCTGCGCTGGCGCCAATGAGCGCACCAAGGACCCGGTTCACCATCATGCTCCGCTGGACCCGGGCCGGCGATATTGGTGCAGCGGCTCAACCGGTTCCGAAACAGGGCTTACCTCAAAGGCGCTGTGAGTGGGTCCAGCAATCTGAGGTCGCTAATCCGGTGGAAATCCTGAACGTTATGCGTTACCAGCGTGAGGTCATGCACCAGTGCAGTGGCCGCTATAATCGCATCTCCCAGCCCCATACGGCGCTGCTGGCGCAAGCGGACGGACTGGTGCATCACTGCATCTGACAACGGTAGCATGTCGGTGCCTTGGAAAAATTGCTCCAACAATTGCCGCTGCTGTTTGCCCAACCGGTGGTAGCCCAGAACCTCAATATAACTCACCACCGAGACTGATCGGCTAATCCCATCAATAAACTGCCGCAAGTCGTCATACTGCGGTTGTGCAGCATAGATAATCACGTTGCTGTCAATCAGCATCGCAATCACGGTAGGGCAACGGACGATCCTTGCGCTGCTCGCGCTGCCAAGCCACGGGGTCCGTTATGTCGGCGAACGCACCCCCGTCGGCCAGCATCCGGAGCAACGTTCCTGCCGTGCTCCCTGCGGGTTGGGAAAGTTGCCTTTGCGTTGTGTCCGGGACGATGATATGCACCGGGATCGGCTCATCGATTTCGGGAGACTGGCCGAGCCATTCTACACGGTCGCCATTCAGGACGGCTTTATAGGTGCGCGCCATAGTGCTCCCCCGGTTTGTCGTTCAGCACGGCCCGGCGTGCTGTTCTCTCACCAGTATAGGCTAACGCTGCCGGATACGCACTGGCGACATTGGCCCCCCTATGGTCCCCCCGCTGCGGCGGGGGGACGGGCGGCGGGGTGCCTCGATTGGTTCACTAAACGAACTACCCCACCGGGTCGGTTGACCGCTGCGTGTCCATGACAGCCGCAGCCAGCCGCGCGGCGGCGGTGGTCGGATCGAGGCGACGCGCGGCTACGTCGGCGATGACCTGGTCCCAGCCGCCGCTGGCGGCCGCCCGCTGGCGCGCGGTCTCCAGGAGGTGGTGCGCGAGGGCACGTAGTACGCGCTCGCCAGCGATGCGCTCGGCACGGCGCTCCCAGCCGACGCCGTCCGCGAGCCAGGCGCGGTGTCGGTCGAGGGCCGCCGCGAGTGCCGGTACACCCTCCCCCGTCGTCGCTACGGTCTCGATAACGGGCGGCTGCCAGCCGGTCTCGCGTGAGTGGCTGGCACCGCCTTCAATCACCCAGCGCCAGGCGGCCGCCAGCGCGGGAGCGCCGTCGCGGTCCGCTTGGTTGACGACGAGGACATCGGCCAACTCCAAGAGGCCGGCCTTCAGCGCCTGCACCTCGTCGCCTTGGCCAGGCGCACCGACCAGCACGGTCGTATGCGCCGCCCCGACGACCGCCAGCGCCTCCTGGCCGACGCCGACCGTTTCGATCAGCACGCGGCCCATCCCGGCCGCATCAAGCACGTCGGCAACCGCGGCCGTCTGGGCAGCCAATCCGCCGGGCTGGCCGCGACTCGCCATGCTCCGCACGAATACGCCGGGGTCCGTGGCCAGCTGGCCCATCCGCACGCGATCACCGAGGAGTGCCCCGCCGGTGAGCGGGCTGGTCGGGTCCACGGCAACGATCCCGGCCGTCTGATCCTGCTGGCGATAGTGCCGGGCAAGCTGGCTGACCAGGGTGCTCTTGCCCACGCCGGGCGGTCCGGTCAGGCCAATGCGCTGCGCGCGGCCGGTCCGCGGGTAGAGCACTTGCCAAACGGCGATGCCGGCCGGGTCATCGCGCTCCAGCAACGTCATCACCCGCGCCAAGGCGGAGCGTTCGCCGGCGAGCACACGCTGGGCAAGATCATCCATCATCGGCCTACTGACAGCCAGGTGTGCCGACCTAGCACTTCACTCCGGCCTCTCGTCGGTTGACGCGGTCCTGGGACGTCTCCGCTTCCAACCAGCGACCGGGCCGGATCGTCACCGGCAATGTACATGGGTGGCCGGATACAGCATCGCGCAGGAAGCGGATGCCGGCGTCGTGCATCGGTTCCGGTAAGGCGTCTGGGGACCAGTATCCGCAGGCCGACACCTCCGGCGAGCAGGGCGTCGGTGAGCCACTGCCGTCTCTTGGGCGACAGATCAAGACGAAGATGTGCGAGTTAAGTTCCACTGAGTAGTACATCCCACACAGGCGCTCTGCAACCACGTGCAGGCCGGTTTCCTCCCACGTCTCCCGCACCGCCGCCGCGGTGATCGACTCCTGAGGCTCGACAAAGCCCCCCGGATAGGCCCAATAGCGTCCGCCATACGTATGCTTGACGAGCAACACCCGACCTTCAGCATTGAACACTACTGCCAGGGCGACAAGGCGGCGGCGGGAAGTCTCGACTCGTTCTTGCCGACTGCTAGAGGTCACGACCACGGGGAGCGCCGGGGTGCCTGCCACTGATACGACGTCTCGCGCTACGGCGTCTCGGATAAAGCGCCTGGTGAGATCGCTCATCGGGTGCGGTAGTGCGTCGGTCGGCCAGTATGTGCAAGCTGCAACCTCGGATGAGCAGGGACGTGGCTCTGCCGCCGCTCCCACTGTGCGGCACAGAAACACGAAGTGGTGAAAATCACGTTGCTGCCCGTAGTAGATACCGCTCAACCGGTCTGCGACCACCTGGAGGCCAGTCTCTTCTCGTACTTCGCGTACTGCCGTCTCCACGATGCTCTCATGCGGTTCCGTATACCCGCCGGGCAACGCCCAGTTGCAGTCTCCATAGGTCTGCTTCACCAGCAGCACGCGGCCAGCAGCATCGAAGATCACCGCCGCTGCACCCATCAGCCCGTTGGCATACATCGTCCCCTTCAGCATAGCCGGTCAAGCGGTAGCGTTACCCCGGCGTGAGACATAGGCGCGCCGAATCTGCTCTGCGAGGACCTCGAGTTCGTCACGATGTCACAGATCACGCAGTCAGCCGCTTGCTGACTATCCATTCGTCAGGACCTCGCGCTCCAAGAGTTCGAGTAAGACGCCGTGGCCGGCGCGCGGATGGATGAACGCCACCCGGCCGCCATGCCCCGGCCGCGGGGTCCGATCAACCAGCGCGGCGCCGTCGGCCGCCAGACGCGCCAGCTCGGCTTCGATGGAGGCGACGGCAAAACAGACGTGGTGCAGCCCCTCGCCACGGCGCGCCAGGAACCGCGCGAGCGGCCCGTCGTCGTCCAGCGGCTCCAGCAGCTCCAGCTTGGTCCCCGTGCCGGTCAGAAAGCTGACGCGCACTCCCTGCGCCGGAACCTCGTGGATCGGGCCGATGCAGAACGTGCCGGGGAATAGGGCAGAGTATGTCCGGCTGGCCGCTGCGAGGTCCCGCACCGCAATGCCGATGTGGTCCAGGACGGCACCCGGTAGCGCCGTGCCTAACGCTTCAGGAAGGCTTTGCATAGCTGCTCCACTTCGTCCGGCAGCAGTCGGTACGCGGCCGGGTTTGCTCGGCGCTGGCGAGCGACCTCATAGAGGAAGATCGCGGCGGTAACCGAGACGTTGAGGCTCCGCACCATGCCGCGCATCGGTATCGAGACGCGGCGATCAGCCGCCGCGATGGCCGTCGGTGAGAGGCCGGAATGCTCGTTGCCAAACCACAGCGCGAGGCGCTGCCCCGCGAAATCGCTGGCATGGATCCATGCATCGGCGCCCTCCACCACGGCGGCGACGCTCTCGTACCGGAGTGCCTTGAGCCGTGCGATGCACGCGGCCGTCGAACGAAAGATGTGGCAGTCCAGCCACTTGTTCGCGGACCCTGAAGACTGCTTTCCGATCCGTTTCGGATCGTAGTATTCCTCCCGCTCGAAGACAAAATAGGCCTCCTGCACGCCAACGGCATCGCAGGTTCGCAGGACGGCCTCGGCGTTGTGGGGGTCGTGGATGTCCTCCAGCACCACCACCAATCCGCGTTGTCTCTGGGCAACCACGCGCTTGATCGTCTCGATACGCGCTTGCGTAGGCATCGTACACAGTCCGGGCGGTGTCGTGGAGCGCGTCCCACCCCGTCTACGGCTGGTGCTCGCCGAACACGTCGCGCAGCACGTCGCACATCTCGCCCAGCGTCGCCCGCGCCCGCGCACCGGCCAGCAGGGCCGCCACCAAGTTGCCATCACCCGCGGCCGTCGTGCGGATCTGCTCCAGCGCCGCCGTGACCTGCTGCTGATCGCGCTGGCGGCGCAGGGCGGCCAGACGAGCGCTCTGCCGGTCGCGGACCGCCGGATCAACGTGCAACAGCTCGCCGGTCGGCGTCGGAGTATCGTCCCGGTACTTGTTCACGCCGACGACGACGCGCTGGCCTTGCTCGACCGCCTGCTGGGCGCGATACGCGCTCTCCTCGATAGCGCGGGTGTAGTGTCCGCTCCGCACGGCCGCAGTAGCCCCGCCCAGCCGCTCGATCCGGGCCAACTCCTCACCCGCCCTGGCTGCAAGCTCGTCGGTCAGCGACTCCACGTAGTACGAGCCGGCGAGTGGGTCAACGGTCGCAGTGACGCCGGTTTCGTGGGCCAGCACTTGCTGGGTGCGTAGCGCCAGCCGGGCGCTCTCCTCCGTCGGGAGGGCCAACGCCTCGTCCCAGGCGTTGCAGTGCAGGGATTGCGTGCCCCCCAGCACGGCCGCCAACGCTTGCACCGTGGTCCGCACCGTGTTCACCTGCGGCTGCTGCGCCGTCAGCGAGCTGCCGGCAGTTTGCGTGTGGAAGCGCAACATGGCCGAGCGTGGCTCCACGGCGCCCAGGCTTGTGCCGGGGCAACCCGGTATCCCGTCGCGCATGATCGTGGCCCACAGACGCCGGGCGGCACGAAACTTGGCGACCTCCTCGAAGAAATCGCGGTCACAGGAGAAGAAAAACGACACCTGCCGCCCTACGCTGTCGGCACTCAGGCCGCGCTCCAGCGCCGCGCGCACGTACCCGATACCGTTCGCCAACGTGAAGGCCAACTCCTGCACGGCCGTTGCGCCGGCCTCCCGGAGGTGGTAGCCGCTGATCGAGATGGGGTTCCAGTGCGGCAGGTGGTGGACGCAATACTCGATGGTGTCAGTGACGAGCCTGAGCGACGGCTCCGGCGGGTAGATATACGTCCCGCGAGCGATGTATTCCTTGAAAATGTCGTTTTGGAGCGTGCCGGCCAGCTTGCTCGCCGGGACACCTTGCTCCTCGGCCGCGACGATATAGAAGGCGAGGAGCACGGCGGCGGTGGCGTTGATGGTCATCGAGGTGCTGACCTGATCAAGCGGAATGTCCCGAAACAGCGCCGCCATATCGTCGGCGCTGGCAATGGAGACGCCGACCCGCCCGACCTCGCCCATGGCGAGGGAGTGGTCGGGATCGTAGCCAAGCTGAGTCGGCAGATCGAAGGCCACCGACAGGCCCGTCTGCCCCTGTTCCAGCATATAGCGGTAGCGCCGATTGGATTCGGTCGCATCGGCATAGCCGGCGTACTGGCGCATGGTCCAGAGGCGCCGACGATACATCGCCGGGTAGATACCGCGCGTGAAGGGGAACGCGCCCGGCTCGCCGAGACGCTCCGACGCCGGCCCGTCTGCCATTTCGGACGGGTGGTACACCGGCGCCACCGGCAGACCGGAGGGCGTGGCTACCTGGTCTTGCTCATCCGCACCCATCACCGTTTGCTCCGCTTGCTGGCCGGCCGTGCGGGGGGGCTGGCCCCCTCCCTGGCCCTCCCCCGTCGGGACGGGGGAGGGGATAGACTGTGCCCCCTCCCTGGCCCTCGGCCGTTGCGACGGGGAAGGGAACACGCCGTCCCCCCGCCGCAGCGGGGGGACCATAGGGGGGCCAGTTCCCCCGGCAGTGCTATTGGAACGTCACGCCGGCGATCTTGTCGCCGATCTGGATAGCGCGCACGACCTCCAGCCCCGCCGTGATTTTGCCGATATAGGTGTAGCCGCCGTCGAGATGGCGGGCATCCTGCCTGAGCACGAAGAACTGACTGTCGTTCGTGAGGTCCGGGTCGGCGCCACGCGCAAAGCCGACCGCACCGGCCTCGAACGGTTGATCGCTCGTCTCCGTGGGCATCTTCCCGCCACCGAGGCCGGCGGCCGGGACATTGCCTTGGGGCTGATCGGCCCCCTGGATATAGTAGTCCTTGCCTCGCTCCCCTTTGGTCACCGGGTCGCCGCCTTGGATCACCCAGTCCTCCACGCGATGGAAGATCGTCCCGGTGAGGGCGCCGCAGCGCGCTTTGTCAATGAAGTTCTGGACAGAGTTCGGGGCTGCCGTGCGATTCAGCTCGAAGGTGAACGAGTTGCCGTTGGTCAGCGCCACGGTCGCGGTCGTGACGGTCGCCGGGACCTCGACACACTCGCCCTCCATCGCCTCGCCGCCACCATCGCCGTTGCACGCGACTAGCGCCACGGTGCCCACCATGGCGGCCAGCGCGTTCCGCCGGCCCAGCGCCCCACTCCACTGCCGGATTCTCATAGCTGCATCCCCCTTTGCCGGACTTGACCTGTCCCAATGCATCTGACGTGTCACATACTACCGCATCGCAGCCGCTCGTACCTAGTGCAGCCCGGGCTGCCCTCTCCCCGCACTCCCTATCCGGCGCGGTTTGACAGCGCCGCTTGCCCCTGCGTAGGCTCTCCGGCAGGTGAAACCATTCGCTACTCGCGCCGGCCGGCGAGGAGGCCAACCGCAATGTCGTCGTTCGAGGTCACGGAAGAGTCCATCCCGCTGCCTCTGGGGGCGTTCGCCAAGGCGCGGCGTGTCCTGGTGCGGTGGCGGGGACAGTGGATCACCGCGCTGAATCAAGGGCCGTTCCGCGCCTATCTCTATCCGCTCTACACGCCGGCCGGCGTCGCGGTCACGACCGACGGGCCGATAGACCATCCGCACCATCAGTCGGTCTGGATCGGCGCCGATCACGTCTACTGCCGACTACCCTATGCCGACGACGCCTTTGAGGACGCGACCTACAACTTCTACGTGGGCGAGACTTTTCAGGGTCGGGCACCGGGCCGCATCCTCGGTGTGGATACGGCGAGCACGGAGCTTGCTGACGATCACCTCCGGATCACCCAAACGCTGGAGTGGCAAGGCCCCGAAGAGTGGGGCGCGCGGCCTCGACGGACCATCGCCATCGAGACGCGAAAACTCGACATAATAACCGGCCAGGACGCTCACTACCTGGACATCCATTCACACCTGCGGCCCACCGAGTGGGACTTCAGTATCGGTCCGACCCGCCACGCCTACCTGGGGGTGCGGCTTGCCGAGGGGTTGCGCGTGATTGACGGTGGCACCGTGCTGGATGCCGACGGACGCACGGGGAGCGAGGCCGTCAACGACCAATGCTCGGATTGGGTGGCAGTGGCGGGTACCGTTCCCAGCGGCCGGCGGGCCGGCGTCGCCGCGTTCCCGTATCCCTCGGCCGCCGGACACCCCTGGCACGTGAGCGAGTACGGCACGCTGAACCTCAATCCGTTTGCACGGGAGCGCGTGGCGATCAACCGGGGTGATGAATTGGAGATCGCCGCGCGCTTGGTCCTCTTTGATGGCGATGCCACCGCGGCGCGGATTGCCGAGCGTTTCGAGACCTTTCGGCAGGCACACTACTAGGCATAACCAGGCCAGCGCGGGAGTTTCGTAGACATGGCAGTCACCGCCGGAGCAGCGCAGCGCCCGCCGCCCGGCAACGGTCCAGCGTGGCGGCCTAGCGCCGCGCAGTTCCGGCGCAGCCGTCTCCTGCGCTTCATGCGTCAAGTAGGTTTGGACACGGTAGAGGCGCTGCGCGAGCGGGCGGCCGCTGATCCGGCCTGGTTTTGGGAAGCGGTGATCCGCGACCTCGACCTGTCCTGGTTTCGCCAGCCGGACCGGGTGCTGGACCTCTCGGACGGTCTGCCGTTTGCCCACTGGTTTCCCGGCGGTCGCTTCAACTACGTCAGCAACGCTGTGGATCGCCACGCCCACGGCCCGGCCGCCGACCGGCCGGCGCTTGTCTGGGAGGGTGAAGAAGGGACCACCCACACCCTCACCTACCGACAGCTGTTGGTCGAGGTGAGCCGCGCAGCCGCGGCGCTGCGCGCGCTGGGCATCCGTCGCGGTGACCGCGTGGGCATCTTCCTCCCGATGAACTTGGAATGCGCGATTGCGACCCTGGCCTGCTCGCGCATCGGAGCGATCTATACGCCCATCTTCTCCGGCTATGCGGCCCCGGCCGTCGCCTCGCGTCTGAACGACTGCACGGCGCGCCTACTGATTACCGCCGACGGCTTCTTCCGGCGCGGCCGCCTGGTGCCGCTCAAAGAGGTCGCCGACGCGGCCGCGGGCGCGGCTCCGAGTGTCGAGCGGCTGCTGGTCGTGCAGCGGGCCGGGAGGACGGACGTGCCTTGGCAGCCGGACCGCGATGTCTGGTGGCACGACCTGGTAGCGCAGCAGCCGGACACGCTGCCGGCCGTGGAAACCGAGGCCAACGAGCCGTACATGGTGATCTATACGTCGGGTACCACCGGCCGGCCGAAAGGGGCGGTCCACATCCACGCCGGCTTTCCGATCAAGGCCGCACAGGACATGGCTCACTGCTTCGATGTCCAAGCCGACGACCGCGTGTGGTGGTACACCGACCTCGGCTGGATGATGGGGCCGTGGCTCATCTCCGGCGCCCTGCTACTCGGAGCGACCGTCTTCCTCTACGACGGCGCGCCGGACTGGCCGGCGCCCGACCGCCTCTGGGACACGGCGGCGCGGCAGCGGATTACGACCCTCGGCTTGGCCCCGACCGGCGTGCGTGCCCTGATGCGGGCCGATCCCGACGGTCCGACGCGACACGATCTCTCCGGCTTACGCGCCCTCGCGTCGTCGGGCGAGCCGTGGAACCCGGAGCCGTGGTGGTGGTACTTCCGCCAGGTCGGCGGGGGACGCTGCCCGCTCATCAACTACTCCGGCGGCACCGAAATCTCCGGCGGCATCGTCGCCGCCACGACCGTCGAGCCGCAGCAGCCGTGCGCCTTTGCCGGGCCAGTGCCCGGGATGGCCGCCGACGTGGTGGACGAGGCGGGGCAGCCCGTGCGTGGACGGGTCGGCGAGTTGGTGCTGCGGGCGCCGTGGGTCGGAATGACCAACGGTTTCTGGCAAGACCGCGAGCGTTACTTGGAGACGTATTGGTCGCGCTGGCCGGGCGTGTGGGCACACGGCGATTGGGCGCTGATCGCGGACGACGGCTCGTGGTACATTCACGGCCGCTCGGACGATACGCTCAAGATCGCCGGCAAGCGCATTGGCCCGGCCGAAGTCGAGTCGGCCGCGGTCACGCATCCCGCCGTCGCCGAGGCAGCGGCCATCGGCGTGCCCGACGAGATCAAAGGCGAATCCGTGGTCGTCTTCGCCGTCCCCACGCACGAGCCGGCGGCCAGCGCCGGCACGGCGGTCGCCGTTGCGGACACCGTGGCCGCCCAACTGGGTAAACCGCTCCGTCCGGCCGCGGTCCATTTCGTCGCCGAGCTACCGCGCACGCGCAGTAACAAGATCATGCGCCGCGTGATCCGCGCTACCTACCTTGCCGAGGACCCCGGCGACGTCTCATCGCTCGAAAACCCTTCCGCGCTGGAAGCGACTCGGGCCACGCGCGACTCCACCCCTCACCATCCGGCCACCGAGGTGACCACGCGATGAGTAAGCTCCACACAACACAACCGGCACAGCCGTTCCAAGTGCGTCTCGATGTCAAGGTGCCGATGCGCGACGGGGTGCTGCTCTCTACCGACATCTACCTGCCCAACGCCCCCGGCCCGTTCCCGACGCTCCTGATCCGCACGATCTACGACAATCAGTGGGACCGCTACCTGGCCTGGGCGGTGCCGTTCATCGAGCACGGCTATGCCGTCGCCATGCAAGACTGCCGCGGGCGGCACGACTCCGACGGCGCTTGGGAGCCGTATATCCACGAGACCGAGGACGGGTACGACACCCACGAATGGCTCGGCACCCAGCCCTGGTGCGACGGCACCATCGGGACGTTCGGCGTCTCCTACCTCGGCTTCACGCAAACCCTGCCGGCGACGCTCCGCAGCCGCTACCTGCGGGCACTGGTACCGATTGCCGGCCAGCAGGACAACTTCGGCCACTTCTACGTAGACGGCGCCCTCCAGCTCCACATCGCGCTCAACTTCATCAACATGGCCGGCCGCACGATGCAATGGGGCACGCGCCGCCTGATGAACTCCGACGAGCTGTACCGGCGCCTCCCGCTCGTCTCGGCACTGGACGACATCGTAGACCTGCCCTTCTATCGGCAGGCCATCGAGCACTCCACGTTCGATGAGTTCTGGCGGAGCTACAGCCTGCGCGACCGCTATGGCGAGGTCGAGACACCGGCCTATTTCATCACCGGCTGGTACGACAATCTGGTGCATGAAGGCTTCAAGCTCTTTCGCGGGTGGTCACAGCAGGCTCGCTCTGCCGCGGCGAGGCGGCAGACCAAGCTACTGGTCGGCCCCTGGAGTCACCAGAACATCGGCTCGGCGGAGCAGTTCGGGGCCATCGGCTTCGGCGGCCAAGCGGCCATGGACATCACTGCGGAGCACCTGCGCTGGTACGACCGGCGGATGAAGGGCGTGGAGAACGGGATTGACGACGAGCCGCCGATCCGGCTCTTCGTGATGGGCGCGAACGTCTGGCGCCACGAGCACGAGTGGCCGCTCGCCCGCACCGAATACACCCGCTACTACCTGCACAGCCGCGGCGGGGCCAACTCCCTCGCCGGCAATGGAATCCTCACCACGACGCCCCCCGGCGACGAGCCGACCGACGGGTATATCTACGACCCGGACGATCCGGTCCCGACGGTGGGCGGCCCGATCCTGTTCCTCGACGACAGCGGCCCGTGGGATCGGCGGGCGGTGGAGCGACGCGACGACGTGCTCGTCTACACGTCGGCACCGCTCGCCGCGCCGGTCGAGGTGACCGGACCGGTGACACTTACCCTCTACGCCGCGTCCAGCGCGCCCGATACGGACTTCACGGGCACGCTCGTAGACGTGTACCCGGACGGCAAGGCGATCATCCTCTGCGAGGGCTTGTGCCGCGCCCGCTACCGCGAATCGCTGGAGCAGCCGACGCTCATCCGGCCGGGGCAGGTATACCGGTACGAGATTGACCTCTGGGACACCAGCAACGTCTTCCAGGCCGGGCATTGCATCCGGCTAGAGGTATCCAGCAGCAACTTCCCGCGCTTCGACCGCAACCCCAACACCGGCCACCCGCCGGGCATGGACGCCGCGCTCGTGCCGGCCACGCAGACGATCTTTCACAACGGCGAGTACCCCTCGCACCTCACCTTGCCCGTTATCCCCGGCCTAGCGCCCTCACCCCCCGGCCCCCTCTCCATCGCCAAGCGATAGAGAGGGGGAGCCTGTTTTCCCTTCCGTCATTCCCGCTTTCGTGGGAATCCAGGGCGCCCACCAGGGACGCCCCTACGGGATTGGCAGGCGGAGGCAAGACAGAGCAGAGACCGTGCTAGACTGGAACTATCGGCATGATCGCAACTCGGTTTGTATAGGAGAGTGCAATGGCAAGCGACCGGCTGCCACCGGGACTGGCTCCTAGTAGTGGCTCGCTCAACTTTACGGAAGACACGGTTCCGGCCGCTCTCCAGCAGGAGCACCGACTCGCCCCCGGTCGTTGGGGCGTCCTGCACGTGTTCGAGGGCAGCGTGCGCTTTGTAAACCTTGAGACCGGCGATGAGCGCGACGTCTCGGCACCGGGCCTCATCACCATCCATCCGCAGGTGCCCCACAAACTACGTCTCACTGGCCGATTGCGCTGCCGTGTTGACTTCTTTCGGGAGTTGGATGACGACGCTAACATGCGAACGCCGGGCAGCTTTGCCAATGATGAGGTGTATCGCAGTTTCCAGCGATGCGAGGCAACGGGAGACTTCGCGGATACGTTCTATACCGCCTTCCTAGGCTCCTCGCCGGAAATCGCACCACACTTCGCCCAGACGGACTTCGCAAGGCAACGCAAGCTGCTCCGCGATTCGGTGCAGCTGATGGTGGCGCGAGACGTAGCGGACCCGGAGATGCGAGCCTTGGTGAACCAACTTGGGAAATCGCACAGCCGGACCAAGCGCAATATCGCGCCGCGGCTTTATGAGCTGTGGCTGGACAGTATCTGCGAGACGGTGAAGGCGCTGGATTCCGAGTGGACCGCAGAGCTTGAGGCCCACTGGCGGGTGCGAATGCGTGCCGGTATGCAGATCATCATGGCCGCCTACTAGCTATGGGCCAGTGGTCAGGGGCTAGTGGCTAGTGGTCAGCATCAGGATTTACGGGATTAGAGGATTGACAGGCAGTGAGGCGTGCGACATGCTAGAGTGAAGCGACTGCACGTTCGTACACGGACGTACCTTCTGGGGGGGATTATGATCTTTGTTCGGATTGGACTTGCAACTCTAGTAGCCGGAGCCGGAGGTTACCAAATCTGGAAGCGATGGGTTGCCAAGAAACAAGAGGAGCGTATCAACGATCTTGAGCAAGAATTGGCTGCCACCAGAGAACAGTTTGCTCAGGCGCGAACCGCTTACAAGAAGTTTAAGGAACAGTTAGCTGCTACCAAAGACCAGCATAACCAAGAACATGCTGCTCTCCAGTCTCGCATTAACGATCTTGCGAGAGAGAACGTCAGACTAACCCATAGAATAGCCGCTGCCAAATCCGAAGTAGGGCAAGCAATCCAAGCGTGCAGTGACCTTGAAGATCGTAACCGTGAGCTAGAGGAAGAGAATACCAAGATAAATCATAGACTCACTGATCGTGAAAAAGAGTTAAGCGTGCTGAAGGCGGATGCCGCCCAAAAGGAACTTGCTGAATATAAGCGCAAGGCACTTACCTTCGATTTCTTGGAATCCTGGTGTCACTTGGAAGATAAACTGAAGCCCCTGAAACACAATCTGATGCAGAGCGGCAAAGGCTCGGACATGCATAGTCAGTTGAGTGAGTTACATCAGAGAGGACTTATCAACGAGAGACAGTTCAAGAATCTGGGCAAAATGCGTTTGCAGAGAAACAACATCGTTCACCATGCGCGCCTATTGAAAACATCTCAAGCGCGTGGCTATCTAGGTATTCTGAACCAGGTCATACACCAACTATGAACCTAGCTGCTCCTTTGTCAGCATCAGGATGCAAGGATGGGCAGGATGGGTAGTCCCGATCAATCCTGTCAATCCTCTAATCCCCTAAATCCTGATGCTGACAATTCTCCTGGATTGCGGCTTTCGTCGCAATGACGGAGGAGGCTCACCGCGCGGCTAGCCGCTGGGGCAGGTTGGCAAGCCGTTCAGCGGCTCGGCGGAGCGTCTCCATGCGCTTGGGGAACGAGAAGCGCACGCGCTGGCTCCCTGGCCGGTCGTGAGCGGGCCGGTCGGGGGGTGGAGGCGGGTAGAAGCTCGTGCCTGGTACGACGGCCAATCCCCGCTCGCGCACCAGATAGTGGGCCAAGGCAACATCGTCCGCAAAATCGAACCGGCTGATGTCGGCCATGATGTAGTAGGCGCCGGCCGGGGACTGGCAGCCAAACCCCGCGTCGCGCAGGGAGGCCACTAGGTAATCGCGTCGCTGGCGATAGTCGGCCAGATAGGCGCGGTAGTACGAGTCGGGCTGACCGAGCGCCGCGACCGCCGCGGCCTGTAAGGGCGCCGGTGCGCCGACGGTCAGAAAGTCGTGGACCTTGCGGATGGCATCGGTCAGGGGCGGCGGCGCCACCGCATAGCCCACCCGCCAGCCCGTCACGCTGTACGACTTGCCGATGCCGCTGATCGTCACCGTGCGCTCGCGTAGGCCTGGCAGCGTCACCAGGGAGATGTGCTCTCCCTCGTAGACGAGGTGCTCGTAAATCTCGTCGGTGATGGCCAGCGCGTTCCAGCGCTCGCACAGCCGCCCGATCAACTCCAGCTCGTCGCGGCTGAATACCTTGCCGGTAGGATTATTGGGCGTGTTGATGATGACCGCGCGCGTGCGTTCGCCAAACGCAGCGGTCAGCTCGTCGGGATCGATGTGCCAGTCCGGTTCGTGGAGGGTGACAAAGCGGGGACTGGCGCCAGCGAGCACGGTATCCGGCCAGTAGTTCTCGTAGAACGGCTGGAAGATCACCACCTCGTCACCCGGATTGACCGTCGCCAGCAGCGTCGCGATCATGGCCTCCGTCGCGCCGCAGGTCACGGTGACTTCACGATCAGGATCAACGACCAGCCCCGTCGTGCGAGCCACTTTGTCAGCGACGGCCGCCCGCAACGCCGGCGCTCCCCAAGTCACGCTGTACTGGTTGACGTCGCCGCGAATGGCCTGAATAGCGGCTTCCTTGATCTCATCGGGCGCCGGGAAGTCGGGAAAGCCTTGTGCCAGATTGATGCCGTCGTCGGGATGGTGGAGGGCAATGAGCCGGGTCATCTCACGGATGACCGACTCGGTGAAGTGCTGCGTGCGGTCAGCGACGCGCGGCGTAGCCATAGCCGGATTGTAGCGCAACCGACGGGAGTGGGCGGGGCGGCGGGAATGACGCGCGAAAGACTCCCCCTCTCTATCGCTTGGCGATGGAGAGGGGGCCGGGGGGTGAGGACCGCCCCCGCGGCCGTCCATCCTGCTCATCCTTCCATCCCGAAAATCCTGATGCAGACAAAAACCTACCCTTGTGAGGAGGGAGCCGGGGGGTGAGGCAAGTAGCGTCACCCCCCGCCAACGGCCTCGTCAACCATGTCGAAGACGGTCCGGCGTGGGTTATAGCCCCACGCAGCCCGCGCTTTCGCGGAGCTGTGGTACCAGGCGGCGCGGGCTATCGGCAGGCAGGCTCGCACGTAGCCGAGATTGAGCTTGGCCGCAGTGTACCGCACCAGATCATCGAGGGAGAAGGGCGCCGCGCCACTGAGGTTGTAGGCTTCTCCGACGGCAGCGGGTGCGTCCAACACCTGCATACAGCCCGCCGCGATGTCACGGGCATCCGCCCATTGCCGCACTTCCGGCCGGCCGTCGCGGTCGGCCAGCACAACGAGTTGCTCGGTGCCGTTGTCGAGTCCCCGGAGGATCGCCAACGACTCGGCCTCCTCCGGCCCGAGGCTGGATGCACGGGCCAGGTGCTCAGTGGCGGCGCGCAGGAAGAGCCAGCGGGCAAACGTGCTGGTGGGCGTGACCAACTCGCGCGCATCCGCGGTGGCCCCAAACCGCAGGATCGTGACCGGAATAGCGTAGCCGCGCCAGAAGGATAGGCACAACTCTTCGGCGCACACCTTGCTGGCGCCGTAGACCGTCCCCGGTATCCGCGGATGCGCTTCATCTATGGGCAGATAGCAGGCGCCGTGCGTGCCGCCGCGCAAGTACAC
This sequence comes from Chloroflexota bacterium, assembly GCA_034422515.1. Taxonomy (GTDB): domain Bacteria; phylum Chloroflexota; class UBA11872; order UBA12225; family JAJDUF01; genus JAJDUF01. The sequence goes on along the minus strand of DAOUJP010000037.1, from coordinate 43,729 downwards.
CGCGTCGCTGCTGGCGTAGACGAACCGCCGCAAGCGCGGTGCCTGGTCGCGCACCGCCATCAGGAGATTGAACGTGCCCCGGACGTTATATTCGAAGAACTCCTCGTCCGTGTTCCCGCGCGAGGTCAGCGCCCCGCCCAGGTGATACACCGCCGCGACGCCGCGCGCCGCTGCCGTCACGGCGTCCGGCGACTCCAGCCGGCCAACGACCTGCTCGACGCCGGGGCCGTCAAGCGCCGCGGCTCGCGGGTCACCGGGCACGACGAGGGCGCGCACGGTATGCCCGGCCTCGACGAGGGCACGTGTCAGATGGGAGCCAATGCGCCCGGTAGCGCCTGTGACGAGAACCAGCATCAGCAGACGGCTCGTTTCACTAGGATGTCAGCGGTGAACCGTGTTTGGCTTGCCTAGCGCGGGCCGGTTCGTGGCGCCTCCGGCTTGCCATCGAGCGGCAAGGCCACCGTTTCGATGTGTCGCAGGTCCAGCTTCCGAGAGGCGTGTTCGATATCAATTCCAACCACGTCCCCAGCCGCATCGAAGTCAATCACGAGGTTATCGGCAACCTCGTGAGAATCGGCGCCTGGCCGCTCATTCAACTCGATATACAGCGAGTCGGTCTCAGGATAGTAGTGGAGCTTCATCGGTCTCTCCCCAGTCCGTTGCCTGACAGCACAAAGTTGCGGTCGGGAAAGGCATTATGCACTGTTTCGCCATCCCCCAGTGTAACAACACGCAGAGCACGTCCACCCAGCTCTGGCACAATTCCCCAGAAACGAATACGTCCGTCCGGCTGCCGTTCCCACTTGAGCGGAGCAGCAATAACCCGCTCGCACCACTCGCGTCTGAGGTACGGCCGCTTACGCAGCACCTGTTCCTCGAAGTAGCGTGTAGTCTTCACCTTCAACCGTCTTTGATTCTACAGCACCGTACCTCGTGCCGGTAGTGAGCCGGAGATGACAGGATTATCACCGCGGGACACTAAGGCCGGGAAGCGAGGCCGGCGATGATGGTGTCCAGGTGCATGACGAACTCCAGGGTCACTTCAATTTGCGATCCCAGGGTCTTATAGCGGGGCCAGTGCCAGTGTCCTTCCGGTTGCTGGGTCCGCACGTACCAGTCGCCCAGGCGATAGGTCCAGTGCAGGTACACCTCTTCACCGGTGATTTGGTACAGCAGCGCACTCCCCCAGCTACTCTTGCACACCTGCGCATACTTGAACTGGTGCTCGGTCGCACGCATCGAGAACGCCTGGTAGCGGCGGGCAAGAGCGAGGTACTCCTCGCGCGGCTCGACCAAGTAGAGCCGGCAAAGAAAGCCGGCCGCAATACCGCCAATGGTCCAGCGTTGTGGCCGGTCCGCCTGGTTTTCTACGAGATAGGCCGTCTGCCGCTCGGCAGGGAACTCGCGGATGGGCGCTTGCTCGGCGCGTGACCAAGCGTAGTAGAAGCGTTGCGGCAGCTCCTCCTGCGCTTCATAGAGGGCGTGCAGATACCCGTACACGCCCCGCGCCGGTTCGAGGGCGCCGGTCTGGAGGCAGGCAAACCCCGGCCCGCAGGTGTAGGGCAGGTCCATGTAGTCGCTCTGGCTGCCGTCGGCAAGGCGGTCGTTGGCAAAGCCACCCGAACGCGGATCGCGCCAGGAAAGGAGATCGGGCAGCAGCCCGTAGCTCAGGTCGTATTGCAGGGCCAGGTGCGCGCCGACGATCAACGCAGAGTTGCGGTAGGCATAGGCATCGTCGAAGAGACGATACGGTCCTTCGATCCGTCCGTCGGCGGTGAGCATGTGGCGCCTGATCCAGCCGCAAACGGCGCTGGCCGCAGCCATCTCGCCGGTCACGGCAAAGGTCCAGGGCGCGCGGTAAAAGTGATAGCCCTGCTCGGGCTTGCCGAGCGATCCGTCGTCATGGAGCTGCCGCAGCAGCCACTCCACACCCCGGCGTTGGGCGGCACGGTAGACCCGGAGCTTTTCCTGCTTTGCCGGATCCGCCGACTGCTCGCCTGCCATCACATCAGTCCTTTACTAACCCCAGCTTTCCAAGACGACTCCGGATCGCACCTGGCTGGCGTTGGAGTTCAGCGGCGATATGATTTATCTCCGTGCCCGCTCTGAACAACTCGGTGAGTTGTGTCTCTTCTTCAGAAGTCCACTTTTCATACGCTCGCGGATAAGATTTGCGAATTTCCGACAACCTTTGGTGGTAGTCTTTATTCTTGCATGTTGTTAGTTTTAGTACCTCACTCGCAGCATTGAAAATATCCAGATAGGTCAACCTCTCGTCGGTCTTCAGTATCTGTTCGTAGCTGTGACCCTCCGCGATTAGCTCGAGGATTTTGCGCGCATTGGGGCTCAACTGAAACTCGTCCGTGTTCATGCTCAGAGTCTCTTCGCTGTTTTGTCAGAAGTCCAGCACCCGGCGCGGGTTCTCCACCAGGATTGTCCTGACCTCGGCCTCACTCAGGCCCTCGGCGTGCAGCATGGGAACAAACTCGCGGAGCAAGTAATCGTAGCCATGCCCGCCGTGCCAGTGCAACAGGGTGGTGCGGCAAATGTCCATCGAGATCAGGAGCCGGTCGAGGTGCCCGGCCCGGACCAAGTTGGCGACGGTGCGGACGCGCTGATGCTCCTGCTGCATGCCGGCGCTGGACGGCCACCCGACGTGATCTACCTGCACGTAGACACCGGTCGCAGCGATGGCTTGCTCCAGGCGAATATCGCGCCGCTCGCCCACGTGGCCGACGATGATCCGGTCGGACGGCACGCCCTCCTCGTGCAGCAGCGCCACCTGCTCCAACGCCAGTTCGCCAAAATGGGTCGTATGGGTTGTAATGGCCGCCCCGGTCGCCCGCTGCGCCCGCGCCCCGGCCCGAAACACGCGCTCCTCGGCCGGTGTGATATGGAAACGCTCCGTGCCTAGCTCGCCGATAATCCCCGGCTTGACCCCGGTGCCGTCGGCGCCGTCCGCAAACTCGCGGATGATTTGATCGGCGAGCTGATTGGTGCTCAACTCGTAGATTTCGCGCGGATAGACCCGCTCGCGGTACCAACCCGCACCCATGATGATATGCAAGCCGGTGGACTCAGCGAGCCGCCGCAGGCCGGCGGGGTTGCGGCCGGCCCCGCCCGTCGTCACGTCCACCACGGTATTGCCGCCAGCCTCGCGGTACCGCGCCAACTCCTCCGCTTGCAGCTCCTCGTCGTCGAGGATACCGGTGTAAGCAGTGCCGCCGCCGGCAGCCCAGAGATCGCAGAGGGTGTGCTCGTGCATCAGGGTGACACCGAGCGTCTCCGGGGCAATCGGTCCGGTGACGGTCTGAATAGCCATCGCTCCTACCCCTCAAACCGGCTGTGCAACTGCCCGTTGCGTCCGCAAGAGTACCGGCGCCGCGGCCGCAATTGCCGGTTGAAACTCGGTGAGTACGGCACGTAGCTCAGTGGCCAGCAGGTCAATCTCGGCCTCGCCCATCACCGTCGAGACGGCCAGTATCCCGGTGGCCTTGATTCCGCGATTGAGCAGCGCCAGGTAGATCAGCCGCTGTATCTCTTTAGCGCCGGCTGCGGCGGTTGGGTCAGCGGCTGCCTGCCGGGGCAGATCGAGTGATACGAGCGAGACGATGGCGTTCACCTCGAACGCCAGGCCGCAGTCGGAGATGACGGCGGCGAGCCGGTCACGGAGGGAGCCACCGAGGGCAGCAAGCCGGGCAAAGGCGTCGGGCGTAAGTAGCTCCAGCGAGACCAGCCCGGCCGCCATCGTGAGCGGATTGCCGTTGAAGGTGCCGGCGTGGGGCACCAGCGGTGGATCGCCAGCGGCAAACAGCTCCATAATGTCGGCCCGGCCCCCGAACGCACCTACCGGCAAGCCGCCACCGACGATCTTGCCCATCGCCGTGAGGTCCGGCACTACCCCATAGTAGTCTTGCGCGCCACCCCGGGCGATACGCAGCGTAATCACCTCGTCGAAGATGAGCAGCACGTCGTTGTCGCGCGTCACCTCGCGCAAGCACGCGAGATATCCCGGCGAGGGCAGGTGCAGCCCAGCCCGAGTCACGATCGGGTTGACCAATACGACCGCGAGTTCGTGCCGATGCTGCGTAACAATCCGGCGGGCAGCGTCGCAGTCGTCGAAGGGAATCATCAGTACGTTCTCCGCCATGCTGCGCGGCACGCCACGGGAAGTCGGCGATGGTCGCGCAGCAAGCGCGGCGCCATTCGCGCTATCCGCTGGGCCGTCGAACTCGACGCCCTCGTAGCTCCCGTGATAGGCGCTATCCATTTTGACGATCCGGTCGCGGCCCGTGAACGCGCGCGCGGCCTTGATCGCGTTCATGTTGGCCTCGGTCCCGGAGTTGCAAAAGCGCACTCGCTCTAGGGACGGCACCCGCTCGCACAGCAGCCGGGCCAGCCGCGCCTGCGACTCGTGCGGGGCGTGCCAGCCGGTACCACGGGCGGCTTGTCGTTGGACAGCCCGGACCAGCGCGGGGTGGGCGTGGCCGTGGATGAGGGAGGTGGCATTGTTCGTGAAGTCGAGCAGCCGGTTGCCGTCCACGTCGTAGAGGTAGTTGCCCTCGCCACGCTCCATGTAGGTCGGATAGGGCACAAACACCGTGCCGGTGCGCGTATCGCCACCGGGCAACCACGCTTGGGCACGCTTGTGCAGTTCACGCGACCGCGGCGTGCGGCGGAGGTACTCCCCCTCGATACGTTGGCGCAACTCGTCCAGGGCCGTCATAGTCTCTCTCCTGCGGTCATTGCCGTGAATACTGGCCCCCACCCTCGCCCTCCCCCGTCGGGACGGGGGAGGGGACACGCCGTCCCCCCACGGCGCCGCGCCCCACACCGCCGTCCCCCCGCCGCCGCAGGGGGACCATAGGGTGGGCAGGCACACCGCCGTACACCCTAGCGAAAGCCGGCGGCGTAGAGCTGGCGGGCACGCTGCACAAGCTCGGGCGTCAGGGCGGACGGGCTACACGCCGCCGCGTTCGCGGCCAGCTCTTCCGATCCCATGATCCCCGTGACCATTGATCCGACCGTCTCGAACGACAGCACAAACTGCATCGCCGCGGCCGCCAAGGATGGCGCCGCCCCGTCGCCGACGAGAAAGCTCAAGGCGTCGGCTTTCTGCACGATGTCTTGCAGCTGCTCGGCCGAGGTGGCGCGCCGGCGGTCGTGCTGCTTGAACGGCTCGCGGCCGGCCCGCGCCGCAGCCACGACCGAGTCCAGGAGATAGCCGCCACCGAACGGCGAGCGCGGCAGGAGGCCCGTGCCGTGCTGCTCGGCCAGCGGGAACAGCACGTCGAGCGGACTCTGATCGAGCAGGCTGAACGGGAACTCGACGACCTCAACGCCTTGCTCACGGATGGCCGTCGCGGCCCCGCTGGCGCTGTGCGAGACGCCCCACGAGCGGATTTTCCCGGCCTGTTGCAGCTCGCGCAGCGCCGCGAACGGCTCTGGTTGCGCCAGGACGTGCTCCGGCGTGTCATGGAGCAGGTACACGTCAATGTAGTCGGTGTGGAGCCGCCGCAAGCTCATGTCGCAGGCTATTTTCAGGTAGTCCGGAGAGTGATTCTGGTATTGCCAGTGCAGCACCGTCTGGGCGCCGTCAATGCCGGGGATATAGCCGGCCTTGGTGATATAGATCACGTCGTGCCGATGCCGCTCGAACGCCGCCCCGAGCAATACCTCCGAGCGACCGTTGCCATAGGCGTCGGAGCAATCGTAGGTCGTAATCCCCAAGTCGAGCGCCTGGCGCAGTAGGGTCACGGCATCCTCGGCCGCAATCGGCCCCCAAGAGAGGCCGCCGATCTCCCACGTCCCAAAACACAGCGCCGAGACCGGCAGACCGGTCCTGCCCAGCGTGCGCGTTTCCATCACGTATCTCCTTTACGTCATCCAATCGGCTGCATGGTATCCGGTGCTCAGGATACCTATTCCCGGCCAACTCGGAACAGGCACGTCCAACCCGACCACCCGTCATTGCGGCGCAAGCATGTCCCGTACCACGATACGGGACCGCAATCCAGCCTCCAACTTCTCGTCATTCCCACGCACCCATAAGGAATACCTTACAAATTTTGACCGGCCGGGAGCAGATAAATACACTTGTACTGCTTGGCGCGGGACACCGCTGCCGCGCCAGGCACCGTTCGTGCCACCGGGGCCAACACGGAGAGCGAGATGGCGAGCGAGCAGCACAATAGCCGGCGATACATCAACTTGGACTGGGCAGACGTGGAAGCCTGGGTCAAGAGCCGTCCCCGGACCGATCCGCACCCACGGCTGCCCGACCGCTACATCACCCCCTGCCCCGTCTGCAAGCGCCAGTCGCGGAGCAACGATCTCAACGTATGGAAAAGAGATAATGGAAGTATTGGCCTGACATGCCGTGGTAACTGCACGTACCGGGCCATGCTTGAAGCTATCGATAACGCCATCAATAACCCCGACCAACCCACCCCGCCGCCGCAAGTGGAAACCCCGCCCGCCGCTGGACCGCTGACGGTGGCTGCCATCGAGTCGCACTGGCCGGCGGTGATCCAGTTGTTGCGTCGGGGACAAACTGTGCATGAGCGCAACGTCGCGGCCCTGCTCAGTGACGCGCGGGTCACGGGTCTGCTTGCTTGGACAACGCCCGCTGTGCGTGCCCTGCTCAGTGACGCGCGGGTCACGGCGGTCCAAGCCGATGAAGTGACCTTGGAGTTCGAATTTCCTTTTCACGCCGAGCAAGTCGAGAAGCCAGAGAACCGTTTGGTCACCGAAAAAGCCCTGCAACAGGTGCTCGGCCGGCCGCTCCGCGTGCGCGCCGCAGTCAACCCGAAAAAGGAGATCAAGCCCAGCACGGCACCCGAAACCAAAGACCAATACGATCAGGAACTTGAGCAAGCGCTGGCTACTGCCCAAGCCGAACATGCTCAGGAACTCGAGCAAGCGGTAGCCGCTGCCAAAGCTGAACATGCTCAGGAACTCGAGCAAGCGCTGGCTACTGCCCAAGCCGGACATGCCCAGGAACTCGAGCAAGCGCTGGCTGCTGCCAAAGCCGAACGCGATCAGGAACTTGAGCAAGCGCTGGCTACTGCCCAAGCTGAACATGCTCAGGAACTCGAGCAAGCGCTGGCTGCTGCCAAAGCCGAACACGCCCAGGCACTTGAGCAAGCGGTGGCTGCTACCGATGCCAAACACGCCCAGGAGCTTAAGCAAGCGGTGGCTGCCACCAAAAACGATCTTGAGAGCCGTATTGAAGGACTTGAGTCCAAAGCACTCACCTTTGACTTCATAGCAGCATGGGGTAACTTAGAAGATGCATTGGAACCTCTGAAAAAAGATTTGATTCAGGATTACCAGCACTCAGGACAATCTTATTCTATTGCTGAACGGCGGGCAAGTATCACTAGCCAGCTGGACAAAGCACTTCAGGAAGACTATATCGACGAAGATCAGTGTTTGGATTTGAAAAATATGTATACTCAGAGAAACAACATCGCGCATAGAGGGCACCCGTTGACTTCAAAACTAGCCCGTGCCTATCTGGAGATTCTGCTGCCGGTCATAGACCGACTCAGACCGGCAAAAGCCAGCAGCCAGGACTTAGAGCGCTTGAAAGCGCACTATGAATGAGGGTGGGTGAGGCCAGCACGGTAGTTGAGGCCGGCAGAGAGTGTGCTAGGCTGACTCGATTGGGCGGGTAGCCCAAGTGGTAAGCGAGTGGCGTTCGCATCAGCTAAGGAGGGATTATGTTCAAGTCACTGCTCCGTCGTATCGTTGAAGCGGTCCAAGGGGCTATCGGAAACGAGCAAGGGCAAACTGATCTTTCTATCCGTATTCCTGTAGGCTATCTTGTGGCTTGCCGGCGTGCCCATGGACAGCGCAAGCGGCATACCCGTAAGAGCCGGCGTCAGCGTAGGGATAAAGTGGATAATGCTGGTTTAATGAAGCAAATTGCTGAGATCAACTCTGAAAAGGAGAAAATGGCTGAACAACACAATAAAGAGGTGGAGGAACTCAATGAAGCGTTGGAAGCCGCCAAAGCCAAACGCGATCAGGAGCACGATGCCCGCAAGGCTGCTGAGAATCGCGTTCAGAAACTCAGGGAAAAGAAGTCCGTCCTAGAGAAAGACCTGGATGACGTATCCAAAGAACTCAAAAGAAAAACAAGGTTTCCGCATCTCGAATTCGGACCGGACGCGGTCCGTGACTACGAGAATCTAAGTAGTGATGACTTGCCCATGGTTGAGAAAAGGTTGGATTTGCTCGATCGATCTGCCATGGCATGGCGCGTTTACGCGCGTAAGGGTGGCGTTAAGCCTGGATGGGAGTGTCGTGTGAGAGATGAGAGCGATACAGTGAAGCGTACTCCAAAGTTCCGTGAACAACGTCTATTCAAGTCTCTTCACGAATGCGAGAGATATTTCTTCTGGCATACTAACTGTGGCGAACTGGATGGGAGGAAGGGACGCATTCACTTCTATTTCGACGAAAGATCACAGTCGAAAGAGGTCGAAATCGGCTATATTGGCGGACACTTGGAGCTACCCACAGCATAGAGGTCACTGGCTGCCTACCCGGATCCAAATCCGGACCATAAGGCTTGGCAAGACGGGGCATACGTCATCCCATAGCCCTCGCTCCGCCAGCCTCTGCCTCACTCCCCTCTCCCACATGGTGGAGAGGGGCCGGGGGTGAGGACCGCCGGCCCTTACCCCTGCGCCTCTGACTCGCGGCGGAGCAGGTGCTTCTGGATTTTGCCGACGGAGGTGCGGGGGAACTCGCTCCGAAACTCTACGAACTCGGGTACGCGGAACTTGGAGAGCCGCTCCGCGCAAAACGCGATGATCTCGTCGGCCGTGGTGGTTCGGCCTTCCTGCAAGATGATGCACGCCTTGATCGCCTCGTCGCGCATGGGGTCCGGCACGCCGATCACCGCCACGTCCGCGACCGCCGGGTGCTGGCTAATGACGGCCTCCACCTCACCGGCGGCGATATTCTCACCGGCGCGCTTAATCATGTCCTTGGCGCGGTCCACGAACCGGAAGTAGCCCTCCTCATTCACGGCAACGACGTCGCCCGTATGGAGCCACCCGTCGCAGATCGTCTCCGCCGTCGTCTCGGGGTTCTTGAAGTAGCCCTTGGTGATCGTCACCCCAGGAATACCCTTCACCAGCAGCTCCCCCGGCGTGTCCACGGGCACGTCGCGTCCCTGCTCATCCACGACGCGGCACTCGTAGCCCAAGGTCACGCGGCCGATGCTCATGTTGTCCCTGGTATCGTCGAGCGGATTGGTCAGAGGCTGGCCCATCGTCTCCGTCATGCCGTAGATCTGCAGCAGCGGCGCTTCATACCGCGCCTCCCACTCCGCCAACTGCGCCTCCGTGATGTTCTGGGCAAAGAACACCATCCGAAAGCGGTTGTCCCGGTCGGTCGGGGCCGGGGGCTGGGCCAAGATCATCCGCATGGGAGCAGCAAAGAGACTGGTGATCGTGACGCCGTAGCGGGCCGCCTGCACCATAAACCGGGAGGCGCTGAAGCGGGGCATCAGCGCCACGCTGCCGCCCACGTTGAGCGAGGTCATAAACGAGTAGTATTGGGCGTTGGCGTGGAAGAGCGGCAACGTGATGAAGTGCCGGTCCTCGGGACCGAGGCGGGTGAGCTTGGAGACCACCTCGCTCAGGTAGATGTAGTTCGCGTGCGTGACCAGCACCCCCTTCGGAAGACTGGTGGTGCCGGACGTGTACAGAATCGCCGCCTCGTCCAGAGGGTCCACCGGGATCGGAGCCAGCCAGTCGGAGCAGTCCGCCACAAACTGATCGAAGGGCAGCACGCCGGGCGCGGCCGCGGCCGAGCCGATTAGGATAATCTGCCCGATGGTCGGACACCGCTCGCGGAGCGCGACGACGGTCGGCAGGAGGTCGGGCTGGGTCACGGACACTTTGCTCTCCGAGTGCTTGACCGGGTAGGTCAGCTCGTCGAGCGGTGAGAGCGGGTTGGTCGGCACCATCACGGCGCCGATCTTGGCAATGGCGAACCAGAAGAAGAGAAACTCTGGACAGTTGGTGAGGTGCAGGTTGACCCGGTCGCCTTTGGTCACGCCGAGGTCGAGCAGTCCGTTGGCGGTCCGGTTGACGATCCGGTCGAATTGACTATAGGTATAGCGATGACTCTGCTCCTGGTGGTCCTCGAAGATGAGGAACGTCTTGTCCGGCAGGTCCCGGGCTTTCTGTTCGAGGACTTTCCGCAGTGTACGCTGCCCAACGATAGTCATGGACATGGCGTGCTCCTTCAAGCGGCTGAGATGACCGCCGCCGCACTCATATCATACGAGAACGGGTGTGCCAAACGGCCCCCCTATGGTCCCCCCGCTGCGGCGGGGGGCCGGCGTGCTCCCTCCCCCGTCGCAACGGGGGAGGGCTGGGGTGGGGGCCAGTCCCCGCCCCCGTCGGCACGGTGACATGAAGCAAGGAGATGATGAATGCCCGGATTTGACCTGATTACGAGCATCCGCGAGATTGAGGCGGCACGCGATGACATCGTGCATCCCAGCTTTGTCGGGACCCTGTTCGACGGGCAGCCCAAGTTTGAGCTGCTCTTCCCGTTTCCCCAACAAGCAGAGGCGGACAAACGCCTCGGCGATGCCGTCTGCGCCAAGGTCGCGCAGTTTCTGCACAACCACGTGGACCCCGACGCTATCGAACGCACCGGACACATTCCCCGCGCAGTTCTCGACGGTCTGGCACAGCTCGGCTGCTTCGGTCTCAAGATTCCAAAGAAATATGGCGGGCAAGGGCTGTCGCTGACGAACTACAACCGCGTGTTGCAGCTGGTGGCCAGCGTCAGCCCGGCCTTGGGGCTGATTCTCTCGGCCCACCAATCCGTCGGCGTCGCCCAGGCGCTCATCCTATTCGGCTCCGAGGCGCAACGCCGTCGGTACTTGCCGCTGCTGGCCCAAGGTAAGGTCTCGGCCTTTGCCCTCACCGAGCCGGCGGCCGGCTCCGATCCGGCCAACATGACGACGACCGCAGTGCTCGAAACGCCCGACGACGGCCCACACTACCGCATCAACGGCGAAAAGCTCTGGTGCTCCAACGGCACTATAGCCGATTACATGACCCTGATGGCAAAAGTGGACGGGCGTATTACCGCCTTCATCGTACCCATGCAGACCGCCGGGGTTGAGGTGGTGCAGCGCTGCGAGTTCATGGGGTTCCGGGGCCTCGAGAACGCCTACCTCCGGCTGACCGATGTCCGCATCCCCGCAGAGAACGTCATCGGGCAAATCGGCGAGGGCCTCAAGATCGCGCTCACGACGCTCAACACCGGCCGGATCAGCGTCGCCGCCATGTGTCTCGGTATGGCCAAGCAGGTCTACGCACCGACGATGAACTGGGCAGCCGCGCGGCAGCAACTCGGCGACCAAATCGGCCGGCACGAACTCAATACGCACAAGCTGGCACACATCGCCACCCACCTCTTCGCCTCGGAAGCGGTAGTAAGCTCCGTGGCGGCCTATGCCGAGCGCCACGACGTTGACTTCCGGGTGGAAAGCGCCATCGCCAAGCTCGTTAGCTCCCTGTACCTCCAGGAGATTCTGGACCGGGCGATGGCGCTGCGGGGCGGCCGGGGTTACGAAAAAGCCGCCTCGCTGCGGAAGCGCGCCGGGGAAACGCCCTTCCCGATGGAGCGCCTGCTGCGGGACGGGCGGCTCTTCGTGATCGTCGAGGGTGCCAGCGAGATTATGAAGCTCTTTATCTCGCGCGAGGTCATGGCCCCGCACATCAAGCTGGCCTTGCGGTGGCTGCTCAACACGCAGGACCGCTTTCCGGTCATTGCCGGCAACTTGGGCAAACACTACCTGCCCTGGTACCTGCGGCAAGTGCTGCCACAGTCAACACCCGTGAGCCAACTGGCCGCACCGCAACTGGCAGCACACCTGCGCTACGTCGAGACCACCAGCAAGCGGCTGGCGCGGGTGCTGTTCCAGCAGTTGATACGGACGCTACCGGAGTACGTCCGGCAGCGCAGCCGCTTTGCGAGAGACGGCGATGCCGACTCATTCCAGCAAGCCACGCTGGACCTCATCAACGACTTCGCGCGGCGCCAAGCCGGTATCGTGCGCTTCACCGAGATCGGCATTGACCTCTTTATGATGGCAACCGTCTGCTCATACGCCGAGAGCTTTGGGGAACAGGAGCGGCCCGAAGCGCGTGAACTGGCCCACCTGTTCTGTCTCGATGCCCGCACCCGTATCGAGCAGCGGTTCCGGGCCATCCGAGACAATCACGACGAAGTGGCAACGCGGGTAGGGCTGCGAGCACTCCAGGCCAACGACGGCGCCGAGCCGGCGGCGCAGCAGCACGGCTACGGCTTTCTCGCCGCCGGCATCGCCGAGCAGACCTACACCTAAGCCATAGCGCCCACTGTAGGGGCAACTCTTGTGGCATCTGCTCCAACTAATTGCGGCGGATGCACCACCTGCACCAGGCCTCGTCCCCGGTCCGGGCGCTACTCCCCCTCTCCACATGGTGGAGAGGGGGCCGGGGGGTGAGGTCTGTCCCAGCCCGGCACTTTGCCGACACGCGCGCGGCCCGGCTACGTTCCACGTTCGTCAAGCTGTGCCCGCAGCCGGGCCAACTCCGTTTCGGCCGCGTGTCGCGCCTCGGACTCGGCGGCCGCGCGCGCCTCGGCTGTCGTGGCCCGCGTCTCGGCAACCGTGGCCCGTGCTTCCGCCTCCCGCCGCGCTGCCGACTCGCTGGTCATGCGCGCCTCGGCGACCGTGGCCCGTGCTTGTGCGACCGTAGCCTGCGCCTCCGCTGCGCGGCGTTCCGTCTGCTCTTCCTCCGGGAGCGGCAGCCACCGCTGAACCTCCGGGTCGAACAGCCGCAGGTGCTCGCCGCGCGGGTGCAGTTCCAACCCCAGCACCGCGCTCCACAGGGAGCCATCTTCAGCGGGCCGCAGCGGCACGTAGCGGTCCTGCTCCAACCGATAGCCTTGGAACGGCGGCCGCAAGTACTCGTCGAGCGGATCGAACAGGAAATACTCGGACACACCCAGCCGCTCGTAGAGGTCATGCTTGCTGCGGAGGTCTTCGCTGCGGGTGCTGGGGGAGGTCACTTCAAAGACGACATCCGGCGGCTGCCCTTCTTCCCATAGCTTGTAGATGCGCCGGTTATCACCGGGGACGCCCTTGACCACAAAGACATCGGGTGCAACTACCCGCCGGGGATCGCCTTCCTGGTAGTAGAGGAAGAGATTGCCGCTGATATAGACCTGCGGATCGTCTCGGAAATACTCCCGCAGCATGGCAATCAGAGCGATCATCAGGTCGCGATGGACATCGGACTCAGCCATGGGCTGACCATCCGATTCGGGGTAGCAGACTTCCGTCACGGCTGGCGCTGGCGTCGGCGTTACCATGATTACTCTCCTGCATCGTCGCACCGCTCCCGGCACTGTAGCACGGCGGCCCGCACCCCGGCCGCCGCCACGTCACGCGCTCTGGCAGGTCAGCCCGCCGTCCACGACCAGCTGCGTGCCCGTAATGTATTTCGCTTCGTCCGAGGCCAGAAAGAGCGCAGCATAGGCCACGTCCCAGGCATCGCCCATCTTGCCGGTGGGGCATTGACTGTCGCGGATAGCCAGCATCGCCTCCACGTCCCCGTCCGCGTAGGCGTCTGCCAACGACTGCGCCACCATAGGCGTATTCATCAGGCCCGGCAGGATGGAATTCGCGCGAATGCCCTGCTTGGCGTACTGCATCGCAATGCTCTGCGTCAACTGAGTAATTGCCGCCTTGGTCGCGCTGTACGACACATACGGCACACCCAACCAGCGAATTCCCGTAATGGAGGAGATATTGACGATGGCGCCACGGCCCTGCCGTACCATGTGCGGCAGCACGTACTTGCAGGTCAAGAAGATGCTCTTGAGGTTCACGGCGTTGACCCGATCCCAGCTTTCCTCGCTGGCCTCGACACAGCCACCGACCTCGACAATACCGACGTTGTTGTGGAGCACGTCAATGCGCCCATAGGTAGCCACGCAGCGTTCGACCAGGGCCGCAACGTCCGCCGACTGCGAGACGTCGGCCCGATGCATGGTGCAGCTACCCCCCTCGGCGTCAATGATCTTCTTCGTCTCTTCCGCCGCGGCCAGGTGCAGGTCAACGGCAAAGACCTTGGCCCCTTCCCGCGCGAACAAGACGGCCGTGGCCTTGCCATTGCCCCAGCCCGGCCCAATCGCCCCGGCGCCGGTCACGATGGCAACCTTATCCTGGAGTCGTTTTCCCACGCTGCCCTCCTTCCCGCAGATCAGGACACCCCCCGGCCCTCACTCCGTCCATCTCCCTGCATGGAGACCTTTGCATAACTCGTCATTCCGGCGGAAGCCGGAATCCAGGACCACGTTCAGTGCCCCGATTCGGACGCTACTCCCCCTCTCCACATGGTGGAGAGGGGGCCGGGTGACGGGCCAAAGCCGCACCACACCTGGCACTATCCGTGCGGCTTTGGCCCGTCAGGGGGTGAGGTCTCATACCCGCCTAATCGTCTCCGGCCGCGGCGAACGGTTCGAGGTCGGTCGCACACCAAGCGTAGGCCGCCGCCCGCCCCAGCCACTCGGCAGTCGGGATGTCTGCGAGGTCCTGAGCTGCGCTGGCAGCCCGGACGGCTTCCGATTGCGCCGCCTGCGAGCGTTCGCGCAGCGAGCCGACCAGCCCCGCGAGCGCCGGAGCGGAGGTATCCCCGCCAGCCATTGCTTGCGCCAACTCGTCCGCTACATCGCCGATAGCCGCGTGCCTGGCAGCATCCCCGGCGCGAGTCGAGCCTTGTGAGCCGTGTGTCGGCTCGGCGCCAATCCATTGCCAGCGTTCCACCAATGCCGCGAGTGATCGCATCGTACCCTCCTTGTGCTGTGCTTTGTATCGGAGCTACATTGACCGGCGAACCTGGCGCCTGGAGGAGTAGTACACTATGCGGCAGCCAGGTCCGGTATCCGCTCGGCTCTCGCCACACGTCACGGAGCGCAAGCCGCCGGCAGTGTGACCATACCGCGCTTCCACCGCCCGCGCCAACCGGTCACTCGCCTGGCGCCGCGCAACGCGATACCCTAGTGCATGATCTAGCCACCAGCGACGAACAACCCGACGCGCAACTTTCCTATCTCGGGGATCGAAGGGAGCAAGACGATGGTCACTCTGCCCACCGATTACCTCTTCCCAACGATGGTCGTCGGCAGCCTGC
Organism: Chloroflexota bacterium; assembly: GCA_034422515.1. Classification (GTDB taxonomy): domain Bacteria; phylum Chloroflexota; class UBA11872; order UBA12225; family JAJDUF01; genus JAJDUF01. Next base: position 28,508 of record DAOUJP010000037.1, on the reverse strand, counting down.
CACGGCCGGTGTGGATACGGGAGCTTATCGAGGAGCGGAAGGAGGGGCGGATCGGCGAAGCGGATGCGGACGCCCTGCTCGACGCCGCCATCCCAGCCGCCATTCGGATGCAGGAGCGGGCCGGCCTCGACTTCATCTCGGACGGCGAGTGGCGGCGCGAGAGCTACGTCAAGGTGTTCACCGAGGCCGTGGACGGCTTCACCACCGATCTCATCCTGGCCAGCTCCTCCTCGACTTCGGCGCTGACCTACCCGGCGGTCACCGCGGAGCTACGGCCGCGGCGGCCAATCACGACCGCGGCCGCCACCTTCCTGAAGGATCACGCGCAGGCCCGGCTCAACGTGTCCCTGCCCTCGCCGTATACCGTCGCGCGGCGCATGTGGAGTCCGGAGCACTCTTCGGCAGCCTATCCGACCTGGGAAGACTTCATGGCAGCATGCGTGCCGATTATCCGCCAGGAGATTCAGAACTTGATCGCGCTGGGTGTCCAGGCCGTTCAGCTCGATGACCCCTGGCTGGCCCTACTCGTAGACCCACGCTACCGCGAACGCGAGGGGATTACCGATATCAACCATGAGATCGCGATGTCGGTGGCGGGCGTTAACGGCGCCACGGAAGGCATCGAAGGCGTCTTCCTCAGCGTGCATCTCTGCCACGCGCACTACAATCGGCGGCACGGGACCCGCGGCCCTTACGACCTGATTATCGGCGCGCTCGGCGAGATGAACGTGGACCGCTTTGCGATGGAGTTCGCCACGCCCGATGCGGAAGGCATCGAGGTGCTGAAGGACTTTCCGGAGCACAAGATTCTGGGCCTGGGGGTCATTGACCATACCGATACCCACGTCGAAACGCCCGAAGAGGTCGCGACCCGCGTTGAGGCCGCCATGGAATACGTGCCCAAGGAGCGGATCACCCTGAACACGGACTGCGGGTTCGCCCCGTCGAGCAGTAACCCCATGGATTTCGACGAGGCCTACCTCAAGCTCAAGGCCATGTGCCAGGGCGCCCAGCTGCTCCGCGACAAGCACGGCTAGGTTTTTCCCGGTGCCCCGGCACGGCGGCCGCTGCGCCGCGACGTGCCGCCGCTCGTTTTCCCCGCTGAGGGGTAGGCCGCGGCCTGCGCCCGTCAGTAGAGCCGGGAGGGGAATGCTATGTGGACGCTGGACGTGAATTATCTCGCCGTCGTCGTCGCCGCTATCGTGCCCATGGTCGTTGGGGCGCTGTGGTACTCGCCGGTGCTCTTCTCTAACGCCTGGCTGGCCGCCATCGGCAAGACCGCCGACGAAATCTCCGCACAAGCGAATCAGGTCCAGGCGTTTTCGATTGCGATTGCCGCCTCGCTCATCAGCGCCTACGTGCTGGCGGTACTCGCTACGTTGAGCGGTGCCGGCAGCATACTCGATGGCATCATCTTAGGTCTCTGGGCAGTCGTGTTCATTGCCACCGCCAGCGCCACCTGGGGCGCATTCGAGGCCCGGCCGCTGCGTCTGTGGCTCATCAACAACGGCTACTACCTGGTCGCGCTTCCGATCATGGGCGCCATCATCGCCGTCTGGCCCTAACACCCCGACACACCCCGTTGGGTACAATGATGGCCGGTAGGAGCTTCACCGCCCGGCTCCGTGCGGCGCTCTCGCGGGCGCGCGGCGTGGTTGCACGGGCGCTGCGGAAGCGTACCGTGAGGGAGGTAGGTATGCCGTCTACGGATCCAATCCGCGTGCTGGTCTGGTCCGAGCGCACCGAACCGGCGGCCGTCTATCCCGACGGGATGAACGGGATTATCGCCGCCGCCCTGAATGAGCGGGACGGCATCGTGGCGCAGACGGCCGAGATCAACGACCCCGAGCAAGGTCTCAGCGAGGACGCGCTCGCGGCGACCGACGTGCTGGTCTGGTGGGGGCACGGCCGCCACCGCGACGTGACCGATGAATCGGTCGCGCGTATCGTCCGCCACGTGACCGCCCGCGGGATGGGGTTCATGCCGTTGCACTCCTCCCACCACTCGCGGGCCTTCAAGGCCCTGATGGGTACCTCGTGCGACCTCGGCGGGTGGCGCGAGGACGGCCAGCCGGCGCACCTCTACGTGGCCGAGCCGAGCCACCCGATTGCCGCCGGCATACCGCAGTACGTCGTCATTCCGCAGGACGAGATGTACGCGGAGTGGTTTGTCATTCCGCCGCCGGATGAGTTGGTGTTTATCTCATCTTTCCTGGGCGGCGGCGAGGTCTTCCGCTCCGGCTGTTGCTGGCAGCGCGGCGCCGGCCGCATCTTCTACTTCCAGCCCGGCCACGAGACGTACCCGGTCTACTTCCAACCGGAGCTACACACCATCCTCGCCAATGGCGTGTTCTGGTCCGCCGGCCGCACCTAAGTACAGAACCGGCCTCACCGTTCCCTATCTAGTCGTTGCTGATGGTGAAGACACCCGCTCGGCCTTCATATAACAGCGTGTAATGCCGGAGGAAGTCCCTGCCGATAATCACGGCATGAGGCAACTCGTCATCAGCGAGTGGGAGGCCGGGGAATCCCCCGACGAACCCGGCACTCAAGTCGGGGACGTACAACTGCGCGGAATATACATTGACGAGGCCACTCCCCAGGACTCCGGCCGCGTACTGCTTGTCTACGATCTTCAGATTCAATTCCGCCGCGAGTGCTGAGTCGATACAACTGGCATCTGCGCCGGTATCCACCAACGCATCATACACATCTGAAGAGAGTTGAAGAGCACCATCGCGGTCGTAGTACCCGATTTGGATCGCGATGGTCGGTCCATAGTGTTCCAACAAGTCAGGATTGGTAGGAAACCCGTAAGTGGCCCTAGGCATGGACGCGCCTACGCAGTTGGACGGAAATCGGCAGGCGCAGCGGACGAGCACCTACCTGTCGGATGAGGTACGGCTCATCGCCGAAGCGCCTCGTGGACTCATTGGCGGCGGCCTCAAAGGTGGCATAGGCACCGACTAGCTTCCCGCCATGTATAACGACCCATTCGTTGAGGTGGTTGGCTTCCAACTCAGTCCTCATGCGGTTATAGGCCGGGATTTCCCGCTCATCAAGGGTGCGGATATGGTCTTCCTGCGTCGGGGTCACTGCTGCAACCATCGCGCACCTTCCCTTTCCCTACGACCGCCGCCTCCTTACCCTATCTACATTCTACTACGTCGGCCAAGGGAGGAGGCGCTCACTCCGACGCTTCTTCCAGCGTCCACAGCTCGGTCAGCGGTATCGCCGCCAGCGCCGCGTAGTCGGTGGGCGGTTCCGTGGCAGTGGGCGTCGCTGTGACCATAAGCTCGCGCCACTGCAACACCACTGCCGTCCCTCCGCAGACGTGCAGCCGGCCGGAGCCGAACGTCGCCCGCGTGAGCGCCTGCACGCTATCCGCGATGCTGCCATCCACCGCAGCACCCTGACGCATCGGGATAGTCACGGTCAGCGCCGGGTCGGTGGGATTGATCCCCCACCGACTGCACAGATCGGCGACCAGCCGGACGGCGCGGCGCGCACCGGCGTTAATGGCGCCGTGAAAGTGCTCGACCTCGTTGAGCAGTATCTCGACCAGCTCCGCATCCGGCACCGGCAACGGCCGCAGCTGCCGGGACGTGCGCGCGGCGAACACGTCATCCCAGCCAGGCGAATAGCGCTTGATGTCCACGACCGGCGTGCCGTCAATCATGTCCAGGCGCTCCAGGGAGAGCACCGTGCCGTCCCGATGCACCAGCCGCGCGATGTTGAGCGCCACCGGGTTGGGCCGCGTGCTCGACCGCAGGCCAAACACGCCACGCTGCTCCCGCCCCGGTCGGCCACTCTTGCCGGTGACGGTGAGGCGATGGCGGTGTGCCTGGTGGAACCAGCCCAGGATGATGAGATGGCTATTCGACTCGATGTCGCCAAGACCGTCCGCAAACTCGGGGAGCAACTCGATCTTGGCCGGCACCCCGTCGTTGGGCATGACCTCGCGGTCATCAATCGGTGAGCGCACGTAGCCTATCGGTGTCAGCGTGATCGCCTGCGAGCCGGACATCGTGAGCCTCCATCGCGGTGTATCTGGTGCCGCGCCTACAGCGCGATTCGCAGCCCATCGTATGCCACACTCACGTTGAGTTCGGCCACCTCCCGCACCAGCGCGACCGCCCGATCCTCCATTCCCGGGTGTACGTGGACGAGCACCGTCTGCTGGGGCTGCGTCTCGCGGAGGAAGGACGCGACCGCCGCCGGTCGCAAGTGCGACGTTTCCAGCAACAGGAGATCCGTCCCGGTAATGATGGGCCGCAAGTCATCCAAGCCACCTAGGTCCCCCGAGTAGATGATTCTGCGACCATCCAACTCAATCAAGAAGGAGAAACATTCTTGGGGTAGCTGGGTAGCACGGGTGGCCGTCACCTTCAGTCCAGGCTCGGCATGGATCTCTCCGAGGCGAATAGGCGGCCAAGCGAGCTTGAAGCGCAGTCGCTCTGGTCCCAACATACAGGCAGCCAGAAATTCCTGAAAGGGTGTGATCGCGGATGCGGGGAGATGCAGCCTGATCTCGCTCGGCAGCGTGGTGTCAATGGTTGTCCCATCGGGCGACCGAGGAAACCGGAGATTGCGGAGATGCCAGTCGGACTTGACGTGCATTGACCAGGGCAACCCCGCGCCTTGGGAGGGATCAACGTTACGGCTCATCAACCGGATGGCGTTAATGAGCTGCGGCAGGCCCCCAAGGTGATCCATGTGCAGATGCGAGACAAAGATGCCTCGCACGCTCGTGACCGAGATGCCGTGGCGATACAATGACATCGCGACCGGCTCGCCGCAGTCGAAGAGGTACGTAGACGAGCGGTGCAGCAGGGCTACAGAGGGGTTGCTGCGCGTGGCTGTGGCAAACGCGCCCCCGGACCCGAGAATCACTAGCTCGCTCATAAACGCCAATGCCCCCACGCGAATGGCCTGCTGGATAGTTTCGTTGACGGCACGCGCGGCACGAGGGCTACCCAGAAGTGCTCGCTCTTGCCGGGCTTCTTGGACCAGCCGGGCACTGCGCCGTCTCGGGTGCTGACCACCAAGTCTGCACTATCAACTGAAGTTTAGACTGACGGCGCCAGCTTGCACCACCTTGACGACGAACTAGGATTGTGCAAGCTGGCGCGTCGTCGGTGCTGGCGTGGTGTGTCGCTGCCGGCTAGATACGGCCTGGGAATCGCTCACCGGCAACCTGGAGAAAGTCCGTACCCAGTTCGACGAGGCGGGCCGGTTTGGGAGGTGGCCCGACGTAGCGGCACTCGGAGCGCACGTAATGCGTGGCATAGCCGCGCCGGCGCTTGTCGGACAGATTGATGCCGCTGGCATGGAGCAGCCAGCCGTGGTGAAAGCCACAGCCACCCGCGCGCACCACCAATGGCACCGCGTCCCCTAGCTCCCCGCGCTGTGCCCGCGCCTCGTACTCGACGCGCTCTTCGCGGCTCAGGGCACCGAGCTTGTGCGAGCCGGGCAAGTACCACAGACAGCCATTCTCTTCCGTCGAGTCGTCCAGCGCCGTCCAACAGCTGACCAAGTGCTGGGGAGGATCAATGTCAAACCCGGCGGGCTGGTCCTGGTGATAGGGCTGCCGCGATCCGACGCGCGGTGGCTTCATGAAGAGTTGGTCCTGGTACAGGACCAGGTTCGGGCCGAGCAACGCCGTGACGATCTCTACGATCCGCGGCCGGCGGGCGTGTGCCGCGAAAACCGGATCGCGGCTCAGGGCCAGCGCCGCCATTTTCCGCAACGAGAACTCGTAGTCGTCCGCTTCCTTTTCGCCGCGGGCCACGGCCGGCTCGACCTGCCGCAGGACGCGCGACTGCTCCGGCGAATCGGGCTGGGCAATCTCCTCCGCCCGCGCGCGCATGGCGGCTACCTCGTCCGGCGTGAGCAGGTCCTCTACGATGAGGAATCCCTGCTCGTGAAATTGCGCTACCTCGGCTTGCGTCAGTGCCATGTATGCCTCCACTTCCGTATAGCTGCGTTTGGACCCACCCCCAATCCCGGCCTCTGACTGGGGTAGGTACGGACCAAGCCGTAGGTGAGCTATACCCCGGTCGTTGCGCTGACTCCCCTTCCCTGGAGGGAAGGGGCCGGGGGTTAGGTCCACCGCCGCTCGCTTCCGGCTGGCGCTATGATACACCCGCTACCGGCAATTCGGCCGTGCGTTCAAGAATCTGCAAACTCCGGGATCACGTACTTCCCAAATAGCTCGATGGACTGCATCACAACCTCGTGCGGCACCGTGTCGGTTTGCATCGAGATCAGCACTTGATCGGCACCCGCGGCCTCGTGCTTCTTGAGCGCCGCGATACAGCTGTCCGGGTCGCCGGCGATAATCACCGCCCGGTCGCAGAGCGTATCGGCATCTACCTTTTCCCAGACCTTGTGCGCGATAAAGTTCGTGGCCTCCGCCGACTGGCCCTCGCCGCCCGGCGGCTGCCCGGTCCGGATGAAGTCCTCCTGGAGATGATCGGGCACGCCACCCCACTGCTGCAATAACCGGCTGTAAATGTCCTCCACCCCTTTGGCATACGGCCGGTCGGGGCCGAAGAAGTTCTTGATTGACAAGGTGCCCAGCTCGCGGCCTTCACGGTTGTCCTCGGTGCAGATGCCGATAGTCTGACTGGCCCACTGCGCGTTGATGCAGTCGCCGACCGGCGTAGCCTGACGGACGGTATCGTGATAGGCCGTGATGTGCGGCTCCAGGACCGACGGGTCGCTGGCGCCCATCGCCAGGACACCGATGCCCTTCTGCGCTGCCAGCTCATAGGTCGCCGCTTGCAGGGCCGCGACCCAGATCGGCGGATGGGGCTGCTGGTAGGGCTTCGGCAGCACCTGCCGCGGCGGGACGCTCCAGAACTTGCCTTCCCACTCGAACCAGTCCGCCGCCCAAATCCGTGGGATCATCGTCAGCGACTCGTCCCACATCGCGCGGCTCCGGCTGGGGTCTATGCCCATGCCAGTCAGCTCGTAGACGCCGGAGCGGCCGGTGCCAAAGTCCACCCGGCCCTCGGCCAAGTGGTCAAGAGTAGCGACCCGCTCGGCGACCCTGACGGGATGATGGTAGGGCAGTACGATGACGCCCAGGCCCAGCCGGATGCGCTCGGTGCGCTGGCTCAGGGCGCCGTACACGATTTCGGGGCAGGCAGACCCCGAAAAGCCCGTCATGAAATGGTGCTCCACGAGCCACACGTAATCGAAGCCGACCTGATCGGCGCGGATAATCTGCTCCATCGTCTCCTGGAGCAGGAGGTGATCGTTCAGCTCCGGTCGCGCCATCTCGTAGTGCAAGCCCAACTTCATGCCAGCGTTCCTTGCCCACTGTCGCTTCATCGGACAGTAGCGTTAATGCCGGTAATACGACCGCCTAGAACCGTGCGGGGAGCGGTCCCAGGAGACTTCCGGCCGACGCTATCGTACCAGTGTTACGAACACTGGCAAGGTCCGGGATGTTGGCTGGCCCCGTCCCCCCGTCGCAACGGGGTGACCACAGGGGGGCCAGCGCAGCGAGCGAGCGAGGATTCCGGCGAAAGCCGGAATGACGATGGAGAGGAGTTGGCAGCTACGCCGGCAAGGTATCGGGCACACCGGCAGCATCCGCCATGATCGTCTCGATCTCCGCGAGGTCATCCGGGGGCAACCGGACGTTGAGCGCGCCAGCATTGTCTACGACCTCGCTTGGATGAGACATACCGACGAGCGCCACGCTCACCGCCGGCTGGTGGAGCACCCACGCGAGCGCCAGTTGGGCGACGCTGGCGCGGTGGCGACGGGCGAGGCTCCGCAGCCGCTCGACGACGGCGAGGTTTTGCCTGAAGCTCTCTGGGGCAAACAAGCCTGGAGCGGAGGCCGCACTCCGACGCCGGGTGATCTCGGCGGCGGTCGTCTCCGCGGTGAGCACGCCGGTGAGCACGCCGGAGGCCAGCGTAGCCGAGGCGAGCACCCCGATGCCGAACATACGGCACGTCTCGAAGACTTCCTGCTCCCACCGCCGGTCGAAGAGGTGATAGTCCACCTCGTTGACGATCAGCGGCGCGTGCGGCAAGCCGGCCAGCACCTGCTCGGCCTTGCAGTTGGCAACCCCGATATGGCGTACCTTGCCCTGCTCCCGTGCGCCGACCAACGCAGCCAGCGTCTCCTCGATGGGCGTCTGCGTATCGCGCACATCTACGAGGAGCAAGTCTACGTAATCGGTTCCGAGCCGGCGCAAGCTGGCGTGCAGCCCCCCCACGCCGTCGAGAACCGCGGCGCGGCTGCCATCGTGGCGCACGGTCCGCTCCGGGTCGCCCGGGTCCCACGTATACCCGACCTGGGTGATGACGTTGACTTCCCGGCGCCAGCGGCCGAGTGCCTGTCCCAGTAGCTCCTCGGCGCGTCCGAAACCGTAGCGCGGTGCAGTGTCGAAACAGTTGATGCCCACGGTCATCGCCTGCCGGATGGTGGCGATGGCGTCAGTCTCACTGACCGGTCCGAACGCGCCACCGAGAGGGCGGCAGCCGAAGCCAATCGCCGAGGCCACGAGCTCGGAGCGGCCGACGTGGCGATACTCCATCGGCGCCGGGGCCGTCGGGGCCATATGCAAGGGGAGTCCCGCCATTGGTTGTCCTTATACGCCAGGATTGCCAACCGAACGAAGCCGGCCGCGCGATACACGTGGACGAAAAGCGGACCAGGAGCGACAAAACCGGCTCATCAACGAGGTACGTGCTACATCGGCAGCCGGCTCGCTATGCGCGGGTCCAGGCCGGGGCTACCGCTGCCGCCGCCGGCGCCTCTTCCGTAGACCGCTCGCCCACTGGCATTGCCTGGGAACGCGGTTGATTGAAGACCTCCACCAGTTCACGGGCAACCGCCGCCGGATCATGACGGATGGCGTCTTGCTTATCCCACAAGACGTATTCCGCATCGCGCTGCTCGATCATGCTGTCGGCAACCACCTGGACACCCAACTCGGTGATCTTCCGCACTTCCTCCGGCGTAATTGCCAGCAGCAAGAGACCGCTACGCCGGAACCGCTCCAGGGTGGACTCGGCAGGTATTCCGGTATTGATGAGTGCATAGTCGAGCAGATCGGCTCCGAGGTACGAGGCCACCTCGGCCACATGATCGTAGGCCGTGAGACCATCGGTTTGGCCAGGCTGGGTGGTGGTGTTGCAGATATACACGGTGCGCGCACCACGCTCTCGGGCCTCGGCGATGGCCTCGCGCACTCCCTTCACCAGTAGCGAGGCGATGACGGTGGTGAAAAGGCTGCCCGGCCCGAACGTAATCAGATCGGCTTCCCGCAGCGCCTCGACAACACCAGGATAGACCTCGGCTTCCTCATCGCGGAGGAAAACACGCTGGATCGAGGGCTTGTCCAGCCCCCGCACGCTGACTTCCTCGTACCGCAAGGTACCGTCTACCAACTCGGCACAGAGATGCGTGCTCATGAGCGTGACCGGCAAGACGCGCCCGGCAGATTGCAGAATACGGTTCGTTTCCAGCACGGCCCGCTCAAAGCTCCCGGTCATCTGCGCCAGGGCGCCGATAAACAGGTTGCCGAACGCCACCCCGTTGAACTCGTTGAGGCGCTGGCTGATGATCCGGTGCTGAAACAGGTCTCGGAGCAGGGGATCGGCACGCGAAAGGGTCACCATCGCGTTACGCAGGTCGCCGGGTGCCGGTACACGGAGCGTATTCCGCACTGCGCCGGTGCTGCGGCCGGAATCGGTCACAGCAATCACGCCCGTCACATCATCCGTGTACTCGATCAGCCCCTGCATTACCTGGGCTGCGCCGCAGCCCCCCCCAAAGCAGACAGCCTTAAATGCGCGATGCGGTGCGGCCACTGGCTCCATACTCCTATCGAGACTTCCGGTGAGTGCCAACTGTGATCGCGGCGGTCGGCACTGACCAACCAGCGACTACCCTTACTAGGTATCGCCATAGTACCACAAAAACAAAAACGGGACACACGCGCTACGGTTCCTAACTCGCGGCCGCACCCTGCCGGAGCGCATTGGCGCTACGCCGTTGTCGGCGCTCACCGCCTTAGTCTCCCGTGCGGCCCACACCGGGGCGGCTGCGCTGCTGTGCTAAGATGGCGCTACTATGCCGCGCCTGTTCACGCTCGAAGCAGCCATCGCCCTGCTGCCCCGTGTCCGGGAGTTGATGGCTCGTGCCCAGCAACAACGCCGCGAATACCTCGCGGCCGAACGGCGGCTCGCGGACGCTGTGCAAACCGTGCGAGGAAACGGCCACCGCGCGGACACGTTGCAGCAGGCACAGGTAGCAGCGACACGTGCCCTGCGTCAAGCCCAGCAAACCGTCGAGGCGCTGCACGCCCTCGGCTGCGAGGTCAAAGACCTCGAAATGGGCTTGGTGGATTTCCGGTCGCTGCGGGAAGGGCGGGAAGTCTATCTCTGCTGGCGCGTCGGTGAGGCGACCATCTCCTATTGGCACGAGCTTGACACCGGATTCGGCGGGCGGCAGCCGCTCGACTAGCCCGGATGGTGATTACCTCCTCACGGCACGTACCGGCAATCACAGCAACCTCCTTGCCGGATAGTAGCATCCATGCTATCATTCGAGCGTGGATAGGCAGCGGTTCCGGCAACGGTTAGCCCAGCGCCCCCACGCGGTGCGGTTCCGCGAACTCCGGCGCTTGCTGGAAGCCTACGGCTGGGAGCACCGCCACGGGAAAGGCAGCCACGAGGTCTTCACACGCGATGGTGAGCAGTTCGTGATTCCCTTCCGCCGCCGACATGTCAGCCAGGTCTATGTACGGCAGGCATTGCGGCGCTGCAAGGAGTGAGGCTAATGCAAGACAGTAACCCTAGACTTCCCGTCCCACCCGAGGTTGCAGCCAAGGTGCAAAAGTATCTCCAGCAACCCTATCACAAAGTAGTCTCCGGCAATGCAGCGGATGGGTTCCTCGTAGAAGTGATAGAGCTACCCGGCTGCATGACTGACGGGCTTACTGAGGCCGAAGCGCTCGCTAATGTGCCTGAAGCAATGGCAGCGTGGCTGGAGACGGCGCTCCTCGATGGCAACCCAATCCCTGCCCCTTTCCCGGAGCGCACCTATAGCGGCAAGGTGATGGTGCGGATGGCCAGCGGCTTACACGAGCGCCTCGCACACCAGGCCGCACGGGAGGGCGTCAGTCTCAATCAGTGGCTCGTGACCCTATTAGCGCAAGGTGCCGGGGCCGCCGGCTGAGATATGAGCGAAGGGTCAAGGTATCCGGCACGGACAAGGACAGCAGGCATGATGACGCAGCCCGGCCCAGCCACCCCGCCCCCGGATATTGACGACCACGTGCGGGCCATTGCGCGTGAGCAAGAGCCGGCAGCAGCCGTCCTCGCCCTGGCGCTTATCGTCCATCGGGCCACGAACGAGCTGCAAAAACTCAGCCGCCGTGAAGCCGGACAGCGGCGCGGCCAGCCCGATTGGGGCGCCTGGGCCAGCCTACAGAATGCGACGCGCGACATGGTCCTCAAGGCCGCCACGTGCCGGAAGACGGCCCGCCAACTCGCTGCCGCCGCGGACGACAATCCGGTGTAGATGGAAGCGCGGCGCTTATCCAGGGTACCGGACGGCGGACGCTACGGATCGAGACAGACAAGCGGGCGCGGGTCATCTACGACGGTCGCCGGACCGGTGGGGCCATCGTAGTCGGGCGACGCCAGCACAACCACTTGGCGCATCGGCGTGGTGCCGGTGTTGCGGAACCAGTGGACCGTATGCGCTGGGATGATGACCGCCACGCCGGGGCGAACCGTAACCTTCTCGTCCCCCACCTCCCCCTCGCCGGTACCCGCCAGGAACAGAAACACTTCCTCGTGCGGATGCGTGTGCTTGGTCGTGGGACCACCGCCCGGTTGCCATTCCGAGGTCCAGATCGAGACCGCCGACGCACCGACGGACTTACTGACCAAGTAATGCTGGACCGCGCCGGGATTGGTCCGGTATTTGGGACGGTCGCCGCCGTACACGACAGGCATCGGTAGCCTCCTCTCAGCCGTTGCGTTGCCGTCCATCATACACCGGGGGGCGGAACGATATCCCCGCAGCAACGCAGCTTAGGGAGGAGGACGACAGAACTGTTGACAAAACAACAGAACTGTAGTATATACTGGGTGCTATCCAGTTAGCCAGCGAGGAGTATCACGATGGCACCCGTCAAGCCTGGCCGCTTCAAGTTCGACCCGGGGAGTATCGCACAAGTCAGAAAACGTCTCGGCCTCAGCCAAAAGAAGCTGGCGGCTCTCCTAGACGTTCCCGCCAATACGGTGTCTCGTTGGGAAACCGGCGCCACCACTCCGGACGCCGATTCACTGGCGGCTATCTATTCCGTGGCCGCGAAACACGGAATGTCCACCCAATTCTTCCGTAAGAGGAAGAAAGCAATCAAGGTGTCCAAGAAACATCCCCGCTTGCTCGTGTTCGGGGACTTCCAGTACCTATCACCCCAATCCCTCTTCCTATCCGATTTCCTACCCAACGTCAATGCGTCGGTGCAGCAGGAGCTTGACCGATTCTTCCCAGCCACATCCTATCGCCAGTTCAAGGCGTTTGTACAGCAGTCCACGGTGTTTCTCTACGGGTATCAACCGACCGATGAACTGAAAAAGCTGGGGTGGCGCGTACGGGAAGGCACTGAGGACCTGAGCGATGACATCATCAGTCAGATCAAGAGCGACTGTGGGCAAGAGCCGGAGAACACCATCCTCGTGCTGCTGACTCATCCTGGCCGAGATGAGTATGCCGACTTGGTGCGAGAACTCAAGAGCAAAGGAGTGGACGTGTACCTCATGGCCCCAGACCCATGGGGCGGACGTTTCACGCCGATCCCGGTCAATGTGGAGACCATGCAGCCATGGTCTAGGGAAGTGACGGCGCTAGTCGAAGCAGTGGGACACGAGCATTGGATCAAGCTGACAGGGCAGGTGTGGTCAGGGGTGCCAATCCAGGTGCCTACCGAAAGATGGGTAGGCAATTATCGATAACCCGGTCCGTCGAGCGAACCTGCCACCGGCAGCCCAGCCGCTCGGCGCTGCGGCAGAACCGTGAGCGTTCCGGCCCGGCCTGGTATACTAGGTAGTCGGCGATCCTCGATAGCTCAATTGGTAGAGCGGGTGGCTGTTAACCACTAGGTTGCAGGTTCGAGTCCTGCTCGAGGAGCCAACCGCCCTAGCATTAGGTACTCCAGCCGTTTCGGTAAACCCGTGCCCCGCCGGAACTATTCCGATTGCAGCCGGCGGAGTTGCTCCCGGAGCCGCCGCAGCGTGGCTTCAGCCGCCAAACGGGCAGCGCGCCTAGGCCGGCCCCGCGTCGGTACCACCACGTCCCCGCCGGCTGTGCCGGCTTATGGCCGGTGCTCCGCTTGCGGAAAGGCCACAAAGGCCCGGTCCCGATCCGCAACCAGCGTCACCGACGTCCCAGGAGTCAGGGTAGTCGAGGCCCGTTGCCGGCACCGAACGGTAGCCCCGGACGGCAGCCGCACCACGAGAATTGTCTCCCCCCCGCGAAACTCCCGCGCCTGGATGGCCGCCGTGCCCTCGGGGTGCGGCCGCACTTGCACGTCGTCGGGGCGGACCAGCAGGTCCACCGGGGCGGCTTGCGGGAGCGGCCCGTTGTTGCTGGCATAGGGTACGTTGCCGATCTCCGTGACAACTACGCCGCCGCGCACTTCACCCGGTAGGAAGTCGCACGTACCGGCCAGTTGGGCCACAAAAGGGGTTGCGGGTGCGTGATAGATGCGGTCCGGCGTATCCAACTGCTCCAGCCGTCCGTCGTTCATCACCCCGATGCGGTCGGCCATCGCAAAGGCCTCCTCGCGGTCGTGGGTGACGAACACCGTCGCAATCGTATGCGCCCGGAGAATATCCGCGACCTCCTGGCGCAGCCGGCGGCGCATCCCCGCGTCCAGGTTGCTGAACGGCTCGTCCAGCAACACCGTGATGGGACGTGGGGCAATCGTCCGGGCCAGCGCCACCCGTTGCTGCTGGCCCCCGGAGAGTTCGTGGGGATACCGCTGCTCCAGCCTGGCCAGACCGGCCAGCGCCAAGACCTCCACCAGCCGCCGCTCGCGCTCCTCGCGCGACATCCTCCTGAGTCCGAAAGAGACGTTTTGGGCCACGGTCAGATGGGGAAACAGCGCGTACTCCTGAAACACCATCCCCACGTTCCGACGGTTCGGCGGCACATGTACCGCCGCCCCGGACACGACCCGCCCTTGAATCCGAATCTCGCCGCGGTCGGGACTCTCGAAGCCGGCGATCAGCCGCAGGACCGTGGTCTTGCCACTGCCGCTGGGACCCAGGATGGACAGAATCTCGCCCGGTTGCAGCGCAAAGCTCAGGCCCTCCACCGCCGCCACGTCACCGTAGCGTTTGGTGATGTCCGTACAGCGCACCACGGCTTGGCTCATCCTGGCGGCCTACCTGACCCGGCTACCACCGGGCCGCGCTCGCGCAGGACGAGGAAAGCCATCGGGACTGAGGAAATCAGGATGATCGCCAGCGCCGGGGCGGCCGCTTGGGCAAAGAACGCTTCCGAAGCCGCCGACCAGACGGCGGTAGAGAGAGTCTTGAACCCCAGCGGCCCGAGAATCAGCGTCGCCGGTAGCTCTTTCATCGTGATGAGGAAAACCAAGCCCGCGCCCATCAACACGCCTGGAGCAATCAACGGCACGGTGATCGTCTGCATGACCTGGAGGGAATTACGTCCGAGGCCGCGGGCCGCCTCCTCCAGCCGGGGACTGACTTGCAGCAGGGCAGCGCGCGTCGCGCCCAACGCCGCCGGGAAGAAGAGCACCACATACGCAAACACCAGCAGCCAGACCGTCTGATACACCGGTCGCGCGTAGGTGGCGCCAAAGAACACCAGCGCCAGGGCCACGACAATCCCCGGCAGCGCATAGCCGGTGAAGCTACTCCGCTCCAACGCCTGACTCAGCTTCCCCGGGTAGCGGACCACGAGCACGGCGAGCGGTATCGAGCCGGCAGCGGCAACCAGCGCCGCCAGCCCCGATACGAGCAGGGAATTGCGCGTGGCGCTCCACAAAATCAAGAGCGGCTCGCCAGCGCCAACGCCTCTGATCAGCCAATAGCCCAGAATGGCACTGGGGACGCCCAACGCCACCAGCGTCACGCCAGCCACCAGCGGCAATGCCAGCCACTTCCAGCGGCCCAACGGGACAGCCTTGGCCCGCCGCGCCGCGCCGGCCCCGGATCGGTAGTACCGGCCGCGGCCACGCGCATACCCCTCCACGAGCAGGATGGCGAACGCCAGGCCGACCAGGACCAGCGAGAGCAGGGCAGCAATGGTGCGGTCGAAGGCGGTTTCGTACTGCTGGAAGATGATCCAGGTGATGGTCGGATACCGCATCAGCGAGACGGCGCCGAAATCGCTCAACGTGTACAGGCCGACCAGCAACGACCCGGCAGCCAGCGCCGGGCGTAGCTGGGGCAAGGTGACGCGATAGAGGACGGCCCGGTTGCCATAGCCCAAGCTGCGGGCCGCCTCGTCCAGGGCCGGGTCCAGGTTACGCAGCGCGCCCCGCACCGTGAGCAGGACATACGGATAGCTCAACAGCGTCAGGGTCAAGGTCGCGCCGGATAGCCCGTAAATCTCCGGTAGCCGGTCCACGCCGAACGGCCCGGCCAGCAGCTGTTGCAGGAGGCCCTTCGGCCCCAACGCGGAGACGAACAGGAACGCGCCCACAAAACTAGGGATCACCAGCGGCAGCATCGTGAGCACCGACCACAGCCGCCGCAGCGGCAGGTCCGTCCTGACCGTCAGCCAGGCGATGGGCACGGCTATCGCTACGGAGCCGGCGGTCACGGTGAGTACCAGCAGGGCCGTGCGGCCCAAGGTGGCAGCCGTCTGCGGACGCAACAGGAGCGCCCACGCTGACTCGCTGGCACCGGCGCTGCGGATGATGAGGTACACCAAGGGCAGGAGCATAGCCAGCCCCACGAGCAGCGCCGGCAGCAGCACCACGAGGGGCGGCGACACACCGCAACGAGAGGGGCTCACCCCCACCCACCTCCGGCGGAGTTCACGCTGGCCCCCTCCCTAGCCCTCCCCCGTCGGGACGGGGGGACCACAGGGGGGCCAGATCCTAGTGCAAACCGAGCGCATCACTATTGCAGGATGCCGAGACCTCTCAGCAGCTCCTGGGTGCCCCGCAGGTCGGCCAAGGATACCATGTCTATGTTCGGCCGCTTGATCTCCTCCAGCGGCGTGAGCAGCCGGTTCGTCTTCACCCCTTCCACCAGAGGATACTCGAACGTCTGCCCGGCAAAGTACTGCTGGCCCACCTGCGAGAGCATGAACTTCAGGAACTTCTCGGCGTTCTCCCGGTTCTTGGCCGTACCAGCAATGCCGGCCCCCGCCACCATCACCAGGCTGTCCGGGCCCCCGGCCCGCGGGTGATAGTTGCGCGCCGGGAACGAGTCCCCTTCCTCCTGCAGGAAGCGGTGCAGGTAGTAGTGGTTGACCAAGCCCACGTCAATCTCCCCCGCTGCCGCCGCCGCGACTTGGGGCGTATTCTTCGGGTACACCTTGGCGTCATTGGCCTGCATCCCGACCAGCCACTCCCCCGTCTGCGTCTCCCCCCACAGCACCCGCATCGCCGTCACCATCGCTTGGAAGGAGCCGTTGGTCGGCGCCCAGCCGACCTTTCCCTTCCACTGCGCGTCCGTAAACCCGGCCACGGAGTCCGGCAAGTCGGCCTCGGAGAGGGTCTTGGTGTTGTAGACGACCGTGCGCGCGCGCCCCGATAGCCCGACCCACTGCCCCTCCGGCGACCGCGCCCAAGCCGGCACCAGATCGGTAATCTCGGCGGGCAGCGCACTCAGGATGCCCTCGTTCGCCACGGCGCCCAGACCGCCGGGGTCCTGGGCGAAGAACACGTCGGCGGGGCTGTTCTGGCCCTCCTCCAACAACGTCGCCGCGATCTGCGCCGTGCTCCCGTACTTCACCGCCACGTCAATGCCGGTCGCCGCCTTGAACTGGCCGATGATCGGCCCTACCAGGCTCTCACTGCGGCCCGAATACACGACGAGGTTGCCCGGATCGCTGGGCACCTCGACTTGCTTCTCCACAATCCTATCAACCGGCCTGTCAACGTAGCGCACCTCCGGTTCGCCGCACGCCACCACCAGCAATCCACCGACCGCGGCGGCGGCTCCACCTAGGTACCGTCTGCGGATCACTCCTGCCATCACCCTCTGCCTCCTTATGGACGGCCCCATTCTGTGGGGTCACGCTCCGATATTTGGTTTGTCGAACTCCGAAGATATGTGTATCATAATGTTCATAGATTCGTCAAGGCGAACTCAGAGAAGAAGTCTTGGCTTACATCGCCCGGCGGACAAGCGAACGGATAGCCGCTGGTCGGCCCGCGAGCCGCTGCCAGCGGGCAGGAGCGCCGGAGAGGCACACGGCGACTATTCGGCAGAGCTACGGACATATCTTTTGTTGCCGCGCAGTGTCTATGTATGCTATCCCTAATACTGACGATTCGTCCATACCAACTGCGGCGAGGAGGCATCGGCCGTGTACGTGTGTCTGTGCAAGGGCCTGACCGAGGCCGACATCGAGCGGGCAGTCGGGCAGGAGGGTAGGAACAGTGCCACGGTGGTCGCCGCCCTCGGACTCGACGACGAAGCGGCCTGCGGGCGGTGCCTCCACGATATTGACGACCTGCTCGCCCCAACCAGCGGCAACGCCGTCAGCCTGCTACCCGCACTCACCTGCCCGCTCGCGCCCCCCACGCCGCGCCTCGCCCCATCCGGCTCCGTCTAGGCCTCGTCTCATAGCAGTTAGCCAGCGTTGACACGGTGGCTATGCCTCACTTGATTGCGACGATAAGTATTACCAAAATATCAATTATAACGTTAGCGAAATATAGAGACTCCGGCTAGACTAACTGTCCCTTTCTCGGCTATACTGGTTATATCCAGAGGAAGGAGACCACTGTGAAATCAAAACCGGGCGTTGTCGAAGCACTGAACGCGATTCTTACCAACGAGCTAACCGCGATTAACCAGTATTTCGTCCAGGCCAGAATGTGCCAGAACTGGGGCTATGAGCGTCTGGCACAGCAGATCCGTGCCATCAGCATGGACGAGATGAAGGATACGGAGCAGCTGATTGACCACATCCTCTATCTCGAAGGGGTGCCCAACCTCCAGCGGCTAGGCCGCGTGCGGGTTGGTGAGACGGTGGTGGAGAACCTGCAACTGGACCTGGCGCTGGAGCAACAAGCGGTTGCCACGCTTACCGAGGCCATTGCCCTGTGTGCCGAGGTGCAGGACTACACCACGCGAAACATCCTCGAAGAGATGATCCGCGACGAGGAAACCCACGTGGACTGGTTCGAGACCCAACTGGAGACCATCGGGCAGGTCGGCGTGGAGTTGTACCTGAGCCAGCAGATCAAGCAGGACGAGGGGTAGAGCACCTCATCCCGGCCCCCTCCTGACTGGGGTAGGTCCGCGCCAAACCGTAGGGGAGTCCCTGGTGGGCGCCCTGGCCGCACTCCTGCCACCCCGTCATTCCCGCGAAAGCATGTCCCGTACCCCGATACGGGGCGGGAATCTATACCCCCTCTCCACATGGTGGAGAGGGGGCCGGGGGGTGAGGCTTGGCCCTCCACATGACTTGCAATCGTGCATTCCAAATGCATAATTGCAACCTAAAAGGATGACCGTGCAGCCGCCCTACATCGAACGCTCGCTGGAGCCGCTCATCGAGCGCGCCGCCGCCGAGTTCCCCGCCGTAGTTCTGACCGGACCGCGCCAATCCGGCAAGACAACGCTGCTGCAACACCTCTTCGGCCGGCACTACCGGTACGTCTCGCTGGAGCCGCCCGATATTCGCGCGGCCGCCATGGCCGATCCGCGTAGCTTCATGGAAACGTATCCGCCGCCCGTGATTTTCGATGAGGTGCAGTACGCTCC
The DNA here is from genome assembly GCA_034422515.1 of Chloroflexota bacterium. Classification (GTDB taxonomy): domain Bacteria; phylum Chloroflexota; class UBA11872; order UBA12225; family JAJDUF01; genus JAJDUF01. The sequence goes on along the minus strand of DAOUJP010000037.1, from coordinate 9,549 downwards.
CGATCTGCTGTCCTATATCAAGGAGCAGATTGACACCGACCGCCACACGAGCGGGCAATTCATCCTGACCGGCTCACAGAATCTGTCGCTCACGGAGCACGTGACCGAGTCGTTGGCCGGGCGGGCAGCGATGCTCCGGCTATTGCCGCTTTCCCGCCGGGAAGCGGCAGGCCAGCCGCAGCGTGCCCTACCCTGGGAATCCGCGCACCGGTCGTCTGCGCCCACTTCCCATGCGTTCGGCGAGCTGTGGAACGGATTCCTGCGCGGCGGGTACCCGGAGCTTGCCACGCAGCCCGGTCGGGACATCCGGCTGTGGCATAGCAGCTATATCCAAACCTACCTCGAACGGGACGTGCGCCGGCTCCGGCAGGTCGGCGACCTGACTCAGTACCGGAACTTCCTCCGAGTCCTAGCAGCCAGAAGCGCTCAACTGCTGAACCTAACCGATGTCGCCCGGGACCTCGGGGTTGCGGTCAACACGATCAAGGCGTGGCTTTCCGTGCTGGAGGCCACGTACCAGGTGATCGTGCTGCGCCCGTACTTCGCCAACGTCGGGAAACGGCTCGTCAAGACGCCGAAAGTGTATTTCGCGGACGTGGGCACCCTCTGCCATCTCGCCGGTCTCCAGGACCCCGAACATGCCGCTTCCGGCCCCATGGGAGGCGCCATCATGGAAACGGCGGTGCTCTCGGAAATCGTAAAGACGCTGATCCATCGCGGGAGTGACCCGCAGGTCTACTTCTGGCGGACCAGCGCGGGCAGCGAAGTGGATTTCGTGGTGGAGACCGGCGGGAAATTGGTACCCATCGAGGTCAAGCTGTCCGCCACACCGCGCCCAGCCATGGCCGCTGCCCTCAGGACGTTGCAGCAGGACTTGGGAGCCGCGGCCATGCCCGGGTACGTGGTACATCCCGGCAACATACGGCTGCCACTCGGACCAGGCGTGACGGCCTTACCCTTCGCGGACCTGTAATCCCACAGCCCCGGCGACTCGCGCCCGGGCCTAGCTGAGATACTTGGCGACTAGGCGCTCCAGAGTATTCCGGGTGCGGATCGTCACGGGGCCAAGCTCCGCCGCAATCCGCTTCAGATCAAGCTCAGATTCCTTCAGCCCACCACTTGGGAGCCAGAACAGCTCACACCCACGAATGTAGAGCCGGTCCTCGGCCGTGCTCAACTCCAGAACGGCCCGCGCAGCCGTCGGAGTGGGATGCTTGGAGAGTAGCGCCACCTGGGATTTGCCCTTGGAACACTCAAGCTGGGCGGCCGTAAACGGTTGATACCGTGTGATGGCCCGGACCTCGTCAGCACTGCGGAGGAAGGTGGGTACATCGTAATGCAGTGCCTTCCGCAGCCCACTTTCGATTCGCGCACTCACGCGGGCAGGATCAGCGAGCGCCGCGTCGAAGATCACGTTGCCGCTGGCAAGGAACGCCGCAACGGAGGAGAACCCCATATCCGCAAAACACGCGCAAAGCTCGCCATTCTTGATCCGGCGACGGCCAAGATTCATGCCCCGGAGAAATGCCACGTATCTCTTCATTGTGATCTTGTCCCACTCCCACCTCCGTGAACGGATAGGCCCCGGAAACGGACCGTCTGCGGAGGTGGATTCGTGGCACTGACGCTCGCCAGCGGGAGCGGCCGGCCAGGTAGACTATACGCGGCCCCGGCGCCGGCTGCCGCACGACCACGCCGGGAGGAGAGACAAACATGGCACTGCGGATCGTTGTGCTAGGCGCCGGTCATTGGCATGGCGCCTTCGACGCGGCCTATCTACGCCTGTTCGCCCGGATGCCGGCGGTCCAGGTCGTCGGTGTCCACGACGACGATCCCGCGGTGGCTGCAGACCGGGCGCGTATCGTCGGCGCCACCGCGTATACCGATGCGCGGCAACTGATCGAGCGGGAACGGCCCGACTTTGCCCTCAGCTTAGGCACCCATGCGACCATGCCATCACTGCACCGGCTCTGCCTCGATCACCACTTGCCCTTCATGACGGAAAAGCCGATGGGCCGCCATGCCGACGAGGTGCGCCCGGTCGTGGAGCGAATCGAGCACGAGGGCCTGTATGCCGCCGTCGCGCTGCCGAACCGGCTCGGCCCGATCTATGCCCGCGCCAAGGCCATGCTCGCCGAGGGTGCGTTCGGCACGCCGGTGTATCTGCACTTCCGCATCATCCGCCCCACGCTCAACCGCTATCCCGAATACGACAGCCCGTGGATGCTCGACCCGGCCATCAGCGGCGGTGGCTGCCTCCGCAATCTGGGGCCGCATCCGTTCGATGTCTTTCTCAGCCTCACCGGCGAGCCAGCGGAGGTCACGGCGGCCACTATCAGCTTTCGCGGACACGACGCTGCCATTGAGGACTACGCCGCCGTCACGCTCCGTTCGGCCAGCGGCATCGTCGGCACGCTCGAAACCGGCTACACCTATCCGACCGAGGGAACGGACATGGAGTTGCGGATCGCCGGCAGCGAGGCAATCCTTCGGTTTGATCGGGCCGGCGCAATCATCGTCCGCGCGACGGGTGAGGAAGAACTGGCCACGTCTGCCGAAGCCCTGGCTGGCTACGACGCCTTGCTGTCCGAGACTATTGAGCGGTTCCGCCGCGGCGACCCACCGATAGCGACACCACGAGACTGTCTAAACGCCGTGGAGCTGATTGACGCCGCGTATCGCCTCGCCGGTGCTCCCTGGGCGTAGGGAGGGCAGCCACCAGACTACCCGTCCGCTCGCCGACGGCGTAGCTCCGCCTCAAGCTGCCGGATGCGTGCCTCGGCGGCAAGCCGGCCGGCCTGCTCGACGGCAACCTGGGTTTCGGCCTCGGCCGCACGGAGTTCGGCCACCTCCCGCGCCGCCCACACCTCCGGCCACCCCTCCAAGTAGGTGCCTGTGGCCCGGTCATAGAGCCGCGGCCAGTTCTCATCCCAGCACAGGCTCAACCCCAGCACCGCGCTGTAGCCCTTCAGGATGCCGTCCGGCGCCGTCGTCAGCTCGATTGGCTGGTACGCCCCACCCACCAGCCGGTCCCCGGCCAACTTCTCCCCGTGATACGCACCATCCTGCGGATCGAACCGCCAGTATTCCGGCACCCCGATGTGGGCATAGATATCGCGCTTCCGGCCCACGTCCTCTCGGCTGGTGCTCGACGAGGCCACCTCCAGCACCCAATCCGGCGGCTTGCCCACTTCCCAGGGCAGATAAATCTTGCGTGAGCGGATGGCTTGCGCGTCCACGCCAAAGGCCAGGTACACGTCCGGGGAAACACGCACGTTGAGATCGCGCCGGTCGTAGCAGAGGATCGTGTTGGAGTCGAGGAAGACATCGGGCCGGCGGTTGAAATCGGTGAAATGGGCGCGGAGCAGGACCAGGATGGCTTCTAGCGGGAGGTTTTGTTGCATAGCGTCAGGCTTCAGGACCGGTTCATTAGGATCGAAGGCGAGGCGGGCATAGTCAATGGCGCCCTGCTTACGGTAGGGCCGCATGGTGATCGTGGGCGCGGACGCCGTAGCTGTCATGGTAAATCTCGGAGCCGGGCGTGGCTACGGGACGATTATAGTACAGCCACGCCGGCTGTCGTCACGCCCGCCGCGAGGCAGCGGACTGGCGGTGTAGGGCATCCGGCGACAGTATTCCCTCATCGGTGGCGTTGAAGCCGTTGAAGGGCGCCAGCAGACCGCCGTCAACGAGATAGGCGCCCCCGGTGCAGAACGAGGCGTCGTCCGAGGCCAAGAAGAGCACGATCTTGGCTACTTCCTCCGGATGTCCCACCCGGCCCAGCGCGTGCATCGCGCCCATATCCTCCGTATCCTCGGCCTCTGCGCCAAAGATGGTGTTGGCCCAACGGAGCAGCGGCGTATCAATCGCGCCGGGGCAGACCGAGTTCACCCGGATGTTGTGGCCGCCCAGGTCCAAGGCCATGTTGCGCGTGAGCGAGATCACGCCGCCCTTGGCCGCCGCGTAGGCAGCCACGTTGCGCTGGCTCGCCAATCCCTGAACGGACGCGGTGTTGATAATCGAGCCGCCACCGCGCTCCATCATCACCGGGATACAGTGGCGCGAGACGAGGTAGATGCTCTTCAGATTGACCGCAATGGTCCGGTCCCAAGCCTCCTCGGGCAGTTCCCATACCGATCCGTAGGTCTGGACAGCGGCGTTGTTGAACAAGATGTCAATGCCACCAAAGGCATCTTGCGTCGCCGCCGCAATCCGGGCAGCGTCACCGTCCTGCGAAACGTCGGCGTGGACGGCCAGCGCCTGACCGCCGTCGGCAGTGATCGCCGCCACCACCGCTTGCGCCGCCGGCTCATCCCAGTCGGCAGCCACGACGGCCGCGCCCTCGGCGGCAAAGGCCGCGGCGGTAGCCCGCCCGATACCGGCGCCCGCCCCGGTGACAATCGCAACCTTGTCCGCAAACCGTTCGGCCATCGTTCTCCTCCTTCGCCGGCTCGCTTCCGCTCGGCCGCACAGTCGCTGCGCGGCACTGAGCGAGTACCCTAGAGGATACGAGGTCAGCCGTCGCAAGCCAACCCGCTTGCTCGTTGGCAGCGTATCAGCGACACTTGACCAACACGCAGCGACCGGAGTGTCATAAGGAGCCAACAGACGATGAGCACGCAGTCCGAGCCGAGCGCGGAGCCAGCCACCATCACCGTCACGGCTGATGATCTGTATGCCTTTTGGGTAGCGGTCTTGCAGGCCGCCAACGTGCCGGAGGACGCGGCCCACACCTTGACCTCCATCCAAGTGGAAGCCGACTTGCGCGGCGTCCATTCGCACGGCACCCGCGCGATCATCAGGTACATCGGCGAGATGGAATCCGGGAGCATGGACCCGGCCAAGGGCCTGAGCATCGTGCGCGAGACACCGGCCATGGCTATCGCCGACGGCAACGCCGGAATCGGTCAGGTGGCAGCCAAGCAGGCGATGGCCCTGGCGCTGGTGAAGGCCCGGCAGAGCGGCGTCGGCATCGTCGGGGTGCGCCGCAGCAGCCACGCCGGCGCGCTGGCCTACTATTCCATGCAGGCAGCGGCCGCCGGCATGATCGGGTTTGCCACCTCCGGGCGGCGGGTGCATCGCGCCAATATGGCCGCCTTTGGCAGCATCACCCCGCTGCTGGCCAACCACCCCCTCTCCTGGGCTATCCCGGCAGGTGAAGCGCCGCCCATCGTGCTCGACATGGCGACCGGCGTCGTGGCGTTCGGGAAGATCAGTCTCGCCCAACGCGACGGCAAGCCGTTGCCCCCCGGCTGGGCACTCGATGCCGCCGGCCAGCCGACCGAGGACGCGGCGCAAGCCGCCATGGTGCTCCCGCTGGGAGCGAAAGGCTCCGCGCTCTCGCTGGTGATGAGCGTGCTCGGTGGCTTCCTGGTCGCCAGCGGTCAATCACGCGACAGCGACCTGCCCGATCTCGATACCGATCGCCCCGGCCACTTCCTCATGGCCATCAACGTGGAGCACTTTGTGCGCTTGTCCCACTTCCAAGCCGAGATTGACGAGCGCATCCACGAGATTCGCAACGGCACGCCCGCGCCAGGACACGAGCGCGTCTATGTGCCGGGCGAGATCGAATGGCTCTTGGCCGAGCGCCGCCGACGCGAGGGCATCCCCATGCACGCCGGCGATATCGCCGACTTCAACAAGCTCGCCGCCCGCCTCGGCGTCGCCGCTACGCTAGGGTAAGCCGACCAACGTCCATCAGTGGCAGGGGTGGCCGGATGTCCTTGCGCTGCCGGAGCGGGTGCGCCGGGTGACCGGAGCTTAACGGCCGGAGGCAATAGAGCGGTTGCTCCACCAGACCCAAGACTTCCCGCACGCGCCGGCCATACTTGGCCCCGTGGCTGCCCCACGCCGCTACCACCAGCCCGCTTTGCGCCACCATTGCGCGGAGCGCCCGGTCGTTATCCGGTCCGACGGGATGGTCCGCCCGCCGTAATTCAGTTGGGTCGGTCGCCCGATAGGCAAACAGGTTGCCGACGTACAGCCCACCATAACCCCAGGAACGAGCGTAGCCCATACAGCGGCGGATAGTAGGGTCATCATCGGCGGCCGTGGCCGTGGACGGGTTGAGCATCAGGAACATGACACAACCCAACGGCCGGGCGGGGTCCCACACCCGCCAGAGTTTGTAGCGGTACCGTTCACACGGCGAGAACACCGCGCCGCTATCGGTCAGCCGGTTGCCCATAGTCCCGCCATCACAGAGGTTGTTTCTTGCCGAAGCGCCATTCATGGCACCCAGGCAGCCGGCATGACGGCGCTAGGCTAACGGTCCGCTTGCCGACGGCGCAGCTCGGCCTCCAACTGCCGGATGCGCGCCTCGGCCGCCTCACGCGCTGCCCGCTCCCTCAACCGGCCGGCCTGCTCCCTGGCCACGCGGGTTTCAGCGACCTCGCGCGCTGCCCGCTCCGCCAGCCGCTCGGCCTGCTCGACAGCAGCTTGGGTTTCGGCTACTCGACGCGCCGTCCGCTCCTGCTGCCAGGTCTCCAGGTAGGTGTGCGTCACCGGGTCATACAACCGCGGCCAGTTCTCATCCCAGCACAGACTCAGCCCCAACACCTCGCTGTAGCCCTTCAGAATCCCGTCCGGCGCCGTCGTCAGCGCGATTGGCTCATATCCCCCACTCACCAGCCGGTCCCCGGCCAGCTTCGTCCCGTGATACGCACCATCTTTTGGATCGAACCGCCAGTATTCCGGCACCCCAATGCGCGCATAAATCTCCCGCTTGCGGCCTACGTCCTCCCGGCCCGTACTGACCGAGGCCACCTCCAGCACCCAATCCGGCGGCTTGCCCGCTTCCCAGGGCAAATACAGCTTGCGTTCCCGGATGGCGTCCGCGTCCACCCCAAAGGCCAAGTACACGTCCGGGGAGACGCGGACGTTGAGGTCGTCCGGGTCGTAGCAGAGGATCGTGTTGGCTTCGAGAAAGACGTCGGGCCGCCGCTGGAAAGCGGTGAACCGACTGGCGAGCAGGCCGAGAATTTCGTGTAGCGGGGGATTTTGTTGCATCGCATCAGGCTTCAGGACCGGCTCGTCGGGATTGTAGTCGAGACGGGCGTAGTCAATCGTGCCCTGTTGGTGGTAGGGCCGCATGGTGGTCGTGGGCGTGGCTGCCGTAGCGATCATGGAGTCCTCGGGGCCGGGCATCGATACGAGATGATTATAGTAGACGCGCCGCACGCCGCCGGGAGACGCGGCCGGCGCTTCTTGTTCACCAGCAGGAAAAACCCTCCCCTATGAGATAGTCCCGTCCCCAGCCGCTACGCCACTCATAGCTCCCCCACCTTGGCTCGCAGCGGCCGGAAGACATATTCGTTCATCGTCGCAATGGCGCCGCGGTCCGATTGGTCGCGGGCGACGCGAGCATAGGACTCCAAGGCGCGCCGTGCAGCGGCGAGCGCCGTCTCCGCCGCGCGGCGAGTATCCGTGGGGCGCTGTTCGTGCTCGGCATTGGCTGCGCTACGGACCGCTTCCAGCGCCTCCAGATAGGCAATGCCGAACTCGAACCGGCCCACCCAGTAGTCCGCATCGTCCCGGCCACCCGCCGGTGTCGCAGCAGCGACCCGCCGCGCCGCCTGGAGCGCCACCCGATACCGCCCACGCACCTCCACCAACTCCGCCGGGAAATCGCCGGGCGTCCAATGCTTCATTATCATGCCGGGCACTGGAAATGTCAGTCCCATGCCATGCCACTCCAACGTCACCGTGGCTGCTTCCAGCTCCCGGAATACCGTCAGCATGTCGTCTACGCAACTCTCACCCCACAGCGCCGCGATCTGGTCCCGGTAGACCGCCTCCGGGGTCGTGTCCCGGTCCCAAGCCGACTTGGCGAGATAGGCAATGCACGGATCGTGATCGCCGACGAGCCAGTAGCGGGTCGAGAAGCCCGCCCAGCCATGGCGGTACATGTCTTGGGTCAGCTCGTGCAGGGAGCCGGTAGCCAGCTGCGGCAAGACACCCACATTGTCGTCGTGCAGCGTGTGGATGAGCGTTACCGGGATGTCGGAATCGGGCGTGTGCCGCAGCACCTCGCGGCGCGTGAGAATGCGCGCCGGCGTATAGTCCACGTTGTTCATCAACTCCCACCCGGCCGGCAGCAGCCGCGGCAGGACCGGAAACAGTTCTTCCGCCACGCCGTTGAAGATGAAGGGCATATCGGGACGGCTCGTGTGCTCCAGGACGGGTAGCTCGCGCAGCAGCCGGTTGTAGAAGTAGAGCGAGGTGATGTCGCCCTTGACCTCTTCGACCGGTCGTTCCGTTCCGCCCGCGTAGCCCGTGCGCTGGCGTGCTGCCGCCAGCACATCGTCGAGCGACTGCACGCTTTCGATCCCGTACAGACGATCCAGCTCTTTCCAAGCCGCCTCATACTGGCCGATCCACTGCCGGTGCTCCGTCATGCCGAGCGCGATGGCATCCGCTTCGGGATAGGTGTTGACGGTCGCTTGCAGCACCACACTGGCCAACTCGGTCAGCTGCGGATCATCCACCGGTGTATCGGTGCCGGGCACGATGGTCATCTCGGCCAGTTGCCGCACCCGTTGAGCACCCGGCAGCAGCGGGGCAAACTCCGGCATGAACTCGGTCAGGTTAGTGCTGAGGACGCACTCCATGCCGCGCCGCCGGGCATGATCCATCAGGCTGCGGACGTGTTGCTGCCCCGCGGCCAGCATGTCCGCGTAGCCCTGGCGAAGAGGAAAATCGGGATTCCAGAACTCATCCTGATCGCCAAAGAGTTCGCGCCCGATCATGTCATCGGTAATCGGGTAGTGATAGTCGAACCAGAGATACGCCGTGCGGCGCTCGATGCCCTTATGCGCGTAATGCACGAACGGCTGCCAGGGCCACAACGAGAAGTGCAGCCGGTTGAATTTCAGCTTGGCCAACTGGTCGATCACCGGGCGATAGTCGGCCACGCTCCACGATTCCGGCCCGCAAGCGAAGTCGTTGATGATCCGCCACTGGCGAATGGGCAGCGCCGGCTCGTGCTCGCCATCCCCAGGTGGCTGCCAGAAGGGCGCCGGTGATTCGGGAAACACGTCGCCCTGTAGCAAGTAGCGGACACCCCAGCGTTCCACCAGATCATAGACGGCCCACATGACGGCGCGGGCACTCCCACCGACCAAGAGCAGCGCCGGATGCCCCGCCCACGAGCTACGGGACACGCTGAAGCTCTGCTCACCCATCTCCCGGAAACTGAAGCCGGTGTAGCGCAAGGTCTCCGGCGTGCCGAGCAAGATCACCGCATCGTCGCCGCCGGTCGGCCGTGCCGTCACGTGGGCCGCCGCCCCGAACAGCCGCTTTACATAATGCGACAACTCGGTAGCCGCGAACCGCTCCAACTCGGAAGCCGCAGCATCAACCACAATGGCAACGCTGTACGGAGGTGACGGATCCAACATGCAGTCTACTCCTCTCGGACCGTCTCGACGTGCAGGCCCCCACCCTAGCCCTTGTATCTTAGGGAGTGGTAGTCATGGTGGCTACCCGGGCGTGACAGACCGAATGGCCCTCGGTCCACCAAGACCGTGGGGGAGCGCGGGTCGTCAC
>DAOUJP010000036.1:0-85440 GCA_034422515.1 Chloroflexota bacterium | reverse complement strand
GCCACCGCACGCAGCCGGCCCGTCGGTGCCAAGGGGTCCCTGCCGGGCGGTGCCCGGTGCTCTCGGATGGTCTTGCATTTACCACTCCCGTTAAGGGGACATATCGGCGGGGGTGGGGGAATGACAACGGTCTGGGGGCGGTTTTCCCGGCGCTCGAAAAAACCTACCCCGGTGAGGGACGGAGTGTTCCCTCTCCGCCGCTACAATGCTTTGGGCGGTGTGGGGGACGCTGCCGTTGGCCGGGTCCCTGGAGGATGGGAGGCTGTGCAAGCCGCCACGCCGCGTCCGATTGTGCCGCTGACGGCGCTTGGCGCCGCCGATTTGCCCACTGCCGGCGGTAAGGGGGCCAATCTCGGCGAGCTGCTCCGCGCGGGGCTGCCGGTTCCCGCCGGCTTTGTCGTGACCACTGCGGTCTATGACGCTTTTGTCGCCGGCGCCGGCTTGGACGAGACGATCACCAGCGCCACAACCGCGCTCGACGGATCGGACCCGGTGGCGCTGGCCGAGGCCGAGGCGACCATCGCTGCTGCCTTCGACCGGGCGGTACTCGATGCCACAGTCGCCGCGGCCATAGGGGCCGCCTACGAGGACCTCGCGGACGGCGGAACATCACCGCCGGCCGTGGCGGTACGGTCGTCGGCCACGGCCGAGGACCTGCCGGGCGCCAGTTTTGCCGGCCAGCAAGAAACGCTGCTCGGCGTTACGGGCGCGGCGGCGGTGGTCGCGGCGGTACGGCAGTGCTGGCGCTCACTCTGGAGCGGCCGCGCCATCGCTTATCGCCAGCAGCAGGACAGTGCAGCGGCCGACGTTACCATGACGGTCGTCGTGCAGCGCATGGTCGAGCCGGCCGCTGCCGGCGTGCTCTTCACGGCTGACCCGGTGACTAGCGACCGTAGCCGTATGATCGTCGAGGCGGTGCCGGGGCGTGGTGAGGCGCTGGTCCAGGGCAGCCGCACGCCTGACCGCTACGTCGTGGACCACTGCTCCGGCCACGTGCGCGAGGACCTGCCGGCCGATCCGGCCGGCGGATCGCTGCTGGACGCCGGGCAGGTGCAGGTGCTCCACACGCTCGCGCGGCGCGCGGAGGCGCATTTTGGTCAGCCGCAAGACCTGGAGTGGGCCGTGGATGCGGCCGGCACGCTATGGCTCCTGCAGGCACGACCGATTACGACCCTTGAGCCGGAGGCGGCGCTGCCCCCGGTGCCGCGGCCGCCGGAGTGCGTGGCAGCCCTGCTCTTCGAGGTGTTTCCCGAGGGGATTGCGCCGCTGGATATGGACATCGGCGGCGTGGTGGTGGCAGCGGCCAATCCTGTGCCCGAACTCCTACGCCGGCCGCTGCCGCTCATCTGCTACGAGCAGGTACCGTTGACGCTGGACGTGCGGCGCATTCTCTGGCAACTGCCGCTGCGGATGGGGGTGCTGCTGCGGGGTCTTGGGCACCATCCGAACGACTGGTACGGCCGCGAGCTGCCGCGGTTGCAAGGCGAGATCGAGCGGTTCGGGCGCGTGGAGCCGGCCGCGCTGGATGACGCGGCCCTCGTTGCCCACGTCCAAGCCGTCGCCGCCGCACTGTACCGCGCTTCCGGGCCGCGTTGGTTCGCACTCACCGGGGCACTGCTCCGGGCGCTGCCGGCGCTGGTGTGGATCAGATGGACGGGCCGGCACCCGGACTGGCAGCGCATCGGCTCCGACCTCTTGGCCGGCCTGCCCACCGTCACCAACCGGATCAATGCCGAGCTGGTGGACCTCGCTGCCGACGTGCAGGAGACGCCCGCTCTCCGGCAGCTCTGGGCCACTACCGGTGCGGCGGCGCTACTCGATACGCTGGCAACACACCCGGCGCCGGAGGTTCGCGCGTTTGGCCACCGGCTAGGGTCGTTTCTGCGACGCTGGGGCCTGCGGGAGAGCCGCGGCTTGAGTGTGCAGCTGCCGCCGTGGGAGGCACAGCCGGAACGGGTCGTCGCGTTGATCGGGGCGCTCGCCGCCGGCCCGGCGCCGGCACCGCCAACGGAAGTCTATGCGCTGCGCCAGCGTGCTCAGGAAGCCGTCGAGCGGGCCACCGCAACGGTGCCGGCGCCGGGCCGCGGCCTCCTCCGACGGTCGCTGCCGGCGCTACGCACCGCCCGGCTCCTGCGTGAAGATAGCCACTACTACGTCTTTGCCCTGATCGGTGTGGCGCGGCGCGGTCTGGTCGAGTTGGGCCGGCGTTGGCAGCAGGCCGGCCGGCTGAAGCGCGACGACGAGATTTTCTTGCTGCGGTTAGCAGAGATTGCAGCGGCCGTGCGCGGTGACGTGGACGTGGCGGCGACGGTGGCCGCGCGGCGGCCGGTCTGGGCGGCGGTTCGGCGGCGCTGGCGGGAGTGGCAGACGGTCGCAACGCCCGGCCGGCCGCTATCCGAGCGTTATAGTTGAGGATATGTCCGTCTATGGTCGGGAGCCTCTCATCCCGCCGGAGCGGCGCTCGCCCCCGGCGTGGTCGTGTTTGCCGACAGTGATTCTGACGCTGGTCTTCCTCCTCGGGCTGGGTGCCGGCCTCGTGTACGCCTATCATCGGGCACACCGGAACCGTATCTACCCCGGCGTGACCGTGTTGGGATTGTCGGTCGGACGCGCCACCCGTGCCGAGGCCGAGATTGCGCTACGCAGCTACATCCACAACGTCCGGCAGCAACCGCTGCGTGTCCGCGTGGGGGACGAGATACCGCCGATTACTTTGATGGCGCTGGGACTGCACGCGACGGACGAGGAGATTTTGCGACTGGTGGACGATGCCTGGTGGGTGGGCCGCGATCTGCCCTTGGGGAGTTGGCTCACGGCACAGGTCGGGCTGCTCACTCGTGGCTACGCCGTGCCCGGCTCGCTGGCGCTCGACAGTGAGCAAGCGCGAGCGGCGCTGCAGGAAATTGCCGGGCGGCTCAATCGGGAGCCGCTCGATGCGGTGCTGCGGATAAGCAAGCTCGACTCCGGGTTCGTCAGCCGGATTGATCGCTCCTGGCCGGGGCGGCGGCTCGATGTCGAGGAGACGTTATCGCGCCTCCGGCGGAGCTTGGCCGGGCACTTACCCACGACGCTCGATCTGGTGATCGAGGAGCTACCCGTTCGCATCACCGAGGCCGATCTGGAGCCGCCGCGTGCTGCGGTGGACCACTTACTCCAATCTCCGCTGGTGCTCCGGGCCGGTGACAAGAGCTGGTCCCTCGAACCGGTCGTGCTCTTCTCGATGCTGGACACCGAGGCTCTGGCCGTCGAGCGGGCCGTCCCGGTGGTACGACTGCTGGAAGACAAGGTGCGCGCTTTCGTAGCGGGAGTCGCTGCCGAAGGAAACGACCCGCCGGGCGTCCCCTCGCTGGTGTTGACCGAGCGCGCGATTGCGGTGCAACCGGGCCGGGTTGTGGCGGCGCTCGACGAGCCGGCGGCGGTGCGCCTCATTATGGGGCAGGCCCTCACCGAGCGGCGGCTCCTCAGACTGCCGCTGGTGACCGTGCAGCCGAGGCTGTCCGAGGCAGCACTGGACCTAGTGCTGCGGCAAGCCGGCCAACGCCTGATGCAGCCGCTCGTGCTGCGCTACGCGGGCCGGGAATGGGTTCTGGAGGGGCAGACACTCTTGGATTTGGCGATGCTCCAGCCTGTCGAGTCCGCGGCGGCGCCCATAGCCCCAGCAACACTGCCAGACTTGGAAGTGGTCCTGGACCGAGCGCAGGTGGAGGCGTTCATCGGTGCGGAAGTGGCTGTCCAAGTGGCGCTGGCGGTCGAGCTGGTTCGTTTTGAGCTGCGCGACGGTCGTATCGAGGTCAGCGGTGGGAGTACCGGTCTTATGCCGGACAGCCCGGTGACGTATGATGCCTTGGCGGCAGCATTCGAGCGTCAAGATCAGGAAGGGCGGGTTGCAGTAGTGCAGGTACGCGCGGCTCTCCCAACCGAGATCGCCGGTCTGCTGGAGCCGCTGCGCCAGCACGCCGAGCAGGTGGCCGGCCGGCCGGTGGAGGTGCGCTACGGCACGAATACTTGGCTCATCACACCGGCAGACTTAGTGCAGATGCTGCGCTTCCGACAGGGTGCGGACGGGCCTGAACCGTATCTCGATCCGGACCGGCTCGATACCCACGTGACGGCCATTGCGGTCGAGGCGAGGCAGCACGAGCTTGGTCCGCAGACGGCCGACGGGCGCCGGCGCCCGGTTGACGTGCTGCGGACCGCCGCGGCTATCCGGGCGGCCGTGCAGTCGTCCACGCGCGTCGCGGCGGTTGCGTTCGTGGCCGCCGAGGACATACCGTCGCCCGGACCGCCCCCCGGCCAATCGGCGCCGTGGATTCCCGACCGCTAGGAGTGGTGGCACACACCGGCTGGCACCTATCCGTCCGGTACGAAGTCGCCGCGCAGGTAGCGCTCGATCTGTTGCGTGCCGCGTGCGATGGCACCGGCGACGAAGGCATCGCGGTGCTCCGGGACCAGCAGGTTATGGACGAGGGCCACGTGCGCGGCCCACTCCCCGCTATGCCCCCGCACTAGCGCGTCGGGCGAGGGGTGAGGATGTGCCTCGTTGCGGCGCAGGCTGGGACTGTACGCGGACCAACGGTAGCCACTCTCCACCACCCAGGGATCATCCGGCGGCAAGACGCGCTCCACCATCTGGTCCCAGAGACACCGCAGCGCGTCCACGTTGCCGAAGGGCGGGAGGGCGTCAAGGGCCACGTCGCGCCACTGCAAGCGCCGGTCGGCGGCCGGGATCGGGAGCCGATCCACGAGCAGCCACGCGCCGTAGTGGTGCTCGTCCCACGGTGGTCCCGGCGGGAGCAGTGAGATGATGTGCTCCCAGTAGGCGAGGTCGGCCGTAATGTGCGCGATAACTCCGAGCATCCAGACGATGCCGGCAGCGTCGAGCCGGTCCGGGTTGGCGACGGCCGGATGGCGGACGCAGAGGGTGGCTATTGCCTGATCCCACGTCGCCGGACATTGATCGTCGTAGAAGTGGGTACTGTCCTTGTCCATCCCGGCAAAGAGCCGGAGCGCATCCGGGAGCATGCCGCCGGCGAAGTAGGTGGCCGGCTGGGCGACAATCAGTGCGTGTGCTGCCGGACAAGTGGTGGCCAAGGCATCGCGCAGACTGCCCAGCAGTGACCAATGGCTACGTCCACGCGGCACGTTCCGCCTCGAAACAGATCACCGCATCAATCACCTGCGTTCACCGTCTAGCGCACCGCGGTCCGGGCCATATCCTGGAGATTATAGGCCCATTTCGCAAAGATAGTGATGCCGGGATGAGTATGCTGGCCTAGTATTATGTCGACTTTTGTGCTGCGGTGACGACCTACTGACTGGGCGATCCGGCGGACATGCGGAGCGGTGTCCGCACCACGATGGGCCAGGAAGTTCCGCATCTGACGCAACTGGTCGGCCGGCGATGGTGTCAGGCCGATGCCAGCACTCACATCGGCGAAATTGGCTATGTTGAGTAGCCGTCCAGCGTCCAAACACTCAGCGGCAACGTGCCAACGCGGCTCCCAGGCATGTCTTCTGCGCCGTCTGCCGGGATAAAGCGAGCGCAACATCGGCAGTACGTCGCGGCGGCCGCGGATATGTGGCGCCAACGGAACAGGAAAGCCAGTCAGTGTGACCGGGCGACACCCGGCCGAGAGGATAATCAGTTCCCGACAGAAGCGCGCCCAGGCATCATGCAGGCGGAGTACGCACATTTCGCGGCAGTCGCGGTGAATTTGCTCTACATTCACGACGGGAGTCTCACCGGAGGGCGGCGCCTCAAAGCGGCCGATGATAAGCGTGGTCTCGCGTAAGAATCTCCGATAGAGATCCCCAAGGGAATGCTGTGCCATTGCTCACTGCTACAGTGGATCGGGCAGGAGTGCTTTATAGAACATCGAGAACCGTACCCTGCGACTGGCTATTCTCTGTGTAGTTCCCCGGGACGCCCGCCAAAAATCGCGGAGTTCAGTCACTGGCTCCTCCGATTCGATCACACTGTTGAGGAGCGAAAGATTATCCTTCGTAATACCGATGTGAGTTAGTACTCGACAATCACGTTCCGGCATTCTGTCCCCCACCTTTCCTTCAGGAATTCCGAATTTCGCGTGAGCGACCGCCGCAAACAACATCAGAAAATGAGTGCTCCTAGCAATCGTGCTACCCGCTAGCACATCTTCGAGGTTGCTCATTATGTAATCCAGAATGCCATCTACCTGCAAAACTACAGCATCACGTTCTGGGAAACGAGACTTATATTTTTCGTAGAACTTATCTATGTTAGGCTGCCCACCATCCGTAACACCGTGCATGACGATACCGAACATCTCAGCGACTAGAGAGTCATTGAGCAGTCGGATTCTCTGGCGCATGGTTAGAACTCTGAACGTATCCCATAGCTCTCCCCACTTATTCGACATCTCGTGAATTGCCCACCTGAATTCCCCTTGATATTTGGCGTGACGCAACTCAGGACGATTTACCGTTACCGTATAGGAATTCAAGCGAGAGAATACCTCCAGCACCTCATCGTCTGCCGCATTCACAAGCTGTTCTACACTTAACGGATACGACAAGAAGGATTCTTGAAGCTCTTGATCCATTGTAGAGTATCGCAGACCGGCGAACTCTTTCGCTCGGCGGGTCAGTTCCAGTCGGTCCAGCGAGAAGTCAATTACCGCCCGTAACCGTTGCTGCCCATCCACTACTTCCCTGTAAGCAATCTGTGTTTCAGGATCAAGTTTGGTGCGGACGTAGAGCTTAGGAATTGGGAGCCTGCGAAGGATGGTATCGATAAGAAACACCTTGGCGGTCGTCGTCCATACGTTGCCGCGCTGAAACTCGGGATTAAGCCGCAGCCGTTTCTCCCGATGCCACTCCAGTATATCCGCGATATGATATTGCTGAAGGTTCGACGTAGCCATGGCTATCTGTCGTCTACTTGCTAGACTCACTACCGGGATGCCGGGTGATCCGCCGTGCCGTCCTGCTACACACTCGCTACCCGCCGCGGCGGCATACCAGAGCAGTCAGTAAGATTGTAGCAGGTCCCGCCGGCACTGCCCGGTGACGTGGACGCGGCCTAGTGCGTATACTGTACGGGAGGCGCAACGTCGGCGCTACTACTCCCAGTGCCGGGGAAATGTCATGGGGCTTGCCGACCTACACATCCACACCACGCATAGCGACGGCATGGCCTCCGTCGAGGCCGTACTGGACTACGCCGAGCGGCACACCGCGCTCGACGTGGTTGCCATTGCCGACCACGATCAGGTGCGGGGCGCACTGGCGGCGCTGGAATGGGTGGCGGCCCGGCCGAGCGCCCGCTTGGAGGTGGTGTTCGGCACGGAGATTAGCGCCTCCTGGGGGCGGCATCTCCTGGCCTACTTCTTCGAGCCGCCGTTTCCGACCAAACCGTTCCCGCGGCACCGCTCACTGGGCTACACCGCTGCGCTGGTCCACGACTATGGGGGGATCGTGGTCATTCCACATCCGCTCTGTCGCTGGACGCCGAGCGTGGGGCAGCGTGCGCTGACGCGACTGCTGGCGCAAGCCGTCCCTATCGCCGGAATCGAGGCCTGCAACGCCAGCGTCGCCGCGCGCGGTCTGGCGCCGCGGATTCGCCGGCTCAACGACGAGCATTGGCAACTCCCGGAGCTAGGGAGCAGCGACGCTCACCATCTCGCCCAGATCGGGAGCGGCTTGACCGAGTTCCCAGGCTCGACGGCGGCCGATCTGGCGAGTGCGCTGCGCGCGGGCACGGTACGCGCGGGCTGGGGCGAGGCGGCCGGTGCCGTAGGGGTGCGAGACCACGCGCGGCAAGCGTTCCGCGCGTTGGCCGTGAAGCCGCTCCGCGAGCTGAAGGATGCGCTGGCCCCGGCGGGCCAGCGCGGGAAGTAACCTCGCTGACGGCCCTCACCCCGGCCCGCTCCCGGCGGGAGCGGTCAAGCTCCGGCAGCGAGGGCTACGTCTACGTCGTCGGCGAACTGGCCGTCGTGGCCCTGCCGGATGCCGTGCAGGTACTTCTGCACCGCCAGTTGACCAGGGTCGCACCGTAGCGACTGCCGATAGGCCTCTTCGGCGCCGGTCAAGTCACCGCGATATT
This sequence comes from Chloroflexota bacterium, assembly GCA_034422515.1. GTDB lineage: Bacteria > Chloroflexota > UBA11872 > UBA12225 > JAJDUF01 > JAJDUF01. Next base: position 77,357 of record DAOUJP010000036.1, on the reverse strand, counting down.
GCAACTCCAGGCCGATCATGGTGTAGGCCTCGGCATACGTGGGCGCCAACACGGTCGCCTTGCGGAAGCAGGCCAAGGCCTCGTCGGCCAACTCCTGCGCCATCAAGGCTTTGCCCAGCTCCACCATGGCCTCGGGATCGTTCGGGCGGTTTTGGAGGCGGCGGCGGTAGCGGCGAATGGCCCGCAGTTCGGAGATGTGGGCATCGAGGTCAGGATCGGCCCAGGTGTTCTCCCGGCGGGCCTGCTCCAGCAAGCGAATTGCCGCCGGGAGTCGTCCTTCTTGGGCGGCAGCAAGCCCGCGGGCCTTGGGCGTCCGCAGCCACGCCTGGCGGACCTCCTCCGGGTGCCTTTTCAGCAACCACAGTCGTCGTATCCACGGCCACGGCACAGTCCCAGCCGGCGTCCTTTCGTCCATGATTCACCCCCCTGAGCGCCGATAGCAGTCACGCACTGCATCAGGCCCACCACCATTATTATGTACCAGCCGCGGATTGGTTTCAAAGGTCTGTGCCACATTCGCAATAGTGCTTGGCGCTCCCGGTGCGTTCTGAACAGCGGCGCGGCGCATATATGGCCGATCCGCGGCCGCCGCCGCCGCCTGGCGGTACGAGCCACTAGCCTAGGGACGGTTGCAGCCGCGGAAAGGTTCTGGTGCGCGGGTGGGAGGCGCTGCCCCGGACCTAGCTAATCCAGGTCAAGGCCAAGGCCGCGCCGCCCCCGGCCAGCGCCACCGTATAGAGCACAAGGACCGCCTGCCGGTGGGGCAGGCCGCGGCGCACCAGCAGATGGCTGGTGTGGTCCTTGCCGCCTTGGGTGACGCGGCGGCCGGTGCGAAGGCGATTCAAGGTGACGAACGTCGTGTCGAAGATCGGCAGGATGAGAATGAGCACGGCGGCGATCAGTCCCCACCAGCCGGTCGGTCCTAGTTGCAGCTTGGCGCCGATGATGGCGAGCAGAAAGCCGAGGAAGAGCGTGCCGGCATCGCCCATGAAGATCACGGCGGGGTTGAAGTTGTAGCGCAGGAAGCCGAGGCAGCCTCCCGCCACGGCCACGGCCATGATCGCGACGAGATACTGTCCGTTTGCCGACGCCAATAGAAAAAAGAAGGCGGCTGCGATGGCCGTTGCCCCGGCGGAAAGACCGTCTATGTTGTCCAGGAAGTTCACGGCGTTGCTGATGCCGACGAGCCAGACGAGCGTCAGGAGCAGGTCGAGGGGGAGCAGCCCGAAGACTTGGAAGCGGACGCCCGCAGTCAGCACGATAGCCGCGGCGAGGAGCTGACCGAGCAGCTTGAACCACGGTGGGATACCGCCGGTCGTGCGGTCATCGAGGATGCCGACCAGAATGAGGACGACCGTACTCAGGAAAATGAGCGCCAACTCGCCGGTCGTGTCCGGCAGAAAGACGTACTGTCGGGCCAGCTCCAGGCGCGAGATGAGCAGGAGGGCGATCCAGATGGCCGCGTAAATGGCCACGCCGCCCAGCAACGGGGTGGGCTGGAGATGTACCTTGCGGGCGCTGGGCACGTCGAGCACGCCGAGGCGACGGGCCGCGGCCATGGCCCATGGCGTCGCAAGCAGCACAATCGCCAACGCACTGGTAAAGACCGCCAGGTAGAGCGCCCAGAGGTCCGGCCCGTTGTCAATCACGTTCTCGCCAGGTTCTCCCGTCCAAGCGCACCGTCAACACGGCGCGGACCTCGCCAAGTCCGCACAGTCCGATTCCAGCGGAGCGGCGTCATTGTGCCACAAGGCGGCGGTAGAAGTCAGCCATGCGCGGGATAAATGCCGAAAGGTCATAGGCCGGATAGACGGCCTCGCGCGCCACCGTTCCCAGTCGCTCGGCGTACTGCCGACTACTCAACACGGTGAGCATCGCGGCCGCGATGGCGTTCGCGTCGCCAGTAGGAGCCAGCAGCCCGGTCTCACCATGCGTCACCAATGTCGGAACGCCCCCTACCCGCGTCGCCACGACTGGACGCCCGGCGGCCATTGCTTCAACCAACGTTGTGGGTAAGCCCTCGTTGCGGGAGGTGAGGGCTACAACGTCGAGGTCGGCATAGACCAGCGGGAGGTCGCGTCGCCAGCCGAGCCAGTGCATGGCCGGGGCGATGCCGTACTCCTCCGCCAACTGCGCTAACTCTTCCCGGCGCTCGCCGGCACCGACCACGACGAACTGCGTGTCGGGATGCTGCCGGTACACGGTGGCGGCCGCTTGCAGAAAGACCTCGTGGGCCTTGATGGCCGTCAACCGGGCGACGATCCCCACGAGCGGGGTATCCGGCCCAACGCCTAGCTCGGCCCGCAGCCGGCCGCGGTGGCGGTCGCTGGCGCGATACGGCTCCAGGTCGAGGCCGATGGGCACCGACGCGATCTGCTCGGGCCGGCCCACGCCGTAGCCCAGAAGCTCGGCCCGCTGGGCCGGGCCGAGGGCGATGATGCGCGTCGTCCGCAGCGCGAGCAGCCGTTCGATCCACCGGACGAGGGCGCTACGGGCCGGGCTGAAGTAGCTATGAAAGACGTGACCGTGAAATGTATGCACCGTGACGGGAACGCCGGCGGCCCAGGCGGCGAGCCGGCCGACCACGCCAGCCTTCGCCGTGTGCGTCTCGACAATATCCGGGCGTAGCTGCCGGAATAGGCGGACAAGCGCCATAAAGGCGCGCAGGTCGTCGCGGGCGTCTATCGCACGTCCAAGGTGCGGGACGACGATTGGGGTGACGCCGCGCGCCGCCGCGTCCGCCAGCATGTCGCCTTCGTAGGGCGCCGCCACGCCGGTCACCAGCCACTGTCGGAACTGCGCCGGGTCGAGTCCGGCGGTGAGGGAGATGGTGTAGACCGCCGGCCCGCCTACGTTGAGCCGGGCAATCACGCGCACAATACGGATGGGGCGTCTTGTGGAGTCGTCCATTGCGTGTCAGGGGAGGTACACGGGCGCAGACCTGGGCAACGGCTTTGCTAGGCCGACTACTGTATCGGAACGGTCACGGCCGCGCAGACCGCTTTGGCCGTAACGTCGGACAAAATCGAGACCGGGGCCGCCGCTCAATCTGGGCAGTGGCGATGCTACCGCTTAGAAGCGCTGATCCCGCTTCGGGATGATTTTGCCTTTGAGCCAGAAGTGGTAGATGAACAGAAAGGCGGAGGGGATGAGCAGGAGATGCTTCCGCCAATCTACATCCGTGTCGAACCCCGGCGCCTGCCAGAAGATGAACCACATCAGGAAGACGAGGACCGAAAGCCACAGCATTGCGTCACCTCTGTATCTACAAAGTGGCACCGCCGGCGCTCGCGGGGCGCGCTCTTAGCGTACCACAGTGTCCAAGGAGCCGCCAGCCATTAGCTCTCAGCGTTCAGCCTGGGGCGAACGAGGGCGACGGCAGGTAGTGCGAGGGCACGTCCTCACCCCCCGGCCCCCTCTCCACCATGTGGAGAGGGGGAGTCAGCCGGAGGTAGGCGGGAGTGAGGCCAGAAGGGCCTACCGGTGCGCTGGTGCTGGCAGGGCGCTCTGGTCAGGATAGTGATGCAGTGGTACGCTCGACATACCCCGCTTGACCAATGGTCCGCCCGGCCGATGCCCGCGAGAGGGTGGTGACGCATTAGCAGTGCCGTTACCGAGGAGCGCAGCAAGCCGCTGAAGCGAGTCCCGCGCGTCCGCGGCGTAGACTGGCAGCAGTCCTTCCGCGCCCTACGAAACCGGCACTTCCGCCGCCTGTGGCTATCCATGCTGCCATCCATGCTGGCCTGGCGCATGGCGGACATCGCGATTGGCTACCTCGTCTTCGAGCTGACCGGCTCCGCGACGATGCTGGGCGTCATGGGACTCGCTCTCGCCCTGCCCGTGGTGAGCTTTGCCCTGCTGGGCGGGGTGGTCGCGGACCGGATCGCCCGCCGGACCTTGCTCGCGCTGACTCAGGGCGGATTGGCCTTGGTCGGTGGCATCTTGGCCTTGCTGGTGCTGACCGGGATCGTGCAGGTGTGGCACCTCTTTGCCTTTGCGGTTCTCCAGGGTGCGCTCTTCGCGTTCAACGTCCCGGCCCGGCAGTCGTTCTTGACGGAACTGGTACACAAAGACGATCTGGTGAACGCGCTGGCCCTCCGCAGCTTCGGCATGAACGCCAGCCGCGTTGCGGGTCCGGCCCTGGCCGGGCTGCTGATCGGCTTGCCGACCGTGGGGATCGGTGGAATCTGTCTGCTGATGGCAGTAGGGTACGCCGTGGTGGTGTTCAGCGTGATCGGTTTGCCCTACAGTCCACCGGCGCCGACAAAAGCCTCGGCCCGACAGCAGGCTATCGCCGGGCTGCGCTACGTGTGGTCTACGCCGTCCCTGCGGACGCTGGTTATCATCGCCACACTGATCTTGTGTGTGGCTGCCTCCCATCAGCGGTTGCTGCCGGTGTTCGCCTTGCGCGTGTTCGATTCCGGTCCGGAGGGGCTGGGGTTCATGGCGGCAGCTGAAGGAATTGGCGCCCTGGTCGGTACCGGGATTATCGCCGCGCTGAGCGGCGCTCGTGCCCTCGGACGACTGCTGCTGGCCTTGGGCGCGCTGCTCGGTGCAGCACTGGCCGCATTTGCGCTGGCCCCGGCATTCCTGCTGGCCACGGCGCTGCTCGTGCTCGTCGGGGTCGCCTATGCGGGACTCCAAACGCTGTACAGCGCGTTGCTGCTGCGCCAAGCGGATCGGGCCATGTCGGGGCGGGTGATGAGTATCTGGCTGGTCACGATGGGGCTGACGCCGCTTTCGGCGCTCCCGGGGGGCGCGTTGGCCGACCTGATGGGCGCCCGGCTGATGATGGCGGGGACCGGTGTGCTCGTGGTGCTGCTGGTGCTCATGTTCGGGCTGTTCAGCCCGACCGTGCGGCGGCTGGCCTAACGTCCTGGCCCCCCTATGGTCCCCCCGCTTTGCAGGGGGACAGGGCGCAGCGTGCTGCGCGCCCCTACGGCTTGGCTCGTGTCTACCCGTGTCAGGTGAGAGGGTTTAGGTGAGGGGACGATTGCAGGAGGGCGGTGGCGGGGCTTTGCTAGAATGCTGGCTAGAGTGTCGTAGCCCCGCACCTATCCCTTCAACGCAGCATTTGGGTGAAGGGACGCGCGGCGGCGGCGAGCGTTGCCGGTGGGCAAAGAGGTTCTTATCGTCGGCCGGGTGCTGCACGTCATCACCTCCCTCCACCGCGGTGGGGCACAGCGTCATCTGCACATCTTGATGGCCGGTCAGCGCGCCGCGGGCTGGAGCGTTGACCTTGCCTACCTCAAGGACCCCTATCTCGTTAACCAATTCGAGGGTGTGGCCGGGCGCGTGATTGACCTGCGCGCCCAGGCGACGGTCAGTCCCTTGGTGATTCCACGCCTCATGCGACTGATTCGCGCCGGGCAGTATGACGTGATTCATACCCATCTACTCAAAGCCGATGCCTATGGCGCCGTCGCCGCGCGACTGGCCGGCGGGGCGGTGTTGATCTCGTCGAAACACAACGACGAGGCCGTGCTGCGCCGACCGATCGTCGGGACGGTCCACGGCTGGCTCGCCCGGCTGACCGACCGCGTGATTGTGCTCTCGGAGCACGTCGGTCGCTACATGCGTGATCGTGGTCGGGTCCCGTCCGAGCGTCTCCGCCGCGTCTACTACGGCATCACTCCTGATGCCGGAGCGGCTACGGCGGCGCGCGCAGCGGTCCGCGCCGAATTCGGCGTGCCGGCGGAGGCGCCGCTGCTGCTCACTGTGGGCCGCCTGGACCCGCAGAAGGGGCATCTCGATCTGCTCGCCGCGCTGCGGCGGGTCGTGATGGCGCTGCCGACCGTCCAACTCATCATCGCCGGGGCGCCGCAGCAGGCGTCCGCAGACTATGAGCAGGCCATTCGCGCAGCGGCGGCCGCGCCGGAACTGGCGGGGCGCATTCACTGGGCCGGACACCGCGACGACGTGCCGGACCTCCTGGCCGCCTGTGACATTGTGGTGCAGCCGTCGCATTGGGAGGGGTTTGGTTTGGTGCTCGTGGAGGCCATGGCCGCGCAACGGCCGGTGGTCGCGACGGCGGTCAGTGCCATCCCGGAGGTCATCCGTGACGGCGAGACGGGCCTGCTCGTGCCGCCGCACGACCCGCACGCCCTCGCCCGTGCCCTGCTCCGGCTCTGCGGCGACCCGGCGCGGCGGGCGCGGCTGGGCGCGGCGGGGGCCGCTCGCGTGCAAGCCCACTTCACGGCCGAGCGCATGGTACGCGAAACGCTCGCGGTATATGCCGAGGCGGGGGCACCGTGAGTACCTCCGGTGAACGGCGCGCGCGGGTGTTGCAGGTGATGGAAGCGACTATCGGCGGCACGAAGCGCCACCTCACGGAGCTGAGTATCGGGCTACATCGTGCGGGCTACCGGATCGAGGTGGCCTGCCCACCGGTGCGATCCGACGCTTTCGGGGATACCTCTTTCGTCAGCGACGTGGCGGGGGCCGGTATACCGGTCCACCCAATTCCGATGCGCCGGGCCGTCTCGACGGGGGCAGACCTGCTGGCGACGCTGCGACTCGCGCGTCTGATGCGCCGCGGTCGCTACGACATCGTGCATTGTCACAGCTCGAAGGCCGGGGTGATCGGCCGCGTCGCGGCACGCCTCGCCGGCGTGCCGCACGTCTGCTATACGCCGCACGGATTTTCGTATCTGATTCCCGGATCGAGTAGACGACGCTGGTTCTACCTGACCATCGAGCGTGTCTTGGGCCGCTTCACGGACCGGCTCATTGCCGTCTCCCCGTCGGAAGGGGCGGAGACCGTCCGGCGCGGGATTGTGCCGGCGGACCGCGTCGCCGTGATCGAAAACGGCCTCGATCCGGGCGAGCTACCGGGGCCGGCAGAGCGGACCAAAGTCCGCGCCGAATACGGCTGGGAAGATGATGTCCTGGTCGTCGGGACCGTGGCCCGCCAGATGGCGCAGAAGGACCCGTTCACCTGGCTCCACACTGCTGCCGCGGTGGCGCAAACCCACGGCAAGGTGCGGTTCGTCTGGGTCAACGGCGGCGAGCTGTTGGCGGCGAGCAAACGCTTGGCGCAGACGCTGGGGCTGGGTGAGCGGATGGCGTTCCTGCCCTACGTGCCGAATGCCTCGCGGGTGATAGCCGGCTTCGACGTGCTGATGCTGTCGTCGCGCTTCGAGGGACTGTCCTACGTGGTGCTGGAGGCTATGGGCCTGGGCAAGCCGGTCGTCGCCACGGACGTACTCGGCACGCGGGACGTGATCGTACACGGCAAGAACGGGCTGCTCGCCCCGCCGGGAGAGCCGCAGGCGCTGGCGGCTCGACTGAGAGCAGTGTTGGATCAACCGGACCGCGGCGCCGCATTGGGCGTCCGTGCTCGCGCCACCATCGCGGCGCGGTTCACCAAGGAGCGGATGGTGGCCCGCACTCGTGCGTTGTACGAGCAGTTGCTACAATGCCGGTGACAGGCGAGGCAGAGGGTAGAGCAATACGGGCGGCCACTGACCATGTTGAGCCACATCGCCAACCGTTATCTTGGCGTACTGGTGCTTGCCGATGCCGGGTTGACGGCTTTGGCGTTGTGGCTGGCAGATGAAGCACGACACCGGCTGCCGTTCGGCACCCCGGTTGCCCCCGGCTACTTCCTAGAGTGGCCCATTTACCTGGCCGCGGTGCTGATCTGGCCGTTCTTCCTGCGCCTGCTCGGCGCCTACGATCCGCGCCGGATGCGCGGGTTCGGCGACGAGGTGCGGGCTATCGTTCCGGCCGTGATTATCGCCACGGCGCTGCTGCCGGCGTTCTTCTTCGCGTTCAAGTTTCAGTTCATCTCGCGCCTGCTGGTCGGCTATTTCTTCCTGCTCAATCTCCTGTTCCTGCTCAACTTCCGCGTGGTCGGCCGTCTCTTGCTCAATGCGCTCACCTCGTCGGGAGTAGCGACCCGACGCCTGCTCGTGGTCGGAGCCGGGCCGGTGGGGCAGGAAGTAGTGCGCCTGGTCCAGGAGAACGCCTGGACCGGCCTGCGCGTGGCCGGTTTCGTGGACGACGACCCGGCCAAGGCGCACGGTACCGTCGCCGGTCATCCGGTGCTGGGCACGACTGACGAAATTGCCAAGCTGGTGGAGTCGGCGCAGGCCGACGAAATCATCATTGCGCTGCCGGGGCGCGCCCACGACCGGATTTTGCGAGTGGCGTTGGCACTGGCTGCGGCACCCGTTCGGGTGCGGATAGTGCCCGACCTGTTCGAGATTGTGTCGGTGCGCGCGCGGGTGGAGGATTTCTGGGGTATTCCGCTCATCGGTCTGCGCGATCCGGTCATCAGCGGCTTCGACCGGGCCGTGAAGCGAACCTTCGATCTGGTGTTGACGATCATCGCGTTGCCGCTGTTGCTCCCGGCCATCGCCATGATCGCCGTCATCATCCGGCTGTTCTCACAGGGTCCTATTCTGGTGCGCTTGGAGCGTGTCGGCGAGAACGGACGGCTGTTCTCGATGTGGAAGTTTCGGACAATGGCAGCGGGCGCCGAGCGTGACCGCCGCTATAAGCAGTCCAGAGATCCGCGAGTGACGCCCGTGGGGCGGTGGCTGCGGCGCTGGAGCCTCGACGAGCTACCGAATCTCTTCAACGTGCTGCGCGGCGAGATGAGCCTGGTCGGTCCGCGCCCGGAGCAGCCATGGATCGTCGAGCGGTACGAGCCGTGGCAGCGCCAGCGGCTGGCGGTGCTGCCCGGTATCACCGGCTGGTGGCAAGTGAACGGGCGGAGCGACAATCCGCTGCATCTGAACGTCGAATACGATCTCTTCTACATCCAGAACTACTCACCACTGCTGGACCTCAAGATTCTGTGGAAAACGGTGTGGGTCGTGCTCCGTGGCCAGGGCGCCTACTAGCGCGGGAGTGGGGTGGACCTAACCCCCGGCCCCTTCCCTGATGAAGGTTGCTAACTTAATCGGGTAGTGGAAACTGGCCCCCCTATGGTCCCCCCGCTGCGGCGGGGGGACGGTCAGTGCCCTCTCCCGTCGCAACGGGGGGGGGGTGAAAGAGGCTCACAAGGGTGGGTTTTTCGGCGGGGAGCCGCGGGCGGGGCAAACCTCACCCGCTGCCGGGCCAAAGCCGCACGGATGGGGCCAGGTGGGGGCCATGAACAGCCCTGGATTGCGGCCTACGCCGCAATGACGAGCGCCTGGGCGCGATGAATCGCGCCCCTACAGAAAAACCTACCCTTGTCAGGGTGAAAGATGGGCTGGGAGGCGCGGCCAGTCATTCTTCCGTCGCAGCGGCGGCGGCCAATGCCGCGGACGGCTCTAGCGGCAGTTCGACCACCATCTCGGTGAACTGGCCAGGTTCGGTGTCTACGCGGATGACGCCGCCGTGCTGGCGCACGATGTCGCTGGTGATCGCCAAACCGAGGCCGGTGCCGCGGTCGGTGGGCTTGGTCGTGAAGAAGGGGTTGAAGATTTTCTCCACGATCTCCTGGGGGATGCCGTTGCCATTGTCCTTGATGCGAATCTCCGCGCGGTCTGCGCCGCGCCGGGTGGAGAGCCACAACGTCGGAGAGTACTCGTCCGAACCTGCCGCCTGCCGTTTCTCGTCGGTGGCGTAGCAGGCATTGCTGACGATATTCAGGAAGACGCGGCCCAGGTCCTGAGGCACGACGGCGATCTGTCCCATCGCCGGGTCGAGGTCCTGCTGCAAGTCGAGCTGGAAGTTCGAATCGGTCGCTCGCGCGCTGTGGTAAGCAAGCCGCGCATACTCGTCGAGCAGGCCGTTGATGTCGGTAGGCTGGTGATCGCCACCACCCCGCCCCATCATCAGCATGTCCTGCACGATGCGGTTGGCGCGTTCGCCGTGGGAGCGGATCCGCTCCAGGTTGCCGTTCAGGTCGCCGGAGATTTCCTGGATGTAGTCTTGCTGGTCCTCATCCAGCTTCTCGCTCTCTTCATCGAGGACTTCCTGTAGCTCTTCGAGCAGCTCTTCCGAGGCTTCGGAGAAGTTCTTGACGAAGTTCAGCGGGTTCTTGATCTCATGGGCCACGCCGGCGGTCAGCTCACCAAGCGCAGCCAACTTCTCGCGCAGGACGATCTGCTCCTGGGCCTTGTTCAGGTCGGCGAGAGTGCTTTCGAGCTGGTTGTTCTTGCCTTGAAGCTCTTCGGCCAGTTTTTCTACCAGGTTGAGGCGCTGGACTTCCAAGGCGTGGCGGCGGAAGACCTCCAGGGCGGCGGCCATGTCGGCGACCTCATCGCGTCCGCCGATCTCGACACTGGCCTCCAGGTCGCCACCGGCCATGCGGCGCATCCAGTCGGAGAGCAACTGGAGGCGGCGGAGCAGCACGCGGCCGACAAAGAGCCAGGCAATGAGGAGGGCGCCGACTATACTGACGGCAGTGATGGCGAGCAGGAGGGTGCGGCCGGTCTGGATGGCCTGGCTAGAGGCTTGGGTGGCTTCCTGCACGCTGGCGCGGGCCGTACCCACCAGGCCGTTGACCTCGGCGACCAGGGCGACGGCGATATCGCGATTGCGGACGACCAGATCCTCCTGAAGCTGGACGAGCCGCAGCTCTTGTTCGAGCAAATCGAAGCCATCCCCTTCGCCGATGCCCAGTGCAGACAGCTGGGTAATGAGCGGCGCGACTTCGGCGTGCAGCGGGGAATCTTCAAGGGCCAACAAGTTGCGCTCGATGCGGCCGATAGCGGCCTCGAAACGTTCGCGCGATGGCTCGACAAAGGGGGCTTCGGAGATGGCGAAGGCGCTCTCCAGGAGGTGAATGGCAATGTTCGCGTCCGCTTGCAGCTCGGCCATGTGACGGTAGTGGGCAAACTCGCGCTCCGAGAAATGCTCATCGCGTGGTGCGGGGGAAGCACTGAGGTCGCGGTAGCCGGTCACGGTGTAGAAGAGCTGGTCGTCAACGGCGGGAATCACAACTTCGTCCAAGCGCACACGCAAGGTCTCCAACTCGGTCCGCAGTGATTCCCGGCGAGCGGTCAGCGCGAACAGGGCCTCCATCTCGGCCTCGATGGCCTCGATGTTGAGAACGAGCGAGTTGACGTGGGAGCGGATGCGCTGGAAGCGTTCGCCCTCGTCCAGGCCACGGCGCGCCATGGCCTGTTGCGTCTGGGCCGCATCGCCGATGCCGAGGATGGAGAGCTGCATTTCGAGGCCGGCGTAGGCCTCGCCGATACTGGCGGTGACAAAGGCCAACTCGGCGGAGGTATTGGCAGCCGTCAGGCGCGGCGCGGCGGCCACCAGGGTACTGCTGTGCTGGGCAACGCCGAACGCGGCCACTACTTCGGGGACACTGCTTTCATTCACTTGGCTCTGGGCCGCGCCGACGCGATTGAAGAAAAACCAGCCGACGAGACTGGCGGCGACGGTGAGGGTGACGGCGCCGCCAATACCGAGGTAGAGCTGCACCGAGAGGCGGAAGCGGCTTGCCAGCAGCCGGTTGAGCCAGTTGCTCACTGCTCCATGTCCCGCAGCGTTTCGATGGGGTGATACTGGCCATCGCGGCCGATCACGGTCAGGAAGACTGCATCCGAGCCTTGGTTGTCATCGTCCCCGTAGCGTAGCTCGAACTCGTCAAGGTCAATGACGTCGGTGCGGCGGATGCTGTCGAGGAAGCAGGCACGGCTGACCTCGCGGCCGCAGCGTTCGAGACTGGCAATGGCCAAGCGGCCGGCCAGATAGCCTTCGAGGGAGACAAACCCGGGCATGGCGTCGGCTTGGTGGGCCGCGAGGGCGCGGTGGTAGGCGGCGACGGCGGGGATCGAGCTGTCAGTCGGAAAAGGCACGACCTGGGTAACCAAGACCCCGGCGCCAGCGGGGCCTAGCTCCCGCGCCAAGGCGTTGCTGCCCACGAAAGAGACGGTCAGGAACACCGGATTCAGCCCGGTATGCCGTGCCCAGGCGATCAGTGCCGCCACCGGCTCGTAGGCGCCAATGATAATCACCGCTTCGGGGTTGCCGCGGCGCAGGTCGAGCAGCGCCGCCTTGACGGCCGTCGTATTGCGTGGATACACCCCAATCGCCACCAACTCCACGCGGGTCCCACGGCGACGATCCAGCGCACCCAGCACGCCGCGGTAGCCGGCGCGACCGTAGGAGTCGTCCTGGTAGATGACGGCGATGCGCTCGATACCCAGGTCCTCGGTCAGGCGAGCGACCATTTCCTCGGTCTCCTGATAATAGGAGGCCCGCAGGTTGATGATGTTGCGCCACTCGGGATCGCGCAGGAAGGCGGCGCCGGTGAAGGGGGCAACGTAGGGCACCCCGGACTCCGCGGCGACGGGCGTCGCGGAGCGCGACGTGGGGGTGCCGACGGCGCCGATGAGCGCAAAGACCCCTTCCTGCTTAATCAACTCCTGGGTGTTCTTGATGGCGGCTTCCGGTTCGTAGGCATCATCGCGGTACACCAACTCCAATTGCCGGCCGTGGACGCCGCCGCGCCGGTTGACCTCCTGGAAGGCGGCCAGGATACCCAGCCGCATGTTCTTGCCAAGCTCTTGAGCCGGACCACTAAAGGCAGCGGATTGGCCAAAGAGAATGCGCTCGGCCGAGACGCCCGGCCCCCACTGTAGCTGGGATTGGGCGCTGGGGGCAGTGGAGCGAGAATCGGTCGTGGGCGCAGCCGGGATGGCCGGTGACGTGGTCACCTCAGTAGCCGGGAGAGCGTCGCCGAGGCTGGCGAACGAGAGCCAGCCGGCCAGGGTGGCGGCGATGAGCGCGACGACGCCCCCGATACCGAGTACGACTAGCAGGACCGTCGGCGGCCGGAGTGACGCCTTCATGCCGGTTCATTCGATGCGCGTAATCAGGGTCAAACAGTTTCGACCCTGCTCCCGCCGATAGTGCAGTTCGTCCATCATCGTCCGCACCAAGTGGATACCCAGCCCGCCGATTTGCCGATCTTCGAGCGTCGCTGCCGTTTCAGCGGCGGGAGCGTCTTGCAACGGATCGAAAGGCCGACCGTCGTCCGCCATCTCGATGGTGAGGGTATCCTCGTCCGAACTGAAGGTGATCTCAATATCGTGGAGACCTTCATCATGGCCGTAGTTCATGACGTTGATGGCCAGTTCTTCGAGCACGAGGTTGATCTTGAACGTGAGAGCCGGCGGCCAGTCTTCCCGCTCTCCGAGGTCTTCCACGGCAGCGGTAATCCGCTCCAACTCGTCGTGGTTGGTCTTGACTTTCAGCGACACCTGGGCGCTCATGCATCATTCTCACTGCGCCGGAACGTCAGGCAGGTGATGTCATCAGACTGTGGGGTTTCGCCGGCGAAAGCGTTGACTGTCTCAAAGATCGCCATGACCGCTTCCTGGGAATCCTTGGGGGGCGCTGCCGCAAAGATGTCGCACAGGCGCTCGACTCCGAACTCTTCACCGGCACCATTCATGGCCTCGGTGACTCCGTCCGTATAGAGAATGACGGTATCGCCCGGGGCAATGGTGATGGTGCGCTGCTGATAGGGGAGGCCGTCCATGACCCCGAGGGCGATCCCACCGGTCAAGGGGAGCAGAGTCGAGCTTCCGTCGGCATGGACGATCAGGGGAGTGTTGTGTCCCCCGTTGGCATAGGTCAACTCGCCGGTCGCCGGATCGTACACTGCATAGAGGAGGGTAACGAACATCGCGGTCTCGTTATCCTCGCAGAGCAGGTCGTTGACCTCATGCAGCACGGAACCGGGAGCGCCCTGACCGATGGCCGCGCCCTTCAGCAAGGTGCGGCTGGACATCATGAAGAGCGCGGCGGGGACCCCTTTGTCCGAAACATCTGCGACGGCGAGGCCGATCTGATCGTTCTCCAAATGCAGCACGTCGAAGAAATCGCCGCCCACGTTCCGGGCCGGGACCATATGGCCGAACACCTGGTAGCTGGGAGCCGCGGGAAAACGGGTGGGCAGAATGGACTGCTGTATCGTACTGGCGACATTAAGCTCGTTCTGCAACGCAACCAACTGGTCGCGTGCAGCGAGCGCCGTGCGCCATTCCTCGAGATGGCGCAGCGTCCGGTCAATAGTGATCCGCAGGTCCTTGAAGTCCACGGGCTTGGTCACGAAGTCGAAGGCGCCGCGATTCATCGCCGTGCGGATGTTCTCCATGTCGCCGTAAGCGGAGATGATGACGGAGCGGATGTTGGGATCGACCTTGGGTATCTGTTCCAGGAGGGTGAGGCCGTCCATTTGGGGCATGTTGATGTCCGAGAGGACCATGTCCACATCATCTTCCTGGCGCAGCCGTTCGAGTGCTTCCACGCCGTTTTGGGCGAAGACGAACGTATAGCGGCCAGATCGAATGTTGCGCCGCATGCGTTGGAGCATGAGCGGCTGGAGGTCCGGCTCGTCGTCAACAACGAGAATCTTGTATGGCTGTCCCATCATGCTCATCCCAACGGCTGCTACAGAGGCCTACTCTGGCGCCACTGCGGAGCCGCCCCGGGGGCCGGATGCGAGCGAGGGGTAGTGACTCGCTCAGTCTTTGAGGGCGGCGATGGCCTCGGCCAGAGAAGCATGTACGGGGATGATCTGGTCGAAACCGCTGATCTCGAAGACCTCGCGGATCGAGTTGGAAAGCGAGCAGACCGCAAACTTCGTATCTTGTTGGCGGAGTTCCTTGGCGGCCAGCAGAATGACCCGCAGGCCGGCACTGCTGATGTAGGAGAGGCGCTCCAGGTCCAGGATCATCACCTTATCGCTCGCCTTGATGACGGTTTCCAAGGCATCCTGGAACTCACGGGCGTTGGTGCCGTCAATGCGCCCATCGGCCTTGGCAATCAAGGCCTCGTCTTGCCACTCCCACTCATTGCTCAGTCCCATCGGTCTCGCCTCCTTATCGCCAATGCCAGGATGGTGTGTGGAGAACTGCTGTGAATGCCGCTCGCGCCTCGGTAATCTTACCGTGAATGGCGTCCCTCTGCATCACACCAACTCCAGGGTGCTACTTAACCGATCTCCTCGGACAGTACTGTGCCGCCCCATGTCCTTGGATGGTCGGGGCGGACTGCCGGCGCTCGCTTGATGGATGCGGCTGCGAGCCGCTCGACCAAACCGTCTGCCGTGCCCCCCTCGCTGCTGCACCGCGGACATGAAGGCGACGGCAACGAGTGCCCCGGCCGCGTCACCAGAACTCAAGGGCAACTCCTATCTTATAGAGTCAGGCACGGTCAATGCTAAGGGAACAAGGACGATCACGCCAGGACGACCAGGCAGCAACAGGCGTGCCGTTGAAAATGCCGTCTGACTCTTAGCAAGACTTTGTGGAGGAAGTCAAGGATTCCCAGTGCCGAGCCGGGACAATGCCCTCCATGTAGCCGGCAGGGGAACAGCGCCGCAAGGCGGCAGCCTAGTGTTGCGGCGAGGCTGAGGCGAGTAAGGCCACGAAGTGCCGTTCGACCCGACCGGTGAACAGCATGGCCCCGATCACGACCAGCCACACGAGGAAGGCGGCCCCACTGACCGTGTGCAGCATGATGATGGCATCGAACCAGATGAGCTGTAGGGCGATACCGATGATCGCCGTTACCGGGGCAATGCGTTTCAAGGTAGCGCCGACCTTCCACTGATACCGGGCGGCAACGATCAGTGCAAGTCCCACCGCCGCGAAACCGGCCTTGCCGGTAAGCTCCCGGAGCGCGGCTACCGTTTCCACCGTAGGACCTACGTCGGGCGCAAATGCCGCCAAGGCGACCGCGCCCGCACCGGATACGGCCGTAGAGAGTCCCGAGACAGCGAAGAGGAACGGCACCAGCGGCGTGCCGAGCCGCTCGCGAATAATCCATGTCCGGAGCAGGAACCAGGCACCAGCGATCAACGTGACCCCGGAGACAAATCGCGCGGCGCCACCCAGCCCGTAGAGGCCCTTGCTGGCCGAGATGGCGACGAGCGATTCGGCAAGCGTGGAGTGGTCGGCGTCGGCGGCAACGCGCCCGACAACCGCGACAACGGTTGCGGCCGCGGTCAATACGAGCAGCAGCCCGGCCCGGCGAGCGGCGGGGTCGGGCTGACGCCCGATACCACTATCCATTAGCCGAACTCCCCATGCGGCGAATACATGGGGAGTATATGGTGGATTGAGGTGATTGGGAAGGTGAGGCTACTTGTAGTAGCCGGGCGTCCGGCGGCGGCTGGCGAAGAACTCGACCAGCGCCACGACGATCAGGGCGCCGACAAAGGCCGGGACCACGCGGATACCGAACAGTGCCGGTCCCAGGTCGTTGATCACCGGAATGAGGGAACCGATGACGGCGCCGACGATACCGGCGCCAACAGCGCCGGCCTTGCCGTAGGGCAACTCGCCCGGCATGATCCGGTCGGCCAGCCAGCCGATCAGTCCGGCTACCAGCAGTGTGAGCGCCAAGCCAATCGTCAGCCCGATGATTGGCGCGAGGATGACCAGACCGATCAAGACGGCGACGACAATGATGATGACTTGCCCCAGTGACATCGTGACCTCCTCCTCATGCAGCGAGCGTTCGTCGCGCGCGGCCGGCTGCGCACACTCTGCCCGGCCGCACCTACTCCGTTAGACCGGCCGACCGCCGGCCAAGTTTCCGCTCGGCGGCGGTACGTCGCTCCAGGGTGTGCGGCTCCATCATACCGGCACCGGCCCATTCCAATTCGGCGGCGGCGACGCGGACCGTGTCGCCCGGCTGCACGCCGGCCTTATTGAGGGCCGCGGTCACGCCGAGTTGATCGAAGCGCCGCTGAAGCCACTGCAAGGCCTCGTCGTTTTCCAGGTCGGTCATTGCCACCGTCCGCTCGACCGTGCGACCGGCGACGCGCCAGGCGCCGTCCGGGTCGCGGCTGACGTCGCTTACGTCGTCCAGGCCCGGCCCGGTCACCTCCGGGGGCACAACGGTAGTGGGGGCTGGCGCTTGCCATAGCTCGTGAAGGCGCGCCGCGACCGTTTGCAGCAGGGGCCGGAGGCCTTGCCGTGTGGCCCCGGAGATGGCGAAGAACGGTGCATCCAGGTCCGCCGCGGCCGCCGCTAGCCGCGGCACGTGCTCCGCGGCCATGGGCAAGTCGAGCTTATTGGCCGCCACGATCTGTGGCCGCTGGGCCAGCGCGGGGTTGTAGGCCGCTAGCTCTGCGTTGATCTCCTGGAAGTCCGCGACCGGATCGCTGCCGCTCCAACCGGAAGCATCCACGACGTGAATCAGCAGCCGCGTGCGCTCCACGTGGCGCAGGAACTCGTGCCCTAGTCCGACACCGCGATGTGCGCCCTCGATCAGCCCCGGGAGGTCGGCGACGACGAGGGTTGTCTCGTCAACGGTCACGATGCCCAACAGTGGCTCTAGGGTTGTGAAGGCGTAGGCCGCGACTTTCGGCCGCGCGGCACTGATGACCGAGAGGAGGGTGGACTTGCCGGCATTGGGCTTGCCGACCAGGCCCACGTCGGCCAGGAGCTTAAGCTCCAGATATAGCTCCCGCTCCTCGCCAGGCTCGCCTTTTTGGGCAAAGCGCGGCGCCTGATTGGTGGAGGTCGTGAAGTGGGTGTTGCCCAGGCCGCCGCGGCCGCCGCGGGCAACCATCACCCGCTGCGTCGGCTCGGCGAGGTCGGCTATCGCATCCTTGCTACCGACCGGTCGGACGAGCGTGCCGACCGGCACCTTGATGGTCAGATCGGGACCGGCGGCGCCGTGCTGCCGCTGCTTGTTTCCGCGTCCGCCGGCAGTTGCCTTGTAGTGACGCCGCCGCAACGACCAGAGGGTATTGAGGCTTGGATCCGCTACCAAGTACACGCTGCCGCCACGCCCGCCGTCGCCGCCGTCGGGGCCGCCGCGCGGTACGTACTTCTCGCGCCGAAAATGCATGGAGCCGTCGCCGCCATCGCCGGCTTTGACCCAGAGGCGGGCCTCGTCGCTGAACACGTCGGGAGCCTCCTTCGCTCGCTCTCTACTGAGTATACGCGGAGGGAGCAGCCAGGAAAGTAAGAGCGGGGCGAACACCCGTTCGCCCCGCTCCTGGCGGCGTTGCCGCGCTTGACAGTTGACCCGGACGCCGGATCAGGTTAGGTACCCGGCACGGAAGGCTTCCGCAACGGCATGCGGTGTGTGGGTAGCGCCGAGGATACCGCGTACCTCGTCCAGCAGCTCCTCGACCTGAGAGCGAGGGATTTCCAGCCGCACAGCCACGTCGCCGGTAGACCATCCGGCGGCTCGCTCCGCCAGTACCGCCAGTTGTGTCTTGGTCAGGGGCAGGTATCCGTTGGCTCCGGCTTCCGGCATTGTCATCACGCGCATGGCGCGATCCTCCCTTCTCGGCACAGAGCGTCGCGCTTGCGGAGACGCACCGCCTCCGGGGGTATCCAGCTTTCGTTGCTTGTGCCGCGACGCTGGCCTCACCTTCAGTATCCATACGCAAAAAAGAGCGCCCGGCCGGAGCGGATTTTGGCGTTGCTCGACCGGCTCCCAGATAGAAGCGGCCGGGTGGGCGGCACCGGGCGGGCAAATCTTGCGAACTCAAGATTTAGCCTCCATACTAGGGCCAGTGGCCGTGGAGTGTGTGACAGGCATGGCGGACGGTACGAGAAGCAGTGCCAACTCGATGCTCGTCGCGCTGGGCGAGCGGTTGCGGGCAGCCCGCGCCCGCGCGCGGATTCCCGACCAGGCCGAGTGGGCGGCGCCGCGCCGGCGGTCGGTGGGGCGGCGGGGTATCGCCCGCGACGACCTCGTGGCTTATGTCGCCTACCGCTCCGGCCTGGAACTGGACGGATCGACCGTGGCGCGGTGGGAGTCCGCCCAGCATCGGCCCCGCCCGGCCCACATTCGGGCCGTCGTCGCGGCACTGGCAGATTTGGACGCCTTTGCAGAGCCGGCCGAGGCCGAGGCGATCCTCCAACTCGCGCAAGCCGATGCGGGCACTGCCCACGGCCGGCTGGATCTGGCCCAGTTGACCACGGTGAGCGGATCGCGCCGCACCCAGCCGACTATCGGGGTCTTGTTAGCCATCGAACAGGGGGTGGTAGAGGCGAGCTACGTGCTGGCGGCGCCGACGACCGTGCTCGGTCGGGGACGCGACGTGGACGTATCCATCGCCGAGCTGGCGGTGGGGCGCCGGCACGCCGCCATTGACCGGCGGCCGGACTCCACCTGGATACTACGCGACCTCGGCAGTCGCGCCGGCACCTGGCTCAACGGTGCGCTCCTGCTCAAGCCCACGCGCTTGCTTGCCGGTGATCTCATTCGCTTGGGCGACACCACTAGCTTCCGGTTCGAGCTGCGTTCGTGGCCCGCCGCTGCGCCGCCGCGCGAGCGTCGCAAGACAGACGGCGCGTGAACACTCCCGTGCCGCCGCCGTTGCAGCCGGGCGCCGTGTTTGCGGAGCAGTTCGAGCTACGCGCGCTGATCGGTCGGGGCAGTACCGCGACCGTCTATCGCGCCTGGGACCGGCGGCGCGGTGCGGTGGTGGCTCTCAAAGTGGCGAGCTACGAGCCGGGCCGTGATGGGCCGGAGATCGCGGCCCGCTGGGAGCGGGAAGCCGGGCTGCTCGAACGGCTGGATACGCCGCACATTGTGCGTTTCTACGGCCTCTACTATGACGCGCCGTCGCGGAGTCTGGCCCTGGCGCTGGAGTACGTCGCGGGCGAATCGCTGGCGTCGCGCCTGGCCCGCGACGGTGCGTTGGACTGGGGGGTGGCCGTTGACATTGCGCTCGCCGTCGGCCGGGGGTTGACGTATGCCCACCAGTGGCTGATCCACCGCGACGTGAAGCCGGCCAACATTCTCCTCGGTCGGGACCAGCGCGTGGCGCTCACCGACTTCGGCGTGGCCAAGGACTTGGTCAGTGGAGCGACGGGTAGCACCATCGCCGGTACCGGCCGCTACATGGCTCCGGAACAGCGCCAAGGCGCACCGGTTGACGGCCGGACCGACGTCTTCGCTTTGGGCCTGGTGCTCGCGGAGATGCTGCTCGGCGAGCACCCCTGGGAGGCGCTGCTGACGGCGCAGCCGGAGGCCGTGTCGTCATCAGCCGTCGCCTTGCCTGCCCTGCTGGCGCCCCCGGCCGCCGCGGATCGGCTGCGAGCGGCGGTGGATCGCGCTACACAGCCCGACCCGGCGGCACGCTATGCGAGCATGGCCGCCTTCGTCAGCGATCTGGAGGCGATTGCGGCGCCGGCGTCCCGGCGGCAAGCGGCGGTCGGCCCGGCCGCGCCGCGCCGGTGGTGGTCGGTACGTCCTTCCCAATGGGCAATGGTCCTCGGCGGCGCGGCGGCATTGGCCGCGCTGGTCTGGGGACTCGTGGCGTTCGCTGGGACGGGGCAGCCACCTCCGGCTTCCACCCCGGCGGCTACAACGACGATAGCCCGCCTGGCGGCTGCAACGGTTCCTCCGACTCCTATTCCTACCGCCGCGCCGGCTCCTACCGTTACGCCAGCGCCAACGGTGACACCGGTTCTTATACCAACGCCAGCGCCTACGACAACCGCTATCGCCACCATCGAGCCGGCGGACTATCTTGGCCAGGGCGACGCCTACAACTGCGACGACTTTGCGACGCAGGCGCAGGCGCAGGCAGTGCTCCGCGCCGATCCATCCGATCCTAACCGGCTCGACGGGAATAGAGACGGTGTCGCCTGCACAGACCGGCCGGCACCCAAGGACCTGACCCCGGTCGCGCGGCGCGAGGCACCGTAGGGAGACGGAATGGCCACGAGTGGGGCGAGCATGGTATACTGTCTTTCGGTCTTGGTTCAGAGCATTCGTACAGTCCTCAGCAGAGTCTCTTCTTACTGCCCGCGCCCCCGCGCACGCCGGTCCGACGTTGAGACCCCCGCTCTAGGGCAACCAAGCGCACTGACCGTCGACCGACATCACCGAAAACGAGTCCACGCTGTGCGCCTCGGTTGAGACCGCTCAGTGTGCAGACTCTCAGCAGCTGGCACCAAGCGACCAGCAGGAGGATATTGCACTTGAACACCGGAACGATTGTCCGCATCATTTACGACCGCGGGTTCGGCTTCATCCGCCAGGAGGATGGGGAGGAAGTCTTCTTCCACGCCTCCGGGATGGCTTCTACCCCCTTCGACAGCTTGCAGGAAGGGGTGGGCGTGAGCTTTGACCTGGCAGAGGACAGCCGTGGCCGCGGCATGCGTGCGGTCAACGTCGAGCTGACCGGGTAACCGGGCGCGGGGATACCCCGCACCGAGTAATACCGACGCACGACACATCGGAGAAGCGCGGGCCTGGCACAGGTGACTGTGCCAGGTTCTTTGTTTAAGCGGCCGGGGGGGCCTACTCCCGACTGGCCCCCTCCCTAGCCCTCCCCCGTCGGCACGGGGGAGGGAATATGCCGTCGATCTGCCGCTACACAGCTATCCACGCTACCGTCCCCCCGTCGCAACGGGGGGGGCCATCGGGGGGCTACATCCCGCTCATCCCCCCATCCTGTCCATCCATGTAAATACCTACCCCTGTGAGCCTATGGCCCCCCGGCTGATCGCTGACGGCTGAAAGCTGATCGCTGCTCTGGTATACTGCGGAGAGAGTTGAATAGTCGCAAAGGCTGCGAACAGGGCGAGTACGCTCCAGGGCACGATGTCAGAGAGCCGCCTGCCGGTGTGACGGCGGTGATCGAGCCGGAGCGGAATGGGCCTGGGAGTTGCGCCCCGAACCTGTCGGCCCGTGGCGTGGACCGACGGCAGTAGGCGGCGACGGGTTGCGCCTCCGTTACCATGGGCGCCGGGCATCGAGCCGAGTTCAACGGCTCCGTGCCCAGTGAGTGGAGCGCCGCTTTTGCGATAGTGGGCGCTCAAGCTGGGTGGCACCACGGAGGTTGAGGCCTCTCGTCCCAGGGGGACGGGAGGTTTTTTGTTGGCCGGCCCGAGGAATATCGAGGCAAAACAAGACGATGAGCATAGCAACGGTCGAGTCGCCACCACACGCCGAGCGCCAGCGCGTGCGCCGGCCGCACTACACGCCGACATTGGCCGCGGCGCAGGAGATGGCACAGCGCGGGAATCTCATTCCGGTTGCCCGCACGATCTTGGCGGATATGGAGACGCCCGTCTCGGCGTATCGCAAGGTTGCCCGTGGCCGCTATTCCTTCCTGCTGGAGAGCGTAGAGGGCGGGGAGCGCGTCGGGCGTTATTCGTTCATCGGCTGCGACCCGTCGTTCGTGCTGCGTTTCCATGAAGGCCAAGCGCACATGTGCCGGTTTGATGCCCTGGGGGAGAGCACGACGGAGGAGCGGTCCTATACCGACCCGCTCGATCTGATCCGCGACCTGCTGCATGACCGCACGCAGGTCACGGTGCCGGGACTACCACGCTTTGTCGGTGGTCTGGTCGGCTATATCGGTTACGAAACCGTCTGCGCGTTCGAACGGCTGCCGGTAGCGCCTACCGACGATCTCCAGGTTCCGAACGGCGTGCTGCTGGGCGTGGACAGCCTCGTGGCCTTCGACCACGTCCAACAGGCCATGCACGTGATCGCGCTGGCCGACACCGAGCGGACCGGCGGCGACGTGGGCGCCGCCTACCGGCAGGCTACGGAGCGGATCGAAACCCTGATTGGCCGTCTCCACGCCCCGGCGTCACCCCTCTCCGACGGTCCTCCACTTGCCCATGAAGGAAGGGCCGGGGATGAGGGCTGCCCCACCGATCCACTGCCCGGTGTGCCGCTTGCCAGCGATCCACGGGTTCTCGCCAACATGTCGGAGGCGGACTTCCTCGACATCGTCGCGCAAGCCAAGGAGTACGTGGCGGCGGGTGACATCATCCAAGTGGTACCCAGCCAGCGGCTCTCGCGGCGGCTGGACGTGGCGCCGTTCACCGTCTACCGCGCTTTACGGATGGTGAATCCCTCCTCGTACATGTACTACCTCCACTTGGATGACATGTACCTCGTGGGGTCATCGCCGGAGACGATGGTGCAGGTGGAGGACGGTTACGTGCGGACGCGCCCGATTGCCGGGACCAGAGCGCGCGGCGCAACGCCGGAGGAAGATCAGGCGCTCGCCGAAGAGCTGCTGGGTGACGAAAAGGAACGCGCCGAGCACATCATGCTGGTGGACCTCTTCCGCAACGACCTCGGGCGCGTCTGCCGCGTCGGGTCGGTGCATGTGCCCGATCTGATGTTCATCGAGCGGTACTCCCACGTCATGCACATCGTCTCCCGCGTGGAGGGCGAGCTGGCGGCGGGCAAAAGCGGGCTGGACGCGCTGCGGTCGTGCTTTCCGCACGGCACCGTCTCCGGCGCCCCGAAAATCCGGGCCATGGAGATCATCGCCGAGCTAGAGCCGACGCACCGCGGCCCCTACGCGGGAGCGGTCGGCTATTTCGGCTACGACGGCAACCTCGATACCGCCATTGCCATCCGCACCATGCTGATCAAGGACGGGATTGCCCACGTGCAGGCCGGCGGCGGCGTGGTCGCAGATTCGGTGCCGGCGCTGGAATACCAAGAGACGCTGAACAAAGCCGCGGCGCTCTTGCGGGCGCTTGACTTGGCGGACGACCTAGAACAGGACGGGGGACTCGCATGATCCTGGTACTCGATAACTACGATTCGTTCACGTACAACCTCGTGCAGTATCTCGGCGAGCTAGGCGAAACGGTCGAGGTCTACCGCAACGACGCGCTCACCGTTGACGAGGTGGCGGCGCTGCAACCGGAGGCTATCGTGGTCTCGCCGGGGCCATGTACGCCGCACGAGGCGGGTATCTCGACGCCGCTCGTCCACGAGTTGGGGCCGCGCATTCCGCTGCTCGGCGTCTGTCTTGGCCATCAGGCCATCGGCGCGGCCTTCGGCGGAAACATCGTGCGGGCCGGTGAACTGATGCACGGCAAGTCGTCCGACATCCACCACGACGGACACGGAGTTTTCCTGGACCTGCCGAATCCATTCGAGGCGATTCGCTACCATTCTCTGGTGATCGAGCGCGACACGGTGCCGGCGAGCCTGACCATCACGGCCGAGACCAAGAACGGGCTGATAATGGGGGTTCGCCACCGCGAGCATCCCATCGAGGGGGTGCAGTTCCATCCCGAATCGATTATGACGGCCGTCGGCAAAGACTTGCTCCGCAACTTCCTAGCGCAAGCGCGGGCGTGGCGGGCCGCAGCGCCTCACCCCCCGGCCCCCTCTCCATCGCCGAGCGATAGAGAGGGGGAGTAGATTCCCACTTGCGCGGGAATGACGGGGAGGAAGCACGGCGGCAAAGTGAAGGAGACGAAAAGCAATGATTCAAGAGGCCATCTCCCGCTTGGTGGCGGGTGAGTCGCTGTCGCAGGATGAGGCGGCCGCGGCCATGACCGAGATCATGGACGGCACGCCGACGCCGGCGCAGTTCGGCGCGTTCGTCACGGCGTTGCGGCTCAAGGGCGAAACCGTAGACGAGATCGCCGGCTGCGCGTCCATCATGCGCGCGCGCGCCCGGCAGGTTACGCCGTCGGTGCCGGTGATAGATACGTGCGGGACCGGTGGCGTCGGCGCCGGACACTTCAACGTGTCAACGGCGGCAGCCTTTGTGGTCGCCGGGGCCGGTCAGGCCGTAGCCAAGCATGGCAACCGCGGCGTGACCAGAGAGTGCGGCAGCGCCGACGTGCTCGACGCGCTCGGCACACCGATTGAGCTAACGCCGGCGGCGGTAGCGCAATGTCTGGAGGAGGCCGGGTTTGGCTTCATGTTCGCGCCGGCCTACCATCCGGCGATGAAGTTTGCGACGCCGCTGCGTCGTGAGATCGGGATTCGCACCGTCTTCAACATCCTCGGTCCGCTCACGAATCCGGCCGGGGCGCGGGCACAGGTACTCGGCGTTGGGGACGCGAGCATCGCCGAGCGCATGGCGGCGACACTCGGTCGGCTCGGCATCAAGCACGCGCTCGTTGCCCACGGCGACGACGGTCTCGACGAGCTGAGTATCAGCGGACCTTCGACCATCCACGAGCTGTCCGGCTCGTCCGTCGAGACGTATCGCATCGAGCCGGAGCAACTGGGCCTCCAGCGGGCGCCGCTGGCGGCGATCCGGGGTGGCAACCCCCAAGAGAACGCCGCCGTCCTGCGGCAGGTGCTCATGGGTGACACCGGACCAAAGCGCGATATCGTGCTGCTCAACAGCGCGGCGGCGCTGGTCGCGGCGGATCGTGCGGCGGACTTGCGCGAGGGCGTTGCACTCGCGGCTACCTCAATTGACAGCGGGGCAGCCGACGCTGCGCTCGACAAGTACATCGCCGTGAGCCAGCGCGTGGGTGGCGAGGCGGAGTAGCGCGGGTGTAGGCCGGGTTTGACCTAACCCCCGGCCCCTTCCCTGCCAGGGAAGGGGGGTCGTAGCAATGACCAAGGGGCACCGAATGGGCATGGATTCCCGCTTTCGCGGGAATGACGGGATATGCCAGGGTCTCCTTGCGGGGGAATGACGGATGGGGCGGGTGAGGCCGATTGGGGCTAGGAGACGACGACACGATGGCGAGTATCCTGGACACTATTATGGCGGCAAAGCGGCGCGAGGTGCGGGCGCGAGAGCAGGAGCTGCCCCGGCAGCAACTCATGGAGCAGGCTGCGCGCGCGCCGCGGGCACGGTCGCTGGCGGCGGCGCTGCGACCGGCACAGGCGCCAGCCGCCGGGAAGCCTCGGCTGATCGCCGAAATCAAGCGCCGCTCGCCGTCCGCTGGGGCTATCGTGGAGAATCTCGACGTGGCGACGACCGTGCGGGCCTACGAGCAGGCCGGCGCGGCGGCCATCTCCGTGCTCACCGACGAGCAATTCTTCGGCGGCTCGCTCGCGGACCTCGCTGCCGCCCGTGCCGCGACCACGCTGCCCATCCTCCGCAAAGACTTCACTGTCAGCACGTATCAGATTGTCGAGGCCCGCGCAGCCGGCGCCGATACGATCCTTGTGATCGTGGCCGCTACGGAGGAAGCCGACATTGCAGCGTACATCGAGTGCGCCGCGGGCCTCGGTATGGATGCCATTGTGGAGGTCCACACCGCAGACGAGCTGACGATGGCGCGGCGGGCCGGGGCGAAGATCATCGGCATCAACAACCGCGACCTGCAAACGTTCCGGGTAGACCTGGCTACGACGGCCCAGTTGACGGCAATGGTCCCGCCGGAGACGATCATCGTCAGCGAGAGCGGTATCCACACGGCCGCCGACGTGCAGCGGGTACACGACTCCGGCGCCGACGCCATCCTCGTCGGCGAGGCGCTGCTGGCCAAGCGCGTTGATCCGGCGACAAAAATCCGCGAGCTACTGGGATGATTGTCAAGATTTGCGGCCTGCGTACCCTACCGGCGGCATCCGCGGCGGATGAGGCCGGCGCCGACCTGTTGGGGTTCAACTTCGTGGTTTCCTCGCGCCGCTGCATCAGCCCGGAGACGGCACGCGATATTATCCGGGCGCTCCCGGAGCGAACGCAGACGGTCGGTATCTTCGTCAACCCGACCTTGGCGCAGGTCCAGGCGACGGTCGAGTGCAGCGGCCTGGATTGGGTCCAACTCAGCGGCACCGAGACGCCAGAGTTCTGCGCGGAGGTGGCGCAGCCGGTCATCAAGACTGTGCGTCTGTCGGAGGAACCACCGGCGGGCGAGGCGCTGCCGGACGACTACGACGTAGACCTGCTCCTAGCGGACGCCGCCGTGCCCGGCTCCTGGGGCGGCAGTGGCGAGACAAGCGACTGGCCGGCGGCCGGCCGGTTAGCGCGGCGGCGCCGGCTCTTGCTGGCCGGCGGCCTCCACGCCGGCAACGTGGCCGCGGCCATCCGCGCGGTGCGGCCGACGGGCGTGGACGTAGCGAGCGGAATCGAGACGGACGGGCAGGAAGACCCGGCGAAGATCAGGGCCTTTGTCGCGGCGGCGCGGGCGGCGGGGTGATGGGCCTCACCCCCCGGCCCCCTCTCCATCGCCAAGCGATAGAGAGGGGGAGTGCGGCGAGAGAGACCAGGGTGCCCACAAGGGACGCCCCTCCAGGGGGGGCGGCCGCACGGCCGGATTCCCGCTTGCGCGGGAATGACGGGACGGGCGTGAGGATAACGGTGGAAAGGCACAAGGATAATGACGGTAGCTGAGAGAGACGTAGCACGGACGGGGAACGGATCGGCGGGGCGTTTCGGTCCCTACGGTGGGCAGTTTGTGCCGGAGACGCTGATGCCGGCGCTGGAGGAGCTGACGGCGGCCTACGAGGGGATTCAACAGGACGACACGTTCAACGCGACCCTCGACGACCTCCTGCACCACTACGTGGGCCGGCCCACGACGCTGTATCACGCCGAGCGTCTGTCCGACCGCATCGGTGGCGCACAAATCTGGCTCAAGCGCGAGGACTTGGCGCATACGGGCGCCCACAAGATCAATAGCGCGCTGGCGCAGGGACTGCTGGCCCAGCGCATGGGTAAGCCGCGCATTATCTGTGAGACGGGCGCCGGGCAGCACGGAGTTGCCACCGCGACGGTGTGCGCGATGCTCGGTCTGGAGTGCGTAGTCTACATGGGCGAGGTGGACATCCACCGGCAGGCGCTCAACGTCTTCCGGATGAAGCTACTGGGCGCCGAGGTGCGTACCGTGACCACGGGTAGCAAGACCCTCAAGGACGCGATCAACGAGTCCATCCGCGATTGGGTCACGAACGTGCGGACCACCCACTACCTGATCGGCTCGGTAGTGGGTCCTCACCCCTATCCGACGATGGTGCGCGATTTCCAAAGCGTGATCGGCAAAGAAGCCCGTGCCCAGTGCCTCGAACGGATGGGGCGGCTGCCGCAGGCGGTGCTGGCCTGCGTCGGCGGTGGCTCGAACGCCATCGGCATCTTTCATCCGTTCGTCGGAGACACCGAGGTAGAGCTAATCGGCGTGGAGGCCGCCGGGCACGGACTGGAAACCGGCGAGTACGCCGCCTCGCTCACGGCCGGCCGGCCGGGCGTGCTGCACGGCGCGTACAGCTACCTCTTGCAGAATGAACACGGTCAGGTGGAGGAAGCGCACAGCATCTCGGCGGGCCTCGACTACCCTGGTGTTGGCCCGGAGCACAGCCTGTACCGCGATACCGGCCGCGCCCGCTACGTGGGAGTGACCGATACGGAGGCCATGCAGGGCGTGCAGAAACTTTCGCAGAGCGAGGGGATCATCCCGGCGCTGGAGCCGGCCCACGCGATCTACTACGCCGTACAACTGGCCCGCGAGCGCGACCCGGCAGACGCGCTGGTGGTCAATCTCTCCGGTCGTGGCGACAAGGACATGACCACGATAGCCGAGGCCATCGGGGTCTCGCTGTAGCCAGCGGCCTATGGCCGGTTTTCTAGCCACAGAGCACACAGAGAGCACAGGGAGGGAGCGCTGCAACGTACCAGGTGGCGTGACTGCTATGAAAGTAGGTTTGTCCGGCGGCCCGGAATGACGGTGTTGGCTTCCGTCTCGGCACTGCGGCGGAAGCCGCAATGATGACCCCTGGCTGACGGCTGATAGCGCAGGTGCGCGGCTGCGCTAGAATAGTGTGCCCAGGAAGGAGCACCATATGCGACAGATCACGCTCGGCGACAGCGGAATACGGACATCGCAGTTGGCCATCGGCACCGGCACGGTGGGTTGGGCCGGTAGCTCGAACCAGACCCGGCTCGGCTTCGACGAGTGCGTCGAGCTATTGTGCTACGCCTATGACCGCGGCGTCGCCTTCTGGGATGTCGCCGATCAGTACGGCTCACACCCGCAGACTGCCGCCGCGCTCCGTGACGTTGGGCGCGAGAACGTCGTCGTCACCAGCAAGACCACCTCGCGTACCGGCCCCACTGTGACGGCCGACGTCGAGCGTTTCTGCCGCGAACTGGACACGGACTACGTGGATATTGTGCTGCTGCACTGCCTAATGGAAGCGGATTGGACGAGCCGCTTTGCCGACTCGATGGACGCGCTGAGTCGTGCCCAGGAGCGCGGCCTGGTGCGTGCCGTCGGCGTGTCGTGCCACGATTTCGGCGCATTTTGCACTGCGGCCGCCAGCCCGTGGGTGGAGGTGGTACTGGCGCGGATCAACTATGCCGGGTTGCAGATGGACGCGCCGCCGCCGGACGTGGTGCCCGTTATCGAGGAGATGCACTACGCCGGCAAGGGCGTGTACGGCATGAAGGTCGTCGGCTGCGGCCAACTCGGCCACGACGTGCGCGGGGCGCTGCGCTACGTGCTGGACCTCGGCTGCGTAGACGCGATTGTACTCGGCATGGAGAGCTTCGACGAGATTGACGAGAACGTCGAACTGATGGAAGAGTTGGCGCTCGTGCCGGCCTAAAGCGAGCGGGTGCAGTGGCCGGTACTCTATCTGGCCCCCTCCCTAGCCCTCCCCCGTTGCGACGGGGGAGGGGACGTAACACGCTATGACCCCAAACGCATGGCCTCTGACGCGATGGTGCCCGCTGGGGGGATAGCTGATGGCTGATAGCTGACAAGCCTCAGCTACTGCTCTCGGGTGGCGGTTGAGCGGCTAGGAGCTTGCGGGCGGCGGCCACGTCCGCGCTAATCTGCCGGCGTAGCGCCTCCGGGCCGGCGAACGGCCGTTCGCCGCGCAGATATTCGACGAAGTGCAGGCGCACCTCTTGGCCGTAGAGGTCGCCGCTGAAATCGAGCAGGTGGGCCTCGATGACGTGGCGGCGGCCGGCGAAGGTTGGCCGCACGCCCAAGTTAGCGGCCGCCGGGTACCACGTGCGCTGCGTACACAACGGCTGTAGCTCGACCCAGCCGGCGCAGACGCCATCTGCCGGCAGGGCCGGGCGAGCGGCCAGCGGGGCCAGATTGATCGTCGGGAACCCCAGCAACCGACCGCGCCGGTCGCCCTCGACCACTCGCGCGTGCAACGACGGCGGCCGGCCCAGCAATCCGGCGGCCCGCGAGACTTCACCAGCCGCCAGTAAGGCGCGTATCTCGGTGCTCCGCACCGCTTGGCCGGCCACGTGTGCGGGCTGAATGCTCTCCACGGCGAATCCCTGTGCTTGCCCGATTGCTCGTAGCCTGGCCTCGTCGCCGGTGCGGTCACGGCCCAGCACAAAGCCGGGGCCGATGACGACGGCCCGGACGCGCAGCGCTGGCGCCAGTGACCGGAAGAACGCCTCCGGCGTCAGCCGGGCGCTCGCTGCGCTGAACCGCCAGACGGCAGCAAGCTCCACTCCCGCGCGGGCGAGCAGCCAGAGCTTCTCCGGGAGGGTTGTGAGTTGGCTGAGGCGGATTTCGGGGCGCAAGATCGTGAGCGGGTGCGGGTCGAGCAGCACCACGGCGGGCGTGAGGCCGCGCCGCTGGGCACCCGCGATAACCGCGTCGAGCAGCGCATAGTGGCCGAGATGCACCCCATCGAACTTGCCGATGGTGACTACCACTTCCGGCGCGTCCGATGCCGGTGCCGGCGGCGCGAGGGGATCGAGGTGTATGACTTGCATCCACAGAGACGTTGCGAAGTGATCGTGCGGACCTTACCCCACAACCTTACGCGGGCGCCAGCAATCCCGCTGCGGATCGTAGGCCACAATGGCAATCAGTTGCCCCTCGGCGTCAAGTACACACACGGGTTCATCCGTGCGGGCTGCCGCCGGTACGTCCGAAAGCAGGTGCGCCGGGGATACGGGTTGTCCCTGTCGCAGCAGGGTGGCGCCTTGCGGGGTGACGGTCAGGGCCGGGAGGTGCGCGAGGGCGGCGGTCGGTGCCACCAGGAGCGAGTGCCAGGTGCAACGGGCCGCGTGGTGCTCCAGGTCTGCCGGAGCGGTCGCGGCGGCGAGGGAGAAACTGCCGGACCGCGTACGGACGAGGCCGGCGAGGTGGCCGCCGCAGCCAAGCGCCGCCCCCAAATCGCGGGCGAGCGAGCGGATGTACGTTCCCGGACCACACGTGACCTCCAGCCTCAGGTCCGGCGCCTGCCAACTCAGGACGGTCAGACGGTCAATCCGCACCGGCCGGGCCGGTAGCTCGACCGTCGCGCCCCGGCGGGCCAGATCGTAGGCGCGCCGGCCGCCGACCTGCACGGCCGAAAACGCCGGTGGACGCTGCGCTATCGCGCCAATGAACTGCGGCAGCGCCGCCGCGATGTCGGCCCGGCCGATAGTGAGCGGCCGCGTTTCCGTCGCGGCGCCCTCGGCATCGTCCGTGGTCGTCGTGCTGCCGAGACGGATCGTGGCCCGGTAGACCTTCTCCCCGCTGACGACGTATTCCAGCAAGCGGGTGGCCCGGCCGAGCGCAAGCACCAGCACGCCTTCAGCCAGCGGGTCGAGTGTGCCGGCGTGACCGACACGCCGCACACCGGTCAGCCGGCGGACCCGCGCTACGATGTCGTGGGAGGTCGGACCGCGCGGCTTGGCGAGGTTGAGGAAGCCGGCGACGGCCGTCGAGTCCGGCAAGTGTGTCCTACTCCGGCCGCTCGGTGGGTGGCTCGCCGTCCCCGGCGGCGGCCGGCGGCGCAACCTCGCGGATCAACTGCAACACGCGGTCGCCCTCTGCGAGCGAGTGATCCAACTCAAAGCGGAGCGTGGGTGCGTAGCGCAGGGGCAAGCGGGTAGCGCATTCGCTCCGCAGCCAGCCGGCGGCGTGGATGAGCATGGCCATCGTCTCGCGCTGCTCTTCATCGTCACCCATCACGCTCACGCGGACGGTCGCGTAGCGCAGATCGGCAGACACGTCAACGCGCGTGATGGAGACAAAGCCGAGGCGCGGGTCGCGGGCCTCGTTGCGGAGTAGGTCGCTCAAGAACTCTACGAGGAGCGAGGCGAGCCGTTGGCGGCGATACGGTCGCGGCATAATCGTCGTCCGTCGCGTGCTCAGGCGGAGCGGCCATACGCCTCGATCACGTCGCCGTTCTGTGGATCGGGGAAGTTTTCGAGGCCAATACCGCACTCGTACCCCTCTTCCACCGTGTCCACATCGTCCTTGAAGCGCCGCAACGAATTGATCCGTCCGTTGTACACCTCCGCGTCCCGACGCACGACGCGCGCGCGCGCGCCCTGCCGAATCAAGCCGTCTTGGACGTAGCAACCGACGACGGACCGGGCACGGCTGGCGCGGAAGATGGCACGGATTTCGGCGTGACCGAGGACCACCTCGCGCACCTCCGGCTCGACCAAGACCCGCAAGGTCTGCTCCACGTCTTCGAGCAGGTTGTAGATCACGTTATACGAGCGGATCATCACGTCTTGCTGGTCCGCCAAGCGCCGGACCGGCGCCGGAGTCTGGGTATTGAAGGCGAGAATCACGCCGTCCGAGGCGGCGGCGAGGTTGACATCGCCCTCGGTGATTCTGCCGACTGCACCGTAGAGGACGTGGACCTTGGCCTCATCCGTTTCGAGCTTGGCCAGGGCCGCTTGGATGGCTTCAAGTGAGCCGTGAACATCGGCCTTGAGCACTACCGGCAGTTCCTGTGCCTGGTCGGGGCTTAACTGTGCCAAGAGGTCTTCGATACTGCGCCGGGGCGCCTCCGGCGCTCGCTGTTGCCTTGCCTCCTGGCGTGCGGCCGTGACGGTCCGGGCCGCGCGATCATTCTCGACAATTTCCAAGCGATCACCCGGATTGGGCAGCTCGTTCCAACCCAGCACCTCGACCGGCTGCGCGGGGCCGGCGGAGCGCAGGCGCCGACCGTGCTCGTCGAGCAGCGCCCGCACGCGGCCACCGGCCTCGCCGGCGACGGCATGATCGCCGACGTGCAGTGTCCCACTGGCGATGATGACAGTGGCGACCGGGCCTTGGCTGCGGTCCAGCCGGGTCTCGATGACGGTGCCCTCGGCCGGCCCGTCCGGGGTGGCGCGCAGCTCCTCCAGCTCGGCAACCAGGTTCACCATCTCCAGGAGGTCGTCGAGACCCTCATGGGTGGTCGCCGACACCGGCACGGCCACCACGTCGCCGCCGTAGTCCTCGACTACCACCTCATATTCCGTGAGTTGTTGTCGCACTCGGTCCGGGTTGGCACTGGGCAGGTCAATCTTGTTCATAGCCACCAGGAAGGGGGTCCGGGCGGCCCGCAGGTGCGAGATTGCTTCCACGGTCTGCGGCTGCACGCCATCATCGGCACCGACCACCAAGATCGCCAAGTCGGTGACGGCGGCGCCGCGCGCCCGGAGCGCGGTGAACGCCTCGTGGCCCGGCGTATCGAGGAAGGTAATCGTCCGGCCGTCGTGCTCGACTTGATAAGCGCCGATGTGCTGGGTGATACCTCCGGCTTCACCCGTCGCGACCTGCGCCTCGCGTAGGGCGTCGAGGATGGAGGTCTTGCCGTGATCCACGTGCCCCATCACGGCCACGACCGGCGGCCGCGGCGGGAGGTCCGTGTCTACCTCCGGCGCGGCCGGTTCCGGCGGCGCCTCCGTTGGGACGGCAGTCGCCGTAGCGGCTGCACCGTTGGCAGCGTCCGCTTCCTCGACCCGGAAGCCAAGGTTGCCGGCCACAAGGGAGGCCGCCGCGCGGTCCAACTCGCGGTTGACAGTGGCGACCAAGCCGGCACCCAACAGCTCTTTGAGCACCACCGGGGGGCCGACCCGCAGCAACTCGGCAAGCTCGCGGACACTGACCCGCTCCGGGACGGCCACGGTCCGCGGGATGACCGTAGTTGCTACGGCGCTGCGCTCGGCGGCCGTCGCGTCGGGAGCCGGCGCCGGCCGGCGCGGACCGCGCGACCCACGCGACCCGCCGCGCGAGCGCGGGCGCGGGCGGCCCGCCGGTCGAAATGAACGTCGTCTCCTACCGCCGCGGGGTGGTGCCATAAACGCTTCGTGCCTCCTCGTGTGTCCCTACATACCCGGTGCGTTCGGTCAGGGTGTCAACAAGCGATGTGCTCCCTATGACCATACCTGAAGCGCCGGTAGGAAGGCTAGTCTGGCTAGCCCCCCTGTGGTCCCCCCGTTGCGACGGGGGGACGGGATTGTGCCCGGTCGGGTGCCTCGCTGCGGCGAGGGGACGGGCGCAACACGTTGCGCCTCTACGGAAAAACCTACCCTTGTCAGCTTAGGGCCCCCCGCTTCGCAGGAATGACGGGCCGGGGTGGCTGAGACGCCCATCGGCTGATGGCTGACGGCTGATGGCTGGCAGCTAGTAGAAGCTACACTAGCCGCCAGCGGATAATCGCGAAATCGGTGCGTCCGATGCAGTTGTCCCAGGCGTTGACATCGCCGTAGCAGGAGCCGGACAGGGTGAGCATCTCCTCGCCATCCGGCGCGATGGTCGCCGCGTAGCCGGCGGCGCGGCCGTGGGTGAGATAGTACACCTCGTCCTGCCACGTCTCGCCGCCGTCCAGGCTGACCAAGGCGCGGCCGCTGCCCATGTCCCGGGGGTAGCGGTAGTCGGTGGTGACGACGGCGCGGTTCCGCAGGAGGCCGACGCCGGACCCGTAGCACTGACCGAACACCGTGGCCACCTGCCGCGGCGGTGTCCACGTGCGTCCCCGGTCGTCGGAGTGGGTGACGGCGACGTGCTTGTACGGGTTATCGGCCCCCACCGTGCTGGCACCGGTCCGCTCCAGCAAATCGTCGGGATCGTCGGGGAGAAGGGGGCGCTGGTAGCGCATCGCGGCGACCAGCCGGCCGTTCGGCAGCGGAAAGACGTTGACCTCGCAGCACCACTCGCCGAGCACCGCGTATTCCGGCCACGTGTGGCCGCCGTCCGGCGAGCGGTAGAGACGACCGACGGCGGGGGCTACTTCCGCCGCCGCACGATTGCCGACCCGGTCCGCCCCAACCAAGACCGGCAGCAACAGCGTGCCGTCGTCCAGGCGGGTCATGCTGAAGCCGAGCGAGAGCACGTCCGGCGTGCCGGTGTCAATGTGCCCGATCTGCTGCCATGTTGCGCCCTCATCGTGTGAGGCCCACACGACCGGCGGCTGGCCGGGGCCGGCGGGGCCGACGTTCAGCATCGTCCCGTCGTTGTCGAACTGGAGGCGCCAGCCGGCGCACACGGACGGATCGCGCTCCAGGTGCTCCCAGGTAGCGCCGCCGTCGGTCGAGCGGTGGAGCAGCGTGTGCTGGGCCGCATAGATGGTGCCGTTCGGCGCCTGCACCAGACAGAGGCGCTGGACGTGCCCGTAGGGATCGCGCGGCAGGCGAATTTTCTCAACGGGCACCCGGTCCAGGCGGCCGGCACGGGCGTGCAGAACGTAGTCACCGGCCTGCATGGCCGCCAGATCGTGCGGCTGCACGGTCACACTGCCCATGAACTGTGTCGAGAGCATCTGCTTGCTCCTTGCCAGCGAAACGCCGGCCGGCCGGCGCCGCTTAGGCCTCGTAGCCGACGGTCAGCGCGAGCGTGGTGATCCGCACGGTGCGCTCCGGCAGCGGGCCGTGATGCGCGGCAAACTCCACGAAGTTTCGGCCAGGCCGCAGCGGTCCCAGCGCGTCGAGCGCCAGCACGCCGTCGGTTCCGCCGCCTGCGCCGGGCGTTAGCTCGTAGCCGTTCAGGCGCACGATCAGCGCCTCGCGCCAGGCCGGGTCGTCGAATCCGACCCTGAGCGTGGCCTTTGTGGGCGGCGTCCGCGCTACGTCGTCTCCGACCAGCAAGGGCACACGGCCGATCACGCCGGTCCGCAGCGGGCCGCGCTTCGATTGCAGCGGCAGGGGCCGCGGGCTGGAGACGTGGGCGTAGTACGGGAGGACGCCGCCGGGTGCATCGGCCGCGTCGCCGACGCCGAACTGCTTGTCCTGGCCGCGCAGTGCCTCGGGATCGCCGACCTCATAGAGGCACGCATAGCAGCGGCGGCGCGTCGCGATTAGCTCATCGCCGGTCATGAACTCGAACGGGGTGGCGAGGTTCCAGAAGTACAGCCCGTCGGCGCCAGCGCGATACCAATTCGAGGCCAGGCCGCGGGCCACCGGCAGCGGCGGTCCCCAGCCGACGTTGGCACACGGATAGACCGGGACGTCGTGCGGCCGCGCCGCTGCCACCCAGGCCGCGGCCGGCAGGCGCCATGGCGAGTACCCGCCGCCGGCGATGACGATGTCGGTCAAATCGTGTTCCAGCCAGGCCGGCACGTCCATCCCGTTGTCGAGGCAGCGGCCGAACGTGTCGGGCACGCGCACGGCAATGAGCAGCGGCCGGCCCCGCCGCGCGGCCGCCGCGTCGGTGAGGCCGCGGATCTCCTGCATCAAGGAGGTGACAAGCTCGATCTCGTCCGGCGTACACGGCTCGCCGCGCAGCCGGCGGCTGAACAGCACCGGATGGCGAATGTAGTCCAGCTCGAAGCCGTCCACGTCGTAGTGGTCGCAAATCTCTGCGATGATCTCCAGCTTGCGGTCGCGGACCGCGCGGTGGGAGAAGTCCTGCGCGGTCGTATACAGCTCGAACTCCGGGAGGGTGCCCCGGGTGTCAACGAGCAGTTCCTGGTGCGTGAGCTTCCAGACGGTCATGGCGTTCGGCCCCATGAAACTGTCGTGGACATCGTTCATGCGGACGGACGCGAAGGCTTCCATCCCATGATCGTGCGCGAAATCCACGACCAGTCGGAGGGGGCAGTGACCGGCTCGTGCCAGGGCCTTGACGTTGGTTGTCACGTGCGGCCAGTAGTGCATCGGTCCGCCGTGCGCGTCGCCGTAGATAGGCTGGACCTTGCTGTCGTAGGCGGGCGCGTCGAACTGCCCACACAGGACGGACCAGGAGATCGTGTCTACCTGGGTGCCTACCAGGGGCGCGATGCGGTGGCCGAGGAATCCCTCCGGCGTGTTCGCGTCCGCCTGCGCCAAGTCGTGCGAGTCATCGTTGAAGATGATGCGTCGTCGCACACGAGCCGCGGCTACTCGCGCCCGTTTTGCTTCCGACCGGTTCGAGTCGGCCATCATAGCAGCGGCCTCCTAGCCTGGATTGTGTGTTGGATACCATACCTATCCCCATCCCCTCCCTGACAAGGGTAGGTATTTTACATGGATGGACAGGATGGGGGGCGGCCCCCCTATGGTCCCCCCGTCCCGACGGGGGGACGGGGGCGGCTGGGGCTGCTGTGGCGGGGGGACGGGCGCAACATGAGGCGCCCCTACGCGCTACGCCCGGTGGCCGCGCCGACCGACGCGGCGGCGGCAACCGGCGATAGGGACAACTTATAGGCTGCGAGGTGGCGAGAATCCGACTCGGTCAGCGTGGTCTTCAGGGCACGCTCGACCGCGCTGCGCTGCAATGCCCGGGACCAGCAGGCTCGATCTCGATGGATGTAGGCGCCGCGACCGTTGCGCTTGCCCGTCTCGTCCACCTCGACGTGGCCCTCCGGGGTACGCACGATGCGGATCAACTCTTTCTTGGCCGCGGTGCGGCGGCAGGCGATACAGGTGCGCTGGGGCACATGGCGGGGCCGGGAGCGACGCCGGCCGCTGCTCATACCGCTCCGTCCAGGCTGCTCGGGACCTCGGTCTCGTCGGAGGGTGAAGCGACGGCACCAGCGACGGACTCGCCATCAGCGGCGGGCTGATCGCTCTTGATGTCAATGCGCCACCCGGTCAGCCGCGCCGCCAAGCGGGCGTTCTGGCCTTCTTTGCCGATGGCGAGCGAGAACTGCGCGTGCGGCACCGTCACGTAGGCGGTCTTGTCCTCTTCGCTCAGTTCGACGCTGTGGACGCGGGCCGGGCCGAGGGCACTCGCTACCATCGTGGTGGTCTCGTTGTGCCACTGTACAACGTCAATCTTCTCGCCGCCGATCTCATTGACGACGGTCTGGATGCGGATACCGCGCTGCCCGACGCAAGCGCCCACCGGGTCCAAGCCGACTTGACGGCTCTGCACGGCTATCTTGGTGCGGGAGCCTGGCTCACGGGCGATGGAACGGATTTCGACGCTGCCGTTGTAGATTTCGGGAATCTCCAACTCCAGCAAGCGCCGCACGAAATCCTTATGGGCACGGGAAGCAATCAGCAGGTAGCCGCGTGGCGCCCGATTGACCTCCAGCAGCAGCGACCGTATCCGGTCGCCGATGCGAAAGCGCTCGCTCGCCACCTGCTCGCCGGGCGGCAGGAGCGCCTCGACGCGACCCAGGTCCACGATCATGCCCCGTGGCTCGGATCGGCGGAAGATGCCGCTCACGATGTCGCCTTCACGATCAATGTAGTCGTGATAGACGTGGTCGCGCTCGGCCTCGCGCAGGCGCTGCAACATCGCCTGCTTGGCCGCCTGCGCGCCAATCCGGCCGAAGGTCGGGGGGGTGATGTCAATGCGGACCGAGGTGCCGACGCTGGCCTCGGGGTCAACTGCCTGTGCCTCCGGGAGGGCGATCTCCAGCACCGGGTCAACGACCGCTCCCTCGGCGACGACGAGCTTGATGGCGAACACGCGCGGCTTGCCGGTCTGGGGGGAAAGCTCGGCGACAAGCTCCTCTTCACCCCCGAAGTCGCGCTTGTAGGCGCTGACCATCGCCCCTTCGATCATATTCAGGATCTCGTCGCGGGGCAGCCCCTTCTCCGCCGTGATCTGCGCGATGGCCGCAGAAAAATCGTTCCTCACGGCATTGCCTCACATATCGCTCAACCGCAACGGCTGTCACGACCGAGCAACCTTCGTTCAGGGCGCCAAAAACAGGGAAAGTGGGCCTTGCCCACTTTCACCGCTCGGCACCTCACTTCCTGTACAAGTACGTCTATGTTCCGAGTATAGCAGGACCGGCCGAGCGACGGCTACCGGGCCGCCGGCGCCGGCGGCTGTCCCGGTTACCGTCGCTCGGCAGCGCGGCCTGCCCCGGCCCTTCGGATGTAGCTATACTATAGGCCGGGCCGCCGCAGCCGACGCCCAGCAAGGGGCGCGGCTTTGGCCCTGGCATTGCATTATGAGAGGTACTCCGCACCATCCGATGACTCGCGCGCCGCTGGGCGTGCTCCGCTCCCTGCTCCTCGTGCTTGGCCTGGCGCTCGCGCTGGGCTGGTCGGCGTTGGCGGCCGGACCGGCGCTGCCGCGCCCGCCGGCCGAACTGAACGTCACGGCGAACACGGCGGAAGTGAGCTTCCCGGCCGAAGTCCGCTTCCGGCTCATCGCCAGCGATCCGGCGAGTACCATCGAGCGGGTTCAGCTGTTCTACTCGGTGGACGATTCCCCTGTGCTGCAGGAAGCGACGCCGGAGTTCCGCCCTGGACGGACCGTCGAGGCGGAGTTTCATTGGATGGTCCGGCAACTGCTCGTGCCGGGCAGCGAGATCAGCTACTACTGGCGGGTGCAGACGGCCAGTGGCAATCACTGGACGACCGATCCGCAGCGGATCAACTACGACGACACCCGCTTCGCATGGCGCCAGGCCCGCGACGGGTTCATCACGCTGTATGCGTATGGGTCCGGCGAGGCCGCGAGTCAAGGGCTGCTGAAGGAGGCCCGGGACGTGCTGGACCTCATGGAGCGGGAGTACGGCCTGATCCTCAAGAAAGAGGTCAAAGTCTTCGTCTACGCGGATGAGCAGGACTACCGCAGCGCATTCGGGCCGCTCCAGGTATCCAGCACGGCCGTGACGGTCGGCACGGATCGCATCTTCATGCTGTTGGCAGTGCTGCCGGAAGACAGTATCGCTGCTATTCGGCACGAGGTACTCCATGCGGTATTCCTCCAGCGCACGGAGAATGCCTTCAACGATCCGCCGCGCTGGCTCACCGAAGGCTTCTCGATGTTCCTGTCCGGTGAAGAGATCCCGCCGGAGAATATTGAAATTCTGCGGCAGCTCGACAGCGAGGGACAGCTCTTCTCGCTCAGATCGTTGAACGCGGGCTTCCCCAGCACGGATCGGGAGCGGACCATCGCCTATTTGGAAAGCTACTCGGCACTGCGGTACATCATCGAGGAGTTCGGGACCGAGAAGCTGAAGACGCTGCTGGCAGCCATCAGCGAGGGGAATGCCACGGACGATGCGTTCGTGCAAGCCTTGGGCGTGACGGTGGGCGAACTGGATCAGCGGTGGCGCGAGTCCCTGCAACGTGGGGATCAGGCCAGCCCAAGCACCGCGCCACGGGTCGGTCAAGCAACCGATGAGGGAGAGGGAGGCTGGTTGGCCCGCACAACGGACTTCTGGAACGAGTATCTTGGCGTGCTCGGTCGCCCCATACTGATCGGCCTTGTCGTGGCAGCCCTGGTTATCACCATCCTGGGGTTCCGCAGCGGCCGCCGGCGCCGCAAATCGGACGAGAGCGACGACTGACGCACGCGGTGCAGACCTACTCCCAAACCCCCTCCCTAGCCCTCCCCCGGAGCAAGCTCCAGGGGAGGGTACAGTCTGCCCTCCTATGCAATGGGATAGGCGCTCAGGAGGCGATGGCGGCGGCCTGGTAGTCGGCGATTTCTCGGAAGTCGTCTTGGAGCCGCCAGTAGAGGCGCATGTAGAGGTCGTAGAGGCGGCGATAGGTCTCCACGTTCGCCGGTTGCGGGTAGCAGGCACCCTCCACTTGCACGAACCGCAGTAGCTCTGCGAACCGCTCCACGTGGCCGGTTGCACGCATCGCCAGCATCGCAGCACCGAGCGCCGACGCTTCCTGTGTTACCGGCAGATGCAGCGGCTGGTCGAGCACGTCGGCCACAATCTGCATCCACACGGGCGAGCCGACAAATCCACCGGCCGCCCGCACCTCGGACACCGGGCCGGCGACCTCGGTCAGGGCGTCGAGAATGCTCCGCATCCGGTAGCCGACGCCCTCCAGCATTGCCCGCACCAGATGCCCGCGATGATGCGCCAGCGACAGGCCAAACACGACACCGCGAGCGGCCGCGTTCCAATACGGGCTGCGCTCGCCCGTGAGGAAGGGGAGGATGATAAGGCCGTCGGCGCCGGCGGGCACGGCGGCGGCCCAGCGGCCCACCTCGTCGGCGCTCAGTGTCGGGTCTCCGGACTCGGCCTCGCCGGGGGGCGGCGGCGCCGCGAGTACTTGGTCGCGCAGCCAGCGCACTGCTAGCCCGGCGTTATTGATCGCGCAGCCGGCGATCCAGCGGCCTTCGGCCAGGTAGTAGCACCAGTTCCGTCCCTGCGGGTCGGTCACGGGCTGGTCCGCGACGGCACGGACGGCGCCGCTGGTGGCGACCATCGCCGTGTATTGCCCCGGCTCGACGCAGCCGGTGCCCAGCGTGGAGAGGGGACCGTCACCAGC
Source organism: Chloroflexota bacterium (assembly GCA_034422515.1). Taxonomy (GTDB): domain Bacteria; phylum Chloroflexota; class UBA11872; order UBA12225; family JAJDUF01; genus JAJDUF01. The sequence continues at coordinate 36,442 of DAOUJP010000036.1, read as the reverse complement.
GCCGGAGACGACGGGGCAGCCCGGCGCCAGCCCCAGCCGCTCGGCGGTCGTCGCCGGCAGAGTGCCGATGACCGCCGTGGTGTCCACGAGTGCGGCCAGCCGCTCCGGGCCGATGCCCGCCGTCTGCAACGACTCGGCGTCCCACTCGCAGGTGGCCAAATCCAGCAGTCCAGTGCCGGAGGCCAGCGAGTAGTCTACGGGTACCGGCCCCAGCCAGTCGGCCTGGACGTACTCCTTGATCGTGATGAACCGGGCGGCTTGCCGGAAAACCTCGGCTTGATGGGCACGGTACCAGCGCAGCTTGGCCGGTGAGTACATCGGATGCACGGGGCAGCCGGTGCGGGAGTAGAGGCCATGTGCGTCGTACTCGCGTTTGATCTCGTCCGCAAACGGCAAACCGCGCGTATCCGCCCAGATGATGGCGCGGCCCAGCGCGATGCCACGCTGATCTACGGGGATGATCGTGTGCAGGATGGCACTGAAGGAGATGGCGGCGATAGGCGGCCGGCGCACGCCGAGCACTTCTGCGGCCTGCGCTGCCGCCGCCCGGACGACGGTGTTCGTGGCGGCGAGCACCTCGTCGGGGTCCTGTTCCGCCCAGCCGGCGTGAGGGGCGTAGAGCCGGCAGTCCTGGCGTGCTGCCGCGACGACCTGCGCCTCGGCATCGAACACGACGGCACGAATACCCGTTGTCCCCATGTCAATGCCGAGAAAGTAGGGCGGTTCGGGGGTGGTCATGGTAGACAAGTATAGTGAACAGACCTAACCCCCGGCCCCTTCCCTCAAGGGAAGGGGCGTCCAAGCGGTGGCCGGGTGCAATCCACGCCGGGTGGGGGGCCACGAATGGCGCTGGATTGCGGCCTGCGCCGCAATGACGGGAGGGGTGGGCGGAGACTCGAGGAGTGGAGCCAGATGGAAGCGGAGATTCGATTCGAGCAGGTGGACAGGCCGCGGGGTAGGAAGTGCAAGTTGAGCCTGGTCGCGGCCGGCGAGACGGTCGGTAGAGCCGAGATCAATGACCTCACGATGCGCCTCTGCGGCGCCTGGGTACGGATGGGCGGCATCGCCAACGTGGTGGTCCAATCGCAGCACCGCGGCAAGGGGTACGCGAGCCGCCTGATGCGCGAGGCCGTGTCGTACATGGAGCGCGAGCACTACGCGGTCTCAATCCTGTTCGGCATTCCTGACTTCTACCACCGCTTCGACTACGTGCCGGTAATGGCCGAGTACAGAGTGTCGGTGGCCGTCCGCGATACCGAGCGGCTGTCGGCCACGACCACCGTCCGCCCGGCGTCCCCGCAAGACTACGCCGGGCTGCTCGACCTGTATACGCGCGTCAATGCAGACCGCAGCGGCGCCGTCCGACGCACGCGCGTCTTCTACGAGGCGCTGGCAGACGAGGTGTGGTGGGGACATCCGACTCGGATACTGGTGACGGGAGAGGCCGGCCACCCGACCGGGTACGTGCTGCTCGAAGGAGACCCGGCGTCCCTTTCGGTCATGGATGTGATCGTGCCGGCCGAGCACGTAGCCACTGCCGGCGCCAGTCTGATCGCGTGGCTCGGACAGGAGGCGCTCGCGCGACGCCGAGAGCGGCTGCGGCTGCCGATGCCTCCCGATGAGCCGCTGGTGGGGCTGCTGCGGGGAATCGGCTGCAAGGTAGAGACGACGTATCCCGCCAACCACGGCGGCATGGGCGGGATCGTGGACCTGGCCGTGTTGGCCGCGGCCATCGAGCCAGCCATCGCCGACCGCCTACGGGCGCTGCCGGTGGAGGCGCGGCCCGGCCGGGTGGAGTTCGACTGCCCGGACAGCGGCCGGGCCGGTCTGGAGCTTGGGAGCGGCTCGGTACTCACGATTCGGCTGCCCCAGCAACAGCTACTCCAACTGCTGATGGGCTATCGCGGTGTGGATGAGCTTTGGCGAGAGCACTGCGGAGACGACGCCGGCGACCTAGCAGCGATCCGTGCCTTGTTCCCGGCCGGCTACCCCCACATGTGGGAGCTGGATCACTTCTAGCCCCGGCAAGCGGCTGCCGTTTGCGGGTGTCCAGTCAGGCGGCGAATAGCGGCTCCGGGGCGGCCGCGGCGAGGGCGCGGCCGGCGCGTACCAGCGCCTCCTGCTCTTGAGGATCGAGTGGGCGGAAACGCTCGGCGGCGTCGAGGACCTTGGGTAGGAGGTGGACATCGCCAACCGAGGGTGCGGCGGTTACCGGCTGCGACAGGGCAAACCAGAGGGCGCGATCAATGTCTTCCTGCTCCATGAAGGGGGTATACCAGGTACGGTGGGTGCGCGGCCGGTCGCCCCAGCCACTCCGTCCGATGGACTTGATGATCTGGACGCCGACATCCTTGCTGTGGGCCAGCGCCAGTAGGTTTTCTGCGCTATGGCGATAGGTCGGATCGGACCAGAGGACGTAGTTGAGCGGGAACATCACGGTATCGAAATCGAAGCGGCGCAGGGCCTCGGCGTGGGTGGCCGGGGCCGTCAGGCCATGACCGGTGATGCCGAGGAAGCGGACCAAGCCGGCCTCGCGGGCCTCGACAAGGGCTTCGATAGCACCGCCCGGCGCCAGCGCCGCGTCAAGCTCGTCCACGGTTTTGACGGCGTGCAGCTGATAGAGGTCCAGCGTCGAGACGCGCAGGCGGTCGAGGGAGCGGTGCAGCTCTTCCCGCGCTGCCTCCCGGCTACGTTTGGTGGTCTTGCACGCGAGGAAGAAGTCATCGCGGTGGCGAGCGAGCCAAGGCCCTAGCCGCAGTTCGGCTTCGCCGTAGGTGGGCGCCACGTCAATGTGGTTGACACCGTGCTGCATTGCCAGCTCGATGGAGCGATCCGCCTCTGCCTGCGGCACGCGCCCGAACGCCACCGCACCCAAGATCACGACCGTACTCCGATGCTCCGTGCGCCCGAGACGTCGCTGCTCCATCTGGTGTTTCCTTTCCGCCGGTGGTGTGCGCCGCCAGTCGGCCGCGCTGCGTGCCCCCCATTGTACGTGGTCCCGTCAGCGGACAGCCCGCGGATGGTGGACAGCGAGCGCGTCTACAGGCGAGACTTCACGTCGCGCCGCCTAATGCTGTTCCGGGAGGCAGGGAGTGCGTCTCTTTAGTGATCTCAGCCGGTATGACTGGACTGCGCTGACCCTGACCTTCGTTGGTTCGGGGGCATCCGGCGTGCTCGCGCTGGTCTTGACTCCCCAGAGCAGTGTCAACGTGTGGGCCATTGCGCTGGTGGTCATCATCCCCTTCGCCACGGCCGGCAGCGTCGCCGTTTCTTTGCTCGCCGGCAACCGGAAACGTAGCGCCGAGGAACGCGAAACACGCCGGCAGCTGGCACGATTTCTGATCGAGGATTACCTAGAGATTGTCGTGAAGGATTTATCCGAGCGGCCGGAATCGACCGGCGCCACGGTTTACTTTCTGGGAGAGGACGGAAGACTGCATCCCATCTATCAGCACAACAAGCAGGGCAAGCCGGACGAGAACCTCGCCTTTGCACCGCTGGAGGGCACCACGGGACACGCCTGGAGTCGTCAGGGGCAGGCAGTCCAGGACCTGGAGGGTATTACCAACGATGTCCTTGAGATGATGTGGAAACTAACGCCTGAGATGATCAAGCTCACTGAGCACCTGACCGCTGTAGTGAGCATACCGATCCTCTCGCCGGATCGTACTCGGAAGCTCGCCGTCCTCACTGTGGACTGCGAGGCTCCGAACAGTGCCAGCAACCTCCTGTCGGATGAGACTCTTGGCAAAGTGCCTCAATATGTTAGAGTGCTGTCAGGTATCCTGGAAGCGAGTGGCTTGGTGTAATCTACTGGGTACAGGCTGCACGGAGGAGACACACCATGAAAGTGCGAAAACTGGGCCCGGGCGGCTATGTGCGCGATATTCCCAGGGACGTAAAATTCACCATGGAGGACGCCAAGCGCCTGGCTGCACTCACCAACTCACAGGCATTGATTGACATGCTGTTCGAAGTGGCCCGGCGGGAGGAGGAATTGTCCAAGCCGAAGAAACGGAAGAAGCGCTTCTTGGGTCTGATCCCGCGCTGATCCGCCGGGAGCTACGAGAATTCGCCCTCGCATCGGTCCCTACCCTACGCTCTCCCTCACGTTGACGCGCCGGAGGAAGATACCACTCACCTCCGTCATTCCGGCGTTCGTCCGAATCCACCCCCGTTCCGCTGCCGTACTCCGGCTTGCACTGGAGTCATAGGCGTCCCGCTTACACTCCCGGGTGCCAGTGTCGCCAGAGTGGACAGCGAGCGCGTCTACAGGCGAGACTCCACGCCACTGCGGCGAGAGGAGCGTAGCGCATGGGTAGGGACTGCGAGCTAGGTCAGGCGACCGTCACGCCGGCGACCGGGGTGGCTGGGGAGTGGGGTACGTGGGTCGTCAGCTATCGGGTCGGCGCGCCGGGGTTGGCGGCGGGTGCGGCGGTGCGCGTCCAGCTGCCCGAAACCTGGCACGTGTGGTACCGGAACTCGTCGCACGGGGCGCAGAGCACGGCCCCGGCCGCCGACAACTACGTGACTGCCCGCTGCGCCAAGCCGGGAGTTGAGTTGACCTGCACGGTGATTGGCGGCACGACCGACGAGTACGTCAAGGCGAACCGGCGCGGGTTGGATGGCCGCGAGCATCGCTACGCTTTCGTGACTGAGGTGCGGATGGAGCGCGGTCGCCTCGACGCGGGAGACGAGATCGAGATTATCTTCGGCGATCAGCGGGGCGGCAGCCGGGGCTTTGCCGCGCCGCTGCATCCCCATGGGACCGAGGCGCTACGGGCCGCCGTAGACGCGGACGGGAGCGGACAGTTCACTGCCCTCCCACGTGAAGCAACCGATACCTTGGCCGGGCGGGCCGGCGAGCCGGTAGAGCTGACGGCACTGCTGCCGTCGCAGCTAGTCGTCGGCGAGACCGGGCTGCTGCACCTCGCCGTGCTCGACGGCTGGCAGAACGCGGTCCCGGCGGCGAGCGGTACGGTCGTGCTGGGCACCGTGACCGGCGCGGCGGAGTATCCGGCGTGGGTCGCACTGCCGGCGCAGCACGACGGCGTGCTCCGCATTCCGATCACCGCCCGCGCGGACGGAATCTTACGCTTGACGGCGCGGATTGTCGGTGGTCCGGCCAGCGGCCTCGAAGCGGTGAGTAACCCGGTGCGCGTCACGGCAACCGCCGCCGCGGCGCGACCGGTCTACTGGGGTGATCTGCATTCGCACTCGCTGCACAGCTTCGACGCGACCGGGCGGCGACCGTTCAGCTACGCCCGCGAGGTGGCGGCGCTCGACTTCTACTGCTTGAGCGACCATGCCGAGACGCTGACCGACGAGCAGTGGCAGTTGATTACCGACGACGTGGCGCGGCACCATGCACCGGGGCAGTTTGTCACGATTCTGGGCTACGAGGGGACGTTCAGCAGCCCGTGGGCGCACCACAACGTGTACTACCGCGGGGAGCGCGGACCGCTGTTCGGCGCCAACCGGGGCAGCCTGCCCGACCTCTGGCGCCATCTGGAGCGGGAAGTCGGCGGGAGCGAGGCGGTGCTGACCATCCCGCACCATACGGGCGTGATGTTCTCGCCGCTGGCACAGGGGGCAGTGCCGGGTGGGACGGGGCCGAATCCCGATTGGCAACATCCCGAGCAGGGTGAGAACCCGTACCGGCCGGTGATCGAGATTTATTCGGGTCACGGTCAGTGCGAGTGCCTGGATGCGGACCATCCACTGGCCTACGAACGCTGCGACTTCTCGCTCAACACGTCGGCGCCGGGGCGGCACTACGCCTGGGACGTCTGGCTGACGGGGCAGCGTCTCGGGGTCATCTGCTCGTCGGACAATCATCAGGCACAGCCCGGCCTGCGACAGACCGGCTTGGCGGCAGTCCAGGCGCCGCGGCTCACGCGCGAGGCTATTTTCGACTCGCTCCGCACGCGCCGGACGTATGGCACGACCGGGGAGCGTATGCTGCTGGACTGGTCCGTGGCAGGAGCGATGCCGGGGGCGCGGGTGCCGGTGGACGGACCGGTCCGGGTAGCCGCGGCGGTAGCCGGTACGGCCGCGCTGGACCGGCTGGAAGTGATTCGTGGCGATCTGAGCGGCGCGGCGGCCCGGAATGGTGATGCGGACGCCGCTTTCCAGGTCGTGCATACGCTCACCGGACAGGGCGAGCTGGACCTGCGCTTGGAGTGGGAAGACCCCGATCCGCCGGCCGCAGCGCTGTATTATCTCCGGGTGCGTCAGCGGGACCGCATTCGCGGCCGCGTGCCGATGGCGTGGTCAACGCCGGTGTGGATCGAGCGAACGTCGTAGCGCGGGGAGACCGGCACTACGAGAAAGGGTAGACATGAATACAGCGACGGCCTCAGCGGGGAACTATCGCGCGGGGATCATCGGGTTGTCGGGCATTGCGGCCGGGCGGGGCGCGGCCCCGGTACACCCGGCGCTCAGCGCGCCGCAGGGGGGAAGTCACGCCGCGGCCTACGCGCAGGTGCCGGGCGTGGACGTGGTGGCGGTGTGCGAGCTTAAGACCGAACTGCTGGACGGCTTCCGGGCGACGTGGGGTGACGTGTGGCCGGAGGTCAAGACCTACACGGACTACAAAGCGATGCTGCGCGAAGAAGGGCTGGACCTGCTCTCGGTTGCCACGTCCGACCATCTGCACGCCGACATGGTGGTGGACGCGGTTGCAGCCGGAGTCAAGGGCATTTTCTGCGAAAAGCCGCTGGCTACGACGCTGGCCGATGCCGACCGGATGATCGCGGCGTGCGCGGAGCAGGGGGTGCCGCTATCGGTGGATCACACGCGGCGGCTGCGCGGGTCGTGGATTCACCTGCGTGACTTCCTGGTCAGAGAGGAGTTGGGCGCGCTGCGACAGGTGGTGGCCACGATGACCGGTCAGCGAGCGATGATGTTCCGCAACGGCACACACCTCATTGACATGGTCTGTTTCCTGGCCGGCTCGGGACCGGAGTGGCTCGTCGCAGAGCTGGCGGACATGCACCACGACTATGGACCGGCCTACGCCGGAGACGGTGGGCGGGACCCGGACACGGACCCGGGTGCCGACGTGTACATCCGCTTCCGCAATGGGGTCCGGTCACACATCAGCTTGACGAAAACGCCGGAGTCACGAGGTTGGGTCATTGATCTGCTCTGTGAGCGCGGCCGCATCCGCGCGAACGATGGCGGGATGGAGGTGTGGGACGAGGCCGGTCAGCGGCCGCTCGACGCTCCGACGCACACCTATGAGGCACAACTCGCCGGTATCGAGGAGTTAGTGCAGCACCTCGATGCACAGGCTGCCGGCCAAGAGCCGCCCGCCCCGCTGATCTCGCCGGCCACCGACGCGCTGCACACGGTCGAAATCCTGCTGGGGATACTCCGCTCGCAGCACGAAGGCAATAGCAAGGTGACGTTCCCGCTCCCGCGGGCGTAGGGGCGTCCTGTTCATCCTCACCCCCCGGCCCCCTCTCCATCGCGGAGCGATAGAGAGGGGGAGTGTGGCGATCAGACTCCGGCCCCCCTATGGTCCCCCCGCTGTGCAGGGGGACGGTTCATTCCCTTCCTTGGTAGCTCAGTCCGGGGGGCTAGGGAGGGAGGTGCGTGGTCAGGACTGCTGTGTTTCCGGTTCAGCGGCTGCGGCTAGCTCCTGTACGACCGTCAGCGCCTCGCTGCTGTGGCGGTCCATGTGGACGCGGTGGGTGCCGACGGAGCGGATGATGCCGGCCGTGTCAATGACATAGGTGAGGCGGGCCGGGATGACGCCTATGAACTCCTTGGCGTCGTAGAGCGTGGCGATGGCCTTGTCGGTGTCGGCGATGAGCGGCATGTTCACGCCGAGCGACTCGCGAAACGCGCGCTGGCGTTCGGCGCTATCGGCGCTGACACCGATGACAACGGCGCCGGCCTGTCGGAACTCCGCGTAGCGTTCGCCGAACGCGCGTATCTCGTTGCTTCAGCCGAACGTGAAGGCGCGGAGGTAGAAGAACAGCACGACGGGCCGGTGGCCGCGCCAATCCGCGAGCCGGAAGGTCTGACCGGTATCGGTCAGCGCCTCGAAATCCGGTGCTTCCGTGCCAACTGCAAGCATGGTCTCACTCCTCACCCCCCGGCCCCCTCTCCACTTGTGGAGAGGGGGAGTCTGCCGCCGGGGACATTTCGATAGTTGTCACTATAAGGATCGTGACCGGCTCGACTAGGGCCGGCGCGAGATCACGGCAGTCACCTTGCCGAGCAGGCGCATACTGCGGTCGTCCCGGCGCACGATGACCGGCGCGTGGTGGCTATTCTCCGGCTGGAGCCGCACATAGTCGCGTTCCGGGAAGAAGCGTTTGACCGTCGCCTCGTCCTCCAGCAGCGCGACAACGATGTCGCCCGACTCGGCGCTCCGCTGCTCGCGCACGACAACGTAATCGCCATCGTGGATGGCAGCGTCTTGCATGCTATCGCCGCGGACGCGCAAGGCAAACACCGCTCCGCCGTTTGGCACAACACGCTCGTCGAGGAGTAAAGCATCGCCTAGCTCCTGGTCGGCGAAGAGCGGCTTGCCGGCGGCGACGCCACCGAGCAGCGGCACACGCCGCACGCCCACCGGCACGGCGGCCGGCGCTGGCAGGTCCGCAGCCGTTGGCGCCGGTGCCGCTCGGAGCAGGCGCAGGCCACGGGCGCTGCGCGGATCCCGGGCGAGATAGCCCTTGGCAACGAGTGCCTCCAGGTGGTCACGCACACCGTTGGTCGAGCGAATGCCCAGCCGCGCGCCCAACTCCCGCAGGGTCGGCGGCCGGCCGGTGCGCTCCAGGGCGGCGCGAATGTGGGCCAACACTTCGCGCTGCCGCCGCGTCAATCCCCGCGCCATGATACGCCCTCGTATGGTGATTATACTGTACGTTTGCACAGTCTGTCATCTAGTGTCACGGACAGGATGGTGCCGGCTTTTCTTGGCCACAGAGCGCACAGGGAGCACAGAGTAGGGGTTACGGCGCGCTGCGCCCGTCTCCGATGTGCCGGGTATAATCGGGAGTGAGACAGCAGCATAGGCCATCAACATAAGGAGCAACAGCGATGCCAAGCCCGATTAATACATGCCCCATCTGGGGAAACGACTATGAGGCAAAGGGATGGCGCTATCCCCGAGAAGGTAGGTATCTGGTAGAAGATTCCCCCCGCGCTGGCGGCGCATATGAGCTTACCGATGATGCGGAAGATTGGCTCGGTGAACTTGGAGAAGCGGAGAAAGCGCGGCTCACTACATGGATCATCGACCAACATATGCAGGGAGTTGAGAAACCGAGAGTTACGGCAGAGGTTGTCGAGTACACTAAGAACAAAAAGTCTCTTCCAGTTCCGGAACGGGCTGAGAGACTGCTTCGATATATGGTCAGTCAGGTAGAAGCACTCGACGACTACATTGACATTGGTGCGAACGGCGGTGTTGGCTCATGTGCATATTCTGAGTCGACCAGTAGGATGGACACTATCAACCTTTTCAGATATCTGATTGATAGGGGTTGGATAGAAAAGCATCGTGGATTGGGAGTTTTTGCGGGAAAGGTTACAGGGGATGGCTACAATCACGTTGCTGAAAAGGAAACCAATACCGACTCGGCTCAAGCATTTGTTGCTATGTGGATCAATCCCGAAACGGATGACGCATATGAGCAAGGAATCGAAAAGGGCATTGAAGCAGCCGGATACGAATCAATGAGGATAGACAAGAAACCGGATGTCAACAAAATTGACGAGGAGATTATCGCCGAAATCCGGCGCTCGCGATTCCTGGTAGCGGACTTCACCCACGGCGAAGATGGAGCGAGGGGCGGAGTGTACTGGGAAGCAGGCTTCGCATACGGACTCGGCCTCCCTGTGATTTACTCATGCCGGGCAGATATGGTGGATCAACTCCACTTCGATACCCGGCAGTATTACCATATCGTTTGGGAAACACCCGCAGAACTCCGCGACAGACTAGCGCAGAGGATTGAAGCGCTAATCGGGGCCGGGCCAAACAAATGAGCGGACTACCGGGGCACTAGCGGCGGACGGCTGGGGGCTAACCTGACGATTAGCCGAGGTTAAACCTTGCAATCAGCCGAGGTTGCCGATGAACGGCGGCCGGTGGCTCGTGGACGGGTCAAGCCACGGGCGGACGCTGACCCACGCCACCAGGCACTTGCTGCAGGTAGCCGGTTACTCGACGGAGGTGCTGCCGGTGAGGCGGGGGCGCTCGGCGGGGCGGTGGAGCTGCTGGCGCTCGGCTTGGGTGCGGACCGGCAGGCCCCACAGCGCGATAAAGCCCTCGGCGGCGGCGTGGTCGAATTGGTCGCCGGTGTCGTAGGTGGCGAGCTGGTGGCTGTAGAGCGCGTCGGGCGCGGACCGGCCGACGACGCGGCAGGTGCCCTTGTGCAGGCGCGCGCGCACGGCGCCGGTGACGTGGCGCTGGCTGCTGGTGATGAAGGCGGCGAGGTCTTGGTGCAGGGAGGTGAACCACTGGCCGTTGTAGACGAGTGAGGCGTACTCGCTGGCGACGGTTTCCTTGAAACGGGCCTGCTCCTTGGAGAGCACCATCTTCTCCAGCTGACGGTGCGCCTGGTAGAGCACCACTCCGGCCGGCGCCTCGTACACCTCGCGGGACTTGATCCCCACCAGGCGGTTTTCGATGTGGTCTACGCGCCCGACGCCGTGCTCCCCGGCCAGCTTGCTCAACCGCTCGATCAGGGTTACGCCATCGAGCCGCTCGCCGTCGAGGGCGACGGGAATGCCCTGCTCGAACTCGATCTCGACGTAGGCCGGGTCCTGCGGCGCGGTCAGCGGGTCGGCCGTCCATTCCCACACGTCGTCGGGCGGCTCGGCCCAGGGGTCTTCCAGGATGCCCGCCTCGACCGAGCGGCCCCAGAGGTTTTGGTCCACGCTGTAGGAGCTTTCCTTGGTGACAGGAATGGGGATGCCGCGCTCTTCCGCCCACCTAATCTCCTCGTCGCGCGTCAGCCGCCACTCGCGCACGGGCGCGACGATCCGCAGGTCTGGGTTGAGGGCCTTGATCGAGACGTCGAAGCGGACCTGGTCGTTGCCTTTGCCGGTGCAGCCGTGCGCCACCGCCGTAGCCCCGAATTCCTCGGCAGTTTCGACCAGCAGCCAGGCTTGCAGCGGCCGCGCGAGCGCGGTGGCGAGGAGGTAGTCGCCTTCGTAGATGGCGCCACCTTGCAGGGCGGGCCAGACAAAATACTTGACAAACAGGTCCTTGGCGTCCGAAACGACGGCATCCACCGCGCCAATTTCCTTGGCGCGCTGTTTGATCGCTTCGAGATCACCCTGATGGCCGACGTCAACCGTCATGGCGATCACGTCCATGTCGTACTTTTCCTGAATCCAGCGGATCGCTACCGACGTGTCCAATCCACCGGAATACGCGAGGACTAAGCGTTCTCTTGCCATAGGTCATCTACCTTCCGTGCGACTGCGTTGACTAGGTACTGGTGATATTTCTCGGTCATTCCCGCGAAAGCCGCAATCTAGCCCCCCTATGGTCCCCCCGCTGCGGCGGGGGGACATGGATTCCGGCGGAAGCCGGAATGACGTGTTGGGCACGCGGGAGACCAGGGCTACCGCCGGGCTAGTTGGCTGTTGCGGCCTTGATTGCCGTGCCGAGAATAGCAACGGCTTGGTCTACGTGCTCCTCGTTGATGGTGAGTGGCGGGGCGAGCCGGATGGTGGTGTCGGAAGTCTTGTTCACGAGCAGGCCGTGCTCCAGGCAGTGCGTGAGCACGTCGCCGGCCACCGGCTCGTGTAGCTCTATGCCGATTAGCAGGCCCGACTGCCTAATCTCCTGAATGGCGCCGGTTTCCGCCGCGAGCGCCGCCAAGCGCTCTCCCAATACGGCGCCGACCTGGCCCACGTTGGCGGTAATGTCCTCTTCGATGATGGTTCGCAGCGTTGCTACACCGGCGGCGCAGCTGACGAGATGACCGCCGAACGTCGAGCCGTGATCGCCCGGCTCGAACGCTGCCGCCGACTCTTTGGCGAGGCAGGCGCCAATCGGCATACCGCCGGCCAGCCCTTTGGCGAGGGTCATAATGTCCGGCTCGACGCCGTAGGTCTCGTAGGCCCACAGGCGACCGCTGCGCCCCATCCCGGACTGAATCTCGTCCAAGATGAGCAGGATGCCGTGATCGTCGCACAACTGCCGGGCGCCTTGGAGATACTCTGCCGTGGCCGGGTAGACGCCGGCCTCGCCCATCACCGGCTCCAGCATGATCGCCGCTGTCTCATTGGTGACGGCCGCCTGCAAGGCATCGAGGTCGTTGTACGGGACGTAGGAGAAGCCGGCCGGCAGCGGCGCAAAGTCGTGGTGGTAGTGGGGCTGGCCGGTCGCGGCCAGGGAGCCGAGCGTGCGGCCGTGGAACGAGTTCTCGGCGGTGATGATCCGGTAGGCGCCGTTGTGGTGGCGCTTGCCCCACTTGCGGGCCAGCTTGATGGCGGTTTCGGCGGCCTCGGCGCCGCTGTTCACGTAGAAGACGCGGTCGAGGCAGGAGTTCTCGATCAGTAGCTGCCCTAGCTCAAGCTGTGGCGACGTGTAGTAGAGGCAGGTGGTGTGGATGAGCGTCTGCACCTGCTCCGTCACCGCGTTCACTACTGCCGGATGGCAGTGACCGAGCACGTTGACCGCAATCCCGCCGAAAAAATCGAGATATTCGTTGCCCGCAACGTCCCACACATGTACGCCCTCGCCTCGGGCCAAGGCCACCGGGATGCGGACGAAGGTCCGCATGTAGAGTTCGGATTCTCGTTCCGCTAGGTCGCCGGTGGCTGGGGAGATCGGGGCTGCTGCCGCCATCAGGGGCCTCCTCTCAGATGATCGCGTTGGGGGGCCAATCGGCCATCGGCCGCCCCGGCGCGACAATACGCGCAAGTGTAGGGGTACACCATACCAGATTGGCCGACGAGCGAGGGATGGTCGCCCCCCTATGGTCCCCCCGTCCCGACGGGGGGACGGCGGCACGGGCACCGCAGCGGCGATGCCGCCGCGCTGCGTCTCCCGGCCTGGCCCTCGCCTAGGGGAGAGGGGCCTGGATTCCCGCTTTCGCGGGAATGACCGGACAGAGTTAGCAGCGGTTAGTCGCTGGCGGGACGGCTGCGGAAGACGGTGCCGGCGGTGGCGGAGCCGAGCACGTGATCGCGCAGGACGTGGGACACGCTGCCGTCGAGGATGACCGCTTCCGGCACGCCGTCGAGGCAGCGCAGGCAGGCCGCGACCTTGGGGATCATGCCGCCGGTGATGACACCGGCGGCAATGAGGCGATCCGTCTCGCCGGCAGAGAGCGTGGGGATGACGGTTCCGTCGCCGCCACGCACACCCGGCACGTCGGTCAGGAAGACGACGCGGCGGGCGCGCAGCGCCCGCGCCAGGTCGCCGGCGAGGGTGTCGGCGTTGATGTTGAGGATCTGCCCCGCCGGGCCGAGGACGATGCAGGCGACGACCGGGACTAGGCCGCGGTCGAGGAGGGCGCGCAGCGGGGCGGTGTCAACCTGCTCGGTCTGACCAACCAGCCCAATATCCGGGTCGGTTTGGCGACGGGCACGTACCAAGCCGCCGTCCACGCCGCTAATCCCGACAGCCGGGATGCCGGCGGCATTGAGTAGCGCCACAAGCTGCTTGTTGACAGCGCCGGCAAACACCATGACGGCCAACTCCAGGGTCTCTTCGTCGGTGACGCGCAGGCCGTTGACGAACGTGGGCTGCTTGTCCACGCGGGTCAGCCAGTCGGTGAGGGCCGCGCCGCCGCCGTGGGCGATGACGACCTCTAGGCCGGCGCTATGTAGCTCGGCGAGGTCCGCCAGCACCGCCTCGCGGTGCGGCAACGTGCTCCCGCCAACCTTCACGACGACCGTCTGTTTCTCCATGTCAGTCCTTCATGCCCGGCGATGGTTTCGGCTGGACCGTAGAGGCGCCGGGCGGTCAATCCCTACAATTAGGCCATGTGGCTCACCTTGAGGGCAAGGCAATCGGGCGGTCCTGTCCAGTGCCGCTGGAAAAGACGGGAGGGTAGGCCATGATCGCCAAGATCACCGAAACTGCCGTAGACATCGAAACCCTCCTGACCATGCTGCCGGACGCGACATGGTACTATCATCCGTCATCCGGTGACATGGACATCGTGTTCGCCGGCGGCGAAGGCCGGGAAGCGCAGGTGCCTTGGATGCTGGTAGGGGATGACATCCTGGTGCGCTTGGATGCGGAGACCGGGGAGCCACTGAGCCTCGTCATGCCGGCCTTTTCGGTGTGGCTTGCTCACCAAGAAGGGAAGCCGATACCACCCCCCGACGCCCCGATTGACTACCCGGTTGCCTGTCAGCACCTGACTCGGACGCTGCAAGTCCTTGCCGAGCAAGCTAGGGCCTAGGCGGCCGCCCCCTTCGCAGGGGGACCAGTACTCTGCTTGGCCCCCACCCTCACCCTCCCCCGTGCTGACGCACAGGGGAGGGAACGCCCCCCGGCCGACTGGTATTGCAGACACGCCTTAGCCTCCGTCACGACGCGGAGCGGGTGGCTTCGTGTTACCCTTGACCTGCCAGCAGGTCTGGCTAGGGCCTCGCTGCGAGGGCATGATCCGAGATGGTAGGGACGAGGGGAGGAGACGGATGGTGAAAATCCTGCGCTATCAGAGCGACACGGGGGCACAGTACGGGGTGCTGGAGGGGGACGCGACGGTGCGCCAACTGGTTGGCTCGCCGTTCGGTGACTATGAGGTCGGGCAGGCGGTCGGCAGCGTGGATGCGCTGAAGCTGCTGGCGCCGGTGGTCCCGTCGAAAGTGATCGGTGTGGGGGCCAACTACAAGCTGCACATCGAAGAGGGGAGCGGCTCGGTCCCCGAAGTGCCGATGCTGTTCACGAAGCCGCCGACGGCAGTGGTTGGGCCGGATGAGCCGATTGTGTACCCCACCGGCGCCGAGTCGGTGCAATTTGAGGGGGAGCTGGTCGTCGTGATGGGCAAGACTGCCCGCCACGTGTCCGAGGCGGACGCGCTCGACTACGTGCTCGGCTACACCTGTGGCAACGACGTCAGCCACCGGGAAGTGCAGCTGGCGGAGATGGCGATGGGGGTCCTGCTGTTGGGCAAGGGCTACGACAGCTTCTGCCCGTTGGGTCCGGTGATTGCGACGGGACTCGATCCGAGCAACCTCATGCTCGAAACGCGGCTGAATGGGGAGCGTCGGCAGCAAACGAACACATCCGACCTGCTCTTCTCCGTGCCGCACCTGATCTCCTTCATGACGCGCTACTTCACGTTGCTGCCGGGCGACGTGATCTCCACGGGCACGCCCTCCGGGGTGGGCGACGTGACGCCGGGTGACTCGGTAGAAATCGAGATCGAGGGGATTGGCGTGCTGCGAAACCACGTGGTGGCGGAAGAGTAGTTGCGGGCCTCACCCCCCGGCCCCCTCTCCACCATGTGGAGAGGGGGAGTAGGACAGAGATGGGAGACGGCGGCCCTCACTCTGAACCGCTCGCTGTGGGAGAGAGGCTGGATTCCCGCCTTCGCGGGAATGACGGAGGCGCGGGCGCAATGAATCGCGCCCCTACAGAAAAACCCGCCCTGTCAGTCCCCCTATGGTCCCCCCGCTTGGCGGGGGGACGTGGGCAACCACAAGGGTTGCCCCTACGGCCGCTGGGCACGCTGCGGCCGGCGGACTGCGCGGCGGGGTTATTGCAGGCCGAAGAACTGGCGGAGGCGCTCGTCCAAGTCGAGGACGAGCAGGGATAGGTCGCCGCTGGCGGCGACTTCGGTGAAGGCGGTGAGCTGGCCGGAGGCGAGCAGATAGCCGAGGCCGATGAGTAGCAGGCCGCTGACCGCGCTCGTGGTGTGCAGGTGCAGGGTGAAGCGGCCCAGCGACAGCATGTAGCCGCGGCCGCGCAGCACGTTCCAGATTCCGCCCGTGGTGTCGAGGCGGCGGAAGAAGCTGGAGAGGAGAATGAGGGGTAGCCCCAGGCCGAGGGTGTAGATAAAGGCGAGCACGGCACCTTGGATGATTGCCAATCCCTGGGCCGCGAGCAGCGTGAGGAGCGCGCCGAGAATGGGACCGATGCAGGTGGTCCAGCCGAGGGCAAAGGTCGCGCCCAGTAGATACGAGCCGGCAACGGTCGCGGAGGGGCGGTCCTGAATCTGCATCCCGGCAAAGCCCTTGCCGAGCACGCTCATCACGCCGAACACGATAATGACCACGCCGCCGATCAATGTCACCTGTTCGAGATATTGGAGCAGCAGGCTGCCCAACGCCGTGGCGCTGGCTCCGAGTAGCGTCATGGTCGTGGCCAGACCCAGGAAGAAGGCAACACTCATGAGCGTGGCGTGCTGGCGCTGCGCTTGGAAGCTGAAGGCGAAATAGGCCGGCAGGATCGGCAGCGTACAGGGTGAGAGCAGGCTCAGAAGCCCGGAGAGAAAGGCTGCCGGCGCCAGGGCGAGGACGGCCCCGGCGGCGAGCGGGTCGCTGCCGACGGTGCTGCTGCCCCCGATGCCGATGGCGAGCGCCAGCAGGAGGCCCAGGACCAGGGCGGCGGCGGCGGCCAGCCCCAGGCGGCTATGGGCGATGCGGGATACAAGACCGGTTTGGGCCATTGCGATGACCTTTCCCTAACCGCGCGCTTTGTCCAACGCCGCTGAGAGCGCCGAGACCGACGGCAAGCCGACCACGCGCTCAGTGCCGCCCGGCCCGCTGATCTCAAAGGACGGCTGGCTGGTAAACCCGCGTTGGCGCTGCTCGGCATCGGTGGCCTGCACGTGCTGGAGGGTCGCCCGCTCTTTGAGGCAGGTAGCGAACGCGGCTTGATCGAGGCCAGGCAGCGCCGTAGCGAACTGCTGCAACCCGGCCACGACCGCGTCGCCGCGGGGGATTTCCCGTTGGCGCTGGAAGAGCAGTTGATGCATTTGCCAGAACTGGCCCTGCTGCCCGGCACAGGCCGCGGCCTCCGCAGCGCGGACGCTGCCCTCGCCGAGGTTGAGCACGGCGCGGAAGACGAGCTTCACCTGCCCTGGGCGCACGTACTTGTCAATGATTTCCGGCTCTACCGCTAACACGTAGCGGGCACAGGCCGGTCACTGGAAGTCCGAGTGTTCGGTGAGCGTCACGGGGGCATTGGCTGCGCCCAAGAACGGGAAGCCTTCCGGCGTGAAGCCTTGGGCGACGCCGCTATATGACGTTCCGGCCGGCGCCTCACTGGGAGCCGCGGCCGTCGGAGCGGGCGCAGCGGCAGTGGGCTGGGTGGCCGGCGCCGTGACGGCGGTGGTCGGCGCGGCCGGTTCCGGCTGCGTTTCCGTGCCATTGCACGCCGTGAACAGGAAGAGTGGCACCACCAGCAAGGGTAGCCACAACACGCGCCGCAGCGACGCAATCCATGTGTTGGGGGTCATGTCTACAACGTACCTCCCCGGAAGGCGATCCCGGCATCGAATTTGGCACTCAATATACATGATAGTAAACCACTTGCCGAGCACGCACATCACCGGTTCGGGCCATCGGGAGGACCTTTCGCTACCCGGCCGCTTTGTCCAATGCCGCCGAGAGTGCCTCGACCGACGGCAAGCCGACTAGGCGCTGCGTGCCGCCCGGCCCGCTGATGTCGAAGATCGGCTGTCGCACGATGCCGCGCGTGCGTTGCTCGGCATCGGTAGCCTGCACGTGTTCGAGCGTCGTCCGCTCGGTGAGGCAGGTAGCGAACGCGGCTTGATCGAGGTCCGGCAGGGTGGCGGCGAACTGCCGCATCCCCGCGACGAGCGCGTTGCCATCGCCACGCGGGACTTCCCGCTGACGCTGGAAGAGCAACTCGTGCAGCTGCCAGAACTGGCCCTGTAGCCCGGCGCAGGCGGCGGCCTCGGAGGTGCGGATACTGCGCTCGCCATGGTTGAGCACGGCCCGGAACACGAGCTTCACCAGCCCTTGGCGCACGTACTTATCTATGATGACCGGCTCTACCGCTAACACGTAGCGGGCACAGAGCGGTCACAAGAAATCCGAGTAGTCGGTCAGTGTTACCGGCGCATTGGTCGCGCCGAGGAACGCAAACCCTTCCGGTGTGAGGCCCTGCGCGACGCCCTTGTATAGGGACGCCGTTTGCGCGGGCGGACTGGTGGCCGTGGGCGGTGGCGGCGGTGTAGTCGCCGTCGGTGGCACGGGTGTTGGTGGTGGTGTGGTGGCCGTCGGCGGGACGGGTGTCGGTGGGGGCGGCGTGGTGGCTGTCGGCGGGACGGGCGTTGGGGGTGGCGGAGTCGTGGCTGTTGGGGGCACGGGCGTTGGGGGTGGTGGCATGGTGGCTGTCGGGGGGACGGGCGTTGGGGGTGGTGGTGTGGTGGCCGTTGGTGGTACGGGCGTTGGGGGTGGTGGTGGCGTGGTGGCTATGGGTGGTACGGGCGTCGGGGCCGGAGGCGTCGTGGGTACTGCCGGTGGTGCGGTCGGCGGCGGTGGCGTCGTCGGCTGAGGTGGAGGCTGCGTCGCCGCCGGGGCAGGCGGGGCAGGCTCCGGCTGGGTTTCCCCTAGATCGCACGCGGCGAGCAAGAACAGGACCGCCAGCAGCGGCAGCGGCCACAGTACGCGCCGCAACAGCGTCAGCCACGGGCAACAGGTCATGCATAGAGTGTAGCGCGTGGCAGGCTATTCCGGCAGCACCGGGCAACGGGTGGTGCGGTCATGGGAATGGTGGGCTGGTGCTAGAGCCGGATGCGCGAATGGAATTCGGGGTAGCCGCGGACATCGGCGTGGACGCGGAAGAAGGCGCCGGCGTTGGGGCCGGCGGCCGGTTTGTCGTCGGCGCCCTGGGTGGTGACGTATATGTCGTTCATGTTCGGGCCGCCGAAGATCAGGCTGGAGGCGCGCTTGACACCGGGGAAGTACACGCGGCGCTCCTCGGTGCCGTCCGGCCGGTAACGGGCGACGCAGCCGATGCCCCACAGGGCCGTCCACACGTGGCCCTCGGCGTCCACGGTCATGCCGTCGGGACCGAGCACGTCCTCGTCTTCGGGCACGTCCAGGAACACGCGCTGCCCGGAGAGCGCGCCCGTCTCCTGGTCGTAGTCGAATAGGTAGATTTTGCGCTGGAAAGTGTCGGTGAAGTACATCTGCCGCTGGTCGAGCGTGTAGCCCATGCCGTTCGAGAGGCCGATACCCTCCAACATGACCGTCAGGGTACCGTCGGTATCGAGGCGGTAGAGGCGCGCATCGTCGCCGTCGGTCGGCATGGTGCCGCAGTAGACGCGGCCGAAGGGATCGGTGATCACGTCGTTGAAGCGCGTCCGCCGCTCGGCCGGAATCTCATCAATGATCGTGGTGAGCTGGCCGTCGCGCAGGACCTTGATGGCACCGCGGGCCATGAAGAGCAAGAGCGAGCCGTCCGCTTGAAAGGTGAATCCGCCGATGTCTTCCTCGCCCTGGTAGAACAGCTCGTGCCGGCCCGAGGCGGGATGGTAACGGAAGATACGGCTGGTGGTGATGTCTACCCAATAGACGCGCTGCTGGGGGACGTGCCAAAGCGGGCCTTCACCGGCTTCTTCCTCGTAGTTGGCGATCAACTCCGGTTCCATTGCTTGCCTCCCTCCGTAAGCTCTCGACGCTGGCAATCATACGCCAACGATGGAGGGCGCGGCTACCACTCCCGGCTATCACCCTGGGAAGAACGGCCCTACGACGACGGCACGGGCAGGCTGACAAGCCGGTAGGTCCAGCCGGGCTGCCATTGGAACGGTGCGATGACGGCCGCCTCCAGCGGGACACCGTTGAGCCAATGCTCCAGGGCGTACTGCGTGGCGCGATGTCCGACCAGCATGATGCGCTGGCCGGAATAACGCTCCATCAGGTCTGCTAATAGGCTGCGTACCCTCGTCGCGGCCTGTACGTAGCTCTCACCGCCCGGAAACGGCACGGTGATTCTGTGGGGACGCTCGCGCTCCACAACCGCGGCGGAGGCTCTAGTCAACTCGCCATAGTCGCATTCGCGCAGCCGGGCATCTCTGATGATCGGGATGTCGCGCTGTGCGAACGCAATCTCCGCGGTACGGTACGACCGCTGCAGATCGGAGCAGACGACGGCAGCGAGGCACGTGTTGCGGTAGCGCGCTCCCAGCGCCGCTGCCTGCCGGCGGCCCAGCGGCGACAGCGGCGTATCGGCGTGTCCCGAGGCCAGCCGGCGCTCATTGTCGAGGGATGTGCTGTGCGTCACAAAGATGATCTCGGTCATCAGCCAAGCCGCTTGTGCTCGCGAGGGAACATGCTACTCCCTTGGTAGCTTACGCCGCGGCGGCCGCTGCGTGCGGATCCGGGAGTGCCATCAGCTTCTTGATGGACTCGGAGGCTTCCTGTTTGGAGTGGGCCGGCCAGGCCGCGGCGTCTTCGCCTTTGGCTGCACACAGCCGCTCGATGAAGGCCCGCTGCTTTGGGGTCGCTTCACCGTTGCCGCTGCCATTGCCGTTGGGCGGTGACTGCTGCTCCGGGGGCGGTTGCCTGTTTTGCTCACTGGGCGCTGGCTGCTGACCACTCGCCACGGGCCGCCGCTCACCATCTACGGGCCGACCACGCTCGTCAAGTACACTCCAGCGGCTCGGCAGCTCGTACAGCCAGCGGCCAATGCCCCACTGCACCGCCGCCCGCTTGGTGGCATCGGAGTACGCCGCCTTCAGTGGCTCCTCGCCGCCGCTGCGATTGGGGTAGCCCACGTCGGACTTGCTGATTCCCGCGATGGTGAGGGTGCATTCTATCGCGCCGCTCGCGGCGTCGAGCACGCGATAGCCGGTCTGCCAACCGTCAGGACCAAAAAGCTCGTCTAGGCGACTGAACACCTGCCGCGCGTCAATGTAGGCGACGACGAGGCCGCGGGTACCCTCGGGATACTTGCCCTGGACACGCTCTTTGCTCGTGCGCTGCACGCGCCACTTGGGCGTACAGAACGGCTCGGTGAGCCGGGGGGCGATCTGCGGCCAGTCTACGCGCGGTCCGGACTGCTGGCCGCCGGTCGCCGTCTGCTCGTTTGTGGTCATTGTCCTGTCCCTCCTTGCCTCAGCTATAGAACTATAGTTCTGATATTGTAGCATGTGATTACGTACTTAGCAAACCTACTCCCAACTCCCCTCCCTGAAGGGAAGGGGCTGCCGGGGGTAGGTCGGATACCGGCCCCCCTATGGTCCCCCCGCCGCGGCGGGGGGACGTGGATTGCGGCTTGCGCGGGAATGGCGGCGAGCAGTCCGGCCTCGGCTGCAACTGCTACTATGGGGTGCTCCTGTCGGTAAGCACACATCGCCGGCACCGCCGGAATGGGAAGTAGGAAAGCGGATGCCCAAACCCATCGCCAAGCGGGTGCTGCTGCTGGTCGTAACGCTGTTAGCCGTCGGCTCACTGCTGGTCGCCGGCTGCGGCCCCGGCAATGGGGATACCGCAACCGGGGCTAACGTCCCGGCAACCGCCGCAACGGGAGCCGCGCTCCGGCAAGACGGAACTACGGAGTTCGTGGCAGAGGTGTGGGCGGATAATTGGTTTGCGCTGTACGTCAATGGGGAGCCGGTTGGCGAGGATTCGACGCCGATCACGACAGAGCGTTCCTTCAACGCCGAGACGATCACCTTCACCGCCAGCTATCCGCTGACGGTCGCGATTGAGGCCAAGGACTTCAAGGAGACCGATTCGGGGATCGAGTACATCGGCGAGCGGAACCAGCAGATGGGCGACGGTGGTCTCATTGCACAGATCACCGACGTCCGCACCGGGAAGGTGGTGGCCGTCACGAATAGCGGTTGGCGATTGAAGGTAATTCACCGCGCGCCGCTGAACCGGGAGTGCGAGAAGGCGCCGGACCCGGACGCCGCCTGTCGGTTCGAGCGCACGGAGGCGCCGCCGGGCTGGACCAGCGCCGATTTCGATGACGGAAGCTGGCGCGCGGCTACCGAGTGGACGGAGTCCGACGTGCGCCCCAAGGACGGCTACAACAAGATCAAGTGGGACGGCGCGGCGCGACTGATTTGGGGCAGCGACCTGGAGGTGGACAACACCATTCTGCTGCGCCTGGCCGTTCCGGCACCAGCCTAGGCCGGCCCCCCTATGGTCCCCCCGCGCAGCGGGGGGACGTGGATTGCGGCTTGCGCCGCAATGACGGTGCCGCGGCTGGCCTCGGCTGCAACTGCTACTATAGAGCGCCCCTTCGGGGATTGCACATCACCGACACGGAGCGTCCATGCAGCTCTATATCATTCGCCACGCGCAGTCGTATAACAACGCCCTGACCGACTGGACGGAACGGGTGTCCGACCCGCCGCTCACGGAACTGGGTGAGCGGCAAGCGGACGTGCTGGCCGCGCATCTTGCCAGCACGCCGGCCGAGGCTGAGGAGCCCGGTGCGGGCGCGCATTACGCCAATCGCACGGGCTTCCGCTTCACGCGGCTGTTCACGAGCGCGATGTGCCGGGCGCTGCAAACGGCTGCGCCCATCGGCCAGGCGATTGGGCTGCAACCGGAAGTGTGGGTGGACATTCACGAGACGGGCGGCGTGTTTCTCGACTATCACGAGGGACGTGGGCTGCCGGGCTTGAAGCGGGCCGAGATGGCGGCGCAGTTTCCGACGATCCGGCTGTCGGCGGAAGTGACCGCGGACGGCTGGTGGAATCGGGAGCGGGAGACGGAGGAGGAGTGGCTGGCGCGGGCGGCGCGGGTTGCCGAGAAGCTGCGGGGACGTTATGCCGCGACCGACGAGCAGATCGGCCTGGTGACACACGGGGGATTTGCCGGCAAGCTGCTCCATACGCTGTTCGAGCACACGATGCCGCCGAGAGTGATCCTTGCCCACCGCAATACGGCGATCACGCGGCTCGACTTTTACGACGACGGGACCGTCTACATGCAGTATTTCAATCGGGTGGAGCACCTGCCGTCGGCGCTGCTGAGTTGAGAGGTCATTAGGTTTATTGCCCCCGTATGGCGGCCCCGCACTGCAGGGGGCCTGGATTGCGGCTTGCGTCGCAATGACGTCGGGGGGTGGCAGTTTGGACGGGAGGCGAGGGGCCATGCCAGGCGGCGGGTACACGGTTAAGCGGAACGTCGAGGCGCGGATGCGCGACGGCACATGGCTGCGTGCGGACCTCTACCTGCCGCGGGGTAGCGGCCCGTATCCGACGCTGATCTGTCGGACGCCGTACAGCAAAGCGCGCGACATTCACGTGGAGATGGCGGCGCAGTTTGCGGAGCGGGGGTATCTGGCCATCGTCCAGGACGTGCGCGGGCGGTACGCCTCCGACGGGACGTTTCGGCCAGGCTTCTATAGTGCGGACCACTGCGACGCCGAGGACGGCTACGACACCGTCGAGTGGGCGGCCGAACTGCCGTGGTCGGACGGCAAGGTGGGGACGTTCGGCAACTCCTATTGTGGCTGGACGCAGTGGGAGCTGGCGCACACGCGGCCACCGCACCTGGTTGCCATGCTGCCGCAAGGGATCGCCGCGAACCTGCTCGACCGCGAGCTATCGGGCGTGCTGCGGCTGGGGCGGGTGCTGTGGTGGTCGATCAATACGCTGTCTCCAGACGAACGGCGGCGCGCTGGCGACACGTCCGGTCCGCACACGACCGACGAGGCGGACCGGCTGTGGGAGGAGCGGGACCGCAGCAAGTGGCTGTGGTACCTGCCGTTGGCGGACATTCCCGACGCGGTGATGTATGGCATGGGGGAGCATTGGCGGGGCTGGCTGGCCGATCACACGACCGATTTCTTCGGTTTCGAGGAGAAGCACCGGCAGGTAGCGGTGCCGGCGCTCAATATAACGGGCTGGTACGACCAGCAGATCGGCACGATCAAGCAGTTCACCGGGATGCGCGAGCGGGGGGTGACGGCGCGGGCGAGGGAGCATCAGCATCTCATTATCGGGCCGTGGACGCACACGAGCACGGATTGGGATCGGCGGCTCGGTGACATGGACTTCGGGCCGGCGGCGCAGCAGGACTACTACGAGGTGGCCGATCAGTGGTTTCGGTACTGGCTGCGGGGCGAGCGGAATGAGGTAGACGACTGGCCGCCGATCCGCCTGTTCGTGATGGGCGCGAATCGCTGGCGGGACGAGCAGGAGTGGCCGCTGGCGCGCACGCAGTTCACCGAGTTCTTCCTGCACAGTGGCGGCGGCGCGAACACGGCGGCCGGCGACGGATCGCTGTCGCGGCAGGCGCCGCACGACGAGCCGCCGGACGAGTACGTGTATGACCCGCGCGACCCGGTGATGACGCTGTATACGCCGGACGGGCAGCAGAAACCGCACGACCAGCGGCCGTTGGACTGGCGGCGCGACGTGCTGGTGTATCGCACGCCGCCGCTATCGGAGCCGCTCGAAGTGACCGGACCGATTACGGTGCGGCTGTGGGCAGCTTCGACGGCGAGAGATACCGACTTCGTGGTCAAGGTGGTGGACCGGCGGCCGGACGGGTTCGCGCAGGAGCTATGCCACGGGATTGTGCGGGCGCGGTACCGCGATTCGCTGACACAGCCGACGCTGCTGGAGCCGGGCCGGGCCTACGAATACACCATCGCGGTGAATCCAACGAGCAATCTATTCCGGCGCGGTCATCGGCTGGAAATCCACGTGACGAGCAGCGATTTTCCGAACTTTGACCGCAACCACAATACGGGCGGCAACGACTATGCCGAGGCGGCCTTGGTCGCGGCGCGGCAGACGGTCTTTCACGACGCTGCGCGGCCATCGCGGGTGATCTTGCCGGTTATTCCGTGAGGGGTGGGGAGGGGGCTGGCCCCCCTGTGGTCCCCCCGTTGCGACGGGGGGACGGGGGTGCGGTGGCTGTCTAGCGGCTGAGGCGCTGGGCGGCGGCGAGCATGGCGCGCACCGAGTTGTGACTCAACTCAAGGCGTTGGAGCCACATCTCCGGCCATTCGTATACCTGCTCGCGCCAGTGGGACTCGCCGCCGGCCTGGGCGATTTCCGTCGGGTAGTAGTCGGCGGTCTCGAACGAGAGGCCCTCGGTGGCCCGGTAGTACACCCGGCCGGGCGCGAGGCACTGCACGATGGCCGGCCACTCGGCGTCGGTCGCGTTCGTCGGCTCATCCGAGTGCTGGGCAAGCAGCGCGGCGGCGTGAGCCGTGACCCCACACGACCCGGCCCCTACGTCAGCCGGCTGGCCGAACCACGCCGAGAAGGCATGGTTGGTCACGGTTTCGGTCTCCCGCTGCACACGCGGGTGGGTGGCAAAGGCAGCGGCGGTGCGTCCGAGGATCAAGTAGTCGAACGGGCATGGCGCGGTGAGTTGGTCGAGTACGGCGTGTAGCTCGGCCGGCGCGACCCGGAGCCAGTGGAGCAGGCGGTCGAAGTCGCAGTAGTGGACGGTGGCGGCGCTGGCTTGCACGGCAGCGAGAACAGCTTGACGGCGGCCGACACCGATGCGGCTGTCGGCCCCGGTGCTGACCGCGGCGCCGGCTGCGCGGAGGAGCGTAATCAGCCGGGCGTCCGTCTGGGGCGTCGCAATGACGTGGGCGCTACGGTATAGCCGCCGGAGGGTGGCTGCCGCGGCGCGGGCCGGCGCTACCATGCGGCCGTCGGGATCGTGCAGGGTTGCAGCGAAGGCTGGTTTGTTCATCACTTTTATCTCGGTTGCCCCCCTATGGTCCCCCCGCATAGCGGGGGGACAAGCGCCCTGTATCGAGGCGGCCCGTTCAGCCAAGATGGCCCCTCCCACACGGCGGGGGGCCGGGCGCAACATGTTGCGCCGCTACGACTTGGCGCGTCATTCGGTCATCCTGCCGGCTTGGGCTGTCCGGACGAGGCGCTCGCGGAGGGCGCGGAGGCCGGGGCTGAAGTGGACGGGGTAGGGGTGCTCGACGGTGAGGCGCCGCCACTGCTCCGGCAAGGCGCGGAGCTGCGCGGCCGCGGCGGCGGCGATTTCGGGCAATGGCGGGTGGCTGTCCGGTAGCAGTGTGCCGCTGCGGATTACCGGGCGCAGCAGCGGCACGGCATTGGGAGGTGGAGGTTCAGAGGCAAGTTGGATTACGTCGTAGGCGTAGTGACCGATGCGGTAGACCGCTTTGCGCCCCGGCCAGCTGCTCTTGATCCCGGCGAGCTTGAGACTGGCTCGTATCGTCCCGGCCGGGTCGGCGTATTCGGCGAGCTTATAGACCACGCCGAGCGTGCCGCCGGCGACCTGGTGCTGTAGCGAGCCGGCGCCGCTGCCCAATTTCGTGCCGATCCCGAAGCCGTCTAGCGGCGCGGCGGCGGCGAGTAGGTCGGCAATTGTGAACTCGTCGAGATCGCCGGAGGCGACGATACGCACGGAATCGAGGCCACCGGCGTCTAGCACGCGCCGGACGTAGCGGCTGCCGGCCGCCAGGTCGCCGCTGTCGAGGCGGACGGCAACAAGCTCGTGTCCGAACTTCTGGCGCGCCCGGCGGGCGACCGCGACGGCGGTGTGGGTGGCCTGGCGGACATCGTAGGTGTCGAGGAGCAAGGTGTACTGCGGCAGGGTGGTGGCGACTGCCTCGAACGCCTCGCGCTCCGAGTCGAATAGTTGCACGAGCGCATGGGGGATGGTGCCGGTCGCTTGGAGGCCGAACCGTTTGGCGGCCGCGACGAATGAGGTCGTGGCGCAGCCCCCGATGTTGGCGGCGCGAGTCACTGCGTAGGGGGCGTGGGCGCGGCGGAGCGCGAACTCCGCGACCGGCCGGCCGGCGGCGGCGGTGACGATGCGGGCCGCTTTGGTGGCGATCAGCGTGGCGAGATTGATCGCCTGGATGAGGCCTGCTTCCAGGAGCAGTGCCTCGATGAACGGCGCTTGTACTCGTAGTAGCGGCTCGTGGGGAAAGGCAATGGTGCCTTCGGGCATGGCCGCGATGTTGCCGGTGAAGCGCAGGTTGCGGAGAAAATCGAGGAAGGCCGGGTCGTAGGCACGTATCTTTGCGAGGTATTGGAGGTCGGCGGCGGTGTAGCGGAAGTTGGTGGCGTGGGCGAGGGCTGCCGCGAGGCCGGCGGTGAGCACATAGGTGCCGCCGAACGGGGCGTGACGGATATACAAGTCGAAGGTTGCCGGGCCGGTGCGGCCGGTGCGCCAGGCGACGTAGGCGGCATCCTGATGGTAGAGGTCAGTCGTGAGAGCCGAACTCATGGTTGTTTCCAGAGAGGGGTAGTGCTGGCCCCCCTATGGTCCCCCCGCTGCGGCGGGGGGACGGCGTGTTCCCTGGCCTGGTGGGATAGGATGGGAGCCTCGTGGCGCCCCGCAGTCCCTTTTACCATACATGGAGCGCCATCAAGCGCATCCCCGGCGCTCCCGGTGCCGTTCTTGTCTGTGGACGGTGCGGCAGGACGGCCGCCGTCCATGGGGAGGGGACACTCGTGGTAGACTTGGCACGCGCGGCTTGATGACTGGGGTGAGGCGACGCACGCCGCGCCGCGCCCGTGATGGCCGAATGTCGGCGACAGCGACGCTCCGTGGGGAGAGCGAATCGTGACCACTGAGCACTCTGCCCGGTGCCAGCTTCAGAACCACCGGAACGACCAGTCCGAATTTGGTGGCGCGGAGCCGCCGCCGCGCGAGGCCTGCGGGGTATTCGGCATCTACAGTGCCGACGAGGACGTGGCGCGCACCACGTACTTCGGCCTCTACGCATTGCAGCACCGCGGCCAGGAGAGTGCGGGGATCGCAGTCTCCGATGGCGAGGAAATCCGCTTCTACAAGAATATGGGGCTGGTCTCGCAGGTGTTCAGCGAGGACATTCTGCGGCAGCTCGAAGGGCATATTGCCATCGGGCACACGCGCTATTCGACGACGGGATCGAGCCGCATCGAGAACGCCCAGCCGATCTTGTACGAGGGGCCGCTGGGCAAGGTGATGGTGGCGCATAACGGGAACATCACCAACACGGCTTCGATCCGCCGGGAACTGGAAGCGCGGGGTCACGGGTTTCTGACGACAACGGACAGCGAGCTGATCGCGGCGCTGGCAGCGCGGGGCGGACAAGAGAGTGTCGTTGCGAATGTCCAGGCTGCGATGCCGCACCTGGAAGGCTCGTACAGTCTCGTCTTCCTGACACAGGAGGCGTTGATTGGGGTGCGCGATCCGCTGGGCAATCGTCCGCTCTGCCTGGGCCGGGTCAACGGCGCCTGGGTGCTGGCCAGCGAGTCGTGCGCGTTGGAGACGGTCGGGGCGGCGTTCGAGCGCGAGGTGGACCCGGGGGAGATCGTCGTCATCACGGCCGAGGGGGTGGAGAGTATCCAGGGCCAGCAATCGCGGCGGCGGGCGCTCTGCCTGTTCGAGTACGTGTATCTGGCTCGTGCGGACAGCATTATCGAGGACAAGCGGGTGTACGAGGCGCGCTGGGAGATGGGCCGGCAGCTGGCGCAGGAGCATCCGGCCGAGGCGGACGTGGTGATCGGCGTGCCGCTCTGTGCGCTGACGGCGGCGCAGGGCTATGCCGAGGCGAGCGGGCTGCCGTATCGGGACGGCTTGATCCACAATCGCTACATCCACCGCACCTTTATTCAGCCGGAGCTACGGCAGCGGCAGACGACGGCGGACCTGAAGTACAACGCGATCCCGGAGATTGTCGGTGGTAAGCGGGTGGTCGTGGTGGACGACAGCCTGGTGCGGGGCAACTCGCAGGAGAAGTTCATCAAGCTGCTGCGGAGTGCCGGGGCGCGCGAGGTACACTTGCGGATACACTGCCCGCCGCTACGCCATCCCTGCGTGCTCGGCGTGGACATGGCCACGCATGGCGAGCTGATTGCCCATCGGATCACGGCGGCCGCGTGGGAGGGGCGCAATGGCAACGGGCGCAGTGACGACGCCCACGGCGCCGGCTTGGGAGCGTCCAACGGCCAGGGCAGCGTGGCAGCGGTGGAGGGACTCAGGACGGCACCGACCGACGTGGAAGCGATTCGGCGTGACGTGGGGGCGGACTCGCTGGGCTATCTGAGTCTCGGTGGCCTCATCAAGGCGGTGGAACTGACAGAGGACCGCCTGTGTACCGCTTGCTGGAGCGGCGAGTACCCCGTGCCGGTGCAGTTGCCGTTCGAGGCGGTGAGCATCAAGTTCGCGCTGGAGACGGCCCACCGCTGAGGGCGGTCTGCGTGGCCCCCCAGGATTGGACCTAATCCCCGACCACCTCTCGAAGGCGGTACCTGCCTACCATCCACTTAGGCCAACTTCTTCCGGCCATCGTTGACTGTAGGCCGGACCCGGGGTCGTGATGCTGCACCTCGCTTTGGTGAGCTACTCGTCATCCCAGAATAGAGGACTTTCATGCTCGATTTCAGCCGTTTCGAATGGCTCAGCTTCGATTGCTACGGGACTCTGGTTGATTGGGAGGCTGGCATTTCCACCGCGGTCGGCGAGGTCTTGAAGTCCCACGGAATACGCAAATCCAGGGCCGAGATCTTAGCTCTCTTCGCGGACGTAGAGCCCAGGGTACAAAACTCGCAGACCTACCTAGAGTATCGCCGCGTCTTAAACCGGGTAATGGCAATGGTCGGGGCTGAACTGGGCTTCCAATGCACCGGGTCAGACCGGGACTGTCTGGTGGACACCTTGCCCGATTGGCCGATCTTCCCTGATGTCACGGGCGCTCTGAATACATTGAAGACACGCTACAAGCTCGCGGTGATCTCCAACGTGGACGATGACCTGTTCGCCAGGACGGCTCAGGCGCTGAACGTGGACTTTGATGCGGTAATCACCGCGGAGCAGGTCCGCAGCTACAAGCCCAACCTGCACAATTTCAACGTCGCCGCGGCACGGATGGCGGTCGAGAAGGAAGCGTGGCTGCCTGTTGCGGAGAGCCTGTACCACGACATTGGGCCAGCAAACCAACTGGGTATCAAGTGTGTATGGGTAAACCGTGCCAGTCGGGGCGAGGCAACACGCCAGACCGATGCCGTTCCCGATCTCGTTGTGCCCGACCTCGCGACACTCGCGAGGATGGCAGATGGTGGTTAGAGGAGCCAGTGGCGCCAGGCGGGGGGGACCAGTAGGTGCCAGTCCCACTGTCTTACGTCGTCGGTGAATAGCTCGGCGACCATGGTATCTACGGGGGCGTAGTCGTCGGTGAGGAGCACGCTGGGGCCGGGGGCGAGGGGCTGCCCGCCGTCGCTCGATGCGACTACCGACGCCGTGGGGGCGTCGGCGCCGGTGCGGTAGGACCGGAATTGGCTGAAGTCAATGGGCTGGCGCGCTGCGGCGACGATGACGGTTGTGCGGTCGGCGACGGGGAGGGCACGGCCGCCGACGAGGGCGGCGGCTTGGTAGTTGCCGGCTTCACTCAAGACGTAGACGTGGGGGTAGAGCGTTTGGAGGGTGTGGACGAAGGAACGCAGGAAGCGCCCTTTAGAGACCTTGATAATGAGGTTGACCAGATAGATGCCCTCCGGGTGCAGCAGATGTCGGAGGTGGGCGTTGAACTCGCGGGTGGTGAGGTGGTAGGGCACGGCCATGTCGTTGAACACGTCGGAGACGATGAGGTCGTACTGCCCGGCGGGAAGCTCCCGCACGGCCATGCGGGCGTCCTCGTTATAGGTGACGATGCGGGAGGCCGGGTCCAAGCCTAGCTCCGTTTGGGCGATGCGGGTGACGGCCGGGTCTATCTCGACGACCTCGATGGACGCTTGGGGGTACTTGCGTTCGAGGTGGATGGGGACGGAGTAGCCGCCGCCGCCGAGGAAGAGCGCGCGGAAGTCGGGCCGGTCCTGGGCCTGGTACTGGGCCGCTTCGGCGAGGATTTGGGTGTAGCTGTAGACGAGGACGTCGGGATTGCCGACGACCGTGAGGCCATGCACGAGATGATCGAGCCTGATGAACTTGACCGGGCCGGCGGGAAACTCGACCTGCTCGACTTGGACGCAGTAGTACTGGGACTCGACGTTGCAGGGGCCGAGGCGGAGGTGGGGCTGCACGGCATAGGCGAGTAAGCCGACGGTGGGGATGAGGGCCAGCGCGGCCCACCAGCGCGCTCGGTGGGCGTGGCCCAAGAGGAGAGCGAGCGCGAGCAGGATGAGGCCGGCGAGTAGGACGACGTGGCGGCTGCCGAGGAGGGCAACGAGGACAAAGCCGGTGAGGTAGACGCCGAGGATGCTGCCGGCGGTGGAGACGGCATAGAGGCGGCCGACGACACCGCCGGCGGTGCCCAGGGTGGTGAGGGCTTGTTTGCTGGCGAGCGGCGTGACCATGCCAAGGAGGCAGCTGGGCAGGAAGAACAGGCCGGCGTTCAAGGCGAGGGTTTGGGGAATGAGGGGGAGGTAGCCAAGCTCCGCGGAGAGCCAGGGAAGGAGCGCCAGGCTGGCAAAACAGGCGCCGCTGGCGGCCAGCAGCACAACGCCGAGGGTGCTGGGGGCGGGAAAGCGGTCGGCCAACTGGCCGCCGAGGAAGTTGCCGAAGCTGATACCGGCCAGCACGACGCCGATGATGCTGGTCCAGGTGTAGATGTTGACGCCGAGCTGGGGCGCCAGCATACGCCCGGCGACCAGCTCTAGCGAGAGGCTGGCGGCGCTGGCGAGGAAGACGATCAGGTAGAGGCGCCAGGTTCCACTAGGCCGGGCGGCTGCGGTACGTATCACGGGGCACCGGTAGGCGTAGTTGGTCTACGACTACCATGCTACCACGTTTTGGCCCCCCTGTGGTCCCCCCGTTGCGACGGGGGGGACGGGGCCGGCCTCACGCTCCGGCCCGGACAGCGGTGGGTTTTGGGCTGGGCGGCGAGTCGGACCTAACCCCCGGCCCCTTCCCTGCAGGGAAGGGGAGGCCGCGCAGCATCCGGCCGCAGCGGCCCGGCAGGGAAGCGGGGGCGGTGTGACAAGCGGCAGTTGGGGGCTGGATTGCGGCTTGCGCCGCAATGACGGGCGGCTGGGCGCGAACGACGAGGCATTGGGTGCGATGAATCGCGCCCCTACAAAAAACCTACCCTTGTCAGGGCGGCCTCACCCCCCGGCCCCCTCTCCAAATGTTGGAGAGGGGCCAGCGATGGGTCGTCGAGGTACTTGGCCGCTTCATCAAGGAACTGATCCAGCTCCGATGGGGAGTCCCTGGCGAGGGCTTGCTGGGTCTTGAGCAGGCGCTGCAACACGTCACAGGCGCGGCTGATGGCGGCGATCCGTTGGAACAGGACGGTGCGCTGCCAGCGCCGGCCGGCACCGCCGCGCCGGCGTCCGCGGGGTTGGGCCCGGTCGGGGCGAATGGCCAGGACTCGCCAAATGAGGACCTGGAGTACACGGATCTCTCCATCAAGCACCGGTGCGGAGGCAGCTTCCAGCAGCGCCTGGACCTCAGCGGCGGCGGTGAACGAACGGTCGTACACGGTTTCCTCCTGGGTGGTGGGATGGGTGACGGAGGCTGACGGCGAACCGGCGGCACCGGATGCACGACGGGAGCAGTCGTGACCGGATGCCGGCGGGAGCGAGACGGGGGAGCGGTCGGGGGCCGACACGGTGGCGCTGGGGGCACTGGAGCGGTTGTGCTCCGGCACCAAAGGCGCGGCACTCAGACGGTCGTGACGTGGCGCCCTGGCCGTGGTGGCGCAGGGTACGTCGGGACCCGGTGCCTTTTGGGCGGCACTCAGACAGTCATGACCCGGCGCCCGCACCGTGGTGGCGCGGGGTACGTCATAACCCGGTGCCGTAGCAGCGGCACTCAGGCGGCCATGCCCCGCCGCACGCTGGGCGGCGGAGGGTCGCTCATGGCCCGGTGCCCTCGGCGTGGTGGCGAGGCCACCGCTGATGGCCGGCAAGATGCCGAGACCGCTCCCAGCCGGTGCGCGCGGTGCGCCAGACTTGTCTCGCATCCGTCAGCCTCCTGTCAATGGGACATATTGACGGGATGGGGCGGGGCGCAACGGGGGTATTTACATGGATGGACAGGATGGGAGGATGGGTGGCGGACCTACCCCCTAACCCCCTCCCTGAAGGGAAGGGGCGAGAGGCCTTAGGTGTGGCAGACGGGGTAGTCGGGGCGGGCGGGAACGGTGGCGGTGGGATAGGGCGGGCCAGGGGTGATGCGCGTGAAGAAGGTGGCGTCCGCGGCGGTCACGTTGCACCAGTAGAAGCCGAGTGCCTGGAAGGTGGCCGGGTCGGGCACGTGCCGCCATTGGCGCAGAGTGGCGTCGTAGGCCAGGATGCGGTCATCGCCGCCGTCGAAGCGGCGCGTCAACTGGTTCGGCCAGGGAAACTGCTCGTCGAGGGGAATCGCGGCGATCACTTGCACCGGGAAGGTGTACCGGGTGTTCACAATGGCCCACGGGACGGTGTACACCAGCGGGCTGTCGGGGGCGATCCAGCGGCGCACGACTTGGCCATCGCTTTCGCGCCGCACGACAGCATAGGTCTGCCCCAGATCGCCATCGCGCACGAACCCGCTGGCGATGGCCTGTTGGCCGTCGCGGCTGATCCAGCCGACGCCGACCATGATCTCGACGCCCGGCTGATCGTGGCGCCGGAGCACCAGCAGACCGCCGGCCAACTCGACGGCCGTGGCGGCGGCGGTGGAGCCGATGAGCGGGGAGTGCGTTGGGGCGGGAGGTGGTGCCGATGCCCGGCTGCCAACGCCACCATTGCCATTCGATGGGTTTGACGATGGAGGGACCGGTGCTGGGAGCGACGTTGCGGTCGGTGCTGGGGACGATTTTGCGGGCGGCGTGGCGGTTGGTGTGGCGGTCGGAGGCACGGGCGGCGTGGCGGTTGGCGTGGCGGTTGGCGTGGCCGTCGGTGGTGACCCGCCCTGGTTTTCCAAGACGAACGTGTTGTGGTTCGTACCATTCGGGCCGGGATGGGTCATTTCTTCGCCGTCGCCGAGGCAGCCCCAGATATAGTAGTTGTCGGCAAAGTTCAGCGTGACCGTGCCGTTCAAGCCCGCGAGGTCGCCGCCGGAGAGGGTCGCGTGCCATTCCAGGCTGCACCCTTCCTCGTCCAACGCGAGTGGTGTCAGCGCAAGCGTCGCCGTCGTGCCGGAAACCGAAAAGTCCGACGGGTCCAGATTCGTCACCGGCTCGGTGAGGGTGAGCAGCCAGGTGAGCGTATCGGCGCTGGTGTGCTCGCTTGTCGGGTTATGGCGCAAGATCGTACTGAAATTCGGCGAGGCCTGCGTGGCCGTGACCGCAATCATCACGAACAACACTGAGACAACAGCGGCCGCGACAAGCCGGGCGGCGCGACGAAGCGGTGATGGTGAGGCGGTGAGGGATTGGTCGTTAGGAGTCAATTTCGTGACACCCGATGCAGAGTGGGCCGTGACTCCACGGTGGGGAGGAGCACGTCTGAGTGCATCACATTGCCCAAGAACCCTCGCCTCCCGTAGATGTATATTTATCCACGACAATGCGCTGGATCAGCATAACATCATCACTTCAGGAGAACAAGCCTGTGGCCATTTGCGACCGTTGCGGAGGGGCGTGGTGAGGTCAATCCTCACCCCCCGGCCCCTTCCCTGCCAGGGAAAGGGGCAGCGCGACGACCGGGGGCTAGGCATGGGCCTGGATTGCGGCGGAAGCCGCAATGGCGGGGTCCCAGAAGCGGCAGATAGCTGTACAAATGAACATCTACCCCAGTCAGCCGGCCCCCGCTCCACCATGTGGAGAGGGGGTGGATTCCCGCTTTCGCGGGAATGGACGGGGGGCGCGATGAATCGCGCCGCTACGGGGGGTGTAGATTCCCGCTGGCGCGGGCATGGCGGTTTTTGCAAGGGTTTCCTGGCGCGGGAATGTAGATTTCGCCGAGGCGGCAGAGGGGAGAGAAGATGATGCAGCGAGCAGTGCCGGTGGGGACGCGCGTGCAATTGCTGGTGGATGACTACCTGATTGCGGCGAGTGAGGGAGTGGCGACGACGCTGCATCCGATGAGCAAGCTGCCGGAGCCGGTGCTGCAGGCGGCGGCACCGTGGGAGCGGCCGGAGACGGGGGGCTTGTGGGGTATTCCGAACGCGATCTATGACCCGGAGGACGGCCTGTTCAAGCTGTGGTACCACAGCCTGGGCACGTATCCGGCGCGTAATCAGCAGCGGGAGCCGGCGTATAGCTGTTACGCCACGTCGAGCGACGGGCTGAACTGGGAGCGGCCGGAGCTGGGGCTGTTCGCGCATGAAGACTCGACCGCAAATAACATCGTGGGGATGAACGGGACGGCGTCGCCGAACGGCGGGGTGCTGGATAGCCTGGAGATGGTGGGGTTGGAGCCGGCGGAACGGCGGTTCAAGACGTGTGGCTCGGCGGGGCGCGACGACAGCGGGCAGGGGTGCCACGGGGTGAGCTTCTCGGCGGACGGTATCCATTGGGAGCGATATGAGGGCAACCCGGTGATCCGGGGCTTCGACCGCGGCGACGTGATTACCGCCGCCAAGCTGCGGGAGGCGACGTTCCCGGAGGATATTCCGGGGCTGCCAAATGCCAAGTACGCGCTTTTCCCGAAGGTGCTTCCGCAATTGGGACGGTTCAAGCGGCGCTCGTTTGCGATGTGTACGTCGGAGGGGGACCTGGGGGGCAATCCCTTCACGCAATGGACCGAGCCGCAGCTCGTACTGGCGCCGGACCTGCGCGATGACGAGATGGCGGAGGAGCGGCTGGCCGCGGCCAAGTCCATTCTGCTGCTGGACCACCCGGAGGACCATCGGTGCGAGTTTTATGGGGTGGTCGTCTTCCGCAGCGGTGATACCTTCTTGGGGCTGATCTGGATTTACGATGCTGCCTATGAATGCGCGCGGTTTGGGAACAGCAATCAGCACGCGATCGTGGAGGTGCAGCTGGCGGCGAGCCGGGACCTGCTGCACTGGGAGCGGCTGGGGGACCGGCAGCCGGTGATTGCGCGGGGCGACCCGGACGCCTTCGATAGCCATATGATCTTCTACCATTCGTACCCGCTGGCGGTGGGCGACGAGTGGTGGGTGTATTACGTGGGGTTCAACGAGGGGCACGCAGCGCGCTGGTGCTACGACGAGGCGATGCGGCAGCAGTATCACGCCGACGTGAAGGCGGGGCGGCGCCACTTTCCGGCGATTGGGTTGGCGAAAGTGCGGCGCGAGGGGTTCGTCTCGCGCGACGCCGGGGCGGACGGCGGCACGCTGACGACGCGGCTCATGCAGCCGGGTGGGAGCCGGCTGGAGGTGAACGCGCAGGTGGCAGACGGTGGGGCGCTGACGGTAGAGGTGCAGGACGAGCGGGGGGCGGCGCTGCCGGGGTTTGGCGGGGCGGACTGCACTCCGGTAACGGGCGATTCGCTGCGGCACGCCGTGGAGTGGGGCGACCGGCGGGGTGACGACGGCTGGACGGAGCGGCCGGTGCGGTTGCGGTTCCATTTGCGGGATGCCAGTCTGTATGGATTTCGGTTTACGGAGGGGGTGTAGGGCTGACCTCACCCCCCGGCCCCCTCTCCATCGCGGAGCGATAGAGAGGGGGTGTGGACCTAACCCCCGGCCCCTTCCCTGCAGGGAAGGGGAGCCTGGATTCCCGCTTTCGCGGGAATGACGGTAAGGG
>DAOUJP010000035.1:0-96297 GCA_034422515.1 Chloroflexota bacterium | reverse complement strand
TCGACCGCCGACGGCTGGCCCATCTCCCGATGCATCGACGCCTCCTTCCGGCCTGCCCCACGCTCCTCGTTGCCGCTGATCCTACCGGATAGGTAGATTATGCAAAGGTCTCCCCATACGCATCAATCGCTGGCGTGGGTAGCCGAGTTGGCCGCGAAGTCGGCGCCGGAGCCGGCAGTGGACCCACCCATGCGTCATTTCCTGCACTTTCCGTCCAAGTCGGCAGCGGAACGGGCGGCGACACAGTTGCGGGCCGCGGGTTACGTGGACGTGGTGGTGGAAGCCCCGGCGAGCGCGTACTTCACAGATGAGACTCCGCCCGGCACCCGGCCGCTAGATCGCAATTGGGACGTGCGTGCCAGCGGGGATGTCCCGCCGCCGGGGGAGCCATTCGCGGACACGCGGGAGCACCTGGTAGCGCTGGCCGAGGAATGGGGTGGGGAGTATGGCGGCTGGGAACTCGCCGTCAGTGATTGACCGCGCGCCGGTAGCCCGATCAGCGCTCCCTCTACCACAGCACATCCGCTGGCGGTGGTGGCGTATCGTAGGGGCTGACGTGCGTTCGCCTGTCTCGTTTTGAGGAGGCAGCGATGAGCAGCTCTACCGGCGCCGCACCGCCCCAACTACAACTGCACTGGGCTTCCAGCCTGGACGCGCTGCTCGCCGATCTTCCCGCCGGGTGGCTCCAGAGGCAAGCCCACGCCTACGAGCAGAGCCAGCCCCACGCCCATGCCCGCCCCGCCCTCTAAGCGCAGGGCCCGAATCCAGTTGTCCCGTGTAAATTGCAAGTACCGGTTTCAATTTGCACGCGCGACGGGGCTACCAAGAAGTCGGGGTGTACTATCCTGTAACGGCTTGCCCGGCGAATCGGAGGGAGCACCGTCCGTGCTGCTAATCGTTCCGGCGCCGGGGTGACGCGCGAAACTTGAACGACGGCCCGGGGTGCGGGGTGGGGGTATGTTTGATTTTCAGCTCGTAGCCGGGCGAGGCCAATGTGAGCTCGACATCGCGGACCATAGTCAAGAGCGTGAGCGCAATTTGCACCTCGGCAAAGTCGTTCCCCAAGCAGCGATGCGTTCCCAATCCGAAAGGAGCAAAAGCGCCCGGCTGCCGATGCTCCGCCCGCTCCGGCGTGTAGCGTTCGATATCGAAGCGTTCCGGGTGAGGAAAACACTCCGACAGCTGATGGGCGACGGTGTTGCCGATGATGACCTTCGCCCTAGCCGGCACGGTGTAGCCGGCGAACTCGAACGAGTTGGCGACGGTGCGCGTAAGCCCTGGGATGACCGGATACATACGCAGCGCTTCCAGAATAATGCGATGCGTGACATCGAGCTGGCGCAACCCTTGGGCCGTCAGCCTTCCCTGCTCGAACAAGGCATCGGCCTCGGCCGTCATGCGCTCAAGTAGCTCAGGGTGTTTCAAGAGCGCGTAGAGCGTGAAGGCGCAGGTATTGGCAGCGGTTTCGATCCCGGCAAAGAACGGGCCGAGCACGGCGAGTTGCAAATCTGTCTCGGGAAAGAACTGCGGGTCGCTCCGGTGTAGTTCGAGCAAATCGTCGATCAAATCACCGTTTGTACGCCCCTCGTCTGCATGGTAGGCCACCACCATCGCGTACAGCTCTTCCAGCCGCTTGCGGGCACGCCGCAGCCGCGGCAGGTACAGAATCCAGCCAGGACTCTGGTGCATCACGTGGACCTTGAGCAAGCTATCAAGGGTGGATATCAAGTCATCAATGTGATCCCGCACAGAAACACCCGTGGTCAGGATGGCGATTTGCTCGGCGATGATGCTCTGCATGGCGTATTGGGCGACGACGGGCCGATGCTGTGGCCATGCGGCGATCATGTGCCGCGCGATGTCAACCACCTCGTCGAGCCGGTTTTCGATAAACTCCCGCGAGAAGCCCTTCGTATGTACTTTCCGCATACGGATGTGCGCGGGTCCGTCCATACCCATAAGCGCATCCTTGGCTCCCATTGACACATTGAAATCATGCCACGTTTCGCGAGAGCGCAAGAAGATTCGCCCGTGTTTTTGCACAAAGCGATTGGCTTCCGGACCGACGAGGGCGATATAGTGGTTGTTGAGGGCGCGGATTTGAAAAATCGGTCCTAATTTGCGGTATTGCTTGGCGAGAAAGGAGCGTAGATCGCCAGCCATATCGAAGGCGCTGCCGATAAGCGGCCACCCCGATACCTGCGGTATCTCTTGGGGAGGACGAACGGCAGAGGCGGGTATCGGTGGATTATTCATGCTGACACTTTTCGGATTGCCGCAACTACGGATAGCATAGCCCATCTCAGCCGGGCCGGCCATCGCGCCGGCACCCGGTTAAGATCATCGCGGCCCTCGGCGAGAACGCCGTGCATCCGCTGGCAACAGTGACGTATCATAGGGGCTGACGTGCGTTCGCCTGTCTCAGAGTGAGGAGGCAGCGATGAGCAGCAACCCTACCGGTGCCGTGCCATCTCAGTTGCAACTGCACTGGGCTTCGAGTCTGGATGCACTGCTCGCCGACCTGCCCGCCGGGTGGCTCAAGACGCAAGCTCAGGAGTTGCGGGCCGATGCCGACTGGCCCCCGGAGGCCCTGCCCGCCACCGTCCGGTGCAGTGGTCGCGAGTTTGGTGCCCAGTGGGGCGAGTACGTGCTGGAAGCCATCGGTCCGCACTGGGCCGGGCGCAGTGCCACGCACCTCCCCGAGCGTCTGACGTGGCCCGGCTGCCGCTTCGTGCGTCCGCTTGGGAACGAGCAGGTCGTGGCCGTGCTCCAGGCGTGGCGGCAGCGCAGCGCCTGCCCGGCGGCGGGGGTGGCCGTGGAGTTGCGCTGGCGGCCACTCAGCGGCACGCGCGTCAGCACCACGGGGCTGGACACCGCCGACGAACTGGACGCTGCCGACCAAGCACTCCAGGTGGCCCATAGCTGTGTCGAGCTACTCAAGCAACTCCCACTCGCACCGCCGCTGGGCAGCCATGCCGGCTACGATCTGACCACTTGGCGCGAGTTGGTCGAGGGGATTATCCGCCTGCAACGACTGGGCCTCCCCTGGCACATCATCGCCCGGCGCTACCCCCACGACGAGGCCACGCTGCGGGCCTGGGTCGAGGAGTATCAATACCGCCGGGCCTGAAGCGCGGCTTCCGACGACCGCCATGGTGGGTAGCATGGCAGCCACCGGCGCCAGCGTGTTGCGCCGACGCGCGGACTTTCCGACAATAGGACAGCGCAACAATAGACGCTCTGACCTATCAGGCTCGCACAATCCGCTGGAGGTTCAGGGGTGCGGGCCTGGTGGGTCATCCACATTCCGGTTCGAGGGAACAAGACATGATGATGGCAACCCCGGCCAGCGCCGCGCCGACCGCCGACTACGAGGTAGTGATCGGCTTGGAAGTCCACGCGCAGCTACTCACCGCGAGCAAGATGTTCTGTACCTGCGACGCGCAGTACGCCGACGCGCCGCCCAACACGCTGGTCTGCCCGGTGTGCCTGGGGTTGCCGGGCACACTGCCGGTCATCAACGCGCAGGCGGTCGAATACACCGTGCGGACGGCCCTCGCGCTGAACTGCGAGATACCGGAATACACCAAGTTCGACCGCAAGAACTACAACTACCCCGACCTGATGAAGGGCTACCAGATTTCGCAATACGACCTGCCCCTCTCGCAGCACGGCTGGCTGGACATCGAGACCGATTCCGGCGCCAAGCGCATCGGCATCACCCGCGTCCATCTCGAAGAGGACGTTGCCAAGCTGTACCATCGCCGCGACGACCTCGGCGACACCTACTCGCTGATGGATGTCAATCGGTCGGGCGTGCCGTTGATGGAGATTGTCGGCGAGCCGGACCTGCGCTCCCCCGCAGACGCCGGTCTGTTCCTCCAAACCTTGCGCCTGCTGCTGCGGCACCTCGGCGTCTCGACGGCCAACATGGAAGATGGCGCGTTCCGCTGCGACGCGAACATCAGCCTCCGTCCGCGCGGGTCCGACGAGTTGGGCGCCAAGGTGGAAGTGAAGAACATGAACTCGTTCCGCGCCGTACAGCGGGCGCTGGCCTACGAGTCCGAGCGCCAAACCGCCGCGCTCGCTGGCGGCGAGCGGATCGAGCAGGAAACTCGCGGCTGGGTGGAGGAGCGCGGTGTGACCGTCAGTCAGCGGAGCAAGGAGCAGGCGCACGACTACCGCTATTTCCCGGAGCCGGACCTGCCGCCGCTCGTGTTGAGCCGCGAGTGGGTGACGCAGGTCCGCGCCCAACTCCCGGAGTTGCCGGCGGCGCGGCGGCGGCGGTTCGTCGAGCAGTATGGTCTCGCCGCCAAAGATGCTGGCCTGTTGCTGTCCAGCCGGTCGCTCGCCGACTATTACGAGCAGGCCGTCGCGGCCGCCGGCCCGGACCACGCACGGCCGGTTGCCAACTGGCTCCTCCGCGACGTGGTGCGGCTTGCCGGCGGCGCCGCTGCCGTCGCCGCGAGCAAGCTGACGCCCGCCCATCTCGCGGAGGTGG
This sequence comes from Chloroflexota bacterium, assembly GCA_034422515.1. GTDB lineage: Bacteria > Chloroflexota > UBA11872 > UBA12225 > JAJDUF01 > JAJDUF01. Next base: position 91,796 of record DAOUJP010000035.1, on the reverse strand, counting down.
TCAAGCTGGTGGCGGCCGGCACGATCTCCGTCCGCAGCGTGCCCGAGGTGATCGCGGCGTCGTTCGAAACGGGACAGCCACCCGCGCAGATCGTCGAGCAGCGTGGCCTGGCCCAGGTGAGCGACACTGATGCGTTGGGGGCGATTGTGGAAGAAGCCCTCGATGCCAACCCCAAGAGTGTTGCCGACTATCTCGGCGGCAAGCCGGCGGCGGCGAAGTTCCTGGTCGGCCAGGTGATGCGTGCCACGCGCGGCAAGGCCAACCCCCGCACTGCCAACGAGCTGATCGTCGCGGCCCTGGAAGCCCGCCGGACAAGCTAACAAGCGCGAGCTTCCTGTTGGAAAGTGCGAGCCGTGGCCCTTCGTCATTCCGGCGCAAGCCGGAATCCAGAACGATCATCTACGGCGGCGGTACTTCTACACAGTATGAGGTGATACGGTCGTAACCTACTGAGGCTGTCGTGCGCCCTTGCTTGAGTTGCAGAACCGATGGGCGAGGCGGGCGTTATCAGGAGTCGTCCTACCGCCCTTGCTATGAGGCTGGACATGGTCCACGGTAGCGTCGTCGAACTCTGTGATCTCCTGGCCGCAGATGTGGCAGGTTTTGTCCTTCTCGTATAGATTGCGCCGCTCTTGTCGTGAGAAGAAGCGACGATCACTCACACCTGGGCCAATCACGTCAGATAGCGCGCTGCGCCAGATCTCATGCCTTCTCCTGAACTTCGCACCCATATATGAGTTGATAGTAATTGAGTCTACAAAAACATCATTATGTGTCATCAAGTTCATCAACTCGTTTTGAATTCCTTCCCTTTTAGTGAATACGTCTCGCTGAGTATAGTTTTCAAGTGAAAGCATTACCACCTCGAACAAAGCGACATTTACCCGTCGTTGCCATTCACCATTATGGTTGTTTTCGTCGCCAGTTTTGAATCGTTGGAATGGATGATCAGGAAAGACCACTTTCGACAGTCTAACGGCATTCAGAAAACGCGCCTTGAGATCGTCTAGGCTTTCGGTAGTGCGCCGATTCAACTCCTGCATCTGCTTGCTCAGAAATGTCTTCACTGGTGGTCTATATTCGTTGTATCCAGCGTGACATGCAAAGAAGCGGAGAATAAGCTCACGATCCTCCATCCGTTTATGCGGCCCCTTGTAGCCCATCAGTGCGAGCCAGGACTTCTCCTTTGAGAGTTCAGCAATCATCCTTGTGAATGGTCCTTGGTAAAGGCAATTTCTAAGCTCCATTTCATTGAGTTTAACAGCCCCACGGTTGAGCCGATGAAAGACACTAAAAGTCAAGTCAGGATCATTTCCGCGCTCGATTAAGAAAAATTGCACCACACAGTTCAGGAAATCTTGCCGCTCTTCCTCACTAAGGTCATCCTAAGTCTTACCCTCCAGATGGGTCAGGAACTCCATTCCTGTCAACTTGAGCTTCGCCTCCTTGAAATCAAAGTATGTACGCAGCCTCTGATGACCATCTATCACTATCCACGTGTTGCCCTGTTCTGCAAAATACATAGCCGGAACTGGAACATCCAGAAATATGGATTCTATCAGCCTACTAGCAGTTCTCCTGTCGAAAACGTAGAATCTCTGGAATTCCGGCGCAATATCTAGTTGCTCCCGACAGTAGCGATCATAAAGCCATCCGATAGACCCATCGTGCGACTTATAGTCAATTCTAGGCTTTGACAGTTGACTGACATCCAGAGACTCGTCGTCGTCGGCCTCAAACGATGATTCAAGACCATCAGTATCAGTATCCTTGTTGAGATAAGCAAGCACACTTGGCCGCGAGATGTATTGCCTGCGGCCGGACTGGCGAGCCTGCAACTCCCCTTCCTGAATGAGACGCCGCACGACTTTTGCACTGGCTCCAATCAACTTCGCAGCGTCAGCTAGCGAGAGAAACTGGGAATCAGAAGCAACGGCCATCCTTCCACCTCACGAAGGGGACGAGTAGGCAAAGCGTGGCGCGGACTGGGCGCCTGAACGCCAGCACATCACGGATTGCGGATTATAACCTATCTTACCAGAGGTGGAACGTGGGAGCAAGGATATTGAAAATCCATCACCCCCTCTCCATCGCCGAGCGATAGAGAGGGGGTACAACTCATCTCTGAATGGGCGGCTCCATTCGGGGAAGGGACGTCGGCGCGGCGAACGGGGGCAACGCGTGGTGCTGGATTCCGGCGAAAGCCGGAATGAGGACCCAGGCAAAAGTCTCCGCGAGCGGAAGCGACGGGGGGACTGGCCGCGGCTACTGAGCAGCGCTCGCAGCCGGGCCAGTTCTGCCTCGGCGGCAGTTATCTGCGACTCCGCCACCCGCCGCGCGCCAGCCTCGACGCTGGCCCGCTCTTCCGCCGCTTGCCGGGCAGCAGCCTCGACACCAACCCGCTCTTCCGCCGCCTGCCGGGCAGCGGCCTCGACACTAGCCCGCTCTTCTGCCGCCTGCCGGGCAACGGCCTCGACACCAGCCCGCTCTTCCGCCGCGCGCCGCGCCATCGCCTCTTCCTGCGGCGTCGGCAGCCACCGCTGGCCCGCCGGGTCGTACAGCCGCAACTGCTCCCCCCGCGCGTGCAGCGCCAGCCTCAGCACCGCGCTCCACAGTGATCCGTCCGCCGCCGGCGACAGCGGCCGGTACCGATCCTGGTGCAAACGGTAGCCACGACACGCCGGCCGCAGGTATTCGCCCAGTGGATCGAACAGGAAATACTCCCGCACGCCCAGCCGCTCGTACAGGTCGTACTTGCTGCGGAGGTCTTCCCGCCGCGTGCTGCGCGAGGTCAACTCGAAGACCACCGCCGGTGGCACGCCTTCCTCCCATAGCTTGTAGATGCGCCGTTGGTGGTTGCGAACGCCCGGGACCACAAACACGTCGGGCGCCACCACCTGCCGCGGATCGCCTTCCTGGTAGTACACGAACAGATTGCCACTGATATAGACATGCGGATCATCGCGGAAGAAGGCCTGGAGCATCCCGATCAGCGCGAACATCAACTGGCGGTGGACATCGGTTTCCGCCACAGGTTGGCCGTCCGATTCGGGATAGCAGACTTCCGCTACAGTTGGCGCGGGCGGACGTGGCAGCGTCGGCGTCACCATGGCTGCTCTCCTGCATCGAGGCACCGGGCGCGCGGTTCCGCTTCAGTGTAGCACGGGTGGGCCTCTGGCCCCTCTCCTCGGCCGTGATGTTTAGGTGCGGCGGTGAGGCACGAAGACGGCTTTCACTCGGCACTGAGCGAGAGTTATGCTACGATGGTACGCAGTGCGGTGGGGGTGGCCCGGTGTAGGGGGCGAGTAGGCCGTGTTCTATGAGTTGCGCCTGCAAATTTCCCAGCGACTGACCGCGCTCGATGCGTGGATCAATGACCTCATTCGCTGGTCGCGGCCCGGCCTGCACGTCAAGCGCTGGGTGCTGCTGCTGCTCATCGCCCTCACCGCCACTGCGCTCGGCATCGCCTTCTTTCTGGTTGACGTGTACCGCACGCAGCCGTTTCCCGAGTTCGTGTACTACCTCACGCTGCAATTCATTGACCGGACGTGGCGGGGCGCCTTATTCCTCTTCTTTGGTGTCGGCCTGAGTGGCTTTGCCGTCTTTCAACTCAATCGCTCGCTCGTGAGCGCGGTACAGGCGCCCTACAATGATGAGCGCCTCGTGGACCTGGTCTACAATTACCGCCTGCCCCAGCGTCTCCCGACGGTTGTCGCCTTTGCGGGCCACCGGGGGTTTGTGGCCCTCCAGGCCCGCAGTTTTGCCTTTGCCCATCGGCTAATTGCTATCTCCAGCGTCACGGAGCGGTCGGGGCTGGTCATCCCCGGTCAGCTTCCACCCCAGACCGGCGGGACGATGCTCATGCCCATTCAGGGTGCCGTCGAGCTGTGTGCCGAGCTACCACACGGCACGCTCCTGGAGAATGCCGATGCTATCCGCGCGCGACGGAGTGGTGTGCCGATCAAGCGCGTGTTCCTCATGCCACCCGACCAAGACAAGCAGGCGGTGCTGGCCGCCCCCGGTCCTTTCGTGCGTCGGCTGTCCATACCGGTCAACCCCGAGGTCTTGGCCGCCATCCGTGAGGCCGACATCCTGCTCTTCGGGCCGGGTAGCTTCTACCTCGCAGTCATCCCGAACCTGCTCTTGCAACCGGTTGCCGAGGCGTTGCAGGTCAGTCGAGCGAAGAAGATTCTCATTGCCAACTTGATGACCGAGCCAGGGCAAACCGACGGTTTCACCGTCACCGACTTCGTTCGTGCCGTCCACCTCTACGGTGGCTTTACCCTCGACTACGTGCTCGTCAACACTGCCACGGCCGACCGCAGTGTGCAGGAGCAATATGCAGCGGTGTTGGCCGAGCCGGTGCTGCACGAGGCCGCCGCGCGGCCCAATGGGCCGATCCTGTCAGCCGGTAGTCAGTTACGCCGGCTGGCCATGACCGAAGGCGCCGTCGTCGTCGGCGCCGACTTGGTGACGAAGATGGCCGAGCAGGTGACCGTGGCGCCCGGCTTGAGTACACCCGGCGCCGCGGCCGAGCGTTTGATCGTGCTGCGCCATGACCCCAATAAACTTGCCGGGGCGCTGGTGCGCCTGTTGGGGGTATAAGCACCCGGCCTCGCTACCAGTGCCGTGACCGACTATCAGCCGCCGACCGACGCCGACGAGCCGCCGGCCGACCGCCTCGACATCATCATTGGGGTGGCGGTTATCATTGTCGTTGTCGTGGGTATCCTGTGGGCTGCCGGCGTCATTCGGCTGCCGGGCGCCTGAACCCGGCCGATTTCTTGCTTTTCCGGCCCGGCTAGGCTACCCTATGGGGCAAGATGGCCTGGGGCTACGGCAGCATCCGGTGGGAGAGCGTTCGCTACCCGCGCACCACGTAGGTCCATTCGTCCTGCTGGCGCAGGAACCGGAGGGCCAGGCAGAGCGGTGAACTCTCCGCCTCGGTAGTGCAGTCAACACCGGATCGCCGGCAGCAGTCAGGTGGGGCCGACGTACCTCATCGCCATGTTGCTGCTCCCCCGGCAAGATGTAGGAGGACACCGAGCGTGAATACGGGTACAATCGTGCGGCTCATTCGAGATCGCGGCTTTGGCTTTATCCGGATGGAAAATGGCGAAGAGATCTTCTTCCATGCGACGGGTATGAGCACCTTCCCCTTCGACAGCCTGGAAGAAGGACTTGCCGTCAGCTTTGAGATTGCCGACGATGTCCGCGGACGTGGGCAACGGGCAGTGAACGTGGAGCTGGTCGGGTAAGCACGGCGCGATCATCGCTTGTCCCGGCTTCCCATCCAAGCGGTGCAGTCCCCCGCAGTGCTGGCGGGTCGTCGCTCCGCGCAGCGGTAGCAGGTTTCCGGTGGTGCGCCGGAGCCGGCCAACCGACTGCGCGGGTGCTTGCCTCTCACCGGCCGGCGTGGTGTTGTGGCTCCCTGGGATTGGCAGTCGTATCCGGGCGTCTTGCACCTATGTACCGTCGCCTGGGTTATGCGGCCGCGTTGTCTCGGAGCACGGGTAGCAGCACCCGCGCCCGGTACCGCCCCGGCAGGATTTAACCAAATCTTTACACTGGGGTGACGGCGCCTTGGCGCGTGCCGGGCATAGTTACCGGGTAGTTCTGCGCGCCACCGGTCGCTGTCAATACACCATGCGGGCGTTGTAGAGGCAGCGGCGCTCGCGCGCGAGGGCGTGCTGGTGCGCTCCAACCGTCTCGAAGAGGTGGACGAGCGCCGGATTGCGACCGACCATGCCCAGAGTCCTGACAATATCCAGTCCGTCGTCGGCGATGACGTGCAGCGGCCGATTGGGGCCGGCGCCGGGCGCGCCACTGCTCCAGTGGATCTCTGCCAACCGGTCATCGAACCGCTTCAGACTGCGGAGCAGCCACGCATAGCCGTCGCGGTCGTAGTCCACTGCGCGCCAGGCCAAACCGGTATTGAACACAAAGCGGAGGTTCGGCGTCGCGTCGAGCAACTCCAGAAAAACGCGCGGGCGGCCGAGGACCGACCCTTGCCCGTCGTTGATAATCGCCAATGGCAGTCCCGGATAGAGTATGTCGAGGGCAGCCAGGGCTTGGCGCAAGCTGGCGAGATGCGTCTCTCCGGCGTGCCGCGCTGCCCCGGCGTGGATGATGTACAGGCCCATGGGGTGGTGGGACTCAAAGAATTCGATGACGTGGATCAGGCGACGGAGCGCCAGACTGCGCGGATAGGGGCTGGGATCGCTCATCCCTGGGTCGCCCTCCCGGGGGTCGAAGGGAAAGATATTCACGTGGAAGCGAGGTGTGGCCCGTTGCAGCAGGTCCAGGAACTCGCCACCGAAGACCGTGCCCAGCGTGTAGTCGAAGATCACCGTGCTGACGGAAAGCTCGATGACATCGAACTCCAGCCGCTCGGCCACGAGCAACGCCTCCCGCAGTTGGTGGACCATCCCCGCCCGCGACGTGGGCATGAACCGCGGATTAAAGCCGAACCGCACTATGCTTCCCTCCGGCAAGGGAGGATAGCCCGCGTTTCTCCGGGCGTCAACGGCGCCGATAGCCTTACGCGGGTGGGGCGGCGACGGCGCTCTTTCGTTGCGCTGGGCGCGTCGGCAGGCGCACTCGGTATCGCGCAGTGGCTGGTGGGAGCGGTGCCGGCGTTCGCGGCGCCGCGGCCGCCGGGTCCGATTGCGGTCGGTCGGTCCGGTGTGCCGCGTGTCGGTCTGCAAGTCGGGCATTGGCATGCGGCCGAGGTGCCCGACGAGTTGCGGCGTCTGCGTGGACAGACGGGCGCCCACGCCGCGGGCGTGAGCGAGGTGGAGGTCAATCTCCTGGTCGCCGAGCAGGTGCGCGCGCTGCTCACCCCCCTCGGCTTCACCATTGATCTGCTCCCGGCGACCATTCCCCCCGGGTATCTGGCCGATGCCTTTGTCAGTCTCCACGCCGACGGGGCTACGAGCAGTCAAGTGGCCGGGTTCAAGGCTGCCCGTGCCGAGTGGCGGGACCGTTCCTGGCTCTCCCGCTGGCGGCGCGAAAATCCTAATGCCACCTTCAACCGTGATCGCTGGCGAGACCTCTGGCGGCGTGCCCCGATCATCGAACGCAATCCGCTGGACGCGGCCCTGCTGCAGCACGTGCTCCACCATTACGGTGCCGCCACGGGACTGCCCCGGAGTCCCCACGTCAGCTCCAACATGACCGGCTACTATGCCTTCAATAGCCGGCGCTATCGCCACGCGCTGAGTCAGGATACCCCGGCAGTCATCCTGGAAATGGGCTATCTCACCAATCCGTTCGAGCGGCGCTTCCTCACCCAGCGGCCGGAGGTGCCGGCCCGCGGCGTGGCGCTAGGGCTGCTGTCGTTCCTCGCGCTCGACCAAGGCTTCGCGCTCGCCGAACAGGTGCTCCAACGGGGTTTCGCAACCGCTCCCTAAACCCTTCGCCATCGCACCTCGCAATGCACTCTCCCGTGGTGCCCACCAGTGCGGACTCCGGCTTGTTGTCTGCGGCTGGCACTGCTACATTCTCTGAGGCCAAAACGGGAGCCGGCCTCAGTAGAAGGAGTGAATATGTCGGTCACGGCGGTTGTCGGTGCTCAATGGGGAGATGAAGGCAAGGGGCGCATTGTTGATCTCCTTGCCCAGCAGGCCGACCTTGTCATCCGCTTTCAAGGCGGGAACAATGCCGGCCATACCATCGTCAACGAGCACGGCGTCTTCAAGCTCCACCTCGTCCCGGCCGGCATCTTCCAGCCTGGCGTGACCTGCCTCATCGGCAGCGGTACCGTCGTTGATCCGCAGGCGCTCTTGGGCGAGATGGACGAGCTAACCGAGCGCGGCATTTCGTTGGATGGCCTGCGGATCTCCGAGCGTGCCCAGCTGGTGCTGCCCTATCACATTGATCTGGATAAGCTCGATGAGGCCGCGCGCGGCGACCGTGCTATCGGCACCACCCATCGCGGCGTCGGCCCGGCCTACACCGACAAAGTTGGCCGCAGCGGCTTGCAGGTTGGCGACCTGCTCGATCCGCCCTACTTCCGAGAGCGCCTGGCGCAGGCGATTGCCGCGCGCGCGCCGCTGTTCGAGCACGTCTACCAGGCGCCGGTACCCGACGCCGCGCAGATCGCCGCCCACTACGGTAAGCTCGCGCAGCGGCTCGCCGACCGCATCGTGGACCCGGTGCCGCTGGTCCACGCGGCGCTGGAGCGCCAGGCACGCATTGTGCTGGAGGGGCAGCTGGGCGTGATGCGCGACCTCGACTGGGGTATCTACCCGTGGGTCACGTCGTCAAACCCGGTAGCCAGCGGTGGCGCTACCGGGGCCGGTATTCCCCCTTGGGCCATCACCGACGTGGTGGGTGTGGTCAAAGCGTTTAGCACCTGCGTCGGCGCTGGCCCCTTCCCAACGGAGTTGGAGGGCGAGTTGGCGGATGAGCTGCGTGGCGGCGGCCCGGAGGAGGGCTGGGAGTTTGGCGCCACGACCGGGCGCCCGCGCCGCTGCGGCTGGCTGGACCTCGTGGCCGTGCGGTACGGCGCGTTGCTGAACGGCTATAGCCGTCTGGCCGTGACCAAGCTCGACGTGCTCGATACGTTCCCGATGCTCCGCATCTGCACCGGCTACCACGATCCGCAGACCGGCCGGACCTACGACACGCTCCCACCTACCCGTATTGTGGAGCGTGTAGAGCCGGTCTACGAGGACTTGCCGGGCTGGCAAGAGCCAACCTCGGACATTCGCCACTTCGAGCGGCTCCCCGCAGCCGCCCGCGCCTACCTCGCCCGGATCGCCGAGTTTGTGGGTGTGCCCGTTGACATCGTTGCCGTTGGTCCGGTCCGCGATCAGGTCATTGTCGCCACGGACCGGCGGTTTGCAGCGTAGCGGCCCCCCTATGGTCCCCCCGTTGCGACGGGGGGACGGGGCCTCGACAAAGAACTCGCCGCGGCTGCGCGGGGGCCATAGGTATAGGGGGTGCCTTGAAGAGCAACCAAAGCGGCGGCCAATCGGCTATACTGTGTGCCAAGAGTAGGGCATCTTGTTGGGGCCCCGGCCGATGAGGGCCGGAATGCAGGAACGGGCCTGCCGGGAGCGGTATTGAATCGCGCTCGCAACCTCTAAACGGTTGTCCTACGTTCATACCGAGAGACGACGCGGTCCACACACTCGGAACTCCGCGAGGGAGTTAAGGGGGTGTTGGGCCGCTTTTCCGTCCTCTCGCGCCTAGGTAGTGGACCTGGGATGGAGTGCTGAACACACGGATGGATTCGCAAGAGAACCGGCGAACCAGGGGAATATCGTCCCGCCGACGACCGGTGCTCGACGCCGGGTTGCCGCCCCGGCGCGGCCTGTACGACCCGCAGTCGGAGCATGACTCGTGCGGTGTCGGCTTCATTGCCGACCTCAGCGGCCGGCCGTCGCATCGCGTGCTGGACCTAGCCTTGGAGAGCGTGATCAATCTCACGCATCGCGGCGCCGTGGATGCCGACGCCAAGACCGGTGACGGCGCCGGCGTGCTGACCCAATTGCCGCGCCGGCTCTTTGTGCGTGCGGCGGCTCGGCTCGGACACGGCGCTGTGCCGCCGGAAGACATCGGCGTGGCGATGGTGTTCTTGCCCCACGATGGATCGGACGTGACGGAGCGCTGCCTTAGCATCATCGAGCGTGTTGTCAAGCGCCACGGCCTCCGCTGGATCGGTTGGCGCACGGTGCCGGTGCAGAGCGAGGTACTGGGGGAGAAAGCTGCGGCCACCCAGCCGGACATTCGGCAGTTGCTCCTCGGCCGGCCCCTCGGCGCCTCGAATCTCGGGTTTGAGCGCACGCTGTATCTCGCCCGCAAGGAAATCGAGCGCCGCGTTGCCAACGAGGGGATCGGCAGCTTCTACATCCCCTCCATGTCGCACCGCACGATTGTCTACAAAGGGCTGTTCGTGGCGCCACAGCTGCGGGACTTCTACCTCGACTTCCGCGATCCCGCCTTCGAGACGGCGCTGGCGCTGTTCCACCAGCGGTATAGCACCAACACCTTCCCGACGTGGCCCTTGGCGCAGCCGTTCCGGCAGCTGGGCCACAACGGCGAGATCAATACGCTGCAAGGAAACCGCAACTGGATGGCCGCCCGCGAAGCGGAGCTGGCCTCGCCGGTTTGGCGCGAGCAGGTGGAGTGGCTCAAGCCGATCTGCGTGCCTGGTGGCAGCGATTCGGCCAGTCTCGACAACGCCCTCGAAGCCATTGAGCTTTCGGGCCGCGACATCCTCCACGCGATGCTGCTGCTGGTGCCGGAAGCCTGGGAAAATATGCCCGACCTGGACCCCACGCGCCGGGCCTTCTACGAATACCACGCCGCGCTGACGGAGCCGTGGGACGGTCCGGCAGCCCTGGCGTTCACCGACGGCACGACGATAGCAGCCACGCTCGACCGCAATGGCCTCCGCCCAGCGCGCTATCAGGTGCTGCGCGACGGCTTGGTTGTGATGGCCTCCGAGGTCGGCGTCATTGCCGTGGACGATGCCGAAGTCGTGGAAAAGGGCCGCCTCGGTCCCGGCGAGATGATCGCGGTAGATACCGCGCGGCAGGAGCTACTCCGCAACGATCAGATCAAGGATCGCGTTGCCCGCCACCGGCCCTACGGCGAATGGGTGGCGCGGAACGTGATGCGGTTGGAGACCACCGCCGAGCAGAACGGACACGAGCCGGGCGATCAAGCTCTCGTCTCTGAGGACGCGCTGCCGCAGTTGTGGCGGGCCTTCGGCTACACCGCGGAGGACTTGCAGTTTTGCATCGAGGCGATGGGCGCCGACGGCAAGGACGCGGTGTGGTCCATGGGCGACGATACGCCGCTGGCCGTACTCTCCCAGTGGTCGCGGCCGCTCTACAACTATTTCCGCCAGCGGTTTGCCCAAGTCACCAACCCGCCTATTGACTCCCTGCGCGAGTCGTTGGTCATGTCGCTCGATACCTACGTCGGGCGGCGCCGCAACCTATTCGACGAGACCGAGGACCATGCCCGGCTCGTCCACCTCGACAGCCCGATCCTCCTCGATCACGAGGCAGCGCGTCTGCGTACCGGGTACATGTCGTCGCGGGTGCTCTCGGCCGTCTTCCCGCTGGCCGAGGGAGCCGCCGGCTTGCCAGCGGCGCTCGACCGGCTGCGCGCCGCGGCGGTCGCGGCGGTCGAGGACGGCGTAGAGTTACTCATCCTGAGCGACAAGGCAGTAGACGAAACCCACGCGCCGATCCCCGGCCTGCTCGCTTTGGGCGCGGTCCACCATCACCTTATCCGCGAAGAGCTACGGATGCGGTGCGACCTGGTGGTGGAAACGGGTGATGCTTGGGACATCCACCACTTTGCCTGTCTCCTCGGCTACGGCGCGGCGGCCATCTATCCCTATCTGGCGCTTGCGTCGGTACGTCGGCTGGTGCGCGACCGGCGCTACACGGCGGCCAATCCCGGCGAGCTACTAGAGCACTTCCGTCACGCCGTCGACCAAGGGCTGCTCAAGATCATGTCCAAGATGGGCATTTCGACGCTCAGTAGCTACCGCGGCGCCCAGATTTTCGAGGCGGTCGGCATTTCCCAGGACCTGACCGATGAGTGCTTTGCGGGCACGCCGTCGCCGATAGGCGGCATTGGCCTGGCCGAGATTGCGGACGTGGTGCTGCGGCGTCACGCCGAGGCGTGGCCGCCACCGAGCGCGGCGCCGGCCAAGCCGCCGAACGAGCGCGCGCGCTGGCGCCTGCCCAACCGCGGCTTTGTCCGCTTCCGCCGCGATGGCGAGTACCACGGCTACAACCGCCTCGTCGTCCAGCAGATGCAGCAGGCTGCCACGACGGGCGACCCCGACGACTACCGCCGCTACACCGAGCTTGTCTACGCCCGCCCGCCGGCGGCGCTGCGCGACCTGTTGGAGTTCCGCTCCGACCGTTCGGCAATCCCCGTGGATCAGGTCGAGCCGGTTAGCGCTATCATCAAGCGGTTCAATAGCACGGCGATGTCGCTCGGCTCGCTCTCTCCCGAAGCCCACCGCACACTGGCGGTGGCCATGAACCGTCTCGGCACCCGCTCTAACACCGGCGAGGGCGGTGAGGACCCGGATTGGTGGCAGCCGTTCCCCAACGGCGACTGGGCCAACAGCAAAATCAAGCAGGTCGCCTCGGCACGCTTCGGCGTAACGCCGCAATACCTGTCCCTCGCCGAAGAGCTAGAGATCAAGATGGCGCAAGGCTCCAAGCCGGGCGAGGGCGGACAGATTCCCGCCCATAAGGTGACGCGGCTCATTGCCCGCCTGCGGCACGCCATCCCCGGTATCCCGCTCTTCTCGCCACCGCCACACCACGACATCTATTCCATTGAGGACCTGGCACAGCTCATCTACGACTTGAAGATCGCTAATCCGCGGGCACGGGTCGGTGTCAAGCTCGTCGCGGAAACCGGCGTCGGCACGATTGCGGCGGGCGTCGCCAAAGCCTACGCCGACTACGTCCTCATCAGCGGCCACGACGGTGGGACGGGTGCCTCACCACTCAGCTCGATCAAGAACGCCGGCGTGCCGTGGGAGATTGGCCTGTCGGAAACCCAGCAGGTGCTCGTGATGAACGACCTGCGGGGACGTATCCGCGTGCGGACCGACGGCGGCCTGAAGACTGGGCGCGACCTGACCGTGGCGGCCCTGCTCGGCGCCGAGGAATACGGCTTCGGCACCGCGGCGCTGGTGGCGATTGGCTGCGATATGGCGCGGCAGTGCCACCTGAACACCTGCCCCACCGGCGTTGCTACCCAGCGCGAGGACCTGCGGGCCAAGTTCCGCGGCACGCCGGAAATGGTCGTCAACTATTTCACGCTCGTCGCTACGGAAGTACGCGAAATCCTGGCCTCGCTCGGCTACCGTTCGGTGGCGGAGATCGTCGGTCGGACCGACCTCCTGCGTCAGCGCCGCCTAACGGATGCCACGCAGGCGCTCATGCTGGACCTCAGTGAGGTCATGCAACAGCTTGATCCCGAGGGCACGCGCCCGCGGCGTTGTCTCCAGGAGCGCAATGATCGCGGCGACACACCCTTGGACGACCGCCTCCTGCGCGACGCGCAATCGGCTATCGAGACCGGACAGCCGTTCGAGGGCAGCTACGCTATTCGCAACCACCACCGCACCGTGGGCGCGCGCCTCAGCGGAGCCGTTGCTGCCCGCTACGGCGACATCGGCCTCCCGCCGGGGACGGTGCGGCTCCAGTTCGCCGGCACCGCCGGACAGAGCTTCGGCGCATTTCTCGCGCCCGGCGTGCAACTCACCCTCGCCGGTGAAGCCAACGATTACGTCGGCAAGGGCATGGGCGGTGGCGAGATCGTCATTCGACCGCCGGAGCAGGCCGGGTTTGCAGCCGGTGAGAACACCATCGTCGGCAACACGGTGCTCTATGGCGCCACCAGCGGCGCGCTATTCGTCGCCGGCCGGGCCGGGGAGCGCTTTGCCGTGCGGAACAGCGGCGCCTCGGCCGTCGTCGAGGGGGTCGGTGACCACTGCTGCGAGTATATGACCGGCGGCATGGTCGTCGTGCTCGGCAAGACCGGGCGCAACTTCGCCGCCGGCATGTCGCACGGAGTCGCCTACGTGCTCGACGAGACGGGCGGCTTCCCGGCCCAAGTCAACCGCGAGATGGTAGACCTGGAGCGCGTAGAGTCCGAGGACGACGAAGCGGCGCTCCACACGCTCATCTCGCGCCACTACCAGCGCACCAAGAGCCGCCAGGCCGAAGCAGTGCTGGCCCGCTGGCCGGAGATGCTGCCACGCTTCTGGCGCGTGGTACCGCGTCCGGCGCAAGTCGAGACGGAGACGGCCGCCTCGCGCGTCACCTCGGTGTCCGGCAGCGATGCCGTCGAGCTACAACGTCCCGTACCGGCGCGCCGCGCCTGATCGCCCCCCTGTGGTCCCCCCGTTGCGGCGGGGGGACGGGTGTGTTCCCTCCCTCTGATAGCTCAGTCCGGGGAGGGTTAGGGTGGAGGCTGGAAAGGAGGCCGTTTGTGGATTCGACAACAAAGGGCATCGCTACGCGCCCGTTCGGCCGCCACCATGAGCCGGTCAGCATGATCGGCTTGGGCGGCGGCCACCTGGTGCGCCCGTCGGTCAGCGAGGCCGACGCCGTGCATCTCATCCGCACGGCGATTGACGAGGGAATTACCTTTCTCGATACTGCCTGGGATTACGGTGACGGCGCCAGCGAAATCCGCTTTGGCAAGGCCCTCGCGGGTCGGCGCGATGGTGTCTTTCTGATGACCAAGGTCTGCGCGCGTGACCGCCCGACGGCGCTGGAGCAGTTGGAGGAGAGCCTACGGCGCCTCCGCACCGACCACGTAGACCTCTGGCAGTTCCACGAGTGCAACTACGATAACGACCCCGAGTGGCTGGCCGCATCGGGTGGTGCGCTGGAAGCGGGCCTGATCGCTCAGGAGACGGGCAAGACGCGCTACCTCGGCTTCACCGGCCACAAAAGCCCGCACATCCTCCGGGCGATGCTCGACATTGATTACCCCTGGGATTCCTGCCAACTCCCGATCAACGTCTTCGATAGTCTGTATCGCAGTTTCCAGCGCGAGGTGCTGCCGGAGTTGAACCGTCGTGGCATCGCCGCCTTGGGCATGAAGTCGCTGGGCGGCGACGGTCAGTTCATCACCGCTGCCGGCCTCTCGCCGGAGGAGTGCCGCCGCTATGCGCTTTCCCAGCCCATCACCACGCTCGTCTGTGGGATGCAGACCCTCGACAACCTCGCCCAAGACCTCGCCATCGCGCGAAACTTTGTGCCGATGAGCGTGGCCGAGCAGGCTGCCCTGCGGGAACGGGTGCGCCGCGAGGCGACCGATGGCCGGCACGAGTGGTTCAAGAGCACGACCTTCTTCGACTCGCAGTATCACCGCGATCAGCACGGCTTTCCGGCGCATGCGGCCGTGCCGCGTTAGGCCCCCGCTTCTTGGGAGGCGGCGGTGCGGAACGTGAGGCGCCGGAAGAGCCTGCCGAGTTGGCCGTTTTCCCAGATCACCAGCGTCGTGCTGGCGGTGAATACCGAGGAGTAGGTGCCGGTCGCGGTGCCGATCAGCAGCACGAGCACGAACTCGCGGATGGTCACGCCGCCGAGCAGCAGGAGCGCCGCCAGCGTGAAGATCACGGTCAGCGAGGTGTTGAGCGATCGATCAAGCGTTTGGTTGACGCTGAAGTTCACCACGCGCTCGAACGATTCGCCGGGAAAGCGGCCGAAGTTTTCGCGGATGCGGTCGAACACGACAATCGTGTCGTGAACCGAGTACCCGACCACCGTCAGGATGGCGGTGACGAACAGGGCATCCAGCTCGAAGCCGAGGACCCGGCCCAGAATGGCCCACACCCCCAGGACCACCAGCACGTCGTGGGCCAGCGCGATGATCGCGCACGTTCCGTACCGATAGGCTTGGTCAACTTGCCGAAAGGCCCACCAGAGATATAGCAGGATCATCACGCACGCGGCGGCGACGGCGATCACCGCCTTGCTCGTCAGCTCGCCGCCGACCACCGGGCCGACGACCTCGAAACGCAGCTCGGTCACTTCGCCGAACCGCCCCCCCAGCGCCGTCTTGATCGCTTCCTTCTCCGCCGAGGCGATGTCGCGGGTGCGGACGATAAAAGTGGCGTCGCCGGTGGTCTGCACGCGCGCTTCCGGGTACCCGGCGGCGGCGTAGACGGACTTGATCTCGGCCGGCTGCGCTTGCTCACTCAAGCGCACCTCCAGCATGGAGCCGCCGGTGAAGTCAATGCCGAGCCGCAGGCCGAATACGGCGAGCACAATCAATCCGGCGCCGATAATCACTGCCGAGAGCAGGAAAAACCAGTTCCGCCGGCCCATGAAGTCAAACATCGCCCATGCTCAGTATTCTATGGGAGGGCAGGCCCCCTCCCTGGCCCTCCCCCGTTGCGACGGGGGAGGGAGGAGAGCGTCTCCCTGCCGCTGCGGCAGTGGGGCCAGCTCCAACTGCGCCGTTTGCTCATGACTGCGCCTCTGCCGCTGCCGGCGGCTGCTCACTCGGCGGCGCCGGCGGCGTGCTAATCCCGAAAGCCCAAGCCGGCCAACTCCCGCGTACCCGCACCAAGAGGCGCAAGAACGTCCGGGTGGCCGTGATCGCGGTGAACATGCTGACCAGCACGCCGATAGCCAGCGTGAGGGCAAAGCCCTTGATGATGCCGGTCCCGAACCAGAAGAGAATGACGCAGGTGATGAGCGTGGCCAGGTTGGAGTCGCGGATTGAGGTCCACGCCCGCGCAAAGCCGGCCTCCAGCGCCGAGCGCAGCGAATGGCCGGCCCGTAGCTCCTCCTTGAGTCGCTCGAAGATCAGGATGTTGGCGTCAACCGCCATCCCGATGGAAAGTACAAAACCGGCAATACCGGCCAGGGTCAGCACGACGGGAATCAGCTTGAATAGCGCAAACACTACGACCGCATAGATGGCGAGCGCCGCCACGGCCAAGAGGCCGGGCAAACGGTAGTAGATCAACATGAACGCCGCCACGAGCGCCAACCCGACCGAGCCGGCGACGATACTCTTCTCCACCGAATCCTGTCCCAAAATGGCGCCCACGCTGCGCTGCTGCACAATCTTCATCGGTATCGGCAGGGCGCCGTACTTCAACTGGATGACGATGCGGCGGGCCTCATCCAAAGAAAACTGGCCGGTGATCCGACCGCTGTCGGAAATCTGATCGTTGATGACCGGCGTAGAGAGCACCACCTTATCCATCGTAATGGCCAGAAACCGGCCGATGTTGTCCTTGGTGTGTGCGGAGAAAATGCCCGCTCCCTCGGAGTCCCACTGGAAGTTGATCTGCGGGCGCCGGAACTCGTCGAAGCCAACGTCCGACGACCGGAGATTCTTCCCCGTCAGGATGGTGGGATATTGGTCCTCGGCAAGCCGCGTACCTTGGGCCGGCGGTGTATCGCCGACGTCAATGAACTCCAGCAGTCCCGTCTCGCCGAACAGTTGGATGGCCGCTGCTTCGTCTTCGAGGCCCGGTAGCTCCACCACAATCCGCTGCTCGCCCTGCAGTTGAATGACCGGCTCGGACACGCCGAGAGCGTTGACGCGCTGGTCAATAATCGCTTTTGCCGCTTCCATCGCCTCCGGTGTCACCGCCTGGCCCTCGGGCGGATCCGCCTCCAGCAGCACCTGAATGCCGCCTTGCAGGTCGAGGCCCTGCACCACGCGCACGTCACGCTCGATGACCGCTGTGCCAAGCCGGAGGTTGATCCCCGGATTACCCGGCCACGCCACCCACGCCGCACAGGCGGCAATGACCAGCACGAGGGCCAGAGTCAGCACCAGGTTCCGGTTCCGCATAGTGGGAATGCACTCGGTTCAGTGAGACGCACCTTCCCGCCTCCTGCTCCGGGGGAAGGCGCTCACGGGGATCGGCAGTAAGTATAGCACCCCCGGCCCCCGTCGTTCCGGCGGAAGCCGGAATCCAGCCTGCTCATCCCGGCATCCCGAAAAATCCTGATGCAGACAAAAACTACCCTTGTCAGGGACCGGAGGGGGCCGTCATCCTAATAGAGATACCGCCACCACGGCTGGTGCTCTTGCTCCGCCCAGCCGTGCAGATCGAACTCCTCGTGCCAGCCGCGGTGCCGCACCTTGAAGGCCCAGCGCAAGCGATAGAGCAGGGAGTAGAACTTCGCTTGTCGCGGCCCATTCGTAGCGCAATCCAAGGCCAGATGCATGGTCCAAGCCACCGTGAGTACCACCACCAGCATCTCCCACGGCGGCCAGGGTGCCCGACGTGCTGGCGCGCCTATCATTGCCGGCTGCGACCAGCGTGCGACGGCGCCAGAGGCCAGCAGAGCCAGCAGCACCAGCGGATATTCCCATCCATGCAGCGGCACGACCAGGTGGTTGGCTTGGCGGCTGCGCCGGACCAGGGCGTAGTCAACGAGGTGGTCAATATCAATCCCTACTCCGCCGACCAGCGCGGCCAACGCTGCGAGTGGTCCCCAGCGCCGGCCGGCCCACCAGGCTACCGGTACGGTGCTCAGAACGTGGTAGACGGGACGAGCCATGGTATGAGATGCTATCAGCTACCAGCCGGCTCGCACTTATGCACAATGCACAAGTGGGGCCGCGCTGGATTAGGCGGCCCGCACATACCTCAATCCGGCTGCCAACTGTAGGATTCCGCTGTATGGTATAGTCCCGCCACATCACCTGTTGGTAAGGGCTGGTGGTGGACCACCGACCGACGGACACAGCTACGGAAGGAGTAACGCATGGCTGACGCCCAGGAAAACGGTAACGTAGCCCCTTCTGCGGACCCCAAGGACCTGATCGCTTGGTCCAAGGCGAAGGGTCTGGTCATGGTAGATCTGAAGTTCATTGATCTGCCGGGCCTCTGGCAGCATTTTTCGATGCCGATCAGTGAGTTGACGGAAGACTTGTTTGTGGACGGTGCCGGGTTCGACGGCTCCTCCATCCGCGGCTTCCAGCAGATTCACGAGAGCGACATGCTGCTCATACCGGACCCGGCCACTGCCATTGTAGACCCGGTCTACAAGGCGCCGACGTTGAGCCTGGTCTGTAACATCGTGGACCCGATTACCCGCGAGTTGTATTCGCGCGATCCTCGCTACGTGGCGCAGAAGGCAGAGCAGTATCTCCTGACCACCGGACTGGCCGACACGAGCTACTGGGGGCCGGAAGCGGAGTTCTTTATCTTCAAGTCGCTGCGCTTTGGCCAGACTGCCAACAGCGGGTTCTACTACATCGATTCGGAAGAGGGTATCTGGAATAGCGGCGCCGACGGGATGCACAGCTCCCCCGGTGGGGATAGCACTCCCAACCTCGCGTTCCGTCCCCGGTACAAGGGCGGCTACTTCCCGGTGCCACCGATGGACAAGCTCCAGGACCTCCGCACCGACATGGTGCTGAAGCTCATCGAGGCCGGCATTGACATCGAGGTGCAGCACCACGAGGTCGCCACGGCCGGCCAGGCCGAGATTGACATGCGCTACGGTGAGCTGGTGCGGATGGCCGACCAGGTGATGCTCTACAAGTACGTCATCAAGAACGTCGCCTATCAGAACGGCTACACCGTGACCTTCATGCCCAAGCCACTGTTCGAGGACAACGGCTCCGGTATGCACGTCCATCAGTCCCTCTGGATGGATGGGGTCAATCAGTTCTTCGACAAGAGCGGCTACGCGCTGACCAGCGAGATGTGCCGCCACTACATCGGGGGGCTGCTGAAGCACGCGCCGGCTATCTTGGCGTTCGCTGCTCCGACGACGAACTCCTACCGCCGGCTGGTGCCCGGCTACGAAGCGCCGGTCAACCTCGTCTACTCGGCGCGCAACCGCTCGGCCTGCGCCCGCATTCCGGTCATTTCCGAAAGCCCGGCGGCCAAGCGCGTGGAGTTCCGCTGCCCCGATCCGTCGTGCAACCCCTACCTCGCCTTTGCCGCCATGCTCATGGCCGGGCTGGACGGGGTCATCAACAAGATCGATCCCGGCGAGCCGATGGACGTAGACGTCTACGAGCTGGAGCCGGAAGAGGCGGCGCAGATCAGGTCCACACCGGGCAGCCTGGACGAGGCCTTGAGTGCGCTCGAAGCCGATCACGACTTCCTGCTGCGCGGTGGTGTCTTCACCCAAGACGTGATTGACACCTGGATCGCCTACAAACGCGAGGCCGAGGTGGACGCGGTGAACCTGCGTCCCCATCCCTACGAGTTCCACCTCTACTCCGACATTTAAGCGGAGGTGGTGCTGTGGTGCTCTCCGGCCCGCCTGCTGCGGACTGGCTCAGGCGGGCCGGAACGGGTAAGTCGAGCGTATGCGCCGCACCCCCGGCCATCGGTGGGGAGTGCCGCATCCGGCACCTTAAGTTGCGGAAGGTGTTACTATTTGGATATATTTGGCTGGTGCGTGCATCGTTGCCGCACTAATCATTGGAAGCTCAAGCACAGGAGTGACAGATGGTTCCACCGTCCCCGCCGCCCAGCGACTTGGGTGAGTGTGTGGCCGGTTTGGTGAACGCGGTCGCCCGAGGGATGGCGCAGCAGTTGGCCCCCTTCTCGATTATCCCGGTGGAATACACGATCCTCAGCGTGTGCTATGCCGGTCAAGCGGATACCGTCACTGGGCTGTCGCGAGTGATCCCGGTCGACGCCGGCCGGATTAGCCGGCTCGTGAATCGGCTGAGTGAACGTGGTTTGATCCGTCGGCACCGCTTGCGGAGCGACCGGCGCACCGTCCGGTTGAGTCTGACGGAGGAAGGGCGGCTGCTCGTGCCCAAGCTGGCGCGCGAGGCGCAGGCGCATAATGCCATGCTCCTGGCCGGCATTAGTGCGGCGGAAATGAACGCTTTTTTCGGGACCGCCCAGAAAATCCTGACAAATTTCGCAAGCGCCGAACCGGGGAAGCAAACCCCGAAGCGCAGGAATCAACCGCCGGGATCGTAGTCCCGTAGTCCTCAGCCTCACCTGCTCCGCGCGCCGCAAACACCCGCTCTACCTCGCCGCGCGTATACTATAATCACCCTACGTCCGCGCCCGGTCCCGAGACTCACCATGACCACGACGGCGCCGGACGGTATTCTGAAGGGTTACAGCGAGATACTGGGGTTGAGCTTGTGCTGGGATGATAACTGGCCGCGGTTGTACGATCCGGCTACGAGCATCTACCTGACCAACTGGCGGCAGGAACGGGCCGCTCGCCAGGCAGAGCGCGAGGCGGCCGAGTCCCGTGCTGTGGTGGAGCAGGCCGAGCGGCTGGCCGAGCGAGTGGCGCGCGAGGCGGCCGAAACCCGGGCAGCGAGCGAGCGGCCCGCGAGGGTGCGGAAGCGCAGGCTGCTATCGAGCGGGTGGCCCGCGAGGCGGCCGAGGCGCGCATCCGCCAGTTGGAGGCCGAGCTACGTCGTCGGCAAGCGGACCGCTAGTAGGGCAGACCCAGCGCGGTAGTCAGGAACTCGACCACCGGGGCAGTGCTGCGGTACGCCTGCGCCAACTGGCCCATGAAGTCGGGAGCGCAGGCCTCCGCCTCGGTGAAGGAAGTCACCGTCACGAAGTCCTTGCGCCGCAGGTCCGCGATGAGCGGGTGGTTGGGATCGAAGCCCTTGGGTGCCCGCTTGAGCGAGTCTCCCCCGAGCTGCCAGCGCCGCCGAAACTCGTCCTCGGACGTGAGTCGCTGCCAGCCGGCCGGATTGGCCACGATGGCATCCCGAATCTTCGTCAGGGACTTCATATCGGGGTGCCAGATGCCGGCCCCGGCAAACACATCGTCTGGCTCCAGGTGCAGGTACAAGCCGGGCGCGTGGACATCCTTGCCGCGCTCGTGCCGGAAGTGCGCCGCGGCCTGCGTCTTGTAGGGGCTTTTGTCCTTCGAGAATCGCACGTCGCGGTAAATCCGAAAGAGCGACCCGCCGACGGGCCGGGGATCGGCGACAAAGTGTGTGCTCAGTTCATGCAGCGGCAGCGCAAAGTCGGCGATGAACCGTAGCAGCGGATCGCGCACGTCCGCCTCGTAGCGCCCTTTATTGGCCTGGAACCACTCCCGATTGTTGTTCTCGCGCAGCTCGCGCAAGAACGTGAATAATGCCGGGGTGAAATGCGGCTGTCCTGTCATGATGGTACTCCTAGTGAGCGTCCGTCTTGGTCCGGGTGGCATTCCCTGGCGGGGAACGGCTCACGCCATTACCTGCGGCCACACTCCACACGTCCACCCGGACCGTCCAACGTTGAAAACGAGGTCGCGCCGTTCCAGTTGCTCACACGCCGGGCCATGCGTTACCCGCTGCTCCCGCTCCACGTGTGGAGCAGGCTGGGGTGAGGAGGCATGGGCAAGCGAGGTGTTGTAGTAAGCCGGCCGTGGTAGTCGTTAGAACTACCGGAGAGAAGCACTTGCGGCACTGTGGCGACTATCGCCGGAAAGCACACGTGGAGGGATCGGAATGCCGGATTCATCTCCAACACAACCGTCGGACGGAAACGCCTTACCGCTGCTGGTCATCGTGAACGGTGCGCCGGCCAGCGGGAAGACGACGTTAGCGCGGCGACTAGCAGACACGCTGCGGCTGCCCCTCCTGGAGCGCGACGGCCTGAAGGAGGTACTCGCAGACCATCTCGAGGTAGCGGACCTCGCGCAGAGCGATGCGCTCACGCGCGCCGCGGTTGGGGTGTTCTACACCCTCGCCGACGAGCTACTCCGGGCGAAGGTAGGGATGGTGCTGGATCAAGCATACCGGCGCGGCCAGGCCGAGGACCAGTTGCGCCCCTTGCTCGCAGCATGTCGGGCTGTGATCGTCCACTGCGTCGTCCCACCGGAGGAGAACGTCCGGCGCTACATCGCCCGGTTCGAGCACGGCGAGCGTCATCCGGCCCATTTCGACCACGAGCGCATCGCGCGCGTCCGCTCCGGCGCACTACGCATAGACTGGCGCCTCTCGGAGCCGCTGAAGCTGGCAGTGCCAACGCTGCACGTAGATACCATCGACGGCTACAACCCCTCATACGAGGAGATCGTAGCGTTCATCAGGCGGCATGCTCCTTGCTGACTGGGGTAGGTGTCTCGGCGGAAGGCCAACTGGCCTCCGCCGCGCCCCCCTCTCTATCGCTCGGCGATGGAGCGGGGGCCGGGGGGTGAGGCGGCGGCACTCTAGAGCGCCTGCTCGTAGAGGGTGACGATCTCGCTGGCCTCGGGAATCCGCGGGTTGTTGGCCGGGCTGCCGCTGTCCAGCGCATCGTTCGCCATCGCCTCGACCACGGGCATCAGTTGGTCGCGCCCGACCCCGAGCGCCGTCAAGCCCGGCACTTCGACGTCGCTGCATAGGCTCTGCACGGCCGCGATGGCGCGGTCGGCGGCCGCTGTCGGAGATAGTCCGGCAACGTCCTCACCGAGTGCCCGCGCAATCTCCGCGTACTGCCCGGTCGCCTCCGGCGCGGTGTAGGCCATCACGTGCGGCAGCAGGACGGCGTTCGACAAGCCGTGCGGCACGCCGAAATACGCGCCGAGCGGACGGGCCATCCCGTGGACGAGTGCAACCGAGGCGTTCGTGAAGGACATCCCGGCGACGAGCGCCCCGTCCATCATCGCGCGCCGCGCCGCCAAGTCCTGGCCGTTGGCCCACGCCTGCCGCAGGTTCGCGCCGATCATGCTGATCGCCGACAGCGCCAATGAACTGGAAAGCGGCTGGGCACGCCGCGAGATGTACGATTCGATGGCGTGGGTGAGCGCGTCAATGCCGGCCGAGGCCGTCACCGGCGGCGGCGCGGTCAGCGTGAGGTTCGGGTCGGCGACGGCCACGTCCGGGATGACCGTGGCGCTGCCGATAAGCATCTTCACGTCCCGTGCCCGGTCCGTAAGAATCGTAAAGCGCGTCACTTCGCTGCCGGTGCCGGCGGTTGTGGGAATGGCTACCAGCGGCGCGCGCCCCGGTGGAATCTGGTCCTGTCCTTGATAGAGCGACAGCGGCCCTGGATGGCTGGCCCGCACCGCCACCGCTTTCGCCGTGTCGAGTGCGCTACCGCCACCGAGACCCACCACACCATTGGCGCCGGCGGCCTCGTAGGTCGCCACGGCCGCTTCCACGTCGTCGGTCGTCGGCTCGGCGTTGATCTCGTCGAAGATGGTCGTCGCCACGCCGGCAGCATCGAGCACGGCCGTTGCCTCGTCAACCGCCCCGCTTTCGCGCAGCGGTGTCGCGGTAACCACTAGCGCGTGGTTGACGCCTAGCTCTGCCGTCGCCGCGCCGGTCTGACCGAGGCAGCCCGGCCCCGTGAGGATGAGTCCCGGGAGCCTGAATTCGCGTCCTCCGTTTGCACTCGTCATCGCTGTCTCTCCTTATCAGTGGCCTGTGGTTAGTGGCTTGTGGCCAGTCCGTCCCATCCCCACTATCTTACTGGTAACTGACTACTGGCCACTAGCCCCTAACCTAGCCCCTCGCCAAGGCTCTGCCTGGCAGTGCATCGGTCATCTCGCCGTGTCGCATGACGAACTCGCCCGCCACCAACACGGATTCGACGCCGCTGGCGTATTGGAGCGGATTGTCGAACGTGGCGTGGTCGGTGATCGATTCGGGATCGAACACCGTCACGTCCGCAACGCGGCCGGCGGCCACTAGACCGCGATCTCGCAGGCCCAACCGCTGGGCGGGCGCCGAGGTGATCTTGCGGATGGCCTCCGGCAGCGGCAGCAGCCCCTCGTCGCGCACGAACGTCCCCAGGTAGCGCGGGAACGTGCCGAAGTAGCGGGGGTGGGGCCGGCCGCGCAATGACGGTGCGCCGATGGTGACGGCGTTGCCGTCCGAGCCGATCATGCCCAGCGGATGCTGCATCAGTAGGCGGGTGTTGTCCAGGTTTTGCAGGTGGAACGTGGCCGCCGCCCGGCACTCGGTCAGCACCAGCAACGCTTCAAGTGGCTCTACGCCGATGATCTCGGCCACTCCCCCGACCGTTTTACCAGACCATGCCGGGTCGCCGGGTTCTTCCAGGTCGGTCACGCGGATGCCCTCCCAGTCCCACGGCTCCGGGCCGCGGCCCCGCCCTTCCCGTAACTCGTCGCGGATCGTCCGGCGAGTAGCGGGGTCACGCAGCCGTTCTAGGAGCGCCGCCGCGCCGCCTTCCTGCGCCCACGCCGGCATCACCTGGTCCGTGGTGCTCATGCCGGCGTCGTAGGGATACACGTCGAAGGTCACGTCTAGGCCGCGGGCGGTCTCCCGGTCCAGGAGGTCGAGGATTTCCGGGAGCAGGTGCCAAAAGTGCTTACCCCCGACGTTGTTGTGGGACATCTGGGCCGGCAGATCAGCGCGGCGGACGATCTCCAGCGTCTCTAGCCTGGCCTCGTACTGTGTCTCCATATCTACTCGTTGATGGGCGGCGTAGAAGCCTCCGAACCGCCCCACGACCTCGGCCAAGCTGACCAACTCCTCCGTATCCGCGTACCCGCTGGGCGCGTAGGTAAGCCCGACTGACATGCCGACGGCGCCTTGTTCCATCGCCTCCGCGACCAGGCGGCGCATCTCCGCCAGCTCATCTGCCGTCGGTGCTCGCTGGTCGTAGCCCATCGCGGCTGTGCGGATGGCGGTGTGCCCCACCAAGGAGGCCACGTTGAGCGCGGCGCCCTGAGAATTGAAGCGGCGCCGGTAGCCCTCCAGGTCCGTCCAGTCCCACTCCACGTCCGCCGCCGACAGCCAGGTCAGCGTCTCCCGCAGGGCCGCGGGTCCGTCCGTGCTCACGGGATAACAGCCGAGCGAGCAGTTGCCGATCACGTTGGTCGTCACACCCTGGCGTACCATCCCCTCGCCCTGCGGGTCGAGCAGCAGCGTGAAGTCGGAGTGTGTGTGGATGTCAATGAAGCCGGGCGAAACGACCTTGCCGGTGGCGTCCAGCGTCTGCGCCGCCGTTGCTGCGGCGAGATTGTCCACCGCGGCGATGCGGTCGCCGCGAATACCCACGTCGGCCCTGACGCCGGGCTGCCCGGAGCCGTCTAGCACCGTGCCGTTGCGGATGATCAGATCGAATTTCATCGTGGTGGCTGTCTCCTTCTTACGTCACTGCGGCGCGGGCTGCAATCCAGGTGTACCGGGACACAATACCCGGACAGGGACGGAATGACGCAAGGATACCGGTTCTGCGGCCTTATCCGTGCGGGTATTCTTGCTGGTCACGCCGCACGCCGGCAAGGTGGTGCTCGATCTCGTCCGTGGACCAGCGGAATACGGCCACGTGGTAGTTCTGATGATGCACCGCGCCGATAGCGTAGTAGGCCGTGACCAGCGTGCCGTCGGCCAATTGGACGGTTGAGGGGTATCCCAGGTCGGCGCGTCCGACGTGGGAGAGATCGCCGACCAAGGCGAGCGGCGGCGCCCACGTGGCCCCCTGATCCTCGCTGACCCGCACGAACACGCCGTAGGAGCCGCGTACCCGGTTGCCGCAGGTGAACAGTATCCGCCCATCCTGAAGCTGAAGTAGGTTGCCGGGGTGCTGCCACGGCAGCGTCAGCGGATTTTGCTGCTCCCAGGTCGTTGCGGTCCGGTCGCCGCGCCAGAGTGTCACCCAAGCGTTGCTGTGCGGGCTGCTGGGGTTTGCGTAGTCGTTCAGCGTTCGGGCCGCGGCGAGCCAGTGCCCGTCCGGCGCCTGCAAAATATCCGTCTCGGTGAACCCGTCGCGCCCGATCAGCTGCGCCGCCCCCCAGGTGCGCCCGTTGTCGGTGCTGCGGAAGATATAGGCCGAACTGAGACGCGATTCCATCTCCGTGCTGCTCATCCGGCAGTCATAGGCGGCGACGTAGAGGTTGCCGTCCTGCCCCACGCGGACGTTGCCGAACGGGATGAGTTTGCCCACACCGGGCGGCCCGGTCATCGCCCCCGCCACGTCCCACGTGTGGCCGGCATCGGTCGAGCGGCACACCAGCGGATCGAGCAGGTTGTCGGTGCGGATCGGGAGACGCTGCGGCCGCAGCCAGCCGCCGACCAGCGCAATCAGCGCGCCGTCGTGGCCCATCCCGCCAGCGACGTTGAACCGTGATTCGCCCGGCGGATGCTGCGTGACCATGCTCCGCTGCGTCCAGGGCGGCCGGCCATCGCGGCTGACCCACAGTTCGATGTCGCCCTCGACGCGGCCGTGGCTCCCTTGGTTGAAGATGAGCGCGCCGATGCAGCCATCATCGAGGATGGTCAAATTGGGCCAAGCGCAATAGCCGTCAACGGCGACGTAGTGCTCGAACTGCCGCAACTCACTCAACATAATGGTGCTCTCTCCGTTGCTATTGGTTGGCTGCCACTTGACCGACAGCCCGCTCGTGGGCGCGAGCAAACTCCTCCGATCCGTCGTCCTCCCACAGCTCCATACTGACGCCCCGGATGGTCCCTTCCTCCTGCCCGGTCAGTTGGCTGAACCACTTGCCCGCCTCGGGATGACTGATCCAGTGCGCGAACGAGGGCGTGTGGAGTTCGTGACCGTTCGGCAGCCGGATGATGCCGATGTGCTTGGGCGGCACCGTCGGCTTATTCGCAGCCACTCGCGCCAGCGCCGCCTCATCCACCTCCACGCCCAATCCCGGCCCCTCCGGCACCGGTGAAAAGCCTTCGATCACCGGGATGCGCTCCGTTGCAATGTCCTCCTCGTACTGATCGTCCAAGTTGACCGAGTGGCCGGTGGCCGTGGGGAGCACCGCCATCACGTGCAGCGTCAACGCCTTGGCGAGTGCCCCCCCGCCGCCGAACTGTACGGATACCTGCACGTTGGCCCGACCGTAGGCGGCCCCCAGAGTAAGCGTCTCCCCGATACTGCCGCCGAGCATATAGCAATCTGCTACGCCGAAGAGTAGTTCCTGCAAGTGGCCTACCGGTGTCTTGTGCATGATGATCGGCAGCCGCGTTTGCTCCCGTAGGCGCCGCCAGCCGCCCAGGTCGTGTGCCGTCAACGGGTCCTCGATGTAGCCGACTACGGGATAGTGCTCCAACTCCCGGATAAGCAGCAGCCCGGCCGCGAGCGTGCGGTTGGAGTTGAAATCGTAGTGAATCTTGAACCCCGGTGGGGCAACCTCCTGCGCGGCTTGGGTCTGCTCGATCACGTCGTAGTAGGCGCAGGTATGCATCTTGAAGATCGTGTAACCCTCGGCTGCCGCGCGTTGCACCTCGGCCGCGAATAGCTCCGGCGAAGCGGTCCGAGTCCAGGCCGCGACCGAGACGCCGTCGCGCACCTTCTGCCCCATCAGCTTGTAGGCCGGTACATCGAGGTATTTCCCCATCGCGTCGTAGAGCGCGCCACCCAAGCCGGGGTTGAGGGTGTTGTTGATGAAGTCGAACGGACTGCGGCCGATGAGCGGCTCGACATACGAGCGCGGCGGAGGCGTGCAGCGAAACTCGCCGTAGCCTACGACTCCCGCATCCGTATGCACCTTGAACACCGTCAGGTGGTTCATGTCGTGGAAACGCGCCGTATAGGCCGCGTTGCGCGCGGCAATGCGCGGGTAGATCGGGATGATCTCGATGTCAGTGATCTTCATTGCAGCTACTCCGTTGAAGGGCGGACCTACCCCCTCTCTATCGCTCCGCGATGGAGAGGGGGCCAGGGGGTGAGGCCCAACAACCACCCCTCACCCTACCGGCGCATACGAATCAATGCTATGCGCTGCCAGCGCGTCGTCGTCGAACGCAATCCCCAAGCCCGGCCTGGCTGGCACGTGCAAGTGCCCGGCTGCATAGTGGATCGGCTCCTGCAAGAGTACGTCGCCGAGCGGGTTCGGCCGCTCCGGCCCACGATACTCACAGATCAGGAAGTTCGGCGATGCCGCGGCCAGATGCAGCGCCGCCGCAACGTGGATGGACGATCCCATGCTGACGTGCGCGCACCACGGCACGTTGAACAGGTCGGCCACCAGCGCGATCTTGCGCCCCTCGGAGATACCACCGGCGCGGCAAATGTCGGGCAGGATCACGTCGGCCGCGCGCCGGCGCAGCTTCTCGTGAAACTGCCAGCGCGTACATTCGGTCTCGCCGCTGGCAATCGGCAGGTCCAGCGCAGCGCACAGCGCGGCGTAGCCGTCGAGGTCCTCGGGGGGGAGCGGGTCTTCCAGCCAGCCCACGCCCATCCCTTCCAGCGCGCGGCCGATCTGCGTCGCAGTGCGGGCGTCGTAAGCGCCGTGCGCGTCCACCATCACCGTGGCCCGCTCACCGACGGCCTCGGTCACGGCCCCGATAGTCGCCAGGTCGCCGCGCCAGTCGTTGCGGCCCAGGTGCAGCTTCAGCGCCGTGAACCCCTGCTCCACGTACTGCTCGGCGGCCGTAATGCGTTCCTCCAGCGTGTCGCCGGGCAGCCCGCTATAGCAGGGAATGGCGGTGTTGAACGGACCGCCGAGCAGCTGGTAGACCGGCTGGTCGAGCGCCTTGCCGGCCAGGTCCCACAGGGCAATGTCAATCGCGGCGAGCGATTCGAGCATAAACCCGGACCCGTGCCCGCGCAGCCGCATTGAGGCGTACAGATGGTCCCAGAGCACTTCGATAGCCAGCGGATTTTGCCCCAGCAGCAGCGGCGCGAAGAGGTCCGCAATCACGGCCTTGGCGACACCGGGCACCGGCGGCGAATGCGCCTCGCCCCAGCCGACGAGACCGGTATCGGAAGTCACCCGCACCAACAGCGTTTGCTCTTGGGCCGGGTAGGCGCAGAGATGGCGTCCCTCGTTGCGGTCAAGCGCCCCGACCGCCCCGCCCATCGTATGCCGGTCACGTACCAAGACTCGCGTCGGTCGCAACCCCATTTCCGCCATGTAATCGCGGTCTGCCACGATGTGAAACGTCTCCACGTTCGCAATCTTCATTCGCTTTATCCTTACTGCCTGCCCGTCCCTCTGCTATGCCGTGGGATCAGAGAGGGCCAGTTCACTGCCGGCAGCGATCCGTCGCCACACTGACTCCCCTTCCCTGAAGGGAAGGGGCCGGGGGTTAGGTCCGCTGCTCACCCCACCGGCGCATACGAATCGAGGCTATGGGCCGCCAGCGCGTCATCGTCGAACGTAATCCCCAGGCCCGGCCCCGGTGGCACCTGCAAATGCCCGTCCGCGTAGTGGATCGGTTCCTTCAAGAGCACGTCGCCGAGTGGGTTGGGCCGCAGCGGCCCGCGATACTCGCAGATCAGAAAATTCGGCGTGGCCGCCGCCAGATGCAGAGCCGCTGCCACGTGGATAGCTGATCCCATGCTGACGTGCGCGCACCACGGCACGTTGAACAGATCGGCCACCTGCGCGATCTTGCGCCCCTCCGAAATACCCCCGGCGCGGCAGATGTCCGGCAAGATAATATCGGCCCCGCGCCGACTCAGCTTCTCATTGAACTGCCAGCGCGTGCATTCGGTCTCGCCGCTGGCAATGGGCATGTCCAGCGCAGCACACAGCGCAGCGTAGCCGTCGAGGTCTTCGGGCGGGAGCGGGTCTTCCAGCCAGCCCACACCCATCCGCTCTAGCTCCCGGCCGGCCGGGATGGCCGTGCGTGCATCGTAGGCGCCGTGGGCGTCCACGAGCACGGTGGCTTGTCCTTCGACGGCTTCCGCTACCGCCTGTACCTCCGCCAGGGCGCTGCTCGTATTGCCCAAGGCGGTGCCGGTCTTCATGGCAGTGAATCCCAGGCCCACGTACTTTTTGGCGTAGGCGATCCGCTCCTCAACCGTCTCGCCCGGCAGCCCGGTATAGCAGGGAATGGTGGTGTTGAACGGGCCGCCGAGCAACTGGTAGACCGGCTGGTCGAGCGCCTTGCCGGCCAGGTCCCACAGGGCAATGTCAATCGCGGCCAGCGATTCCAGCATGAACCCCGTGCCGTGCCCCCGCAGCCGCATCAAGGCGTAGAGATGGTCCCACAGCACCTCGATAGCCAGCGGATTCTGCCCCAGCAGCAGCGGCGCGAACAGGTCCGCAATGACCGCCTTGGCCACACCAGGCACCGGCGGCGAGTGGGCCTCGCCCCACCCAACCAAGCCGTCATCCGAGGTCAGCCGCACCAACAACGTCTGATCTATC
This sequence comes from Chloroflexota bacterium, assembly GCA_034422515.1. Classification (GTDB taxonomy): domain Bacteria; phylum Chloroflexota; class UBA11872; order UBA12225; family JAJDUF01; genus JAJDUF01. The sequence goes on along the minus strand of DAOUJP010000035.1, from coordinate 61,317 downwards.
GCCGGATAGGCACAGAGATGCCGGCCCGTGTTGTGATCCAGCGCCCTGACTCCGCGCTCGGCGCCGCTCTGACGCCGTGCCACGGTCCCGGCGGCCGCGTGCGCTTCACGGTCGGCAACAATGTGAAACGACTCGACCTTGACAATCTTCATCGGCATGTCCTTTTGCCGGCCCCCCTATGGTCCCCCCGCTGCGGCGGGGGGACGGTGTGCTCCATCGTCTGCCGCAAGGGGGGACGGGTGGGATGAGGGCCATCGTGTACGGCATATCCTTTTGCCGACCCCCCTGTGGTCCCCCCCGCATGGCGGGGGACGGGTGCAACATGTTGCGCCCCTACGGCTTGTCCCATACCTACCCTGGTCAGGGGTGAGGTCCCTACCGGTCGTCGAAGGAGCGCTCTCGGGCTAACGTCTGCAAGCCGAAGATCGCGCGGCCGGCTTGGAAGTCGTCTTCGAACGGGGACTTGGGCCACGGCATCCGCACGTCGTGGGCGATCACCCGCGGCGTCACCGTTGGCTCACCCCGCACCATGAAGTCGTTCCACTGGTCCAAGTCCACAAACCGCGCGTCGCCGGCCAGCAGCCAGGCGTCAGCAGCCGCATACGTGTAGATCAGCAGTCGCCGCGACTTGCCGGAGCGGTTGGGCGCTGAGGCGTGCAGCATCCGCGTGTGATGGATGGTGATGCCGCCGGCGCCGACCTCCACCGGAACGGCCGTGCTGAGGTCAGCCTCGCCGCGGCTGGGCGTGACTGCGCCGATGAAGTAGCCGTCCTGATGATGGTCCAGCACCGGCCCTCTGTGCGAGCCGGGAATCATCAACATACAGCCGTTCTCCAGCGTATGGTCATCGAGGCAGACGCCGACGGCCAGCACGTCATCGTTCGTGTACGGATAGAAGGCGATGTCTTGGTGCCATTCGACGGCACTCCCGCCCCCGGCCGTCTTCATGTTCAGCTTCTCGCCTTGGTGGCGAATGTCCGGACCGAGCAGCGGCTCGATCACGTCCAAAATGGCCTCCGAGCGGTACAGTTCCCCGAAGAACGGATGGCGCTTGCTCGGCGCGTTGATGCGGGCGAGGCGCGGCGTCTCGGCGCTGTGCCCCTCCTCCAACGCAAACGCCTCGGTGTTGCTCGTCACGCTGCGGGACTGCTCGACCAGATCATCCACGATCCGTTGCGCCTCGGCCAACTGTGCCGGACTGAGCACGTTCTCGACGGTGATGTACCCATTGTTGCGGTAGAACTCAACCTGCGCCGGACTGAGCCGGGCACGCTCGACGGTAATCATCAGCTATCCCTCCCTGCAAAGCGCCGCCGCCGGTCACAGCATAACAAGAAGCGGCCGGGTGGTTGTCCCACCCGACCGCTTGGAGGTCATCTCGCCGGAAGGCGCGTTTAGCTGCCTTCAGCCAAGGCAAACGCCTCGTCCACCTTCGCCTGGGAAATCCTGGCGGTCTCGTCCAGCACCGACTTGACGCTAGACTCGCCCCGCAGCACCTTCCCGTGCATATCGGCGCCGTTCATCGCCCGGATCAGGGCAGCCAAGCCCAATGAGGCCGGCGCCGGCGTCGCGGCGTTGATCGTCTCCAGCACCGTGTCCCAGCCCGGATTGGCCTTGTAGTACACCGGATCCTCGGCCACCGGCCGATACATCGTGCCGCGACCCATCGAAGTCATCAGATGCCGGTGTCCGTCGTCCTGCGACATCCACCGCTCCAGCAGCCAGGCCTCATCGGGATTCTTCAGCCCGGCGCCCATCGCCCAGGTCCAGGTGTATTGGGCCAGGGTGGTCTGCTTCGAGTTCGCGTTGTTGGCGTTGCGCGGCATCCGCGACGCGCCCATCTTCAGGTTCGGCGCAGCATCGGGAGCGTTGATCCACTGCCAGGGACCACTCATCAAGATGCCCAGCTTGCCATTGTAGAAGATGGGATTAATCCCCGGCTGCCCTTCCTTTTCCTGGGACTTCCTGAAGGCATCGAACTTGCCCCACTCGCCGTAGGCCTGTTTGACGGCATCGGTCGGGTAGGTGAGCGCCTCGATTCCCAGTTCGTCGTTGAAGGCAACCGTCTTGCCGTCACCCTCGAACAGACGGCCAGCGTTCACCGTATGCCAGACGTAGAAGGCGGTCCCCGGATAGTTGAAGCCCACCTGCTTGAAGGAGTCTCCCTCCGGCTCGGTCAGAATCTTCGCCGATTCGAGCAGCCCCTGCCAGGTGGTCAATTCCTGTGGGTCAATGCCCTTCGCTGCTAGCATGTCCTCGTTGTAGAAGACGTAGGGGTCGTCGCCCGACGCGGTCTGCGGCAGCGCGTAGGTCCGGCCGTCGAGTTGGATGAACGGAATGATCGCCGGGAAGTACAACTCCTCCAGACTCCGCTTGTCGCGGGTCAGGTAATCGTCAATCCAGGTGAGGGCGTTGCGCCGCGCGAGGTCAATGGTGGCCCGCCCGTGGATCATGAACACGTCCGGCGGCGAGCCGGCAGCAATGGCAGCGATGATCTTCCCAATCGGCACACCACCGTCCACACCAGGCCCGCCCGGTGTCAAGTTCATGGTCAAGTCAACGAGAATGTTCTCGTACTCCGCCTCGAACATCTCAATGGCCTGATCAACAAGCGGCTCACGCGCCGGACCATTCCAGCGGTGCTGGAAGTCGAGTGTCACGGGCGCCTTCGCGGCGGCGCCCTGTGCGCCCTGTGCGCCCTGTGCCCCTTGTGCGCCCGTCTCACCCTTCACTCCCGCTGGCCCCGCCGGCCCCGCGGGACCGGCCTGTGGCTGGCCGACATAGCGAACGGTTGGCTCGCCGCACGCGGCGGCTACCAGTCCACCCAACGCGGCGGCTGCACCTCCCAAATAGCGTCTCCGCACGATACCTGCCATTCCCGGTGCCTCCTTTTCCCTCGTGGACGTGTATGCCCCGCCCACTCGACCGGTAACTCTCGCTCCTTATGGTACCACCTGTCACTGAACGGCAGCAACAGCCCGCAATCTCTGCGGCCGGTGTGTCGCACTCCCGATACCGACTGCCGCGGCGCGCGCTGCTCGCAGCTCCATGGCTGCATCCCTCCGCCAGTGCATTGCCATCAGGAAAAGCAAGTGGCCGGGGCACATGCCCCGGCCACGGACGATCCTGTGCGTGTGCTGATTAACCCTGTGCGGCCTCGTGGGCCTTGTCCAGCTCGAACTGGGCCTTTTCAGCAGCCTGTTCCAGGGCGGCGGCAACACCGAGTTCGCCCTGGACTACCTGCTGGGTAACTGCGTTGATGTGGTTCATGGCAGGTCCGGCTCCCTTCGCAATGGGCAGGGGGGTTGCCGCGTTGATCGTTTCGAGGACCAGGTCCCAGCCAGGATTTGCGTCGTAGTACAGCTGGTCCATGACCACGGGCTTGTACATAGTGGCGCGGCCCATCCCGGTCATCAGCCGCCGGTGGCCTTCGTCCTGCGACATCCACCGCTCCAGCAGCCAAGCCTCGTCGGGATTCTTGGGGCCGGCCCCTGTGGCCCAGGTCCACACACTGCCCGCCAACGTGGTCTGCTTGGAGTTGGGGTTCTCGGCGTTGCGCGGCATGCGCTCCGTGCCCCAGTTGAGGTTGGGCGCCGCTTTCGGCACGCTCACCCAATACCACGGACCGCTCGTCGAAATGGCCAGCTTGCCGTTGGCAAACAGTGAATCCACCGGCGCCGACATCTCGACCGTATGCTCCTTGATGTAGGTCTCGAGCTTTGGCCACGAGCCATAGACTTGCTTGACCGCCTCGGTTGAATGGGTGAGCGCCTCGCGACCAATGGCATCATTGAACAGCACTTTGCGACCATCGGCATCCCAGAACTGGCCGCCATTAAGCGTGTGCCACGTGGAGAAGCTGCCAGGATAGCGATAGCCTATCTCCTTGAAGCTGTCTCCCTGCGACACGGTGAGAGTCCTGGCCGCCTGTAGCAAACCTTGCCAGGTCTTGAGGTCGTCCGGATTGACTCCCTTGGCGGCCAGCATGTCTTTGTTGTAGTGGTTGTAGGGGTTGTCACCCGATGCCGTCTGGGACAGGGCATAGGTCTTCCCGTCCAGTTGGATATAGGGCAGAACTGCCGGGAAGTACAGTTCGCCGAGACTGCGTCCGTCTCTCTTCAGGTAGTTGTCGAGCCAGGCGAGCGCGCCGCGCTGAGCAAACTCGCGTGCGGGATTGGCGTGGATCATGAAGCAGTCGGGTGGCTGTCCCGCTGCAATCGAAGCCAGGATCTTGGCGATCGGCACGCCGCCGGAGGTGCCTTCTCCGCGTGCGAGGTTCATCGTCGTTTCGACAAAGATTCCGGAGTTCGTTTCCTCGAACAGCTTGATCACCTCGTCCACAATCGGCTCACGGGCTGGGCCGTTCCAGCGGTGCTGGAAGTCGAGCGTTACGGGCGCCTTTGCGGCGGCGCCCTGTGCGCCCTGTGCGCCCTGTGCCCCTTGCGCGCCCGTTTCCCCTTTCACTCCCGCGGGCCCCGCGGGACCCGCGGGACCGGCTTGCGGCTGGCCGACGTAGCGGACGGTCGGCTCACCGCACGCGGCGGCAATCAGACCACCCAAAACGGCGGCAGTGCCTTCCAGATAGCGCCTCCGCACGATACCTGCCATCGCGATGCCTCCTTTTCCCTCCCGTGGACATGTAGGTCACGCCCACTTGAACTACGGTTGACGAATACCCATAGTAACACCCGTTGCTTAAGGCCGGCAAAAGTCCGCAGTCCCGGCGGTCGGTGCATGGTATCCCTGCTACGGATTGCCGTGGTCTAGCGAGTGCGGTATAGGGACACCTCGTGGACGTTGCGTAGGGGCGTCATGCATGGCGCCCAGAGCCGTCCCCGGTCAATCCAAGGGACGCGATTTATCGTGGCCCTACGGGGAATGCCCGCGTAATCCTCTGAAGACGCCTTAGCGCACCCGCCCACGCGCAGCCACCGGCCACACAACCTCGACCCGGCCGTTCCGCGCTCCGACGAGCCAGTCATACATGTTGACCGTGGTGCAGATGTGGTTGGGAACCACTGCGACCACATCTCCCACCTGCGGGCGCTCGGACTCCGGGTAGGCGGAGAAGTCCGCGTAGCCGTGCTCCTCCGAGAGCCGATACAAGCGTGCCTCCGGGTATTCCACGATATGACCGAGCAAGCCGTCGAGACCCATGGTCTCCGGCGTGATCGCTTTCGAGCCGGCATCGAGGATGCCGCGCTCCGCCGTCGGCCGGCTGACCACCGTCGTTCGCACGGTGCCGGCACAATCATCGAACGACCAGCCGCCCTGCAGCACGGTCTGCCGGTCGTGGAAGACGTAGGTGCCGGGCCGGTGCTCGGTCACGCCCGGGACTTGCTTTACCCAGCGCAACTGCCGCGTGCCACCCATCGTGACTTCCGGCGCCGGCCGGCCCGCGCTCCGAAATACGGCGAGGGCTGCGGTCATAAACGCGACGCTCGGCTCGGCGTCGGCAGTGAACGACATCAGACCGCCGAACGTCAGGTCGGGCAGTCGCTCAATGGCGCCGGCCAGGTCGAGTGCGTGACGTGGCTGCGTCACGCCGGCCCGGCCCAGCCCGGCGTCGCATTCGACCCACACCTTGAGCCGGCGGCCGGTCTGGCGCGCCACCGTGCTCAGTCCCTCGGCAACGACCGTGCTGTCGCAGGTGAGACTCAACTCGATCTCCGGGTAGCGTTCGAGGAACGCGCGGAGCCGGCGGAGCTTCGCCGCGCCGAGCAAGTTGTAGGGCAGGAAGATGTCGTCGAACCCTAGACTGGACGCGGCGAACACCTCCGCCTCGCCGAGCTTCTGGACCGTGATTCCCGCCGCCCCGGCTGCCACTTGGAATGCTGCAATCTGCGGTATTTTGTGCGTCTTGATGTGGGTGCGATTGCGTACCCCCAGCCGCTCGCAGTACGCCTGCACGAACCGGATATTGGCCTCCATCCGGTCGAGGTCCACCACCAGCACCGGCGTCTCCAGGTCCTCTACGATATCGCCCGGCGCCGGCAAATCCTCCGGCTCCAGGTGAATGTCCGGCCATATGCCGGTGCCGGCTGTTACGGTCGCCTTCCCTGCGTGTGTGGTTGCTGCTGCCATGATGCTCTCTCCGCATTGATCGCTACGCCCGGACTCGGATTACATCCGGTCGGCGCCTCCGAAATCGAATCGCTACGCTCAGTGAACCGCTGAAAAGGGTAGCACGCGACTCACCGGCACCGATCACCCGCGGGCAACGCCCTGGGCGGCCCGGCGCACGAGGCCAATTGGTAGCAGCAAGAGGACCATGACCACAGCGACGGCCGCGGCAATGGCCGGTAGCCACGGAAACCAGCGTGGCTCATAGCGGAAGGTCACTTGCGTTTCGCCCGGCTCTAAGAGCACCCCCCGAAACACGCCGTTCACCCGCAGCACCGGGCGGCGTTCCCCATCTACGATGGCCTGCCAGTCCGGGTGGTAGCTATCCAGCAGGACCGTTAGGACCGGTGTGTCGCCGGGCGCCGCAAGCGTGATCTGCACTTCCTCTGCACTGCGGCGCATGACGCGCGCCGGCAGCGGGTCCTCACCGGGGCTGACGACGGGGGTGACTCCGTCAACGTAATCGGTATGGGTAGTGAATGATCCCTGTTGAGTGGTGGCTATTCTTTCGATAGCGTCTTCAGCCGGGGTTCCAGCCTCCCAGCGCCGAGACCCATAGGCCATGGGGAATGCCTGCGGATTGTGGTACACCCGGAGAATACCTTGTTCGCCGAGCAGGGACCATCCCAACTGCTCCGTCTCGGCCGCTCGGCCGGACCGTCCGAGGATGCGGGTAACGCCCGCCGCATTGACGAGGTTCGCGTTGGGTTTCGGGTCCTGGAGCGTATGCATATACCAATCGTAGTGCGTAGCGCCGGTAAGCGTCCGCCAGTAGGTGAAGAAGTCTGTTGGTCGAAAGGCCTCATAGGTGTCGAGCCAGCGACCTGGAACCTCCAGGAACACGTTGGGCATGTAGCTCTCGTGCATCTTGATGCTAAAGGACATCCAGCGCCCAGCCGGGTCATTGTGGCGAGCAACCAACGCCAGTGTATCTTGGAACTCGGGCAACGGCTCGTCGAGTACCGGCTGCCATCTGAGCTGGCGCTCCACGCCCAATGCGAACAGACTGACGCCAAAGACCATGATGAAGATTGGGAGGTAGGAGGTGAAGCGGCGGAGGGAGGGTATGTCTATCAGGAACGCAATAAGTATTGCCGCGGCGGCGAAAGCCATCGCGATGGTGCCTAGCCACACTTTGGGGCCCAATCCTAGTCCTGGTCCTAGCCCCATTTCCGTCATGCGGAGCCACCAGTACCACAGGCTAGCGCCCAAAATAGCCACCAAGACCGCCAACGTTGGTCGGTGAGTGCGCCAGTCGTCAGTGGCGCGGCGGGCAAACCTCATATACAGCAGAAAGGCGATGAGTGCCGACGCCAGAAGGCCCAGCCACAGCATAGGAACTGGTGACAACCATCCCCACTCCACCCATACCATGCGTAGGCCCCAGATCATCAAGCTAGCGCCTACGATGACGGTAAAGATCACAATGGTTTGCTTATTCCGCCGGCCGTCACTGAGCCAATCGAGGCCCAGCCCGGCTATCAAGGCCAACGGTAGAACCGTCACGAACGACAGCCGCCGAAAGTTGGACACCGCACTCCAGCCGGGCACCATTTGCTGTAGCACGTCCAGCAGCGGCGTCTTGAACCCGATCAGTAATGCGAGTACGACCAGAATCGGCAGTATCGCCAGGCGCCGCCGGCGCAGACTCACCAGCAGGCCGGCTAGCATGAGCGCCGGCGCCAGCGGCCCCATGTACACGTCATCGTTGATGTCAGCAGTCTGCGGCGAGCGCGGGTTAACGTGTGCAGCGAGCGAAGTATGGTTCATCCCGGCGGCGCCTGCTGCCAGCACCAATTGGCGCGTCGAATCCCGCTGCTCCCATACGAACGGCACAATCACCGGCGCCGCAATTGCGATTCCAAGCAGGACGGCGGCTACCGATAACCCGAGGCGTTGGAAGCGGACCCGGCGGGGTATAGAGGTTGTCAATAGCCGGTACACCACGACAATAGCCACAACATGGAAGACCATGTGGGTGTTTTGCAGATGCGCTCCCAAACTGGAGATACCGAGACTCAGTGCGAGGAGACCTACTCCGTGCCGCGCCCGGCCGGACCAGATCAACTCGACTCCCAGAACGGCAAGTGGGTAGGTGGCAAAGTGGGCCGGGGCGCCCGACAGCGGTGCCCAGCGCACCGGGAGATGACCCAGGGCGAGGAAGACGCCGGCCAAGGCCGCCGCCCAGCGACTCACCCCGTAGTGGCGGGCTAACGCCATCGTTGCGAGGCCGGCGACAAGAGTGTGACCCCAGATGAGCCAATCCGCCGCTTCCTCGGCCCGAGGTGCGAGCAAGAGCGCCAGCCAGCGTAGTGGATAGAAGTTCCCGTGATACGAGCCGACAAAAGGAGACTGTCCGAGGCCGCGCCGGTCAATCCAGTACGGTAGATGGCCGTGTTCCCGGACGTATGCGAACTGCTCGAGGGTATCGGGGCGGAATACCCAGACGACGTCGGCGTCCGTGTGCATAGCGTGCAGGGTCAGAGTCGAACCGAGCGCGGCGCCATAGAAGAAAGTGACCGCTGCGATCACTACCAGGGCCGGCCCGAACCGCACCAGTGCCGGCCGCATCGAAAGCAACATTGTGACGAGCCGTAGAGCCTACTTACCGGACGTGCTGCCCTAGGCAGCGTTAGCTCGATGACCACGTGAACAGCGTTTCCAGGTGTGGCCACAGCGCATCCAGCTCCTTGTAATCGTAAGCGTCGAGCGGCGTGCCGGCGCCGCGGTTGCGCGCGCTGCGGATCACCCCGCGTCGGACGAGCACTTCCTTATCGAACGGCACGCCGCTCAACCGCTCCCGCTGGAGGCCGGGCATCAGCCGCATATGGAGTTCGCGGGCAGCAGCGTGCTCGCCGGCAGCGTACAGATCGTAAATCTGCCTCAGCACGTCCGTGAAGTGGGGCGCCGGCATCGTGCCGCTCGCACCGCGCTCCAACTCGTCAATGAAGTTCTGACCACCGGCGCCGCCGAATACCCCCCAGACCTTCGCGTCACCGACTTCGAGCCGGCGCCGGATATTGTGATGCGCCGGCTCGACTTCCTCCTTGACATAATGGACATGCGCCACTTCGCGCACCAGGCGACTGACCAGATCGGGATTGATCGGCGCCGCCGGCGCGTTTTGGATACACACGGGCAGCTGCGCCGTATCGGAGATCGCCTCGTAGTAGCGCAGCAGCTCTGCGGGTGGCAGCTTGGCGAGCACCGGCGGCATCGCAATTACGGCGTCGGCGCCCGCATCACGCGCCGCGGCGGCGAAATACCGGGCGGCCGACACGCTCACCCCGGAGACGCCGGCCACGAACGGCACCCGGCCGGCGATGTGTCCGGCCACCAGCGGGAGCAGCCGCAGGCGCTCCTGGTCGGTTAGCGTGAACCACTCGGAGGCCATGACCGGGTGGACGATGCCGTGCGCGCCGGCTTCCAGGCAGAAGTCCAGTTGGCGCCGGAGCGAGTCCAGGTCGAGTTCGCCATCGTCATCGAACGGCGTGACCGGGATGGTGAAGATTCCCTGCCAGCGAGACGGATTACGTGCGGGCGTCTGTGTTGCAGCCACGGCGACCGGCCTCCCGGCGAAATGTGTGCCCTAGCATAGCAGGTGGAGGCCGCCTGTTCCGGCCCCCCTTTGGTCCCCCCGTTGCGACGGGGGGACGGTCTGTTCCCTCCACTGTGCCTCAGCACGGGGGAGGTCGAGGGTGGGGGCCAGGTCCCTGCCAATCCCGATGCCGACCGTCACCGCCCCGGCACTGCTACAGTGTGTCCGACAACCCGGAGAACACGACTGCGCTCGTGCTGTGAAGGAGGCGAGGACAGATGCGTATCACGATTACCGGCGGCGCCGGACGGCTGGGGCAGACGCTCGCTGCCTGCTGGCAGGGCACTCATCAGGTCCGCACCGTGGATACCGTTCCCCTCCCGGCCGGCGCCCCCTCCCAAGAACATCTCGTCGGCGATCTACGCGACCCAACGTTTGCCGAGCAAGCCGTCACTGACGCCGCTGCTGTCGTCCACCTCGCTCCTATTGCTCCCGCCGACTCGACCAGCGACCTCGACCGCCTCGACGACGCTACCCGCGGCACCTACCATCTCCTGCTGGCTGCCGCCGAGTCCGGCGTGCAGACGGTCGTGCTCGGCAGCACGCTGGACCTCTTCGCAGCCTACCCCGGCGCCTGGCACGTCACCGAGCAGTGGGCGCCCCGGCCGGCTCCCACGCTGGATCACCTCGCGCCTTACCTAGCCGAGTGCAGCGCACGCGAGTTGGCCCGCGTGCTGCCGCTGCGGATTGTCGGGCTACGCCTCGGCGAGATCGTGGACGAATCCGACATCGCGGGACAGCCGTTCGATGGGCGCTGGCTGCACCTGGATGACGCCGTGCAGTCCGTCGAGCGAGCCGTGACCAGTGGGAGCCACGCCACGCCCGCTCCCGACCGCGCGCCGGTGGTTCGCCAGGCGGTTCCGGTCACCGAGAAGGGCGACCCGGCCACCGGCTGGTGGGTCTTTCACATTCCGGCAGCCGGACCGCGCACGCGCGTCCCGCTGGTCGCGGCGGGAGAGACACTGTTGGGCTACACGCCGCTGGGCTATGCGCCGCAGCACGACTTCCGAGACCACTGGACGGACGATTGGCAGCACCCGCCGGCGGCCCCGCCGCTGCCTGCCGTGCCGTCGCGGCCGATCCGCAAGGTGGTGGTGTTCGGCGCCGGCGGACCGCTGGCCTCGGCCACGGCGCCGCTGCTGGCCGAGACGCACACGGTCCGGCTGACGGACTTGCGGCCACTCGCAGACATCATCGCGGCCGGGCAGCCGCAGTCGGAGGGCGCGCCGCTGCCGACCATCTTGGGGCCGCCGCACGAGACGCGCGCGGTGGACGTGACCGACTACGACCAAGTGCTGGCGGCGTGCGAGGGGATGGATGCCATTGTCAACTGCACGGTGTTCCGCCCCGAGTCGGAGCGCGCCTTCAAGGTGAACTGCCTGGGCGCCTACAACGTGGTGCGCGCGGCGGTCGCGCAGCGTATTCGGCGCGTCGTCCATACCGGCCCGCAGATGGTGATGCAGGAGCCGCTCGTGGGCTACCGCTGGAACTCCGACGTGCAGTCGGATGTGCCGATGCGCCCGGGCGCCATGGTCTATCTCCACAGCAAGTACCTGGGTGAGGAGGTGGTCCGCACGTTTGCCGAAGCCTATGAGCTGGAGGTCCCGACCTTCTACTTCAACCACTTCGCCAACCCGACCACTATCCAGGCGAGTAGCGAGGGCATTGATGCGTTCACAGTGTCCTGGAAAGATGCCGCCCTCGCCTTGCGGCGGGGCCTGGAGGTGCCGTCACTGCCACGGCCGTTCGAGATATTCCTGATCAGCGCCGACTTGCCCCACGGCTATGTCTCGAACGAGAAGGCCAAGCGGCTGCTGGGCTGGCAGCCCCGCGACCGCTTCGAGCACCGGTGGGTGCGACTGGGCTAGACTCCCCTACAGGTTTTCATAAGGGTGGTTTTTGTCTGAATCAGGATTTTCGGGATGCAAGGATGAGCAGGATGGATTCCCACTTGCGTGGGAATGACGGATAGGTGTTATTGGGGTATCCGATGACCACGAGTGCCGACGTAGCCGCGGGACTCCGTGCCCTGGGTATCACCATCGGCGAGACCGTCTTTTTCCATAGCTCGCTCAAGAGCATGGGCCGGGTCACCGGCGGTCCGCAGGCCGTGATCGGCGGGTTTCTGGATGCAGTCGGTCCGACCGGAACGGTCATCGTGCCGACGTTCACGCTCACCGAGCGGCTCGGCCCGTTCGGCTCCTGGTATGACCACGGGACGCCCCCCTCGACGGTCGGCCTGATTACCGAGACCCTGCGCCGCCGGCCCGATGCCGTGCGTAGCTTCCACCCCGTTCACTCGGTTGCCGCTGTGGGGCGGCTCGCCCGCATGGTCACTGCCCAACAGCGCAACGCCTTCGGCCGCCGCAGCCCGTGGTGTGATGCCGGCTTTGCACAGGGCAGCCCCTTCGATCTGCTGACCCGCTGGAACGCTTGGTACGTGCTGCTCGGCGTGGAGTTCCAAGTCCAGACCATCATGCACTACCTGGAGACCATCTTGGTGGATGCAGTGCTCCGCCGCGCCAGCGTGGCCCAACGCGAGGCCTTGCGGACCCAGGTCCGCCGCTGGGGGGCGCCGGGACTCTGGCCGGCGCCGGAGCGCATGCCGTTGGGCGCGGCACTGGCCGTCGATGGCACCTACCGGCACGCGACCATCGGCCCGGCGGACGTGTACGGTGGTCGTTTCCAGGCCGTGTTGGGCCGCGCCTTGGAGATCGTCCTGGGCGCACCCGAAACGTGGCTCAGTCAGGAGTTTCGCGTCTGGATGGGCACCCCGCTTGATCCGGCAGCCGTCCTGGCGGAGTACGTGGCGCCCGGCGGCGGACCACCACTGGCCGCCCCGGCATTGGCAATCTCCTGCGGCGGGCTGGCGCGACGGTGAGAGTCACTCTGGTTTGGATATGACATGCTTGCATTGATGAAGATAGTGTGCTAAATTATCCGGAGTGATCGCTGCACGGAACGGCGGCCGGCCTGGGAGGAGCAAATGGAGGCATTAGCGTATGACGATCTTCAGCGGCAGCGCGTGACCGGCGAGCAGCGCGAATCCATCTGGAGTGTCAGCAAGGGCGTCAAGCACGTCTACTTCGCGCTCTTCATCGGGCAGTTCACTGCCGGTACAAACCGTAGCGCAGGGTGTCGCGTCGGCCGCGGCGCTCTGGGATGCCTTGTCGTCACTGGCCATCACGGTAGCGGCCGGGTCCATGGTGATCACGGAGACAGGGAGGTATCTGATGGTGTTGGCAGCAGCGTTCGAGGAATGGCGGGAGAAGCGGCGGCAGGAGCAGATCGCACGGGCGGTCGCGGTCGCGGTCGCAGAGGAGCGGCGTGAGTGGGAAGCGTGGCTCCAGCGACGGGCACAGGCCGAGCAGCGCGGCGAGCCTTTCGAGGAGCCGTCCCCCTCCGAGCGTAGCCGCACTCCCGATGCGCCCCAGCAGCAATGATGGCCTCTAGCCGGCCTCAGCCGCTCGCCCCTGTTTCACTGACCACCAGCCAGCCGCTCGAAGACGGCCATTTCGATCTGATTGCCCGTCGCGAGGTCCCGGTCCAGCCCCGAGCTGATGGCCTCCTTTGCGCCGGCAAGGGCGCCGGGGGACAACGCGGCCAATTGCCGGGCCAGCGCCAGCACAGCGGCCGGCAACTCCGGGCCGGGGTAAATGGCATTCACCAGGCCGCGCTGCAGCGCCTCCTCGGCGCCGACGAGCCGACCGGTATAGATTAGCTCCATCGCAATGCCCGACCCGACCAGGCGCGCCAGCCGCTGCGTGCCGCCCCAGGCCGGGATCATCCCTTGACGTACTTGCGGCAGACTGACATGGGCCTCGCGGGCCAGCAAGCGCAAGTCCGCAGCGAGCGCCAACTCGAATCCGGCGCCGGCAGCCAGTCCGTTGATGGCAGCAATGGTGGGCTGGGGCAGCACGGCGATTGCGTCCGTCAGCCGGTGCCCCCATCGGAGCCAGGTGCCGACCGCATCGGCGGCTCCGTCCTGCCGGGTGCTCAGGTCGGCGCCGGCCGAGAATGTCTCCCCGGTGCCGGTGAGCATGACCACGCGGGTCCCCTGATCGGCCGCCAGCGTCTCAACGTGCGCCAGCAGCGTGCGTGTTGTAGCGTTGTCCAGGCGGTTGTCCGCCTGCGGTCGGTTGATAATGAGCCGCGCAATCGGCCCGTCTCGTTGCAGCAGCACCGGCGGCGGCTCACTGGCTGACTGCATCGCGTGTGTCTCCGGCTGCTTCACCTGCGGATATGGAACGCACCGGCGCTGCCGGGCCGTGCTATGATGCCCAGCAGATCATACCCTGGCTGACCCAAGGAGCGCACCGTTGATCCAAGCACTCGCCCCCCGTTCGGACTTCGTTGGCCTGGAAGGGGTGACTCACCTCGCCGCCGGCGGCGAGGCGCCCTGGCTGGCTGCCCACACCGAGGCCCTGTCGCTGCTCGCCCGCGATCAGAGCGGCGGGATGCCGGGGCGCGCGAGTAAGGACGCCACCGTGGAACGAGCGCGGGAGCGTGCCGCCCGCCTGCTCGGTGTAGACGCGGCCGACGTGGCCCTCCTATCCAGCACGACCGAGGGGGTGAACGTCCTCGCCCTCGCCCTCGACTGGCAGCCGGGCGATACCGTCGTGGTCGAGGCCATCGAGTTCCCGTCCCTGGTCTTCCCGTGGACCAAGCTCAAACAGCAGGGCGTAGAAATACGCATCGTCCGCCCACGTGACGGCTCACAGTGGAACTACACCTTGGACGACCTGGCAGCGGCCGTTGACTCGCGCACCCGGCTCATCGCCACCAGCCAAGTGAGCTACCTCACCGGCCGCCGGCACGATCTCGCGCAGCTCCGGGACATCGCCGACCGCGCCGGGGCGCTGCTGCTCGTGGATGCCACTCATGGCGCCGGTGTGGTCCCGGTCGAGGCGGGACTGGCCGATATTGTCGTCTCCAGCTGTTACAAGTGGCTGTTGGGTACCCAAGGCATCGCCCTGTTCTACCGCGATCCGCAGCGCCTCGGTACGCTAGAGCCGCCGATTGTCGGCTGGCACTCGCGTTCTGATCCGCTTTCCCTGGAGCAGCCTGCCGTGTGGACTGCGCCGGATCATGCCGGCCGTTTCGAGGCGGCCAACGTGAGCTACCTGAGCGCCTACCTGCTGGACAGTGCGCTGGCCTATCTCAGCCGTTTCCCGGTCGCGCAACTGGCGGCGCACAGTACCCGCCTCTCCGGGCTGGTGTTGGCCGGATTCGAGCGGCTCGGGCTGGAGGTCACTACGCCTGAGCAGCCGGAGCAGCGGGCCGGCAATGCGACCTGCGTGGTGCCGGCCGGCGTCGACTCCGGTGCATTGGCCGCCCGGCTCGCGGAGGAAGGAGTGTTGGTGTGGGGTGGTGACGGCCGCCTGCGCGTGTCGTGCCACCTGTACAACGATGAAGCCGATGTTGAGCGCCTGCTGGAAGTCTTGCCCGCCGCCCTCGCGGCGGCCTGACCAACCTGGGCAGTGATAAGTGAGAGAGGAGCGAGAGTCATGACCTATCGTGTAGCGATTATCGGTTGCGGGCGGATGGCCTGCACCATTGACGACGAGGTGGTTGGCAAGCTGGACAAGAGCGGCATGATCTTGCCCTACTGCCACGCCGGCGGCTACCTGGACTACCCGGGGACGGAGATGGTCGCCGCTTGCGACATTGACCAGGACCGCCTGAACAACGCCCTCGCGCGTTGGCACATTCCGCGCGGCTACACCGACTTCCGCGAGTGTATCCGGCAGGAGCAGCCGGACATCATCAGCGTCACCACCCGCCCCGAAAACCACGCCGAGATCATCGTCTTTGCCGCCGAGCACGGCGTCAAGGGGATGTTTGTCGAAAAGCCCCTCTGCTGCTCCCTGACCGAGACCGACGCCATCCGCGAGGCTTGCGAGCGCCACGATGTCAAGCTGGCGTTCGGGCCGATGCGCCGCAACTGGGCCGCCTACCAGCAGGCGCGGGCGCTCCTCGACAGCGGCGAGCTGGGCGCGGTGCGGGCAGCCATCGCCTTCAGCGGCAACCCGTGTGGCGGCCACACGCTCGACAACCTGCTCTACCTCCTGAGCGACCCGGACCCGGTGAGCGTCCGCGCCACCCTCGGCACGCTCTCACCTTTCGAGGGCGATACTGACGACATGCGCTTCAAGCCCGATGCCCAAATCCAGTCGGCGCACGTGACCTTCGCCAACGGTACCGCCATCCACATCAACGGCGTCGGTGCCAGCGGTGAGTACGAAGTCATCTGCGAGGGCGGCATCCTCCGCATCCCTAGCGACGGCTACACTTTCTATGCCCGTCGCGCCGACGAGGGCACCCGCGGTTACGACGAGATGGACCCGCCCTCCGTCGAGCGCTGGAGCAGCGGCGTCGCCAAGGTGCAAGACCTCGCCGAGTCCGTCCGCACCGGCCAGCCCGGCGTCAGCAACCTGCGTGCCACGCTGATCGGCCAGGAAATCGGCTACGCCATGTACGAGTCGCACCTGCGCGGCGGCGTCAGCGTAGACATCCCCATCACCGAGAACCGTGATCGCTGGGTCTCTTCCTGGTAACAATCAACCCGACTTACCTCCGCTGCCCCGTCCCCCCGCTGCGGCGGGGGGACGGGTGCAGGGTGGTGTGCCCCGACAATGAGGAAGATGGTGAGTGGTGATGGCAGGGACGCAGAGGGTGGATGAGGCGGCGAGTGTGGCGGGATCGCAGGTCACGCAGAGCGTGATCCACAATCGTCTGGTGATGATCTGTCGGGAGATGGGCATTGCCATGATGAAGACCTCCTACTCGACCATCTTCAACGAGGGCCTCGACTTCTCCTGCGTCATCTTCAATCGTGACGGGGAGATGATCGCGCAAGCCGAGTTTTGCCCGGCGCAGTTGGGGGCGATTCTCTATACGGTGCGGTGGGCGATTGACGAGTACGGGTTGGAGAACTTCGAGCCGGATGACGTGCTGATTCACAACGACCCCTATCGGGGCGGCTGCCACATGCCGGAGCACACGATCATCAAGCCGGTGTATTTCAACGGCGAGCTATTCGGGTTTGTGGCGAACATCGGGCACGTGGCGGAAATCGGGGGGATGGCGCCCGGCTCGTTCGCGGCGACGGCCACGGAGGTCTACCAGGAGGGGTTACGGCTGCCGCTGGTCAAGATCATGCGGCGGGGCAAATACGTGCAGGACATCTGGAAGATCATCCTGGCCAACCACCGGACGCCGCGGCACACGTGGGGCGACTTCCACGCGATGATCGGGTCGCTGCACATTGCGGAGCGCCGGCTGCACGAACTGCTGGACCAGTACGGGGTGGCGGTCATCAACGAGGCCTGCACGGCGCTGATGGACCATGCCGAGCGGTGGATGCGGGAAGAGATACGGCAGATACCGAACGGCGAGTACTCCTTCGAGGACTGCGTGGAGGACGACGGCGCGACGAGCGACCCGACGTGGATTCGGGTGACGATGGTGGTGCGTGACGACGAGATCATCGCGGACTTCAGCGAGTCCGATCCGCAGGCGAAAGGGATCGTGAACGCGACCTACGGCGTGACGGCCTCGGCGACGTATAACGCGCTCTTCCACGTGACGGACAACGAGATTCCCCACAACTCCGGCTGCTACCGGCCAATCAAGATCATCGCGCCGCCGGGGACGGTGATGAACGTGCAGCATCCGGCGCCGTCGGTCGGGGGGAACACGGAAACGCACCCGCGCATCGTGGACATCATCTTGGGCGCGTTGAGCCAGGTGATCCCGGAGCGGGTGGCGGCTGCCGAGGGCGGGACCTCGTGCAACTTCCTGTTCGGAGGACAGCACCCGGAGACGGATCAATACTACGTCGTGTACAGCTTCGAGGGCGGGGGATGGGGCGCAAGGCACTACAAGGACGGCAACAACGTCGTCGTGGTGCCGAACGGGAACTGCCGGAATACGCCGGTGGAAGTGTTCGAGACGCGCTATCCCTGGCTGACGCACGCCTATGAACTGGTGCCGGACTCGGCCGGCCCGGGGGAGTACCGGGGCGGGCTGGGGGCGCGGCGGCTGCTGGAGGTGGTGGCGCCGGCAGAGATCACGGTGAGCGCGGTGTTCGAGCGGATGCAGGTCAACCCGTGGGGGCTGCTGGGCGGGGGCGAGGCGACGACCTCGACGATCTTGGTGCAGAAGCGGGGGGATGACCGCTTTCGCACGTTTGCCGAGGTCTATGGCACGGTCAGCGCGGCCAAGTTTGCCAACTGCGTGGTCGGGCCGGGCGACCGGATTCTGATTCAGTCACCGGGCGGGGGCGGCTATGGGCCGCCGGCGAGGCGCGATCCGCAGCTGGTGCTGTCCGACGTGGAGCAGGGGTTCATCTCCGAGCGGGCGGCGCGGGAGGTGTACCAGGTGGCGGTGGAGCGTGACGGCAGCCGGTACGCGGTGAACGAGGCGGCGACGGCCGGGCTGCGCGGGGAGTAGGGGGCGGTCGTGGGACACTGGGAAGACCTAGAGCTGGCGTGGTGGGATACGAACGTGGTCAATTGCTCGTTCTGCGGGCAGATGATTCCCAAGCGGCGCTGGGTAGCGGATGTTGAGGGGGAGGTACGGAGCTTCTGCTCCCTGGACTGTGAGCAGCTTTACGTCAGCTACTGGGTCCCGAAGCATGGGCATACGGTGCCGGCCAAGCGGCCGGGGGCTGGGTAGGGGCGGGCCTCACCCCCTGGCCCCCTCTCCATCGCGGAGCGATAGAGAGGGGATGTATGGCTCAGTTGTAGGGCCGCTGTCGTCGTCATGTCAGCCAGCCATTGGATTGTTCCAAAGCCTTAACAATCATTGGGATCGTGGCGTTCAATGTCCCTTCTGCTGTCTTCTGGCCTAGCCAAGCAAGAACTCTGGGGCCAAAACCGGCGGACTTTTCCCTAGGACCATCTTCCTCAACCGCTTCCTTCAATTCTTGCGCGTCATCATCAGACACGCCGATGCTCTGCAGGTAACTCAAGAGTGAATCGAGGTCATTGCTACGCACCCCTTGTTGGACATTCTGCACAATGTTGGGGCCAGCTGCAAGGACGTTCTGACCGCCATGGATATGCGTGTTGTACATATAGTTTATCTGTTCCGGCGGCACTTCTCCGATTCTTTCGTCCGATTCTGCAAGTTCCGGGAAGCTGTCCTGGAGTTCAAGGACAAAATCAAGCAGCTTATTTCTTACTGCCTCCAACGCTCGTGTGATATAGCGATGATTAATAGTTATATATGTAGCAGCGCGAACCATGCTTCGTTGTATTGTATTTTGATCCGAAATTGAAAAGACGTCATGAGGGAAGCTGACTATGATATTTCTCTCCCTCATCGTTTCTTCGAGAGAATTCACTCCACCGCAAATGATAATACAATCCTGCATATCACTCTCTTGATCCGTAACAGTGGTGAATTCTATACTACGTCCGGTAGAATCATAGTAGCTATGTGCTGAACATCTTCTGTATTGTGGGACAATATTTTCATCTCTATAACCGTCCAACTCACTATCTACCCATCTCTTGAATTCATCGTGTCGCAAGCGGTAGGCCAGGATTTTGGCTCGGCGCAAAATGGATGCCAGGCTGACTTGCTCGTTGACGATATCGTCTTGGAGTTGCTGGATGATGCTCATAGTGTCCCTCCTGGGATACCTTGTCCGGCGATGGGCTAGATAATCAGTGTAGCATTCTTCGGGCGGCGCTTGCCGCCGTGGACGGATGGCTCGGCGCACCATTTGGCGGCGAGGCGGCGGACGGCGGTGTAGGTGGGTTCGTCGAAGCCGAGGAGGTCGCAGATGACGCGGCGGTCGAGGAGGGCGCGGTTGGGGTCGGCGTCGGCGAGGTAGGCGGGCTGGAGTTGGAGGGTACGGAACTCGTCGAAGATCGTCTCGGCGGTGGATAGTTGCTCGGCGCTGAGGGTGCGGAAGTCGAGCACGGGGAGGGTTTCGGCAGAGCGGATGGTCATGTCACCGCGACCGGCGACTTGGCGACTTGAATGCCACCAGTAGCACAGCAAGCCTAACGTGCTGTTGCCCCATAAGGTAAAGGCGTAATCGAATTGTGGGTTGTCAAAGCTCGCGTTCGGCCAGGCGCGGCCACCAATGCTCTCTTGCTCGGTGAAAGCCGTTGCCAATGGCTGGGAGTTGAAACGGAACCCCCGGCTTAGATGGGCACGGCTGGCGGTAGCCCAAACCTCGGCGGCTTTCTCTTCCATGCCTGGCCGTGCCAGTAATTGGGAATCAGGAACGCAAATCATCCGGGTTTCATTTCTCGCGTTGTGACTCCACAAAGACGGATAAGTGGCGGTTGGACTAGCGGGCGCCTTAGTGAAGGGGCCTTTGTGTGCAGAGCTAATGAACAGTTGGGAATCCAGTCCGCGCTGACCAACCTGGATCAACTGTGCTATGGGTAGCTCACGAGCTTGCGGTTCCGTGGGCAGCCACAACTCGCCGGCAGACAGGGCGTGGGCCACCTGGGCTACGGAGGCGTCAAGGAGGCGGGCTACGCCCCAGCCGTTCTCGTGGCTGTCAACCGGAGCGTCTAGCACCTCACCGGCGAGTTCGTCGCCGCAATAGATCGGAATGCCGCCGTATGGCCCGTCTTCAAGGTGCCGCATTGTGGTGCTAGACGTGATGACCTTGGCAAGCTCCAGGGCGTGTGCGAAATCGGCTGGCTTGCGCCGTAGCGAGATAAATTGACCCCGGCCGCTCGGCTGCTCGTCTTTTGCCAGCTTGCGACCGAGTATCAGACACTCACCGATGTTGGTATCCGACGAGAATGACAGTTCCGTATCTACTCCGGCAATGCTGACAACGGTGATGTCGGTATACTCTGTGGCAATCAGCTTTCTGAAACTAGCCCAAGAAGAGCCGTTGATGGCCGTAAAGGGTAGCACGAGCGCGACAATACCGTTGGGACGGATTTTCTTATCGGCAAGCGCCGCAAAAGCAGAGGCTAGTCCGGCATGACCGTGATAACACGTGGTCCTAGCCAACTGCTTCAACCGATCTGCCATATCGGCTTGGTCGTCATCGGAAGTATCGAAGGCGGCAAACGCGGCGTTTAGCACGCCCTCGCCGGCATCCCGGTGCTTGGTGTTGCTGGTAAAGGGGGGATTCATGATGACCAGATCGAAGCTCGCGTCGGGGATGTCGGCGATGACCTGCTCTACCGTCTCCTCGCCAGCGCTGCCGGTGCGCTGTGTCGGATCGCTCATGTTGATCAGCGTCAACGCTGGCGAGTCGCCTAGGCGCTCCAGTGAGCCGATCTGCACACTGTCGTCCTTCATCCGGCCGTAGGGAAAGGTGTAGAGGCGGGTGTTGCCGAACGCCACGGCCGGCTGGACGCCGGAAAGAGTCGCGCCGGTGATATGCACCGCCGAGGGCATCACGTCGCAGCCGTACAGCACTTCTTCCATCATCACCGGATGCAGGGCTGCCGGGTCGCCGCCGGCGCGTTCGTGCCGGGCGGCCAGCCGCTCGTACACGGCCGATAAGAGGGCGCCGGTGCCGCAGGCAAAGTCGGCGACGCGCAGCGTGCCGATGGCGTCGGAGTCGGACCAATCCACGCCGTCCAGCTTGGCGACGGCCAGTCGGGCTAGGAGGGCCGCCGAGGCCGGTAGGGTGTAGAAGGTGGCGAGGTACTTGCGGTCGGCAATCAAGCGCTGGAAAATGCGGCCGGTCAGGTCGTGGGCCTGGTCTACGCCGGTGGCGCTGATGGCTTGGGCGGTCTCGCGCAGGCAACGCAGAATCAGGGCCGCGTCGCCGGACTGCAACTGTTCGAGCAGCTTCCTGGCAATGTGAAAAATGGGCCAATAGTTGATCTTCAGAATGGCGGTCCAGGCGGCCAGCATCGCGCCTTTCGGGTTGGGGGTTGTGTCGCCGCACACCAGGTCCAGCGGCTGGACCTTGGCGTGCATACCGGCGATGCGTTCGTGGAAGACGAGGGCGTTGGCGATGATAGCGCAGGCCATGCGGCGCGTCTGTGGCACGTTCGCCATGCCGAGCAGACGCGCCAGCTCGCGCGTGATGCCCGGCCGGGTGTCGTCTACGGCGTCGAGGAGTTGGGCCGCGGCGTCAATGCCGGCTTGGAGCGTGTCGGTGGCCTGATCCACGGCGCGCTGCGGCACGGAGACGAGGCGCACGAGGTCGGCGAGGTCCTCGACGCTGCCAGCCAGCCAGCCGGACGCCGGGAATCGCTGGGTGCCGGCGGCCTCTGCTACCGGGTCGGGGCCCGGCACAAGGGTGAAGACGCAGTATTCGAGGCGGGCGGCCGTGAGCGCGGCCCGGAGGTCGGGGGCGTCACTCACTGCGGCGGGATAACGCAGGGCAATGGCCGCCTCGATGGGGCGCGGATGGACGGTCACGGGCAAGCCGAGGCGCGCGCGGGCCTCCGCCTCGACGTTGGCGGCGGGCAGGTACTCGGCTTCGATGACGACGGGCGCGCGGCCGGGATCGGTGATGAGCAGGTCGGGTTGCAAGCCGGGGCTGCCCGCGATGACGCGGGTATTCTCGAACAGGACGCGGCTGCCGGGCAGCATGGGCTGCAGCAGATGGCCCAAGGCGTTGTTGGCGTTCGGCTCGGTCTGGCGCGGCATGGGGCAGCCCTCTCGTCACGCACGCGGTGTCAGGATGGTGAACATCCGTTCAAGGATACCAGGTGCGGCGGCCGGACGGGCGGACCTACCCCCTGGCCCCCTCCCTAAAGGGAAGGGGAACGGCCGGGGGGCGCGGGAGGGATGCCGGAGGGAGATGCCCGTACACGCGGTGGAGCAAGGCCGCGGGTGGGGCGGTACTTGGATGGCAGGATGCACTTGGTGGGTGGTGGGTGGTGGGTGGTGGCCCCCTCCCCGGCCCTCCCCCGGAGCTTGCTCCGGGGGAGGGAGCAAGGCGGCGACCGGCAGTGGTCCAGCGGCTGGATTGCGGCTTTCGCCGCAATGACGAGGCGGAGGGAGGGGGCGGATTAGGGGCTGGCGCGGAAGCTGAAGAGGTGGGCGTCGCGGAGGGTGAAGGCGAGGCGGATGCGCTGGCCGGTGAGTTCGGCTAGGCGGCGCTCGCCGGGCCAACGAACGGGGGCCGGGCCGATCAGGTGGCGGGAGGGGACGTTGCCGATGAACGCGGCGCGGTCGGGACCGGCAAAGCCGGCGATGGGCTGCTCCGACTCGTCTAGGACTTCGACGAACAGGGCGCCGCCGCCGTCGAGGGGGTAGCCGTCGAGGTGGCGGGTGGTGGAGGCGTTGAGGAGGAGGTCACCGCCGGGCCAGGTCAGGGGCTTGGTGAGCAGCTTGCCGTCCTGCACGCCAGCTGAGAGGGAGACGAAGCGGTCTTCGGTGATGGTGGCCATGCCGACGACGCCGTATTGGATGGGACCTTGCTTGACGTGGGTATGTGCGCCGGTGCGCCCGCCGAAGTAGAAGCGGAGCTGGTTGCCGACCGGGATGGGCGGGGCGGAAGAGCTGCTGGACCAGCGCTGATTCCAGTAGTAGGTGGGGCCGATGAACGCTTCACGGGGGACGGGCCAGTGCCACTGCCGGAGGTCGTGGCTCCAGCCGAGCACGATGTCAATGAAGTCGGGGATACCGTTGTAGCGCCAGAGCAGGCCCAGGAAGAGATCGGCGTAGGGAAAGGCGGTCATGCCGTAGTATTCGACCTCCGGGCCGTCTACCAGATCGGGCTTGAGCAGGGTGTCGAACGGAGGGAAGCGCCGAAAGTCGGGGCTGCGGGTGATGCCGACGGAGCGGGCGCCATACTGCTGGCGGCCGTGATGCGGCTTGAGCAGCAGCACGTATTGGCCGTCCACCTTGTGAAACAGGATGTTCTGGACATCGCCAACGGGCGAGAGGAGCGGCTCGGGCAGAGGGGTCCAGCGATAGCCGTCACGGCTGGTGGCGCCGCGGATGGCACCGCCCTTCTGCCAGATCAGCTTGAACGGCGCGGCGGGATCGTCCGGCTCGTGCATGATACTGGGATGGACGATGCCGGTCATGACGATGTTGTTGTCGCGGCTGCCGCGATATTCGACGGTGCTGACGGTGGGCCGGTGCCAGCGCAGGCCGTCCTCGCTCTCGGCGACGCAGACGACCGACGGTTGGTTCGGATTGAACGTCGAGTAGTACATCCGGTAGGTGTCATCGAGGCGGAAGACGGTGCCGTAAAAGATGAGGTCGGTGCCTTCCCAGGGCATATCGGGGCGCAGGAGCGGCTCGGGATAGACCTCGGCGGGATACCAGCGGCGCTGCAAGCGTTGCTGGTCGGCAACCCAGGTGTCATCGAGAAACAGTTGGCTCTTGGTGAGGTCGGGCTGGGTTTGCATGGTGCGAATCTCGCTCGCTGGGGTCGGGGGCTACCGCTAGTGGCGGTGGAACTCGCCGACGACGGTGATGCCGATGCGGACGGCGGGCTTATCGCCGAGGACGCGGATATGGTGAAAGGTGTTCTTGGGCGCGAGGACGAAATCGCCGGCGCGGGCGATGACCGGCTCGTCGTAGCCTTCCATTTCCCAGGAGATTTCGCCCTCCATGACGACCCACCATTCGTCGTGGAGGTGGTAGTGCCGGTCATTGGGGGTGTCGGGCGCCTGGTAGATGACCGCGGCCTGCATCTCATCGGTGAGCGTCAAGAGCGTGGACCAGGGTGGTGGCCCCATGCGGGCCTTGATGGCCTCGAGCCGGGCGTGGAGCTGGCCGGGGTTGAGGATTGACGAACGGGGCTTCGCCGGACGGGGCTTGGGGGGCGACGCTACTGCGGTCATAGGCACTCCTTCTCTTACAGCGAGGTTTAGGGTTCTCCGGGGCTTGCAACGGGCACATGGGTAAGAATCTTCCGGGTCAATGCCCGGAAGTCGGTGTAGGCGTCCCGAACGGCAGCGGCGTGGCCGCCGATGGCACCGTCCGCGGGGGTGAGCTTGAAGATGGGCTTGCGTGCCTCCTGAGCCATCGGAACAAGGCTGCGGTAATGCTTGACAGTGGCAAGGGACCGCTCGTCCTGATCCGGCTTTTGGGCATACGGGCCTGCAAGTTCTCCCAGCAGGCTCCTGGCGTATTCTCTGGGCATCCGATTGACCCACTTGTCGTATGCCTTAACCGGGCGGCTCAAGCGGACACTGTGCTGCTGCACCACGTAACCGATGGGGGTCATTTGGCCTCCGGGCAGGGGAAAACTGGGGGCGGTCCAGTTGTGTTTCCGTTTCCCCCATTCCGTCCGCCACTCTCGGAGCGTAGGCCCCAGGTTTCGTAGCCCCTGGAGCGAAAAGAGGTCAGCTCCCAGAGGGACAACGACATAGTCCGTTGCAATCAGGGCAGAGCGATTGATAGCGCCCAGATTCGGGCCAACATCCGCAAGGATGATGGAGGCCTCCATCTGCTTGGCGCCGTTTTGCATGATGGTGGAAAACGCGGTCAGGATTCTGAAGGACCGGTACAGGTTGCTGGATCCAAGCGCATTTGGCCAGACTGCAGACAAATCATCCTCGAACCCTGCCAGTGCCAGGTCGCCCGGTATCAGGTGTAATGTGGAGGTGATTTTCTGAAGCAGCGGATTTTGCAAATCGCCAACCTCCATGAGTGGCTTTACGCACCGAAAGATCGTGTTCGAGGCTGACATTGCACCATCACCATATTCATAGATATTCTCTAGTTGGGACTCACTCAGGAACATACTTGTAAGGTTCGTTTGTGGATCGAGGTCGCAAGCAAGCACCGGATAGCCCATCTCGGACATCATCCAGGCGAGGTGATAGACGAGGGAGGTCTTGCCGACGCCACCCTTGTTGTTGAAGAACGTCAGGACCGGGACGGTCATCTCAAACCTCCTGCTCCTGCGAGGCCGTTCTGATAGTTGCAATTATGCCACTCTGGTCAACGGTAAAGTCTACTGCACGATGACCGGCTTGCCTCAACAAACGTTGAGCCGTGAGTATTCCGAGGCCGTAGCGTTGAACGAAGCCGAGAGTCTTCATGGCATCCGCCAAGTTGGGGTTGCGGTAGTCAACTACGCCGGGGCGCCCGAAGTTGTCAGCAGTTACTCTGCCGAACGGGCCTCCTGGGCTGCTGACTTCGATTCGATCTTCATACCAGTGGACGTGTACCGGAGCGTTGGTCGCTTCATAGGTACGGTGCATGATTGCGTTGCGGGTGATCTGCTGAACTGCCGGAATTGGATAGAGGCTCGTTCGCCGTTCGAGCGGGGCCGATATGAAATCAACGGCAGTTCGATTGTAGGCCCTCAGTTTTTCGTCGAGACGACGGAGCACATCAGGAACGGAACCACGAAGCTCCTCACCGTCAATGATCTCGTCGAACGGTTCTGTGCCAGCTATCCTCAGAAACTGCACATATGATCCTGGGAGAAAATCCTGCGGATTCTTCCCAAGCACGAGCATTCCCAGGACAGTGGGCGTGGGATCATCAATGGAGGCAATCATTTTCGTAGCCGCCAACTGTTCTTCCCGGCTACGGTCGTTGGCTTCCAGCACCTCGCGCGCAAACGCTTGCGGCAGGTACTGGTATTCGAAATAGAGTACATCGAGATCGTTCAACACGGCAGAGGGGATAGGATGTATGTCGAACGGCTTGTCCCTGTATCGGCGTTTTTCGTTGAGAATTCGCTCGTCTTGCGCGGTCGCTACCCCGCGTCGTGGGCCGATCCGAATGTGTACTCTGCCTTGGTAGCGGACCGGTGGGGAGTCCGACGGCTGCACCGTGACCACAGCAACATCCTTACCTTCGACAGCCCATTTTCCCACCGTCATCGAGGGTGGAGGCACAATGTTGCCGTCGGTTTTCATGTCCGACAACTGCCGAAGCAGTTCGTCCTTGACCGATAAGCCTGAAAAGGTACCGTCGTCTCGCACCCCAACGAACACTACCCCAGGCTGGCGATGGTCGGGGAGGTCGTTGGCGAAGGCACAGATTGCTTCCCGAATCTTCGTGGCGGTAGTCCTGGACAGCAACTCCTTGCGCTCGACCCGGTCCGCCTCGCCAGTATGCAGCAGCCGCAGCAAGTCTTGGTTATCGATGGTGGTCACAGCGGAATCCTCTCGCGCCCGGTGCGGGTGTGGGCTGGGCTATTATCACAGACTACCGGCCGGGATGTCATCCGGCCGGCAGCGGATCGGTGCGCCCGCAAAGCACCGCGCCGGGGTGGAGCGTGTAGACTGAAGCGCGCTGCCGGGTGGACGGCCGACAGTGGCGCCGCCAGCGGCACAAGGCTGCACGAGGAGGCAAGATTGTGAGCGACACCGATGCCCTGTCCGTTGAAGTGGGAGTGATCTCTTCGCCCCATCCACATGCGCCCATGCACGTGAAGACCCTGGAAGTGTTGCCGGAGGTCACTGCGATTCACGTATGCGGAGTCGCCGACGAGGATACCGACGCGCTCGGCGAGGGCGCGACCAAGGTGCAATCGGTGACGACGAGCGTTGACGAGCTGCTGGCACGGCCGGAAGTCGCGGCGCTGGTGGTGTGTGTGCGTAACGACCTGTGCCCCGACATCCTGCACGCGGCGGTGGAGGCCGGGAAGCCGGTGCTGTTCGAGAAGCCCGGAGCGCTCACTGCCGCCGACCTGCGGGCCGTCGCGGACCGGGCACATGAGCGGGGCTTGACGATGAGCACGTTTTTCCAGAACCGCTGGAACCCGGCGATGCGCGATGCGGTCAAAATCTGCCGCGGCGGTGCGCTCGGGAAGATCATGGCGGTCGAGGCGCGGATGGTGACCTCGCAGGTGCGCTATCGCAATCCGGGGCATTGGCTCTTTCGCAAGGACACGGCCGGGACGGGCATTCTGTCGTGGCTGGGGTGTCACTACCTGGACTTACTCTGTCATTTCCTGGACGACCGGGTAGTGGAGGTCGCTGCGCTGGTCGGCCAGCAGAATCCGGAGCAGATCGAGGTCGAGGATACGGCTTGCCTGGTGCTGCGGTTCTCCAGCGGGGTGTTGGGCACGCTGCACGCGGGCTATCACCTGATCGGGAGTGAAGCCGGCTATTCCGGCGCGGCCTACGACACCTTCATCGGCTTTCGCGGAACGGACGGCTACCTGCGGC
This sequence comes from Chloroflexota bacterium, assembly GCA_034422515.1. Lineage (GTDB taxonomy): Bacteria > Chloroflexota > UBA11872 > UBA12225 > JAJDUF01 > JAJDUF01. Next base: position 33,558 of record DAOUJP010000035.1, on the reverse strand, counting down.
TGCCGCGCGAAATGGACGGCTTCACGGTGCATAGCCTCGCGCCCGGCTGGGCCGCCAAGGGCAAGCAGGATCGGGTCTTTGAGCCGGCGCAATCGCCGGCTTACGGCGGGGTGAGCGGCGAGGACTTTCTGCGGGCGTTCTTGGAGGCGTCACGCACGGGCGCACCAGGTCCGGCGCCGATTGGCGCTGCGGTCCACGTGCTCGAAATCATCGAAGCGGCCATCGAGTCGTCCACGACCGGGCGGACGGTGCGTGTGGGGTAACGGTGGGGACGAGCTGGACCTAACCCCCGGCCCCTTCCCTCCAGGGAAGGGGAGCTATGGCAGCGACAGGCGACCTCACCCCGGCCCTCTCACGCGGGAAGAAGGGGAAGTCCAGTGGAGGGGGGTGGATTGAGGGAGGGGACGGGAGTGAGCGGGATGGACCTATCGGGGCAAGTGGCGGTTGTGACGGGCGGGGGGCGTGGGATCGGTCGGGCGACGGCGTTGGCGCTTGCTGGCGCGGGGGCCGGTGTCTGCGTCTGCGCCCGCACGGCCGAGGAGATTGAGGCGGTCGCGGATGAAGTGCGACAGCTGGGGCGTCCCGTGCTGGCCGTGCCGTGCGACGTGTCCGATGCAGCGCAGGTGCGTGAACTCGCGGACCGGACCATTGCGACGCTGGGGCGAGCCGACATCCTAGTCAACAATGCCGGTGGTGGTGAAGAGAAGAACCCGGTGGGCGCAGACGACGTGGACCGCTGGCGGCAGACCGTCGAGGTCAATCTCATCGGCCTCTACCTGGTGACGCGCGTGTTTCTGCCGCACATCAGCGCCAACGGTGGGGGGAAGATCATCAACATCGGATCGGGCATGGGGCACGCGCCGGTGCCCGGCAACTCCTCCTATGCCGTGGCGAAAGCGGGGGTGTGGATGTTCACGCGAGTGCTGGCGCGGGAGGTCTGGGAGCAGGACGTGGAGGTCAACGAGATCGTCCCCGGGCCGGTGGCCACGCGGCTGACGGCGGGCCAGATGCGCGTCGGCGGACCACCTCCGTTTGACCCTAGCGAGCGGGTCAAGGCGCCCGCAGAGGTGGCCGATCTGGCGCTCTGGCTGGCCACGCGGCCGCCGGGTGGCCCGACCGCGCAATCATTCAGCCTGGCCCGCCGACCGCTGTAGCTAATGCGCCGATGCAGCACGGCAGGCGGTCAGGAAGTCATGGTTGGAGGCGGTAAAGCCGTGCTGCTGCTCCACTTCGCGCACCGCAAGCTCGGTGGCTTGTAGCGTGTGCAGGGTATCCGGGAACTCTACGCCGGTAGTGGCATCGCGCAGGAGGAGGGTGTTGTAGCCGCGGTCCTTCATGGCCCGGATGCCGTAGTCCTTGCCCAGCACACACCAGTTCGTGGCGAATCCGACATAGAGCAGATGCAGGATGCGGCGGTCTTGCAAGAGGGCGTGGAGCTGTGCGCCGGTGGCAACCACGGCCTCACCGGGCTGCACGTCAATGTGCGGCGACATCGCCAAGCGGTCTGCCCAATGTGACGGGCGGCCCGGCGCTTGCTCGCGGGGGTTGCGGTAGACGGCATACGGTCCGGTGCGGCTGCGAAAGGCTTCCGGCGGCCACTGTGGGGGCGGGGTGGGCGCCGTCTCGGAGACGGAGCGGTAGCACTGCGCTTGCGGATACTGCTCGGCGACGCGCACCGAGGGCGCGTGGACGATGGTCAGGCCCGCCTGCCGCGCCGCGGCCAGGACCGGCACGATGGCGGTGACGGTCACGTGCTCCGCTCGCTCCCGCCAGGACTCGATGAAATGGGTATTCCAAATGTCCACGAGCACCAAGGCGGTCTGCGCCACCGGCAGGGGCATGGAGATTTCTCGGCGGCGGAAGTGCTCTTCGCGGCAGGCGACGCCGGCCGGCGTGCTGTCCTGGAAGTACCGTACCGTCAAGTCCAGACTGGTCATAGCTAGCTCCTCGGCGGGGGGCGGACCTAACCCCCGGCCCCTTCCTTGCCAGGGAAGGGGAGCAAGGGTGGTGCCTCCGGTGCGCCTTCATTATTCCGGATGGGCGGTGCGCGGTACAGGGGGTATTGGATGGTACTCGTCTGGGGAGAGGCACGCGAGCTAGCGGTCACGTACACTCGATGGTGTGCATCAGACGCGGCTGAGGGAGGACACCGATGGGCAAAGCAACACCGCTGGGCTATGTAGCGGAGCCGGCGCGACAGGTGCCGGTCGCCTACGACGTGGACGTGGCGGTCGTCGGGGGCGGTCTCTCCGGGATGTTCGCCGCGATTGCGGCCGGCCGGCAGGGGGTACGGACCCTCGTGCTCGACCGCTTTGGCAGTCTCGGTGGCAACCTCGGCCCGGCGATGATCGTCGGCGGCAGCATCGCGGGCGAGGCGCCGGTCACGCTGCCGGGCGGGCTGCAAGGCATCCCCAAGGAAGTGAATGACGAGATGGAGGCACTCCGCTCGGAGACCGGCCACAAATATGCCGACATTCCGAATATCATCTCGCACCTCGCGGCGCAGAAGGCCCTCGCTGCCGGAGTTGAAATTCTGGTGCCGGTGTGGGTAGGTGATCCCATCATTGAAGCACAGCGCGTCACCGGGCTGTTCGTCGAGGGGAAGTCGGGGCGGGTGGCCGTGAAAGCAAAGGTGGTCATTGATGCCTCGGCCGACGCAGACGTGTGCCGGCGGGCGGGGGTGCCGGTCATCACCGACATGCCGCCCGATCCCACGATGGCCCCGCTGATCCGGCCGGAGTACCTGCGCCCGGAGCACACTCCCTGGAACGACACCGCCATCTTCTACCTGCTGGCCAACGTGGAGTTCGACCGCTACGAGGCGTTCCGCGCCAGCGAGGTGACTCTCAGTGCCGAGGACCGGGCCTGGCGCACGGAGCGGGAGCAGTTTCCGTTTGCCCGCCAGCCGTTCGAGGACGCCATGATCCCGCTGCTGCGGCGCGCTTGGGAGCGGGGCGAATACTACTTTCAGAAGACGGTTGATCCCCACGTCCACATCAACACGCCCAACTTCTGGATGTGGCCGTCCGAGAACGGCTTGGTCGGGAGCCGGATCAACATGGGTGGCGCCATCCGCCGCGACGACATGCAGCAGCACGCGCGGCTGGAGACGGCGATCCGCATGCACGTCTTCGAGACGGCACAGTTCTTCCGTCGCTACGTGCCGGGGTTCGAGCAGGCCTACCTGCTCCTAGTGGCGCCGTACTTCGGCGCGCGCGGCGGGCCGCACATTGACGGCGAGTACACGCTGACGCCGCAGGACGTGTACACGGGCCGGAAGTTCGACGACGTGCTGTACCGCAACACGCACGCCGGGCAACCACACAGGGGCGGGGAGCCGTCGGGGTTCGACACGCCGTATCGGTCGCTGTTGCCCAAGGGGCTAGACGGTCTCCTGGTCACGGGCCGGGCATCGGCGTACATCCGGCGCGGTCACGACCCGGGGGCCACGCGGGCGCGCCCGGCGCTGATGCAGCTCGGCGAGGCCGCCGGGGTGGCGGCGGCGCTGGCGGTCCAGGACGGGGTGGCACCGCGCGACCTCAATGTCAAGAAGCTCCAGCAGCACCTCCTGCAACAAGGCTTCTACCTCGGTGAACCGGCGCGGCTGGCGGCATTGGGGGTGACCCCGGCGTGAGCGCTGGACGGACCACTGCCAACGAGGAGGGCCCATGTTTGATGGCTTTACGCAAGACCGGATCGCAGCGAACGGCGTGTCCATCAACCTCCGGTACGGTGGGAGCGGGCCGCCCATATTATTGCTGCACGGCTATCCGCAGACGCACGTGATGTGGCACAAGGTCGCGCCCAGGTTGGCCGAGCAGTACACGGTGGTCGCGCCGGACTTGCGCGGCTACGGTGATAGCGACAAGCCACCGGCCGCAGCCGGGGACCTGAGCGTCTATTGCAAGCGCACGACGGCCCAGGACCAGGTAGCCGTGATGGCCGCGCTCGGATTCGATTCGTTCCACGTCGTCGGCCATGACCGCGGCGCGCGCGTGGCGCAGCGCCTGGCCCTGGACCATCCGCAGCGGGTGCGGAGCTTCACGTCGCTCGACGTGGTCCCGTCGCAAGCCGCGTTCGAACACATGGACAGCCAGTTGGCCTTTGCCTGGTTTCACTGGCACCTGATGCGCCAGCCAGCGCCGCTGCCGGAAACGCTGATCGGCAACAGCGCCCAGGTCTATCTCGACTTCTTGCTGGAACGCTGGTGCGCCACCGACGGCGCGATCACGGCGGCGGCGTATGCCGAATATCTGCGCTGCTTCAGCGATCCCGATACGATCCGGGCCACCTGCCTCGACTACCGGGGCGTGGAGCTTGATCTACAGCACGACGAAGAAGATCGGGGCCGCAAGCTCGACTGCCCGCTGCTGGTGCTCTGGGGCAGCAACATGGCCAAGCGGCCAGGCTGGCAAACGGGCGCCAGCCTGGACATGCTCACCGTCTGGCGAGAGCGCGCCCACGATGTGCGCGGCCGGGCGCTGGACTGCGGGCATTTTCTGCCCGAGGAACGGCCGGAAGAGACGGCGGCGGAGATTCTGGCGTTTCTCGCTACCGTGCCGGGGTGATCTTGTGTTATGCAAGCCCCCCTATGGCCCCCCCGTCCCGACGGGGGAACAGCCCTCCTGACCAGGGTAGTTTTTTGCGGGGAGGTGGGTTGAACCTACCCCCGGCCCCTTCCCTGGCAGGGAAGGGGAGCGCTGGCGGCGCCGGTCCGCCGCTGCCCTCCAGGGAAGCGGGGGCGGTGTGACCAGCGGCAGCTGGGGCTGGATTGCGGCGGAAGCCGCAATGACGGGCGGCTGGGCGCGATTCATCGCGCCCCTACAAAAGCCCTATCCTTGTCAGCGGGGACCAACTCCCTCCCCGTAGCGTCCTCCCGCAAAGCGCAAGTGGCACGCAGACGCTATACTGAGCGCACATTCCGGCAGTTAGGGAGGAAGCGATGCGACTGGCGATCTTCGAGAGTGCCGCGGACCTCGGGCAAGGCAATCTGCGGCTGGGCGTAGTGGACGGCGAGCAGATACACGATGCGACCGACGCGGTGCCGGGGCTGACGGCAGCTGATCTCGGCAGCCAAGGCCTGGGACCGGTCATTGCAGCGTGGAAGCAGGTGAAAGCGGCTGTGCAGGACGCTGCGGGCGGTGACGGTGTGGCCCTGAGCGACGTGCAGCTACGCGCCCCGTTGCGTCCGACGACGATCATCTGCTGCGCGGGCAACTACATGGAAGGCGAGGACCGGCCGAAACGGCCGCTGAACGGCTTCATGAAGTCGCCGCAGGCGGTGATCGGCCCCGGCGATACGGTCAATCTGCCGCCACACGACTGCTCGATCTTCCATCATGAAGCCGAGCTGGCGCTCGTCGTCGGGCGCCCGGCGTTTCGGATTACCGAGTGGGAGGCGGCGAGCCACGTATTCGGCTATACCGCGTTCATTGATGTCTCCGGTCGCAGCTGGCCGCCGACGAACGCGGGGGCCAGCTTTCTGGGCAAGTCGTTCCACACGTTCGCGCCGCTTGGCCCGGTGGTGGTCACGGCCGACGAGGTGGGCGATCCGCAGAATCTGAGCGTGAAGCTGTGGGTCAATGATGATCTGCGCCAGGACTACAACACGGACGACATGGAGCATCCGATCCCGACGGTACTGGCCTGGGGCGCGGGGGTGGTGCCGCTACTGCCGGGCGACGTGATCGCCTGCGGGACCAACCACCACGGTCTTAGCCCGCTCCAGGAAGGGGACGTCTGCCGGATCGAAATCGAGAACATCGGCGAGTTCTCGGTCAACGTGAGCGATCCGCTGGGCCGTTCCTGGCCGTGGCCGGAGTAGCTGTTAGCGGTCAGCCGTCAGCCGTCAACTGGCCCCCCTATGGTCCCCCCGCTGCGGCGGGGGGACGGGCTGTTCCCTGCCCCGTCGGACGGGGGAGGGTTAGGGTGGGGGCCACGACTCTCCCCCCACTCAACGGCCGTCCCAGCCACTTTGCTCGTAGAGCTGCCAGATCGTTTGCAGCGACTTGAGGCCCTCGCGGCCGTCCGTGAGCGGGGTTTGGCCGCGCTCGATGCAGTCGAGGAAGTGGTTGATCTCGCCGAGGGTGGCCCAGCCGGGCGGCGTCTCGCCGGGACCGGGGGGCGGGAAGATTTCCTCGCGCTCGCGGCCGCGGACCACGTCTATCGTCGTGTAGTTGCTCACGAGTAGCGCCTCGGGGCAGTGGATGTGGATGCCGTTCAGCACGGCGTGGCGCATCCCCCAGCTACAGTCGTAGGAGGCCAGCACGCCGTCGGGAAATTCCAGGACGGCGTGCGCGGTGCCCTCGCCTTCGAGCCAGTCGGTACCGCGCCGCGTGCCGACCATGGCGACCTTGACCGGCAGCGCGTCGAGGTACCACTGGATGAGATCAATGTAGTGACAGCCATGGCTGAAGAGCACGCCGCCACCGAGCTGATCGCGCCGCGCCGCCCAGTGCCTAATCCGGCCGGCGGGGTCGAGGAAGCCCTGGGTCCAAGCACTGACCTTGAAGGGCGGGCCGTAGCTGCCCTCGACGAGTAGCTCTTTGAGGCGCGCCGGGGCGGGACGAAAGCGCATGGTGTAGGCGACCATCAGGCGGCGGTCGCACTCGTCGGCCACGTGGATCATCTCGCGGCACTCCGCCTCGTTCATGGCCATCGGCTTCTCGACCATGACGTGCTTACCGGCGCGCAGCGCGGCGATGGTCTGCGGGGCGTGGAGGTGGTGGGGGGTGCAGATGGTGACGGCATCTACATCGTCGAGGCCGGCCGTCCAGTCGGTGATGGCACGGCAGCCCACCTCATTGGCGAGCTGGCCCGCACGGTCTCCGTCCACGTCGGCGACCCACGCGAGCGAGCAGCGCGGGGCCGCCAAGTTGGTGCCGTGCGCGTGCGAACTGCCCATCCCGCCACTGCCGACAATGCCGAGCCTCAACATTCCTGTCCTCCAGTTGCGTTTTCCGTTCGCGTAGCCGGCGGCGGCACAGCGTAGCGAGTGCCGTCCAGCGTCGCTGCCAGTATGCGGCGGCGGCTGGGCGGTGTCCACTGACCTGGCCCCCGGCCCCCCTGACAGGGGTAGGTATTTGTGTGGTTGGTTCGGGCCTCACCCCCCGGCCCCCTCTCCAAATGGTGGAGAGGGGGAGTAGGGACTGGAACAGGCCCTCCGAAGGGAAGGGGATGGGGGTGGGTATGGTACAGTCCGGCGGGTCTTACGGTACTGGCGCCGGGCGCCGGTGGCGTGGGGCTACGGGGACGCAGGAGGCTTGGAGTGGGAGAGCAGGGGAGGGCGGCGGCGCTGGTGAAGCGGTTCGATGTGGCGCCGATCATCAACGCCGGGGGGCCGAATACGTTACATGCCGGCAGTCGTCCGCGGGACGAGGTGCTGGCGGCGATGGTGGAGGCCGCCGGGCTGTTTTTCAGGATGGATGAACTGGTCCTCCGGGCCGGGGAGATGATCGCGGCGGCGGTCGGCGCCGAGGCGGCTACGGTGACGGCCGGCGCGGGGAGCGGGCTGACGTTACAGTCGGCGGCAGCGATCACGCGCGGCGACCCGGAAAAGATTGCCCGCTTGCCCGACACGCGCGGGATGCCCAACGAACTCATCATTCAGCACCGCCATCGCTTCGTCTACGACCACTTGTATCTGACCCCCGGCGCCCGGTTCGTCGAGGTGGGTGATGCGAGCGGGTGCGATCCGGAGGCCGTGGAGGCGGCGATTACGGACAAGACCGTGGGCCTGATCCACCTGGAGTCGTCGTTCAAGCAGGGGGGCAGTGTCCCACTACCGGCACTGGCCGAGATTGCTCACCGTCACGATCTGCCGGTGCTGTGCGACGCGGCCTCGCGGCTGCCGCCGCGGGCCAATCTGACCAAGTTCCTCGACGAGGGGGCCGACTTGGTGAGCTTCAGCGGTGGTAAGGCGGTGCGTGGGCCACAGAGCACGGGTATCCTGCTGGGCACGAAAGATTGGGTGGAGTGGGCCAGGCTCAACAACGCGCCCAATGCGACGGTTGGGCGGGCCATGAAGGTATCGCGGGAGGAGATTGTCGGCCTGGTTGCCGCGGTCGAGGCGTTCGTCGCGGTAGATGAAGCGGCGGAGATGGCGGCGTATCGGGAGCAGATGCAAATGGTCGTGGATCGAATTGCGGACATTCCGGGTCTGCGGGCGGTGGTCGAGCACAACTTCGACCACGTGATGCCACACGCGGTCGCCTACCTGACTCCGGCGTGGCGGGGGCCGAGCCGCGAAACCATCCACGCGCGGCTGCTCGCCGGCACGCCGCGGATCTACGTCTCGATATTCGGGGTATCGGATGAAATCTACGTGGACCCGCTGAACATCCAGCCGGGCGAGCTAGAGATCGTGGCGCAGCGATTTGAGGAGGAGCTACGCGCCGCGGCGGCGACGGGGTAGCCCTGGCCTTTTGGTCATGCGACAATAGGTCCGTCCCCTAGCCCGGGCGGAGGTGAGTGAGGCGATGACAACCGTAGCGCGACGCTATCGTGACCGCATCAGCCAAGACCCGCAGGTCATGGTGGGGAAACCGGTGGTAAAAGGTACCCGTATTCCCGTGGAGTTGGTGCTCGCCAAGCTGGCCCAGAATCCTTCATTGGATGAGCTGTTCACCGACTATCCCCGGCTCACGCTCGAGGATGTCAAGGCGTGCCTGGACTACGCCAGCGCTCTCGTCGAGCGCCACCCACGAGCCACAGCGAATACATAGTGCGAGGCTCGATTTTGGGAGAGGAATGGAGCGTCTTGGTGATGGGGAGCATGGCCTTAGAATCCTGACACCCTGCAATCAGTCCTACTGGCACGAGTGCTGTGCCTGGAATCCATATTTCTGAGGTGAGGAGACATATCGCTGTGGAAGAAGAAGCCACCAGTCCCGAGACCTTCCTGGAACCCGTCTACCTCAACGAAAAGATGGTCTTGAACTGTGCGGCATACGTCTTCAAAGGATACTCGCTTGAATCTGAAACCCAAGATGTAGACCAGTTCGAAGGAAGCAAGTCGCGAAAAGCCGGCTTTAGCTTCCTCAATAAACTCATTTCTTTCGGCATCGAAGGTGATTCTAAGGAATCCTCGACAACCGAAAACAGATCGGCTCGGCGTTACACCGTCGGTGGCCTTCATATGTCACTTATTGACGAATTACACAACCTAGGGATGCTTCACGCAATTTGCCCGGAATCCTTAGAGGGAGACCTTGACAATAGTGTAAGCTATGTTGAGATGTTGGCTGAATTGCGACCAGTAGATTTCTACGCTTTGATCGATACTCTACGGATAGCAATCCCAATAGTTGAGAAGATACTGACTTCCTTCGTGAAACCTCTATACGATCAGCACAGGGAGGCGCAACTGGAGGCGCAATCACTCCATCAAAGCCAGAATCCCAGTCTTCCTTCATCGAAGTCTTCCAAGAAACAGAGGAGTAATCGCTCAAGGCAGTCACAGAGCAAGCAGGGTGAGCAACAAAGTCCCGACAAGTTCCAGCTTGCCCTCCGAGAAATCGATAACTATACAACCGCGGTCCAGGCACTTCTGGAGCATCTGGAAAGTGACTATCGCCGCTCAAGGCAGATCGAGATGGTAATGTGGTCCGTCGGTGATAACCCACGACCCTACGGAGTTGTGGACCTCGACTTGGCAGACTACGAGCCAGAGGAGTTACGGGCCAAGTTATCTGGAGGGACATATCATGTAGTCGGCAAGGTGACACATAATGTTAAGAAAGGACAATCAATCAATCTCCTCCAAAAGAGCGTGCTCTTCTCTGCAGTATCGCTAATCAACCGGGTGATCGAGGTCCAGGGAGAGACCGATTCTCTCAGACAATACCGTCAGGGACTTGCCGCCGCGAGACCAGTAGTAGAGCACTTTGGCCTTCTCGAGGTACCCGGTCCTGCACTTCGAGTCGCCGCAATGTCAGTATGCATCTAGCTGGTGCATGCCGGCACAGATAACCGCCTCGCGGTGCTACCAGCCGGGGGTGAGGGTGGTGGGGGTGGCGAGGACGCCGTGTCCGTCGGAGAGGATCACGCCGTCGCGCAGCACCCAGCGGGTGTTACTGAGTGCGGCGACATCGGCGCTCACGTCGCCGTCAACGACGAGCACGTCGGCGAGATGGCCGGGCGCAAGTAGCCCGATCAGACCGTCCAGGCCGATAGCGGCGGCGGAGCGGCCGGTGATGGTGTGGACGGCCATTTCCGGGGACAGGCCGGCGTGGGCAGTGACTACGGCAACCGTGCGCGGGAACTCTTCCACCTGCTTGATCGGTGCGCTGGCGTCGCTATTGAAGACGATCCGTACTCCCAGATCGTGCTTTTGACGCACGATGTCACATTGCTCGCGGAGGCGAGGCGGGAGGTCGGACTCCGGCGAGCGGGATGTAACGTCGCGGGGGGTGTTGCCGAGGGTGATGCTGATGTAGGTGCCATGATCCACGAACTGCTTGGCTACCTCCGGCTCGAAGCGCGTGCCGCCCTCGGGAGTGTTCCAGCTACAGTGCTCGATCATGTCCACGCCGGCCGCCATACAGTTGAGGTGTCCGGCGGCGCAGTGGGAGTGGGCGGTGGTCAAGCGCCCGGAACGCCCGGCCTCGGAGGGAGTGCCGAGGCGCCGGGCCTCGCGCACGATGGCCGCGAGCTGCTCCGCATCGTACTGGGGCTGGGCGGTATTGGTGCCGACGGTCATGCCGCCGCCGGTGGCCATGATCTTGATGAAGTCCACGCCCTCGCGGATCAACATGCGCGTCGCGCGGATCACGTCGTCGCGCGAGTCGGCTTCCAGGCCACACCACCAGAGATGGCCGCCCGTTGTCGTGATGGGCATACCGCTGGCGAGCAGGCGCGGCCCGCTGATAAAGCGGCTGGCGATCAAGTCGCGGATGCGGAGCGTCACGAAACCGGGCGCGCCGCAGTCGCGCAGGGTGGTGGTACCGCCAGAGAGCGCCGCCTGGGCCGCCTGGATGACGCGGCCACCGAGCAGCGTGAGGTCGTCGGTTTGGGTCTGCTTGATGATCTCGGGGACGGCGGCCGCTTTCCGCGTGTTGAAGGCGAGATGCACGTGCGTATCAATGATGCCGGGGAGGACGGTGCCATCGCGGGCGTCGAACTGCTGCTCATCCGGCACCGCCGGGACTTCAGGGGAATCCTCCGGGCCGACGAAGGTGATGGCGCCATCCTCGATTACGACGGCGGCGTTGCGTAGGGCTGGCTGGCCGCTGCCGTCAATCAGACAACCGGCCCGGATTACTCGTGGTTGCTGGCCTAACATCTGCTGTTCTTCTCCTCCCGAGGGTCGGTCCACACGGCAGCGGGGCGTTGCGGGCCGATACCCCTCGATATTGTCCATTTGGACCTGGTTTCACTCTGGTCTGAGCACCAACACGACCTGATCCCCGGATACTCTCGCGGGTCTGTGTCCACCGTTCCCGCCCAGAGTACTGAAACGTCCCTCAACCACGTGACCCTGCACCTGGAAGCAAGATTCGGCAAGCTCACGCACTAGTTCGCCTGACAATCCGTTCGACGCTCTTCCTGCTGGAAACGTCACGATCACCCTACAGCGTCTGCGACCCAGGGCGTTAAACAGATTCTTGATTGCTAACTTGGCTTCGGAACTCCAGCTATAGGATGACTGAGGTCGTTCTGACCTAGGAGGATATCTACCTACCCCTGCAACCGGGCCACAGCCCCCTCGGCTGACCGTCTCTAGCACGTGGTAGAAGCGACTATATTGGACGTTTGAGTAGGGTGGATCTACGAAGACAACATCGTCTTCATTCAACTCCGGTACCAACTCCAGTGCCTCACCGTGTCGTGCCTCACCTGCTACTCGGGCACATAGTGGCGCAACATGTGCGAGTGCCGCCTTAGTCTTGGCAAGTATGTCCTTCTGCCACGACTCGAAAAGGTGACGGGCACCTGTAGACGTCGGGCTAAAGGGCTGCGCCGTATGGCCCGGTGAGGCTGCACAAGAACTTGCAGCGTGGATCAGTGCGGCCAGGGCCGCGTTCCTTTCAAACATAGGCTCCGGAAGTGATGCTCTTAGAGCGTCAAGCTGCAACACCTGGAGCGGGCTGTAGTAGTAGCCACCATATGCACTAGAGATCGGTAACTCGGCGGCGGCCGACAATTGCCTCGCTATCTTGACATGGTGGTCCGGATTACTGCGCCAATCTTGCCCTTCGAACATGACTGCCTGTCTTAGGGACTTAAAGCCCTCCAGTAGAATCATGTACCTTCCACACCATTGCCGCCAGATCATCTCGGTATCCAACGGAGACTCACGGGCTACAACGGAGCTTGCCAATGTCTGAGCGAAGAACTGAAGGTCATTCGCCACGACAGGAACAGCGAGTCGTCGCGCCACGTACCAGCTTACTGCCGCCGAGCCGGAGAACAAGTCAATGAAGCGGCTAGCCGTCTTCACCTCGGCCGTAATCAGGTCGCCCAACTCTCCGGCAAGCAAGGAAGCCTTCGAGCCCATGTACTTCACAGTCCGAGACCCCAAAGTGCAATCCGTTCGCACGAACCTAGTATCGCCAAAGATTCAGCATTACTGAGTAGCCAGTTTTTCCGGGATGGTTGGGAGCCTGATGTTCCCGCACTTCCGTTCTCCAAGTCGTCCATGGCGATCTCAACGTCTAACCAAAGATCGGCGAACGATGGGATGAACTGGCCAGACTCCCACAGGCCCATGTGCGATCCCCATTCGGACCACCAAAATTCGAGGTCCTGCATAGAGACCCCAGAAACCCCTAGAAAACGGGCGCAGGCACCAGATGCGAGCCGGAGAAGCAGGAACGACCGCGACAAAACCTGAAGGTGCTGTCCTGACTTGCCCACCGGGTCTTTCTTTTTCGCGAGGTCGAATACTTCCGGATCGGTTGGATCCGAATCGCGAAGAAGAAAACTCAGCCATTGGTCTTGGTCGGCGCCAGTTGGGGCCAACTGATTTACGGCTCGGTACACGAAGCTCTCGAATCGCGACCTTCCCTGCTCCACGGACTGTCCCTGTGTACCCTCGAACTCCAATTCGAGGATTTGGCGGAGAAGGTAACGGTCGAGACTCCAGAAAGAGGAACCTGCAGGCTCCGACAGCCCCCACAGCTCGCTCATAAATCTGGCGCACGCCTCGGTACCTGACCGATAGTCGCCGGAATACTGGATCGGGCGATAGCTCACGTGGTTGCGTGTCTGTCTGTCACAACTCAGGCGCTGCAGGTCCAAGCCCCAAGTTCGCACGATTTCCGCGCCGCCTGCCGCGCTTGGCAGGTTTGCCTCGTTGAGCCACGCCCGCAGGGAATGCCCACCCGGACGAACTATTTCCTCAAGCGTGAATCGCGAATGCTTATGGCTAGTCAGGAAACACCCAAGAGCTTCCCATACAAATTTGTGCGTGCCGAGCCCCCTGATGATCTCGGGATCACCACTAGCTTGATCTATATATATGTGTGTATTATTAAACACCCCAATCGACTGCGTAGCCAGGAACGACATCGCCGCTCGGAGGCTGGCATAGTAACCAAGATGAACGCTCGTTGGCACATCACCTCGGTTGTGGGCATCAACAGCCCGTCCGAGGTACGACCAGCCATCGGCACAGTGCAGTGGTCCCGAAACGGCTATGTAGCACTTGACGTCGCGCTTCGACTGCGGTGTCCGCGCAGACTTGCGGTAGTCCTCAACCGCTTCCAGTGGTGATTCTGCAAACGGGGTTTGGGGATGGTCCCAACGCGAGCAATGAAAGAAGGGCACGAGTTTGGCAAACTCACCAGCAGCTGCACTGGTATCTACCCTGGTGAGGGACTGAATGCCCGGCATTAGCTAAGCAACTCCAGGGCCTCGGAGGCAGCCTCGCTGATCAGGCCCTCGGATTTCGCGAGATGCGCGTGCAGTTGCAGTCGGAGCAAGCGGTAGCCACCGCTGCCTCTAAGCGCCGCTTTGGCCGTCTCCTGTTCAGTGGTTAGAGTTGGCTCCGCTGAAGTGCGCCAGTCAAACTCAGCGAGGCGATGTGCTAGGTCATCTAGGAATTCAGCTAGATGCTGATGGTGTTCCAGTGATTCAAGGGCATTTTGGACGGGATCGCCGGCATCCGAAGCCGCTGGCCCAGCATGTAGCCGTAACTGACTTGCACGTAGAAAACAGATGTCGTTCAGGACATACAGGAACCCTCTAATTCCTTGATCCGTAGCGAGCAACGAGTTGCGGCCATAGAAAGCAAGATCGTGATGTTCCCCTTGGTGATCCGAGGAAGCTCGCAACTTCACCGCCCACTCGCCATTTGTCTGACCAACCGCACGCTTCAATCGGCTTCCCGCGCTAATGAGAAACGCCGCCTGCTGATACCTGTCCCACGGCAAGACAGTCGAATGCTGTCCCGAGACAGCCCCGAAGAGACCGCCAATCTGTTTGCCTTGCGCCGGCCATCTCTTGACGAAGGTTGCCAGGAGAGATCGAATCCAGGCTGCTTGCCGCACCATCGGGACGGGAAGCCCGGTTTGGCCTAGCATGTTGATGCGGTTGTACCAAGGACTTGCTGGCTGTGCCCAAAGCTCTTGTACCAACTCTTGCGCCCGCGTCTCCCGGTAGATGGGGTGGCCCTCAAAGCGCTCAAGCCAATCCTCCGCCCTGAGCAAGGGGTAAAGATCGAATGCCAAGCTCGCGTTTATGCGCCTGGGCCTTATGTTGATAATCCAGAACAGATAAGCCTGCCAACTAATGTCCAGTCCATGAAATGCCACTACAGGCAACTCAAAGTCCGAGACATCCTCATCCTCATCAAAGGACCAAAGCCGATGTTGGCCGTCTATGACCTCTAGTGGTTTCACAGCAGGATTCCAGCCAGGTTCCGAGAAGGATGCCGGGAGGCGAAACACAGTGTCGCCGTTCGATGCCTCAATGACTGAGATGGCATCCTGCTCCATCAACATCGTATCGGCTCGAACCTCACCGGGGCGAATGACGTTCACTACGATAGCTGTTGGCAGCCAACCCGGCTTCCTCAAATCCCTAA
This sequence comes from Chloroflexota bacterium, assembly GCA_034422515.1. Classification (GTDB taxonomy): domain Bacteria; phylum Chloroflexota; class UBA11872; order UBA12225; family JAJDUF01; genus JAJDUF01. The sequence continues at coordinate 18,533 of DAOUJP010000035.1, read as the reverse complement.
ACTCGCCCGCTCGCTGTCTGGAGGTTATGTCAGACCAAGGAAAACCATACTGAACATAGTCAGCAATCTCTTGGGAACGCTGGGCATCGTGCGTCCGCTGAATGCCGAGGTCAGCGGTTCGCGGCAGCATTCCCTCCGTAGTGCGACGTTGAATGCCTGCGAGTTGCCGCAGAGTATTGGCAGGCATGGAGAGAAGATAGAAATGCGGTTCTGGACGACGCTGACGCATCGACTCATCAAAACGGACGTTGTTCCAGTCTGAGAGCCACTGCTTCACTCGGAGGGACCTGAACTCAGCCGGTCCGTCCCAACGCTGACGTGCAGTCATGTTTACCAGCCTTCCAGCACGCGACAAACAGAGGACACCAGGGCCGAGCATACCATGCTGGCCAACGCATGGGACACTTGACGACCTTCCCGTTTGATCTCCACTGTCGCACCTCTCTTGCCGCGGTGAGCAGCGCAAGTGTAACAGCGCAGCGGTAGCGGCGGCTGACCGGGTGGTCCTGCACACTTCGGGGTGGGTGGTGAGAGGGTATAGACTCAGTGGCACCATCCCCGGTCGTGCCGCGGCACGCTCGCACAGGAGAGGAGAACGCGATGGGTACGTATTCATCTCGACGGCGGCTCGGTGTTCGCAAGGTGGAGGTGCGGGAGGTCGAGCACCTGCGGGTCCACTATGATCCGGCGCTCTATATGTACGGTCCCAATCGTGGGGGCATCTGGAAATTCGGCGACGGTGAGCTGGCCGTGGCCTACTTGGTGGGGCCGGTGGATTACCAGGCTCCGTTGGCGCCGCTCCGCACGGGCCGGCACGCCTATCCGATCACCGAGCGTGGGGCCAAGGCGGGCGGCGTGCTGCTCAGTCGCTCGTTCGACTACGGGCGGACCTGGCCCGATAGCGAGCGCACCTGGATATGGCACAACGACCGGACCTTGGAGGAGATGCTCGACTGGCTGCGCCCGGTGGCGCCGGAGCAGCGGGAGCAGATTGATCTCACCGACCCCGATGCGATCATTCATTTCTGCCACGGCGAGTACTTGCAGTTTCCGTTCGGCGGCCGCCTGCTCAACGCCTCGCCGCGCGAACCGGGCATCAACTTTCACCTGGGCCGGCGCGAGCATCCCCCGTCGTTTTCCCTGCGTAGCCGGGACCGTGGTCGCACGTGGGAGCGGCACGCCACGCTGATCGAGGGACCGTCGTGGGCACCCGACGGCGGGCTGCTCTGTGTGAACCTGGGCCACGTGCAGTTTGAGAACGGCGTGCTGGGCATTGTGGGCAGCACCAATCACCGCAACACCGTCTGCTTCTACGTCAGCTACGACCACGGCCTGAGCTGGCAATACGTCAGCGAGGTGGCCAGCGCGCGGCGGGCGCCGGACCACACATACGGCTACAGCTATTTGGGGGTGCATCGGCTGCCCGATGACCGGCTGATGTGCCTCATGCACCAACTCCCCGAAAACTGGCCCCACGTGGCGTTTTCGGAAGACGACGGCCTGAGCTGGTCGGTGCCACGCGCGATTGTCAGCCCCGGCACCTACAGCTTACCCCTCACCGGCCCGCTGCCGGACCGGGCACCTGGAGATCGCAGCGGCCCGCGGTACCGGTCGCCGCGTGGCCTGGTGCTGCGCGACGGGCGCATTGTGGTCTTGTTTGCCCGCCGCGAGTATCCGGCGCGTGGGGGACGCGGGATACTGGGCGTGGTCAGCGACGATCTGGGCGAGACGTGGAGCGAGGAGTTTGTGGTGCGCGGGGACGGCTACACGTGGGACTTGGGCTACGAGGTGTTCACCGAGCTGCCGGACGGACGGATCTTCGCCGCCTACTGGATCACCACGCAGGAGAGCGAGGAGCCGGTCCCCGAGTCGGCCTGCGTGCGCTACATCGCCGGCACCTTCTTCCGGCTGGAGTAGGTGTCGGGGTTTAGCTTCCTTCAGAGCCATACGCTGCCTCAATGTCGTCACGCACAGTCGAACCGCGCCGGCTTGCACGATCCTATGGCGTGACCATATGGTGCAAGCCGGTACGTCGGTTATCCTGCATTGCCGCCGGTCCAACAGGGAGGGAGGCTTACGATGGCCGGCTCATTGGAGGGGAAGGCTGCGCTGGTCACGGGTGGCGGCTCTGGTCTCGGCCGCGCGACGGCGCTGGCGTTTGCCCGGGCCGGCGCGCAGGTAGTCGTCGCCGATGTGGATACTGTGGGCGGCGAGGAAACGGTCCGGCGAGTGGTGGCAGCCGGGGGTGAGGCGCTGTTTGTCCGGACGGACGTCGCGCAGGCCGCCGAGGTCGAAGCGCTGGTCCGCGAGACCGTGGCCGTCTATGGCCGGCTAGACTGTGCCTTCAATAACGCTGGCGTCTCGACACCGCAGGCCGGCGGGGGCGGTCTTATCCACGAGCACCCGGAGGAAACCTGGGACCGGGTCATCAGCATCAACCTCAAAGGGGTATGGTTGTGCTTGAAGTACGAGATTAGCCAGATGCGCCGGCAAGGGGGTGGCGCCATCGTCAATACGGCTTCGATCTATGGCCTGGTTGGCTCCGGCCGGGGCGGTAGCGCCTACGCGGCCAGCAAGCACGGGGTGGTGGGTTTGACCAAGGCGGCTGCGCTGGAGAACGCGCAGGAGGGTATCCGGGTCAATGCGGTGTGCCCCGGCTTTATCGAGACCCCAATGGTGGAGCAGCTCTTTGCCCAGCGGCCGGAGCAGGAAGCGCAGATGATCGCGGCTCATCCGCTGGGGCGGCTGGGCCAGCCGAACGAGGTCGCGGAGACGGTCGTGTGGCTGTGCTCGCCGGCAGCCTCGTTCGTCACCGGGCACGCGCTGCCCGTAGATGGGGGCTACGTCGCGCAGTAGCGAGAGGAGGACGAACAGTGCAACTGGGGGCAGTCTTTCCACAAACCGAGCTTGGCGCCGATCCGGTCGTGATCCGCGACTACGCTCAGGCCGTAGAGGGCTTGGGCTATCACCATCTGCTGGCCTATGAGCACGTGATTGGCGCGCATCCGGACCGGCTGACGCATGGCTGGCGGATGTACACGCACGAGGACCAGTTTCACGAGCCGCTGGTACTCTTTGGCTACCTGGCGGCGGTCACGCAACGGCTCGAATTCGTGACCGGCATTCTGATCTTGCCGATGCGGCAGACGGCACTGGTGGCCAAGCAGGCGGCGGAGCTTGACGTGTTGAGCGGCGGTCGTCTGCGGCTGGGGGTGGGAATTGGGCGCAACCGGGTCGAGTATGAGGTGATGAACGCGAGCTTCCGCGACCGTGGCCGGCGCAGCGCGGAGCAGGTGCAGGTGCTGCGCGCCCTGTGGACGCAGGAGCTGGTGACGTTCGAGGGGCAGTGGCATACGATCAGTAATGCCGGCATCAACCCCCTGCCGGTGCAGCGGCCGATTCCCATCTGGTTCGGCGGCGGGGCCGATCCGGTGCTGCGCCGGATTGCGCGGCTGGGCGACGGGTGGTTTCCGCAATTCCATCCGGGGCAGGACGCGGAGGAGTCGATAGCGCGCTTGCACCGCTATGCGCGCGCGGCCGGACGCGATCCCGCCGAGATCGGCATTGAAGGATCGGTGACGTTTGCCGGGGGGAATGAGGACGAGTGGCAGGCTCGCGCGGCGTGGTGGCGCACGCTTGGCGCCTCCTACTTGATGGTGAACACGATGGGGGCGGGCTTACACACCGTGGACGAGCACATCGCCGCCCTGCGCCGTTGCCGGGAGGCACTGGCGGGGGGGTGAGGCGGGTCATATTGGTCCCAACTCTAGCCCTCCCTCGTTGCGACGGGGATTGGGCCTAACCCCCGGCCCCTGGTCTGCCACCTGTTGACGGGTGGCGCGAGCCAGCACCACCGGCGCCGGCGCCGGGCGTTGCCGGGGCGCTGGCTGGGGCTGGTGGTGGCTTGGACGATGTTTGATGCATCCCCACCCCCAGGAAAACCGGCCGTGCGCTATCAAGTGCTGACCATCGCGGTGCCCCGCCGGGGGCGGACGGTGCCGTTGCTCCAGGTGGCCGACGACCGCGACCACTTGCCCCCGCCGGTCGATCAGCGCCGGCTGGCGCGCGAGGCCCTGGCGACCGTCTTCGCGGCTTTGCTCTCAGGCGTGCGCCCGGTGGTGCTGGCCGACCGCGGCTTTGGCGAGGCCTGGCTGTTGGTCTGGTTGCAGCAACAGGGCGTCGACTATGTGCTCCGGCTGCGCCGCAGGGTCTCGCTGACCGAGCGGGATGGCCCCCGCTGGTTCCTGGGCCGCGGGCGCTTACGCCGGGGGGCAGTGCGCTGGCATCTCCAGGTGCAGTACGGCGTGGATCGGCGCTACCAGCCCTTGCCCGTCAACGTGGTGTGCTGCGGGCGCGAAGGGCGCGCCCGCGCCCGGCGGCGGCACCGACCGGGGCCAGCGGCACCCTGGTATCTCGCCACCAGCCTGCCCCGGCCCGGGGCCGCGACCGCCTGGTACGCCCAGCGCACCTGGTTGGAAGCGACCTTCAAGGCTGCCAAGTCGCGGTTTGGCCTGGACCGGGTGTCCCTGAGTTGCCCCGCGCGCCTGACCCGGCTGCTGCTAGGGCTGAGGCTGGCGCTGTTGGCCTTGCCCGAGACCGGCGCCTTGCGCCGCGCCACCGTCACCTGGGCCGGCTGGCGACGCGAAATCCAGGCACATGGCACGGTCAGCCTGCTCACCTTTGCCCTGGAGTTCCTCGCACGCTTCCAGCGCTTCCCAGCGGCAGTGCTGCCACGACCAGGGTAGGCAAGTGGGTATGGGTCAGAGAGGCGGGGTGAGGCGGAGTAGTCGGGGGAAGGGCGCGATTCATCGCGCCCCTACGGCTGGGCTTCTACCTGGTCCTGTGATGGGAGGGGGCGGGGGGTGAGGACTGCGGCTAGGTCAGGGCGGCGCGTGGGCCGAGCCGGACCGTCAACGACCGGCGCTCACCCGTCGGCAGCGCCACCGCGATCTTGACCTCATCACCCACCTCGTACTGCATGATCAGGCGGCGGAGATCGCCAAGATTTCCTACCGGCTGGCCGGCCATGGAGATAATCACATGGCCCGCTTGCAGCCCAGCGGCTTGGGCGCCTGAGTTCGGCAGTACGGAGCGGACGTACACGCCGTAGCTGATCCCATGCCCGGTCCGCGCGGCCAAGCGCCGGTTCATGCTTTCGGCCTGGAAACCGAACTGCGGCCGCGGTAGCCCTTCCGGCGAGAGCAGTTGGGCGGCGATCTGCTGCACGCGCGCCAGCGGGATCGAAAAGCTGGTCAGCGACTGTCCCCGGCGCGTCACCCGGATCGCTGCATTCAAACCGATCAACTCGCCGCGCAGGTTGACGAGCGGCCCGCCGCTGTCGCCGGGAGAGAGGAACAGATCGGCCGCGATCATGCCGGTCTGGGGATAGTTGTTCCGAACCTGGATGCTGCCGGCCATCGAGGACACCTGGCCGACCTTCGCGCTGGGCATTCCTGGCAATAGTGGGGTATGGCCAAGCGCCAGAATCCAGTCATCGGGCTGCACCGACCGCGAATCGCCGAGGGGAACGGTCGGGAGATCGTCACCGTCGATCTGCACCACGGCGATATCGGTCCAATCGTCGCCAGCGAGCACGCGGGCCGGAAAGGTGCGCCCGTCCGGTAGCTCGGCTCGCAGTTGGAACCGGGACCGAGCGAGTGGATACACCACGTGAAAATTGGTGTAGATCAGCCCGGAGGGGTCGAATAACACCCCCGAGCCGGCGCCGGTGCGGCCGTCGGTCAGCTTCACTACCGCGCTGCGGGCACGTTCGACGACCGCGCGCAGTTCCGCCAGGAGCGTATCCTCGACGCGCACCGGCGAGCTACCGGGCAGCACTGCCAGCGTGCGGCTCGCCGGCAACGCAATGGTTGCCTCGGCTGGGATGAGGCCGGCCTCGATAGCCAGGGTGCCCACGTCGAGCACCGTCACCTGTCCGGGTTGGGCGCCGCTCGTCCACGTGCGCCACTCCTGGAGCACGGCGCGTTGCGTGCGGAGCACGCGGACCGAGTCGAATTCGGCAACGGGGGCAGTGGGGAGGCCGTAGCTTTCCAGATAGTTCGGGGTGGCGAGATACGCGCTCCGCAAGGCCGGATACCCGTCGAGGTAGGCCAGCCGCGCGGCGACGACTTCCTCGAAGATCAACTCGGTCTCATCGTGGAACAGTTGCTGGGGAGGAACCTGCGCCTGCTGCTCCAGCCAGGAGTCCAAGCCGGCGTCGGCAAAGGCATCGAGCAGATTGACCAGTGCAGCGCGGTTGGCCGCCGGATACCATTGCAACACGGCCTGCTGCGTCGCTTGGGTGGTAAAGCCGTCCCACTCGAACCGCCGTGAAATCGGATAGCCGAGCACCGCCACCCCACCGAGCCGCTCGAACTCGCTGGCGAAGTTGACGCCGTTTTCGTCCGTGATGCGGAAGCCCGCGTCTCCGTCAGGGTCTCCACCGGCCTGCGTGAAGTAGTGACCGTTGACGACCTGATAGTCCGCTAAGGCTTCACCGCGGGACTGGGCCGTAGCTACCGCAGTATTGAGGCTGACCAGCAGGAGCGCGACGAGCGCCGCCACCAGCCAGCCCATCAGCCGGCCAGCGGCGGGGAGGGGATCGCTCCGGCGCCGTGCTACGTAGCTTGCCATGACAACCTGCCACCTTAACATAATCAATCGGAGAGCGAGCACCAAATCCCGGCCCACAGGCAGCCTCACCCGCCGCCCATCCCGCCGCATGGCGGGGGGCCATAGCTGACAGGGGTAGGTATTTCCATGGATGGACAGGGTAGACAGGATGGGGGAAGCGGGGGACTCGCCCCCCTGTGGTCCCCCCGCTGCGGCGGGGGGACGGGCCCTCGACAAAGAACTCGCCGCGGCTGCACGGGGGGACGGGCGCACCATGTTGTGCCCCTACAGCTTGGCCCTTACCTACCCCGGTCAGGGGGCAGCACTCGCCCCGTGGAGCAGGAGGCCGGCCGGCCGTTGCGCTAGGCCACCCAATCTCAACTTAGGAAGAGGAAGCAGTTACAACCGGCGTTCGATACGGAGGTCCTGATGGAACGTGAACCGAGAGACTGGAGTAAGTATTGGCACTCGTACCTCGCTCATGGAGCGCAAGGGCTGGTCGTCGGCTGGTCGCTGCCAATGACCGTCGCCCTGGTGCTCGCGTTCGTGGGCTATCTCGTCTACCAGGTCGTCGAGTATGGCCGGTGCCGAGACATCGGCCGTGGGGTCACGTGCGGCGATTGGCCGAGCAGAGACATCGCCGATTTTATGCTCGGTCTGTGGGTTGGCTGGCTGCTACGGATCGTGCATAGGCGCTGTCACCGTGGCGCCAAAGCGTAGCCAAAACAGGCCCGGCCGCGGCCGCCGGCTATACTCTGCCCGTGAACGTGATCCTGCACATTGCCGACCGGGCGCAGTGGCTGCGTGGGCAGGCCGCGGGTGCTTGCTGCACGCTGCCTATGAACGTAATGGCCAACGCTGTGCCGCTACGGCACGTCAATCGCCAGCCGGCAGTGATCGCTGGGACCCCACTGCTCGACCTCGTTGACGGCGCGGACCCGTACCGCATCGGCCATGCTCTCGGAGGCAAACACATAGTCCAACTGGCGCGTCGCCGTGGCCGGCGTTTGATAGGAGGAGTGAAAGGTGGGAACGTTGCGACTGCCGGGTGGCAACTCGTCCGGCCACGGGTCGGCCTGTCGTCCGTGCGGCGCCTGCGGACCTACGAACGGCAACCCCAGCGCAGCCATCCGCGTGAACACCGTTGCGTACCGGGCGGCCCAGTAGACGCTGCCGTAATCCCCATGGCCGTGGAGGATGTTGAGGTCCCCGGCGGTGAGAATGCGGTGGTTGCGCTCACTGCCGATGAGAGCCGAGAGGTCGGAAACTACCCGGTGCGCCGAGGCGTCCGAGATAATCCAACGGCTACCGGTGGCGGCGTGTGGTGACTCCCAGGGCGCATACATGGAAACAACCACCAGTGGCTCGCTGCCGGGCGCCGTCACAGTCGCGGCGGCGATGGTGCCCAGACGGCTGACTGCCAACTCCCCAGGCCCCGCCGCGGCGAGAGCTTTCGCCTCGATCCACTCCACCTCGACGCGCTCCGACAGTTTGACCACCGCCGTTCGCCAGCGCCTTGCCCGGTAAATGTCTGCTCCCGCCGTTAACCAGGGCGCGCCGCCCGTTTCGATGCGCCCCGCCACTGCCGCGGGCGGTTCTCCCGCCTCCTGCAAAAGGGCAACGTCCACATCCATGTCGAGCAGGCACGACCAGGGTTCATGGCGGTGAGCGATGTTCCAAGAAACGATCCTCATCGTCCTTCCCCATCTCCCGTGACAGCGGCCTTCACCCGCTGGCGGTAGCCAACAGCCAGCCTACGGCCTGCACGACGAGGCGGCGATAGGCGGGGTGCGTCAACGCTTGCCGGTCGTGGCCGAGGACGTTGGTGTGTATCCATCCGGCGCCGAGCCGCGTGGTGTAGAGCAGCGGCCAATCTCCCTGCGCGGCGATCACGCCATGCCGCGTCCGACGGTTGAGGGCAAAATCGGAGTACGACGCCAGCACGTGCAGCGCGGTCGGCACGAGCGGCGTCAGGCGGTACGGTTCGTCCTCGATGGTGAAGGACTCCACGCCGGCGGTGATCGGGTGCTTGCCATCTCCGATCTGCACCGTCAAGGGCTGCTTCCGGAGATGTGGCTCTTCGTACCGCGCGCCGATGGCCGCCGCACCGTCGGGCACCTGCTGGACCGTAAACGCCGCGCCGTGCAGGCTGAGATACGACGTGCCGGCCCGCACTGCCTCCCACAGCACCGCGAATGGCACCGCTGTCGGCAGCCGGTCGGCGCGATACATGGCAATGAGATCGTAGTCGGTCCGGTTCAGTCGGGTGAGCGGCTCCAGCGTGTCAACGATGTGCAGATTCAGACCGGCCGGCCCGGCCAGCAGCCCGGCCAGCAGCTCATAGTGCTCCAGCGTATCGTGGATCGGATCGCCGCCCATGACCAACAGCGCATTAGGCCTACTCATGCCGCCCGCCCCTCTCGCCTCGCCTGGATACCGGCGAGTGTCACCGGCTCAGACGAGCCGTTCCATCTCGGCGGTTGGCTTGGCTCGCGGCGCTTGTTGGTACGTCGGCAGCCGGAAAGCGGGTAGGTCGGGCTGCTTCCCCCCGTCCAGAAGCTCCCGAATCGTGATGATCTGGATATGCGGGTAATCACGGTTCCATAGCTCGGACCGGTAGCGGCCCGCCTGGACCGCTTCCTGGCGCATCCCGGCCGTCGGCTCTTCCAGCGTCAGGAATACGCCGATGGCCGCCTGCTCCCGCTCTACGGCGCCCCGCAAGTCGCGTACCATGCCGGGGTTCACGTGGCCGCTCTTGACGCTGACCAAGATCGTTTGCAGGCGCCCGTTGGCTTCCGTGAAGGTGATCTTGCCGTCTATGCCGCGGTCGGCGCCCATCTTCTTGACGCCGCCGACCGGCGTGGCGCCGATCAAGTCTATTGCCCACCACTGGAAGTCTGCGCGCCCTTTCGGCGTCGTCACCATCTGCCTAGCTCCGGCTACCTCCGTAGGACGATTGATGATCTCGAAGTCAATGTCGTCCTCGAACGTGTCCCGGAGCCGGGTGCGGATGACGGGAATAGCCAGGTAGGCAATGTCAATCCCGATCCATTGCCGCCCGAGCTTCTGCGCCGCCACCAGCGCCGTGCCACAGCCGCAGAAGGGATCAAGCACGGTGTCCCCGGCATTGCTGCTGGCTTGGATGATCCGCTCCAGTAGAGCCTCGGGCTTCTGTGTGGGGTAGCCGAGGCGTTCGGCGGATTGCGCCGACAGGGGGTTGATGTCGGTCACTACGTCAATAATCGGCACACCGGCGGTATCGTCGTAATACCGCTTGAAGCCAGGAACCCGGCCTCTCGGCGGCCAGTAGATCAGCCCGGCCTCGTCGAGCGCGTCGAGCTTCCGTTGAACGGTCCAGCTGGCAGCCGCTTTCCCGAACAGCGCCGCGAGCGCCTTGTTCGGAGTGGCCCAATGCCTGCCCACGTCCGTCGGATCGACCCCGCGCCACGGTTGCCCGGATTCGCCGCTCCGTGTGCCGGCGCCGGTCAGATCGCCGACGCGGAAGCGCCCCTTCTCGTCCGAGTAGCGGTAGAATCGTTGGATGTACTCCTCCGAGTAATCCAGGAGCACGGTGTTCCAGACGAAGCGGTTTGTTTTCGTATAGAACAGGATCGTATCGTGGACCGGCCCCCAGCGTTTGGAGCCGGCATGGGCGCTGGTCCGCTTCCAGACGATCTCACTACGAAAGTTCTCCGGTCCCAAAATCGCATCCATCAATATCTTGAGGTAGTGGCTGGCGCTCGGATCGCAGTGCAGATACAGGCTACCGGTCGGTGTGAGGACGCGGTGTAGCTCGATCAGGCGCACGCTCATCTCGACTAGATACGCGGTCAGCTGATTCTTGCCCAGCCCGGAGACCAGCGAATCCAGCAAGATGCTAACGTTATCCGCCACCCGCCCGCCGTGCTGCGCGGTGTTCGTGAGATAGCCGTAGGCACTCTCGGTGGACGGTCCCCAATGCCAGGTGTCCTCGAATGCCACGATCTGCGCGTCGCTCGACTGCCCCGACTCATCCTTGAAGATAATGTTGTAGTTGCGGTTGGAGTTGAAGGGCGGATCGAGGTAGATCAGGTCAACGGACTCGTCCGGAACGTACTCCCGCAGAATAGCGAGGTTGTCCCCATAGTAGAGCTTGTTGTCAGCGGTCATTCGACATTCCCGGTCATTCCTGCTTGCGCGGGAATCCAGCCCCCCACCCTAGCCCTCCCCCGTCCCGACGGGAGGGAACTAACCGTCCCCCCGCCGCAGCGGGGGGGCCATAGGGGGGCCATCCCCGGCTCCTGGATTCCGCCGGCATGAAGAAACAGGTTTGGTGGTGCCGCCTTCTATCTCAAATGGCAACCCAGCCCGCTAGGCCGCGGCCAGCCGGTCGCGAAGCGCGGCCAGCGCCTGGCGCGTGGGTGGGTAGGCTTTGCGGGGTGCCGCGCCCGCCTCCTCGACGACCAGCGTCACGAACGTCGGGCCGGGTGCCGCCAGCACCTCGTCCATGCTCGCCTCCAGCCCTGCCAGCGTATCGAAGCGGTACGCCGACCGGTAGCCGGCGGCACGGGCCATCGTGGCGAAGTCGGCCAAACCGGCGCCCGGCACGGGCTGGCCGCCCGTGACCTCGTAGACGCCGTTCTCCAGCAGCACGTGTATCAGGTTGGCCGGCGCCTGTTGGGCAATCGTCACTAGGCTGCCCAGGTTCATCACCAGCGACCCGTCGCCGTCGAGCACCCACACCCGCCGGTCCGGCCGGCCGAGCGCCAGTCCCAGCCCCAGCGACGACGCCTTGCCCATGCATCCGCCAAACGACACGTCAAGCTCCGGGTGCTCCGAGAGGTATGCCCACACGCGCGAGCAGGTCATCGTCGTCACGACGATCTCATCCCGCCGCCGGCGCTCCAGCACCGCCAGCGCGTCCAGATACGACATCCGCTTACTGTCAGTCATCGGTTCTTGTCCTCTCGCCATAGGCCCCCCACCGGACCTCAACGGTACTCCCGACCAATCAGCACCGCGACCGGCTTGCTGCCCTCCTGCGCCTCCCGGCTGGCCTGCTCGATGTGGTGCAAGTCGCGGTCGTCCTCGACGAGATAGTACGGAATGCCCCAGGCTTGCAGCACCGGCTCGGTGTAGATGCCGGCCGAATCGGTCATCGGCTCGCCAGCGTGCCAGCCCCGGTAGCCGATCATCAGGAAGAAGGGAAAGCCCGTGTCGAGCATGGCGCCCCGCACCGAGTCGCCGGATTCGAGAAAGCCGGTGTTCTGGATCACGACCGCCGGACGCTGACCGGCCACCATCAGGCCCAGCGCGACGGCCATCGCCTCCCCCTCGCGGCAAACCGGCACCAGGTTCAAGTCCGGGTCTTGGCTGAGGGCAGCGTGCAGGAAGCCGGCCTCGCTGTCCGGCAGCCAGACGAGGTGCGTGAGGCCGCACCGCTTCAAGGTAGCCACCACCCCCGCGGCCGTTAGCTCCTGCTCCGCCGCTGCCGCCACCTCAACGCTCATTGCTTCCTGCTCCTCATCTTGTCGCGCCCCTGTCGCCGGCCGAACAGCGCTCCCGGCCGGCGTTGCTCTCCACGAAGCGGTCGTGTCTCCGTTGGTACTGACATTCGCGGTAAGTACTTACAGCAGAGGCAATCTGGCCATTTGCTGGTCTGTCAGCCAATGCCATGACTCCGGTGCAAACATATGCACGAAGTAGGTGCCGATGACACCGAAGGCCATCAAGACGAAGCCCACGACCAAGACGAGCACAAATAGCGACAGCATCATACGGACAAACCACACTAAGTTGAGGCGCCGGTGCCCTTCACGCTTTGGGGCCGGCCGGCTGTCTTTGGGCGGGCGAATCGCGTCGTCCGGCTTGGGCGTCTCGGCGTTCGGTGGGTTAGCGCCGCGCTCCTGGTCCATGCTCGTGGCCTCCATTCATATGAGTATAGCTACACGGTGGTGCGGCGGTGAATGACAAGAGGAGGCGCTGCCCACGATACCACAAGCACTTGGCCCCAACGCCGCCCACTTAGCTGGCCGTGCCTGCCTGCGCTGCTGCCGCGGCACGGGCGCGGCGCACGGCGGCCGGCTCGTCACCGTGCAGCGTCTCCAGCGAGCGGATGTGCAGCGAGCGGTCCGCCAGCGGTAAGTCTGCTCGCGTCCCGCCGCGGCGGTGCGACTCGCGCAGGGCCAGCGCGATCTCCAGCGCGTGCCGCCCGTCCTCACCGCTACAGTTCGGCTCCTTGCCCGTCTCGATGCACGCGATCAGGTCGCGCACGCACCGCACGTTCGCGTTCTCGGTCGAGGTTGGCAGCGGAAAGATATGCTGCGCCGGCTCCAGCCCGCGCCCTTCCAAGCCGGACGGCACCAGCTTCCAGAACTCCGTTTGCTCGCCATTGTTGAGCGAGCGCAGCCGGCCCTTGGTGCCGATCACCTCGATGTCCCAATCGGCCGCGCCACACGGCATCGTCCGCACAAAGCCCTGCACGCCGTTCGCATACTGCAAGTAGCCGTTGCCCTGCGGATCGTCGTCGCTGGCGGCAGCCGCATCGCTCGTGATGTGGCCGAACACCCACTCCGCCCGCGCCCCGGCCAGGTAGTTGACCGTGGCGAGCAGGTGACTGCCGTTGTGCGACAGCCCGCACTGGCCAAGACCGATCACTTGCAGCACGTCGCCCACCTCCCCGACCTCGATCAGCTCCCGCATCCGGTTGTAGCTGGCCTTCCAGGAGCGCGCGCAGCCAATCGCCAGCACGATCCCGGCCGCCCGGCACGCCGCGATCATGCGGTCGGCCTCCTCCAGCGAGAGCGCCATCGGCTTCTCGGCCCAGATCGCCTTCAGCCCCCGCGAGGCCCCAATCTCCACCGCATCAAGCAAAATGCCCGCCCGCGGCTTGGCCGTCGTGCAGATGCTCAGGATGTCCGGTCGTTCCCGCTCCAGCATCTCCCGGTAGTCGCCGTAGAGCGATTCGATGCCCCACTTCTGCCGATAGGCCGCGCGCTGCCCGTCGTGCGGGTCCGCTCCCGCCACCACCGGCACCCCGGCGGCGAGATAGCTGGGCGTGTGGGCGTGCGGCCCGCGCCACACGCTCCACGGCCCCTGCTCGTCGTCAAACGTGCTGGCAATGCGTCCCAATCCGATCACGGCGGCGCGATATGCGCTTTCCATCGCTTCTCCTCCCCTATGCAGCGGTCCGAGCATCATACCGCCGCCCCGGCCGCCGAGCCATCCCGTAGAATGTATAGTGCGCGTTGACCGCCGCGGCGCAGACGAGAGGATCACCCGATGAGCGCAGACGAGCCGGCTGACCAGCAGCAAGATGATGCCCTGAGAGGCATCACCGAGATCGCCGTCCAGGGCTTCAAGTCGCTCTACGACGAGCAGTGCGGCGACGAGCAGTGCGTCAAGCAGCGCATCAAGGTGCGCCCGCTGACGATCCTCGCCGGCGCGAACAACTCCGGCAAGTCGAGCATCATGCAACCGCTGCTCATGCTGAAGCAAACCCTCGAAGTCGTCGCCTACGACCCTGGCCCCCTGAAGCTCGACGGTCCCAATGTCGAATTCACCTCCGCCGAGCAATTCCTGTCGAGGCGCCTGAGCGATACTGGGATGCCCCTTGACCTCGACGGAGCGAAGTTCACTGTCGGACTGACAGTGCAAGATGACGAAATGCAAGGTGAAGAGTCGGTGGCAATCACCTTTCAGTATCAGCAGGGAAGGGGTGTTGATCTCTTCGAGATACGCACATCGAGATGGCCCCGATTCTCACTGCGGCCGGAGGCGGAGCCTGTCGGTGACGACGCTGACGATGATCTGTATGATAGTCTAATGGAAGCGTTTCCTGAGATACGTGGCGCAAAAGAGATGGTTAAAAAAATCAAGACACCACGCGAACGATGCTTTCTTTTTGTTGAAGTGCATTTCGAGGATGGTGTTGCTAAGGACTATAGCCTCCTTTTACCATTCAAGGACCGTGTGGGGGTATTTTTTATTCACGTTCCGGTGCTGCGAGACAACCCCCGTGTCTATCCTAAGGTGGTTTCTGACTTTCAGCGTCGCTTTTGGTACGAAGGCACGTTCGAGCACTATATCGCCAGCATCATCGAATCCTGGCAGGACACACAGGACGACCGCCTTGGGAAGCTAGGGCAGGCGCTCGCATCGCTTGGTCTCACCTGGAAAGTCATGGCGAGGCGGCTCAAAGACACAGAGATTGAGCTACTCGCTGCACGCCTACCAAAACGCCCGGAGGATGGTGAAGAAGACCTGGTAAATATCGCCGACGTAGGCGTTGGCGTATCGCAGGTGCTACCGGCGCTCGTGGCGCTGCTGACGGCGGTGAAGGGGCAGTTGGTCTACCTGGAGCACCCGGAGCGCGACCTGCACCCCCGCGCCCAAGTCGCCCTGGCGCAGTTGCTGGCCGACGCAGCCCGGCGCGGCGTGCGCGTCGTCGTCGAGACGCACAGCTCCCTGTTGTTACTCGGCTTGCAGACGCTCGTAGCTGAAGGCACGCTTCCCCCCGACCTCGTAGCCCTCCACTGGTTCGAGCGCGGCGAGGACGGCGCAACCACGGTGACCTCTGCGGACCTCGATGAGGCCGGCGCGTTCGGCGATTGGCCCGAGGACTTTGGCGACGTTGAACTCAAGTCCGAAAGCCGGTACCTCGATGCCGCCGAGTCGGTGCTGTGGAAGCAGGCTCGTGCGAGCTAGGGGCGGCCGCCTTATCGTGGTAGACGCTTCGATTGCACGGGCTGCCGGGCCGGATGCGAGACGTCCCAGGCCAAGGCACTGCCGCGACTTCCTGCAAGCCATTCTGACTATCTGTCACCAGGTTGTTATGACCCGCGAGATCAGGGCGGAGTGGCGGAGAAACCAATCCAGGCTAACCCGCAGGTGGATGAAACGGATGTTTGCCCGGCGAAAAGTACACTATGTCGAGATCATCGAGGACAATGCTCTGAGGGAAAGAGTGCTCCGCACGGCCAATAATGCCGATGAGCGGCAGGAGTTGCTTGACGACCTGCTCTTGATCGAGGCAGCCCTTGCCACCGACCGTACCGTAGCCTCGCTCGACGAGAGTGTGCGGGCATTGTTTCGCCGGGCTACGGGTCGAGTTGGCAAGCTACGGGAAATTGTCTGGGTGAATCCTGAGCGGGAAGAGGACGAGCCAATCCCTTGGCTAGAACGCGGTGCCCCGGCCGAACCGCAGCGCATGTTGGGGTATGCGCTGTCGGCCTGACGCTGTTGCGCCATCACGCCGCACTAATGCCGCTGCCGGCCGGGTCGAACGGCGCGAGCGACTGCTCCGGCTCCTCCCCCCGCAGCGACTGCGCCAAGAGCGACCCGGCCGCTGCCGACAGCGTGATCCCGATGGGTCCATGTCCCGCGATGATGCTGACGTTGCTCAGGCCCGGCAGCGGCCCGACCAGCGGCGGGCCATCGTCCAAGCGCAGCGGCCGGAAGCCGTACCAGACGTGCTTGACCGTGCTCTCGGTCAGTGTAGGCACGAAATGTTGCGCGAGGTTGGCCAGGAAACCGAGGCCGCCCGGCGTCAGCCGGCCGTCCCAGCCGACCAGCTCCCGCGTCCCTCCGACCACCGCGGTCCCGTTCGGCTTGGGGACGATGTAGCCGTCCTCGTGCGAGAGGATTTGCCGGACGTGCGGCAGCGGTGGCCGCGTCTGCACGGCCATGATCTGGCCGCGCTGCGGTCCGATAGGTACATCCAGGCCCAGCCACTCCCCAACCATGCCGGTCCACGCGCCGGTGGCGAGCACGACGTGTCCTGCTTCGATCTGCCCATCCACCGTCCTGATCGCCGCCACGCGATCCCCGCTGCGTCGTAGCCCGGTGACCGGGATGCCCTGGCGAATCGTTGCCCCGTGCGCGGCGGCCCCGGCGGCCAGCGCGCGCACGTAGTGCGGGGCGTACAGGCTGTAGGTGCCCGGCACGTAGACGCCGCCGCAGACGCGCGGCGAGACGCCCGGCTCGATGGCGCGGACCGCTTGCGTGTCCAGCCATGCGGCGTCGTAGCCCACGGCGGTGTATCGCTCGATGATGCTTTCCAGTTCGGGGCGCTCCCGGTCGTCGAACGCCAGCCGCAGGCTGCCGGGCCGCGTGAGGCCAATGTCAATGCCCGTCCGCTCCGATAGGTCCGCAGCCAGCTCCGGGAGCAGCCGGTGTGTCAGCAGCGACTGGTGCAGCAGCGCGTCCGGCGCCGTGACAAGCAGGTTCACGATGGCCGCCGAGGCGCCCGACGCGGACGGGACGCTGCCAACCCGACTCTGCTCCAGCAGCAGCACGCGCTCGCCGGCCCGTGCCAAGTAATACGCCAGCGCACACCCCATGACGCCCCCACCGATGATGGCAACGTCCGGTCGGCCGGTTGCGGTCATCGCTACTCCTCACTGTGCTTGCTTCCTGTACGGATCGGTGGCGGATTAATGATGACGCTGCCACGGTGATTTGTCACGCGGACCCGGGAGTGACGTGCTTGCGCTAGGCGGTGCGGTAGAGTTGCACGCCCATGCCGCCCTCAACACCACTTCAACCCGGCCGCCGCCTGCGCCTCGCCGGCCCGCTTGGGCCGTGGATGGGCAATGTCGCGGCCCCCTTGGCCGTGCCGCAGTTCCGGCGTTTGTGGCTCTCCTCCTGCGCCTCCAACCTCTTCCGCTGGATGGAGCTGACCATCACCAGTTGGATTGCCTTACAACTGACCGGCTCACCGTGGCTCGTCGCCCTCGCCGGCGTCTGCCGCGCCGCCCCCTTGCCGCTGGTCGGGCCGTTCAGCGGCATGCTCGCCGACCGCTACAACCGCGCCTCGATGGTCCGCCTCGGCCTGTGGGGGCAGCTGGTCCCGCTTGCATTGCTTACCGGCGCGTTCCTGGCCGGCTACGGTGCCTATTGGCAAATCTTGGTCGTGTCGGTGTGCTTTGGCGTGAGCTGGTCCGTGGAGTGGCCCGCTCGCCGCTCGCTGCTCGGCGATCTCACTCGTCCAGAGCTGCTACTCCGCGCCGCCGTCCTCGAAAGCGCCACGATGTCCGGCACGCGCGTGCTCGGCCCTCTGCTCGCCGGACCAATGCTCGCCGCGTGGGGCAGTGGTGCGTTCGGGGCGCTGATGGTGCTGCCCGTACTCGCCCTCGTAGCCGTGAGCGGCCTTGTACCCCGCCCGGTTGCATCATCGTCCCAGACCGCCTCGGCCTGGCGGCAGCTGCGCGAGGGATTCGACTATGTCCGGCGGGAGCAGATCATCTGGGCCGTCATCCTCATCACCGTGGCGATGAACTTCTTTACCTTTCCCGCCCAGCAGCTCTTCTCGGTGATGGCCGAGCACGTCTTGCACGTCGGCCCGGTAGAGCTTGGCTGGCTGGCCGCGGCCAACGGGCTGGGCGGCGCGCTGGGCTTACTGCTCGTGCCCCAGGTATCTCGCATTGGCGGCTGGGGATGGGTCTTTGTCGGCGGCTCGCTCGTGACGGCACTCGCGTTGAGTCTCTTCGCGGCGTCCACCGTGCTCTGGCTGTCGCTGGTGCTCCTGCTGCTGTCCGGGTTCGGTCATGCCGGGTTTTCCGTGATGCAGGCGACGCTGATCCTGAGCCAGGCCACACCGGCCATGCGCGGTCGGGTGACGGGGCTGGTGACGCTGGCAATTGGTAGCTCCCCGCTCGGCAATCTCGAACAAGGATTGGTGGCCGAACGCTGGGGCGCGCCGGCGGCTATCGGCAGTAGCGCGCTGCTCTGTGCCGTGACCGTCATGCTAGTGGCGTGGTGGTATCCGGGGTTGCTGCGTCTCCAAGCCGCTACCCAGCCGGCGCCGGCCAGGTGACAAGGGAACGGTTCTGCTGTGGGACGGCCAGCCAAGATACGTGCTGGCCGACGCAGCGGACACCACCCCGCTGGTCGGGATGCTGCTCTTGGACCGGCATGATCTGAGCATCCAGGTCCGCATCGGC
>DAOUJP010000034.1:0-100621 GCA_034422515.1 Chloroflexota bacterium | reverse complement strand
TCGACCGCCGACGGCTGGCCCATCTCCCGATGCATCGACGCCTCCTTCCGGCCTGCCCCACGCTCCTCGTTGCCGCTGATCCTACCGGATAGGTAGATTATGCAAAGGTCTCCGGAAGCGGGAATCCATGTCTCCCCGCCGCAGCGGGGGGACCACATGGGGGCCACACCAATGAACGCCGCGACCGAGCGCACCATCCGTATCCGTGCGGGCGAGATTGAGGCGCTTGCGGACCTCGATGCCAGCGAGACGGCCGCCGCCATCTGGGACGCGCTCCCCTTCACGATCCCGGCCAACACCTGGGGCGACGAGATTTACTTTACGATCCCGGTCGGTCTGGATGAGGACGATGCCCAGCCGACGGTCGCGCTAGGCGACTTGGGCTACTGGCCGCCGGGGCGCGCATTCTGCATTTTCTTCGGCCCGACGACGATGAGCAGCCCCGGCGAAATCCGCCCGGCCAGCCCGGTGAACCTCTTCGGCACGCTGCGCGGCGACCCGACGGTGTTCCGCAGCGTGCGCGCCGGCACACCGGTCACCGTCGAGCGTGCGGCGTAGCTTCCTAGCTGTTAGCTCGCAGCCGTCAGCTTTCAGTGGGTCCCTGCCCGTCATTGCGGCGGAACCCGCAGTCCATGTCCCCGGCGGAGCAGGTAGGTTGTGTATTGCACCTACCCCCCGGCCCCCTCCCTGGCAGGGAAGGGTAGCCAGCGCGGCGCCTGGCGGCTCCAGTGTCAGAAGGCCCACTCCGTCTCCTCCGGCGTGCCGAAGTCGGCGACGACCTGCTCGTAGATCGCGCTCGGCGCCACGACGGCCGTCACCCGCCCGTTGTGCCAGAGGAGCTGCGTGTCCGGGTAGAAGCCGAAGTACATCAGTGCCACCTCCGCGTCCAGCGGCCGGCCGAACACCAGCCGAAAACGATCCTCGTCCACGCGCTCTATGCGGGCACGTCGGCTAGGCATGATGCTCCTCGCCGCAATCCGACTCAGCAGCTTCTGTCTCTCGTCCGTTCGGATGCCGGCTCAAGTACGCGCAGAAGGCGCCAAGCTCCGCCGACAGGCCGCGGTGCGTATCCCCAAGAGCCTGCAGCAACCCGACCATGCTCGACCAGTCGAGATCGGGACCGTAAATGTTGCGAAAGAGATGACGAAACCCTAGATACCTGACGAAACCCTCGCGTGTAACTGCGGAAATGACTGGCGGACGCCGGTCCGGGTACGGTGCGGCCATCTGCGCGAGCAACGTTCGATGCCAATGCTCGTCCGAGGGCACATGCTCGTCTACGATCCGGGCAATGCGCTGAAAGGTTCGTTCGGTGCCGTTGTAGAAGTTCTGGAGGATGCTGCCTCCCGCACGCAGATCAAGAGATGACGAGGGGGTAAACGCCGGTTCAGCCAGCGGACCGGCCTCCACTACCAAATCTCCCATCCTGCCAAGCTCCTGCTCGATCTCTTCCGCCAGCCGGCGCCAGCGCGGTTGCTCCATGGCTGCTCCATCAGTCTTGTCTGCGGTGGTACTATCGCTGTGGGCGAGTAGCAGCCCTCGCTCCAGCACCGCCTCCTTGATGTACGGCCGCACGGACTCAAGCTCGGAAATGTCGGCGGAGTGTCCTCGTGGCATGACGGCATCAACAGCAACAAGCGCCTTCCAGAAGACCTCACCGGGCAGCCCCTCGACGGCGAGGTCTATATCGGAGCCTGGATGGAACACCACCGAACCGGTGCCGGCCAGCGATCCGAACAGATACACCCGCCGCGCACCGTAGCGCCTGACGAGCAGATCAGCCGCGCGCCGGGCCGCGGCCAACGCTGCCGCGCGGTCGTCGGCAGCGGACGGCGCTCCGGCCGGCGGCGCGCTCTGGTCAACGCGCGTGGTGGCAGCGACTCCGGTTCGAGCCATGTTCCCTCGCAACCGCGACCAAGACGGCGGTCCCTCATTCATGATACGCTGGCGTTGGCCTCTGAGCACACTGGCGGCGCGTCGAGGTCGAGGAGCAGCCATGGATGCAGCGCAAAGCGAGGTCGTGACGGTCGAGCAGGACGGCCCAGTGGCAGTTGTGACGTTGAACCGTCCTCGCGCGCACAACGCGATGGACGACACGCTGCTCCGCGCCCTGACCACCCACCTGATCGCGCTCAACGGCCAACCGGATGTGCGCGTGGTGGTTATCACCGGCAGCGGGCGCACCTTCTCGGCCGGTGCCGACATCAAGCAGATGGTCCGGATGGACACAGCCGGTGGCCGGGCCTGGGGGCTGCTGGGGCAATCCGTCATGGACTTGGTCGAGGACCTGGAGCAGCCCGTCATCGCGGCGATCAACGGTGTCGCGGTTGGCGGTGGCTGCGAGTTGGCGCTGGCCTGCGACCTGCGCTATGCAGCGGCGAGCGCACGGCTGGCACAGCCCGAGATCAACTTGGGAATTACACCCGGTTGGGGCGGCACCCACCGGCTCACCCGCTTGGTCGGGCCAGGTCCGGCCAAGGAGTTGATCCTGACCGGCCGGCTCGTGTCCGCCGACGAGGCGGAGCGCCTCGGCTTGGTGCATGGCGTACTCGCCGACGACGAGCTACGTGCCGGCGTGCTGGATACTGCCCGCCAGTTGGCGACAAAGCCGCCGCGCGCACTGGCACGCGCAAAACGAGCGCTCAACCTGGTAGCCGGGCTGGACCGCCGCGCCGCCAACGCCCTTGAAGCGGAGCTTTTCGGTGAGATGTTCGGGACCGAGGACCGCGCCGAGGGTATGAGCGCGTTCCTGGAGAAGCGCCGGCCGCACTTCACGGGCCGGTGAGTTCCTGCGCCCCGCCGGAGTGAAGACCGATGATGACCGAGCGCAACACCGCGACCACAGCCGGCGCAGCCCGGCCACTGCGGGTGCTGATCGCCAAGCCGGGCCTCGATGGGCACGACCGCGGCGCCAAAATCGTTGCGCGAGCACTGCGCGACGCCGGCATGGAGGTCATCTACACCGGCATCCGCCAGACGCCGGAGATGATCGCGGTGGCCGCCCTGCAAGAAGATGTCGACGTGATCGGCCTGTCGCTGCATTCCGGCGCGCATCTGGAGCTATTTCCGGCGGTGCTCGCGGCACTCCGGACGCAGGGCATGGGTGAAGTGCCGGTCGTCGCCGGCGGGATCATTCCCGATGCCGACATCCCGCCCCTGAGAGAAGCCGGAATCTACGCCGTCTTCGGCCCCGGTACGCCGCTCGCCGACGTGATCGCTGCCATGCGCGACGCCGCCACGGCCCGCGCCCCGTCCGAACTGCCGTAGGCCGGGCAACGCTAGACCCCACTGACGTTTTCCCCGGTCATTCCCGCGAAAGCGGGAATCTAAAGCAGGCGCGTTGTCTGTTTGCCAAGGTGTCTGGATTCCGGCTTCCGCCGGAATGACGCAGTGGGGTTGGTCAAGTTGCCGCGTCGCGCATACGGCGGATGGCAGCCGTCGTACTCTCGCCAGGGCCTAGCGGTCGTCGCGCTGCATTGGCCAAGGTGCGATCAATGACCGCGCGGCGACGGCGTAGCTCTGCCTCGGAGGGCGGCGGCAGACCGTGGGTACGTAGCTCCTCGATGGTATAGAGTGGTGTCGGTCGTAGTTTCGCTTCGGTAGTCATTGACTCCCTCGATACTCTATAGTAGCAGCGTGGGAGCGAGCGCAGCGAAAGGAGCAGCGGATGGCTGGACTGACCGCAGAGCAGAAACAGCACTACGACGAACAAGGTTACGTGTTCCTACGCGGCCTCTTCGACCCCGAGGAGCTACAACCTCTCATCGCCGAGGTCGAAGCCAAGGTGGACCAGGTTGCCCACGACTACCACGCCGCCGGACGCCTCACCTCGCTCTACGAGGAGTATGGCTTCAAGCATCGCCTCCGTAAGCTGGTGGAAGAGTGCGACGACGTGTATCAGGAAATCCCCGGCGGCCAGTTCTGTGGGCCGGCGCTCTTCGAAATCCTCCGCCATCCCAAGCTGGTAGACATCGCCGAATCAATCGTCGGGCCGGAGGTCCATTGCGAGGGACGCCATCGGCTGCGTCCGAAGCTGCCCCAATACGGCCTGGCGGACTTCCGCTGGCACGAGGACACGCGCTACAATGTCCAGCGGATCACCTACACCCAGCAACAGTACGGCCTGGGGGCACATGACCCCGGCCAAGGCGACACGTTTATCTCCCGCATCGTGCCGGCCCCCACGATGCCCGAACCGGGCTTCTGGATTCCCCTAGTGGACGTGGACGAGGAGAACGGCTGCCTACACCTAATGCCGGGTGGCCATCGCCATACCGTTCCCTACACCGAGCAGTGGCGCCCCAGCCAGTTTGTGCCCCAGCTTGACGGTCTTGACGACGTGGCGTTCCCAATGCAGGTTGGCGATGCGCTGCTGATCCACCAACACCTGCCGCACGTCTCGCCGCCCAATCGGTCCGACCACGTCCGCTGGAGCGAGGACATTCGCTATCAGGATGCCCGCCTGCCGATCAAGTCGCAGCGCGAACCGGGCTTCTTGGCCAAGAGCCAGGAGCGGTCCCAAGATGTCGTCACGACCTGGGACGAGTACCGGCGCATCCGCGAGGCCGCAGCGGCCTACCAGCAGGCGACCAGGGAAGCGGCCGCGGCGTTCCGCAAGACCACCGGCATGGCCCTCTTCTAGGGTCGTCCGACCCTATCCGGGATCGTCCTAGAGCTTGAATATCCGGCTGGCATTGCCGGACAACACAAGCTCGCGCTCCTCCGGTGACAGCGCGAGATCGTAGTAGACGCCGATCTGCTTGCCGATGTCGCAAAGGTCGGCGTCGCTGCCGAACATCACCCGGCGCGGTCCCAGTACGTCCAGCGCCTGCCGGATGTCCTGCGGACGGCCACCGGAGCCGCCGTACTCGAAGTAGACGTTCGGCACGTCGGCCACGACCTCTGCCATCCGACCGTTGCCGCCGTGCGCCTTGATGATGCTCCAATCGGGATACTCCAGCGCCAGCTCGCGCAGCGCCCGCAGCGCGCTTACCGGATCGCCCTCCTCGACGTGGATTTTCAGCGGCCTGCCGCGCTCTGCGACGGCTCGGAGCATTGCTTGCCCGCTGCGCGAACGGGTGGTGTCCTGCGCGTAGTACATGTGGAGCTTCGTGCCGACGAAGTTGGGCAGCGCATAGTACCGATCCAGCTCCCGGCACGATTGCTCCAAGTAGTTGGGATTGACTACCACGTAGCCCAGCAGCTCCGGGTGTCCGGCAATGGCCTCCGAGAGCCACCGATTGCCGCCGCAGAGATCGTACATGATGGCCTCGGCCGACGAGATGACCGCCCGGTCCACGCCGGCCTGGCGCATGAGCGCCAACAGCCCGGCGGCACCATCGTCGGGCAGCGGAAATTGCCACCGTCCGAGATGGCAGTGAACGTCAATGATCGGGCCGGGTAAGCGCACCATCTCCGCAGAGGCCAGCCGCGGCCGCTCGGCGGCCAACGCCGGGGCGAGCCGGAACAGCCGCAGGGCGTTCTGCCCCAAGATCGCCGCCTTCTCTTCGTCGGCAATGTCCGCTTCCAACACCTCGTTGAGCGCTCGCTGGACGGAATACTCCGGCGCCGCGGACCCGTAGAGCAGGCGGTGAGCGCCGATCTCACTGACCATAATGTCCACCGCCCGTGGCGAGGACAGGTAGTTGGTCTCGATGTAGAGGTGGTCATAGCGCCGTGCCGCGGCGATCACCTCGCCCATGTTCGCGTAGAACGTGTCGGTCAGGATCACCGGCAGCCCGTACTCGGCGGTAGCCTGGGCAATAGCCGTGGGCGCGCCCGCCGCCCCGCGCCCGGAGAGCATCACCACCGCGTCCGACCCGGCCAGTTTGGCCATCAGATCGGCAAAGGGTGTGCTGGAGATCGTCCAGCGTTGCAACTCCGGGTAGAGACGGAATAGCCGCACCCCGGCCTGCAAGCACCGCTCGACCTCCGCCTCCCAGTCCAGGTAGCGCCGCGGGTCCAGCGTGGCCGTCGGCAGCAGCCAGGGATAGCGCTCCGTCGCCTGGAGCGTCTCCCGGTTCCCGGCCTCGTGGTCGTGGCTGACGCCGCGCAGCGAGCAGGTGAAGGCCAGACTAATCCGGTGGACGTCCAGCTCCTGCACCAACCGCGGCAGCGACAGATCGAGGTTCCCTCCGGCCTGCATCCCGAAGTGGGTGTTCACGTCTATCACCAGCACAGCAACGTCTCCTTCTCTCGGTCCGGCCCCTACCCTAACCCTCCCCCGTTGCGACGGGGGAGGGAACAACTCGTCCCCCCGTCGCAACGGGGGGACCATAGGGGGGCTTACCCCGCTAACGATAGTGGGCTACCACCTTCCGCACCGCTTGGGCAATGTCCTCCACGTCCTCTTGGGTGTGGAACGGACTGATGGGCAGGCCAAATCCGCGCCCCATCAACTCCTCGCCGTTCGGGCACTGCACCAGCCGGTAGTCCACGGGACGCTCGCGCCCATAGTCGAACGGAAAGCGGCTGGCGCCATAGCAGTTCGGCTCGGCGAGGAACGGATTGCGGTACAGCGGTCCTTCCTGCCCGGACCCGATGTACGGTCCGGCGGCCGGCACCCCCTCCGCACTCACCGCCGCGGCAAACTCATCGGCCGAGCAGCCCAGGCGCTCGGTGTCGAGCGTAAACCGCAAACCCCAATAGGTGTGCCGGTCGCCCGGCCGCACGCGCTGCGGCGTAACCTCGTCAATATCGGCCAGATGCTCGAAAAGCTGATGGGCAGCGTTGATTTTGCCCGCGATATAGCCGTCCACCTTCTCCAGTTGCACCTGAAGCACGGCTGCCATCATCGCGTTCAGCTTGTAGTTGGGCGCCAGGAAATAGTTCGCATAGGGCCGGCCAGCGTAGGGGCCGGGGTCGCGCGGCAGCGCAGCGTCCGAAAAAAGGAGCGCACGCTCCCACAACACCTCGTTGTCGGTCAGCACCGCGCCCCCACCCCCGGCCGACAGGTGCTTGCCCCCAAAGCTGAACCCGGCAATATCGCCCATGCTGCCGACGACCTGCCCCTGGTAGCGGGCAAAGTGGGCCTGGGCGCAGTCCTCGATGAGGAATAGATCGTGTTGCCGGGCAATCTCCTGGAGCGCGTGCATGTCGCACGGATTTCCGAACAGATGCACCGCGATGATCGCCCGTGTCCGCGGCCCGATCTTGGCCTCGACATCCTGCGGGTCGAGCGTGAAGGTGTCATCAACGTCGGCAAAGATCGGCACGCAGTTGTGCAGCAAGGCACCGATAATGCTGCCTCCGGCAGTCCACGGCGTCACGATAATCTCGTCGCCCGGATCGGGGTTGATAGCCCCGACGCAGACATGCATGGCCGAGGTCCCGGAGTTGACAGCAACGACGTGCTTCACGCCATTCCGCGCGGCGAACCGCCGCTCGAACTCCCGGCCCGGATGCCGGCCGAACCCGGAGCGCAGCACGTCGGCGACCGCGGCAACGTCCTCATCGCCAAACTCGTGCGCCGGACCGAACGGCGCCGTCCGTACCGGTGTTCCACCTTCGATAGCCAATTTTCCATCCATCACTACCTCCTCGTTAGCTAGTGACCTGGCCCCCACCCTAGCCCTCCCCCGGAGTCAACTCCCGGGGAGGGAAGCGACCGTCCCCCCGTCGGGACGGGGGGACCATTAGGGGGGCCGGCTTCTAACCACCCGCTCCCCACCACTAACCAGCCCTCCAGTCAAAGATGACCCCCAGCAAATCGCCGGGGCTGTCTCGCATGATGTCGTAGATGCCCGGCGCCTCCGTGACCGGCAGACGATGGCTCACGATTGGCTCGATCCTGATCGTGCCCAGCCGGATGAAGTGCAGCAGCAGCCGCAGATCCTCGACGGTAAAGTGCGAGGACGATTCAATTGAGGCGCTCAGACTGTGGATCATGCCGTGGTAGAAGGTAGCCTCTTGCCGCACGGCTAAGGCGCCGACGACACCGTACCGGGCGAGCAGCCGATCCCGGTGAATGTCCAAAAAGAAGGACGGCACGCCGCACGCATCCACAATGCGGTCATACGGCCCGCCCTGCTTGAGGAGCGCCGGGCCGTCCGGTGTAGCGACGTTGATAACCCGGTGCGCTCCCAGTTGCTGGGCAATATCCAGGCGCCGCCGGTTGACATCCGTCACCGTGACGTAGGCGCCGAAGACCCGCGCCGCCTGCGCCACGGCTTGACCGGCCGGTCCCAGGCCGGCCACCCAGACCTGCTGCCCCGGCCCGATACGGATGCGCCGCGAGTGCCGCATGCCCACGCCGGTAATGCCTAGCAGCGCACACCACTCATGCTCGATGTTGGCCGGCACCTTGACGCACAGCCGCGCCCGTTCGTTGCTCGCTGCCAGGTCAATACAATGCCAGGAACGGTGTCCGCCATGGTTACCGATAAACACCGTGTCGCCCGCAACGAAATCCTCCACCTCGCCACCGACCGCTTCCACCACGCTCACATGCTGATAGCCGAAGCGGAAGGGATACTGCACTCGCCCGGAGTCGTTCATCAGGACGTGCCGCTCGGTGCCGTTCGTCACGCCGGAGTAGCGAGTGCGTGTGAGCAACTCCGTCGGGCCGGGCGCCGGCGGCGGCCCCAGATCGCAGAACCCCGCGGCGCCACGGGCCGTGAACTCAATGCCGATATTCCCCATCGGTCACAACCTCCCACGCAGCGCCAGCATTCTCCACCGCAAGCACCACGTAAGACGCCCTGCCAGCCTGTCATGCACTGAGGGCGCCGTGGCTACCCCGTCATCTCCACGGGTTGCCTGGTGGCGATGGACTCGAACACGGCGTCAATAACGCGCATCTGCGCGATGCTGTTCTCCGGCGGGATACGGTGCGGCTGGCCGGTGCCGAGACAGTCGCACAGGTGGCGTAGCTGGTTAGTGATCTGGTGCTGCGGCGCAAATTCGGTCGTTTCGACACCATCCGCTGTGTGATGCTCCAGCGTCACCGCCCGGCGCTCATTGTTCCACGCCAGCCCCGCGCGGAGTAGCCCCTCAGTCCCACTGATCTCGACCTCCTGCGACGGCCACTGGCTAAACCCCACCGTGAGCTGCGCGGTCCGCTCACCGGGAAAGAGGAGCGTTACGGTCGCGGCCTCCTCGACTTCTATGCCGGCCCGGCCCGTCGCAAATACGTGGGTCGGCTCGGCGTCCAGGATGTAACGGGCGTGGTGAATGGTGTAGCAGCCGAGGTCGAAGATGCTCCCGCCGCCTTGGGCACGGTTGAACCGCCAGTTAAGCTCTGGTTTGCGCCTGGCGGCACTGATCCCGGTGCAGAACGTGCTGCGAACGGTCCGCACATCACCAATCGCCCCGGCCTCTACCAGTGCTTTCGTCTGCAAATGCAGCGGATGGTGACGAAACTTGAACGCCTCGGCCAACAGGACACCGTGCTCCCGGGCGGCAGCGACCATCTGCTCGGCCTCCGTGGCATTCGCGGCAAAGGGCTTCTCGCACAGGATCGCTCGCACGCGCCGCGACCGGGCCAGCCGAATCGTCGTACTGGCGTGGGCAGTGCCCCAGGTGCAGACGATAGCCACGTCCAGGCTCTCGGTGGCCAGCATCTCATCCAGGTCCAGATAGCGGCGCGGGACGGCAAACGCATCACCATAGCGGTATAGGGCCGCCTCCGACACGTCGCAGATGGCGCAGAGGTCTACATCATCTAGCGCTTGGCAGGCGAGGCCATGCGCGCGGGCAATGCCACCCGTGCCGACAATGCCCACGCGGTATGTCGGCCGTACCTCTGAACTCTCTACACCCATCACCATCTTCCCGGAGCCGGCAACTTGGAGTAGGTTATACCAAGTCGGCTGCAAGACGCCTGCTCACTGGTCCCCCGTTCCTGCAAGTCCGTCATTCCCGCGCAAGCGGGAATCCACGTCTCTCCGCCGCAGCGGGGGGACCATAGGGGGCGGTACCGCTCGGCAACCGCTCACTTGAGGTCGAGTTGGTCGAGCACCGGCCGGTTGACGACGCCGCGCGGACGGTGGCCGGTGAGGACAGCGGCGACTTCAAGTGCCGGGCGCCGGCGGCGCTCGCGGGCCGCCCAGTCGCTGGCCGAGGCCATGTGCGGGGTAATCACGACGTTGGGCATCGTTCGCAGTGGGCTATCGGGCCGGAGCGGCTCCTGCTCCGTCACGTCCAGCCCGGCAGCCAGCAGCCGGCCCTCCTGGAGCGCCGCGACCAGCGCCGCCTCATCCACCACCCGGCCGCGCGCGGTGTTGATGAAGATGGTGTGGCGCTGCACCAGCGCGAATTCGGGGGCGCCGATCAGGTGATAGGTGTCCGGTAGGAGGGGTACGTGGCACGAGATGAAATCGGCATCTTGCAACACCTGGACCATCGGCACCGACCGTACCCCGTGGGCGGTGAAGACCTCCGGGTCCACGTAGGGGTCGTAGGCGATGATCTCGCGTAGCGCAAAGCCGGCCATCCGCTGCGCCACGCCGCGCGCCACGTTGCCGAAACCGAGCAAGCCGAGCGTGTTCCCGGTCAGGCGATGGATCATCCCCCGCTCACCACCCCAGCCGCCTGCGCGTATCTGCTGCGCTGCCGGCACGATCCAGCGCACACAGGTGAGGAGCAGCGCCACGGTATGGTTGGCGACCTCGTCCACAAAGACATCGGGCACGTTGGTAACGATGATGCCCCGCTCGGTGGCACAGTCCATGTCCTCGAACCGATCCGTCCCAATGCCGCCCACGGTGATGATCTTGCAGCGAGTGAGTGCCTGGATGAAGGACCGCGAGACGTGGTGCTTACCGATGATCGCGTCGGCATCGTGGGCCTCTGCCAGCACCACCGCCTCGTCGTCGCTGGCAACGGTGACGAGCCGGCAGCCGGCTTGCGCCAGGATTTCGCGCTCGCCGGCAGCACCAAAGGTGCCGCCGGGGTCCACGGCCACCACTTTGGGCTGCTGTTCCCCGTCGGAAGCTGCCGCCTGAGAAGTACCGGTCCGCTCTCGTGCCGCCATGTGAGTCTGCTCCCTCGCGCTGAGATGAGCCAGTGTACCGCGTGTAGCGCCTCCAGGCGATGGTGATGCGGTCCGGCGCCGCCGCACGTTAGGGGACGGCAGGTTGTCTCGACAGGACAAGCGCAGAATCCGGGCTACCGTGCGAGGCAGAGTGGGGCGAGCCTGGTGTCTCCCGACGCTGAGGCCAGTCGGACACTGGCGGCGCTCAGGTGAAGATTTGCAGCGCCACGATCAGTCCCGCCAGTCCGGTCAGCCCGGCCAGTAACGCGCCGGCCAGTTTCCACGTTAGCGCATTTATCGCGGCGTGAATCTCCGTTCGCAGGTCCGCCAAGTCGGCCTTGGTTGCCAAGTGCGGGAGCAAGGCCTGCACTCCGGTCAGGTCCGCCCGCGAGCGTTCCATATCAGCCCGCAGGTCGGCCAGGTCGGCCTTGGTGGCCAGGTGCGGGAGCAGTGCCTGCAACGTGACCAGGTCGGTGTCTCGGAGCGTCGGTACCGCGGCGTCCGTTGTCTCAGTAGCCACGTCAGTCTCCTAGCCGGCCCGCGTCCGGGCAAGTGGGTGCTCCCTCGCGCTCACCGTACAGTGTAGCACGGTGAACGGGTCCACCCCGCTGCAATGACGAGCGGAGGTCGGGGATGAGTCAGATACCCTACCGTTCGAGGAAGAGCGGGGCCAGCATGGTGTCTACCGGCACGTGATCGTCGGTCAGGATTTCCTGTGGCCCGGTGGCGAGCCACGCCTGCATGGCCGATTGCTCCATGACGTGCGTCGTGGGGGGCACAGCAGTGGGATCGGGATAGGCGCCGAACCGCTCGAACGCAATCGGCTGCGCTGCCGCCGCCACGACGTAGGTGCCCCGTGTCCGTATTTTCGCTTCGATGATCCCATCGCTCTCGCCGAGGACATAGACATAGGGAAAGACTTGCTGGAGGGTACGCACGAAGGCTTTGAGAAACCGGCCGTCAACGAGCTTGTCCACGATGTTCGTCACGTAAATGCCGTCCTCGGTGAGCAGATCGCGCATTTGCTGCGAGAATTCCAGCGTGGTGAGGTGGTACGGCACCGAGAAGTCGTTGAAGGTGTCTCCAAAAATCAGGTGGTAGCTGTTTAGAGGCAGGTCGCGCACGGCCATCCGCGCGTCATCGTTGTAGGTGATGACGCGAGTATCCCAGGGCAGGCCCATGTGCATATGCGCGGTCCTGGTCACTGCCGGATCAATCTCGATGACCTCGACGACGGCCTCGGGATAGCGCGCTTCCAGTGCCCGCGGCATTGTATAGCCCCCACCCCCCAGAAACAGCGAGCGAAAACGCGGCTCGCGTTCGGCGACGTACTGCGCCGTTTCGGCAGCGATCTCGACGTACCCGTAGATAATCACCTGCGGATTGCTAATCGAGTTGAAGCTATGCACCAGTTGATCGAGTTGGAGCCGCACGACGGACTGGCCGCGGCGCTGGACCTCCGTCACTCGAATGCAGAAGTAGTTGGTCTCCAGCGTGCAGTTGTCG
Organism: Chloroflexota bacterium; assembly: GCA_034422515.1. Lineage (GTDB taxonomy): Bacteria > Chloroflexota > UBA11872 > UBA12225 > JAJDUF01 > JAJDUF01. Next base: position 88,143 of record DAOUJP010000034.1, on the reverse strand, counting down.
GCACGCACCGACGGCCGCGCGGCATTGCCGGCCAAGACCAGCGCACCCACCAGCAGCACGGCCGCCGGCCAGCGCGCCCGGTGCAGTTGGCCGAATAGCAGGGCCAAGATCAGGAGTACCACTGCGACCAGCAAGACGACGGTGCGTGTGCCGAGTAACGCGATCAGGACAAAGCCCGCCAAGTAGACGCCGACGATGCTCCCCGCCGTCGAGACGGCATACAACTGACCGACGATGCTGCCGGTGTGCGTGAGGCTGGTGAGCGCCCGTTTGACGACGATGGGTGTCACCATGCCCAGTACGCAGCTCGGCAGGAACAGCAGGGTGGCCATCATCAGCAGGATTCTCGGGATCGGAGTTAGATCGAACGTCCATTCGTGCAGCGCAGTCACCACGGCCAACGGCGCAGAGCTGGCCAAGCTCCCGGCGAGCAAGCAGAGGCCCAGCGTGCTCGGCGCCGGAAAGCGGTCGGCCACCCGGCCGCCCAAGAAGTTGCCGATGCTGATACCGGCCAGCACGACCCCGATGATCGTGGTCCAAGTGTAGAGCGAGACGCCCAAGTGCGGGGCGAGCAAGCGTCCGGCCACGATCTCCAGGATCAGCGTGCCGGCACTGGCCGTGAACACGATGAGATAGAGACTCCCCTTCTGCCACACAGTGGACATCGCGGCTTACTCCCTCCACTCCCGGCAGCTCTCGCCCGCCATACCCGGCCCGCGGTACCCACAGACCAACTACCAGCGGCGGAGATGCACCGGAGAGAGTGTATCGCACCATAGCGCCCGGCCCTCGCCCGGCGAGACGTGGGGCGGCCACGCTCCCCCTCGCTATCGCTCGGCGATGGAGAGGGGGCCGGGGGGCGAGGCCCAATCACTGTGAAGCGATTGGTAGAATGGCGCGAGCCAGGTCATGGGACGGATTATTGCCATCGCCAGTCAGAAAGGCGGCGTGGGCAAGACCACCACCGCCGTCAACCTGGCCGCCGCATGGGCCGAGCGCCAGCGTCGCGTACTGCTCATAGACCTCGATCCCCAGGCCAACGCGACGGCTAGCCTGGGGCTATCGCTCGACGGACGATCCACGTATGATGTGCTGCTGGGCGCCGTGTCGCTCCGCGAGGCCGCCGTCCAAGTGGGACTCGCCGGTGCAGCGGGAAGCGGTACCGACGGCGCGGCGCACTTCGATCTCGTGCCGTCGAGTATGGACCTGGCCGGCGCCACCATCGAGCTGGTGGGGCTGACCGACCGAGATCGGCGGCTGGCCAGCCGCCTCGCCGCGGTCCACGCCACCTACGACTACGCGCTGATTGACTGCCCGCCGGCGCTCGGCGTGCTGACGATCAACGCGCTGGCCGCCGCCGATACCTTGCTCGTACCGGTGCAATGCGAATACCTGGCGTTGGAAGGACTAACCGACGTTCTGCGGACGCTGCGGAGCGTCCACGAGCGCCTGAATCCGGGGCTGCGTGCTGTCCATCTGGTGATGACGATGTATGACTTGCGGACCAACCTCTCCCGGCAGGTCAGCGCCGAGGTGCGGCGGCATTTTCCTCAAGAGCTACTCCAAACGGTCATCCCGCGCACGGTGCGGCTGGGCGAGGCGCCGAGCTACGGTCAGTCGGTACTGGCGTATGACCCGACCGGACGCGCTGCCGCGGCGTACCGGGCACTCGGCGCGGAGCTAGAGGAGGCACTGACACATGCCGCGACCTAAAGGTGGGCTGGGACGTGGCTTGGAGGCGCTGCTGCCGGCTGCGCCCGCGGAGACGGCTGCCGACGATGCAGCGGTGCAGCTGCTGGACGTGGACGCGATTGATCCCAACCCCCAGCAGCCGCGCCGGGCCTTTGACGAGGAGGAGTTGCAAGAGTTGCAAGACTCCATCGCCGAGCATGGCGTCCTGCAGCCCGTGCTCGTCGCCCGGGTGCCTGGCTCGTCGCGGTATCAGCTCATTGCCGGCGAGCGGCGCTGGCAGGCGGCCCGGCGCGCCGGCCTCGCGCAGGTCCCGGCCGTCGTGCGGGAGGTGACGAGGGACGAGTACCTGATCCTGGCCCTCGTCGAGAACCTCCAGCGTGCCGACCTGAACCCGCTCGAAGCCGCCGCGGCCTTCCGACAGCTCATCCACGATTTCGGGCTGACTCAGGAAGAGGTCGCTCGCCAGACGGGGCGCAGCCGGATGGCGGTGTCGAACACGATGCGGCTGCTCAACCTCTCCGCCGAGATCAAGACCTACCTCCTCCAAGGCCAACTGACTGAAGGACACGCGCGGGCGCTGCTCGGTGCGCCGAGTCCAGCCGCCCAGCGCGACTTGGCCGAGCGCGTGATCGCCGAGGGGTTGAGCGTGCGCCAAGTCGAAGAGTTGGTCCGGCGCTTGCGCGAGGCAGCGGGCGGCCGGTCGCGCTCGCACCCGGCCCCGTCGAAATCACTGGAGTTGGCCGACCTCGAAGGGCGGCTTGAACAGATCCTCGGCACGCGCGTCGAGATCGTCCAGCGGCGGGGCGGCCGGCAGGGCGGCCGGCTGGTCTTCCACTACTTCTCCGACGAGCAGCTCACCGCCCTCTGCGACCACCTCCTCGACGATACCGACTGACAGCACACGAACGAGGGATGCATCTACCTCAACTTCAGTGAATAAGATACAGGTGATTTAAGTGAGCAAGTCCTTATCCAACTACGAGATCGTTACGCTCGCTACCTACCTTCTCGGTGGTAGCAGCCTGGTCGTTGATATTGAAGACATCGCGGTCAAGGCCAACAAGATCGCGCCCGGTCGCTTTGCGTGGCGCAAATATCCTAAGCAGATTAACATTGACCACGTTGGATCGGCACTTCGAGAGGCCAAGAAGCCGAAGAATGGGAGCCTGTTACTTGGCTCTAGCAAGGAAGGCTGGTTGCTCACGGAGCGAGGACTTGCGTTCGCAGAGGAACGTGCTCAAGACTTAGGTGGCACTGATCTTGCACGAGAGGCCCTTTCTCCCAAGGAGCGAAGTTGGCGTCGGAACGAGCGTATACATATGCTTTCTGATGTTGCCTTCCTCAAGTCGCAATCTCTAGGGATAGAATCCGTTACATCTCAGGAAGCGGAGTCATTTTTCAGAGTGAATGACTATGTGACCGGCAGAGCGCGTGAGCGTAAGCTAACCCGTATCCTGAATACCTTTGGAGATGACCCGGAGCTTGGCCGGGTAGTAAGGCAGTTGGCTGCCAAAGTTCGGCGGAGGTAGGTGCGATGGTGAATGCAGAGAGCCAGCTCTTGGTGAAGACCCATGTTGCAAGGGATTTGTTGCAGAACGCGGCCGTTTTCAAAACGGACAAGCTCGTTGTCTGGGAATACGTGTCAAACAGCCTCCAGTATGTTGATGCTGGCACCAGCCCTCGCGTGAAGGTTGTGCTCAGGAGCCGCAAGAAGCAAATCTCGATTTCGGATAATGGTCGTGGCATGGACTGGCGCGACCTGCAGAACTTCTTTGTCATGCATGGTGAGAACCTTGACCGAAAGAAAGGGCGGCCGGGACGGGGCCGCTTCGGCACGGGCAAATCGGCCGCATTCGGAATCGGTGACGTGCTGCGGATAACTACCACCCGGAGTGGCAAGCGGTCTCGGGTGGAATTGCGGCGCAAGGATGTTGATGGTTGGAGTTCGGAGGATCCCATTCCGGTACGTACCATTGAGCGAGAAACACGAACCACCGCCTCGAACGGGACCAACATCGAGATCGAAGACATCCACCTGAGGCGCTTGGACCAGGCTGGCATTATCCGCTATATCGAGCGACACCTTACGAAGTGGCCCAAAGGTGCTACGGTATTTGTCAACAACCATGAGTGTGAGTTTTCCGAGCCGGCAGTAGCGCGGGAGGTCCGGTTTCCACCGCAGGGGCCACTGCGAACCAAACTGGGTGACGTTGAGTTGATCCTGAAGGTTGCAAAGGCTCCCTTGGACGAGGACCTGCGGGGTGTATCCATCTACTCGAATGGTGTGATGCACGAAACCACGCTGGCCGGCTCCGAGGGCCGGGAGATGGCCCAATACATCTTTGGCGAGATTGATGTACCCAGGTTGGATGACGACACCTCACCGATGCGACCATTTGACTTGAGTCGGTCGCTCCAGTTGAATCGCAACAATCCGCTTGTGCAAGCGATTTATGCCTTCATCGGGCCTAGGATTGACCAGTTGCGGCGCGAGCTAATGGCAGACGAGAGAAAGCGCCGGGCGAGTGCGGAGGCTAAGAGGCTCGGCAAGCAGGCAGCCGAGATCGCCAAAGTAATCAACGAGGATTTCCAGGACTTCCGCGAGCGCGTTGCCAAAGCGAGAGCCAAGGCAGCCGGTAGTTCGGACCCCAACCGCACACAGGCCGGCGGCAGCGACCAAGATGATCTCATCTATGGAGCAGAGCTTCCGGCTGAGGAAGTCTCTGTGCCTGGAGGAGACTCGGGATCGCAGGGTGGCTCCGGAAGCAGCGATGCAGAGACACCAGAGCCTACACCGCAAGTGGTGCCTGGCACTTCTGACTCGGAGAAGAAGGGTCAGCGTGCTGGCGGCACTGACAGCCGCCGCCGTCCGCGCGGCGGCTGTCAGGTGAAGTTTGACTCTATGGGTGTCGGTGAATTCCGGGCCAAGTACGTGTCAGAGGAACGCGCGATCTACATCAATCTGGATCATCCTCAACTGTCTGCTGCGAAAGGCGCAAGCTCAATTGACGATCCGACCTTCAAGCGTCTTGCCTATGAAGTTTCCTTTGCCGAGTATGCGGTAGCGCTTGCCTCCGAGCTTGCCGCCCGCGACGAATACCTTGACCCTTCGGACTCGATTGTGGACATCCGTGAGACGATCAACCGGGTCGCTCGCAAGGGCGCCAGCCTATACGCCAAGTAGCGGCCACCGGGAGGCAGCAGCAAATGGGCATCTCCTGGTACCCGCGGCCGGGGCATCGGATCGCGCCGCTGGCGCTGCGCGAAATCCTGGACGCGCCGCTACCGGATCACTTGCTGGGCCGCAGTTGCCCTGCCCACATGCATAGGCTCAGTGACCTTGATGAGACCGCCTGGTCACACTTTGGCCCCGAGGTGTGTCGCCGGCTCGGTGAGGTGGTCGTTAGGGAGGTTCAGAGACAGCTTAACTCGGCGCCGCGCTCGCTGAAGACTCGCATGCTGCCTAGATGGCTTGATGGTGTAGTGCTTGAGGAGTTAGAGCTTGAGCCAGGAACCTACGAAGCGCTGAAGAGGGAGCAGGGGTGGTTAGCATTCGCCAAGAGGATTGGGCAAGTTGCCGCCCTCCGGTGGATCGGTGCTCGCGCCCTGGTGGATTTCCTCACTTCCCTTGAGGCGACCGTCGGCCCCACTCTTGACGAGCAGCCTCAACCTGTGCAGACCGCCAGTCCCGCTCTTGATGACCATTTTCAACCTGCTCAGGCCGCCCGCGTCGCGAAGGGGCCGCAGACCATTACTTTTCACATCACTACAAACAATCTCAATGAAGGCGGCCGGCAACGGATACGGGAAGCCTATCTGAACATAGACCGCGCCAAAGCTACCTTCTTCGGTGTGCGCGACATCACTGTTGTTACTGAGGATGGCCTGGAGTTTCCGGCCAAGCTCAGTGGCAACTCGGGCCGTCGTGGTTCACCAACTCCCAAGAACTTGCGTAGCCGGCCAGCCCGAATGCTCGGTGAATGGCTCATAGAGCGCCATCAAGCCCGTCCCGGTGACCAAGTGCATGTGGCGCGGCTAGAAAATGATCGTTTCCTCTTTCGTTTTGTACACAACCCGATCGGTGCCCCTACACAGCCTCCACTCAATGCCCGGATTGCCCGTGAGTTGGCGGGCATCCTGACCCGCTGGCCGGCAGTGCTGCTCCGGCGCCAGCGCTATATGGCGCAGGAGTTGGCGGCTATCCTTACCCACTGGTCGGTAGTGGTTTTGCTCGACGGTGAGATCAGGCCCTTACGCAATATCCCAGGTGCGGAGACGATCAATGAGTTTGATCCTCGGCTCGGACACCTGCTTCAGCAGGTTGGCCTCGGAGCGGCGACGGTACAGGAGCTTGCAGCTCGCGTGGCCGAGCGTTCGCATGCTCTACCCGGTCCCGAGGTTGCTGTACGGCTTCGCCGCCTGAGAGAGGCCGTCCAAGCGAAGCAGAGCATGACGTTGGATGAAGAACTACGAGACTTGGTGGTCAGCTTGGTAGGCCACTCAGAGCGGAATCGCCTGATTGTGACGCGGTATCTTGGCTGGGATGGGCAAGGGGGAGCAACCTTACAGGCTGTGGGTGACAAATTCGGGATGTCCCGCGAGCGCGTGCGTCAGATATGTGACATAGTCAAGACGCTGACAGCAACGAAGCCCTTTGCACCGGTCCTCGACCGCGTTTTGAGTGTCGTAGCAGAACGGATTCCTGCCCCGGCCTCCGCGATTGAGAACTCCTTAGTCGCCGAGGGGCTGACGGCTGCCTCGTTCTCCCTGGAAGGGCTGACAAGAGCCGCCGAGGTCTTGGGCCGCCAGTTGCCCTTCGTAGTCATAGGAACACCAGGGGGTCGAATAGCGCTCCCGCCTCAGATGAAGGCCGTGGCAAACGAGATTGTCCAGTACGCTCGCAAATCCGTTGAGCACTGGGGCGTGACAACCGTCGAAGATATCACCGCACAAGTCACGGAGCAGCTGCCAGAACCGGTCTACTCGGACTTCGTGGCCCAAGTCCTTCAAGACCACCAGGATTTTCAGTGGCTGGACGAGGCAGGGGGCTGGTTTTGGCTAACCTCCGTGTCCAGGAATCGCCTGCTGAATCGAATCAATAAGGTCCTGTCCGTTAGTCCCAGGATCAACGTGGCAGAGTTGCGCGCCGGTGTATCCAGAGACCGCAGGATGAAGGGTTTCGTCCCTCCGCAGCGTGTACTCCTGGAACTGTGCCGCCAGGCGGACGGCTACCTAGTGGAGGGTAGCATGGTTAGCACGGCCTCACCCGTGGCCTGGGGGGATGCTCTCGGCGGGACGGAGCAAATCCTGCTACTGGCCTTGGGGGAGCATGGACCTGTCATGCAGAGGAAGGAGTTGGAGGAGTTATGCATTGACTTGGGTATGAATCGCTCGACCTTCTCCGTCTACCTAGGACACTCGCCGATCCTCGCTCGATATGCCCCCGGTGTCTATGGACTACGCGGCGCAGCTGTGGAGCCGGGTTTGGTCGAGTCGCTGATTGCCCCGCGCCGGCGGGGCAGAGTGCTCAAGGACTATGGGTGGACAGCAGACGGGAGGGTCTGGCTGGGGTTCCAACTCTCGGAGGCAATGATCTCTAGTGGGGTCTTCACGGTACCAGCAGCCATGAAGTCTTTCGTGAGCGGCGAGTTTCTGCTCAAGGCGGAGGATGGCTCACCAATCGGGACCGTCGTTGTTCAGGAGAGCGGAGCATGGGGCCTCGGTCCGTTCTTCACGCGCCGAGGAGGTGAGCCGGGAGATCATCTCATACTCGTCTTCGATCTGGCTGCCCATGAAGCCATCGCCCACATCGGCGATGCCGACCTCCTTGATCAGTTTCAAGCGCTTGATGAAGAGGGCGCTTGAACACGAACATGTAGCATCCGCCGATCACATGCTATACTGGCACAAACATGTGTTCTATACGTGCCGGATGCCTTGCTGGTCAGGATTGCAGCAACCCGCTGCGATGGTCAATCGTTCGCCTCAGTGGACAGGCGCCGGGAAAAGATGCAGATGGCTACGGTTGAATATCCCAGCCTCCTCGATCACGTTGAGCGGCTGCGGCTGGACGCGAGCGGCAGGATCGCGGCAGCGCAGAAGGCGAAGATGGGCCAGTTTCTGACACCATCACCCGTCGCTCGCCTCATGGCCTCAATGCTGTCGTCTGACGGCGATGAAGTCCGCATTCTGGACGCCGGGGCCGGTATCGGCTCGCTTCTCGCCGCATGCGTGTTTGAGTTCTGTCAACGGCCGCGCCGACCACGTCGGATTACCGTGACGGCCTACGAGGTGGACAAACAGTTAGCCGGCTATCTTCCCGCTGTGTTCCGGTTGTGTCGAGAGGAGTGTGCGCGTGTAGACATAGCTTTTCACGGGGAAGTGCTCGCAGCGGATTTCATCAGGAGTGCTGTTGATTTGCTGCGGCCCGGCCTCTTTCGGTCGGTCGAGCGTCCGGGATTCAACTGTGCGATCCTCAATCCACCCTATCGGAAGATCAATGCCGGTTCTGAGGAAAGAAGGCTCTTGCGGATGATCGGTGTCGAGACAAGCAACCTCTATTCCGGGTTTGTTGCTGCAACGCAACAACTTCTGGAGCCGTCAGGCGAGTTGGTAGCCATCATACCTAGAAGTTTCTGCAATGGCCCGTATTACAGATCATTTAGACGTTCGTTCCTCGAAGCAATGTCCCTGCGCCGGCTGCATCTATTCGATTCGAGAAAACTGGTCTTTCGTGACGACGATGTGCTACAAGAAAATGTGATTCTCCACGCTGAAAAGAAACCGGATTCAGGAAACAATCCTGACTCGATTCTGCTCACCCACAGCGTCGGCCCTGATGATGCCTTGCTCTCGTCTCGCCACGTGCGATACGAGGATGTGGTCTCCCCCGATGATCCCGAGTCTTTCATCCGCATCGTATCGAGTGATCGGAGCCGCTGGGTTGCAGAACGGATGCACCGGCTGCCCTGCGCCTTGGATGATCTGGGCATCAGCGTGTCTACCGGGCGGGTCGTGCAATTCAGAGCTACGCAGTTCCTATGCCGGCATTCCGAGGAGCAGACCGTGCCCCTTATTCACCCGGCTCACGTGCGGAGTGGCTCTGTCACGTGGCCACAGGAGTCGACGATGAAGCCGGATGCAGTGACGGTGACAGAGCAAAGTGCCGGCCTGCTCGTACCTAATGAGAATTACGTTTTGGTGAAACGTTTCTCCTCCAAGGAAGAGCCACGGCGCGTGGTGGCGGCGGTATATGAAGGGAGCCGTATCTCTGCATCGGCAGTGGGTTTCGAGAATCACCTCAACTACTTTCACCGTAATGGTCACGGCCTGGAGCTACCGCTCGCCCGGGGGCTGGCCGCTTTCCTGAACTCAACCCTGGTGGACGAATACTTTCGTCAGTTCAATGGGCACACGCAGGTCAATGCTACCGATCTTCGTAGTGTTAAATATCCACATCTGGACCGGCTTATGGTATTGGGCCGCGATATGCCCGCGAATTTCCCAGACCAGCGCCGCCTGGACCAAATCGTAGAAAAGGCACTAAAAACCACATGACAGATTCTAGCCTGCGTCAAAGCCCGAACCGAATAAATGAGGCTATAGAGGCACTCAAGCAACTCGGCTTACCTAGGGCGCAACAGAATGAACGCTCCGCCCTGACTCTGCTAGCCTTACTTGATCTCAAGCCGGACACACCATGGTCGCAGGCAGGTAATCCGCTGCGGGGTATCACACCCGTCATGGATTTTGCCGCCGACCACTACGGCAAACGATACGCGCCGAACACACGCGAGACATTCCGCCGGTTCACCATGCATCAATTCATCGTTGCCGGTCTGGTGATCCCGAACCCGGATAGACCGGATCGTCCGGTGAACAGCCCGCGGTTTGTCTATCAGATCGAACGCAGCGCTCTTGAGCTATTGCGTACCTTTGAGCTACCCGACTGGGGTGACAACCTCCGGGCGTACCTAGCCTCGGTCCGTACTCTCACCGAACGGTATGCTCAGGAGAGAAGGATGCAGCGCATCCCGGTGACAATTGGGCCCGGTGACACGATTAATCTGTCACCCGGTGGCCAGAACGTCCTCGTCAAGAGGATCATTGAAGAGTTCGCCCCGCGCTTTACTCCAGGAGGGACAGTGCTGTATGTCGGCGATACGGAGGAAAAGTTCGCCTTTTTCAATCGGGAAGCTCTGTCCGCGCTGGGAGTGGATGTGGACCCACACGGTAAGATGCCGGACGTTGTCATATACCATGTGGACAAAAACTGGCTAGTCCTAGTCGAGGCGGTGACCTCACATGGGCCGGTGAATCCGAAGCGCAAGGAAGAGCTTGAGCATCTCTTCCGCGAGAGCAAGGTGAGCCTGATATTCGTAACGGCCTTCCTGTCCAGGAAGGTCATGTCCGTGTATTTGAGCGATATTTCCTGGGAGACGGATGTATGGTTGGCAGACTCACCAACGCACCTCATCCACTTTGACGGTGAGAAGTACCTTGATCCCTACTCGCCACAAGCGGAACGGTGAGCGGCAATCCTCCGACGAGCACGACATCCCCGGACTCATAGGCGGCCGGGGTGTCCTGCCCGGTGCCATCTAGTGCCCGCCGCTGCGGCTGAGGTCTACGTCGGGGAGTTGGGCGAGGTCGTTGAGCATGTGTGCGCGAATCTCCTGCACGCGCTCCGGGGTCTGGGCTTCGAAGCGCGTGGTCAGCGCCGGCTCGGTGTTCGAGGCGCGCACCAGCCCCCAGCCGCCGTCAAACGTCACGCGGATGCCGTCGAGGGCCACGAGCGGGTAGCGCCCTTCGTAGTGCGCGCGCAGCCGCTCGATCACGCCGAACTTGGCGTCGTCGGCGCAGAAGTAGCGCTCCTCGGCCGTGCTGTGGTAGCGCGGCAGCCGGTCCACGAGAGCAGATAGCGGCTCCGGCTGGGCGGCGAGCGTGGCGAGTAGCTGGCTGGCGGCGAACGAGCCGTCGTCGAAGTCAATCACCGGATCGTTGAAGAAGAGATGCCCGCTGTACTCGCCGGCGAGCGCCGCGCCCTGCTCGCGCCGCTTGGCCATGATGTTTGGGTACCCCGTGCGCCACATGACTGGCGTGCCGCCGAGCCGCTCGATCTCCTCGATGAGCGCCAGCGAGCACTTCACGTCGAAGACAATCCGATGGGGGCCATCGGCGAGGACGCCACGGGCGAGGATCATCAGGTATTGATCGGGCCAGAGGATACGCCCCTGGTTATCCACCACCCCGAGCCGGTCCCCGTCGCCATCGAGCGCCACGCCCACGTCCGCGCCCACCTCGATCACCTTCTGCTGTAGGTCGGCGAGGTTCTCCGGCTTGAGCGGATCGGGAACGTGGTTGGGAAACGATCCGTCAGGATCGCAGTACAGCGGGACCACCTCGTTGCCTAGGGCCGTCAAGAGCCGCACGCAGGTCGGCCCGGCCACGCCGTTGCCGGCATCAATGACGACCTTAAGTGAGCGCTCCTGGCGCACGCGCGATGTGACGTAGGAGACGTAGTCATCGAGGATGTCGAGCTTCTCGGCTGGCGGCGTTTCCCTCGCCGTGCTCTGGGTGTGCGCTGCGGCTAACACGCGCAGGTCCTGCAGCTCGCTACTCGCCAACGGGATGCCGGGACCGTCCGCCACCGGGCCGCGCTTCCGCACTTTCAGCCCGTTGAACTGCGGCGGATTGTGACTGGCCGTCACCGCTGCGCCGCCGTCGGTGTGCAGCGTATTGACGGCGAAATACAGCACCGGCGTCGGCACTTCACCAATCCACGTCACCGCCACGCCCTGCGCCGCTAACCCCTCCGAGAGCGCCCGCGCATAACCGGGAGAGGTGAGGCGCGCATCGTGTCCGACTACGGCGGTATGTGGGCCGGTCTGCTCCGTCGGCCGGTCGAGGCCGGCGAGAAAGCGGCCAAAGCCCGCCCCCAAGGCAGTCAGGACGGGCGGCGACAGGTCATCGTCCACCAGCCCGCGAATGTCGTACTCGCGGAAGATCAGCGGGTTGATGGTGGACCGGTGGGTACTACTAGTGCTCATCTTTCCTCCTGCGCTCGCCGCCTGCCCGAAATGGACAGATGCCTGCGGACAGAGCGGGCTGGCGCTGACATGCATTGCCGCCGGCGTCTCAACGAGCGGCCAGTAGCCGCGAGGCTATCGCTGACAGCTTGGGTATCGGCAGCAGCGGGATGATGTACTACGCTAGTGCAGAGTAGGTCAACGCCATTATAGCGGTGAGGAGGGACTGGCTCGTGCTGGATAGAGAGTGTGGGGAGCCGAATCCACTGCAAGGGCTGGATGCCGCTGTCGAGCAGGCATTACGGGACTGGCAGATGCCGGGCCTGGCGCTCGCCATCGTCAAGGACGACGCGGTAGTGCTATCAAAGGGCTACGGCGTCCGCGAGCTTGGTCAACCGACGCCCGTAGACGAGCGGACCGTGTTCGCGATTGGCTCGGTAACGAAAGCGTTTACCGCGGCAGCCCTGGGAATGCTCGTAGACGAGGGAGAGCTAGGCTGGGACGATCCCGTGACCACGCACCTGCACGACTTCCAGCTCTACGACCCGTATGTCACGCGAGAGATCACGTTGCGTGACTTGCTCACCCACCGCAGCGGTCTCCCGCGCGGCGATTTGATCTGGATCGGCTCCGACTTTGATCGCGCGGAAATCTTGCGTCGGCTGCGCTACCTGCCGCCCCGCTGGGGCTTCCGCAGTCACTACGGCTATCAGAACATCCTCTATCTCGCGGCCGGGCAGGTCGTGGCTGCGGTGACGGGCCGGAGTTGGGATGAGTTCATCCGCGAGCGCATCTTCGCGCCGCTCGGTATGACCACTAGCTCGACCTCGGTCACGGCGCTGGCCGACGCCGCGAACGTGGCGACACCACACGCTGAGGTTGACGGGCAGGTACGGCCCGTTCTCTATCGCAACATTGACTGCATCGCCCCGGCCGGCGCGATCAACTCCAACATCGCCGACATGACGCAGTGGATCAGGATGCTACTGGCCGACGGTCGGTATGGAGACCAGCGGTTCCTCAGCGCGGACACGATGACCGAGCTATTCACCCCGCAGACGGTCATGGGCTTGAAGGCGCCGGAGGTCAAGGCGTATGGTCCGCAGCTCCGTGGCCACACGCACTTCGTGGCCTACGGGCTGGGCTGGATGCTCTACGACTACCGCGGCCGCAAGATCGCCTCGCACACCGGCGCCATTGACGGCATGAGGGCGGCACTCGGTCTGGTGCCCGAGGAACGGCTCGGCATAGTCGTACTGACCAACCGGAACTTCGAAAACCTCGCGCCGGCACTGATGTTCAAGGTGCTGGATGCCTACCTCGGTGTCCTACCCTGGGACTCGTTGGCGGCATGGCTGAAGGAAGCCGGAGCGGCCGACGAGCGGGCGGAGCAGAAATGGGCAGCGCGCGAAAAGGAGCGGGTGAGCGACACGAGACCGTCTCTGCCCCTAGCACAGTACGCCGGCGTCTACGAGGACGCCTACTGCGGGCAGATGACCGTGACCCACGAGGACGGAGCGCTCGTCCTGCGCTACGGACAGGCACACTGCGGCGATCTCACGCACTGGCACTACGATACGTTCTTGGTCACCTGGCGCCAACGCCACCTCGACCGCAGCTTTGCGACCTTCGCACTGAACAGCAAGGGCGCAGTCGAAACCATGTCCCTGGAGGACACCGGCTGGGGCCAAGACTACCTATTCAACCGGCTTCCTGAGTGAGAGAGGTGATTCCTAATCACAAGCAGACGAGCGTCTACAAGCAGGTTTTGCTCGGAGTACGAAGATCATGGCCGAGGTAACCCTATTGACCTCTACCGGCAACCAGCAGATTGACGATATTCTGCGGGGAGTTATCGGTGTCTTCAAGGCCGCTTTCCCGGGACGCACGCGGGCCTACTATCTCGTCGGAAGCTATGCGGACGGCACCGCTCTGGCTGAGAGCGACATAGATTTCGGCGTGCTGTTCAAGGGACGGATGGAGAAAGATGAGGCGCAGAAGGCCTGGCAGCTTTCGCAATTCTGCTCGCTGATAAGCCCGGTGTACCTGGATTTCATGGCGGCCGGCGAGAACGAATTCCTTCATGCCGATGATGTCACTCTCAGACTAGCGAGCCAACTCATCTATGGGGAGGACATACGCGATACGATCCGGCTTCCCTCCCTGGAGGCGTACATCCGCCACTGTACGTCTGGAACCTTCACTATTGCCAGCGCGCGGCTGAGAAAGCGGGATGTCATCGTCTACCCGCTCGATTACCCCGACCCCTCCGGTGAATTCTTTGGCTATCCGCACGAGCCGGCCGCGGACGGCTCCTTTGGCGCAGACATCGGCCCGCTGAAGTGGCTTGTCGCCGTCGTTGGTCGGGTTGCCCAGTCTATTCTGGCGCTCCGGGAAGGTCAATATGTCGCAACCAAAGATTCCTGTCTGCGGGCCTATCGGGAGCGCATTAACGATCAGTGGACTGATTTCATAGCAGACATTTACGCGCTGTGCCGGGCGCGGTGGCGCTATGGCGTTCCGAGTACCACGGCGGAGCGACAAAAGCTCAGAGACCTATGCAGACGCACCCTGGCCTTTGAGAATCACTTTCTCAGCCGCTACCGAGCCTATGTACTCCAAGAACTGCGGCGCAGCGGTGAAAAACCGGTCTGGGTCTCGCCTTCAGCGTTCCACTACCAAACCGGTCTCACTGGCGAGCAGTTCCGAGATCGCATCGCGCGGGCGACTGTGACGACGAAGGATAAGGATGGCCTAAACATGCGCCTGGTGCGGAACTTCCGAGCAATCTATGCCGCCCATGTTCTTCAGAAGATCATCTATCCCGATGAGGAGACTGTCGCCGCCTTGCGAGCCGCCAAGGGAAGTGACGACACGGAACTGCGCGACGCTGCACGGGAGGCACGCACGTGCACCGAAGCGGCACGTGCGAAATCCTTGTAGCTCCGCAGGGGCGTCAGCGGCAAAGCAGGCATATGCCACGCCTGATCGCGCTCATTGGGTCGCGTCGCCTCGACGCAGTGGGCCGGGCCAGGCCAGGATGCGATGGTCGGACGTCACTAGCTGATGGCCGCCTACCAACGCGGTAGCAACGATCAGGCGGTCCGCGGGGTCGCCATGCATGTTGGGGAGTAGGCCGGCGCGGGCAGCAATTCTGCCTTCAAGGGGTATCTCGACGAGGTCCTGATCCAGCAGGTCTTGACGCCATGCATCCAGATCGAGACGGAAATCAAGCCGGCCCTTTTGGATAAGCATTCCGACTTCCCAGAAGGATATGGCGGAGATCGCGGCATCGCCTGTTTGCAGCGCACGCTCGAACGTGCGGCGAGCTTGCGGCCCCAGCTTAGGGTTCCCTAGCTCGTGCCAGAGGAGGACATGCGTGTCGAGGAGGATCAAAACAGGTCCTTGTCAGCATCCTCGGTGTCCTCGTACCACTCAGTTGGCATGGGCGAGACGATGTCGCCAAGGATGCGGATGTTCTCCCGGTTGCGACCGAATACCAGCTTTGGCGCTTCGCGGTACGGCGCCAGCCGGGAGACTGGACGGCCGTTTTTGGTGATGACAAGCTCTTCGCCACTCTCTGCCACCTCATCCATCAACTGAAGGCATTTCGTCTTGAACTCGGCGGCGGTGATCGTTCTGGTGCCGGTCGCTGGTGTGCTTTCCGCTGCCATGGTCCGCTCCTTGCGCGGCTGATCAGTATATGACCACCTACCCTACACCATCCAGCCGTACCTACCGGCAGAGCGGCCGTTAGGCCGGTGGGGTGCCGAAGATGGCGACCGGGCCTTCGGGGATGACGTTGACGACGGGCGTGCGCCGGCCGTTCCGGCGCCGGGCGACGGCCTCCCGGACGGACTCGACCGCTGCGGCCGGATCGGCAAAGACGGGCGCGCCGGGCAGACGCAGCCCGGCCTCCATTTGGGTGACGCCGGGTGAGTAGACGACGACCTCCCGGTCGCCCAGTTCGGAGGCGGGAGGGCCGGTACCCGGTTCGCCCAGCGGCAAACCCCGGCGGCGGCGCTCGCCGAGGTAGTGGACGCCGAAGCCGAGCGTGGCCGCTGCAGCGAACAGCACTACGCCGTCGGGCCGCGCGGTCGCGGGAGCGCCGTACTCGCCGAGCGCCTTGCCCGCTTGCAGGAACTCGGAGTCTTGGGGATGGCCGCTGACGATGGTGAGGTCAGCGTCCGGTGCTGCCGGCACCAGGTAGAGATCGCGTGCCAGGCGCACCGCCGCCCGATGCGCGGCGACCAGATCGCCGGCAAAGAGGCCGGCGACTTTCATGTCTCGGTTGACCACGACGTTGACGCTGAAGTCGTGAGCGGCCAGACGCGCAGCCTCCTCGCAGTCGGCGCGGAAGACGTTGCCCTCGATCTGCACGCGCTTGCCGTCGAACGTGCCGTGGTGGTAGGCAATCGTCTCAATGCCGCAGACGCCGGGGAGCACGAGCTTGGCGCCGCCACCAAAGCCGGCGGAGGCGTGCGGAATGACGCTGCTCAGGCTGATCCGCAGGTCGGCGTCGGCATAGTACTTGTTGACGGCGACCTTGGTGCCCCGCGAGGTGGTGCCCACGTCAGTTAGATGCTCGAACGGGTTGTGGTTCATGTATTCGTAGCGTGCAACCACGTCCGCGCCCACTTTGCGGACGTACTCCGGTCGCGTCATCGGGCGGTGCGTGGCAAAGCCGCCGAGAATCACTGTCCCGTCGGGAGGAATACCGCCGGCGTGTATTTCCTCCAGCACGTAAGGAATGAAGTCTGCCGTCGGCGTTGGGCGGGTGAGGTCGTCCACGATCAGCACGGCGGTCCGTCGGCCGCGCGCCAGCTCGCGCAGCGCCGGCGTACCGATGGTTTGGCGCAAGGCAGTGCGAATTTGGTCCGCCGTCAGGGGTGGACGGTTGTTGATCGAGGCGCGATGCACCTCCCAATCGGCCGGCAAGTCGAACGTGACCGTTCCCTGGTCAATGGGCACCGTCACCGGAGCTGCTGCCGTGCTCGGTGCTAGGTGCGGAGCGGTTGGCGCGACGACTGACATGATCCCTTCCTCCACGATACTGCCTGGTGGCGTTCCGGCATGGGTCTCACGGGTCTATAGTAGCAGGCGTGGCATGGGACGAGGCGGGTTGGACCTAGCACCTGGCCCTCTGCCGCGAGGGAGGTGCGAGCCTAGGTGAAGAGATCGCGGTTATCCAGAACCCAGGCGAGCAGGTCCGCGATACCCTCCTCGACACCAACGTGGGGCTGCCAGTCGAGATCGCGGGCCGCCTTGGCGATATTGGCAATGAAGACGCGCTGGTCCCCGGGGCGCCACTCCGCAAACCGCAACTCTAGGCGGCGCTGCAACCCCGCCTCTATCCGTGCGACTAACTCCAGCAGCGAGAGCGTGTTGGTCGGACCGCCGCCGACGTTATAGACCTGCCCCTTGATCCGGTCAATGCGCTCGATAGCCCGCTCGTAGAGGGCCAGCAGATCGGAGACGTGCAGGACATCGCGCACCTGTTTGCCGTCTCCGTAGATGGTCAGTGGCGCACCGAGCATCGCGGCGATACAGAACCAGGCCATAAAGCCCTGATCCTCCACGCCAAGCTGCCGGGGGCCGTAGATGGTACATTGCCGAAACACGACGGTCGGGAGGCCGTAAATGCGGGCGTAGTCCACGACGTACTGATCGCCAGCACCTTTGGAACAGCCGTAAGGTGAGTGGAAGTCCAAGGGGCGATCCTCGGCAATGCCGTCGGGGTAGTCCCGATAGGCATAGCGGCTATCCCGTTCGACGACCGCCACATCCGTCATGCCCCCATAGACCTTGTTTGTCGAGGCATAGAGCAAGGCCCTGAGACGCGGGAGGTGGCGGGCTGCCTCCAGGACGTTGAAGGTGCCGAGCGCGTTGCTCTCGAAGTCTTCTCGCGGGTCCTCCACTGAGGTCGTCACCGCGGTCTGTGCCGCGAGGTGCAGGACGGCCTCAATGTCCGGATGTGCCTGAAACGTCGCCGCCACCGCCACCGCGTCACGAATATCCACCTGCGAGACGACCAGATCGCCACCAAGCGCCCGGAGCCAGGCGAGGTTTTTGTCCGTGCCGCGCCGTCCGAGGTTGTCGAGCACGATAACGCGCCGGCCCTGGGCGAGGAAGTGCGCGACGGCGTTACTGCCGACAAAGCCGGCGCCGCCGGTAATCAGTATCGTCACGTAACAAGCCTCACTGTTGGGTTGGACCTACCCCCGGCCCCTTCCCTCCAGGGAAGGGGAGTCATCGGGGCGTTCGGCCCTCTCACCGGCCCCTCACGCTGGAAGAGGGTGCCTGGATTCCCGCGTGCGCGGGAATGACGGTTGACGACCCTCTGTTGCCGGCCACTGGCCCAGCAGCACGAATACGGCCGCACTCACCAGCGCCGCCACCGGCGTTCGGATCCGCGACCGATGGGCGCGTTGTGCCCGCGCTTTGCGTCCGGGGCGTGGTGGAGGCCAGCCGGACCGCTGGCGATCAAAACCGACGACGAGCCGCCGCGACAGGAAGTAGCCCCAGAGGCTATGCGGATTGTTCACGAGCCAGTCGAGACAGACGTGGCCGACCCAGGCTGCGATCAAGGGCGCGAGCCACGGCGGACCATGCTGGCGGCGCCACCAATAGAGCGCCAGGGGCAGCTCCCAGCCGTGCAGGGGTAGGATAATCCGGTTCCTGTAGTCGAGCCGTCCGCCGTTTGCCAGCCAGTCCACTACGTGATCGAGATCAACCAGTACGCCGCCCACGCACGCCGCGACGGCGCCGCGCCACCCGGCTCGCGGCCAGGCCAGCGCGACAACCGGCAACGTAGCGAGGGCGTGCCAGGGTGGATAGGCCATTAGTGCCGGAGGATAGTGTAGCGGACTAGCCGTCAGTCGTCAGCTTGTTAGCTATCAGCTATCAGTGAGGGTACTCGTCATTGCGGCGGGAGGCGACGGGCCTCACCCCCGGCCCCCTCTCCATCGCCGAGCGATAGAGAGGGGAGTAGATTCCCGCGTGCGCGGGAATGACGGGGGGACGGGCGCAACGTGTTGCGCCCCTACGGCTTGGCCTATACCTACCCCAATCAGGGGACCAAAGAGAGGCTGCCCTATCCTCTGAGCCTGTAAGATAGGCTCGGAGACTTGCCTACGCAGCAACCCACAGTGACTACCCATGCCGGCAAGATGGCGGCTGGCCGTCGCTCGGAGTCTGGAGGAGCGCGATGAGCAACGTGCCGATGACTCGCTCGGAAGAGGCCCTCGCCCAGTTGGACACTACGCACGGTTTTGCCGCGACGTTCGTCGAGCGCACCGACGGACGCATCTTGCAGCTCAACGGCACGCTCTTCACCACGTCCGACGACGGCGGCCTCACCTGGTCCGCGCCGTTCCAGTGCCGGGACACGAACGGCGACCTCGTAGGGGATGGCGGCATGTCGCTGGTGCGCTTGGCAGGCAACGGTATCGGGCTTTCGGCGGTCCGCCATACGCCTACCGAGACCGGGAACTGGTCGCGGCTGCTGTTCTGGCGCTCGGATGACGGCGGCCAGACGTGGACGCCACCGGTAGCGGCGACACTGGACGGACTGAATAGCTCGGCCTATCACGACACGATGATCCGCACGTCGTCGGGACGCCTGATCCTGCCGGTGTATTGTTCGATGGGGCAGCAAACGGCCGTAGGTGAGGGAGCCATGCCCCGGCCGGGCAAGCTGCTCCGCGGCCAGTGGGTCGAGACGAACGCGCACTTCTTCGACCGCGCGGTGTCCTGCTCATATGTGTGCTATTCGGACGACGAGGGACGCACGTGGCAACGGAATAAGGATGGCGAGCTGTTCGTTTCGCTCGACGGGAACGCCATCTTCAGCTACACGAACGAGCCATCCGTCGCGGAGGTGAAGCCGGGGAAACTGCTGCTATTCCTGCGTACCGGATTGGGTCGCGTCTTTCAAGCGTGGTCGTTCGACGACGGTGAAACCTGGACGCGCCCGGCGCCCACCTCGCTGGCGACATCCACTGCGCCGGCCAAAATTCGCAGCCTGCCGAACGGGCATTTGCTGGTGGTCTGGAACCAGCAGAGCGAGGCGGAAATCAAGCAGGGCTATATCCGCTCGCGCATCTCGTCAGCCGTGAGCCGCAATGGCGGTAGCGTCTGGGAGTTCTTCCAGAACGTGACCTCGGTGCATGAGGAGACGCGCGTGGAGCCGGGGCCAATCCGCCCGGTTCGGCCGGCCGAGCACTACCTGGCACCGGGGTTGCCGGCGCTGGAGCGCGAGGGAGCGTACATATCACCGGCCGCGGCGCTGGTCACGATGACCTACCCGGCCGTCCTGGTGCTGAAGGATCGAGTCATCATCGCCCACCGCTACCGGGAATATCGCGAGCACCCGACCCGCGCAGAAATCCTGGTGAGCAATCCACAGCCAGGAACGCACGGGTTCATTCAGAAGCTGAAGGTGCTGCCGCTGCGCTGGTTCTACGGCGGCAAAGAGCCGGCGGAGAATCCGTTCATCCCGCGCGTAGAGATGCCGGCCACACCGTAGGGCGTGGTTACATCGTCCGGGGGACGGTGCCTAGCTCGTCCTGGAGGCGGGCTTCGATGTCGTCCACGCGGAGCGAGTTGGCCGGCCACTCGGCCGGCGGAACGTGGGAGAGCCGGAGCAGCAGGCGGGCGAGCAGGCCTACGTATTCGCGTAGCTCGCGCGGTCGGACCTTGTCGGCAGTATCGCCCGGCTCGTGGTGGAAGTCGGCGTCGGGATGCCGGCCGACAAACCGCCAGCGCCACGGCAGCGCCGACGGGATGCCGCGGCGGGCAAACGGAAACCAGTCGCTGCTGGCATCCAAGTGTGCCAGCACGTGGCACTGCAAGCCCTCGCCCAGCGTATCGAGCGTGCGTTGGATTAGCGGGCGCAGGTGTGGGAATTGCAGGACGATTCCCTTGATCGGGCCGGCGGCCAACTCATCGAGGTTCAGCGCGAGCCGGGGAAGCGGCCCGGTGCCGTGGTGGCGCGCGACGTAGGCGTAGGAGCCTTGGAGCGCCTGCTCCTCGGCGCCGAACGTGAGAAAGCGGATGCTGCACCCCGGCGTGACACCTTGCTCTTGCCGGAGCAGGCTGAGGACACGCGCCAGCTCCAAGACGACAGACGTGCCGGAGCCATTATCGTTGCCGCCCGGTGAGTCGGGCACGGTATCGTGGTGGGCGCCGATCACCAGCCACTCGTCCGGCCACTGCGCGCCCGGCAGGTCCGCGACGGTGTTGGTGCCGTTGGCGTGATAGGCGCGGCTCGGCACCGTGATCGCCACACTGCGGCCGGCGGCGGCCAGCGCACGCAGGCGGGCGCCATCCTCGCGCGAGGTGACGACGGTGGGCAGCGGGTGCTGAAGCTCGCCGGAGGTGCGCCATTCGGTCGCGGAGTGGTACTCCATGCGCCCGCCGCTCTTGCGCTCGACCACGACTGCCGCCGCTGCCCCGGTGTCCCGCAAGCTCCAGAGACGGTTGGCGAGTGGCCTAGGTGTGCTGAACGGCTCCGGGGATAGATTGACAATGGCGATGGCGCCAGGAAGCTGATCCCGCACCGCTGACAGTTCGTGCGGCATCCCGAAGCCCACGTCCACGAGGGGGCCGCGCAGGTCTACCGGGGGACAGTAGAGGAGGGGCAGGAGGTTGATCGGCTGGCCGTCTGCCACCTGGCCGTTCGCTATGACGGAAGCCGTGGCTGGCCCATGCTCCCACGTGTCCAGCGGGAAGTCCTCTAAGCGCGCATCCGTGAGGGCGGCTGCTTCCATGCGCTCGCGGATATAGGCTACGGCCTGCCGCTCGCCTGCGGAAGAGGACCAGCGTGGGCCGATCTGCTGGCACAACACGGCGAGGTGTTGTTCGATCTGCGAGCCGACCCAGGCTTCACCCATGAGCCAGCGGTCAATGGCCGGCCAGTCAAGTGACATTATTCATCTCCTTTTCGTGGAGCTATCAGCTATCAGCCGAGGAGCGTCCTTGGTGGACACTCCAGATTCCCGCTTGCGCGGGAATGACCGGGTGCCGGCCTGGATTGCGGCCTGCGCCGCAATGACGGGGAAGGGGTCTCAGGCATCGCGCACCGTGACCTGTAGCTCGGCATCGGGATGGAGGTCGAAGAGCAGCACGAGATGGAACTCGCCGTCCGTGTTCCTGGCGAGCACGAAGTCTTTTGCGTTGGTCTCGATCCGCGCGCGGTCCGGGCTGTAGGCTGCCGGTACCCCCCACAGCGCAACCGCGTAGTCCTGGAAGGACGCATCGGTACGCATAGCGAGCGTCATGGACACCTGGCCGTTCTGTCGCAGCCAGCGTGACCGCACGATGTTCACGTCCGGGGTCTCGACGTAGCTGATCGTGCTGCCAAGGTGGTCACGCTCCTGCACAGTGTAGTCGTAGTACCAGATGGGATGGGGGCACTCACGCTCGAAACGGAGCTGCCGCTGCTGGTCCTCGACGAGGATGTATTCCTGGGAGAGGGGGTCTTTGTGCGGCAAGCGCCGCCGGCGATCCGCAAAGACGCTCGACATGCGCGTGTACCAGGGAATACGCTCGCGCGGCAAGAGCATCCGGTCGTCTCCCCACGTGCATAGCCAGTTCTTGTCGTAGTCCAGATGATCCGTCTTGCTGACAAAGACGGTGCGCGGTGTCACCGTATAGTGCCGGCGATAATAGTCGGCGATGTCGAGCGAGCGGGCATAGACCATCCGGTACTGCTTGGGGTACTCGAAGGCCATTTGCCGGTGGTAGCGGTCCATATACGCGAATACGCGCTCAGGGGAGTCCTCGGCGCGGAACTCGGGAGGATACAGCTCCAATTTCTGCCGGTGCCTGGTAGCGTCGTACTCATTGGCGGGCATTCCCATGTAGAGCGGCATGAACACGGCCGGATGACCACTGAGCACGGTCAGGTTCTCTGCCTCTTTCATGCACTGATCCAGGCAGCGCAGCATCGTCGCAAAATCGCCCTCCGAGCACTGATAATGCGACTCTGCCGGCCCGAGGAAGTGGAAGCCACCGCAGAAGTCCCACTGGTTTACTACCACATCGCCGCCGGTGCCCTGATTCGTCTTGCGGCAGTCGAGTGGCGAGCCGAAGTAGGGAAACTCGGGCATCCCCAGCCAGTAGTCGGCGTTCGCCTCGCGCAGCCCGAAGTGATTATTCACGCCGAGGCGGGCGAGGACCTCAATATAGCCGGGGTCGTGGTGGTGATACATCTCGATGCGGACGGACCGCGCGTCGTTCTCGTCGGGCAGCAGTGACCGCACCCGCTCCAGCATCTCGCCGTAGAACCGTACCCGGTCGGCGGTACTCATCCGGGACTCGCTGTTGGTCGGCGGCGTGTCCGGCACGACGGGGGCCACCAGGTCGCCGAAGTGGCGGTGATGCGCGTGTAGCCGCCGGAAGAGCGGATCGGCCGCATCGAAGTGCTCGATGGGCAGGCGGTAGTCGAGCGGGATACCGGTGGCGTGCAGGGTCGGCGTAACCTCGAACCCGCGATAGGCGCTGAAGCGGAGGACAATCCAGTCGTCCTCGATCACCGAGAAGTAGCGGTAGAACAGTTCGTCGCCGGCCTGCCAGCGGGCGAGGTAGCTGCCGGGCGCGGTCGGCCGATAGGTCAACGTGGCTTGCCCGTCGGCAAAGGACAGGGCGTGCTGCTCAGAATCCAGCGCATTGAGCCAGTCCAGATCGCCGCCAGCGACAAAGGCCGCGCCCGGATTGGCACGTTCGAGGTACTGCGGAAAGATCGTCAGGTCCGATGCCGACACGCCAGCCGGCAGAAAGAACCGGAAGTCTATCGCCTCACCCAGCGCAAGCAAGCGGGCACCGGTCGTCCATTGGGGCATCGCAAGCAGTTGTTCGTTCATCGCGCCGCACCTCCTGTATGGCGTCCGTCTGCATCAGGATACCCATGATACGAGGATAGGCAGGATGAATTGTGGGTGGGTGGGATTAGCGCTTGGTGTAGTGGGTATAGTCGGGCCATCTGGAAATGAGTAGAGGGTCAATTCGTTAGCTGGAGGCTGGCTCCCAGAGGCCGTGGGCGAAATTGAAGTCGTGGGGGTCTTCAGTTGCGTCGAGTAGTGAGTGGGCGAGTGCGATCCCCGCAACCTTATCGAGTTCTTCCCTTGACCGCGGGGGGACGATGCAATTGGGGCAGCCTCTGGAGCACTTGCAGGCATCAGCCACGCGAATACCGACTTTCAGAATGTCCCGCCATCGTTCGAGTGCCTTACTGGCGATACCTATACCACCCGGATAGCTCTCAACGATGTAGGCCGTTTGTTCGCTAACGACCGCGTGCGGGAAAAAGTCATGTGCATCGAGTGGCATGGAGAAGAGTGCGCCAACACGTAATAGCTGCTGAAGAGCTGTGACACCGGCTGCAGCCTCGTCAGTGCGGTTTTCTTGGCGCAACCAGAACGCATGGGCGTTATCGAACTTGGCCGAATTGACCTGCGGTACCCAACGGTCTATCACTTCACTGGTACGTTCATCCACCTCTTCTACTGAGTTCAGCACTTCGGATATCAGGACTTTCCCGTAGTAGGCACTGATGATACTCTCACCAGTTTTCCACCGCCGCGCGTCGTAGATATCCCGTTCCGTCAGAGCCGTGAACGTAGAAGCATTTGTTCTCAAGAATGATTCGACCGGACCAAGACTGATCTCGCCTCCGTCTCCCGTCAAAGAGATTGCTTCAACACGATAGGACCGACCACCATGCATGTAGATCGCGCGGTGAAATGCTTCACGAAATTGCTGCTGCCCCGAAAGCGTCCCAATTTCACTTGACCCCTCTTTGAGCAAGAAGGTGCCTCCCCCACCACCGCGTAGGTTGACAGCGATGTGCGGCCGATAATTTCCAGCCCGAACAGGGCGCGCACCAGATTCCAGCTTTTCCGTGGCAGCCTGATAGAGACCGGAACCCAGAATCTCCTGTGAGCCGCTAAGACCGGACGTCTCAAATAGTAATGACGGGATGTGCTTTTCAATCAGGTCTTCGTTATCTGGGCTGACAACGAGGTCATCGAGCGGCTTTTCAAGGAAAGTACCGAGGTTGGAGGCGTAGAAGCGATCTAGCGGATTGTTCCGGGCGTAGTAGATCACGAAAGCGTTCGAGTTCCAGCTACGGCCAGCGCGACCGATTCGCTGCCATGCTGACATCATGCTGTCCGGGAATCCCGCGAGAATCACTCCGTCAAGTCCGCCGATATCGATGCCAAGTTCGAGCGCGTTCGTAGTGAACACCAACTGTACCGTACCGCTCTTGAGTCCGTTCTGGATTTCATGTCGCATCTCAGTGCTGAGTCCCGATCTGAACACTTTGATCGCTTCGCGATTGATGCCGGTCTTGCCCTGCTCACTTAGCCTATCGATCTCTCGCATTGCGATACGATGACAGGACTCAGCAAATCTGCGAGTCGGACAGAAAGCGAGGACAGCCTTCCCCTGCTCCAAACAAGCGAGGCCAGCCTTCACCGTCCGTAGCTGCAGAATGTCCCAGTACTGGTAGTCCGGAATGCTGGGCTGGATAAAGTAGAACTGCCTAAGTGGGCGGAGACCACCGCTTGCGTTGACCTCTTCAAACGGCAGGCCCGTCAGATTCTCAGCGTGCTCCTTGGCGTTCGCACACGTTGCAGAACTAAGGAAGAACTGTGGATGTGCTCCAAGCTGGGCGAGGTGATGTGCGAAACGGCGCAAGAGCATCGCCACGTTCGACCCGAAGTATCCGCGGTACTCATGCATCTCGTCGACGATGACCCACTTGAGATTCTGGAGGAATTGCTGCCACTGATCGGCATAACCCAGGAAGGAGAGGTGGAGCATTTCCGGATTCGTAATCAGGATCGGGGGTGGTTGCTGACGCAGTGCGTTCCGCTGGTCCCTATCCGTATCACCGTCGTACCACCACGACTCAATCTTGCGTCCGGGAAGTCCTTCCGCTAACGGCCTCAACTGGTCACGTTGGTCGAGGGCAAGGGCCTTGGTCGGATAGATCATCAGCGCATGTGCGCTGCTTGCGGCCGAAAGCGCCTCCAGCATTGGGACTTGGAATGCAAGCGTTTTCCCGCTGGCGGTAGGTGCCTCCAGCACCACATTATTGCCATTGAGTGCCTTGGTGATTGAGTCGGCCTGATGTTGGTAGAGACGCTCGATTTCACGGCCGCGCAGGGCGGTGGCAAGCGCCGGTGAGAGCGAATTAAATACGGTTGTATCGGCATACGTGGGAGCGACGGCATTGAGCGACGCCTGCAACACGATGTCGCCCCCCAACTCTCCGTCGCGTAAGGCGTCAAAATTCCTCAGGGCGTCGAGAAGATCGTCCATCGAACCACTTTCCTCCAGTTATACTCGCACAGCGGTATCATCGTTTTACGTATCTACAATGCTGTCTCCCGCTCTGCGGATGAGCCTGGATTGCGGCTTGCGCCGCAATGACAGAGGTGGTCCTCATCCCAGCCATCTCCCCTGGGAGGCGGCCGCTACATCACATCCTGCGATCAGCGTCGTCCGAGGCCGTGACAATCTTCTCCCAGTCGGAGGCCAGCGCTGCTCCGTCCACAACATGAGGGGGTAGGATGTGCCATATCCTGCGCTTCGGGATAAACGGTCGGTGCAGGGTATTGCCAAAGTCGAAGAGGTGTGCTGCTCCCATACAGAATGCCCGCAATGCATTCGGCATGGGGCGAGCCGGCCGGAAGATGGGTCGGCGGAGCGCAGTGGCCGGCCGGCGTATCACAGTTGGCATGCAGTCTCCCCCGCTGTGGTGCTCTGATTATAAGTATACGCCGGTAGCTGTCAAAGATGGTGGCCCGGTGGCCGCGGTCAGGTTCCCTGGCGCGAGCACTCGCCGGATGGTGGCTTGGGTCCTCTTGCGGCTCACTCAGGGATACCGGTGGACTTTGGCAGTGTCACCACCCGTGTCGGAAACGACGCCACACTGCAAACTGAGTAACTACCGCTTGGTGTAGTGGGTATTCGGGCAGTGGGCTAGTTTCATTCGCGGCGCCGGGGGGCTAGTTGTCGTTGATGGCGGCCAGCCGGTCGGTCGCCCGGACCATCGTGGTCACGGAATCCTTATCAAGGCCTTGCCGCCGGGCCTGCCGCCGCCCGACATGCACTTCGGCCGCCGTGGCCCGTGCCGTGAGTAGGAGATGTGGCTTGAGGTAGAGCCAGTCTAAGGTCGCTATCCGCTTTTTCGGCATGACACGCCCCTCATAGGTGAGGCACAGCACGCCTAAGTCACCCTGTTTACTGATTGGCATCCGGCGGCAATAGGGGCAGACACGCGCGCGCTGGCGCGCGACTGCCTTGACCGTGACGTGATTGCCCAGGCACGTTGGGCAGTGGGTGATGCAATACTCGTGCCGCATGCCGGTAAGTTCCTTCGCAATCTCGCGTGGAATGTCGCGCACGACCTCTTGGACGGGTGGCTCGTTCATGGCACCATCATTCCTTCCTATCGTCCACTGTGAGCGCCTGGCCCCGTGTCTCAGGGCCGCCACAAGGCATAGGCCATCAGCACCACGATACCGAGACAGATAGCGGCAATGACCAGGTCGGCAGCATAGCGCCAGAGCAAGCGCCGCCAGCGATACGGTGCGGCCATGCCTCCCCCCAAAGACGACTAGCTGGCGGCCAGCCCCAACCATAAGCGGCCCAGCACGACACCAAGCACCAGCCCGGCGAGCATCAGCGGCCACCACGGTGGTATCCGCATATGTGGGGGCGACGGCATCAAGCGACGCCTGCGACACGATGTCGCCCCCCAACTCTCCATCACGGAGGGCGTCAAAGTGCCTCAGGGCGTCGAGAAGTTCGGCCATTGAACCACCCTCCTCCATGCACACTCGCACTGCGAATGAACCTGGATTGCGGCTTGCGCCGCAATGACGTAGGAGGCCCTCACCCCGGCTCTCTCCCAGGGGAGAGGGTGTGTGAACTGCCTTAGCGCTTGGTGTATTGGGGGGCTTTGCGGGCGCGCTTGAGGCCGTACTTCTTGCGCTCTTTGACCCGCGCATCACGGGTCAGCAGCCCGGCTTGGCGGAGCGGGCGGCGGTGCTCGGGGTCCACGACGAGCAGCGCGCGGGCGATACCGTGTCGCACGGCGCCGGCCTGGCCGCTGATGCCGCCACCGAGGACCTTGGCGACAACGTCGAAGCGTCCTTCCAGCTCCACCTGCTGGAGTGGCTTCAGGACATGCTGCATCAAGGTGTCGCGGCCGAGGTACTCGCGGGCCGGGTGGCCATTGATAACCACGCTGCCCTGCTCCTCTTGGGCGGCGTACAGCCGCACGCGCGCGACGGCCGACTTGCGACGCCCCAGGCCGTAAAAATACTGCCGCTGCTCACCCG
This sequence comes from Chloroflexota bacterium, assembly GCA_034422515.1. Taxonomy (GTDB): domain Bacteria; phylum Chloroflexota; class UBA11872; order UBA12225; family JAJDUF01; genus JAJDUF01. Next base: position 60,068 of record DAOUJP010000034.1, on the reverse strand, counting down.
ATTGCTCCACCATGCTGCTCCTATCGGCTCGCTCCAGCGAGCGGTCAGGCGCCAGTGCCGCGCGGCCTGACGCACTCGTGACTACCGTTCGTGACTAGCTACTTCCAAGACAACGGTTGGGGTTGCTGTGCCGTGTGGGGGTGGTCCGGACCGGCGTACACGCGCAACTTGCGAAAGAGCTTCCGGCCCAAGGCATTCTTGGGTAACATGCCCCGGACGGCAAACTCGATCACTCGCTCCGGATGCTTGGCAAGCATATCCTTCAAGGGCGTGACCCTCAACCCGCCAGGATACCCGGAATGGCGATAGTACAGCTTGTCCGTCAGCTTGCGCCCGGTGACTTGGATTTTCTCGGCGTTCACCACGATCACGTAGTCGCCGGTATCGGCGTGGGGGCTATAGACCGGCTTGTCCTTGCCGCGCAGCTTGACGGCGACGCGCGTCGCCAGCCGCCCCAAGACTTGATCCTCGGCATCCACGACCCACCAGTGCTCATCCGCGTCCCCCGGTCGGGGGGTATAGCTCCGAAAGCTCATCAGTAGTTCACCTTCATCAAGCACAGACCGGCCGCCGGCGCCGTCGGGCCGGCCAGCCCGCGCTGCTTGGCAGCAATGATCTCGCGCAACGCTTCCGGCTGCAACTGCCCGCGTCCGACTCGCACGAGCGAGCCGACCAACCGGCGGACCATGTGGCGCAAGAACGCATTCGCGGTGACTTCCACGACGATAATATCAGCGAACCGGCGGCACGAGAACTGCAAAATGCGCCGCACGGTCGAAGGATAGTGCTCGTGCGCTGCAAAGGCCTGAAAGTCGTGCTCACCGCGACACCAGCTTGCTGCTGCGTTCATCCTTTCTACATCGAGCGGTGTGGCCACCTGCCAGGTCCAGCGGTCTACGAATGGTGACCGCACCGGTAGATTGTACACGGCATACCGATACGCTCTACTGCGCGCCGCATAGCGCGCATGGAACGTCGGCGCTGCCACCTGCACCGACCGGAGTACCACGTCCGGCGGCAAACGCGCATTCAACGCCGCTTGCCAGACGGCCGGCTCCCAAGTACGGTCACTGTCAAAGTGGATAACCTGCCCGACCGCATGGACGCCGGCGTCAGTGCGGCCAGCCCCGATCACGCGGCTGGGCAGCGTCGTCGCCGCGAGCACCGCCGCTTCCAGTACTCCCTGCACCGTCCGCACCTGGGGCTGACCGGACTGAAGCTGGAACCCGGCAAAATCGGTTCCGTCGTACTCGACGACACACCGCAGCCGTACCATCGTTTCCGGCCTGGTATTTGGCGCTCGACGCTCCCAGTCCCTACGCTGTCTCCTACCTAACTCTACGAACCTACTCTACGAACTCGATCTGCACAATGCGAGCGTTATCGCCGAGGCGCCGATAGAGGGGGGTAATGCGCGTATAGCCTCCCGGTCGGCCCTCAAGCCAGCCCGGCTCGTCATCCGCCTCCGGCGTGAGCATGGCAAAGAGCTTGTCCACCGCCACGCGGTCCGGCAGCCGCGCCATGCAGCGGCGCCGGGCGTGGAGCAGACGCCCCTGGTCGTCGCTCTGTACTCCCCGCCGGGCAGTGGTAATCAGCTTCTCGATGTGCCGCCGCAGTTCTTTGGCCCGTGCATCGGTCGTCTTGATCCGCTCGTGGCGCAGCAGGGCGCCCATCAAACTGCGGAGCATGGCTTTACGCTGGTTCGCCGGTCTGTTGAGCTGCTTGCCTTTTCGTCCGTGACGCATCGCTCTACTCGTGTCCTCTATCACTCACCGGCCGGCGGATTGCCGTCGTGCTACGGCGCAGCGACCTCCGGCTCGGCCGCGGCCGCGGCGGCCGCTTCGTCGTCGGCTTCCGGCGCCGGCTGCTCGACGCTTCCCCACACCACTCCACGCGCAGTGAGGCTTTCGCGCAACTCCTGCAGCGACCGCTCGCCGAAGTTGCGTATCTTGAGCAGCTCCGCTTCGGTCATATCGGCAATCTGCCCCACCTCAGAGATGTTGCTGCGCTTCAGGCAGTTGAGCGTTCGGTTGGTCAGCCCGAGGTCATCCACCGACAATTCGGCCAACTCCGGCGGTACCATCACTGCCACGTCGGCCGCGGGCGCCGGGGCGGGGGCGGGCGCCGGGAGCGGCTCCGGCTCCGGCTCTTCGACGGGCGGCAGCACGCTCTGCTCGAAGCGGAGAAACTCTTCCGCCAGCAGGCGAGCACTCCGGGCCAGCGCCTCCTCCGGTGTGAGCGTGCCATCGGTCCAAAGCTGGAGGTCGAGCTGGTCCAGGCTCGTATCCTGGCCCACGCGGGCGCCGCCGACGTTGTATTGCACCCGGCGGACCGGCGAGTAGATCGCGTCAACGGGAATCTCGCCGATAGGCACGTCCTCGCGCGTGTCGGCCGGTATGTACCCGGTGCCACGATCAATCGTCAACTCCATACTCAAGTGGGCCTGGTCATTGTCGAGCGTGGCGACTACCTGGTCGGGGTTGACGACTTCTATTTGCTCCGGCCAACGGATGTCGCCGGCCTTGACGACGCCCGGCCCCGGCACGTCGAGGTAGGCCTTGACGGATTCCGTGTCTGCCGTCCGCAGTCGAATCCGCTTCAGGTTCAGCACTACTTGCACCACGTCTTCCTTGACGTTGGGGATGGTGGAGAACTCGTGCTGCACCCCTTCAATCCGTACAGCGGTCACCGCTGCGCCGGGCAGCGACGACAGGAGGACGCGCCGCAGCGCGTTACCGAGCGTGTGTCCGTAGCCGCGAGGCAACGGCTCGGCGCGGAAGGCCCCATAGGAGGGGTCTTCGCCCTCGTCAGTGCGCTGTATGTTCGTTTGGGAAACTGCCTCAGTGATCACGTTGTCCATGCCTCCTCAGGAAACCGGCTGACATGGGACTTCAGAAAAAACCTATACACGTACACGCGCTGCACGGTCACGTGCAGCGCCAGGAGCACGGGCTACCGCGAGTAGAACTCCACGATGAGCTGCTCGGAGATCTGGACATCAATCTCGCCCCGCACTGGCAGCGTTTCGATGCGCGCTTCCAACGTCGCCGCATCGAACGTGAGCCACTCCGGCGGCTGCCGCGGCGGAGCGCCGGCGACGACATCCTCGAAGAGGCCCAGCGAGCGCGACTTCGGTCGGACCGCCACCACCTCGTTGGGACGGAGCAGGCGTGAGGGGATATCGCAGCGCCGACCGTTGACCATGACATGGCCGTGGTTGACGATCTGCCGGGCCTCGGGACGTGACGCTGCCAGGCCCAAGCGATAGACCACGTTGTCGAGGCGCGACTCCAACACTTGGAGGAGATTTTCGCCCGTATTGCCGGTGCGCCGATTGGCTTCGGCAAAATGCCGGCGGAACTGTCGCTCCAAGACCCCGTAGGTCCGCCGGGCCTTCTGCTTCTCGCGCAACTGCACGCCGTAATCACTCGGGCGTGGCCGCCGCTGCGGTCGCGGTCCCGGCGGGGCATTACGGCGACTGATCGCGCATTTCGGGGTCAGACAGCGGTCGCCTTTGAGAAAGAGCTTCATGCCTTCGCGTCGGCAGAGCTTACATACCGGCCCTGTATACCGTGCCATGGGTGTTCTTCGCCTCGCTCCTCTCGTCGCCGTTGCGGGAGCTAGACCCGTCGGCGCTTGCGTGGCCGCGGCCCATTGTGCGGCACTGGGGTAATGTCTACAATGCTGGTGACGGCCAAGCCGGCCGCCTGGAGGGAGCGGATTGCCGATTCCCGGCCCGCGCCGGGACCTTTGATCCGCACATCAATCTGCCGCATCCCGTTTTCCATCGCCCGGCGCGCGGCCTGCTCGGCCGTCAAGCCGGCGGCAAACGGCGTGCTTTTCCGCGATCCGGGAAAGCCCAAGGAGCCGCCGGAAGCCCAGGCAATGGTCGTCCCATCGGGATCGGTGATGGTCACGATGGTGTTGTTGAAGGTGCTCTGAATATGCGCGATCCCCCGCGGCACGTTCCGACGCTCTCGCCGGCGGCCGCGACCGGAGCGTTGGGAGCGTCTGCTTTCGACCATCGCGGCGTCTTCCTTACCTCTCTCCCAATGATCGCGCAGGACGGCGATTCCGGTTTCCGGCCCGGCGGCTCATCGGGTATGCCACACGCCTACGCCTGCACCACACCGTAGGCGGCACAAGGCGCGATTCAGAAGTATAGCAAGAAGGCAGTCGAACGACAAACCGCCCCCGTAGACAAACGGGGGCCGCCGGCCGATAATCGGGCTAGACCCGCCGCAGCGCCAACAGACCCAAGAACAGGCTGCCCAGCGCCCAGCCGAGCAGGAATAGCTGATCGGTGAGATACCACAGGCCGATGGCAACGATGGTCACGACGCTACAGGCGATCAATGCGATCCACGCCCGGCCACGCCCGGACGGAGCATCGCCCGAAAACGGCCCACGCGGTGGGGGTTGCGCCGCCATATGCACCTCACTGCCGGCTTAGGGTAGCAGGACACGGGTCGTCTTGTGTAGTGAAGGCCTGCCATTGGTACATTACAGTATACCCCTAGCAGTACTGGCTGGCAGTTGGAGTAGACACAGGATCGAGGGATCACCGTGGACATCATGCGTATAGACGAGCGTCCGGAACTACAGCAGCCGATTCTCATCACCGCCTTCTCCGGGTGGAACGACGCGGCCGAGGGGGCAACCTTCGCCGCGCGGATTATTCGGCGGCAGCGGCGGGCCGTCCGTTTCGCCGCCATTGAGGCGGAGGAATTCTTCGTGTTTACGGAAACGCGCCCCACGGTGCGCTTGCGGGCCGGGATGACCCGCGAGATTCGCTGGCCGGCGAACCGCTTGTACGCCAGCGCCACGCCGGATGCCAGCGCCGATCTCATCCTCCTGATCGGGGCCGAGCCGCAGCTACGCTGGCAGACCTTCTGTAACGCGATCATCGGGCTGGCCCGCGACCTCGGCGTAGACAAGGTCATCACCCTGGGGTCGCTGCTCGAAGCGACGCCACACACCCGCCCTACGCCGGTCAGTGGTAGCTCACCTGATCCTGAGTTGTCCCGGCGGCTCGCCGCGCGCGGGTTGGGCGGCTCACGCTATGAAGGGCCGACCGGTATCGTCGGCGTGCTGAACTCCAGTTGCCACAGCAACGGCCTGCCGGTCGCCAGCCTGTGGGCCAGCCAACCGCACTATTTGCAGGGCCACCGGAATCCGGCGGTGGCGCTCGCCTTGCTGGAGCACCTGAGCGCGCTCGTGGACTTGGACTTGGATTTGACGATTATCGAGCATCAGGCCAGAGCATACCGGCGCCAGGTGGACGAGGCCCTTGAAGAGCATCCCAAGATTCGCGCCTATGTCCAGGAGCTTGAGGAGAAGATTGACAGTGACGCGGGCCGGGCCTTGGCCGATGGCGATCAGGAGGCGTTGCCCAGCGGCGAGGACATGGTGCAGGAGCTTGAGCAGTGGCTGCGGCAGCAGCGCGGGCCGACGTCAGAGGAGGAATAGGGAGGCCTCACCCCCTGACAGGGGTAGGTTTTTGTGTAGGGTCGGATGGGACCTAACCCCCGGCCCCTTCCCTCCAGGGAAGGGGGGTGATGGCGGCGCCGGTCCGCCGCGTGCCTGCCAGGGAAGCGGGGGCGGTGTGACAAGCGGCAGTTGGGGGCTGGATTGCGGCCCCGTATCGGAGTACGGGGCATGCTTTCGCCGCAATGACGGGCGGCTGGGCGCAATGAATCGCGCCCCTACATAAGAAACTACCTTTGTCAGGTGCTGGCACCTAGTAGTCCCGGCGGCCCTCCAGCGCCCGACTGAGCGTGTAGTCGTCGGCGTATTCGAGGTCGGAGCCAATCGGTAGGCCTTGGGCCAGGCGAGTCACTTGCACGCCGCTGGGCTGGAGGCGGCTCCGCAGCAGATTGGCGGTGGCCTCGCCCTCCACCGTGGCATTCGTTGCGACGATGATCTCCGCGGGCCGCTCGTCCGCTACGCGCCGGACCAGCTCGCGGATACGCAAATTATCCTCCAGCACCCCATCCATCGGTGAGAACGAGCCGTGCAGGACGTGATACTGCCCGCGGTAGACGCCGGTGCGCTCCAGCGCCAGGACATCCAGCGGCTCCTCGACCACACAGATCCGCTGGCGGTCGCGGGTAGAATCGGTACAGATGTGGCACGGATTATGCGTGCCGAGATTGAAGCAGGTGGTGCAGGTGAGGATTTTCTCCTTGAGGTCCAGAATGGCCGCCGCCAACGACTGGGCTTCTTCTGCAGGCTGACGCAGCAGAAAGTACGTCAGCCGCTGGGCCGTCTTGGGACCGACGGTCGGGAGCTTGCCGAACTCGGCAATCAGCCGGGCAATCGGCTCCGCGAGCGTTTGCGCTGTCATGAGGTTGCCGTGCCGCCCCTCCGGGCCGGTGCTGCGGCTAGAAACCGAGGTTACCGAGGCCCAAGCCGCCGGTCAGGGCGCCGAGCCGCTTGCCGGCCAGTTCCTGCGACTTCAGCAGCGCCTCGTTGAACGCAGCGAGAATCAGGTCCTCCAGCAGCGAGACATCTTCCGGGTCTACGACATCCGGATCAATCTTGACCGCTTGGATTTGCTGCTGCCCGGTCATCGTCACGACGACCGCCCCGCCCCCGGCGGTGCCCTCGATAGTCTCCTGGGCAAGCTCCTCCTGGATCCGCACCATCTTGTTCTGCATCTTCCGCAGCATTTTCATGTTCATGCCCGTTCTCCTTCTCCGGGGGTTGCCGTCGGCTCGGCCCGGTCGGCTGTCTCATCAATGATAGTCGCTCCCGGGAATGTCGCAAGCGCGTGGCGAACAACCGGGTCCTCTCGCTCCGGGCTGGCGGCGACCGTACTCTGTTCCGCGGCGCCTTTGACCACGACGCGCGTTCGGAGCGGCCGGCGAAACACCCGTTGCAGCGCCTGCTCCGTGACCAAGCGGTTCTCCGGCTTCTTGATCTGCTCGGCGTGAAAAGGATAGTCGAACTCCAAGGTGACTTCGTCGGCTTGCACCGCGGCAACCCGGGCATCACGGAGCACCGCGGCGACCTTGCGCCCATTGCGCCCTCGGCCCAGCACCTGGAACATCGCCGGCCAGCGCGATTCGACGGCGGCCACCGACAGCGGCCCATCGCCGACCGGCGCCGCCCGTTCTGCGGGCCGCGGCGCAGCCGGAGCGGCCGCCGGTGCCTCCACTTGTGGCGCCGGTGGGGCTTGGTCACGCGGCGGCCGCGCCGCCGCGCGGGCCGCGGCGGCGGGGGTAGCCGTCTCCGTCCGTGTTGAATCAGGTTCGGCGACTCGGCGGGAGGTCGCGGCTGTGGCCGGGGCCGGCTGCGCTGGGGGCGAGGCGGGGGGAGCAGCGACACTCGCGGCGGCCGCCGCCGGCGGGTCGCTCACGGCTACCAGCGCCTGCACGGTTGCCAACTCCAGCGGCAACTGCGGCTGGACCGTGGCCCGCCGCAGGCCTTGATCCGCTTCGGTAAAGAGGCGGAGCCAACGGACCAGCGCCGGGAGGTCCGCGCGGCGGCTGCGCGCTCGCACCGCTTCCTGCTCTTCCTGGCTCAACGACAGCGCGGCGGGCGTGGTGACACCGCTATGAGCCAGCAGCAGGGCACGCAAGAAGCTGACAAGCTGGCGACCGAACTCGCGCAAGTCCGCGCCCCGGTCGCTGACGGTCTGGAGCGTCGTCAACGCCGCCGCCAGGTCGCCGTCGAGGAGCGCATCGGTCATGGCCAGGACTAACGCTTGCTCCGAGAGACCGAGCATGTCTTGCAGGTGTCCGACGTTGATCGTCTGCCCGGCGAACGCGGCGGCCTGATCGAGCAGGCTCAAGGCATCGCGGACACTGCCCGTGGCCAAGCGGGCGATGAACTCCAGCGCAGCATCATCCACGACAAGCTCTTCTTGCGCGCTGACCGTCCGCAAATGTCGCACCAAGTCGGTCATGGTGACGGGCTTGAAGTCGAACCGCTGACAGCGGGACAGCACCGTGGGCGGCACCTTCTGCGGATCGGTCGTGGCGAGCACGAAGATGACGTGCGGCGGCGGCTCCTCCAGCGTTTTCAGCAGTGCATTGAATGATTCGTCTGTGAGCATATGAACTTCATCAATGATGTAGACCTTGTAGCGCCCTTCGGCCGGTCGGCGGCCGACTTTCTCGCGCAAGTCACGGATATGATCTATGCCTCTATTGGTGGCACCATCCATCTCGATCAGCAGATCAAGCTGCGCGCCGCGCTTGATGGCCGTGCAGTGGTCACACTGATCGCACGGCTCCGGCTGCATGCCCTGCTGGCAGTTGATCGCTTTTGCCAGCAGACGCGCCGTGGTCGTCTTGCCGGTGCCGCGCGGACCGGTGAAGAGGTAGGCATGTGCCAACTGGTCGGGCCGCGCCAACGCATTACGCAGCGTCTGGACGATATGCTCCTGCCCGACGACATCGGCGAAGGTCTGGGGACGCCACGTGTTATAGAGGGAGGTCACCTGGTGCTACTCCGTCCTCGCTCCGAGTGTGGACTACACGGACAATAATGCCGCCGGGCCGGCGCCAGCCGATCAACGCTGCGGCCGGCCGTTCTCGACCAATGATCGCTATGGAGGAATGGTCGCGCACCCCCTTTTGATCCTGCCACCCGACGTACAGAGACCGGCCGGCTTAGGCCAGGCTGCCCTGCGGCACCCAGGACGGTCTCCTTACCGCTGCTTCCTTCCGGACCTGACGGGGTTCGGAGTGCCCTGCCGCGCAGGACCCAGCCCTCAACACCAAACGATCAATGCCGTCTCGGGTGGCACCAGACCGGGAGGGGGGATTCAACCCCGCTGTAGCGGATTGCGGGTTCAGGGTACCGCTAGCACCCCGTCTAGCACGACCACAGGAAATCGTATCGTGGGGACGGGTACCTGTCAACGGGGAGGGTGTGCCTCACCCTCGGCGGCTGCCTGACCGGGGGGCGTGAATTGCCCTGGATTCCTGCCCCGTAGCGGGGTACGGGACATGCTGGCACCGGAATGACGGGGGTCTGGGCGCGGTTCATCGCGCCCCTACGGGGGTGGATGGCGGTACGGTGGGGGTGCGGCTTGTGTGGGGATGACGGGGGTAGGGAGGCGCGAGCGGCTCCCGGCTATTGGTCTATGTCTGGCACACCGGGTAGTCCGCCCGCGCCGGTACGTCGCTGGCCGGATATGGTGGCCCTAGGGTAATCCGTTGGAAGAACGCCGCGTCCGCCGCCGTCACGTTGCACCAGTAGTACCCCCGCGCCTGGAACGTGGCCAGGTCCGGCACGTGTCGCCACTGCCCCAGCGCCGCGTCGTAGGCCAGGATGCGGTCATCGCCGCCGTCGAAGCGGCGCGTCAGCATGTTCGCTGGCGGGTATTGGTCGTCCAACGGGAGCGCCAAGATCACTCCCACCGGGAACGTGTACTGCGTGTTCACCACCGCCCACGGCACCGCATAGACCAACTGGCTGTCGGGGGCGATCCAGCGGCGCACGACCTGCCCATCACCCTCCCGCCGCACCACGGCATAGGTTTGCCCCAGGTCGCCGTCGCGCACAAACCCGATGGCGATGAGCCGCTGGCCGTCCCGACTGATCCAGCCCACCCCGACCTCGACCTCAACACCCGGCTGATCGTGACGCCGGAGCACCAGTAGATCGCCAGCCAATTCCTCGGCCGTGGCGGCAGACGTGCTGCCGATGATCGGGGAACGCGCGGGGGCCGGTGCCTGGCCCCCGCCGCTACGGCGACTGCCCCCACCGTTGCTGTCACCGCCGCTGCTGCCACCACCGCCACCACTACGCGGCGTCCCGGTCAGCGCGGCAGCCCAGTCGCCGCCACCGGCGTCGTTCACCGCCTGCACCTCTACCCAGTACAGCGTGCCGTTGGTAAGGCCCCTAATCGTGTACGCCAGACTGTCACCGCCGGTCGTCACCTCGGTGGGGTTGGTCGTCGCCTGAGCCCGATAGCGCAAGTTGTAGGCGCTGATCGCCACCCCGGTCTCATCGGGCGGGGCGCCGTCATCGGCGGGCGCGGCCCACGTCACGGTGAGCTGCCGGTCGCCTGGCTGCACGCGGACGTTTTGCGGCGCCGTGGCAAAGCAATACGAGGAGACGTTGATGGACAGCCCGTCCTTGTTCAGCAGGTCCGCGTGGAGCGGGAGATTGACGCTGTTCCCGTTGAGGTGCAGCGTTTCCAGACCGGCAATACCAGCCAGGCTGTGCGGCACGTCACCGCTCAACTGGTTGCAGGACAGCCTTAGGTCGGTCAAGCTGCTGAGGTTGCCCAACTCGGCGGGGATGCTGCCGCTGAACTGGTTGTCGTCGAGGTCCAGGTACCGCAGGTTGGTGAGGTTGCCCAACTCGGCGGGGATGCTGCCGCTCAACCGGTTGTTGTACAGATGCAGGCCGGTCAGGCTGCTCATGTTGCCTAGTTGCGTGGGGATGCTGCCGCTCAACTCGTTGCTGTCCAGTCGCAGCCCGCGCAGGTTGGTGAGGTTGCCCAGTTCGGCGGGGATGCTGCCGCTCAACCGGTTGTTGTACAGATGCAGGCTCCACAGATTGGCGAGGTCGCCGACGTCGGCGAATCCGGTGGCAATACTGCTCAACCGGTTGTCGTTCAACAACAGCAAATCTAGGTTCATGAGATTGCCCAACTCGGCGGGGATGCTGCCGCTCAACCGGTTGTGGTACAGGTATAGGTCAGTCAGGCTGCTCAGGTTGCCCAACTCCGTGGGGATGCTCCCGCTTAACCGGTTGTTGTACAGATGCAGGTACTTTAGATGCGTGAGATTGCCCAACTCGGCCGGGATGCTCCCGCTCAACCGGTTGTGGTCCAGTTGCAGGTATCTTAGAGTCGTGAGATTGCCCAACTCGGCGGGGATGCTGCCGCTTAACTCGTTACTGCTCAGCCACAGGTCATACAGGTTGGTGAGGTTGCCCAACTCGGCCGGGATGCTGCCGCTCAACCGATTGCGGTCCAGGTTTAGGTAGGTCAGGTTGCTGAGGTTGCCCAACTCCGTGGGGATGCTGCCGCTCAACCGGTTGCGGTCCAGGACAAGGTTTTCTAGGTTGCTGAGGTTGCCCAGTTGTGGGGGGATGCTCCCGCTCAACTTGTTGTGGCCCAGGTCTAGGTCTTCCAGGCTGCTGAGATTGGCCAACTCCGTGAGGATGCTGCCGCTCAACTCGTTGTGGCCCAGGTCTAGGTCTTCCAGGTTGCTGAGGCTGCCCAGTTGCGTGGGGATGCTGCCGCTCAACTGGTTGCCGGACAGGTCTAGGTCTTCCAGGTTGCTGAGGTTGCCTAGTTGCGTGGGGATGGTCCCGCTCAACTCGTTGTGGCCCAGGTCTAGGTCTTCCAGGCTGCTGAGGTTGCCCAATGCGGTGGGGATGCTGCCACTCAACTCGTTGAGACTCAGATCCAGTTCGACTAGGGCCGTGAGGTCACCTAATTCGGACGGGATTGTCCCGGTGAGGCTCTTGCTCCTCAGGGATAGCCGGGTAACCCCGGATGTAGCGTCACTGGTGACTCCCTCCCACGAGGCCAAGGCCAGGTTGCCGGCCCAGTTCAGCACGCCGTCGGGGTCGAGCGTGTCCTTCAGACTCAAGAGCGTTGCACAGTCCCGGATCAGGGCCGTGCTCGATTGCGAGTTGCAATCAATGGCTTGGGCCGCGGCGGGCGTGACCGCCGTCGCGGCCAGCAGGCCCATGATCCCCGCCCAGTACATGACGAGTGCCATGGATTACTATACACTATAATCTGGACACCACACCCATAATAGTGGATTATTATTCACCATCCTCCGCCGCGGCCAAGGCCGCGTTGTGCGGCGCTGTGCCGGCCGTACCATCGCGGATCGCGCGGTCCAGATACAGTTCGTTGCCGGGCTTGAAGCCGGGGAGGGTGATGATGTGCGCGAACACGTCACAGCCGCGATGGCCGGTGCCGGCCGGGATCAGCGCAATGGTGCCGGGCGTGAGGTCCGTCACCTCGTAGCGGGACCAATCACCGATAGCGGGAAACGTGTACAGGCGTGCCACCCGTCCCGCCATCGCTTCGTCGCGACACCGCTCTCCAGCAACCGCCGGACCTCGCCGTCCACGGTCCCGATGAAGGCCGCGGGCTACCGCTGCCAACGCTCCATGATCGTGGTCAGCCGGCGACTTGCCAGGGGCAGAACATGGGCGGAGAGGGTGGGATTCGAACCCACGGTACCTTGCGGTACACGCGCTCTCCAGGCGCGCCGGATAGGCCACTCTCGCACCTCTCCGCATGGCCGGCCTGCTACCGAGTATAGCAAGCCGGACCTAACCCCCGGCCCCTTCCCTGGCAAGGAAGGGGAGTCCATGGCGCACCCCTTGGCCCCGCTCCACGTGTGGAGCGGGAGTGTGCGGCGGCGGCGCCTAGATCATGAGGTCGCCGCCGTTGATGTCGAGGGACGCGCCGGTGATGTAGGCGGCGCGGTCGGAGGCGAGGAACGCGACCAGCTCGGCGACCTCCGCCGGGAGGCCCAGACGGGCGATAGGAAAGCTGGCGGCGTAGGCGCTCGTCTGCTCGTCGCTGATGGTCGCGCGGACCATCTCGGTGTCAATCAGGCCGGGGCACACGGCGTTCACCGTAATTCCATACGGCGCGGCTTCTTTGGCCAAGTGACGGGTGAAACCCAATACGCCGGCTTTGGCCGCTGTGTAGTGCGCGCCGCCGACGGTGCTGACGTTCTTGCCCGCGGTCGAGGAGAAGTTGACGATCCGGCCCCAGCCGGCCGCCTGCATCGCCGGGAGGACTGCCCGCGAGCAGAGATACGTGCCCTTCAGATTGACGTTGACGACGAGGTCCCACTCGGCCTCTTCGATGTCAATGACCGCCGTAGGACGGAGGACGCCGGCATTGTTGATGAGAATGTGGATGCTGCCGTAGCGGTCCAGGGTAGCCGCGACGATGCCACGCACGTCCTCGCTCGACGCCACGTCGCCCGGCACCGCCGACGCCGCGTGACCAGCGGCCCGGAGCGCATCGGCCGTCTGCTCGGCAGCCGCGGCGTTCATGTCATTGACGACGAGGCTGGCGCCCGCCGCGGCCAGTCTGTGGGCCACTGCATAGCCCATGCCTTGGCCGGCGCCGGTCACGATGGCAACCTTGCCGGCCAGCTCCGTTGTATCCGGTTTCACTTCAGATCACTCCTACTGCCTGGCCGACCTCGGCAAACACGGACACGGCCCGATCCAACTGCTCGCGGGTATGGGCGGCGGAGAGCTGGACCCTAATCCGCGCTTCGCCCCGCGGCACCACCGGGTAGCTAAATCCGACCACAAAGATGCCACGCTCATTGACCGCTTGGGCCAACTCGACGGTCTTCAACTCGTCTCTGAGCATAATCGGCACAATCGGATGCTCGCCGGGCACGATGTCGAAGCCGAGGTCCGTCATGCGCCCGCGGAAATAGCGGGTGTTGTCCCATAGCTGCTCGCGTAACTCGGGATGCTGCCGGATCATCTCAAGCGCCTTGAGCGAGCCGACGACGACCGGCGGCGCAATGGTATTGGAGAACAGGTAGTTGCGGGAACGCTGCCGCAGCAGGTCAATAATCGCCTGGCGGCCGCTCGTGAAGCCGCCGGACGCGCCGCCGAGCGCTTTCCCCAAGGTGCTCGTCAAGATGTCCACCCGGTCAGCTACGCCCTGTTCGGCGGGAGTGCCGCGGCCGTCGGGACCGAGAAAGCCGGTGGCGTGGGAATCGTCCACCATGACGAGCGCGTGGTGACGGTCGGCCAGCGCGCAGAGGTCGGCCAGCGGAGCGCGGTCGCCCTCCATGCTGAACACGCCGTCGGTGGCGATGAGGCGGAAGCGCGCCCCGGCTACGGCATCGAGCTTGGCGGCCAAGTCGGCCATGTCGTTATGTTGGTAAATTTGCCGCTGTGCCCGGCACAGGCGCACGCCGTCCACAATACTGGCGTGATTGAGGCTATCGCTGATGATCGCGTCCTCCGGGCCGAGCAAGGTGCCGAACAAGCCGGCGTTGGCATCGAAGCAGGAGTTGTAGAGGATCGTATCGTCGGTGCCGAAGAATGTGGACAGCCGGCGCTCCAGGGTCTTGTGGATGTCGTGCGTGCCACAGATGAAGCGCACCGATGCCATGCCGAAACCGTACTGCTGCACCCCGGACGCTACCGCTGCCAGAACGTCAGGATGGTTGGCCAGCCCTAGATAGTTGTTGGCGCAGAAGTTAATCATGGGACCGTTCGGCGTCTCGACTTCCGGTCCCTGCGGCGTGCTGATGACCTGCTCGTCTTTGTAGAGGCCGCTGGCCCGGATGTCTTGCAACTCCTGTTCGAGCCAGGGTTGCAGCTGCAAGTAGGTCATGGTGACTCGCTCCTTTGGCTCGGCCGGGACACGGTCATTCCCGGCCGAGGCGCCGATCCTCGGCGGCATACCACTCGTGCAGATCGCGGGGCATCGGCGTGGGCGGCCCGGTGCCCTGCTCGCGTCGCCAGCGTACCAGGGGATGGTCGCGCTGCGGCTGCGGCAGGTCTACGCGCCGTCCGTAGGCGGCCGACTCGAACACCCCCAGCATGATCTCCATGATGTGCCGGCCTTCGATCCCGCTACACTCGTGATCGCGGCCCTCGTCGAGCGCGCGGACGTACTCCTCGACGAACCAGTAGTCCGCCGGGTCGGCCGGGCTGGTCGGATCGTAGTGATCGGGATAGAGTGGGTCGAGGGGTTGCCAATTGCCGTGCTCGCTCCCGGGCAGGTGGTGTGGATGGGGAAGCCACCAGGCGCCGCCGACTCGTTTGCTGGCATTCATCACCAACCGCCCCTCCGTACCGTACACCTCCAGAGTGTAGGCGGCCGAGGCCGCGCCGACGCCGGCGAAACGGTGCTGCAAGAGCGTCCCGGTGGCGTTGTGCTCGAACTCCAGCGTGGCGGTCACGTGCTCGCCGGCAATTGTTCCGGAACCGCGCGGGCCTTCCAGTACGTCCTCCGGTCCGATCCGGCGTCCGTCCGTCGTGGCGATGCCGGACACGCTGCGGACGTGGCCGCCGAAGCGCAGCATGTTGTTGAGCATGTGGGTGCCGATGTCGAGCAAGCCGTAGCCGCCATAGTAGCCCTTGCCGCTGCCGTAGATGTAGCGCACTTGGCCGATACGTCCGGTGGCGTGCGCCTGAGCGACGGCCTGCATGTGCGGACTCACGCGGCCCTGCTGATGGACGGCGACGCGCACACCCTTTTGGTCCGCCTTGGCGATGATCCCATCGGCTTGGGCGAGGTCCTGGCAGAGAGGCTTCTCCACCTCGATATTGGCACCGTACTCCAACACGCGCATCGCCAGGGGGTAGTGGAATTCGATGCCGACCGGGATAGCGACAATATCCGGCTGCACCGCCTGCATCATCGCGTCGAGATCGAGGTACCGCGCCGACGGCGGTACACCGACCTCGGCACCGAGGGTGTCGAGCCGCTCCTGGACCAGGTCGCAGAGGGCGACGATCTCGGTGCGCGGGTGGGCGTGGTAGGCGCGCGCCTCTGCCGTGCCGCGGTTGCGGCAGCCCAAGATGGCTACGCGGTAGGTTTTCGTCATGGACCTAACCCCCGGCCCCTTCCCTCCAGGGAAGGGGAGTGTAGATTCCCGCGAAAGCGGGAATGACGATTTTGCAAAGGTTTCCTGCGGCGGGAATGACGGATAAGGCAGCAAGGAATGGCGGGCGTTAGCCCCGGCCCAGGCGCTGATCCTCGGCGACGAGCCAGTCACTGTAGGAGCGGGATACGGGAGGCGGCGGATCGTCGAGGCCGTGCTCGCGCCGCCAGCGGAGTAGCGGATGGTCGCGGCCGGGCTGCGGCAGCGCGACTCGCCGGCCGTAGGCGGCTGACTCGAAAATGCCCATCATGATCTCGACGATGTGCCGGCCTTCATCACCGCTGCACGCATGATCGCGGTCTTCGTCTAGGGCGCGCACGTATTCGTCGGCAAAGCCGAAGTCGTCGGGTGAGGCACTACTCGCCGGGTCGTACTGCTCCGGGTAGACCGGCTCCAGCCGCTCCCAGCGGTTGTTCGTACCATCGGGGAGATGGTGCGGCGTCGGCATCCACCACGCGCCGCCCGTATCGCGTCCGGAGGCGTTGAAGAGTAGACGACCCTCCGTGCCGTATAGCTCCAGCGAGTAGGCTTCGAGCTGCACGACGGGGAAGCGGTGCTGCAAGAGCGTGCCGGTGACGTTGTCGCCGAACTGAAGCATCGCGGTGATGCTCTCCCCCGTGATGGTACCCATGCCGGCGGGGGAGGTGTGAACGTCCTCGGGTGTGATGAGCCGCCCGTCGGTCAAAGCCACCGCGCTCACGCTGCGACAGCGCTCCCCGAACTGGAGCATATTGTTGAGCATGTGGGTACCGATGTTCATCAGGCCGTAGCCGCCGTAGTAGCCTTTGCCGCTGCCGGTGATGTAGCGCAACCGGCCAATGCGGCCCTGTTGGAACGCCCGGAACGTGGCCTGCATGTTCGGTCCGGCGCGGCTCTGCTGATGAACGGCCACCTTGACGCCCTGGGCCTTGGCTTTGGCGATCACGGCGTCGGCCTGTTCGAGGTCAATACACATCGGCTTTTCGACCTCGATGTTGACGCCGTGCTCCAAGACGCGCATGGACAACTCGTAGTGCAGCTCGGTGGCGGTCGGAATCGCCACGATGTCCGGCTGCACCTCCTCGATCATCTTGTCCAAGTCGGTGTAACGGGCGGAGGCCGGGACCCCGAACTCGTCACCCAGCTTGTTGAAGCGCTCCGGGATCAGATCGCAGAGGCCGACGAGGTCGGTACGCGGATGGGCGTAGTAGGCCCGGCCGGCCGCGGTGCCGCGCCCACGACAGCCCAGGAGTGCTACGCGATAGGTTTTCATCGTTACCATCTCCTTGTCACTACGGGGCATCATCGCCTGGCCCCGTGGCTGGCCCCCTCCCTAGCCCTCCCCCGTTGCGACGGGGGAGGGGATCTAACCCCCGGCCCCTTCCCTGCAGGGAAGGGGGGCAGCCGGTCGAGGGTGTGGTGGTTATCCAGCCGCGGCCGGGGCGGCGCCACGACGCTGGTCCTCGGCCTCGAGTAGGTCCGCATACTGGATGGGCGACTGGGTGGTATCGGGCAGACCGTGCTCGCGCCGCAGGCGGACCAGCGGATGTTCGCGGTTCTGCTGCGGAATCTCGACGCGCCGGCCGTAGCCCGCGGACTCGTAGATGGCCATGATGATCTCTACGACGTGATGGCCATTGGCGCCGCTGCACGCATGGTCGCGTCCTTCGTCCAGGGCCCGCACGTACTCATCGGCGTAACCGTAGTCGTCTTCGGACGCGCTCATGCTCTCGTCGTAGCCCTCCGGGTAGATGGGGTCCAAGGGCTGCCACTGGTCGTTGGTGCCGTCGGGGTAGTACTGCGGCTGCTGCAGCAAGCGCGGCCCGCCCTGTTTGGCCGAGTGGTTGACGATGATGCGGCCTTCCGTGCCATATAGCTCGGTCACGTGCGCCGTCGTGTCGTTTTGGGTGAAGCGATGGCAGAAGTGCGTGCCGGTAACGCCGTTTTCCCACTCCATCGCGGCGTTCAAGTGTTCGCCGATGATGGTGCCCGCACCCCAGACGCGGTGCGCGTCGGCTGGTGTCGCGCTCTGGCCTCCGGAGACCGCCACGGCGCTGACGGCCTTGCAGCGACCGGCGAAGAGGATGTCGTTGTTCAGGATGTGGGTATCCTGGTGGATCAACTCGAACCCGCCGTAGTAGCCCTTGCCGGCGCTATGGATGTAGCGCAACTCGCCGATCCGGCCTTCCCGATAGGCTTTCAGCGCGGCCTTGACGTGGATGCCGACGCCGCCCTGATGGTGGACGGCCACGCGGGAACCCTTCTCCTTGGCCTTGGCAATCAGCGCATCGGCTTGGATGAGGTCGAGAGTCATCGGCTTCTCAACATCAATGTGGACGCCGTGCTCGAGAACGCGCATGGACAGCGGGAAGTGCAACTCCGTGGCCGTAGGGATGGCCACGATGTCGGGCTGCGTTTCCTCGATCATCTTGTCGAGGTCGGTGTAGCGGGCAGAGGTCGGTACGCCTAGCTCGTCGCCGAGCGTATTGAACCGCTCGGGAATCAGATCGCAGAGGCCGACGACCTCGGTGCGGGGATGGGAATAGTAGCCTCGCGCCGCGGCGGTGCCGCGCCCACGACAGCCTAGGATTGCTACGCGGTACGTCTTCATGCTCTCTTCCTCCGGTTGGGCTGTGGGAGCGCGGCGGCCGGGCCGCGCTCGTTGTGCCAGGGAGCATAACAGAGGGCGGGGGGCGGGACTCACCCCCCGGCCCCCGACAGGCCAAAGCCGCACGGATAGTGCCAGGTGTGGTGCGGCTTTGGCCTGTCACCTCTCCATCGCGGAGCGATAGAGAAGGGGAGTAGATTCCCGCTTGCGCGGGAATGACGGATCAGCCAGTAGGAATGGCGGGGGAGGCGCGAACGATGGCTGGCAGGGGGGCAGGGCCAGCGCGTATAATGGCTGCGTGATGATCCGGTTTTTGGTGCATATTTGTGTAGGCGCGGCGGAGGTGGTTCCGGGCAAATAGCGTTGCATATGTAGAAGAGCGCCGACCGCGGCTCGGAACTAACCTGAGTATCCGATCCGCGGTTTTTTGTTGCCCTGAAAAGATGGTGGAAATAGGAGGAACCAGGTGCTCACACTCAAGGAGATTCGATACTACTGGGGACCGCAGCCCGTGCTCGACGGTGTGTCGCTGTTCGTCGGTCGCGGCGAGAAGGCCGGGTTGGTCGGCGCAAACGGGGCCGGGAAGACGACGCTGCTACGGATCGCCGCCGGAGAGATCACGCCGGATGGCGGCAGTGTCGGGCGACCGAATCGGACCGGGTATCTGCCGCAGGAGCCGGATGTTTCGGAAGCCTTCCCGGCGACCGCCTCGGTGCGGGACGTGGTGGTGTCGGCCAGCCCGACGGCGGCGCTGGCGCAGCAATTGGCGGCGGCCGAGCAACGGCTTACCACGACGACCGGGCCGGCGCTGGAGGCGGCGGTGGATGAGTACAGCCGCTTGGAGGAAGCGTACCGCGTAGCCGACGGCTACCAAGTCGAGGCCGAGGCGGCGATTGTCTTGCGGGGCCTGGGGCTGGGGCATATCGAGCTGGATCGGCAGATTGGCCGGTTGTCGTCGGGCGAGCGCACCCGCCTCGAAATGGCGCGGATACTGGCGAGCGGTGCCAGTCTGCTCATGCTGGACGAGCCAACCAACCATCTGGACGTGGACGGAACACGCTGGCTGATGGAGTTCTTGGCGCGGACGGAGGCGGCCGTGCTGCTGGTGTCACACGACCTGCGCCTGCTGGACAAATCCATCTCGCGGGTGTTCGACCTCGACGTGCAGACACGCCAGATCGAGGAGTTCAAGGGCACGTACAGCAACTACTTGGCCTGGAGCGAGGAGCGCAAGGCAACACTGGCCAAGACCCGCACGCGCCAACTCGAGCAGATTGACCGCTTGCAGACGCTGGCCGACAAGTGGAGAAAGAAGACCGAGGTGATGGCGCGGCGCGCCAAGGTCTTCGACCGGCGCATTGCGCGGATGAAAGAGGAGGTTGTAGATGTCCCGACCGAGGCCCGCTCGCTGGGGCTGCACTTCCCGGCGGCGCCGCGCAGCGGCCGGGTGACGCTGCGGGCCAGCGGCATCCGCAAGCGGTACGGCCGCAATCCCGTCCTGAGCGGGACCAGCTTCATGCTGGAGCGCGGCCAGCGGCTGGCGGTGATCGGGGTCAACGGCGCGGGAAAGTCTACGCTGCTGAACATTCTCGCCGGGCGCTTGCCGGCCGACGCCGGGGCGGTCACGATGGGTCATCAGGTGAAGCTGGGGCACTTCGCGCACGGCCTGGCGCAGGACACGGCCGACCTCACGCCCTACGAATATCTCCTGCCGCTCGTATCGGGTGGGGAGCGGGAAATCCGTTCGACGCTGGCGGGGCTGCTGCTCGGCGAGGACCACGCCTTTCGTCCGATAGCGACGCTATCGTCCGGGGAGCGAGCACGGCTGGGGATCGCCAAGCTGATGCTCGAACGGCACAACCTGCTGCTGCTCGACGAGCCGAATAGCAACCTCGACGTTCACACGCGCGAGTGGCTGCTGCTGGCGCTCGACGAGTATCGTCCCACGCTGGTTGTCGTGTCCCATGATCGGGACTTTGTGGCGGGACTGCGCCCGGACCGGGTGCTGCTGATGCCGGGTGAGCGGCACGAGGCGTTCCGGCCGGATCATCTGCGGCTGGTGGAGCTGGAGTAGGAGCGTAGTGGACCTAACCCCCGGCCCCTTCCCTTCAAGGAAGGGGAGTCCGCGTGGCGGCCGGGAGGCTGGATTGCTGCGGGCGCCGGAATGACGGTGCTGGCCCCCCTATGGTCTCCCCGCTGCGGCGGGGGGACGGGGATTGCCGCGGGCGGGAGAATGACGGGGGATGGGGGTGTGGCGTGCCGCCTGGCGGGCAGCGAGGCGTATACTATGCGGGCAGAAAGGCGCCATGTAGGGGTATGGTCGGGCTGCGACGGGTACTCCTACGATTCAGGCGATAGCTGGAGAAGACGATGAAGATAGGAGTGGTGGGGTTGATGCCCCGCACAGCCGCGGAGGTCACGGCGGCGACGGCGGCGCGACTGCGCGAGAATGGATTCAGCGCCGCGCGTTGGGACCAGGCCGAGCCGCTGGCTGATAAGCACGACGAGCTACGCCACGTGCGGACGGTGCTGGAGGACGGGGGGGTGCGGATTGCCCAGTCCGCGACGCGCAACCGGGACCTGGTAGCGGCCGATGAAGGGCAGCGGCAGCAAGGTATCCGGGAGATGCAAGCCGCCTGCCGCGGGGCGAGAGTGCTCAACTCCAACAATCTCTACGTGCGTCCCGGCAGCCTGAACCCGGCCGGCTCGTGGACGCCGCATCCGGAGAACACGCGCGTCTCGACTATCGAGCGCCTGGTGGACTCCTTGCGCGAGATCAGCAAGGCGGCCGAGGATGAAGGAGTGCTGATGGCATTGGAGGGGGCGGCCGTGTCGCCGCTGCCGACCTCGGAGGCGATGCGCGACGTGATCGAGGCGGTCGGGTCGCCGGCGCTGCGCTTCAATACCGACCCGGTGAACTTTGTGGGGTGCGTGGAAGACATGTGGAACACCTCATCGCTCGTGAATCGCATGTTTGACGTGTGCGGCCCGTATGTGCTGTGCGGGCACGCGAAGGACATCCGGTACGAGAACACGGTGACGGTGCGGTTTCACGAATGCATCATCGGCGAGGGGCTGATGGATCAAGTGACTTACCTGCGCCGGTTTCAGGAGTGCTGTCCGGACGGCTACATGCTGATCGAGCACTTGGCGGACAAGGACGTGCCACAGGCCAAGCGGGCGCTCGACGCGGCGCTGGCGGAGGCCGGGTTGGAGTGGGACGAGTAGGGGTGTCATTGGGGAGGGGGCTGGACCTAACCCCCGGCCCCTTCCCTTCAGGGAAGGGGAGTCGGCACAGCGACCGGGGCCGAAGCATGGCCCTGGATTGCGGCTGGCGCGGGGATGACGAGTTGGGCAAGGGTCTCGTATAGGGAAGGCGGCGTGTCGCTAGGTTAGTTAAGGGAGGCGAGGTGTGATGGAGCAATCCAGCGGAGGCGCGGGCCGTCTCGGCGGCAAGGTGGTGGTCGTCACGGGTGGCGCGCGGGGGATCGGTGGGGCGACGGCGCGGGTCGCCGCGGAGCAAGGCGCGAGCGTGGTGATCGGCGACGTGCTGGCGGCCGAGGGCGAGGAAACGGCGGCGGCCATCGCGGCCGAGGGCGGCCGCTGCCTATTCGTCAAGACGGACGTGAGCCAGGAGCAGGACTGCGCGCGCTTGATGGCGGCGGCCGTCGAGCACTACGGTCGGCTCGATGCGCTCATTGCCTGTGCGGGAATCCTGTGGGGCGCATTTCAGGATGTAGACGAGTTGGACCTGGACACATTCGAACACGTGATTGATGCGAACGTCCAGGGCATGTTCCTGTCGGTGAAACAGGCGGTGCCGCACATCAAGGCCGGCGGCGGCGGGGTGATCCTCTGTCTGTCGTCCGGCGCCGGCGTGCGGGGCGGTAGCTCCTCGGTCGCCTACGGGACGAGCAAGGCCGCGGTGCATGGCCTGACCTACGTGGTCCAGCCGCAGGTGGCGCGCCACAACATCCGGGTCCATGCGATCTGCCCCGGCGGCATTGCGACGCCGCTGAAGCTGCAAAACGTGGCGGACGGCGCGCGCAGCCAGGGGCGCTCGCCGGAGGAAGCGGTCGCCAACGCGCGGCTCGGCGATCCGGCCGGGGTGGGCAAGATCTTGGCCTGGCTGGTCTCCGACGAGGCCGACTACGTGCGCGGCACGGTCTTCACGCGGTGAGGGGGAGTGGACCTAACCCCCAGCCCCTTCCCTGGCAGGGAAGGGGAGGCCGCGTGACGCTCTGGATTGCGGCTGGCGCGGGAGTGACGGGCCTGGCCCCCCTATGGTCCCCCCGCTGCGGCGGGGGACGGGGCGGCCTCACCCCCCCCGGCCCCTCTCCAACATTTGGAGAGGGGGGATGTAGTCGGCTATGGGTCGTGGACGGGTCGTATGGTGCGCGTGACGGGGTCGTACTCTTCGATCACGAGGTCGTCGGGCGAGGCGGGGGACAGCGAGGGGTCGTCCATGTATTTGGCCGCTTCATCGAGTAACTGATTCAGCTCCGACGCTGCGTCCGGGCCGAGCGCACGTTGCGTCTTGAGCATCCGCTGGAGAATGTCACAGGCACGGCCGATGGCGGCGATCTGTTGGAACAGGACGGTGCCTTGCCGGCGCCGGACGGCGGCGCCGCGGCGGCGGTTGCGGGGTCGGGCCAGGGCGGGACCGAGGGCCAGGAGTCGGTATATGAGCACCTGGAGCAGCCGGACCTCGGCGGCGAGCACTGGTGCGTCGGCCGCCGGTGCCAGGGCCTGCATTTCGGCAGCGGTGAACGAGCGGTCGTACACAGTTTCCTCCTGTGGGGCGAAGTGGGTGACGGAGGCTGACGGCGAACCGGCGGCGACCAGGTCACGACGGGAGCGGTCGTGACCCGCTGCCAGCGGGAGCGAGACGGGGGAGCGGTCGGGGGCCGCCGCGGGGGCCAGCCCAGCGCCTGGACGACCATGACCCGGCACCCTGGCCGCACTGGCGAGGGGTACGTCATGGCCCGGCGCCCTGAGGGTGGCGCACGGACGGTCATGCCGCGCCGCATCGGATGACGCGGCGCGGGGTCGGCCATGACCCGGCGCCCTTGGCGCGGCACTCGGACGGTGCTGACCCGGCGCCCCGGCCGTAGTGGCCGAGGGTAAGTCAACACCCGGTGCCCTCGGGGTGGCGCGCGGACGGTCATGCCTCGCCGCACGCAGCGCGGTGAGGGGTCGGTCATGACCCGGCGCCCTTTGGTGCCGGCCGCGGGACCGGGTGTGGTCCGGCGCGGCCAGCACGGCGCGCAGACGATGCTGACCCGGCGCCCCGGCCGTGGTGGTCGGGGGTACGTCAGCATCCGGCGCCCTGAGGGTGGCGCGCGGACGGTCATGCCGCGCCGCATCGAATGACGCAGCGCGGGGTCGGTCATGACCCGGCGCCCTCGGCGTGGTGGCGATGCCACCGCTGATGGCCGGCGTGATGCCGAGACCGCTCCCAGCCGGTGCGCGCGGTGCGCCAGACTTGTCTCGCATCCGTCAGCCTCCTGTCAATGGGACATATTGGCGTGGTGGGGTGGGAAACAACGGGGGTATTTACATGGATGGGCAGGATGGGGGCGGCGAGGGGGCATGGATGTGAACCTAACCCCCGGCCCCTTCCCTGGAGGGAAGGGGAGTCTGTGGGGCGGCCGGCCGCTGGCCCCTCTATGGTCCCCCCGCTGCGGCGAGGGGACGGGGATTGACGCTTGCGCGGGAATGATGGGGGGCGGGCGCAACGTGTTGTAGCCCCCTGCGGCTTGGCCCATACCTGCTCCGGTCAGGACCAGGGAGCGGGGGGCGGTCCATCGCGCCAACGCTTGACCGGCTGTCCGGACGAGCGTATAGTGTGGTTGAACCGTTTAATCGCCATGTCGCTCGGAAATGGCGGAGGCGCAAAGGGGGTGCATCATGCAGCCGTGGGACATGGGCGAGCGGCCGGTTCCTCCGGACGCAGAGCCGCCGTGGCACGAGCGCCTCATGCCCTATGCCGCCGGCGCCGCCGTGCTTGCCGCCATCTATCTGGTCCTGGTGCTGATCGAGCAGTCCGGGATGGGGCTGGCTTTCGTGCTCTTTCTCGGCGCGCTCCTCGCCCTGAGCACCGGCGCGATCTGGCTGCTCATCACCGTCCTGGACTGGCTCGGCGTGCCGCACGTCCTGCGCGTTCGTGATGTAGCGACGCAGACGGTCTTTGCCCTGGGGGTGCTTGCCCTGCTCGTGCTCGGCGTGCTGGGAAAGTTTGCGCCACCGGAGCGTCCGCAGATATTGGAATCCCAAGGGCCGCTGCCCAACGTGCCGCTAGATGAGCGCGTGCTGATATTGCTGGTCGTGCCGCTCGTGGTGGCCCTGATGCTCGGCATCATGAGCTGGACCGGCCGGCGCCGCCAATGGCCGCTGCTGGCGCTTGTAGCCGGGGTCATGCTGGCCCTTGGGACGGGGCGAGTGTGGCTCGCCATTGTCTTGTTCGTGGTGCTGGTCCTGGCCCTCTGGCGTCCGTTGTCCCGGCTGCGGCGCGGCTAGTCGTGGCCTCGTCCCGCAGCCCCGCGCCATCGCCGAGCGATAGAGAGGGGCGTAGATTCCCGCGCACGCGGGAATGACGAGTGGCGGGACGTGATGAATCGCGCCCCTACGGGAAGACCTACCCCTGTCAGGGAGACATGAGGAGGGGCGATGGTGACTCGGCACGGCGAGGACCGCGCCTTCCGGCGACGGCTGCGCGAGAGTGGCCGCCTGGCCGCGTTGGCGGTGCGCCTCGCCTGGCGGGCGGGGCCGCTGCTCGTGGTAGGCATCGTGGGCCTGCTCGTGGTCCAGGCGGCGCTTGCCCCCTTGCAGTTGGCGCTCGCCCGCGCGGTCATTGACCGGGCCGCCGTGGACCTCGGCCTACTGGCCGATGCCGGTCCGTTCATCGCCCGGTTGCCCCTCGGTATCTGGATTGTCCTGGCCGCAGTGGTCGTCGCGATGGGTCAGCTGATCCAACCCTTCTCGGCTACCTGCCAGAGCCAGGCGGGAGATCGCCTGACCGGCTACGTCACGGAGCAGTTGATCCGCGCCGCCAACCGCTGGCACGGCCTCGCACGCTTCGAGGACCCGGCGCTGGCCGATGACCTTGATCGCTCCCGCCGCTATGCCTCGCGGGGTGGCCTGGAGCTTATCGTCTACGGTTCCAGGGGCCTGGTGAACCTGTTCACCGCCGTCGGCCTGGTGCTGGTGCTGGGCGGTCTCCATCCGCTCCTCCCGCTCGTGTTGGTCCTCGCCACCCTGCCCCAGGTCGCTCGAAACTGGGACTTCGAGGATCGCATGAGGAGCCACTTGTACGCCCAAACGGAGGAAGCACGGCAACTGATTTACCTGCGCGACGTGACGCTGACGCCAGCGTCGGCCAAGGACGTGCGTCTGTATGCCCTAGGGCCTTTTTTCACGCAGCGGTATGGCGATATCTTTGCCCGCACGATGAACGTGCTCAACCGGTTGCGCCGTGGGCTCCTGCCGCCCATGGCCCTTGCTAGTGCGCTCGCGGCCGCCGCATCCGGGGGGGTGTACGTCTACGTCGTCTGGCAGGTGGCTACGGGTCAGCGGACACCGGGCGACCTGGCGCTCTATGGGGGCGCAGCGGCGCTGCTACAGCAACAACTGCAGGGGATTGGTTTTACCATCGGCTTTCTGCCGCTGCCGCTGGGCTTTCTCCCGGCGCTCTTCCGCGTGCTGGAAGCGCCGCCCGACTTACCCGTCCCGGCCGTGCCCCGTCCCGTGCCGCGGCCGGTCCGCGAGGGGTTGGTGTTCGAGCACGTGGCCTTCACCTACCCTGGTCAGTCCGAGCCGGTGCTGCGCGATGTCTCGCTGCACCTCGGACCACGCGAGTCGGTGGCGCTGGTGGGCCGCAACGGCGCCGGCAAAACCACGCTCGTCAAGCTGCTGCTCCGCCTCTACGATCCGACGGCGGGGCGCATCCTGCTCGATGGCGTTGACCTGCGGGAGCTAGACCCGGCCGATCTGCGCCGCGAGATGGGAGTGATCTTCCAGGACTTCGTGCGTTACGAGCTGACCGCCGGGGAAAACATCGGCTTGGGGCAGGTCGGGACGCTCTCCGATAGTGACCGGCTGCACAGCGCCGCCGCCAGCGCCAGCGCCGACACGCTGCTCCGGCAGTTGCCGCAGGGCTTGGACACCCAGTTGGGCCGCCTGTTCGGGGGGCGTGAGCTGTCCGGCGGCGAGTGGCAGAAGCTGGCGCTGGCGCGGGCCTTTGTGCGCGATTGTGCAATCCTCGTGCTGGACGAGCCGACCGCTGCGCTCGACGTGCAGACCGAGTACGAGGTGTACCAGCACTTTCAGGAACTCACGCGCGACCGCACGACCCTGCTCATCAGCCACCGCTTCTCGACGGTGCGGATGGCCGACCGCATCCTCTACCTGGCCGACGGCCGGATCCAAGAAGCCGGCACGCACGCGGACCTTCTGGCCCACGGCGGCGAGTACGCGCGGCTCTACCGGCTGCAAGCTGCCCAGTATGAAGAGCAAGAGGGTGAGGATGCTTGACTACGCTCCGCAGAGGCCGGGGATGCGTTCCCTCCCCTGGAGCTGGCTCCGGGGGAGGGTTAGGGAGGGGGCCGAGGCTGGTACCGGCCCCCTATGGTCCCCCCGCCGCGCGGGGGGACGGGCGCAACATGTTGCGCCCCTACGGCTTGGCCCGTACTTACCCCAGTCCGGGAGGGCGAGGCAGTGACATGAAGCGGGTGCGGGCAGTCCTGATACGTCTCGGGAAGGGATTTGCGTCGCTACCGACCGACCTACGGTCGCTCGGACGTGGCCTCCTGCTGGTCGGCCGCGGTACGCCCAGAGCGGCCACCGCGCATGTGGCGCTGGTACTCCTGTTGGCGCTGCTGCCGGTGCTCCAGGTCTGGCTCACCAAGCTCCTGCTGGATACCGTGACTGCCGGCGCCGGTGGTGTGACCGCGGCCGTCAGCTGGGCCATGACCCTGGCCGCCGCCTATGCCCTGACCCTCGTCGTGCCAGCCGCACTGACTCCGATTCAGCTCGTCCTCTCGGCATGGATCGAAGATCGCGCCGTTGCCGAGCTTGACGGCCGTCTGCTCCAGGCGGGCACGCGACTGGCGGACCTGGTGCGTCTCGAACGCCCGGCCTTTCAAGACCGGCTACGACTCGTGCGCCAGGCGGCCTCCCAAGACCTGCCCCGGCTCTTCTCGCTTCTGGAGTCGGGTGGTAGTTCCCTCCTGTCCTTGGTCGGCCTGTTGCTCCTGCTGGCCTTCCTGCATCCGCTGCTGCCGGTGGTCCTCGCTGCGGTCAGCATCCCCCACTTCGTCTCGGAGTATCGCATGCACCGCCTCCAGTACCGAGCGATGGCTCGGCAGTCGCGGCCGGCCCGCGAGATGGATTATTGCGCTGCCGTCACCACCGAGCCGGCGGCGGCCAAGGAGGTGCGCGTCTTTGGGTTAGGGGACTTTTTCTTGCAGCGCTTCCGCGAAAGACGGGACGCAGCACTAGGCGAGATGACCCGCGTGCGGCTGGTGCAGCTGAAGATGTCCACGGTGTTTAGCGGGGCCTATGCGCTCGTCCTCGCCGGCGGCTTCTGGTATGTCGCGACGCAGGCGGGCGCTGGGCAGCTGACCCTGGGCGACCTGGCGCTCTATCTGGGCGCGGTGACGCAGGCCCAGAGCGTTGCCACGCGCATGTCGGTGTGGTTTGGGATGTTCTACGGCGTGCTCCCGCGGCTGCGTGCGCTGTTCGACTTCCTGGATCAGGCCCGGCCGGCCATCAAGCTGCCGCCACCGGAGCAAGGCTGGCCAGTACCCGCCTTGCTGGCGCAGGACGTGGCGCTGCATCAAGTCGGCTTTCGCTACCCGGAGAGCACCCAAGCCGTGCTCGCCGACGTGAGCGCCGTGCTGCCGGCGGGCCGAGTCACGGCGCTGGTCGGGGCCAACGGTGCCGGCAAGAGCACGCTCGTCAAACTGCTCACCCGCATGTACGACCCGGATACGGGCAGCATCCTCCTCGATGGCATGCCCCTCCACGCCTACGACCTGGACTCCTGGCGGCGTCGGATTGCGGTCGTCTATCAAGACTTTGCCCAGTTTGCCCTAACCCTACACGAGAACATCGCGGTCGGCGCCTACGCGGCCGGTGATGGGCCAGGACGTATCGAGCAGGCCGCGCAGTGGGCCGGCGCCGACGAGATCGCAGCCAAGCTGCCGCGCGGCTACGCTACCGAGCTCACGCGCAAGTTCGAGGGCGGGCTGGAATTGTCGGGGGGCGAATGGCAGAAGGTGGCGCTGGCGCGCGGGTTTGTACGGGACGCGGCGCTGGTGATCCTCGATGAGCCGACGGCGGCGCTAGATGCCGAGGCGGAATACCGGCTGTTCGAGCAGTTCCGGGAGTTAGTGCGGGGCAAGACGGCGCTGATTATCAGCCACCGCTTTTCGACGGTCCGGATGGCGGACCACATCGTGGTGCTGGATGAGGGCCGGGTGATTGAGACGGGCAGCCACGCCGCATTGGTGGCACAGGGCGGGCGCTATGCCACGCTGTACGAGATGCAGGCCGGGCGCTATCGGTAGCTTTTAGCTGTCAGCCCCCCTATGGTCCCCCCGCTGCGGCGGGGGGACGTGGATTCCGGCGTGCGCGGGAATGACGATTTAGGCAAAGGTCTCTGGGGACCTGCTAACTGGGCACCTCGTTTTGGACACCTCGGGCCGGCTTGGGGAGTTGCTGACGCTCGTGGAGCAGCCGCTCCAGTTGCGGGTAGCTGATTCCATGCTGCTCGGCGATCTCCGAGGCGTAGCTGCTCCCGCGTGGTGGACCGGCGACGATCCGAAACGTCCGGGCGTGGTGTGATTGCGCTGCGTCGGTCCCTTCATCCACTTGGGCGACGAGACTGCCCACGAGGGCGTCACCCGGCGTGCCGGCATTGATCTCGTCCGCACGGGCCGCCAACTCGTGGAGATGCGTCGTGTAGATGGCGCGTGCGCCCAGCAGCCGCAGCCCGCGCATGGCGTCAATGGCGATGCCCAGCGCCTCGATGGCGCTGGTGCCGGCGAGGACCTCATTCAAGAGGATCAGGCTGTAGCGTGTGGCACTCTTGAAGACGCGGGCCAGCCGCTTGGCCTCCTCGTCGAGACGCCCTTGGCCGAGCTGCTCTTCCTCCAGGCGCGGGAAATGCGTATGGATGGCATCCGCCGGGCTGAGGCGAGCCTGGATCGCGGGCACGTGCAGCCCGGCCTGGAAGAGAATCTGGGCCTGGCCCACGGCGCGCGTGTAGGTGGTCTTGCCCCCCCGATTGGGGCCGGTCAGCACCCAGATGCGGCCCTGCTCCTGATCGAACCGTATCCCGTTGGTGACGACGCTCGTCGCCGCGACGGCCTCCGGATCGGTCCCCGTGGAGAGGACCTGCAAGGCGAGGCTGAGGCTGTAGCCGTCCTCCAGGCACAACACGCGCTCATCCGGTGGCGCGACCTCCGGCTGGCAAACCGGCAAGGCGGCCTTCCGCAGGCGCCTGATGAGTGCCACGCCGTTGAGGTAGAACGAAAGCTCCGGCTCCAATCCGTTGAACGAGCCGGCATCTACGGAGGTAAAGCGCCGGATGGCCCGCGCTACCGGGTCTACCACTTTTTCGATCAGGTTCCGCATGTCGTTGAACAGCGGGTCCCGTGGCGACCAGTCGGTCACGTGCAGGGGTGTAATCCCGCGCACGCCGGCATCGCGGCCCAACAGCTTCCCGAGCATTGAAGCCGGGCCTTTGATGACCTCGGGACTGATGGACAGGATTGTTGCGGAGCCTGGCTCCAGGCTCTCACTGACGTTGATGCCGATGGTCACGCTGCGGACCTTGTTGAGCGTCGCACGCAGCTTGGGCAGCTGCTTTTGGAGGGACTTGAACTGCGCGGCGTTCGTCAGCTCGTCGAGGTGCGCGCGCAGTCCCAGCAGGGCGGCGCTGCGCGGCGCTGCCTCCGTCAACGCCCGGTGGAGCCGCACCGCCACGTCAACATAGCGTTCGAGTTCCGCCACGCGACGGGCAACCGTCGTGACGGACCACGGCTCGCGCGCGAGCGGGTCGCGGTGTTGGCGCCGGCGGACTAGCAGTGGGAGCACCTCACCGAGGCGTTCGCGGAGACGATGGTCTGCGAGCAAGTCTGCGATCACCCCCTGTCGGTAGACAATCACCTTCCGGTCGGTGCCGAGTTCCATCAGGACGCTCGTCACGAAGGACGACCGGGTGCCCTCACCGCCGGTGAGCGCCTGCACGATCTCGTCTAGTTCGAGGTCTGCCGACGCGCCGGTACCCAGGCGAATCTCAGGAGAGTGCTGACCAGGAGGCACGTGTGGCCATAGCAAGCTGAAGAGTGGCTTCATCCCGCTTCCTCTCATCCGACCGGCAATAGAACCATCTAAAGCTGCTCCCAACAGAGAAGCAGCCGTATGCCCGCCTCGGCGGCCGACGAACCAGCCTGCTTCACCAGGTGCGGGCGACGGAGGAAGCAGTAGTATAACACGATTGAATGAATCAAGCGTTGCGCGGCTCATCGCGGGGAGCGGCCCCCCTATGGTCCCCCCCGTCCCGACGGGGGGACGCGAACTGTTCCCTCCCCCGTCGCAACGGGGGAGGGCCAGGGTGGGGGCTAAGGTGGGCGGCTGGCGCCACGCACTTCGCCGCAGAAGCCCGGCGTAGGGAAGAGCTTGTGGGGGTTCAGCCGCTCGTCGGGGTCGAAGGCCAGCTTCACGTGGGCTTGGGCGCGCAGGTCGGTTCCGGTCAGCGCCCACGACATGTAGGCTTGCTTCTCCGTGCCAATCCCATGCTCACCCGACAGCACGCCGCCAAGCGCCAAGCAGGCCCGCAGAATCGCCTCACCGGCCGCTGCCGCCCGCTGTGCCTCCGCCGGGCGACGGGCATCGAACAACACGTTCGGGTGGACGTTGCCGTCGCCGGCGTGGAGATAGGTGGCGATGGGTACTTCGAACTCGGCGGCAACGGCCTCGATTCGGGCCATCAGCGCCGGGACTTTGGACCGCGGCACCACGCCGTCGTGGACGTAGCAGTTGGGCGCGAGCGTGCCGAGCGCGCCGCGGGCCGACTTCCGCGCCTTCCACAGCGCGTTCCGATCCGCTGCGGTGAACGCAATCCGTAGGTCGCGGGCGCCGTGTGCTCGGCAGATGGCTTGCACGGTTGCCAGCGGTCCTTCTTTGTCGTCCAGTTCCTCGCGCAGCCCTTCGCACTCGATCAGCAGGACCGCGCCGGCATCCTCCGGCAAGCCGGCCGCGACGGCGCGGGTTGTCATGCCGTCCATCATCTCCAGCGCCACCGGCACGATCCCTTGCCCGATGATCGCAGAGACGGCCTCCGAGGCCGGCACTACGCCGTCGAATGCGGCCAGCACGGCCGCCACACCCTCGGCGCCCACGAGCAGGCGGACGGTAATCTCGGTGACGATGGCCAGCGTGCCCTCGGAGCCGACCAGCAGGCCCATCAAATCGTAGCCGGGACGGTCGGGTGCGGGGCCACCGACGCGCACGACCTGACCGCTGGGAATCAGCACCGCTTCCAGGGCGAGCACATGGTTGGTGGTGACGCCGTGGGCGAGGCAGTGGGCGCCGCCGGCGTTCTCCGCGACGTTGCCGCCAATCGTGCAGGCCGGCTGACTGGAGGGGTCGGGCGCATAGTACAGTCCGTGCGGCGCGACCCGGTTCGTCAGCTCGGCGTTGACCACCCCCGGCTCGACGACGGCGATTCGATTAGCCAGGTCCACGCGCCGGATGCGGTTGAGGCGCGTGGTGGTCAGGACCACGCCGCCCTCGACGGCTACCGCGCCCCCAGATAGCCCGGTGCCGGCGCCGCGCGGCACGATGGGGAGTCCCTGCTCGTGTGCAACGCGGACGACCGCTGCGATCTCGGCGGTGCTCCGCGGCAGCACGACGACCGTCGGCGCGCCGCGATCTTGCGAGGCATCGCTTTCGTAGGTGGCGAGCGCGGCGCCGCTCGTGATCACACCGTCGGCGCCGACGATAGCGCGCAGCCGCTCGATCAGTAGCTCCATGTCCCGTCGTCGCTCCGGTCACTTGCGCGTGTCGTCAACCGCCAACCGTGTCAGCGGAGCAGGAGGCGCACGCTCACGATGGCAAGTCCGACCGCCCCACCGCGCACAATCCACCCACCCCGCAGCCGGCTGGACACGAACGCGCCCGTTTGGCCGCCGGCGATCAAGCCCACCGCCATCGGCAAGGCAAACTCCCATCGCACGTGCCCCAAGACCGCATGGGAGACCGAGCCACCCAAGGCGGTAATCATGAGGATGAAGAAGGCCGTTGAGGTGGCAATGTGGACCGGGAAGCGGAGCACTTGTACCAGGATCGGGACGAAAATCAGCCCCCCACCGATACCGAAGACGGCCGAGATAAAGCCGATGATCGGACTGACCGCCAAGCCGATGCGCCCATCGTACCGATAGACGTAGGTTTCATCTTGCGCCTCGACACGGCGGGGGATGCGCCCCCAGCCGAGGTGCTGCCAGAGCGTGAGCTGCGGTGTTGTCGCGGCTGACTCGTCCGTTTCCGCTGCCTCGCCCTCGCGCATACGCCGTTCGGGGTTGAACATCAGATACGCGGCGATGCTCAAGAGCAGGAGCGCAAAGGCAATGCTGAACACCTGGCTCTGCAACAGATCGGAGACTACGGCGCCCAGCCAGGCGCCCGGCAGGGTGGCAATCGCAAAGGGGATGGCGGCGCGATAGTCAATGCGCCGCTGCCGCGCATAGGCGATGTTGCCGGAGATCGCCGCAAAGACCATCACGGTCAGCGACAGGGCCGAGGCTTCTTGCGAGGTCAGGCCAAAGAAGAGGAACAAGGCCGGGACCATGAGGAAGCCGCCGCCGGCGCCGATGATGGTGCCGTAGGTGCCGGCAAACCAGCCTAAGAAGATCAGCACGACGGCCAGGATCACAGGGTTGGACAACCAGTCAGGCACAGTTCCTCCCTCGCGGCGGTGCTACTTGCTACTGTCCGGCGCGCGGCATTCGATGGCGGCAGCCGGCACAATCCTACCTATTTCCGCCCGATGGTGGCGCCAGCCGGCGCGGCGTCCGCTCCGCTCCTGTACCCTTGACGGCGGCCCGCAATGCACCGCGCCTGGCCTCGGCGCTGACTCTAGTGAGTGTTCCGGCCAGCGCCGCTATAATCCAGGCAATGCCCCACCATTGAGAGGAGACTATCCATGGCCCAGCAGACCACCCGCCGCCATTCCCAGCCCGCGTCGTCGGCAGCTACCGCCGGTCAGCGCCCCGTGCCGACGCTGCTCCCTACGTCCGTCGTCGGCAGCTACGCCCTGCCGAGCTGGTTTTGGACGGCGCTCAAGGCAATCGAGCAGGGAGACTACGGCCAAACCGACGCGCGTGAGACGTTTGACGACGCGGTTGGCCTGGCGATCCGCGATCAGGAGCGCGCGGGTATTGACATCATCACCGATGGGGAGATGCGCCGGTGGTACTTCGTCCAGGGCTTCTATAGCCATTTCTCCGGCTTGGAGTCGCGCGAGCCGCTGCGGAAGGTCGGCATTGACGGCTACGACAGCCCGCCGCGTTACCGCCCGGTCGAGCGCATCACGGTTCCGAACGGCCTGGGCATTGTCGAGGAGTTCGCGCACTCGCGGCAGCAGACCGAGCACGCGCTGAAGATGACCTGCCCCGGTCCGCTGACGTTGACGATCCACGTCCAGACGCGCCGCGGCGACGTGTACGACGGCGACCGCCTGGCGCTGGCCTACGACGTGGCCGGCGCGATCAACCGCGAGCTACACGCCTTGGCCGACGCCGGCGCGACCTTTATCCAGCTCGACGAGCCATCGTATTCGATTATCCCCGGCGAGGCGCAGGAGTGGGTCAAGCTCTACAACACGGCCGTCAAGGGCGTGCGCGAACGGGGTGTCACGCTGGGGCTGCACGTCTGTTTCGGCAACCTCGGCAGCCGGCCACGGGGCAAGCGGACCTATCGCTGGATGTTTCCTGACCTGCTGGACACCGACTGCGACGAAATCGTCCTGGAGTTCGCCAACCGCGAGATGCGCGAGCTGGACCTGCTCGGCGAGATTGCCCAGGATCGCGCGACCGGTGTCGGCCTCGTGGACGTGAAGTCGTTCTACGTCGAGACGCCGGAGGACGTAGCGGAGCGGATACGCGAGGCGCTGCAATACTGCCCGCCGGAGAAGATGACGGTCGTTCCCGATTGCGGGTTCTTCCAGTTGCCCCGCTGGCTGGCCTTCCAGAAGCTCCAGCGACTGGTGCAGGGCGTCGAGATCGTCCGCCAGGAATTGACCGGGGGATGACAAGGGGCCTCACCCCCCAGCCCCCTCTCCATCGCAGAGCGATAGAGAGGGGGAGTACCGTCCCTAGGTGGAACGGGGGGGCGTGCCGGGAAGGAGGTGAGTATGGCGACGACGATGGAAAAGCTGCTCACGGCCGACGACCTGCTGCGGCTGGATGGCGAGGGGGTGCGCGGCGAGCTGATCCGGGGGGTGTTGCACGAGACCATGCCAGCAGGATACGCACACGGCAAGATAGTGATGAAGCTCGGCTTTTTGTTGAACGCTTTCATCATCCCCCGGAAACTGGGGAGCTTGACCGGCTCGGACTCGGGTGTCTGGCTGGAGCGGGACCCGGATACCGTGCGCGAGCCGGACATTGCCTACTTCTCGGCGGCGAAAATCCCGCTGGACGCGCTGGACACCGGCTACGCCGAGGTGCCCCCCGACCTGGTGGTGGAGATCGTCTCGCCTAGCGATACCCGGCGCGAGGTCCACGGCAAGGCCCTGATGTGGCTGAGTTACGGCGTGGGCCTGGTGTGGGTCGTGCAGCCGGATACCCGCACCGTGGACGTATACGAGCCGGGTCGTGCGGTGATGACACTTGATGAGCACGACACGCTCGACGGCTGCGATGTGTTGCCCGGCTTCATCTGTGCGGTGAGCGAGGTCTTCGATACGTAGCGCATTGGTCATGGTCTTCTGCCTGGCCCGGCCGCCGCACAACTGGGAAGAGAGGCCGGGTAGTTGACAATCGAACGTGCTTGGCGGGTCGAGGGCCGGCCGCGTGAAGGGCAGTTGTATGGATGGTGTGACGTTTGACCGGCTGACCGTTGGGCAGTCCGTGCGGGATGCCACGACGATTACGGAGACGCATCTGGTGCTCGCGGCCGGCGTCTTCAAGGACTTCAACCCGGTCCATGCGGACGAATCGTTCGCGGCGGCGAGCCGGTTCGGGACGCGGGTGGTCCACGGGATGCTCACCGCCGGCATGATGATCGGCGTGCTGGGCAGCTACCTGGGCGCTGGGGCGCTGGCCTTGGTCGAGCAGCGGCTCCGCTTTGTCGGTGCCGTCCACCCCGGCGACACCGTTGCGACCGAATGGACGGTCGAGTCGCTGGAACCGAAGCCGCGCCTACGCGAGGGCGGCGGGCTGGTGGAGTTTCGGGGGACGTGCCGCACGGTCGGCGGCCAGGTCGTGATCGAGGGCACGTGCAAGTTCCTCGTGCGCGGTGCAGCGCCGGACCAGGCTGATGGCTGAACGCTGACCGCTGAAAGCTGACAAGTACCATGCTGCTGCTCGGTGACATCCTTCGCAAACAGGCCCATCCCCGGCTATTCGGGCGCAAGACCGCGCTCATCTGGGGTGATGAGAGGTGGACCTACGCCGCGCTCAATAGCGAGGTCAATCGGCTGGCGAACGGGTTGGCCGCGCTAGGCGTGGCGAAGGGTGATCGGGTGGCGGTGCTGGGCCGCAACTGTGTGGAGTACGTCGTCTGCTACTTCGCGCTGGCCAAGCTGGGCGCCATCATGGTACCGGTCAACTTCTGGTACCGCGCCGGCGAAGTCCGCTACACGCTCGACCAGTCGGGCAGTACGTGGCTGCTCGTCGGCGCGCAGTTCGGTGCCGTCGCAGCCGAGGCCGCGAACATGCTCGAAGCGACCACCCTGCGTGCCGTGGTGCAGTGGGGAGTGGAGCGTGGAGCGTGGATCGGGTCGGCCCAGACGCGGCAGGTCAGCTATTCCGAGCTGCTCGCCGGAGCGGCGGATTCCGAGCCGGACGTGGGTCTCGCTTCCGACGACCCGCACATCATCCTCTACACCAGCGGCACGACCGGCTTCCCCAAGGGCGCCCTCTTCTCGCACCGTGCCCACTACCTGCACGCTATGGCCTGGGTGATCCGCACTCGCACCGTCGAGGAGGACGTTGGCCAGCTGGTCTATCCGCTCTTCCACACCGGCGGTCCCGATTGCGTGCTCTTGCCCCACTTCCTCGTTGGCGCGACGGTGCTGCTACTCGACGGCGCCGATCCCGCGGAGATGCTCAATACCGCCGCACGCTGGCGGGCCACCAGCCTGTTCTGCGTCCCGACCGTGTGGCGGCGCGTGCTCGGCCAAATGCGGCGGGGCGCCTACGACGTTGGTAGCGTCCGCCGCTGTCTTGGCTCGTCCGATACGTTCACGCCGGACCTCTTGGACGAGATTCTCAGCCGTTTCCAGGCCGATGTCTACGTCACGTATGGCCTGACCGAAGCCGGTTGCATCCTGACCTTCTCCCGCCTCACCCGCGACGACCGCGCGCGCATTGGCACCGTCGGCAAGCCGCATCCGTTGGTGGAGGTGCGCCTCGTTGACTCGGCTGACCGGGACGTGCCGCCGGGCGAGGTAGGGGAGGTGATCGCCCGCGGCCCGACCCTGATGGATGGCTACTGGCAGTTGCCGGAGAAGACGGCGGAGGCCATGCGCGGCGGCTGGCTGCACAGCGGCGACTCGGCCCGCGCCGACGACGAGGGTTTTCTCTATATCGCCGGCCGGCTCAAGGACCTGATTATCAGCGGCGGCGAGAACATCTACCCTATCGAGATCGAACGGCTGCTGCGCCAGCATCCCGGCGTGCGCGAGGTGGCGATTGTCGGCGTCCCGGATGCCGAGTGGAGCGAGTCGGTATTGGCGGCGGTGGTGCCGACCGCGGAGTGGCTCCCGCACTGCAATGGCGAGCCGGCCGGCGCCGCCGACGAGTTGAAGGCGTTCGTGCGTCGGCAGGTGGCCGGCTTCAAGACACCGCGTTACGTGGAGTTTGTGGAGGCGCTGCCGGTGACCACCGCCACGAACAAGGTGCAGAAGGCCGTCTTGCGCGACCGCTACGGCGAGCGGTGCCTAGCAATGAGCCGGCGGCGGGCGAGCGCGCGGTAGGGACGGCGCAGGTGCCTCACCCCCCCGGCCCCCTCTCCATCGCCAAGCGATAGAGAGGGGGAGTCTGTCGGAGGCGGGTGTCGGTGAAGAGGTGCGGATCGTGCGGACACTGGAAGTGCGGCGACACACCATGCGGACAAAACCGGGCCAGCACCTCTCGCAAGCGGGCGTTGACCGCGCACGCCGTGTTGGCGGCACCTTGGGAGACTTCGACCGTGTAGTGACCAGCACGGTCCCCAGAGCCTATGAGACGGCGATTGCGATGGGCTTTGCCGTTGACGAGCAGTTGGCGGCGCTCAACACGCTGGGAGCCGGTGTTGACCAGGAGATTGACTGGTGGCGGGGATGCGCGGCCTTTGCGGGCGTAGTCCGGCATGGTGGCGCTACGGCTGCCTTTGCCAGCCGTCAAGCCGTGCTCTGGCGCCAGATTGTGCTATCGGTGCCTGACGGGGGACGGGTGCTCGTCATCACCCACGGCGGTATTATCGAGGCCGGTACGGTCGGCTGTCTGCTCGCAGCGGACTACACCGCATGGGGCCCGTCGTGCGACTACTGCGAGGGAGTCGAGCTGCGCTTCGATGATGACCACTGGGTCAGTGCTCGCCTCCTGCGACTCTAGCCGAACGGTCCCTTTCCAGGGAGATGAGGAGAGAAGTATGAAGGTGCTCGTGACGTTACCGCTGACCGACGCACAGGCGGACCGTGTACGCGACGCCGCCGGGGACGGGGCCGTGGCCCTGGCTACCGACCGCGATCAGCAGCGGCGTGAAATCCAGGATGCCGACGTGCTGTTCGGCCACATGACGCCGGAGCTACTGGAGTTCGCGCCGCACGTCCAATGGGTGCAGCAGACCGGCGCGGGGGTGGACGGGTCGCTGTACCCGGCGTTTGTCGAGAGCGACATCGTCTTGACGAGTGAGAAGGGCTACGTTGGAACACACCTCGCCGACCACGCGATGGCCCTGCTGCTGTCGCTGGCGCGGGGCATCGCCTGGGCGATCCGCGAGCCGACGTGGGACAACCGGATGCCGATTCGGAACGTGTCCTGGGAACTGAGCGACAAGACCATGGGCATCGTCGGGCTGGGTGGCACCGGGCGGGCCGTGGCGCAGCGGGCACTCGGCTTCGACATGCGCGTGCTCGCTGTAGATCCGGAGCCGGTCGAGTTGCCGCCGGGCGTGGAGGCGTGCTGGCCGATGGACCAATTCCACCAGCTCTTAGGCGAATCGGATACCGTGGTGATCTGCGCGCCGCTGACGGCAGAGACGCACGGCATGTTCGACCGCGCCGCATTTCGCGCCATGCGTCGCCACGCCATCCTCGTCAGCGTCACGCGCGGCAAGATCGTAGACGAGGCGGCGCTGATGGAGGCGCTAACCGAGGGGCTAATCGGCGGCGCGGCGCTCGATGTCACGCCCCAAGAGCCGCTGCCGGAAGATCATCCGCTATGGCGCATGAGCAACGTCGTGATTACTCCCCACACCGCCGGCGGCTCGCCGCTGCGCCAGGACCGCGTCGTAGACCTCTTCTGCCGCAACCTACGCCGCTTCCGCGCCGGCGAGCCGCTGGAGAGCGTCATTGACAAGCACAAGGGGTATTAGCCGGTAGCCAATGGTCATTGGCCAGCAGCCCGGTCACGCGCCGCCCGTCATTGCGGCGCACGCGGGAATCCACGTCCCCCCGCCGCAGCGGGGGGGCCATAGGGGGCAGAGCCGGATACCGGCGGTGGTACACTCTTGGGTGAGATTGCTATGGATACACGGCAGCCGTTCGCGTTACCCAGCCCGGGCATGTTACGCCGCTTGGATCAGGCACACGAGCAAGGCTTCCGGCGTTTTTGTGACGAGCGCAATCTTGATGATCGACGCCGTACTTCAACCGCGTTGGAGAGGCTTCAGAATGCACTGAAAGGAAATGATCCGCCGGACTATAATGACACTATCGTGACTGCTGCTTATTTAGTAGACTACCATCCGCGGCACTGCATGATGGCTTACTGGGCGTTCAGTCTCCTTTTTAACCGTTTTAGTGTTCACAATGACCTTTATGTCTGCGACGTAGGTGCCGGAACGGGCGCGGCGTGCGTAGGGCTGGCGTTAGCCTTGTTGGGGTGTAAGAAGGAGCGCAAAAAACTTCCTTCTGCTATCTACTTTGATGCCCACGAACCCAGCGACATGATGCGTGCTGCTGGCAACTCTTTTGTAGATGCTTTGCCGGGGCGTATTGGGGAAATGGTCGCTTCTTTCGATTACGACGAGTATGCTGCCGTATCGGACATACTACCGGACGTACCGGAACGGCTTCGGGGTAACGATGACGCACTGCGCGTGGTGACGGCGTTCCATTTGAGCCTGCCTTGGTATGATGATCCTTTTGGATATGTTGGCGATGCGGAGACGAGCCTCCAATCTGCGTTGTGTCGGGTTTCCCCGCACGTAGGTCTGTTTACAGCCCATTCCGATAAGGAAGGTTCGCTCACTCAGGCGTTAGGCGATTTCGCTCGTGGGGCCAAAAGGGTTTGTATTCCCAGGACCCGGGGCGATAAACCTGACCATTCCCAATTTTATAGGTACGCGAAATCCCTCGGATTTCGTGTGACTGAAGGATGGAGACATTATCGTTTCAGCCCACCGCGAGGCGTTTTGCTGTTGCAAGACAGACGGGCCGAGCAGGTAGAGCGTTACCAGCAACGGCGTGCGGCGGCAGAACGGCGACCAGAGCGCCGGCAACAAGAACTTACCCACTACAACCGGGGGCTTTCCTACGCGCGCAAAGGCGAATACGACCTTGCCATCCAATCCTACAACCAGGCCCTCACACTCAATTCCAACCTTGACCCCGCCTACTACAATAGGGGCATCGCCTACGCACGCAAAGGCAAGTACAGGCGAGCCGAGAGTGATTTCCGTAAGGCACTGACGCTAGGCTACGACCGGTCCAAGGTTGAGGCGCGGCTTGCGGAATTGCGCCAGGAGCACGAGCGCCGGGAACAAGCCGAGGCGGTAGAACGCGAGCGACAGCAGCGCCAAGCCGCCTGGTGGGCTAGGGAGAAACGCCAGCGCCAGGAACGCGAGCGCCGGGAACGGGCCGAGGCGGCAGAGCGTGAGCGCCAGCGTAAGGGAGTCTTGGCCCGGCTCTGGGATGCCTTGAGGGGCAGGAACTAGGTTCCAATGGCGGGTGTTCTGAAAGTAGAGAATTTCGAGGTTGTCGAGTCGTCTGGGTTGCGGCTTGCGCCGCAATGACGGCCCTGGCGCTCGCCTCGTCACTGAGGTTTCTGCCGCAGTCCAGCGAGGCACCAGGCCGGCTGCCGGCGGTGGTACACTCTTGGGTGAGGGCGCTATGGATACACAGCACCCGGAATTCCTCGACACTCACACGGTGCCCAATTTGCCTAGCCAGGACGTGTTATGTCAGTTGGACGAGGCACACGAGCAAGGTTTCTGGCGTTTTCTGCGTGATATTGGCCACAACCAGCGCAGTCCTGCTGATCTTCGCCGTGCTTCAGAGGCATTGGCGGCCCTTATAAAGGGGGTATCCGGAAAAGGTCCATCCCCGAACTATTATGACCTTTACGTGGCTGCTGCCTACTTGGTCGGCTATCACCTGAGACACTGCATGATGGCCTACTGGTCGTTCAGACTTCTTTTTGACCGTGTTGGTGTTCCCAATTCACTCTATATCTGCGATATAGGCGCCGGAACGGGCGCGGCCCGTGTGGGACTCGCACTAGCCTTGTCAAGACGCAAGAAAACATCCCCAACTATCTA
The DNA here is from genome assembly GCA_034422515.1 of Chloroflexota bacterium. Classification (GTDB taxonomy): domain Bacteria; phylum Chloroflexota; class UBA11872; order UBA12225; family JAJDUF01; genus JAJDUF01. Next base: position 18,920 of record DAOUJP010000034.1, on the reverse strand, counting down.
TTTTAGCGCCGTTGAGCCGAGCGCTGTGATGAGCCGTGCCGGCAACGCCTTTTGGAAGGCCGTGCCGCCCGAGATTTCGGCCCCCGTCGCTCCTCCAGGCTGCGATTATCGCCTGTATCTTGCCGCGCCGAAACTGTTGCCTGCTATGGCTACGCATGATGACGTGCTGCGCGTCGTGACGGCGTTTCATTTGAGCTTACCCTATGGTGATCCTTGTGGGAATGTTGGTGATGCCAAGAGTAGCATCCAGTCTGCGTTGCGTCTGGTTGCCGACTATCCTTACGTAGGCCTTTTTACTGCCAACTCCAAGAAGGTTGGTTCGCTCAAACAAGTAGTAGGCGATTACGATTGTAAGTTTCCTATTCCCCGGCGTCTTACCGGGGAGAGTGGGGCTTCCCTATTTTATAACATGTGCGCGAGAAATGCCGGTTTCAATGTGCCTAAAGGACACTGGCTCCATAGTTGGCTGATTAATAACTGGAGCAACTTTCGTTTCAGCCTTCCTAAAGATAGTATTTTGCTGTTGCGAGATAAACGAGCCGAGCGGCAGACGGCCGTGCGGGCCGAGGAGAAAAGCCAGTGCCGGGAGCCTTGGCCCGACGACGATGAGGATGCTTGGTGGAATGCGGTGCTCTCAGGGCCGGAGCCTTGGGCTGGAGCGTAGGCGAATTGCGCTCCGGCGGTTGCTCTGTCAACCTTTCTGAAGGAGGTGCCAAGATGTCAGCGTCCGGCCAGTTGCCGCTTGCCGGGATGGAGCCGCCGGTTGCTGCCGGCCCTGACCGTGTTGGCGAGGCTCAGGCTGACGACATCTCCACTGAGATAGATACATCCATCGAGCGTGTGGGTCAGGCTGACGTTGCCTACGTCAAGACGGGGCAGCTGCTGACCAAGGCGACGGGCTTCATGGATGCCTACGACTTCACGCTGAACCCCTACAGCGGCTGCTCGTTCGGCTGTACCTACTGCTACGCTGCCTTTTTCAGCCGCGATGCCGACAAGCGAGACAACTGGGGCTATTGGGTCAGCGTCAAAGCGAACGCCGTTGCGCTGCTCGACAAGCGCCGACGCTCCTTGGACGGCAAGCTCATCTATATGAGCAGCGTCACCGACCCCTACCAGCCTATCGAGCGGCAGTTGGGGCTTACCCGCGGCCTGTTGGAGATCATGGCGGAGCGGCACAAGCCGAAACTGGTCGTGCAGACGCGCAGCCCGCTGGTGGAGCGGGATTGCGACCTGTTCCGGCGCATTGTGGACAAGGGCGGGCGGGTGCAGGTCAATATGACGGTGACGACCGACGACGAGGACATCCGGCGGACGTTCGAGCCGTTCTGTCCGGCCAACCGCCGGCGACTGGCGGCGATTCGCGCCGTGCAGGCGGCCGGGATTGACACCTGCATCACGATGACGCCGTTGCTGCTGGTCAACGATAACGATGCCTTTGCCGATGACCTGATCGGCACCGGCGTCCGCAGGTTTATCGCGCAATCCTTCCACTTCAATCGGGGCAAGTTTGTGGCCCAGACCCGGGGCCAGGCCTTTGACCTGATGGCCGAAAAGCTGGGCTGCGAGCGGGGCAATTTTGTCGGTGAATACCTGAAACGCTACCGGCAGTTCTTTAAGGTACTGAGCAATAAGCTGCGAGACAATAACCTACCCCCGTTGGGTGAGGGCAAAGCCGGCTTTGCGCCGCCGTTCTAGGGCCTGCTTGCACTGGTCCTCACCCCCGGCCCCTCTCCATCGCGGGGCGATAGAGAGGGGTGTAGATTCCCGCGCAAGCGGGAATGACGAGGTGAGGGCATGCCCCCCCACCTCGTCACGCGGGCAGTGGTACACTTACAGGGGAGAGGTCGGTATGGATACGCAGAAACCGGATGCTGCCAAGCCGCGCGATATTATCGAGTTCCTACGCGAGGAACAGCGCCAGCGGAAGCCGCAAGGTCCGAAGCCCCGCTGGGTCGTCGAGCTGCTGGAAGAGGTCAGCAAGCCCTTGAGTGAGGAGCAGAAGGCACAGCTCGATGAAGCCATGCGCCTCGCACAAGAGTTCCGTGAGCGGATGCCGAGTATCGCCCCGGAGACCGCTGAGTCGCTCATCCGTCAAGTACGCGATGAGGCTGACGAACGACCTTGACCTTGGATGGCAGCACCCCGGCTATGGTTGTGGATGCTTCAGTAGCCGTCAAGTGGCTGCTGACCGATGAAGACGACACGGCGGCGGCGGTGGATCTTTTGCGCCAACAGCGAGCAGGCAGCCTGCGTCTCCTCGCCCCTCGCCAGATTGAGGTTGAAGTTGCCAATGCGCTCCGCAAAGCGGCACTGGCCGGTCGCATAGCAACAAGTGAAGCCGGCGCCGGGGGTGATCGGTGGCTTATTGTTGCCAGCCAGTCACTGCACCTGGTGGGAAATCGCCGGCTTTTGCGGCCGGCGCTGCGCGAGAGCCTGCGCTGGGGCGTATCCTTGTTCGATGCGCTCTACGTCTCGCTGGCCGTGATCGCGGACACACGCCTGATTACCGGAGATCGGCGGTTGCTGCGTGCCGGCTCCGACCTTGCGCCGTATCTGCTTGACGTTCGCTCCTTCACGCCATAGCGGGCAGCCGGCGCGTGTGATTAGCGCGAGGGGTGGTCGGGGTCGGTGAGGGTGCGGAGGCGGTCGAACATGTAGATGCCGGTGTTGTGGCCGTCGGACCAGGTGGGCCGGATGCCGTAAGCACCGACCAACTCCATGGCCGTGATCGCCCGGAACTGCTCGGGTCGCAGCGCGGTGATCTCGGCCAACATGCCCTTGTAGCCGCCCTCGCCAATACAGGCGGCGCAGCGGCAATTCCAGCGCAGAAACTCGTAGCCGTAGACCGTCTCCCGGTCGTCGGACCAGGTGACTTCCAGCCGTTGATTGCCGTTGTCGTAGCGGATGTCCACCGGCTCAGTGTCGTCGCTGGCAGTCATCGGGGCCTCCTGTACTGCCCTCACCCCCGGCCCCTCTCCCACGGGGAGAGGGGAGTCTGGTGCTGGCGTCATACCGCCACCGGCACGCGGGCGTCGGCCATGACGCGCTCGATGGCAGCCAGCGCGTAGTCAACGTCGGCGGCGGTGATGCCATAGTGCGGGACCAGCCGGATGCGGTTGCCCTTGCCACCGAACTTCACACCCTCGGCTGCCGCCCGCTCCATGACCTCGCGCCCGCTCATCCGGTCGGGATCAACGTCCGCAAAGACCAGGTTGGACTCCACTTCGTCCGGGTCAATCGCAAGGCCGGGAATCGTAGCGAGGCCGTGGGCCAGGCGCCGCGCGTTTTCATGGTCCTCGGCGAGGCGGTCAATCATCTGCTCCAGCGCGACAATGCCGGCGGCCGCGATCACCCCGCTCTGCCGTAAGGCGCCGCCAACCATCTTGCGGTACCGTCGGGCGCGCGCGATGTAGTCGGCGTCACCGGCCAACAGCGATCCCATCGGGCACCCCAGCCCCTTGGACAGGCAGAACGTCACCGAGTCCACGTCGGCCACCAGATCGGCCGCCGGTACATCGAGCGCCACCGCCGCGTTGAACAGCCGTGCGCCGTCGAGATGCACCCGGAGTCCGTGCTCGTGCGCGACCTGGGCCATGGCTCGCGTGTCCGCCGCCGTCACGGGCGCGCCGCCGTCGCGGTTGTGCGTGTTTTCCAAGCAGAGCAGCGTGCTCGGCGGCTGATGGACATCGCCGAGCGGACGGATGGCGTCTGCGATGTCCGCCAAGTCGAAGCAGCCGCGGTACGTTGGCAGCGGGCAGAGCTGGATGCCGCCGATGACGGCGCTGCCGGCCGACTCGGCGAGACCGATATGGGCCGCATCGCCGAGGATCACCTCATCACCGCGCTGGGTTTGGGCCAGCACGCCGATCAGGTTGCCCATCGTCCCACTGAGCAGCAGAACGGCCGCCTCCTTGCCCAATAGCTCGGCGGTCAGCTCCTCCAGCCGGTTGACCGTCGGGTCCTCCCCGTACATGTCGTCACCCAACTCGGCGCGATACATCGCCTCGCGCATCGCCGGCGACGGCAGGGTGACGGTATCGCTCCGCAGGTCCACTACTCGCTCTGGCATCGGCGCTCCGCTCCTTCCGACGCTATTACCGACATGGATAGATAGGATGCACAGGATTCTATGTCATTATCCTGCCCATTCTGTCTATCCATGGCCGATTCTACCCTATCGTCCGCCAGTGGGCCGCCAGCGCGTTGCGCTGCATGGTACGATGCCGTGCAGTTGCACGCCGCGCCAGAAGGTATCACTGGGAGGAAGAGGCACGATGATCTACGAACTCCGCATCTACGATGCCGCACCGGGGAAGCTGACCAACATCAACCGCCGGTTCAACGACCACACCATGGGGCTGTTCGCGCGCCACGGCATCACAGTGACCGATTTTTGGGAGCACGCCGAGAGCGCCGACGACGGCCAGTTGATCTACATTTGCGAATTTGCCGACCAGGCCGCGATGGATGCCGCCTGGGAGTCCTTCCGCGCGGACCCGGAGTGGATTGCGGTCAAGGCCGCCAGCGAGGTTGACGGCGAGCTAGTCGCCAACATCACCAGCATCGTCATGACCCGCACTCCCTACGCGCCGTGAGCGGATGCGCCCCCTCCCATCCTGACAATCCTCTAATCCTGAAATCCTGATGCTGACAAACATGCCGTGAATGATTATCATTCATGGTATGAATGATCGGATGCTGCCGCGCCTGGTGGTGCCTAGTCTGGCCGACCGGCTTGGCGTGATGCCGGCGGTGGTGGTGACGGGTGCCCGGCAGACCGGCAAGAGCACGCTGGCCCAGGAGTTGACGCCGGGTACGCGGCGCTTTCTCACGCTCGACGATCTGGATGTACTTGATGCGGCGCGGCGCGATCCTGATGCGCTCGTGGGCGGCACCCAACCGGTTACGCTGGATGAGGTGCAGCGCGCGCCCGATCTACTGCACGCGGTGAAGCGGGCGATTGACCGGCAGCGCCGGCCCGGCCAATTCCTGCTCACCGGCTCGGCCAACCTGCTGCTGATGGAGAAGGTATCGGAGTCGCTGGCCGGCCGGGCGAGCTATCTGACCCTGTGGCCGCTCACCCGCCGTGAGCAGTTGGGGCTGGGGCGCGGCGGCTGCTGGGAGGAGTTGCTTGGTACCCCCGATGAGCATTGGCCGGAGTTGTTAGCCGCCCAGCCGGAGCAACCGGAGAGTTGGCCGGCGCTGGCCCGCCGCGGGGGATTTCCTATACCCGCCGTCCAGCTTGCAACGGAACGGGAGCGGGCCGTCTGGTTCGACGGCTACGTCCGCACCTACTTGGAGCGCGACCTGCTGGGCCTCTCGGCGATCTCGGGATTGCCCGACTTTCGCCGGCTGATGCGGGCCGCCTGCCACCGGCTCGGACAGCTCGTCAACCAGACCGATCTGGGTCGTGACGTAGCATTGCCGCAGCCGACGGTGCGTCGCTATCTCAACCTGCTCGAAACGTCGTATCTTTTGGTCCGCATCCCTCCGTTCGCCGTCAACCGCACCAAGCGCCTCATCAAGTCGCCCAAGCTCTATTGGGCCGACACCGGGGTTGCGCTCCATCTCGCCCAGGGTGCCGAGCCTGGCGGTGCGCATCTCGAAAACATCGTCTTGCACGACCTGTTGGCGTGGCGTGACGCGCGGCTCGACTACGCCGACATATTCCACTGGCGCACCACGCTCGGCGAGGAAGTGGATTTCGTGATCGAGACCGGCGATGGCCTACTGCCCATCGAGGTCAAGGCGACTACCCGGCCACGGCTCCGTGATTCCGCCCACCTCCGCACCTTCCGCGCCGAGTACGGTGAGCAGTCCCGCGCCGGTCTGCTCCTGCACACCGGCGACATTATTGAGTGGATCACCCCCGACGTGCTCGCCGCGCCGTGGTGGCGCGTGCTGTAGCCCGGCCGCGCATCCTGTTTATCCATGTTCATTAATAATGCTTACATGGATAAACAGGATAATTGGGAAACGGCTTAGGGCGTGACGGTGGTGAAGCCGGTGCGCCGGTGCATGTCGCGGAATCCCACTCAGCGGCTCTTGGCGTCAGTCTTGGCCATGGCCTTTGCCTTTTCGATCCGTTCGCGTCTGCGGCTACGGGTACCGTAGACAAAGACGCCGGCGAGTTGGACTACTGCTGCGCCGCCGAGGAGCGCGCCGCCAATGGTTTGACCCAGTGCAGCAATGTACGCTGCCACAGCCAACATCGCCAAAGTCACCACAAGGCCAAAGCAGAGGCCAAGTATGGCTTGCCGCGCATCTGAACGGATGGTGACTGCTTCCAGTTGGCGACGGTGTAACGCCTGCGCCTCTGCCATTTTGAGAATGCGTTCGGCGGCATCGGGCACGATAGCGTTGTATGCAGCCAAGGTCGCAGGTGGGGGCAGCGGGCCAGCAAAAACGGACTCAACTTCCAATCGTGCCGCTAAGGCCGGAGGCGATTCTGCTTCCGAACGTGTGGGTTGGCGGGTATCTAATGGTGAGCCGGTATCGCTGTCGGTGCTCATGGGCGCTGCCCGGCCGGCGCTTCCTGTGACTCTTGCAACTGGTCCTCGAAGATGTGTAACGCATCCCAGAGGTCTTGCCCGGTCACGAGCCAGTCGGACCGCATCGCCAGGTAGTCGGCCTGTCCTGGGGATATTGAGTAGTTATATTCCTGTAGCGTGTTGCCAAAGTCCAGGATACGAGCAGCACCGCCGAGGAACGACGCTCTTGCGAAGAGGAAGTCGGTGAGCGGTTTCATCGCGGATGGTCCGTAGAGTTCGTGATCCAGGGATAGCGCCGTCTCTAAGCGAGAGGATACGCCGTGTCCCCGCATTCGTCAAGCCGCTGCCAATGCCATTCCCTAGCGACGCTTAGGGCGTGACGGTGGTGAATCCAGTACGAGCCGGAATGCGCCAGATGCCCCCACTTCCCGGCTCGCCGAACGCCCCGTGCGTGGTGAAGTAGAGGTTGTTGTCGGCGCCGCGGACAATCGCCGTCGGAAAGTCCAGGTCGGTCAGCATGGGCCGGGCGCCCTCGTCGGGCCGGGCCAGGATGACGCGGCCGGTGCCGGGCGTAAAGCGGTCGGTGCGCCGGTTGTAGAAGGCGGAAAGCTCGACGATGTACAACTCGCCGGCGGCGCCGGTCGTCACGTCCACCGGCATCGTCAGCCCCTCCACGACGCGCGCCACTTGTCCCGTCGGGCTGACGTGCCAGATGGCGCCACTGCCCTGTTCGTAGGGGATGGGACCGAAGTCCACCACGAGCCAGCCCCCGTCGGCGCTGGGCGCCAGGTTCAGTGCGTTGACGCCGGCCGGGAGCCGCCCGACGACTACCGGATCGTAGTCCGGCACAGGCGTTGGCCGGGGGGTATCCGGCGCGCGCAGGTCGAGCCGCACCAGGGTTGCGCTCGCCGCCTCCAGAACCACCACCTGCGTCCCGTCGGCCACCAGACCGAGCGGCGCCAGCGTGCCGGTCAGCCCGACCTTGGCGAGGGCGGCCCGCAGGTCCGTAGCGGGCACGCTGGGCTGTTGGCGACGCACGCGGAGCAGCGCGTCATCGGCAGACCCGGTGGCAACCAGCCACGCACCGTCCAGCGGCCAGAGCGAGCTAGGCCCGGCCGGGCGTAGTCGTCCAAGCTCCGGGTTCGACGGCAGGCCGGTCGCGATCACCTCCAGCTGGCCCTCGGTTGTAATGCGGCTCACCTGGCCGCTGGTGCAGCCGCTGGCGCCGGCCTCGGCGACGTAGAGCAGCCCGTCCGCGCCGAACGCCAACGCGCGGGGGTTGGTCAAGCCGGTCGCTACCGGTTCCGGTGGATACAGCCTGGGCCGCAACTCCGGGTCGGAGCGCAGGACGAGGTAGATCAAGCCCAGCACGACAATGATGGCGCTGACAATCGTGAAGCGCCGACCGAACAGGGGCTGCTCGCCATTGGCCATTGTTGCTACTTCTACTGCGGATAGCGGTCGCCTTCGAAATGGCGCCGGATACGCTCGTGGTCTTGGGTCAGGCCGAGCAGCACGAGCAGCACAATGCGGGCCTTTGGTGCGGTTAGCTCGCCGCCGGCGATCACGCCCAAGTCCCGCAACGTGCGGCCGCCGCCCGGAGTGCCGTAGGTGGGGGCGAGTGCGCCGGCCGGGCAGCGGGAAGTCAGTACGACCGGGAGGCCGCGGTCCAGCGCATACGTGATCCCCGGCACTGCCGTACCGGGCACGTTCCCGGCGCCCGATCCTTCGATCACCAGCCCGGCGATACCGTCGTCTACGAGCCAGCGCAGCAGCCGGTCGTCCATGCCGGTAACGAGCTTCACCAGTGCCACTCGCTCCTCGATCCAGTCCACGACCAACGGCTGCCGGGGGCCGGCCGGCGCCGCGAAATGGACGCCGGTCGGGGTGACGACACCGGCCGGCCCATGGCCGGGTGATGCAAACGTAGCCGGGTTCGTCGTGTGCGTCTTGACGACCGACACGGCCGCGTGAATCTCGTCGTTTGCCACGACCAGCGCGCCACGACCGCGTGCTGCGGACGCCGCCGCCACGCGCACGGCCGCGGTCAGGTTGGCTGGGCCGTCGGCGCCGGGCGCGGCCGAATGGCGCTGGGCCACGGCAAAGCACACCGGCTTGTCGGACTGCAACACCAGGTCAACCAGGAGGCTTGTTTCTTCTACGGTGTCGGTGCCGTGCGTGACGACGGCCCCGGCGATCTGCGGGTCCGCGAGCACCGCGTCCAGCCGCTGCGCCAGCGCGAACATCATCGCCGGGGTCATGTTCCAGCTCGCTACCGCTGCGAACGGCTCGCCGGTCACGGTCGCATAGTCGGCGACCGCAGGCACCGCGGCAATCAACTCGGCGGGGTCAACCGCCGGGCCGACGGCGCCGGTCCGTGGATCGGGCCGACTGGCAATCGTGCCGCCGGTGGCGATGAGCCGCACGTGCGGCAACTGCTCCGGTGTTGCGTTCATTGCGCTGTCTCGCGTGGTGTCCTTGCCCGCGCGGCGCAGTGACAGGGAGTGGCGGCGCGGGGGTGGGTTCCCACTGCCAGGGTACCACGCGGAATCGTCCCTGGCCTCCCCGCGGCAAGGTACGGCGCTATTCCCTCCCCTGTATGTCAGTACGGGGGAGGGGCTGGGAATGATGAGGGGCGCGGGTGGGCACGATTCATCGTGCCCCTACAGCAAACACCTACCCTTGTGAGGGGACCATAGAGGGGTCACTCACCACCTCTAACCCGCGTCGCGGCGTATCACATGGTATCCTGGCAGTTCGTATGGAGGCAGCAAACGCGGCGCTGAAGCAGACGGCGCTCTACGCAGCGCACGTGGCCGCCGGTGCGCGGGTCGTGCCTTTCGCCGGCTATGCGATGCCGGTGCAGTATCGGACCGGCGTGCTCGCCGAGCATCAGGCGGTCCGGCAGCAGGTCGGCCTCTTCGACGTCGGTCATATGGGGCAATTCCGGTTTACCGGGCCGGGTGCGCTGGACCTCTTGCAGTGGGTGACTACCCACGATGTCTCGCAGTTGGCCGTGGGGGCGGCGCAGTATTCGCTGCTCTGTCTGCCGTCCGGTGGTGTGGTGGACGACATTATCGTCTACCGACTGGAGCAGGACGACTACTTCATGGTCGTCAATGCGGCGAACGCCGACCGCGACTGGGAATGGATCGCCACGCAATCGCAGGCAGCGGATCGTCCGGCAGCCCGCGGCCCCGTAGAGCGCCGGCGGCTGACCGAGCGCACGTTGCTGGCCCTGCAAGGACCGCGGGCACGCTCCGTAGCACAAGCGGTCTGTGCGCCGGACCCGGCCACCCTCCGCAACTATCGGGTCATGCGGGGCACGGTCGCTGGCGTCGAGGCTATTATCTCGCGCACGGGCTACACGGGTGAGTACGGGTTCGAGCTGAGTGTCCCGGCCACGGCTGCGGAGACGGTGTGGCAGGCCCTCCTCGACGCAGGAGCGGCGGCCGGCCTGAAACCGTGCGGCTTGGGCGCGCGCGATACGCTGCGGCTGGAGGCGGGCATGGCGCTCTACGGTCACGAGCTGACCGAGGACACTACGCCACTGGAGGCCGGCTTGGAGCGGATTGTCCACTTCGAGAAGGGACCGTTTGTCGGCAGCGCGGCCTTGGAGTCGCAGGCCGCCGCCGGCGTGCAGCGCCGCCTGGTGGGGCTGGCCCTGACCGGGCGTGGGGTCCCGCGCGAGGAATGCGCGATCTTGCACGAGGGCCGTCAAGTGGGCCAACTGACGAGCGGCGGGCACTCGCCGACGTTGAAGCGCGGTATCGGCATGGGCTACGTGCCGGTCGCGCTCACGACGCCCGGTACCGCCCTGGACATCGAGATTCGCGGTCGTCCCTTCCCGGCGCAGGTGGTCCCGTTGCCGTTCTATCGTCGCCCCCGGCGTCGCCGGAGGACGGCCACCTAGACCGTTGCTATCAATCCCGAACAAGCACGCCAGCATCAACCGGCGGGAGGAGTGTATGTACCCGGAGGACTGTCAGTACACCAAGGAGCACGAGTGGGTGCGCCTGGAGGATGGTATCGCCGTTGTCGGCATCACCGACTATGCCCAGGATCATCTTGGGGACGTGGTGTTCGTCGAGTTGCCCGACGTGGGGACGGAAGTAACGCAGTTCGAACCGTTTGGCGTGATCGACTCGGTGAAGGCCTCGTCGGAGCTTTACGCCCCCTTGTCGGGTGAGGTCGAGGCGGTCAATGACGCGCTGACCGACCAGCCTGAGCTAGTGAACCAAGCGCCGTATGGCGAGGGGTGGATGATTAAGGTCCGGCCGGCGGACCTCGCCGAGGTAGAGCAGTTGCTAGACGCCGCCGGCTACGAGCAGTTTCTCGGCACGCTGGACGAGTAGCGGGTTGTCGTTCCCATCGTGACGTTGCGCGGCGCGAGGTTCTTGGCGCATGGATGCTGTGGTTCATACGCAGCCATCACGCTCCTTACCCGGTAGACCTCTGCGAAATCCCTGCCACCTGCCCGCAGGACCGGAAAGTCAGCACCCCGTTCTGAAGGACGGATACAAGTGGCTGCGGCAGCTTTGAATCTGCGACGAAAACCCGCCGGCACTAGAACTTCACCGGACCTGCTGAGGTTGTGAGCGGGTCATTCTCCTGTTGGGAGGGGGGTACGTGGACTACATATCAACGACCGAGGCACAGCGCGAGGAGATGCTCGCCACGATTGGCGTCGCGTCCGTCGCCGACCTGTTTAGCGACATTCCGGCGGCCCACCGCTTCCCCGACCTGGGCGTGCCGCCGGGGCAATCGGAGTGGGAGGCGTGGACAGAGCTGCGCCGGCTGGCGGCGCAGAACCAAGACCTCGATCACTATTCGTGCTTCCTCGGCGCCGGCGCCTACCGCCACTTCGTGCCCGGCACCATTGGCCATCTGGTGAGCCGCGGCGAGTTTCTGACCTCGTATACGCCCTATCAGCCGGAGGTGGCACAGGGCACGCTGCAAGCCATCTACGAGTTCCAGAGCCTCGTCTGCGAGCTGACGGGAATGGATGTAGCCAACTCCGCGATGTACGACGGCGCCACTGCCCTGGCCGAAGCGGCGCTCATGGCCTGCCGCGTGACGAGGCGTGATCGCGTGCTGATCGCCGATACGGTGCATCCGTTCTCGCGGAACGTGCTGGACACCTACTTCCACGGCCAAGACCTCACGATTGAAGCCGTACCGGCCTGGGCGCCGGCGACAGCCGGGAGCGGCCCATTGCAGCGGCGCACCGACTTGGCGAGTGCCCTGGATGACCGCACCGCCTGCATCATCATCCAGCAGCCGAACTTCCTGGGCTGGCTGGAAGAGGTCGAGGGGCTGGCTGAAGCGGCCCACGCGGCCGGGGCACTGCTCGTCGTAGCGGTTGATCCGATTTCGCTCGGCTTGCTGCGACCGCCCGGCGCCTACGGTGCGGACATCGTTGTCGGTGAGGGTAAGTGGACCGGCTGGCCACCCGATTTCGGCGGACCGTCAGTCGGTCTGTTCGCGGCGCGGCAGCGTTATGTCCGCCAGCTACCCGGTCGGATCGTCGGTGCGACCGTGGACGAGGCCGGGCGCCGGGCGTTCGTCTTGACCTTGCAGACCCGCGAGCAGCACATCCGGCGCGAGCGCGCCACTTCCAATATCTGCACCAGTGAAGCACTGGTCGCGTTGGGGATGACCATTTACCTCTGTCAGATGGGCAAGCACGGGCTGCGCGAGGCGGCTACCTTGAGCCTCCGGAAAGCGCACTACGCGGCTGACCGCTGCGACCGACTCGCCGGCTACTCAGTCGTCTCCGGGGCGCCGTACTGCAAGGAGTTCGTGCTGCGCTGCCCCCGGCCGGTGCCGGAAATCAATCGCGTGCTGCTCGAACGCGGCATCATGGGAGGCTTGGACTTGGGACGCTACTATCCGGACCTCGACCAGCACATGCTGGTGTGTGTCACGGAGATCAACACGCGAGACGAGATCGAGGCCTTGGTGGCCGGGTTGGAGGCGGCACGATGAACGACGACCTTAACTCTGCTACTCCACCAGAGGACGGGGCACGTCCCGGCCTGCTGCGGCCGGTGAGCGCCGGTCCCGTGCGGCTGATCAGCGAGGAGAGCGTGCCCGGTCGGCGTGGTGTCAGCTTGCCCGCCAGCGACGTGCCGGAGCGGCCATTGGAGGAACTCCTGCCGGCCGGGGAGCTGCGCGGCGAGCTGAACTTGCCGGAAGTGAGCGAGCTGGATGTGGTGCGCCATTTCACCCGTCTCTCGACGCTCAACTTCTCGGTGGATACCGGCTTCTACCCGCTCGGCTCCTGCACGATGAAGTACAACCCGAAGCTCGACGAGAACGTGGCTGCGCTGCCCGGCTTTCGGCAGTTGCATCCGCTCCAACCTACCGAGACGGTGCAAGGGGCGCTGGCCGTGCTGTATCACTTGGAGCGGCTGCTGGCGGCGATCACGGGCATGGCCGGAGTGTCGTCGCAGCCGGTGGCCGGGGCGCACGGCGAGCTGACGGGCATCCTGATGGCCCGGGCCTATCATGCCCAAGCGGGGCGGCAGCGCCGGAAGGTGCTCATCCCCGATAGCGCCCACGGCACCAACCCGGCGACGGCCGCGATGGCCGGCTATCGGGCCGTCACCGTGGGGCACGACCGGCAGACCGGGGAGCTTGATCTCGCCGATTTCGCAGCCAAGCTGGACGACGAGTGCGCTGCAATCATGATGACCGTGCCCAACACGCTGGGGCTGTTCGAGCGCCGCATCGAGGACATCTGCCGGCTGGCCCATGACGCTGGCTGCTTGGTGTACTGCGACGGCGCCAATATGAACGCCATGCTCGGCCAAGTCCGCCCCGGCGACCTCGGCATTGACATGATCCACCTCAACCTCCACAAGACCTTTGCCGTCCCCCACGGCGGCGGCGGTCCCGGTGGTGGAGCCATCTGTGTGGCCGAGTCGCTGCTGCCCTTCATGCCCAAGCCGGTCGTGGTCCAGTGGGATGACGAGCGTTACGATCTGGAGTGGGATCGGCCGCTCTCTATCGGCCAAATCCACGGCTTCTACGGGAACTTCAACGCTGCGCTGCGCTCGTACACCTACATCTTGGCGTTGGGCGCGGAGGGATTGCGGGCCATCGGTGAGCACGCCGTGCTCAACGCCAACTACCTCAAGGCCAAGCTGCAAGACCACTACAAGCTCTACGTTGAGCGCACCTGTATGCACGAGTTTGTGCTGGATGGCCGGTCGTTGCGCGAGCACGGCGCGCGCACGCTCGACTTGGCGAAACGGCTGATTGACTACGCCTTCCACCCGCCAACGATCTACTTCCCGCTGATCGTCCCGGAAGCGATCATGATCGAGCCGACCGAGACGGAGAGCAAGGAGACGCTCGACGCCTTCGCCACGGCGATGATCGCCATTGCCCGCGAAGCCGCCGAATCGCCGGAGCTATTGCACGAAGCGCCGGGCATTGCCCCCGTCCGCCGCCTCGACGAAGTGCGCGCCGCCCGCCGGCCCGACCTCCGCTGGCACATGGGCGCGGATGCGCCTCCGGCCTAGCTAAACTGGTCGTTGGGTGCCGGCAGGAGCGCAGCATATGCGGAAAGCGTGTGGTGTATCTGCGCGGTTGAGTCAGTAGTCCAGCAATGGCAGTTTAGTTGCTTTGCCGGGATGCACGGCGGCCAAGGCCGCGCCAGCTATACCGATTGCGCCAGGTCAATGTGGTCTCAGCGAAGCCGGCCCGTTCGAACCAGGTACGGAACTCTTCTTTGCGGACGTAATGCGTTATGGGAACGCCCAAGTGGTCTACGATGGTGTGGTGGGTGTGCCGGAAGCTGAATTGCGCCAGCGAGTGGAGATAGCTGTAGTACGGTAGCCAGCGGCTCAATGCTGTGTCGGGCCGGGTGCGGTAGAGCGTGCAGAGGATTGATCGCAGCACGATAGTCAGCGCGTAGGAAAGCATGTAGAGACTGCGCCGGGGGAGCCGGGCGGTGATCCGCTGGCGAACGGGATTGACGAAATTGCGGACCCAGCCATTGTTTTCGTAGCCGTATACCCAGGCGAACAAGAGACCATCGGGCTGCACATGGTTGCCGATTGCCTTTAGCCCGGCAGCAGGGTCCGGTAGGTGATGGATGACGCCGATGGAGAAAACGACATCAAAGGGAGACTGGAACGGGAGCCGGTACAGGTCGGCTTGGACGATTCCGGCGTTGGGAAGGTGGGAGGTGAACCGGTGGGCGGCCTCCACACTGGCGCTGAGGTCAATACCGATGACCCGCTGTGCTCCCAAGCGAGCGGCCACAGCAGTGTTTCTCCCCATGCCGCAGCCAGCATCAAGCACAACCTTATCGTGGAAGAATGCCGGCTGTAGGGGTGCTACCCAGTCGAGGAATTGGTCTTCATAGGTAGCCCAATCGGTGTGCAGTTGGTTGAACTCCTGCCACTGCCAGCCAAAGGCCGCACTGGTCCGTTGCTGCTCCCGTTGTATGTCCTGGGGGAGCAGCCGCGGGATGCCACGCACGATGGGATAGGCCTTCCCGCAGTGGGTACAGGTCAAGGTCCCGGTTTCGAGATCATCCTGCCCACCAGCGTCCGGCGTGCAGTCCAGGGTACCTTTGCAAGCCGGACACACCAGATAATCAAGCAGCCATGTCCGCATATGGGGCGTTCCTCCCTTGTCCGGAGCTTGCGCCTCCTCGCCCAGTGAGGATACAGCCGCGCGGTGCCTTGGTGCTACGCTTGAGGTGATCGGTAGGGCCGGGTGATTCTCAGCGCAAACGGGGCCGGCCGGTCAGGTTGGCGGCAGTGCATCGAGCGGGGATATGCCGAGCTTGACACATACGATGGGATGGGGGACGCGATGCGAGTCGTCTGCACGGGAATGAGCGGCACCGGCCGCCTCGACTATGTGCGCGAGGTGGCTGCGCTGGCGCGTCGGCACGGCCAGGAGGTGGCCGTCTTCGATGTCAAGGAGATCATGTTCAAGATCGCGGCCGACCGCGGTCAGCCGGTGGAGGAAGAGACCATCCTCGACACGGCCGGCTCAACGCTCGAAGCCCTCCGGGCCGCGGCCCTGGAGCAGGTGCTTCGCCTGGCCGAGACCACCCCCCATTTCATCCTCGCTACCCACGCGCTCTTCCGCTGGCGCAATGCGCTCATTCCGGGCTTCGATGTCCACTACCTCAACCGGCTGCAGCCCGATCTCTACGTGACGATCAGCGACACGATCACCGCGATCAAGGGTCGGCTCGACCGCCAAGCGCGTTGGCGCCACTACTCCTACCACGATTTGCTGACCTGGCGCGACGAGGAGACGTTCGTCACCGAGATGATGGCGAGCTTCCAGCGCCAGCCCCACTACCTGATTGCCCGTGACCAGCCCCCCGATACGCTCTATCGGCTGATGTTTCGCCCCCAGGTACCGACGGTCTACCGTAGCTACCCGATCACCCATATCGTGGATCAGCCTGACTTGCAGGCCGAGTGCGAGGCGTTGGGCGTGCAGTTGGACGAGCGGTTTGTGGCCTTCGATCCCATGGCGATCAAGGACCCACAGACTCCGCAGCCGGCCGCGAACGAGGCGAACTTTACGCCGGCCGAAGCGCAGTATATGGCCGATCAGACGGTCGCCCGTGACTACAAGCTCATCAAGCAGAGCGACTTTGTCGTCGTGTACTACCCGACGACGGTACTCTCGGCCGGCGTCATCAGCGAGATGATCTACGCCGTGGCGAACGGCAAGCAGGTGTTCGCCGTGTGGCTGCCGCCGACCGAGCCTAGCCCCTTCTTCAGCTACTACTGCACGGAGCCGGTCTTCCGCTCCGTAGAGGCCCTTTTCGCCTATTTCGAGCGCACCGGCTTGGCCCGCGGCCGGAAAGCGTAACGGCCGCCCCCGGCGGGCGACCGTCGTCGTGCGTCATGGTGGAGATGGGGGCGAGTCGAACGCCCCGTCCAACACAGGTTAACCGGCGGTCTCTACAAGCATAGACCTCTTTTGTTTTCACGTTGGGGGGATAGAGGACGAACACCCTTCAACGCCAGCTCATGTAGCTTGAGCCGCCCCTATGAGCCTCGGGACGGCTGCACCTCGATTATGATGACGCCCGTGCCGGGTCCATCGAGGGTGGACCACGGGCGGACGCGCTACCTGTTAGTTAGGCAGCGAGTGCGAACTGCTGTCTGTTGGCAGTTGTTGTTGTTGCCGGTGGTTTAGCGAGCCAGCATACCGGCAGCTCGGCTTGCAACCGCAAGCTCACCTGCCCTGTCGAAACCCGTCATCCCCGTCTGCAATTGGAAAAGACCCTGGGGCGGCAGTGGCCGCACCACCTTCATTGTAGCATGGCTGCGCCCCGGCCTCCCGACTGGGGGGAGGTATGGGCCAAGCCGTAGGGGCGCAACATGTTGCGCCCGTCCCCCCGCCGCAGCGGGGGGACCATAGGGGGCCAGCCCTCCTCCCGGCTCTCCTTGCGCCCAAAGACTAGGGTTTCCTTAGGAAAGACTAGGGTTTTCCCCAGGGTCTTGGCTGCCGAATGGGCGTAAAATGGGTAGAGACAAGTTGTGCGTGCCTGTGGCTCTGCTCGATCCACTGGCAGCACCAGGCCGGCCGTGCAGTGAGGAAAGGAGGTGCAAGGAAGGACCGTGGTGAAGTAGCTGCTGAGCTGCTGAGTGTGCTGCCGTCGTCTTCCCGCCGGTACGCGCACACGCACAGAAGGAGGGTCCCATGATACGTCTAGTTCGCCGGCAGTATTTGCTCGGGTCTATCGCCACCTTGGGTGGCGTGGTGGCTGCGGCCTGTGACCTCAGGGAAGTGCCGCAGTCCGATGCCACACTGCCGCCCGACGCTACGCCGCCGCCGCCTCGCCGGGCGCCGGTCACTACCCTCCCCACACCCCGCCCCGGATCGGTCGCCATCGGCGTCCTCTTCGGGCCATATGAGGGGCTGGTGTATTCGGAAATCCCCTTTACCAACTATACCTCTGACTGGAAGGTCATGGCCCCGCAGCAAGAGTTGTACCGCACGACAACGTTCGCTACCTTCCAGGACCGCTACCCCGACAACCACGTCACCTTCGACACTACGCACGATCCGTTCCCGGTCGTGCAAGCGGCCCACGCCGCCGGCCAGGCGCCCGATCTCTTCCTCGCGGATGACCGGCGTGGCCGGGCCGTCGTGCGTCAGGGCCTCGCCGAGCGGCTGGACGGCCGCGTGCGGCAGTGGTCGGACCGCGCCGATTTCGTGCGTCCGGCCCTGGCCGCCGGCCAATATGAGCGCCGGCAGTGGGGCCTACCCCTCTTTACGCAGGTATATACACTCTACTATAACCAGGCGCTGCTCCGCGCCCTGGGCATCCTGCGCCTGCCGACCACCTGGGAAGACCTGCTGGCTGCCGCTGAACAGTCCACCAAAGTAGAAGGCCACCATGTCGTGCGCCAGGGCATCAACGGTCCTGGCCCACAGTGGTTCATGTGGCTGCTGCAGAGCACCGGCGCCACGCTGTATGAAGCCGGTCAGGCCGGCTTTGGGGGTGAAGCCGAGGAAATCCTACTGTTCTTGCGGCACCTGTACCATGCCGTGCATCCCTGGGGCGTGGAGCCGCTCCAAGATGCGCGGCTGGAAGACGAGTTAGGCACCTATACCGATTACCTCTGGGACACCGGCCAGTTGGCCCACGCATGGCTGCCGGCGCTGCCACGGAAGACACCCGAGGAGGCCCGCCGGCACCGGTCGGAGGTGTGGGAACGAATTAATCCGGCGCCGCCCCCGGATGCCACCCCCGGCCCCCGGACGGACCTGACCGTCTACTCGGGCGAGTTGGCTACCGCTCGGGCCTTGTGGGAACAGGCGCCCCCGCCGGGGGATATCATGGTAGGGCGGCTGCCGGCGCCGGGCAAAGAGTATGCGCTGCCGAGTAGTCGCCAAGTGCAACCCCTGGTCCATAGCCACTCGGGCGTGTTGCACCTCAGCGCGCAGTCGGAGCACCCGGATGTGGCGTGGGAGCTACTCACGCTGTTCCTCGAACCGGTCACGCTCCATGAGTACACCAACATCCGCGGCGCCATTCCGCCGCGCCAGTCAATCATGGGCCTGGGCTACCTGGACCACCCCAAGACCCAGCAGGTCATTGACCTGTGGCTGCGCTACGGCCGCCCGCCGTTCGATCCTCCGGCCTACGCCCAGGTAAGCAGCGCGATTGGGCAGACCTTCCAGGACACCGTGATCTGGCAGCAGGACCTGGGCAAAGGGGTGGATGACCTCATCACCCAGCTCAACAAGATCGCTGCCGAAGCGACCCCCCCCTACACCGGCACGACTCGCCAGTGAGCGGGCCGCGGGAGGGATAGGGCTGGCCCCCCTGTGGTCCCCCCGTTGCGACGGGGGGACGAGGCACGGCTGGCCGGTTGCACGCTATAGTGTCTCGCCGCCGTGAGCGCGAGGTGAGCGACTAGGCCTCGG
>DAOUJP010000033.1:0-48234 GCA_034422515.1 Chloroflexota bacterium | reverse complement strand
ATGATGCGAGTGTTCCCCTGCCGGGCGGTGCCCGGTGCTCCAGGAGGGGCTTGCAACTGCCAATCCCCGTCAATAGGGACATATCAACGGGGGTGGGGGAAAGACAACGGGGGGAATTCCTCACCCCCTGGCCCCCTCTCCATCGCAGAGCGATAGAGAGGGGGTTGGATTCCCGCTTTCGCGGGAATGACGGGAGGCAGGGCGCGATTCACCGCGCCCCTACAAAAAACCTACCCCTATCAGCCCGTGGCCCCCCGTTGCGGCGGGGGGACGGGGATTGCGGCGTGCGTGATATTGGTGGGTGCAGGGTGGCGGTGCGGGCTAGGGGAGGGGCCAGGTGGGGATGGCGTCGTCTATCTCGTCCATCAGGCGGATGGTGGCTTGTAGGGCGGTGACGATGCGCCGGTAGTGCTCGATGTCGTCGTAGGTGAGGGTGCGGCCGCGCCGATCCTTGAGCCACTTGTCGCAGACCTGGTAGCCGCCGACGTGAAACTCCCACACCTCGGGCGGTATGCCATCGAAATACTGCCCGTGCTGGCCGCGCCGGGGCATATCGCGGTTGATGTAGACGCGGCCGGCGGTGAGCGGCTCGCCGGTTGTCGGGTCCGGATCGCCGGGCGCGAGGTAGCGGGGGTGGCCCTTCTCGACTAGGTGCTCGCCGGGGACGGGGTATTGTACGGTGCTGGTGGCGAGGGCCGGCGCTTCGAGTAGGTGGTAGGCGACGAGCGCGGCGCCTTTGGCGGCTAGGGTGCGGAAGAGGGCGCGGTCGCTGGTGAGCGGCACGTGCGGGAAGTCTATGCGGAGGAACTCGGCGTAGCGGCTGCGATACGTCGGCGCGTACAGCACGGCATAGATGTAGTGGAACAGGTCCTCCGGGGTAACCTCGAACGGATCATCCGATGCTGCCGCCTCCTGCTCCGGGCGCCCGTCCGCAACCCACTGCCCGTTCAGCCGGTCGCACACGTCCTGCACGAACGCGTCGCTGAAGTTCGGCGAGCGCCCTTTCTGTCCGGTTTCCTTCCGTATCCCCATGGACAGTTGTTCGTTCTGTCCGTCCTCCGTCACCGCTGGCTCATCTGGTTCGGGATGGCGCCAGAGGGGGAAGAGATAGTTGACTTCCTTGATAGATACGGTGTGGAGTTGGATTAGGTCGCGGCTGCAGAATACGTGCTCGAATCCACGCCCGATCTCGACAGAGCGAATCGTCGAGATACCAACATTTTTTCCGGCAAG
Source organism: Chloroflexota bacterium (assembly GCA_034422515.1). GTDB lineage: Bacteria > Chloroflexota > UBA11872 > UBA12225 > JAJDUF01 > JAJDUF01. The sequence continues at coordinate 47,001 of DAOUJP010000033.1, read as the reverse complement.
CATGTGATGCATAACTTCTGATCTTGGCATACACATAAAGCCGCGAGAACGCCCGGTATAGTAGGTGATACGAGTATCGAAAGGTCGGTAAAGAATTGACGACATATGCTTTTCAATGTCAGGGTGGTCATGCAGGTCAGCCTGAGCGAGTGCAACCTTCCAGTCTCTAGCATCTCTTCTCAGCGAATACTTCTCTCGGGCTTCCTCTGTGGGAAGGGCAGCAAAGTCCTCTACAGTCCTTTTCAGATCGTCGTCGGTCCAGTGGATCGTCAGCCGGTCACGTGCTGTCGTGACACCCAGAGAGTTCACGGGCATGGCGTCGGTAATCTTCCAGCCTCGCTCGTACTCGTCGCGGAGGTCTACGTTCTGGGGCACAAAGAGATAAAACGGCGATTGCGGCGCGAGCGTGGTCCAGTCGGTCGTCTCTATATCGGATTGATCCAGCCAGTCGTATTTCCCCTCGCGCTCGCCCCATAGCTCGGCGTGGTGAACATGCGCCGGGCCGTCCTGCCCCGGCGCTTTCACAAAGAGGCCGATAGCCACGCCCTGCTCGATGTCGAACACGTTGTCGTCCGGCCCGCCGTCGGGGGGGTGCTCGCGCTTGCGGGCGTTGCCGTGGAGGTCGAGCACGTAGATGTCGGTGAAGGACTGCATCAGCTGCTGGCGCATGCCCCGGAAGGTGGGGTTATCGAGGTAGCCGTGATTGGTGATGAAGGCCAATACCCCGGCGCCGGTTTGCTCGATACGCCACTGGCCAAAGCGGATGAACTTCACGTAGTCGTCTTGGAGCCATTTAGGGTTCCGCTCGCCGAGCGGTTTTCCATCTACCTGATAGTAATCCTGTAGCCGCTCACCGATCCACGTCAGGAACTCTCGTTTGCGACCAGTGGGCTGTCCGGTTTCCGGATGCATCACATCGGTCTTACGCCGGCTGGCGTTCGCCGAGTGCCCGGCATAGGGAGGATTACCGACAACAACCATGATCGGTAGGTCGCGCTTCACACGTTCGGCTTGCCTCGCTTCATCGGTGATTATCCGCAACGGGCCAAAGAACGTCGTGACCTGCTTCTCCGCCTCTTCGAGCGAGTTCGTCAGAAAGACGCCGAGGCGGTCGTCGCCGGCAAAGTCGTAGGCCCAGGTGTCCCGGTCGCCTGCCGGGAGGTCCTGGGCCGCGAGCTGCATACCGAGCTTGAAGTGCGCGACGGCATAGGCGCCCATCAGTAGCTCAAAGCCGAACAGCCGGGGTAGCAGGTGGTCGCTAACTAAGCCCGACCACATGCCGGCGTTGCGCCGCTGCCGGAACGTGTCGCGGATGTGATCCACGACGGCATAAAGGAAGGTGCCGGTGCCGCAAGCCGGGTCGAGCACGAGCACGCGCGGGTGTCCGTCCTCGGTACGTGCCGTGTCGGCGAGGCCGTCCGCGCAGTCGAACCGGGTCTTGAGCAGGCAATCTACCGAGCGCACGATGTAGGACACGACCGGCTCCGGGGTGTAGTAGACGCCACGCACTTTCCGCAGCCGGGCGTCATAGGCAGCCAGGAACGTCTCGTAGAAGTGGATAACGGGATCTTCGCGCTTGGTGCGCTGACCGAAGTCGGCGAGCACCGCTTCCATATCCGTATGAGCGAGCAGCTGCGCCAAGTCGTCAACAAAGCCGGCGTATGGCTCGTCGTCCAAGTCCGGGCCGGTGATGGTGTCGAAAAGCCGGCGGAGGAAGGGGTTGGTCTTGGGGATTTCCGCCGCAGCGCTGAGGCGTTGGAACGGCGCCGGCCCGGTATGGTTGCAGCGGGCTGCAAACAGGCCGTAGGCCAGCGTTTGGGCGAACATATCGGCAAAGTCCTCGGCCGACTGGTCCGGCACCAGCGTTTGTTCGAAGGCCTGGCGCAGATCGCGCAGCAGATCGGAGGCGTCGTCACGCGCCAGTGCTCGGACAATCGTGTCGCGGATCATGTGCGTGAGGCGGGCTAGGCGCTGCGCCAACTCGCGCGCATCGTTGACTGGCTCCGGCGCATGGGCGAGGAAGGCCAGCAATAGCTCGCTGGCCCGCTCCCGCTCCGCTACCCTTGCCGGGCGTAGCCGGCCGCCGGAGTCCAGTTGTCCCAACTGCACCTCTTGGCGCAACTCGCCATTCACGTACCAGCGGAAGGTGAGAAAGTCGGTCAAGAGCAAGTTGGGCAACGACGCGAGGTAACGTTGGAGTTGCTCGGTTTTCTCGATGCTGTCCAGCGAGGCGCCGGGTTCTTTGGCCTCGATATAGCCGCTCGTGACCGGGCCGTGGTCAGTCAGGCGAGAGATGGCAAAGTCCGGGGCGCCACAGGCGATCCGCTTGGGATTGGTCGTGGCGGTGATGCCGGGCGCCAGTGCCTCCAGGAATGCTTGTAGGTAGGGATAGTAGCTCGGCTCGGTGGCGTTGCCGAGCCGCAGCGTGTTGCCAAGCGCATCAAGATACGCGCGGACAGGTATGCGCGCCGTTCCCGTGTTGCTCATAGGGCCACCGCGCTCATCTTAGCCGGTTGGGGCGGGGCGTGCTATGCGGCGGGGTTAGTTGCCTGGGGGGAGGGGGAGGTTGACGCGGGCGTTGCCTTGCTCCTGGGACTTGAGGAAGCCGACGATGATCTCGACGACTTTGCGGGCTTCCTGGCCGGAGCCGATTAGCTCGCCGCCGTGTTCGATGGTGCGGGTTAGCTCGTCTATGAGGGCGACGACGTCGGTGCGGCGGTGGGAGGGCATTGGCGGCCGATGGATGGCGCCGTCTTTGTGTAGCTCGACGTGGTCGCCAACGAGGTCAATCTCGCCGGTCTCGCCGATGACCTGGATGTACATGGCGGGGGTTTGGCCCTTGCTGGCGTTGATGAAGGCGCGGACGCCGTTGCGGAAGTGGATGTAGCCGCTGCCGCTGGGGTCGAGGGCGGGGTCTTTGCCGCCGTCGCCGCGGTAGGCGAAGTAGTCTGCGAAATCGGGGTCCAACTCGGCGAATACCCATTCGGCGTCGGATTCGGCGAAGAAGAGCACGCCGTCGAGCAGGTGGGTGCCGTTGCGGAAGAGCATGGCGCGTGTCCCGCCCATGTGGGCGATGATGCGCTGGACTTGGCCGATGGCGCCGTCGCGAATGAGCTGGCGGGCGACATGGTAGGGCAGCCACCAGCGGCGGGTGTGGTCTACGGAGATGAACGTGCCGTTGGCTTCGCAGGCCTCGATCATGCGGGTGGCGTCGTCGAGGGTGGTGGCGAGCGGCTTCTCGCAGGCGATGCCCTTGACGCCGTGGTTGGCGCCGTAGATGACGATGTCGGTGTGGGCATTGTCGCCGGTGGTGACGCTGAGGAGGTCGAGGTTTTCGTTGTCAATCATCTCGCGGTAGTCGGTGTAGGTTTTTGCGCGGGGAAAGACGTGGCCCCATTGCTCGCGGAAGGCGGTCAGCAACTCGGGCCGGAGGTCGCAGACGGCGACGACGTCGGTGTGGGGGAGGACGGCGTAGGAGCCGACGTGGGAGTGGGGCATGGGGGTGTTCAGGACGGCCGCGGAGTCGTGGTCGAGGAGCCTCATGCCCATGCCGGTGAGGCCGACGACGCCGGCGCGGTAGGTCCGGCGAGGGACGCCGGGCGATCCGGTGACTTGGAAGCGGATGGTGGTGGGGGCGTCGCTGCGGAGATGGCGCAGTTGCAGGCCAAGCTCGCGGGAGGCGACAGTGAGGCGGCGCTTGATGGCGCGTGGCGACTCGCCGCTGTCGAGGGGCAGGTCAATGGGGGTATCGAGGGCACAGGTCCGGAGAAACTCAAGGTACGAGGTCTCGGAGCGGACTTCCTGGGCGTTGTCGAATTGTGGCATCCGGTGGCCTCCTTGCAGGGGAGGTTATACCAGTTTTGGGAGGGATTTGGGTCTCGGTCCTCACCCCCCGGCCTCCTCTCCATCGCGGAGCGATAGAGAGGGGGAGTGCCGCGCCAGGCTTGGCCGTTCACCAAATCTTGATGCGCGAAAGCGATGCTGGGCCTGCCGGGAACACATCGCGGCAGATTTCAGTGGTTCCTTCGCACACCCACTCTTCTTCGAAGCTCATGAGTTCGTTCCAGCGAACGAGGATAGGTTCATATTCGCGCCACCAGTTTTCATACGTATCGGAAGCGATCATCTTTTGCCACGTCTTCCGATCCTGCCAACGCTGTACGGCCAGATATGACCGAGTACCTTCGATTCGGAGGAGTTCGAGTCGAATAAGACCGGGGAGTTGCCTGTAGCGTGGGGCGATCTCTGCGCGGACAAGACCGACAAGCTCCGATTCGTGCCGTCCGTCCTGCAACGCCCATTGTTTCAATATCGTGAAATCTGACATATCAATTTGGCCTGAGTAGCAGTCGCGCGCCGAGTGACGGTAGCGGTTTGGATCTAGCTCCTGATAGGCCAAAGCCGCACGGACAGTGCCAGGTGTGGTGCGGCTTTGACCTGTCACCCGGCCCCTTCCCTCGCAGGGAAGGGGAGTCCGTGCGGTGACCGGGGCTATGCATGGCCCTGGATTGCGGCCTGCGCCGCAATGACGGGCGCCTGGGTCTGTGCAGTGTCCCAATAGGGCTGGGGGGTATGCTAACAGGTATATCCCGCATAATGGGGGGGCGCCGCAGCGGTTGGTGGTGGGTGCGGCGGTGGGGTGTGGCTGGACGAATTTGCGTGAGAGGATATGGCGATGAGCGAGCAACCGGGAGTGGGCTTTATCGGCTTGGGGCTGATGGGTGGCCCGATGGCCAAGAACATTCTGAAGAGCGGCTTCCCGTTGACCGTCTATAACCGCACGCGGGCGCGGACGGCGGCGCTGGCGGAGGCCGGGGCGCAGGTGGCGGATACGCCGGGGGCGTTGGCGGCGCAGGTGGACTTCGTGTGCTCCTGTATTACCGGGCCGCAGGACGTGGCGGAGGTGTACCTGGGTGACGATGGCGTGGTGGCGAACGCGCGGCCGGGGGCGGTGCTGGTGGAGATGAGCACGATTGACCCCGGGACGCATCGGGAAATAGCGGCGGCTGCGGCGGCGCGGGGGGTGGATTACCTCGACGCGCCAGTGAGCGGTGGCGTGACGGGGGCCGAGGACGGGACGCTGGCGATCATGACGGGCGGCGAGCCGGCGGTGTTCGAGCGGGCGAGGCCGGTGCTGGACGCGATGGGCGAGAACGTCGTGCTGATGGGGCCGGTGGGGAGCGGGGCGGTGGCGAAGCTCATCAACAACATGATGGCCGCGATTACGAACGCGGGTGTGGCCGAGGGGATGGTGATCGGGGCGAAGTGCGGTCTTGACGCGGCACAGCTGCACCAGGTGCTGATGGCGTCGGCGGCCAGTAGCTTCATGCTGCGGATGTTGCCCGATTTCACGCTGCGCCGGAACTTCGATCCGGGGTTCACGATTGACAACCAGACCAAGGATGTCAACCTGGCGACGGACCTGGCGCGTGAGCTGGGCGTGCCGACGATGCTGGGGGCGGTGGCGGCCCAACTGCTGCGGTCGGCGCAGGCGGAGGGGCTGGGGGACCGGCACATTGCGGCGGTGATCCAGCCGCTGGAGCGGCTGACGGGTGTGGAGGTGGGCGGGGAGTAGGTGGGTGGGCCTGGCCCCCCTATGGTCCCCCCGCGCAGCGGGGGGACGGACCTAACCCCCGGCCCCTTCCCTCCAGGGAAGGGGAGTCGGCGGGGGGACGGGCGCTGGGTGTTAGCGGCGGGTGCCGAGGCGGAGGCTGCGGTTGGGGAGGGGGAGGTCCACGCGGACGCCACCCTGCCGGTGGGATTCGCGGAGGGCGATGGCGATTTCGAGTGCCTCGCGGCCGAACTCGCCGGGGCAGATGGTCTCTTCGCCGGCTTCGATGGAGAGGGCGACGCCTTCGATGGCGTCCACCATGGAACTGCGGGGGTGCCAGGCATACGGGAACTGGCGCTGGCTGTAGTCGGGGGAGCCGGCGGCATCCTGGGTCCATAGCTCGAACCAGGCGTGCTGGTTGCGCGAGACGATCCGGCCGCGGTCGCAGATGAACTCGAGCATCCATTCCCGCTCGGACGCATGGGTGTTGAGGATGGCGCGGACGCCGTTCTCGTAGACGATATAACCGGAGCCGGAGAGGTCGTCTTGCTCGGCGGCAGCGGCCTCGTCGTCCATATGCCCGAACACCCAACTAGCCGGGACGCCAGCGAACATTCGGAAGAGGGCCAGCGTGTGGCTCTGGAGGTTGGAGAGCGAGTGCGGCGAGTGGCAGACGAGCGAGCGTAGGGTGCCCAGCTCGCCGCGGGCGATGAGGGCGCGGGCATTGGTGTACGGGCCGTACCAATTGAGGTGGCAGGCGACGGTGAAGATGGTGTTGTGCTGACGGCAGGCGGCGATCATCGCGTCGGCCTCGGCGAGGGTGCGGCAGAGCGGCTTGGTGGCAAAGATCGCCCGCACACCGGCTTCCGCGAGCGCGATGACGACTTCGGCGCGCTCGTTCGGCCGCGTGGTGACGCTCACGATGTCGGGCTGCTCTTGGGCCACCATCTCGCGGAGGTCGGTGTAGAGCGCCGTGACGCCCCAGCGACGGCCGAAGTCGTCCAACTGGGCGGGGTCTACGTCGGCCCCGGCGACTAGCTCGACGCCGTGCGCCGCCATCATCGCCGGGGCGTGTGCCCACGGCCAGGGGTAGTAGGGCATGTTGACCATCTCGTCGTCAATGGTGCTGCCCATGCGACCGCAGCCGACGACCGCGCCGCGGTAGGTGCCCTTGGGGCGGGTGGCGGCGATGGCCTGGTGGGCCGGGATGGATTGATCGCGCTCACGTGTCATCGTCGTGCTCCTTTTCTAGGACCTAACCCCCGGCCCCTTCCCTCCAGGGAAGGGGGACTGCTGTTCGGCATTCGGCCCCCCTATGGTCCCCCCGTGCCGACGGGGGGACGGGGGTTGCTGAGTTCGCGGGAATGACGGGTTATGCAAAAGGTCTCTGCTGGCGGACATGGCTGTGTAGTCCTTGCTCAACCGCCGAGAGCGACCTAACGACTCACAGGTGTGCGCCACCAATATCTCGATGTGCGAGCCGTCGGTAGCCAGCGGCGTCCAGACGATTGAATCACTCCTTGTCCATGCCAAGCACTCGCGCTGCGGTGCCGCCCATTATGAGGGCTAGGTCGTCGCTGCTCAAGCCCGCGGAGGGCGCGAAGTGGCGTTCGAGCCAGTGGCGGGACTGCCGGTAGGTGCAGAAGCGGTTTTGGAAGGGCATGTCGGTGCCGTACATGAGCTGGCGTGGGCCAATCCGCTCGACCATCGCTTCCAGCGTCGGCCACACCTCGCGGTAGGGATAGTCGAAGAGGTCGCCGATGCGAACGGGAAAGCACACTTCCAGACTTAGGTTCGGGTTCTCGAACGGCGCCCATATTTGGTCGGGCAGGGTGATGTGGTCGCCGTCGCGGTAGACGCGCCAGGGGAAGCCGTGGGTGATGCTGCACAGCAGGTGGGGGTGGCGTTCCATGAGGCGCATGAGAATGCGTAGCTCGCCGAGGTAGCTCTGCCGCCCGGCGGGATCGGGATGCGCCTCGCTGGCGCGGGCCGGGCCGGTACACAAGGTGAAAAAGACGGGCACGCCGAGCGTCGAGACGGCCTCCCAGAACGGGGCGTATGGTCCACTGTCCCACGGCTGATCGCTCACGGTGTAGCCCGCGGGGTTGAACTTGATCGCGTGCAGGCCGAGGTCGTTGATGGCGGCGGTGACGCCGGCAATCACTGAGTCAACGTCGGTGTGAATCTGGCGCTCGTCGAGCAGGGCCATGGACAGGATGCGGTCGGGGAAGCGCTGTATGCACTCGGCCTGATACTCGTTGCTGCGCCCCAGCATCGCATTCGTGTGGAGCAATACCTTATCTATGCCGGCGTAGTCCATCTCACCGATGAGGCTCTCCGGCGTGAACTCCAAATTGCGGAGGTTGGGCGGGTAGAAGTGCTTGGTGTAGGTCTCGCCGCGGTAGTCCCACAGGAGGCGGCCCGCGGCCCGATCAATGCGGAAATTCACGTCGGGCAAGTCAGCGAGGTCTCCCCCGGCCGGATCGAGCACGTCGGAGGGGCCGGCAACGCGATCACGCAGGCGAAATGCGGGCTGGTGGTGCCCCGCCTGCGCCTGCTGCACGGTGAGCAGGTGCTCCCGTGAGCTGGCGTAGCCGCGCGGGCTGTCGGCCGGCTCGAAACAGTAGGCGTGCGAGTCGATAATCATGCGTGGGGTATTCCGTGTGCGACAGACATGGTACCACTTCTATGCGCTACTGGGGTGATTCACCGGAGCGACACTGACTGGTCCGATGTCCGCCAAGACAGGAAGAATGGCCGCAATGCCCAATAGCGGACGTACAGGGTCAACGGGGGCGTGCTGTCGGTGTGTCAGATGTAAGCCAGCGGCCGTCTCTCTCGCGCTCCCCCGGAGCACGCTCCAGGAGAGAGGCGGGTAGAGTAGGGAAGGAAGGTCACCAAACAGGCAGAGCACGACGCAGGCCCCGTCCGGATGACGAGGCATAACCATCCCAAGAAGTGGTATTCTCCATGATGTTGAAAAGGCGTGGAGAGGACCAGAAAGCCGAAGCGTCAGCTTCGCGTCGGAACATTGAATTGTGGGAGGGGAGTTCGTGGAGTCAGAATTTCTGCACAGCAGCTTTCTTCTGGAAGAATTAGATTACGACGCCCAGCTTCTTGCTATTCGCAGCCTACTGTTTCGTCAAGAACGAGCTGACCAGGAGCTTGCGGATAGGATTGGGAAGATCGGGAAAGTCGCGAAACAGACCAGCGGGATCGCAAATGACTGGGCGGTTGATGAATGGGTGGACCTGGTCCACAGTTCATGCTACCAGGATGCGGCTCATAGTATGGCAGCGGTGGGCATGATTGCCCCCTTCATCGAATCGATTTTCCGGCACGCCTTTCCAAGGATTGGGGACAAGAAGACGTACAAGGGGAGTATGGTCGAAAAGATCATGAGCCTCGCTGATGAAGAAAAAATCCGGAATTACCTTCCGGACGACCTAGAGCCAACACTATCGGCTCTATTTGCTTATAGGAACGCGATGTTCCACTCCGGTTTTGAGTGGCCCCGTGAAGAGCTTGAGAAATTTGAGATGAAGTTGAACAAATCCGGCTGGCCTTCCGATTGGTTCTTGCGGGCCATGTCCAATGACAAACCATGGATGTTCTACATGTCTCCAAAGTTCATAGAACACTGCCTCGGTATTGTCGAGGAGGTTATCAGGGGAATCGAAGAGTTCGACATGGACAAGTATTAATCCCTGCAGGCAACAAGAAAGCCGGCACACCTGGATCGCAGTTGGGTCGCGATCACCTCCGTCCTCGCCGTCCTGACCGCGGCCCTGGATAGTTAGACGCCTCCCGGTGCCAGCCAGACCACCACTGCTCACGCAGGTGCTCAGGACAGCGGGATGCCTTGCTCGCGGGCCACGTGACGGATGTTGTGCAAGGCCACGACCTTATCGTCCATCTTGGACAGATGCTCGGTGTGCATCACGACATCGTGGTCCAGCGCGGCGGCGCGGCGCAGCAGGGTAGCGTAGTCGAGATTGCCCTGGCCGGGTACCGCCTCGTTCAAGCGGCAGACGGTGAGGAGACCTTGATCGTTGCGTTCGAGGCCGGAGAGGATGGTGTCCTTGGCGTGTACCGATACGATGTCCGCGCCGAGCGTGTCAAAGGCATCATTGAGGAAGGGTGCCGTATCGTAGTAGTGCTCCAACGTCACCAGGTTCACCGGATCGAGCAGCACTTTCAGGCGCGGCGAGTTCACCTCGCGCAGCAGACGCGCGATCTGGCCCACGGTGTAGAGGGGGCCGAGCTGGTGCGGATGGGCGGCGATGTCCATGCCGGCGGCCTCGGCGTCGGCAGCCATCGCGCCGATGGCGTCCACGACGCGGTCCCACACGGCCGCCGAACGCGGGTCTTCACCGGACGTGCCATCAAGCGAGAACAGCACGGTGAGACTAAAGCCGACGCAGGTGGCGCCGAGGATGACGGCCTGGTCGAGGTTGCGGCGGTAGGCGTCGAGCGAGGCGCGGTTTGCTGCCGGGTCTTGGGCGGCGAGTCCACCATGGAAGCGGCTCAACTCGCCGATAGACAGCCCGTGGTCATCGAGAAACTGCCGTAGTCGGCCGACCTCCTGATCGGTCCAGTCGAGTTGGCTGGCACCGCAGATGGTGGTCATGTTGAGGTAGCGGCAGGTCTGGGCCAATTGCTCTAGGCCGGCGTGCTCCACGCTCAGTGGCAGGGTGGTACTCAAGCGGATCATGGTGTGTTATCCCCCTTGGCGACCATGATACAGTGTGGGGGGCAGGTGGGTAATACCTAACCCCCGGCCCCTTCCCTTCAGGGAAGGGGAGTCCGGGTACGCCGGTTAGTCGCTTTGACTTAGAAATACATGTGTGATATAGTCATGTTGAGTCTGTGTATAAGGAGGGTGCAGCGTGGCTGTACCGGGCATCGTTATCGGGCAGCAGGTGGACCCGAAAAAGCTGGAGCGGGCAAAGCGGCTCCGCCGTCACCAAACGCGAGCGGGGCAGGCACTATGGCGGCATTTGCGGGCGGGGCGTTTGGCCGGTCATCACTTCCGGCGGCAGCAAGTGATCGCTGGCTTTATCGTGGATTTTTACTGTCACGCCGCCGGGCTGGTGGTTGAGGTGGATGGCAAGGTCCACAGTGTGCAGCGTGTCCATGACGCCGAGCGTGACCGAGTGTTAGCCTCCCATGGCTTGTCTGTCCTGAGAGTCAGTAACGAAGAGATAGAACGCAACTTGGGCCGCGTCCTCAAGCTGGTTTCGACGCATGTTGCGATGCGTTTGAGGTCCGGCCACTCTGTAGAGTTGGATTCCTATCCCTAGAGGTAGGATACTGAGGGGCTTACGGGGGGTGGGCCTAACCCCCGGCCCCTTCCCTGAAGGGAAGGGGAGTCAGTACGGCGACTGTGGAGCGAGGGGTAGGTCGGAAGAGGGAGAGATGACGATGGGTAGTCCACGTATTGATGATCGCGATTGGTCTGCGCTTACGCTCGGTGAGCGCATTCGGATGCTGGAGGTGGATGGCTATCTGGTGCTGCCGGACCTGCTCTCTGCGGAGCATGTGGCGCGGCTGAAGGCGGAAACGGCGCCGCTGGATACGATCCATACCGACTACTCGGAGCGGCAGCGGGTGCGGGGGAATATGAGCTTCCAGGGCGGGGCGATCACGGACTTGATTGCTCATCCGCCTACTATCTCGTTTCTGCGGACGCTCTTTGGTGACGACCTCGTGGTGATGAGCTACACCTACGCACGCTCGGAACCGGGCCACCCCGGCATCTCCCTGCACACCGACGGGCAGCCCTATGGATCGCAGATTTTCGGGTACGAGGGCAGCGTGCCGGTGATGGTGCGTGTGCTGTACTACCTGGATGATTTGACGCCGGAGGTGTCGCCCTTCCGGGTGATGCCGCATTCGCATCTCAGTCTGCACGCGGACGGCAACCCGTACACGCGGTACGAATCGCATCCGGAGGAAGTGATGGTGCCGGTGAAGGCCGGTTCGGCGGCGCTCATCAACCACAAGGTCTTTCACGGGAACTTTCCCAACACCGGGGATCGTCCGCGCGAGCTGTTGGCGATTGCCTATCGGCCGACATGGGCCGGGCCGGTAGAGGCGGTGGAGGCGTGGGACCCGGAGGACGTGGCGACGTTGCCGGCAGTGGTCCAGCCGCTCTTTGGTGACAAGAGCCAGCGCCAGGCGGACTTCCACGGCGGCAACAAGCCCCCCGACATGCGAAGCGAGGCGCCGGGGATCAACGTGAGCCGTTGGGAGCAGGCGTGAGGTGGGGTGGACCTAACCCCCGACCCCTTCCCTCTAGGGAAGGGGAGTCAGTGCCGTTCCCGGAGGGCAGAGTTGGGGGCGGGTGGGCGAGGCAGTGAGAGGAGTGAGTGGGCTGCCATGGAGATCGTTGTTCTGGAGCCACCGCTGCCGGCGGATGTGATCGAGGAGTTGGCCAATTTCTGGGAGACGATCTTCGAGACCTCCTATGACGACCTGCGGTTGGTGCTTGCCGGTGGTGAGGTGGCCGACAACCGCAACCTGGTCTACCTGATCCGCGAGGGCGGGGAGCTGGCCGGTACGTCCCAACTGACCATCTCCCAGTCTGTGCCGGCGTTGGGCGGCCTGGGTGAGGTTGCTACCTCGCCGGCTTACCGGGGCCGGGGGATTGCCACGCGGCTGTGTGCGCGGGCGCGGGACGATTTCCGCGCTCAAGGTGGGCGGGCGCTCTACCTGGGCACGATCAATCCGGCGGCGGCGCGAGTCTATTACCGGCTCGGCTGGCGGAACCTAGCCGGTACGACGGTGATGGCCTGTACGACCGGCGGCGACTCGCCGGAGGGCTTCCTGGTGGACTACTTCCGAGGGCAGGGGAGCCGCCCGCGGATTGTCGCCGGCACGGCTGCTGCGCGGATACCGATGATTCCGCTGATCGTGATGCCGCATGATTGGCAAGTGTTGGATGCGAACGTGGGGCTGTACTCGACGCGGTACGTGGTCCAGCACTCGTGCATGTTCCTGTACCCGCGGTTCGAGGCTTTGACGCGGGAGGGGCGCGGGGCCTGGTTCGGGGCGCAGTCCGCGAGTGGTGCGTTCCTGGGGCTGGCAACGGCACGTCTGGATGGGGACGGAGGATGCCAGGTGGATGGGTTCGTCTACCGCACCGCTCAAGACGTGTGGTCGGAGTTGCTGTGGGCGGCTATGCGGTGGGGTGCTGGGCGGGGTGCGAGCGTCTGTTGGGCGGGGGTGTCGGTCGAGGACGAGGAAAAGCAGGCGTGGTGTAGTGCGCTGGGGTTACGGGCGGCGGGGCCGGCGGCGACGTTCGACCTGGATGGCCGGTCGGTGGAGGCGGTGCGGCTGGAGGGCGAGGCCGCTGCGCTGTGACCCCTTTCCTAGCCCCTGATAGCGGTTTGGACCTAACCCCCGGCCCCTTCCCTCCAGGGAAGGGGAGCGATGGCAGTGCTGGTCCGCCGCTCCACAGGAAAAACCTACCCCTCCTCCGCATTACAGGGAGGGAACCGACTAGGGTCAGGCGCCTATGTATCGAAGACGGCGCTGACCGCGCAGGTGAAGCCGGGGAGCACGTCCAGGCCGTCGAGCGTGTCCTGGTCGGTGAGCGTCGTGACTGCGCGTCCTGGCCGGTACACGTCCACGCTGCGCGTTTGGGGCAGCACGACCCAGACGAGGCGCACGTCGTAGCGCAGCCACATGCGCGCCTTGGCGGCGACCTCGCGCCGGGTATCGTTCGGCGACACCACCTCCACCACCAGGTCGGGGACCACCTCGGCGTAGCCGTCAGGTACCGCCGCCGGCGGCATGGTGGCGGCCGAGAAGTAGGCGATGTCGGGCGCGCGCACGGTATCCGGGTCGCGCTCCAGCCGGATGCCGGCATCCGCCCCGGTCAACGTGCCCAACCGCCGCGGCTTGATGAAATTTCTCAACTCGGCGCCCAATTCCATGACAATCTTGCCGTGCCTCTGTCCCATAATCATGGTTTCGTGTAGTACCCCCCGAATCAATTCACCGCGCACGCCCTCGGCAGCGAGCCGCAGCAGATCGGCAGCCGTGAGCAGCTTGGTCGGCGGCGGCCTGGTCATCGTCGTTGCCATATCCGGCTCCTTCACGCGCAGTTAGTCTGCCATGCCTGGCCTGCGGCCGGTCCCCTATGGTCCAGGGGGACGGGCGCAGCATGCTGCGCCCCTACGGTCAGCCTGAACGCCTGGGTTGCTACGGAAGGTCTACTTTGGCGGTGATGATGAGGTGCTCGATCCAGTCATCGGTGGTGTTGAGGAGTTGGTGCTTGATGCGGGCCGGGGTGTGGACGACATCGCCCTCGCGGACCGGATAGAGCTGGCCGTCAATCTTCATCTGTCCGTGCCCGCGGGTGAAGTAGTACACCTGCTCGGCGTCTTCATGCAGGTGGTAATCGCCGTTGCGGCGGCCTTGCATCAGGTGGAGCGTGAAGCCGGTTAGCCCAGCCATGCGGGCTTCTTCTGGTGGAAGACCGGGGGCATCCTGGTGACGGAAGATGCTCCAGATGATGGCGCTCTCGTGGCCGACGGTCGGCGGGCAGTCCCGCCAGTTGCGGACGGCGGGTTGGCCGCCGGCGGTACCGCCGGGGGCGTTCAGAATGAGATGCTCCAGCCAGTCGTCGCCGTCGTTTAGTAGCCGGTGCTCGACGCCGGGCGGCACATGCGCCGTATCACCTTCGCGGACCGGATAGACCTGGTCGTCGAGGCGCATCTGGCCGCAGCCGCGCGTGAAGTAGTAGAGCTGCTCTACGTCGTCGTGGTCGTGGCTCTCGGCTTCCTTGCCGGCCGACATCATGTGGAGCGCAACGCCGCTGATGGTGTGGAGGGGCGCGAATTCCGGGGGGAAGTCCGGGGTGCCCTGCTGCTCCATGATCGTCCATCGCAGCACGTTGTCGTGCGCGACGACCGGGGTAGCAGCGCGCCAGTTACGAATGGTCACCATGTTTCTATCCTTTCCCGGGACCTAACCCCCGGCCCCTTCCCTTCAGGGAAGGGGAGTCCACACGACCAGTGGGGTTTGGTGTAGGTCCGCTCAACGTCAGTTGCGCGGCGTGGGTTTTACCATAGCCGCTGGGCGGCCAGTTGCTCTTCGTCTAGCTCCATTCCGAGGCCGGGGCCGTCCGGCACGATGATGTGGCCGTCTTGGTAGCGCACCGGCTCCTTTACGATCCGCTCTTGGTAGACCAACGGCCCGGCCGGGTAGCACGGGAAGGTGAGATTGGGCATAGACGCCATGAGATGTGCCCGCGCCGCCGTGCCGATGGACAGTTCGACGGTACTGCCGTGCAGCGTCTTGATTCCGAAAGCCTCCGCCAAGCCGAACCCCTTCAGACAGGGGGCGATGCCATCATAGCCAATGCCCAGGTTGAATACGTCCACGGCCTCATGTCGGGCAAAACGGGCGGCGTGGGCGAGGCTGGTGATGTGCTCGCCGATGGGCACCTCGACGGCGCGGCGCACCGCAACGAAGTCCTCTGTCGGCGCGTCGTGGCGTCCGCGTACCGGCGATTCGACGAGATTCGGTTGGAACGGCGCGAGGCGTTGGATGGCTGCAATCGCTGCCTCCACCTCGAACAGGCCGCTGGCATCGAGAGCGTTGAGCAGAACGGTATTGCCCCAGCGCTGGCGCAGGGCGGTGAGGAAGCGCTCGTCGAGGTCGAGATCGGCGCCGAAGTAGTAGCGGATGGCCGTGTGTCCCTGATCGAGACGGCGCTGGACACGCTCCAGGTTGGCGTCCACGTCGGCTGCGTTGCGGCAGCGGGCGAGCGGGTAGCAGAAGGGAATGCGGTCACGGACTTTGCCGCCGAACAACTGATGGAGCGGTACGTCGAGGGCCTTGGCGAGCGCGTCATGCAGCGCAATATCCACGCCGCAGACGACTTGGTGCTCCCATTCTTGCTGACCCAGAGCGACCTGCATAGCTGTCAGATCGAAGGGAGAGCGGCCGAGCAGCAGCGCCGCCAGCTTGGCTTGCAGCTGGCCCAGAGACGCTGGCGAAAGCTCCCAGTCAACGTCCGACATCTCGCCCAGGCCGACGATGCCGGTATCGGTGTGTAGGCGGACGATGACGTGGTGAGAAATCGACCGCTCGGGATCGGCGGGGCCGGTGCGGCCCATCTCGCGGGTGGAGTAGACGGGGATTAGCTCCAGCTCGGTGATCTTCATACCGTTTCGCTCTCCTGCCGGACGGCGGCGTTGCCGACACGCGGGACAAGCCCGGCCGCTCAGACGCCGCGCCGCTCTAGCTCCGGGTCCAAAGCGTGCAGTATTTGCTGGAGTTCTGCCACGTCTACGTCGCGGGGCTGGACACCGTGCTTGACCGCGAGGGCCGCCGCGACGCCGGCTGCTTGCCCCATAAGCTGCACGGTATGCCGTTGGCGGATCTGTGGGCCGCGCCGCACCGCGCTCTTGCCGGCGGCTAGGAGACCGTCTACGCCCTTGGGTAGCAGCATCCGGTAGGGCAGGTCGCAGCCGCCCGGATAATACTGCTTGTCGTCGTAGTAGATGCACACCACGTCATCGAAACGGGCGCTGCGGGCGACATCCTCGTGCGTCACGACGTAGACGCTCTCGATGCTCTTGCCACCGCGGGCGCAGGTCAGCGGTGCGACCACGTGGAGCTGGGCACGCTCGAAGCCGGGGACATACCGACGGAGGAAGGCGGCGAATTCGTGGATGTAGGTGCGCTCGTGCTGGGCAATCCGGGACATGGCGAGGCCGTCACCGGGGTTGTAGTTGCCGTTGACGCGCGTGCGGGCGTAGACGAGCGGCGGCTCGCCTCTCGAAAGCATCAGGGTAGCTTCCAGTGTGGCGAAGTCGTCAACGGTGTCCACGATCTTGAAGCCATCTCGCTCACAGGCGGCGCGTGCCCACGGCATGAATCCGTCGGCCACCGGGCAGACTTGCGCCTGCATCCAGGCTTGATCGTCCGGGGAGAGGTCGCCGCGGTCAGCGAGCACCTGCTGATAGGCGTCCCAGTCGGCGTTGGCGATGGCGAAGAACGTGCCGGCGGACGGGTTGCTAGGCATCTCAGTCACCGGGGCGCCGGCGCGGGCGGCCACGTCGGCCGTGCCGGTGCAGTCAATGATGACCTTGGACTTGATGGCCAGGGTGCCGGACTTGTTCTCGACAAAGACACCGGCGGCCCGGCGGCCATCCATGATGACGCCGGATACCACGCTGGAGAGCAGCACCTCGGCACCGGCCTCGGCCAGCATCGTGAGCGCCGTGTAGGAAACGCTGTGGTGGTCGCGGAAGTAGTCGGAGCCGACGTTGCGCGCCTCGCCGTCAACAACGCGCCGGTTGAATTCGCCGGGGATGCCGCCGAGGCCGATGGGGAAGGCCTCGGGGTTGTGCAAGGCCATGTGTAGCGTTCCGCCGACGAACATTGCCGGGCCCATGTTCCCGCCCAAGGAGGAGTGAGTCTCCACGACGAGGGCGCGTGCTCCGTAGCGCGCCGCCGCAATCGCGGCGATGATGCCCCCGACGCCACCGCCGGCGACGAGCACGTCCACGTCGGCAATCACGGGTATCTGCTGGCTGGGGCGCTCGACCGTGCTGGTCACGTTCCACAGGTCGGCGCCGGTACCGCGGAGCGGCGGGGCGCCGCCAGCGACTTCATCCGCTACCGGCATGTCCTTGCTCATGCTGCACCCTCCATGGGGATTGGCCCCCTCCCTCGCCCTCCCCCGTTGCGACGGGGGAGGGAACCTGCTCTAGCCCGGCTTTAGCTTCCCGCTCCACTCTCCCCCGTTGCGGCGGGGAGGGAACACCGCCGGCACGCTAGCGGCTACGTGACGCTCACCAGGGCCGGCGGTGCGATGGTGGGAAGCTCGGTAGAGCGGTCAGTTGTCGGTTGGTTGCGTTCGGTGGCGGTGATGATGCCGCCGCCGAGGAGGAGATCGTCGTCGTAGAGCACGACCGACTGGCCGGGCGTAATCGCGCGCTGCGGCTCGTCGAAGACGACGCGCATAGTTCCCGCTGACTCTGCCGGGTAGACCGTGGCCGGTGCGACCGTCATCCGGTAGCGCACGCGGGCGAGGACACGCTGCGGGCGATCCAGGCCGGAGAGCGCGATCCAGTTGACTTCCTCCGCCAGTAGCTCGCGCGTGTAGATGTTCGCCTCGTCACCCACGACAACGACGTTGCGCTCGGGCTGGATGTCCACGACGTACATGGGCTGCGAATGGGGGAAGCCCAGCCCGCGCCGCTGGCCGAGCGTGAAGAAGGCCACGCCGGGATGCTGGCCGAGCACCTTGCCCTCGGTCGAGAGCATGATGCCCGGCTCCAGGGTCTCCGGTGCCACCTGCTGGAGGTACCGGCGATAGCCGCCGGCCGGGACAAAGCAAATCTCCTGGCTCTCGGGCTTGTCGGCAACGGCGAGGCCAAAGGAGCGCGCCAGTGAGCGTACTTCCGGCTTGTCTATGTCGGAGAGAGGGAAGAGCGTGCGGGACAACTCGTCCTGCTGCACTGGCCACAGGACGTAGGACTGATCCTTCCCATGATCCCTGGCGCGGCGCAGCACGTAGCGCCCCGTCCGCGCGTCCTGCTCGCGGCGGACGTAGTGTCCGGTGGCAACGTAGTCGGCGCCGAGAATGGCGGCGCGCGCGAGCACCGGCCGGAACTTGACGTGCTGGTTGCAGCGCACGCAGGGGTTCGGGGTGCGGCCGCGCTGGTACTCGCGGACGAAATCGGCGATGACCGTCTCACGGAATAGCTCGCGGAAGTTGAGCACGTAGTAGGGAATGCCGAGGCGGTCGGCCACGCGCCGGGCGTCCTCGACGGCCGAGGTGCCGCAGCAGGCCTTGCGCTGACGCTGCGCCTGGGGCGTCTCCGAGGGCCACACGTCGAGCGTGACGCCGATCACGTCATGTCCCTGGGCGTGCAGCAGCGCAGCCGTCACCGAGCTGTCTACACCGCCGCTCATCGCCACAACAATGCGTGCCATCGTGGTCTGCTTTCTGCGTGCAGGCGCGGACCTAACCCCCGGCCCCTTCCCTCCAGGGAAGGGGAGTCCTGGCAGCGACCAGGGGCGATGCATGGTCCCCCCTATAGTCCCCATTGCGGGGGGGCGGGCGCAGCATGTTGCGCCCCTACAGGTATCGGTGGCCTGTTATTCCGGTTTGATTACCCTTGTGAGCCGGCCTCGACCTGACGTGCGTTATAGGAATCGTAGCGGGCGCGGAGGAACTGCGTCAATGTTGTGATTCCTAGACGTGCCCAACAGGATATACGGTACGCTATAGGGCACGGCCATGCGATGCCCCGTCTGCCAAAGCAACTCGCTCCGCGTGATCGACTCGCGCGATACCGCGGATGCCGTGCGCCGCCGCCGTCAGTGCGAGGAGTGCAGTCATCGGTTCACGACGTATGAGCGGCTGGAGGCCATGCGCTGCCCGCGCTGCAGCTCGCCGGATACCCGGGTCATGCAGGCGAGCGAGCTGGCGCAGAGCGTGCGCCGGCAGCGCGAGTGTACGGAGTGTGGCAACCGCTTTCTGACCTCCGAGCGCGTGGACCCGCGGGGCTTTGTGGTGGTCAAGCGGGACGGCCGGCGCGAGGAGTTCAATCACGGCAAGCTGCTGGAGAAAATCCGCATTGCCTGCACCAAGAGGCCGGTGCCGCCAACGGCCATCAGCAAGCTGACCGCGGAGGTCGAGCAGCGGATTCTGGCGCTGGACCAAGCGGAGGTCTCGAGTACGATCATCGGCGACTGGGTGATCGAGCGGCTGCGCGACCTCGACCCGATTGCCTATATCCGCTTCGCGTCGGTGTACCACGACATCCGTACCGTCGAGGCGATGAAGCGCGAACTCGATGCGCTGACTACTGAGGGGTAGGGTGGCGATTGGGGTAGGTTTTTCTGTAGGGGTGCGATCCATCGCGCCCAGCCCCCCGTCATTGCGGCGTAGGCCGCAATCCAGGCCCACGTTCAGCGCCTCGATTCGGGCGCTACTCCCCCTCTCCACCATGTGAGACTTTTGCGTAACCCGTCATTCCCGCGAAAGCGGGAATCCAACCCCCGGCCGTCCAGATTGGCGGTAGGCGCTTCACCACCGCCGCACACTCTATTTGGGTGATTACGCAAAGTTCTCCATGTGGAGAGGGGGCCGGGGGGTGAGGTCTGCCTCATCCCGCCTCTCCCCGGCAAAAAACCTACCCTTATGAGCCTATGGCCCCTCGTTGGCGGACCAGGGCGGGGGCCAGCGGCCGGATTGGCGTAGCTCGGCGAGGCGGCCGCTGGCGGCGAATTCGGCTGCGACGGCGGCGGGTGGGCGTTGGCGGCCGGGCCAGTGGTCGTCTGCGGCGAGGCGCAGGAGTAGACGCGCGGTGACTACGGCGGCCGATTGGACGGTTGCCGGGCGCACCTTGTCTACCGTGTCGGCAATGGTGTGGCCCCAGCCCCGGCCGACTAGACCGCTGGCGCTCTCTGGTGATGCCTCGTTTTCCACCATGCCGGCCGGAATACCGTGCATCACGAAGGGGAAGTGGTCGGACGACGTGGAAAGGCGCTCATGCACGGCCAGGGGGTAGTGCATTGCTTGGGCGTGCGCTGTGAAGTGGGGGACGAGGTCGGGACAACCGACCAAGTGGAGCGACTCGGCGCCGGGATCGCTGCGGCCGATGTCGTCCACATTGAGCATGAAGCACAACCGCGATAGCTCGGCAGCGTGGCGACTGACGTAGTTCCAGGACCCCAGCAGACCGATCTCCTCGGCCGCAAAGAAGCAGAACCGCAGTCGCCGCCGGGGGGCGCGTCCGGCGGCCCGGTAGGCTGCGGCAAGGGACCGCGCGGCTTCCAGAATGATGACGACGCCGGTGCCGTTGTCGAGGGCGCCGGGCGCAATGTCGTGGCTATCGTAGTGGGCGCCGGCGAGCACCAGGTCATCGCCGTGCGGGCTGGCGGGATCGGCCGGGAGGTCGGCGAGGACGTTGGCGCTCTCTACCTCCGGGAAAGCAGCGGTCACGTGCAGCCGCACGCTGACCGGGCCACGCTCTAGCAGCCGCAGGAGCGTAGCGCCGTCCTCGTAGGCGAGGCCCAGGCCGGGAATGGGCGCCGGCTTCCGCGTGGCCAGACTACCCGTGACCGCCAGGCCGCCGGGATTTTGATTGTAGTAGAGGAAGGCGGCGGCGCCGGCCGTCACCGCGCGTCCGTATTTCAGGCGCCGGTGCGACAGCGGCTGCCCGGAGGGGCCACTTGACTCGGCGGCACACAGCACGACCTGGCCCTGCAAACGCCCGTCGTCAGCGCCGGCGGCCCGATAGTCGTCGGCTTCGCCACCGCCAACGGAACACAGTTCGGCCTCGATTGTGCCGGGCGGGCAGTGGGGCAGGGCCAAGGCTGTGAGCGGGTAGGCAGTGGGCTGCACGACCTCCAGGCGGCTCTCGCCGCGCCGCCAGCCGAGATAGCCGAACGGCTCGCTGCGTACCTCCGCCAAGCCGGCCTCGGTGAGCCACTGCGTCAGGAGGGAAGCCGCACACTGCTCACCCGCGGTGCCGGCGAACCTTGGGCCACACGAGTCGCATAGCTCGACGAGCCTGTCGTAGGCCGTGCGAGAACTGTAGATGTCCGCAATGACCGCTTTGTCTAGGGCCGCAAGTGGCGGCTCAGGCACGGTGGCTGCTCCTCTCGAACTCCTAGGTTTCCTGTATGGTACCTTGCCGGGCGAGGGGCAGGTATGTACATGGATGGACAGGGTAGACAGGATGGGAGCGGAGGGGTTGAGGCAGGGGAGGCTAGGGCAAGGTGCCGCTCGGATTGTTTGATAGAATCGGGGTAGTCGGTTTAGGAGGCAGGAATGATGGTCAACATCTATCTGCACTTTGATGGCAACTGCCGCGAGGCGTTCGAGTTCTACCGCTCGGTGTTCGGAGGGGACTTTGCGCTCGTGCAGACGTTCAGCGACGGGCCGCCGGACATGGACGTTCCGGAGGACGAGCGCAACAACATCATGCACGTGTCATACCCCATCGGGTCGGGCGTGCTCATGGGCAGTGACGTGCCTTCCTGGTTCGGGCCGCCAATGGAGATGGGCAACAACTTTTCGATCTCCTACCAAACGCGCAGCCGGCGGGAAACCGACGACCTGTTTGCCAAGATTTCCGCGGGTGGCACGGCGAGGGTGCCGCCGGCGGACATGTTTTGGGGCGCGTATTTCGGCTCCTGCACCGATAAGTTCGGCATTAACTGGATGTTCAACTGCGAGCTACAGGAACAGCAGGACTCACAGCAACAGCAGCAGCAGCAACAGCAACAGCAGCAGTAGACTGCCGGTATCGCTCATCACGTAGGCCCAGAGCGACTAGGGCCGGCCCCCACCCTAGCCCTCCCCCCGCCGCAGCGGGGGGCCCACAGGGGGGCAGGGTCCTCGGCCCCCACGCGGTATGATCTGGCATGGCCCGTCGCTGGTCCTATCGTGTACTTGCCGGCTGGTTGATCCTGGTCGCGGTCCTGCTCGTATTGTGGTGGACGGCGCCCCCGATCACGCCGCCGTCGACCGGCGCTGAAGACCTGTCCGGTGAAGAGCTGCTGGAGGCGCGGGTCGTTCGCGTCAGCACCGATCCGACCGCTGTGCCTGGCCATTCACCCCGCAGGATCGTTCACCTGGAGGGCTTGAGCGGGTCGCTGCGTGGGGAAGCCATTACCATCGAGCTGCTGCCGGAAGGACGCAGCCCGGGGGTCTTGCAGTACCGTCCGGGGGATCGCGTGATCGTCTCGTACCTCCCGGCGGCGACGGATTGCGTGGGTCAACCCGACACCGCGCGGGCGCGGGACGGGCGGCTGTGCTCCGAAATTCGTGGTGTGCCGCCATTCGTGATTGACGACTTTGCCCGCCGGGTGCCGTTGCTGGCGCTGGGAGTCGTCTTTGTCATCGCGCTGGCGCTCGTGGCCGGCTGGCAGGGCCTCCGCTCGCTGGCCGGGCTGGTCTGTGCGCTGGGTGTTTTGCGCTGGTTCGTCGTGCCGCACATCCTCGCCGGGCGTGAGCCGCTGCTGATTGCCCTTATCGGCTGCGTGCTCATCGTCGCCGTGGCCCTGCCACTCACGCAGTCCGATTTCGCTCAGGTGGTGGCTGCGGGGCTGGGACTGCTGGGTGGGGTGGTGGTGGCCGGCGGACTCTCGGTGCTCTTCGTCTCGGCGGCCCGCATCGGCGGCTGGGGTACATCGGAAGAGCTACTGCTCGTGCAGGCTTTGACCGGGGGGGTGGTCAGCGTGCGGGGCCTGTTGCTGGCGGGCATGTTGATCGGCGCGATTGGGGCGCTCATTGACGCCGCCGCCGGGCAGGCGTCGAGCGTGTTCGAGCTGCACGCCGCCGACCGCAGGGCGCCGCTGTGGACGCTGTATCGCCGCGGGATGAATGTCGGCCGGGTCCACATCGGCGCGATGGTGAATACGCTCGTGATCGCCTACGCCGGCGCCTCCCTGCCGGTGATCGTGCTCCTGACCCTCTATCAAGGGCAGATCGGCGACGTTTGGAACCGCGAGGACATTGCCGTGGAGATCGTCCGCTCGCTCGTGGGCAGCCTGGGCATCTTGTTGGCCGTCCCGCTCACGACTTGGGCTGCGGCAGCCATCTGCCGGTGGAGGGCGGCCGTACCTCACCCCCCGGCCCCCTCTCCATCGCCGAGCGATAGAGAGGGGGAGTCCGGCAGCGGGGATGGATTCCTGCTTTCGCGGAAATGACGGAGTGAGGGCAAGGGGTAGACTCTAGTGTCCCTGGTGTTGCCGACGGAATGGGCTGAGAGAAGATAGTGAACGAGAAGTCGCTGGCGGTGCTGGAGTTTCCGAAAGTCCGCGAGCAGTTGGTGAGCCGCGCCGCCTTTGCGGTCAGCAAAGAGCTGGCCGCGGCGCTGCGTCCCAGTGCCGATCACCGGATCGTGGCCGCGGCGCTGCGCGAAACCTCGGAAGCCAGGGCGCTGCTGGAGGCGCAACCGGCCTTTGGGGTGGGGGGAGCGCGCGATGTGCGCGTTGTGGTGGACCGGGCGGCTCACGGTGCCCGGTTGGAGCCGGCCGAACTGCTCGACGTGCTGATGACGCTGCAGAGCGCGCAGCGGGTGCAGTCCACGCTGCGCCAACTGCGGGAACTGGCGCCTCGCCTCGCCAAGCGGGCCGCTCGCATCGAGCCGTGCGTCGCGGTGCAGGAGGCCATCGGGCGTAGCATCGCCGAAAACGGCGAGGTGTTGGATGCGGCATCCGCGGCACTCGGACGCATTCGGGCCGCAGTACGCACGGCGCATGGTCGGTTGCAAGCGGCGGGCAATAGCTTGATCGCCGGGCCGCAAAGCGCAGTGCTGCAAGAACCGCTGATCACGATGCGTGCCGGACGCTACGTTGTGCCGGTGAAGCAGGAGTACCGGACGACGTTTCGCGGGATTATCCACGACCAGTCGGCCAGCGGCGCGACGGTCTTCATGGAGCCGCTCGAATTGGTTGATCTGAACAATCGGTGGCGCCAAGCGCAGATCGAGGAGCAGCAGGAGATCGAGCGTATCCTGCTCTATCTCTCCGGGCTGGTGGCCGAGCGCCAGGACGAGATTGTCCAGGCGGTGATGATCTTGGCGGCCATAGACCTCGCGCTCGCCAAGGCGCGGTACGCCGCCGCGCTGTCGGCGACCTGCCCGCAGCTGGCGACGGACTACCGGCTCGATCTGGTCGAGGCACGGCATCCCTTGCTGACCGGGGCGGTGGTCCCGCTGTCCGCGCGGCTGGGTGGTACTGCTGCCGATGGCTGCCGGGCACTCATCATCACCGGTCCCAATACGGGCGGGAAGACGGTGGCGCTCAAGACGATGGGGCTACTCAGTCTGATGGCGCAAGCCGGCCTGCACATTCCGGCCGAGGCCGGCTCCGTGGTGGCGGTGTGGGACAACATTTTCGCCGACATCGGCGACGAGCAAAGTATCGAGCAGAGCCTCAGCACCTTTTCGTCGCATATGACCAACATCGTGCAGATCATGCGGACGGCAACGCCGCGCTGTCTGGTGCTGCTCGACGAGATCGGCGTGGGCACGGACCCCGAGGAAGGCTCGGCGCTGGCCCGCGCGGTGCTCTCGGACTTGGTGGCGCGGCGCGTCTGCACGGTGGTCACAACCCACTACTCGGACTTGAAAGCCTATGCCGCGGCGCAGCCGCAGGTGTGCAATGCCAACGTCGAGTTCGATGCTACCGCGCTGCGGCCGACGTATCGGTTCCACATGGGGCTGCCGGGACGTAGCTATGGCCTGACCATCGCCGCGCAGTTGGGGCTGCCGGAAAGGGTGCTCGACGGGGCGCGGGCCTTGATCGACCCGGAGACGATGCAGGTTGATGACTTGCTGGCGAGCATCCAGGAGGAGCGGGAGGCGGCGCTGGCGGCGCGCGCGGCTGCGACGGCAGAGCAGGAGGCGGCCGGCGAACTGCGTGTTGAGCTGAAGGAGCGGCTGGCACGGATCGAGGCCGAGCGCGAGCAGGTGCTCGCTGCCGCGCAAACCGAGGCGGAAGGTGTGCTGGCCGCGGCGCGCCGGGCGCTGCGCCGCGCCGAGCGGGCCGCGCCGGCGGCGACCCCGGCGGCCCGCGAGCAGACGACGGCAATAGAGCGGGAGGTTGCGGACGTTGCGGCGCGGGCGGTGGAGCTGCCGGTGCAGCGGGTAGCGCCAGTCGAACCGGCTGCGCTCGCCGTCGGTGATCGGGTGCGGGTGCGACGCCTGAATACCGTTGGGCGGGTGTTGGCGCCGCCGACCGACCGGGGCGAGGTGGAGGTGCAGCTGGGGACACTCCGCACCCGCCTGCCGGTCGCTGACCTCCTGCCGACCGGCGGCAGCGAGCCTCGGCGCGAGCCGCCGGCCGCCGCGCCGGTCCGGCTACCGCCAGCGCCGCCGGTGACGATGGAATACGACGTGCGTGGCCGGCGCGTGGCGGCGGCGCTGGTGGAGGTCGAGCGCTACCTCGATGATGCCTACCGTGGCGACATGTCCTTGGTGCGAATTATCCACGGCCGAGGCACGGGCGCGTTGCGCGAGGCGATCCGCGACTGGCTCGGCGAGCATCCGCTGGTCCGCGATTTTGCCCCGGCCGATCCGGCCGACGGTGGCGACGGCGCGACGGTGGTCCGTCTGGGGTAAGGGGGTAGTGTCTGGGCCTTGCTCCCGGCCCCCCTATGGTCCCCCCGTTCCGACGGGGGGACGGTAGATCCCCTGACAGGGGTAGGTATTTACATGGATGGACAGGATAGACAGGATGGGGGGATGGGTGGGGAGGGGGCTGGCCCCCCTGTGGTCCCCCCGTTGCGACGGGGGGACGGGTGCTGCTGGGGCCGCTGCGGTGGGGGGACGGGCGCAGCGTGCTGCGCCCCTACGGCTTGGTCCGCACCTACCGACCGTTGTTGGCCGGCCGGGGCTGGGCGCGGTATACTCGCTATGTTGGGCCGAGGTGGCGGAATAGGCAGACGCGCTAGGTTGAGGGCCTAGTGGGGTATTTAATCCCCGTAAGGGTTCAAATCCCTTCCTCGGCACCCATTCGTCTGCATACTCTCCCCAGCCTACCCACAGGCGCGCATAGTAGTGATGGCCGGCTGGCCGCTCCTACGCGGTGTCCTGTTACCATCAGATGAAGTATTGCTTCGCCTACACGGACGCGGCGCGTACAATAGGCCGGACATCGGACACGCGCGGCCGGACCGGGGCACGGCACGGTGATGCACGCCCCAGCGGCACGTAAGGCCGGATAACACACGCAAGGAGCACCGACGATGGTAGTAGCGACGAGACCGAGGACAGTCAGCGAGCGGCGCGGGGAGCAGCTTGCCGGGTCGGCGGCCTGGTACGAGCGGGCCACGGAGGTGTTTCCCAGCGGGGTCACGCACGAGACCCGCTTCTTCCAGCCGTTCCCGATCTACATTGATCGCGCCGAAGGATCGCGCAAGTGGGACGTGGACGGGAATGAGTACGTGGACTACATCGGGGGACACGGTGCCCTCCTCCTGGGACATGGGCATCCCGCCTTGACGGCCGCGGCGACGGAGCAACTCCAGCGGGGCACGCACTACGGCGCCAGCCACGAATTGGAGGTGCGATGGGCGGAGCTGGTGGCGGAGATCGTTCCGTCGGCGGAGCAGGTGCGCTTTCACAGCTCCGGGACCGAGGCAACGATGATGGCGATGCGCCTGGCCCGCGCGTTCACCGGCAAGGACGTGATCGTCAAGATGCAAGGGCATTTCCACGGTTGGCACGATTATGCGGCGTTGCAGATGGCGCCGCCTTACGACGAGCCGGTCTCGCTGGGCATTCCCCAGGCCGTCCAGGAGTCCGTCGTCGGTGTGCCGGCCGGGGACATTGCGGCGCTCCGGGCCGTGCTCGATGCGCGAGACGACGTGGCCGGGGTGATCTTGCTGTGCAACGGTATGAGCACCGCGTATTTGCAGCAGGTCCGCGACCTGACGCGCGAGCGGGGCGTCATCCTGATTTTTGACGAGGTGGTGACGGGCTTCAGATGGGCGCCCGGCGGCTGCCAGGAATACCATGGTGTGGTGCCTGATCTCACCACGCTGGCGAAAATCCTGGCGGGTGGCCTGCCCGGCGGCGCGGTCTGCGGGCGGCAGGACATCATGGAGCTATTCGAGCACCGGCCAGACGACCCGCACTGGAGTCGCTATGGTCGCATTGCCCACCAGGGCACATTTAACGCCAATCCACTGGCGGCGGCGGCGGGTATTGCGTGTCTGGAGATCGTCCGCGATCCGGCCATCCAGCGGCGGGCCGCCGCGACGGCTGGGCAGATTCGGGACGGCGTCAACGACGTGCTCTTGCGGCACAGTATCGGCGGGGAGGCCGGCGCGAACGGTAGCTCGGTGGTGGCCTCGACCGATGCCTCGATGGTCAACATTCCAGTTTCGACGGCGGACGCGGCGCGGATTGCGGCTGCCATGCAACTCTACGGCGTGGACACCGGTGGTCGCACGGGGATGATCGTCTCGGCCGTCCACGATGAGCGGGATGTGGACCAGACGGTGACGGCGTTCGAGCAGGCATTAGTGCTCCTCCAAGATGAGGGCGCGCTGTAGGGCCGGTGGCGCAGGCGCCCCATGATGGCTCCGCCGGCCCCGGCCCGGCAGCGCAGCTACGCCGAGCTAGAAGCACGCCTCGCGGCGGCGACGCCAGTGCCTCTTCAGCGGCGTCGGATCGCCCAGCAGGGCGGCTACGCCATTTGGGAGGTGCGGATTCCGGCGCGGCGGCGGATTCCCCGGTCCCGGCGGCGGGTGCGCGTCTTGTTCAACGGCGGCACGCACGGTGACGAGCCGGCCGGAGTCGAGGCGTTGCTGCGGTTTCTGGAGCAGCGGCGCTATGAGGCGTGGCCGGAGATCGCCTTTACGGTCATTCCGTGCCTCAACCCGTGGGGCTTTGTGCGGGATACCCGCGAGGGACCGGCCGGTCACGACCTGAACCGCGCCTTCCGGCGGGCCTCGCCGGCGACGCCGGAGGTCAGCGCGATCAAGCGGGTCCTGAGCCGGCGGCAGCTCACCTGCTCGCTGGACTGCCACGAGGACTGCGACGCCGAGGGGTTCTACGCCTACGAACTGCCGGCGGTCTCGTCGCTGGGGCGGGCGGTGGTTGCGGCCGTCGGGTCCGTTGGGCCGATCAGCCCGGACTGCCTGGTAGAGGAGATCGTGCCGGTGCGCGGCGGTCTGGCGCGAACGGACGAACTCCGCCCGCAGGCTGGCGATGAGATGGGAGTGGCGCTGCCGCCCGAAGCGTGGCGGGACTTCCGGACCTTTGTGCGGGCTTGGCCGACCTGGCCGCTGCCGATCTATCTGTGGCACCGTCACGGTGCGCGGGCGTTCACCTTCGAGACGCCGACGACACTGCCGCTGGACCAACGGGTGGGGATGCAGATCGCAGCTATCGAGTCCGTGCTGCGCGCCCTCGCACGCTCACCGTGATCGGGAGTAGTAACCGATGGCCTCGGAGCGTGACCGCCCGCGTAATCCTGAACCGGACGGGCCGGTGGTGCTCCGCACGCCCCGCTACATCGCCACCTTGTTCATGGTCTGCTGGCTGCTGGTGATCTGGGGTGTAGTCTCGGGCGTATTCGCGCTCTACTTCATCGTGCTTGTTGCCGTGGCGGAGGGCGCCGAGCGGATCGGCTCCTGGACCGGACTGACGGGACTCGCAGACCTCGCGCTGCTGCTGGCCCTCTTGCTTGCTATTCCGTTGGCCGTGCTGCTGCTTGTCTGCCTGCCACTCTGCGCCTTGGTGATCGTTCTACAGCACCGCCGCCGCCCTCCGCAGCGCAACCGGCGCTTGCTGAAGGCTGCATTGCTGGTCGGCTGCATTGCCAGCTTCGTCGGGTTTATCCTCGGCGGCGCCTACGGCGCGATGATGCTTGTCGCCGGGTTCACCCCCTGGGCAGAGGGGGCGCGGGCCGGAATCCTGGTGGTGGGCAGCGCCCTGGCGTTCACGTCCGGTTTTCGCGCGTTGCGGTATTTCCGGTCGTTGTGACGGCGGCGCACACCCGGCCCCCCTATGGCCCCCCCGTCCCGACGGGGGGACGGGCCTCCGGGGGCAGGGCTGGACGGGGCCACGATGGACCCCCTGCGAAGCGGGGGGACGGGCGCAACATGCTGCGCCCCTAGGGCTTAAACCGTACCTACCCCTGTCAGGGGGAGGTAAACCTAGAAAACAGGCGCAAGGGGGATTGGACCTAACCCCCGGCCCCTTCCCTGGCAGGGAAGGGGAGTCCACGCGATGACCGGAGGCTATGAATGGCCCTGGATTGCGGCGGAAGCCGCAATGACGGGCGGCAGGGCGCGATGAATCGCGCCCCTACAAAAAACCTACCCTTGTCAGGGGAGAGGTCGGGGGATGGGGGCGGGGGGTGTATCGCCGGGTGACCGGTACGGTTTAGCTGCGGAAGCTGGCGAGGGCTGGCTGGTAGCCGGCGGTGAGTGCTCTGATGTCGTTGTTGAAGAGGATGAAGCGGGAGCCGACGGCTTGCCACTGGTGTACCTGCTCG
The DNA here is from genome assembly GCA_034422515.1 of Chloroflexota bacterium. GTDB lineage: Bacteria > Chloroflexota > UBA11872 > UBA12225 > JAJDUF01 > JAJDUF01. Next base: position 17,456 of record DAOUJP010000033.1, on the reverse strand, counting down.
GCGTTGAACCAGTGGCCGCCGGCGGCGACGCCGCGAGCCTCGGCAGTCTCGATGATGTAGCGGACGGTCCGCTCGAACTCGGGGTGCGTCGGCTTGTCCGGCAGGCCCATGGAGACCGACAGGTCGTTGGGGCCGATGAAGATCACGTCAATGCCGGGGATGTCCAGGATGGCCGCCAGGTTCTCGACGGCCGGCGGACTTTCGATGCCGATCATCATCACCACGTCCCGATTGCGTTCCTCCAGGTGGCGGCGGGTGGCCTCGCTGGGGAACTCGCCTTTGTCGCGTGCCCGCTCGTGCAGGGCGCCTTTGAGCGGCCGCAGCCGGGCGGCCGCGACCACGCGCTTGACCTCCTCCGGAGTCTCGCAGTAGGGCACGAGCACGCCCTGCGCGCCGCCATCGAGCGCCATGATCGTCAGGTGCGGATCGGGTTCCGGCACGCGAACTATCGGCGCAATGCCCACGCCGGCGAGGGCTGCGGCAAAGTCGGCAACTTCGGAGCGGTTGCTGGGCGACTGCTCGGTATCGATGATGACGTAGTCGAGGTCGAGGTCGGCGTAGACTTGTGCCCAGCGCGGGTTGCGGCAGAGGAACGTCATCGTCCCGATAACTTGCCGGCCCGCGTGCAAGGCTTGGCGGAGATCAGCGCCGTTCATGTCGTTGCTTCCTCGCTGCGGATATGCTTGGAGCGCCAGTATAGAAGTGTCCACCTGCGGCGGGGCGGCGACGAACGCGCAGTGCCGCGCCGTCAATCAGCTTGGGGGCACGGCGCCGTTGGCCGATTGGTCGCCGACCGAGGCCTCCAGGAATGGTCCGAAATGGCGCAGGCGGTCGTACCGAGTGGACAATAGATCGGTCGTCGGGAGTTGACATAAGCTGTCAAGCTCGTCGGAGATGGCGCCCTTCAACGTGGCTGCTGCCGCGTCCGGGTCGCGGTGCGCGCCGCCAATCGGCTCCTTGAGGACGCGGTCGGCGACGCCCAGGCGGTGTAGGTCGCGGGCCGTGAGCTTGAGCGCCGCCGCTGCTTCCGGCGCGTACTTGGCATCTTTCCAGACGATGCTGGCGCAGGCTTCCGGTGAGGCCACCGAGTAGATAGCGTGCTCGAACATCAGCAGGCGGTCGCCGACGCCGATAGCCAGCGCGCCACCGCTGCCACCTTCGCCAATCACCGCCACGACAATCGGGACTTGAAGTGTTGCCAGGGTGGTGAGGTTGTCGCCCAGTGCCCAGGCTTGGCCGCGCTCCTCGGCGGGCAGGGAGGCCTGCGCCGCCGGCGTATCGAGCAGGCATATCAGGGGCACACTGAACTTCTCGGCTTGTAGCATGAGCCGCCGGGCCTTGCGGTAGCCCTCGGGGTGGGGCATCCCGTAGTTGCGGGTCACGTTCTCGCGGGTATCGTGGCCCTTGCGATGGCCGAGGACCATCACCACACGGTCATCGAGTCGCGCCAGTCCGCCCATGATGGCCGGGTCGTCGGCGTACAAACGGTCGCCGGCGAATTCGACGAACTCGCTACAGATGGCGCTCACGAGGTCGTCCGCATGGGGACGTTCGGGATGCCGGGCCACCTGGACGGTCTGCCAGGGGGTCAGCTCCGTGTAGAGCGCCTCCAGGCGTTCCAACAGGGCGAGCCGGGCCTCCTCGACGTTCTCCTCCGCTGCCGGCGACGGCTCTTTCGCGGCCTGCTTTTCGAGCGCGGTCAACTGCTTCGCCAGCGGCGCGAGCGACTGCTCGAAATCGAGTGCCTTGACCTCGGTGATTGCCACGTCGTCTTCCTGTCTCAAGGCCCTGGTGAACTGCTACGAGTTGGCGAGTATGGTCGTGGTGTCGGTGCCGGCGGTGGTGGCTGCGGCCGCGCGCGCATCCAAGTAGAGGCGCAGGACCCGGCCGAGCCGCGCTTTCAGCGCCCCGCGTGGCACGACCATGTCCACCATGCCGTGAGTACGCTGAAACTCGGCCGTATCGGCGTCGGTCGGCAGCTTCTCGTGCATGATCTGCTCGATCAGCCGGGGGCCGGCAAAGCCGATCACGGCGCCCGGCTCGGCGATGATGCAATCGGCCTGTGACGCGAAACTGGCCGTGACGCCGGCCAGCGTCGGGTCGGTAAGGATGGACACGTAGGGCAGACGAGCCTCCGCCAACTGTGTCAGCGCGGCTGTCGTCTTGGCCATCTGGAGCAGCGCAAAGATGCCCTCGTCCTGACGGGCGCCGCCGGACGCCGCCACGACGACGAGCGGTTGGCGGAAGTAGCAGGCCAACTCGGCCGCGCGGGCGATCTTTTCCCCGACGACGGCGCCCATGGTGGCGGCAAAGAAGTAGGGGTCCATCACGGCCAGGACCACGGGGATATCCTCAATGCTGGCGGTACCGTAGACGGCGGCTTCGCGCAACAGCGGCGCTGCACCGGGCTTGGAAACCGCGCCGTCTATCTCCGGCGGCAATTCGGCGCCGTGTTGGCGGTAGAGGGTGATCTTGAGGGTCGGCGAGACTTCCTGTTCGCCGACCTCTTGCAGGAGGCCGGCGGTGCGTTGGTGGTGGGCGGCGATCTCTTCACTGAGCTTGGCCGCGTAGGACTCGCGGCCGGGACGCACGAAGCCGATAGGATCGGCTGCGGTGAGGTCTGCATCAAACTCGCGCCACGTCCCGGGGTCGGTGAGCTGGGCGAGGCGCTCCGGGGCGGTCAGGCGGCCGTGGTGACCACACTTGGGACAGACTTGCAGATTGCCGTGCAGTTCGCGCGCGTACAGGATTTCGCGGCACTGGGGGCAGCGTTCCCACAGGTCGTCCTGGACCGCCGGCTCGGTGGCGGTACGCGGGAGATCACCGGCGTCGGCCGGTTGTGTTTCCGGCGGCCCGGCCGGCCGGCGCAGGGCGTGGCGGCGGAACCAACCTTTCATGGGACTATCCAACTGCCGTACACCGACGAGCGACAACCGCGCCACAGGAACTCTCGTGTGCCATTACTCCTGCTCCACCGGCTTTCCACGGCTTGCGCGGCTCCCCAGAGGCCGAGAGCAACTCTAAGAGGCATTAGGGTAGCAAAAACGGTTACGGGGACGGAGTATACCACAGTGACTACGCTGCAACCTAGAATGCGGTCACTCACTGCGGGCGGCCGCTAGGAACGTGCGCTCGATGACCTCGTCCTGGGTGCCAAGCGGCCCAAGGTTCCGGCCGTTGATCGAGATCGAAAGCGCGCGCGCGTTGCCGGAGCGGATATGGACGGACTGCTTACCGGACCACAGGGCGCGCTCCCCGACGGCGAGCAGACCTTCTTGAGCCAACTGCCCGTCAATCGTCACCCGGACCCACACCCCCTCCGTTGCCTCGGCGCGCACGACGATGCCGGGGCCGGCGGCCGCTGCCGAATCGCCGAGTGTGGTCGGCGTCGCGCCCGATTCCACGCCGGGCAGTAGCGCCAGTGATGAGCCGCGCTGAAGCCAGGAGGGGTTAATCAGCAGCAGCACGATCAGCGCGCCGAGGACGAGGGCCGTGCCGATTCCGGTGATCCTGAGCCAGGAAAGCCGGGGGGATCGTCTGCCCGTGCGGACGACGCGGTGTGGCGATCGTGGCCGGCGCTGCCGCTCGTACAGTGCCACCAGGGCGTCGGGATCGGGCGGCGCTGGCGCGGTATGGTGGCGTGACCGCGGATCGCGGGTGGACCGCTGGGTTGCCAGGTAACGCGCGTAGCTCTGCAGGAATGCCCGCGCGTGTGGGGGTGAAGGGAGTAGCCCGTAGTCGTCGTCCTCGATGGCCTCAAGGTAGGCGGTCCGGATGCGGGTAGCCGCCGAGACTTGCGCGAGGGTGAGCCGCTGCGCCAGGCGGGTGAGGCGGAGGATGTTACCTGGGGAGACCGTCTCGCCGGGGGCGGTGCGTTCGGTGGCGATAGCTCGGTCGTCAATCCGGGTCTGGACCGGTGCGCGTGGATGTTCGGGCGCGTCTGCTGCGCCGTGACCGGGTGCTTGCGCGGCGCCGGAGTGGGCAGCCCCGTTCCGGCCGGCGGGAGCCGGGGCACGCACGTTATCCATCGCCCAACGTCGCTTCGACAAAGCGGAAATCAACGAGGGCCTCTAGGCCCACGCCGGTGTTCTGGGCGATGGATTCGGCATTGACTTCTTCCGAAAAGAAGGCCACCAGAATGTCGGCCATGTTCTCGCGCACCATCCGGTACGTTGCCAACTGGAGCCGCGTTTGATCCTCGCCCAGCTGCGGATTCGCCTCCATGAGTGAGACCGCGGTGGCTTGGAGACGCTGGGCCAGATACTCCTGTAGCCCCTGCGATAGCCCGGCGCTCAGGTTTTCGGCGATGTCGGCTTCGCGGGAGACGAGTGCCCACTGGGCGGGATCAACAATCCGGTACTGCACTAGGACGGCCACCAGCTCGAAGCGTGGGGGCGCGATGGGGCGCACGATAGCTTGGAGACCGAGCGTCTGCGGCGCCAGTGAGACAGGTTCCCGACTGCCGAAGGGGCGCGGCCAGGAGGGCTCGAAGGGCCAGGGGAGGTGGAGGCCCGGTCGCTGCTCCACCTGTGCTCGCTGCGTAGATTGGACGGGCAGGAAGCCGAGACCGAGGCTGCGGCCAAGCTGTTCGAGTCGGTCGAGCGGTGAGCTAATTACAATGGCCTGCTGTGGCACGACGATGTACGCCCCGGCCAGCAGGTACACGGCGGCCAGCACCGCGCCGCCAAGCGCGAGGGCTATCGGCAGCGCCTCCCAATGGTCGGCCGGCTGCGACTTCAGCGCATATGGTGCGACCGCTTGCAAGAGCAGCCCCCGGGTGCGGCTGACGGCGCGCATACTGCGCCGCTCGTCGAGGACACCGCCGCGGCGCTCCAGGTGGCCGAAGCGCCGCTCCAGCGCCTCGCTCAGACGGGCAAGCTCCTGATAGGGGGCCGCGAGCGCGGGCAGGCCGTGGCGATAGGCCAACTGTGCAACGGCCCGGCTCTCGTCCGCCAGCACGCCGGCGGCGGGCAGTGGCTCGTCTTCGAGGCGGTCGAGCTGCTGCCGGAGCCGCGTTAGCTGCTCCCGGCTCTCGGTCACGTAGGAGTCGAGGGCGGGCAGGGGCTGGACGACAAGCGGCTCGCCCTTGCCCCGTTGGGTACGGAGTAGCTGCGCGAGGTGCCCGTAGCGGCGTGCTGCGGCGCGGTGAGGCCGGGCGCGATACCAGCCCCAGGCGGCGGGCAGCAGCCCGACCACGAGGGCCAGCACGGGACCGCCCGGCACCAAGCCGAGCGTGCCGATGGCGGTACCGACGAGCGCGGCGAGGCCGGGCTGTACAAAGCTGCCGGCGATGACGACGATCCCTCCGACGAAGATCGCCACGTTGATCCAGAGCAAGGTCAGCGCCACGCCGACGAGCAGCCAGAGCCAGCCGCGTGCGGCGATCCGCCGCCGTTGTCCCAGCAGGTAGCGCGTGAGCCGCTGCTCGGCCGGCCGGAGCGCCTGCTCCAGGTCGTCGCGCGCCGTCGCTTGGCTCGGCTCGGCGGTTGAGTGAGTGGGAGCGTAGACAACTCGTCGTAGCGGCGCGCCTTGGCGGGCGGCTTCCAGCGCCTCCGTCGCGGCACGCCAGTCTACGACCGCCAACTCACCGTCCCGCAGGGGGTGAGGTACGACGTAGAACTCCAATGTCGCTGGCATTGTCGTGATCCGTAGTCCGTAGCTATCGCACCACTCACCACTTATTGATCAAGCCGGCTCCGCGACCAAGCCCAGGGTGTGAACGAGTGCCCCCTCGATGGCGGCAAGTAGGGCACCGACGCGCGCGGCCACGGGCCGGCCGCCGAAGACCTGTACCGCCAGCCCGTCGGCGCCGTAGCGGTACAGCGCCGCTTCCGTTCGCACCGGTACGCCGAGCCGCCGCACGCTGGCTACGGGGATGTAGCGGCCCTCGGTCACCTCGATCATGGTCTTGGCACCACCGGCCCGGCGGACCCGGCCCGCATACGGCTCACCAAGGACAGGGTACCCCATGCGCCGGACGTATTGCTGGATGGCTGCGCCCATGGCGTTGCGCGGATGCTCGCCCAGCCACCGCTCGCCGAACAGGAGGCGGCGCCGCCAGTTGCGGCGCGGCAGCGAGGGGGCGAGGCGGGAGAGGCGGTCATGGTGCTCGTCCGGTAGGGCATACGATTCGACCAAACGTAGCCCGGCCCCGGCCAGAGTGTCTGCGGCGGGCACGGCCGTCCAATCTTCGAGCGTGAGGACGAGCGTTGGCCGAAACGCGGCGACGGCCTGCTCCCACGCGCGGGCCGTAGGTGTCGGCAGCCACCAGGCGGGCCAGCTTGCGAAGTCGTCGGTGTCCTCGTCCGGCCCGGCCATGACCGATACGGCGGTGGCCGGGTTTGCCGGAATGCGGGTGATCCAGGGCTGCGGGTGCGGGAACCGCGCCGGTTGGTCGAGGATAGTGGGGTGCGGGAACGCGATACTGAGCAAGGCCCGCTCCAACACCGCTTCGCGGAACTGGCTGACGCGGGTCGCGGTCAGGCCCTCGGTCATCAAGTGAAGCGCGGCGGCCCCGGCGCTGGCCGCTTCCGCCGAGGGCTGCTCACCGGCGGCAACGACTTCGATCCAGATGCGGGTGTGGGCGTCGGGATTGCCGGCGGTGAGCATGGTTGGACCGTCGTCAGCGGAGACCGCCAAGGAGAGGCTCCCCGGCTGAAGGTCGGCGTGTGCGCGGACCGCACGCTCCCAGGCGGTGCCGCCGGCTGCGCTGGCCGCCACTGCTGCGGTGATGGGACCATCAAAGAGATCTATGGTCGGCCTCCGGTCCTACCGCTGGCATTGCGGTCACTTCAGGCGGCGGTGACGGTGTATCCGACTCGGTTGCCGTTGCTGTGGTCAGCTCGACCTCGAACCAATGCCGCGCTTCCTCCGGCATGGTGACGGTGTGGACTTGCGCCGCGGCCAGACGCGCGGCGTAGAACGGTCGTAGATCGGCGAGGTCGGCGCGGGCACAGTGACGCCAGAGGGCGAGGAGCGCCGCGGTATCGTCGTCCGCTTCCGCACAGCGGGCCGCCAGATCGGCGAGTCCGCGATGGGGGATTTGCCGTAGCTCCGGTGCGCCGGCGAGGTCGGCCGCTCGCTCGCTCCGCGCGACAAACGACCCCAACGCCTCCTGCCGGGCGCTGGCCCACCGCCGCTGGGCGCGACTGTACCAGGCACGCACGAGCGGCACGCCGATAGCCAGCCACAAGCCACCGATGGTTGCTAGAGGATTGCCGCCGCTGCCGAGGACGACGGTCCAGCCCCAGATGGCGATGGCCACCGTGAGTAGGCGGTGGCGCGTCCGGGCGGCGTTGTCCGCCGGCGGCCGCGGCCCAGTCGCGGTAGGCATTGCTGCGGCGCTGCCGGCGGCCTGGCGCAAGACGCGAGCTACCGCTACCCGCAAGGCGCCGTCGTCATCGAGCGGTGCAGCGACATAGAGATCAAGGCGGAGAGGTGCTACCGTTGCCGTCCACCACCAGGCTAACCCGGCCAACTCCCGGCGTGTTGTGGGCGGTAGGCCAATGGCCCACCGTCCTCGACCGGGCAGCGGTGCAGCGTAGGCTCGGATGCTCGCCATGATGCCGGTGCCGACAGCTTGTTTCCGTCACTCCCGCTCGGAGCGGTTCTTTCTCGACGGTCCGCTACGTCAAAGCGGGTAGTAGCTTGGTTAACGGGTATCGGTTGGTGGCAGTGAGACTGCAATCACGGGTGCCGGTGGCGCGCCGCCCAGCAAGCGGGCACGCCAGCGATGCCATAGGCCGGGCAAGCCCGGCGCGAGGGCCGCGCCTTGCTCTAGCCATAGACGGTAGTGGCCGTACAGTCGCGCCGGGCCGGACCAGCGGGCCTCCAGACTGTGGCTTTCTAGCTGATCGAGCACGTCCAGGGCCGAGCCGCGCAGGCGGCCGGCGACGGTCCAGAGGGCCGCCATGCGGTCTGCGGTGGCGCGGCTGCGTCCCGGCACGACCTCGACATCGTGGAGGCGGCGCAATCGCCGCAGCAACCGGCGTGCCCGCCAGCCACGCACGAGCGGCCCCACGCCACCCGGTAGGGCCAGCAATGCGACCAGGAAGGTGAGCCAGACGACGGACAGGCCGCCGGGGAGCGCGACCAGAATGAGGAACACCAGGCTGAGGAGGCCACCAACCGTCCACCAGAGGCGGGGCCAGAAGGCGGCGGCGTAGCCGCCTTCCGAGCGGATGATGCTGCCCAGGGACTCGATAAAGCGGGACCGGAGGGCAGCTTGATCCGCAGCGGTGGCCTCGGCCGGGCCGTAGAGCGCCAGTGTTATCCGGCCGCCGCGCACACGTAGGCGCGCCGGGTCGGCGTCCACGAAACCCATCACGCCGTCGGGGAAGGGGAGGATGTATGCGTCAATAGCCATGCGGTGGGGACCTTTGACCGCCCAAGCTGCACCACAGGTGCTCACAACCGTCCCCGGCCAGTATAGCACAGGCCAGCGTCGCTCCAGGGCGGGCGCTGACCGGCGGTGGGACGCGGCGGCTAACGGCGGTATCCCCTAGAGCGGCTCGCCGGCTAGAATTATGGTGGGAGCGGGAGGTATGAACGTACAGTGGGCTGTCGGAGCTGAAGTTGAGCGAATCATCGCTGCCTTGCCGTATGCCGACTGGAAGTACGATCCGGAAGCGGATGATATGGACATCATCCTGCCCAATGTCACGAACCGTGCGGCCGATTGGGTGCAGGTTGACGATGATGGATGTTTTGTGCGGATTGATCGGGAGCGCCGGGAGCCGTTGAGCATCGTCATCATCGCGTTCACCGTCTGGCTGGCGGAGAAGCAAGGGCGCGATCTCCCCGCGCCGAGCGCGCCCATTGATTACGCCGCGGCGCGGCAGGCTATCGCGCAAACGCTACGGGCGAGCGAGGAGCTTGCCGCCGCCGTCGGCTAGGGCGCCATCCTCGCTCGTCGTTGGCACGAAAACACTCCCATCCGTCATTGCGGCGGAAGCCGCAATCCATGTTCACCGGCCGCTGGACTCCGGCGAAAGCCGGAGTGACGATGGAATGATTGGTCTCTTGATAGACTCCATTTTGAGGGGGAAGCATGGCCGAGCGATGGGATGTTGTGGTGGTTGGTGGGGGGCACGCCGGCTGCGAGGCCGCGCTGGCGGCGGCGCGCATGGGGCGCCGGACGCTGCTCCTGACGGGCGACCTCAACTCGATTGCGAGGTTGTCCTGCAATCCCTCCATGGGTGGCCCGGCCAAAGGCCATCTCGTCCGCGAGATCGCGGCCTTGGGTGGGGCGATGGGTCACGTCACCGACCGGACGGCGATCCAAGTCCGGTTGTTGAACTCCGGTAAGGGACCGGCGGTCCAGGCGCTGCGCGCGCAGCTCGATAAGGACCTCTATCCGGCCACGATGCGCGACGTGCTATCGGCGCAGGAAGGGCTGGAGTTGCGGGCGGCGATGGTGACGGGCCTGCTGCTCGACGCGGACCCGGCGGCGCCGGCGGGTGGGTGTGTGGCCGGGGTCGTCACCGCCGACGGCGAGCGCGTGAAGGCCCGGAGCGTCGTGGTCACGACGGGTACGTTTCTCAACGGGCGCATGATCGCCGGCGAGCGCATCACGCCCGGCGGCCGAGTCGGTGAAGCGCCGGCCGAAGGGCTGTCGGCGCAGTTTGCGGCGGCCGGCTTGCGGCTGGGGCGGCTCAAGACCGGTACGCCACCGCGCATCGAGGCGCGCAGCATTGACTTTGGCCGCACGCAGGTCCAGCCGGGTAGTCGAGTGCCGCTCTGGTTTTCCTTCGATCCGCCGGCAGCCGAGACGTGGCGGGTGGAGTCGCCGGCGCCGTGGTTTCCGGAGGTCGTGACGGCTGGCTGGCGGGTGCAGATGCCGTGCTATCTGGTCCGGACGAACGGCGCGACGCACGCGGCCATTCGAGCCAATCTGCACCGGGCGCCGATGTTCAACGGGCTAATCGAGGGCGCCGGCCCGCGTTACTGCCCTTCCATCGAGGATAAGGTCGTCCGTTTTGCCGAGAAGGACGCGCATCCGCTGTTTCTGGAGCCGGAGGGATTCACGACCGCATCGGTGTACGTGCAGGGAGCGAACACGAGCCTGCCGGAGGACGTGCAGGACGCCATGCTGCGGACAATCCCGGCGCTCGCCGCGGTGAAGGTGCTGCGCTACGGCTACGCGGTGGAATACGACTTCGTGCCGCCGGATCAGACGACAAGCTGGCTGGAGTGCAAGCGACTACCGGGCCTCTTTCTCGCCGGTCAGGTCAACGGCACGTCCGGCTACGAGGAAGCGGCCGGGCAGGGACTGATCGCGGGCATCAACGCGGCGCTGGCGGCCCGCCCGCTCGCCGGCTCCGGCGCGGCGGCTACCAACGGTGCTGCTATGAATGGTGCGGCGGCGGTGGACCCGACCACGAGCACGGCGGCGACGCTCGACCGCCTCGCGGCCAGCAACCGGCTCGTACTGCCGCGCGATCTCGCCTACATCGGCGTGATGATTGACGACCTGACGACGACGGAGCACCGCGAGCCGTACCGCCTGCACACGGCGCGGGCGGAATATCGCCTGCTACTGCGGCAGGACACCGCGCATTTCCGGCTCACGCCGATTGGCTATCGGCTGGGGTTGATCGGTCGGGAGGTGTATGAGTACACGGAGCGGCAGCGCGATCAGGTCGCTACGGTGCTCAAGCAGGTGCGGGGCAAGGGGCTGGGCGCTGCGCCGGAGCTGAACGCGCGGCTCCGCGCGGCCGGGTTGCCGCCGGTGACCAAGAGCACGATGGCGCTGGCGTATCTGCGGCGGCCGGAAGTCGGCGCCGTGGCCCTCGCCGCGCTGGGTTGGGACGATCTTCCGGCCGAGATCGCCGATCACGTGCTCACCGAGATCAAGTACGAGGGATTTATCGCTCGCCAGGCCCAGGCGGTCGCGCGGTCGCGGCAGCTAGAGCACCACCGCATCCCAGACCGGGTGGACTATCAGGTGCTCCGGGGGCTACGCACGGAAGCGCAGGAAAAGCTCAGTCGCTTTCGCCCGGCGACGGTGGGCCAGGCGGCGCGGATTGCCGGCGTGACGCCGGCCGACATCTCGGTGCTGCTCGTGCATCTACACGCTGCATAGGGCGGCCGATATTGGGCCTAATCTCCGGCCCCCACCCTCACCCTCCCCGTTGCGACGGGGGAGGGAACTGCTCGCCCCCCTGCGGAGCGGGGGGCCATAGCGGGGCTGTCCGTGCTCCGCTTTGGTAGGCTTGCTGCCGGGAGGATGGTTGGAGATGGATGTATTGACTGCGATCAAAAACCGCCGCAGCATTGGGCGCCCTAGCCAGAAGCCGGTAGATCGTGACGTGATCGAGACGCTGCTGGACGCGGCGGCGCAAGCGCCCAGTCACCACAACACGTTTCCGTGGCGGTTTCACGTGCTGACCGGCGACGCACGGGTGGCCTTGGGTGAGCGGCTGGCGGCGGCCCTGCGCCGGAGCCTCACGGAGGAAGGTCAGGACCCGGAGAGCAAGCAAGGTCAGGCGCTGCTGAAAGCGGAGGCGGCCAAGACGATGCGGGCGCCGGTGCTCATTGCCGTATCGTCGCACCCGTCGGACGCGCCCGGCGTGGTGGAGCGGGAGGAGCATTTCGCCTGCGCCGCTGCCGTGCAGAACATGCTGCTGGCGGCGCATGGCTTGGGTCTGGCCGTGATGTGGAGGACGGGCGACGGCAGCGAAGCGCCGGAGGTCAAGGAGTGGCTGGGGCTGGCGGGGCGAGATCAGATCATTGCGCTGGTCTACGTGGGCTGGCCGGAGCCGGGCGCGGCGCTCTACCCGCTAACACGCCGCCCGTGGTCCGAGCTGACCGAGTGGCGCGGCGAGGATTAGTGGTCGGTGGCTAGGGGTGAAGACTAGCCCCCCTATGGTCCCCCCGCTGCGGCGGGGGGCCGGGCGCAGCATGCTGCGCCCCTACAGCTTGGCGCGTACTCACCTGTGGCGTTATTCGGGGGTGCGGGCGGTGGGGAGCGTTTGGCCGGCGAAACGGTTGCCGGGCTTGCGGTAGTACGGTACCTCCGCCGGGCTGGATAGCTCCTCGAACGTGAAGGAGCAAATCCGCATTCGCGGATAGAGCGCCACCGGCATGCGGCCGATATTACCTAGCTCCAGAACCGGATGACCGCGCCAGCCGGCGTCGAAGACGTTCGACGTGCCGTGGACGATGATCCCTAGCCGCGCCAGACTGCTCCGCCCCTCCAGCCGTCCGACCAGATCGTCGGCCAACTCTAGGTGCTCGCGCGTGATGGCGAGGACCAGTTCGCTGGGGTGCATGATGAACTGCTGGTCGTCTGCGACAGCGAGATCGCGGAACATGCCTGCGGGTAGCTTTTGGGCGCGGGTATCTATGTAGGGCACGCGGGCCGGCTCGAAGAGCGAGAACTTGTTGCCCAGCGTGAGGTCGAGCGAGCACGAGCCGAGTTGGAGCGCCAGGTCCGGCGCCGGATCAACTTTGATGCGCCCGGCGGCCAGCGCCTGCTTGATGTCGCGGTCGGAGAGTAACATGCTGCACCTCGCACTCCATAACGGTTCGCATGGCCGGAGGACGCGCCCGACTGCCTGAGGTGGGAATCCGGCGGCAGGAGGTGGGTTAGACCTAACCCCCGGCCCCTTCCCTGGCAGGGAAGGGGAGCGCTGGCGAAGCCGGTCCGCCGCTGCCCGCCAGGGAAGAGGGGCTATGTGGCGAGCGGCGGCTGAGGGCCTGGATTACGGCTTGCGCCGCAATGACGGGGGCGGCCGCGGCAGGAATGGGCGGGGTGGGGTTGGTGTCTGCCGTCAGGGAGTGACGGTGCAGACGGCGCGGCTGGCGGCATCGCAGTACCACAGTTGGTCGTCGAACCAGGTCAGGCCATGCGGGTCCGGGCCGTCGGTGATCGCCAACTCGTCGAGCACGTCGCCGGTGAGGCTGTAGCGGACGAGCGTGCGAGTGGGGCGCTCGGCGCACCAGAGGCCGGCGCCGTCCCAGGCGAGGCCATGAGTGACGGTGCCCGGCGCCGGAAATTGACGCCATACGCGGCCGCTGGCCGGTTCGAGCTGGAAGGTCGTGTTCACGGGGTCCGGCACGGTTACCCAGAGGAAGCCGGCGATCCACTCCAGGCCGTGCGGGCCTTGGCCGGTCTCGACGCCGGGCGAGGGCAGCCGGCGAATCTCGTTGCCGGTGGCCGGGTCTGCTTGGAGCAAGACTTGGGGAGTAAAGGTCGAGGCGAGCCAGAGGTGGTAGCCGTCCCAGGTGATGCCGCTGGCGTGTGCGGCGGCGGTGGGCGCCTTGTGCAGCAGGGCGCCATCCGACCAGGCGAGCTTGTAGATGTGCTGGTCCTGCTGATCCATGACCCACAATCCGTCGGCCACCGCCTGCAGGCCGTTGGGCTGTGGTCCCGGTGTTAGGAAGCGGGTCTCGGCGCGAACTTGTTTGACCATGCGTTTTGCCTCCTGAAATATCACTGGGGCCGGCCCCCCTATGGTCCCCCCGTCCCGACGGGGGGACGGTCTGGTCTCTCCCCTGGAGCTTGCTCCGGGGAAGGGCTAGGGAGAGGGCCGCGACCGTCCGGCCCTGGCCGGTTACGAGACCAGGCCGCTACATGATAATATGGGAGGGTGAGGCGCGGGGACCATGATCCAGCATGTGCGTGAGGTGATTCCGCAGACACTAGAGCGGTTGGGGATTGCCGAGCGAGTGTGGTGCGCTCGTGCGGCGCTCCAATGGCCGGCGGTTGCCGATGGGGTCCGGCGCGGCGCGGCCAAGGCGTCCACGGCGCGGGCCGGCAGCCCTGGCACCTTGCTGATCTCCGTCCGCAGCTCCGCTTGGCAGACCGAGTTGGTCGCGCGGGAAGCCGAGATCAAGGCCGCGCTCAATGAGCGTGTGGACGGATATATCGTCGAGCGGTTGCAGTTTCGGGTCACGGGCCACAGCCGGCGGCGTTGAGCGGCCCGTGCCTCCGAAAGCGAGTCAGTACACATGAGTCGTCGTCGCCGGCGGCGGAGTGCCGCGCGTGGTCGAGGGGCAGCGGGACGCCGCGCGGAGGCCAAGGCCGCTGGCGACGAGGCGGCGCGTATAAGCCGGGACCGCCGCACAGGGCGGGCGCAACGGGACGAGGCACGGCGCCGGGCGCGGCAGCAGCGGCGGCTGCGCCGCGCTGCGCTATGGAGCCTGGCTATCGTCGGCGTGGTGGCCATCATCGCTGCCAGCGGGGTGTGGCTGTGGCGCGAGACGGCCGATGCCATCGAGAGCCAGCCGGGTGATTCGGTCCCGGACTTGGGCAACCTGCACATTCCCACGGGCACTCGCTCTCCCACGCCGTATAACTCCACGCCGCCCACCTCCGGGCCGCACTATGATCCCCTGGCCCGCTGGGGTGTACATACGGAGCCGATCCCCGACGAGCTGCAGGTTCATAACCTGGAGGATGGGGGTGTGCTCATCCAATATCGGTGCGATGAGCCATGCCCGGAGCTGGTCGAGCAGTTGACGGCGGCAGGTCAGCCCTACCTCAGTTCACCGTACCCCTACGTCATTCTGGCGCCGTATCCCGAGATGGAGACTCGGATTGCGCTGACGGCGTGGGGCCGCATTGACCAATTCGAGGAGTTCGACGAGGCGCGCATCCGGCGCTTCATCGAGGCGTACCGCTGCACGAACTGGCACGAGGGGCCATTGCGGGGCCGGGGGCGCGTCCCGAACTGTTAAAGATTGTTAAGGTATGGTTAGCTATCGGCGCGGCCGGCGTGTCCGGGTAGACTCTTGGCGCCGGAGGTGCGATACTTGACTGTAGCGCCGGGCAGTGGGAGACTGGCGCTGACCTATCGGTGACTGTCGGAAGCTCGCCCGCAGAGAAAGGGAGGCTGGGCTAATGTTCGAGAAAATCTCTGGCTTCATCGCGCGGCGCTGGCGGGGGCTGCTCGTCTGGCTAGTGATTACCGGCGCGTTCCTGTTCTGGTTCTTGCCGAATATCCAGGCGCTGTTCCCGTATCTGGTGCTGATCTTCTCGTTGCTCTTCCAGCTGGCGTTCGCCATTCTGTTCATGGTCGTGCAGTTTGGCGCGCTCTTCTGGTTCCTCTCGCGCGGTCGTACCTACTGGATTCTGCCGGGTGAGACCGGCATTTCCTTCAAGGACTATCGCGGCCAGAAGGACATCCTGGAGGTGTCGCAGCGGATCGTGACGCTGCTGCGGGGCGTGAAAGAGTTCAAGCGCATGGGTGGTGAGGTCTCCAAAGGGCTGCTGCTCGTTGGTCCGCCGGGGACCGGCAAGAGCTACCTGGCACAGGCGATTGCCACCGAAGCGGGGGTGCCCTTCGGGTACGCCTCCGGTACCAGCTTCCAGCAGATGTTCTTCGGCATGAGTAACCTGACCATTTGGCGCCTCTACGGCAAGGCGCGGAAGCTGGCCCGCAAGCACGGCGCCTGCATCCTGATGATTGACGAGATTGACGCCGTGGGGATGCGTCGTGGCGGTGGCGGTGGCGGCATGGGCATGATGGGCGGCCTCTTCGGCGGTGGCGGCATGGGCCTGATCAACGAAATCCTGATGCAGATGGACCCACCTCGTATCGAAGGGGGCTGGAAAGAGCGGCTGCTGCGGCGGCTGGGCCTGCGTCGCGGCCCCACGATCCTGCCGACGGTCTTCACGATGGCGGCGACGAACCTCCCCGAGGTGCTCGATCCGGCGCTGCTGCGGCCGGGCCGGTTCGACCGCAAGATCACCGTGGATCCGCCCGATATGGAAGGGCGCAAGGACATCATCGAGTACTACCTGGATAAGGTGCGGCACGAGGAGATTCCGATTGATCGGGTGGCTTCGGACACCGTGGGCTACACGCCGGTCTCGATCAAGTACGTCATCAACGAGGCGGTCGTGGTGGCTCACTTCAAGGGGCGCGATGCGATCACCTACGAGGACATCTCGGAGGCGCGTGAAATCCACGAGTGGGGGCTGCGCCAGCCCATTCACAGCATGAAGCTGCTGGACAAGCGCCGGATCGCCTATCACGAGGCCGGGCACGCCTTTGCCCAGGCGACCCTGCTGCCGCGCGAGCGCCTGTCCAAGGTGACGATTGTGCGGCACGGCCGCGCCCTCGGCTTGTCGGCGGCCAAGCCGCAGGACGAGTACTACACCTACACCAAGGAAGAGCTCCTGGGGCAGATCAAGTCGGCGCTGGCCAGTCGGGCGGCCGAGGAGTTGTTCCTGCACACGGCGATGACCGGCGCCGGTCAAGACTTGCAACAGGCGACGCAGATGGCGATTGCCTACTACAGCGTGCTCGGCATGGGTGATTCGCTCTACTCCATCATGGGTGAAGGCCCCTCGCTCGCCGGTCCGTCGGCGCAGCGCGACCGGATCGAGCGGCTGCTGGATGAGCAGTATGCCCAGGTGAAGATGCTGCTGTGGACGAACGCGGACGTGATCCACGAGATGGCGCGTCGTCTGGTCACCGAGAGCGAGCTGACGGGTGACGATGTTGAGGCGATCATCAAGGAGAAGCAGGAGGAGCGGACGAAGCTGCTCGCTGATGGCGTTGGCGTGAGCGTGAACGGCGCCAGTGCGAACGGTACGAGCATTGAAGATCGGGAGACGGCTGCGCTGGCCGAGCAGAAGCGGCGGGCCGCCTACCACGAGGCCGGGCACGCCGTCGCGCGGGCGAAGCTCCAGCCGATGGGTCCGCCGCAGAAGGTCAGCATTGTGCCGACCGCCGACGGCAGCGCCGGTGGCTTTGGCGACACGCCGGCCATTACGGATGGCCATGCCGGGGCGCTCACCCGCGACGAGATCTTCACCGAACTTTCCGTGGCGCTCGGTGGCCGGGCGGCCGAGATCATCTTCCTCGACGAGGCGCTCAGCGGCTCCTCATCGGACCTGGCCTATGCGACGCGGCTGGCCGGCTCGATGATTACGCAGTTCGGCATGAACGGCAGCCTGTACGTCTACGAATCGGCCCGTTCCGTCCGCGATCCCCTGGTGAAGCAGGAGGTCGAGAAGGTCTTGAGCGAGCGGTTCGAGCGGGTGCAGGACCTGCTGGCGGAGCACAAGGCGGAGATCGAGCAGATCGTGACCCTGCTCCTGCAGCGGGAAACGATCAATGCCGAGGACGTTGAGGCCATTCTGGACGGCCGCGACCCGCCGCTGAACGATGCCCGCGGGCACGACATCGAGGAAGCGGATCGCCGCGAGGTCGTGCCGGTCGGCGCCGGGACCGAGAGCGGCTCGTCCGGTGGCGAGGCCAACGGCACGGGCGCCGCAGGGAACGCCATTCCGGGTGCCTGAGCCGTATAGTTGCACTTGACCCCCGGTAGAGGGGGGTCGGCCTACGGGGCCGGCCTATATCGGCCCCCTCCCTCGCCCTCCCCCGTCCCGACGGGGGAGCAACTGTGTTGCCGGTCAAGCCGTGGCACTGGTCCGGGGCTGCCAGGGTGTCTGGTCGCGGAGCATCGCATTCAGCATCGTCAACAGCTTCCGCATACACGCC
>DAOUJP010000032.1:0-32177 GCA_034422515.1 Chloroflexota bacterium | reverse complement strand
ACGACCCGCGCTCCCCCACGGTCTTGGTGGACCGAGGGCCATTCGGTCTGTCACGCCCGGGTAGCCACCATGACTACCACTCCCTAAGATACAAGGGCCAGGGTGGGGGCCAGCCTACCTAATCCGTGTTACTATCCTGTGCAGTCGGAGCAGGTTTTCCCTGGTACATTAGGCGCATCAGAAGGAGAGGGATACGTGAGCAAGACATATCGTGCGGCGCTGGTCGGCTGTAGTCGGATGGGAGCGTTCAT
This sequence comes from Chloroflexota bacterium, assembly GCA_034422515.1. Classification (GTDB taxonomy): domain Bacteria; phylum Chloroflexota; class UBA11872; order UBA12225; family JAJDUF01; genus JAJDUF01. The sequence continues at coordinate 31,926 of DAOUJP010000032.1, read as the reverse complement.
TGACAACGAGGTGGTGGGGACACCGCATCATGTGCCGCCCTACTCGCACGCGGCCGGCTACGAGGCCTGCAACCGGACCGATCTGGTTGCCGGCGTTGATCTGCGGCCGGACGTGTTGGAGATGTTCGGCAAGCGGTATGGCGTGGGGCAGGACCACCTGTACACCGACTACAAGGAGTTGATCGCGAAGGAGCAGCCGGACATTCTGAGCGTGGCGACGCAGCCGGAGCAGCGGGCCGAGATCTCCATTTACGCGGCCGAGCACGGCGTCAAGGCGCTCTACTGCGAGAAGGCGCTGTGCGCCTCGCTGCCGGAAGCCGACGCGATGGTGGAGGCGTGCGAACGCAACGGCGTGGCGCTCAATATGGGCACCAACCGGCGCTGGCACCCCGGTTTCGACAAGATGCGCGAGGTGATCGCCTCCGGGGAGTTGGGCGCCCTGAAGACGCTCATCGTCTACAGCAACGGCACGCTGTTCAACACCTCCAGCCACACTTTTGACCTGATGCAGCGGCTGAACGGGGACGCCCGGGCAACGTGGGTGCAAGGCCACCTGCCGCAAGGTGATGAGTTGATTGCGGGAGACGAACTGCTGGACGACCCGACGGCCGAGGGTATGTTCGGCTTCGAGAACGGCGTGACCGTTTACGCGATGAACAGCCCACGCTCCAGCGAGTACGAAGCGATCTGCGAGCGGGGTGTGCTGACCGCGCAGAACAACGGCGTGCAGTTCCGCCAGCGGCAAGTGCATGAATACGATGTGGCGTCGCGGACAATCCGCGACCTCGGCGACGGCACGTTCCCGGAGTACGAGCAGGCAAGCAGCACGCTGCGCTTGATCGAGGACCTGGTCGCGGCGCTGGACCGCGGCGATCCGGGGACGCGCGGCGGCGTGCGCGTGGCTCGCGCGAACATGGAACTCATCTTCGGTTTTGTCGAGTCGCACCGGCGCGGCGGGGCGCGTGTGTCGCTGCCGCTGGCCGATCCGGGCATTCGGCTCATTCGGCACGGTCGGGAGGCGCGGCAGCCCCGCTACCAGGCGTAGGCACCGCAGGACCGGGGGTGAAACAGGCGAGGGCCGGGATCCTGCGTGATCCCGGCCCTCCGCCGACTAGCTCTCCACCAATGCTGCTCCTGCCAACCGCGCAAAGGTGCGGTGTTGGGAGCAGCCAAACCGGGCCAAATCCAAATAATGGATGCATGTGTCCGATTTAACGGCGATCACGCCTTACCGGCCCCGGCTGCGATGGCGCGCTCCATGTCCTCCAGGCTCACGGCCGGGCCGTCATACTTCACGACACCAAAGAGCCGGCTAATGGGACGTACCGGCCTGATCCGCACCTCCCCATCCTGGATGATGTAACGCGCCCCGTCCGCACTACTAGGGTCTCCCACACAGCCTTGGGCAAGGTGATCTGCCCTTTGCCGTGATTCCAGATTCGGTCATGGTGAACCCACGCTCCGTATCGTAGCGGCGATGCGTTTTATTTTACTAACAGGTCGAGGCAGAGTCTGACCATTCTGCAACATCTGGGGTAAGGGCCGGCCCCCTGACAAGGGGAGGTCATTAGTAGGGGCGCGATGAATCGCGCCCAGCCCCCGGTCATTCCCGCTTTCGCGGGAATCCCCCCCTCTCTATCGCTCCGCGATGGAGAGGGGGCCGGGGGGTGAGGCGTCCCCGACCTAGCCTCATTCCCCCACCCCTACACCTCAATCACCAACAACCCATGCTCCGTGACGGTCAGCTGCCGTCCGGTAGGCAGCAGCGTCGTTGAATCCGCGTCCTCGATGATCGCCGGCCCCGTCAGCGCCGCGCCGGCCGCCAGGTCCGTCCGCCGGTAGATCGGGCAGCGCACCCGCCCGGACTCCGCGAACTGTACCTCCCGCTGTGACCGGGGGCTGGCCGCCCCGCCGCCGTCCGACTGAGCCGGCCAGCGCGGCAGCGTCACGTTGGGCGTCGCGCCAATCACGCTCACGTTGAAATGGATCAGTTCCATGATCTCGCCGGCGATGCTGTAGCCGTAGAAGGCCTCGTGTTGCTGGTGGAACCGCTGCATCACGGCGGCAATGCTCTCGTCCCCAATGGGGCCGGGCGGCACCGGGACGTCCTGCTCGTAGTTCTGCCCCAGGTACCGCATACTGATCGAGCGAGCAATCGTGGGCGTGCCGGCAAAACCCTCGGCGCGCAGGTCCCGCAGGGCCGCTTCCGTTAGCTCGTCAAAACGCGCATTGATCCGCGCCACGTCCAGGTCGTTCGAGCGATAGGCGTGCGTCCACGACCGATCTACCCGCAGGTCGGCCAGCAGCGTCCCCAAGGCCGAGGTCAGCCCGGCGTGCGGTGGCACGATCACCCGGCCTATCCCCACCGCCTCGGCCAGCGCCACCGCATGGAGCGGGCCGGCGCCCCCAAAGGCCACCAGATCGAACTCGCGCGGGTCAATCCCCCGCTCAACCGTCAGCAGCCGCAGCGCGTTCGCCATGCTCTCGTTCGCCAGCTGCACAATGGCCAGCGCAGCAGCATCGAGTTCTAGTCCCACCCGCCGGCCCATGTCGGCGACGGCCGCGCTGGCCCGCTCCCGGTGCAGCACCATCGTGCCGGCCAGGAAGTAGTCGGGATTGAGCCGCCTCAGCACCAGATTCGCGTCGGTCACGGTCGCGTCGGTCCCGCTGGCGTCATAGCACGCCGGGCCAGGATCGGCCCCGGCGCTCTGCGGCCCGACCTTGAGAAAGCCGCCCTTGTCCACCCAGGCGAGCGAGCCGCCACCAGCGCCAATCGTCGTGATGTCAATGAACGGTGCCGCGACCGGAATGCCCCATTCGACCTGATACTCCGTCGTGTAGCCGTACTCGCCGTCAATCACCAGCCCCACGTCGGTGCTCGTGCCCCCCATGTCGAAGGTGATGACCTTTGACGCGCCGGCCGTGCCGTTTCGGGCCGCCGGCCCGGCCAATTCCCCGAAATAACGTCCGGCAATGATCCCCCCGGCCAACCCGGAGAGCAGCAGTTGCACCGCTTGTTGCGGCGCGGCCGCCGGGAGCATCGTGCCGCCGTTCGACTTCATCAAGGCCCAGGGCGCTGCCAACCCCCGCTCCCGCAGACCCTGCTCCAGACTGCCGGCAAAGGCCGCCACGTGCGGCTTGATGTAGGCATCGGCGACCGTCGTACTGCCGCGCTCGTACTCCCGCCAGATCGGCGCGACGGCGTGCGACAGCGATACCGGTACGTCCGGGAACTCGCGCCGCAAGCACGCCGCCAGTTCCTGCTCGTGCCGCGGGTTGACATAGGAGAACAGCAGATTGACGGCGATAGCCGCCGGCCGGCCGCCGCCGCCATCCTCCGCAAGGCGCTCCGCCACGACCGCGCGCAGCCGGCCCAACTCCTGCTCGTCCAGCGGAATGAGCACATCGCCGTCCTTGCTGATCCGCTCGCGCACACCCAGGCAGTCGCGCCGCTCGGCAAACGGCGCCGGCTTCACCCAATCCAGGTCATAGTGGAACCTGCGATTGATCCGCTGGATGAAGAGCACGTCCTCAAAGCCCTGTGTGGTCAGATAGAGCACTCTGGCGCCGCTCCGCGTGTGGAGCATATTGATCGCCATTGTGCTCCCCAGGATCAGCGAGTCGATGTCGCCAGGGCTGATGCCGGAGTCGGCCAGCGTCTCGAACACCCCCGCCTCCGGGTGGCGCGGTGTCGAGGGCCGTTTGGTGACGATCAGCCGGCCAGAGCCTTCCGACTGCTCGTTCTGCACCACCCCGATCAGGTCGGTGAAGGTGCCACCCGTATCTATCCCTACCCGTAGGACCATCAATGCCTATCCCTGGCTTGACCAGGCGTGCCATCATCCCTGGTCGGAATTATGGCTGCGGAAATGGTCATTGGCGCCGGCTCCCATCCCATCACTGTTGCAGTGCAGACCAGATAACCATGTCGTTCGCTGCCGGGTCGAAGCGGAAGGAGGTGCCGAGCGGCTCGGAGAGTGCCGTCACCGCCTGTGCCACGTCTCGGCCGGGCGGTGACTCCGGCGACAGCAGCCCCGGTTGCCCGGCCTCGTTCCGGCCGACCGGCGCGTAGCTGACGTGGACCGGTATCCGCTGCTCTCGGTCGAGTAGGCACCGCACCAGCAGGCCGTCGGCGCGTCCGCCCATAGCCGGCCAGTCAAACGTGAAGTTCCCCAAGCTGTAGCAGATGATGCCCGGCGTCGGACGGTCCGGACAGTCACGGACCTCGATCCCTTGCGGTACGTGGGGATGGGCGCCGAGCACGAGGTCCGCCCCCGCGTCCACCGCAGCGTGACCCACCGTGTACTGGTAGTCGGCCAATGCGCTGCTCCCGGAGATACCCCAATGCATAGCGACAACCACCAAGTCCACTGCCGGCCGCAGCTCCTCGATGTCCTCGATCAGGGCCACTAAATCATCCGGATCGGGGGTTGTGCGCACGATGGGCGCCGCGCCGGGCATCTCCAGCACACGCGGCCCCGGCTCGTAGGACGTGGTCGCTCCGACCGTAGCTACCCCCGGCGAATCGGGGCCGGCGGCGTGTCCGTGCGGCCAGAACACCGACGTATAGGAGAGCAGCCCAAAACGCAAGCCGCACCGCTTGACAATGGCCGCCCGGCGCGCTTCGGCCCGGTTGCGCCCCGCGCCGGCGTGCAGGATACCGTGAGCGTCCAGCACTGCCAGCGACCGCAGGGCCGCGCTGGGCGGATAGGTCACGTTGTTGGCACAGGACATGAACGCGAAGCCGGCCGCCTGTAGACCCGTTACCATCCGGGGGTCCGAATGCACCCAGCCGCGCTTATGGGGGATTGGACGCGCGTCGTCGGTTCCCGCCAACGACCCCTCCAGGTTGCCGTACAGAACGTCGGCGTCGGCCAACTCGGCGGCGATACGACTAAAGGCCTCGGCGGGATCGGCACGGTGCTGGAGATTGACGTCTCCCACCCCCACGAACCGGACATACGAGTCGTGTGCCGCAGAACTCAAAGGCTGCTCCATCTATGTCAGTGGGACGCGGTACCTCTCAGCGGCCCGCAGCCTCCTCCACCGACTGCGGCAGACCGTCGGCGTCGCCGCCCAGCCAGCGATACCGGCGCGGATAGAGACTCAGCGAGCGATCTGCCAGCGGCAGCTTGATCGGCACGCTCCCCCGCTGCGCCGACACTTTCGCAGCGATAGCCACCTCCAACGCCTGCCGCAGGTCGTGGCCCGAGATGACCAACTCGCTGCCCGTCTCCACCGCCGCCAGAAACGACCGGATCGAAGTAGTGAGGTAGCCGAACTCGCTCCAGCGGTACGGCGCGTAGTGCGGCTCGATCCGCTGGCGCGCGCCGTGCGCGTCGTAGCCCTGGTAAATCTCCGGCGGCCCCCAGTCCCAGCGGATCAGCGTGTCCTCGCTCCACACGTCCACCCCCCGGTACGACGTTTCCATACCGAACACCGCGCAGTCGAGACCGTTAGTGAGGTGGAATCGGCCATTAATAATCAGTCCCTCGTCCGTATCACCGGCGAGTGCCTCCGCGGGCGTGCCCCACGCGATCACCTCATCCACTTCCGCGCCCGCCAGCAGGGTCAGCACCGCGATGTGCTGGCAGCCACCGCCCGAAATCTCACCGCTCCCCCAGCGGTGAATACTGGCCCCGATGATCTGGCCGTACTCACCGGCATGGATGCGCCCCGCGACTTCCTGCACCTCGGACATCGCCCGTTGCAGGTTGCCCCCGGCATAGACGATCCCGCGCTCCCGGCACACCTCCACCATCGTATCGGCATCGCTCAGTCTGCCGGCGATGGGCTTGTCCGTGGAGATGCCCTTCACACCGGCCTCCGCACAGGCAATGACCGCCTCTTTGTAGAACTTGGTCGGCGTGACGATTGCCGCAATGTCCGGCACCACGTCCGCGAGCAGCGCCTCGACGTCGGGATACAGCGCTGTGATGCCGAACCGCTCGCCAACCGCCCGCCGCCGCTCGTCGTTGTACTCGGCGATAGCGACGATCTCGGTATCCGGGTACGTCGAGTAGGCCTGGGCGTATTTCTGTCCGAGGCGGCCACAGCCGATGATCGCTACCCGATGCCTCGCACTCTTCCCTGCCATCGTTCCTCACCTCTCCGCTAGTTGCCCGTCCCCTGCCATGCGGTTGTCAGGGGTAGGTTTTTCATGTAGGGGCGCGATGAATCGCGCCGTCCCTCCGTCATTGCGGCGTAGGCCGCAATCCACGTCCCCCCGCCGCAGCGGGGGGGCCATAGGGGGGCCGATATTCCCGACCGGCCTCCGCCGCGCTCCCCCTCTCTATCGCTCAGCGATGGAGAGGGGGCTGGGGGGTGAGGCTTGTTGTTCCCCTACTCCCACAAAAACAACACCCCCATCGCCTGATCGGGGTGCTCGTACAGGAAGTCGTAGCCTTCCTTCAACTGCTGGCCATCGAATCGGTGCGTGATGAGCGGCTGCACGCGCACCTCGCCGTTCGCCAAAGCCGCCATCGCAATCCGCCCGATCTCCGCGCGGTCCGTGCTCGGCGGATAGCTGACGATCACGCGCTTGCCCTGATAGCTGTCTACGTCGAGCGGCAGCGGCGCATTTTGGTACTTGCCGTTGACCTGGATAAGCCCGCCGCGGCCGACCATCTTCTGCGCCTGCTCGAACGACTTGATACCGGCGGTCCCGCCCACACAGTCCACAACAATGCTGGCGCCCTCGCCGCCCGTCAGGCGCCGCACCGCCTCGACCGGGTCCTCCTCGCTCGCATTCACAACCTCCGGTGCCCCCACCTCTTTGGCGAGCCGGCAGCGCAACTCCAGTGCATCTACGGCGATCAGCTGCGCCGGGTTGTAGCGCCTGGCGAACTGCATGACCAGGTTGCCCACCAGTCCCTGCCCCAGCACGGCCACACGATCTTCCGCGGTGATTTCGAGCGCCTGCGCCCAGCCGGCGCTACTCGTCGAGAGCGGATGGAAAGGCCCCTCCTCGAACGAGATGTCCGGGTGCAGGTGATGGACCTGCGGATGCGGGTCATCCTCAGGGACCGGGCGCAGCGAGTATTCGGCGTGTGGCGCGCTCACCACGACGTTATCGCCAGGCGCAAAGTGCGTCACGCCCTCGCCAACCCGCTCGATAATCCCGGTCGTGGAGTACCCCATCGCATTGGGGCTGACCGGATGCTCCATCACGTACCGCCGCCATAGCTCCGACCCGCGGCTGATGAGGCTGACCTGCGTGCGCGTCAGCACCTCCTGCGGACCCGGTTCGGGAATCGGCACCTGTTCGAGGAAGACGTTGCCGACGCCATCCCCCTTCGCCGCCCGCCACATCATCGCTGCCATCGCCTCGCTCCTTCCGTATTCACTTCCACCGGGTTGTCTATCGCCCCTTGGCCCCCACCCCACTCCTCCCCCGTCGCAACGGGGGGGCACAGGGGGGCCAGATCCCCCACCTCCAGCCACCGTCCCCCCGCCACAGCGGCGGAACCACAGGGGGCCGTCCCGTCCCCCCGTCGCAACGGGGGGACCATAGGGGGGCTAGACCCACCACCTCCTACCCCTCCAAGAACAGCTCGATCACCGGCACCTCCACGTCCGGCGGCTGGATCGGCAACTCTAGCACCAAGGTATCCGTCCCGATGTCCGGGCTATCGTGGTGCTGCGGCGCGTCCAGTCTGCGAATCTCCGACGCATCGTTCAGTAGTTGGGCATAGGCCACGCGCTGCCGCAGGCCATCCAGATAGACGTACTTGAGCGGCCAGGCGAAGACGTGCAGGTAGAGGCGCTTGCTCGCCGGATTGTACGTGTACCGGCAATCGGGCGGCGTGCTGAAGGGCGCCTGCGTGCAGCCATAAATGGCGCGCCCGTGCAGGCGCATCCACTCGCCGATGTCGGCCAGCGTTTCGAGCGCCCGCGGATCAAACTCGCCACGCCCGGTCGGCCCGACGTTGAGCAGGATGTTGCCACCCTTCGATACGGCGTCAACGATCATGCGGACGAGCAGGTCCGGGTCCTTCCAGTCCAGATTGTCGCGGTCGTAGCCCCAGGAGCCGTTCAACGTCTGGCAGGCCTCCCAGATGACCGGCTTTCCGTCCGCGTGCAGTCCCCCCCGCGGCACGAACTGCTCCGGCGTGCGGAAATCCTGCTCGATCTCGGAGCGGTTGTTGATCAGAATATCCGGCTGAATCTCGCGCACCATCCGAATCAGCCGCTCGCTCTGCCAGTCGTCCTTCCCCTTGCCCTTGCTCCAGCCCCAATCGCGCTGCGAATACGAAAAGTCCAGCCACAGGATGTCGAGCGGATCGAACAGCGTGACCAACTCGCGCACCTGATTGTGCAGGTACTCGACGTACTTGCCCATGTCGCGCTGTGCGTTGGCCGCGCGAAAGGCCAGATCGTTCGCTTGCGGATGGATCCCGTCCACCGTGAACTCCGGGTGGTGCCAGTCAATCAGCGAGTGGTAGAAGCCGATCCTCAGCCCCGCCTCCCGGAACGCCTCCACCCACGGCCGCAGCAGATCGCGCCCGGCCGGCGTATTCGGCGCTTTGTAGTCGGTGAATTGGCTGTCCCAGAGACAGAAACCGTCGTGATGCTTGCTCGTGATGACCGCGTACTTCATCCCGGCGCTCTTGGCGGCGTCAGCCCATTCAACAGGGTCGTAGAGGTCGGGGTCGAAGTGATCGAAGTACGGCTGGTAGTCCGCGTCGGTGATCTGCTCGCGCTGCTTCACCCACTCGTGGCGCGCCGCCATCGCGTAGATGCCCCAGTGAATGAACAACCCGAACCGATCATGCACAAACCAGTCCGTCTTCCCCGGCGTATCGGCCGGCTGAGGAATGCCCCCTGTTGTCATCGCGCTCCCTCACCTGGCGCTCTTGCCCCGGCGCTCGTCCCCCGGTCGCAACGGGGGGACTATCGGGTGCAGCCGTCCCCAGGCGTCACTCGTTGCCCCAGGGATACGACTCAATACGCATCGAGCGATCCGCAACCGGCACCTCCACCCGCGCCCCGGCCGCTACCGACGAGGCGTGCAGTGCAAACCCGATCTCCGTGGCCCGCCGGGCCTCGTCTAGGTCGCAGGCGGTGTTACTGCCCGTATTCACCGCTTGAACGAGGTCTTGCACGGCCGCCGGTCCCGTCGTCCAACCGCCGGGGGGCGCCGGCAGGTCGAGCGGCTGCGGCCGATGCTGCGGCATCGCGCCCAGTTGCGCGCCGGTCTCGATGCCGAGCAGGTGGACGGTCCGCGCGTCATCGAGGATCAGCAGCCGCCCGTTCTCGCCCAGCACCTCGAACGCCAGCCCGCCAGCGGCGCCGTGCTCGCTGACGTATCCGAGCACTCCGTTCGACAGCCCTATTTGGCCGTTCCCGGTCGGGTCCATGCTCGCTCGCGAGTCGGCCGGCTCGCCGGATACGTCCACGGCTTCACCGCTCACCCACGTTGGCTCCGCGTCGCCGGCCAGCGCAAGCATCGTGTCGTACCAGTGGCAGCCGTGGTTGATGAGGTTCGGCAAGCCGTACCCCAGGACGCTCGTGACGGTGCCGATAGCCCCGTCCGCCAGCACTCGCCGCAGATAGCGGTAGGCCGGTGTCCAGCGCCGGTCGAGGCCAAAGGCCAGCGGCACGCCATTGCCCCGACAGGCCGCGACAATCCGGTCCATCTCGGCCAGGCTTGTCACCAGCGGCTTGTCGCACAGAATACCGCGCACGCCGGCCGCCACCGCCTGCTCGATCTGATCCGCGTGCATCCTCTGGTGCGTCGCGATGCACACCAGGTCCGGCTGCACCTCGGACAGCATCCGCTGGTAGTCGTCGTAGGCCGGTATCTCGCTGCCCCAGCACGCCAGAAACTCGTCGCGCGTCTCCGCTCCCAGGTCGAAGACGGCCGCAATGCTCGTCTCCGGCACGGCGTCGAACGCCGTCGCCCAGTTGTGATGGGCTGGCGTGCGGGCCAAGCTCCGATGCACCCCGACCATCGCCACCCGCAGCGATCCACTATTCCCCGACATCATGCTCACCTCCGGTGTTCTCGATCTCCACCCCAAGCACGGCCGACCTCGCCCCCGCCCCGGTCCGTCATTCCCCCTTCCCCTACCGTCATTCCCGCTTTCGCGGGAATCCACATCACCCCACCACCATCCCTGTAGGGGCGCGATGAATCGCGCCCAGCCCCCCGTCATTGCGGCGTAGGCCGCAATCCAGGCCCATGCGTATCCCCCGGTTCGGGCACTACTCCCCCTCTCCACCAAGTGGAGAGGGGGCCGGGGGGTGAGGTCTGCCCAGCCCTCACCCACCCGGAATATACAGACTGCGGTCCGCGACCGGCAGGCTTACCCGCGCGCCCCCTTGCAGGTGCGAGTGGGCAATCCCGAACTGCACCTCCACGGACTGCATCGTCACGTCAATGTTCCCGCTGGTGCGCTCGCCCGTCTCCAGTTCCTGGATAATGTTGCGAATCGTGCTGGCCGTCGGGCTTTCTCCCTCGGGCCGGAACACTTGCATCGAGACCCCGGAGCCGCCCTTGGTCGCTGCCCGGACGACGAACTCTTCGCCGTTGTCCCACGCATACGCCCGGCCTCCCGTGCCATGCACGTCTACGTCAAAGCTACCGGGCCGCGGCACGAATATCCCTTCCGTCCCGTCGGCATAGCCCACCCGGAAGAAGCCGACTATCGGATCGGCCAACTCTTCCCCGGCCGGTGGCAGGTAGCGGTGCCCCGCCGCATCGTACTCCGGGTACGGCTTGGAGCCAGGTACATCGCCCTCGCCCGGCTCGGCCAGCCGTCCTTCGACCCAAACCGGCGTCGGATCGCCCAGCATCATGGATACCAGGTCCACCGTGTGCGGATGGTGCTTGATGATGTCCGTCCGGCTATACATCACCCCGTACAGCAGATCGCCGATGGCCCCGTCCGCAATCGCCGCGCGCAGTTGCTTGAAACCGTCGTGGTGGCGACGCATGGCGCCCCAGTTGAAGGCCACGTTGTTCGCCGTGACCGCCGCGCGGATGCGGTCCGCTTCCGCCAGCGACGCGCACAGCCCCTTCTCCGAATAGATTCCCCGTACCCCGTGCTCCGCGCAGAAGATGATCGGCTCGGCGCGGTGGACCGATGCGGTGGTCACGCTCACGATGTCCGGCTTTTCCGTCTCGATCATTTCCCGATAATCGAGATACGTGTTCGTGATCCCGAACCGCCGCTCGAACCGCTTCAGCCGTTCCTCGCCGCGATTGGCGACGGCGACGACCTCCGTCTCCGCAATGGACTGGTAGGCGCTGAAATGACCATAGGGCTTGTGGAACTGGCTCCCTGGCGGGAACTCGTCCTCCATCAACCCGCCCATGCGCCCGGTGCCGATAATCGCTACCCGGTATTTTGCCCCCATAGTGCTCCTCCTCGCTGTTGTCTGCGGAGTGTGATAGCCGCTGCCGGAGCATCGCGTCACGCTCAGAAGCGCATAGCCCGTGCCGCGCGCCGCGGCGGCACTCAAGGATACCTGTTACCGGTGGTGTGTCGGCGTTCGGCAACGGTGGTCCCTGACCGCGGCTCCTGTCATGGCCGGAAGGCCCTGGCCAAGCGCAAGGTGCGCTCGGCCGGCGCATACCATCCTTGCGGCGCGTAGTCCGACGTGTGCAGATAGCACTGCACGCGCACCTCGTTGCTCCCCTCGGCGAAGGTCAGCAGGCGGCTCATCGGTACCCTGTCATGGCCACCGTGATAGCGACTCAGCGCCGCGACGTTGATAAAGTGGGTCTCCCACTTGCGCTCGATGTGCGACCGGCCGCCCTTGCGATCATCGGGGTTGGTGTGTGTATGTCCACCCAGCCAGAGCGCCGTCGCGCCAGGATGCGCCGCCAGATAGCCCTCGAACGCCTGTGCATCCGGCCGCCCGTCCACGAAGTACAGGTAGGAGGCGCCTTCCGGTGCGCCGTCGGCAAAGTAGCCATGGTAGTACGATCCCCACTGCCCCCGCTCATCCTGGCGCATCCCCTCCCACCGCCCCGAGGCCACGGTCGTCTCCTTGAGCATGTGGTGGTGTGCCGAGATGATGAGCGCGTCTGGATTGGCTTCGACGAAGTGTTGCCACCACGCGAACGTCGCGCCCGTAACCGCCCCGGCCGGATAGCCCCCGCGCGGACCCCGACCGACCGGCGGCCCGCCATCGTTGCGATCCCCCATCATCAAGAACAGGAGATTGCCCACGCGGAACGCATACCGCTCCCACGTGCCCTCGATGGGATAGGGCCGGCGCTCCGCATGGACTCCGGAGTGCTCCGGGTGCTCCCCGGTCGGATCCACCCACTTGCGAAACCACCACTGGCACGGCTCATCCGGGCCGCTCGCGTCGTGGTTGCCGACCAGATTGTAGAAGTGCTCCCGAGGATGCTTGCGGGCAGCAGCGAACTGCCGCACCACTTCCCGTCCTTCCTCGTCTTCCGGCGGCGTTTGGCTCCCTGAGAGGTCACCGAGATGCAGCGCAATATCCCAATCGAACGGCGGCCCACCCTCACTGCCCCCCTCTTCCGACTGCCGAATAGCCTCCGCAAGACTCTCCCGACCGCCCTCGCTAAGGTCCGTGCCCACATGGGCACAGCCCGTCGCCCAGACCCGAAACGTTCTACTCATCGCTGCAAGCACCTCCCCCGCCGTAGGGACGCAGCACGCTACCCCCGTCCCCCCGTCGCAACGGGGGGACCATAGGGAGGCCTGCCACACCCCCATTCGTCATTCCCGCGAAAGCGAGAATCCACTCCGGTCAGGAGCTACAAGTCGCTGTGCGGATCGCTCCCCTTCCCTGGCAGAGAAGGGGCCGGGAGTTAGGTCCACCCCCCTCACTACCAGGTGAGCAGCACGCCCAGCGCCTGATCCAGGTGCTCGTGCAGCAGATCGAAGGCCGCTTTCGCTTGCTGGCCCTCGAAGCGGTGCGTAATCAAAGGCTCGACGCGCACCTCGCCCGCGGCCAGCGCCGCCATCGCCTCTTGCCCGATCTCCGCCCGGTTCGTAGACGGTGGATAGCTGCCGATCAGCCGTTTGCCCATGATCTTCGAGGCATCCAGGTCCAGCGGTTGCTCGTGGTACAGGCCGATGAGTTGGATCAGACCGCCGTCGGCAACCATGTCCTGCGCCTGCACGAACGACCGCAGCCCGGCCCGGCCGCCCACACAGTCCATCACGATGGTCGCCCCGCCGCCGGTCAGCCGCCGAACGGCCGCCACCGGGTCTTCCTCGCTCGCATTGACCACCTCCGCGGCGCCGACTTCCTGCGCGATCCGCAGCCGCAGGTCGAGCGCGTCCACCGCGATGAGTTGGGCCGGCCGGTACCGGCGAGCGAACTGCATCACCAGGTTGCCGACAATCCCTTGCCCCAGCACGACCACCCGATCCTGCTCCGTGATCCCGGCCGCGCGTGTCCACCCGGCGCTGCTCGTTGCGAGCGGGTGAAAGGTGCCGTGCTCGAACGACAGGTCGGGATGCAGATGAAAGACCCGGAAGTCTCCGGCATAGTCCGCCTTCTCGATGGTGTATTCGGCGTGCGGCGCGGTCACGACTACCCGGTCCCCGGCCGCAAACTCGCTCACGCCGGCGCCAACGCGGTGGATGACCCCGGTTGTGGAGTAACCCATCCGCTGCGGATCAACAAGACCCTCACGGAGATAGCGCCCGCCCATCTCCGAGCCGCGGCTAATCAGGCTGACCTGCGTGCGGGCCACGACCTCGTTGTCGGCCGGTTCGGGAATGGGCACCTGCTCCATGACGACGTTCCCGACGCCCTCGTGCTTCGCCGTCCGCCACATCAGGTCAGCCATCTCTACGCTCCTTCTACTCATGCTCTCCGCCCCCCCTATGCTCTCCCCCGTCGCAACGGGGGAGGGTTAGGGTGGGGGCCAGCCACACCCGCCGGCACCCCCTACCACTCGAACAGCAGCCCCAGCGCCTGATCGGGATGCTCATAGAGGAAGTCGTACCCTTCCTTGACCTGCGTCCCCGCAAAGCGATGGGTAATCAACGGCTTGGCGCGCACCTCGCCCGCCGCCAGTGCGTCCATCGCCACCCGCGCGTCCTCCGCGCGATCCGTCCCCGGCAGGATGCCGCCGAGCAACCGCTTGCCCATGATCTTCCCCGCCTCCAGCTTCAGCGGTGCGCCATGGTAGAGGCCGATAAGCTGGAGCAGGCCGCCGCGCGCCAGCATGTCCTGCGCCTGTACGAACGACTGCAACCCGGCGCGGCCGCCCACGCAGTCCATCACGATGGTCGCGCCCTCGCCGCCCGTCAGCCGCTGGACCGCCGCCACCGGGTCTTCCTCGCCGGCATGGACCACCTCCGGTGCGCCGACCTCCTGTGCAATCCGCAGCCGCAGATCGAGCGCATCCACCGCGATGAGTTGGGCCGGCCGATACCGGCGCGCGAACTGCATCACCAAGTTGCCGACAATCCCCTGCCCCAAGACGACCACCCGATCCTCCGCCGTGATCTGCGCGCACTTGGTCCACGAGGCCGAGCTAGTGCAGAGTGGATGGAAGGTGCCCTCGTCCGGCGAGACGTCCGCGTGCAGCGGACGCACCTCCGGAGGGTTGCCCGGCATCCCGGAAGCGAGCGAGTATTCGGCGTGCGGCGCGCCGACGACCACCCAATCGCCGGGCGAGAAGTCCTGCACGTCCGCGCCAACCCGCTCGACCACCCCGGTAGTCGAATAGCCCATCATGCTCGGCGGCAGCGCCTCCTCGTACACGTACCGGCGCCACAGCTCCGAGCCGCGGCTGATGAGGCTCACTTTGGTCCGGGTCAGCACGTCCTCCGGCCCCACCTCCGGGATAGGCACTTGCTCCAGGACGATATTGCCCACCCCCTCGTGCTTGGCCGTCTGCCACATCATGTCCGGCATTACTGCCTCCCTCGTTGGATTGCGTCCGGCGCGGCCGGGCCACACCCGCCGCGGCTCCCCTTACTGTGCGCCATCACCCCACAAACAAGCAAACGAAGCGCCTCGCCGCTGCCCAGCGAGACGCACATCATTCATCACGCCCGTCCCCTCGACATTCCCGCTTCCACCGGAATCTAGCACCATGGAGCGGACTGGTCCCCTCCCCCGTCGCAACGGGGGAGGGCGAGGGAGGGGGCCAGCCAACGCTCGCGACACACAAGCAGAGCGCCCCCCGGCCATGGCCAGGAGGCGCTTCGTACTATGCGCTACCGCCATCATGTCATGGTTGTGCTGCCGACCGGGCTTAACCCCTCGCGAGGTCCTCTTCGTAGAGCGGTGCCGTGAGCCGCTGTGCTTCCTCAAGGGCCTGCTTGGGGGTCAGCTCGTCGTTCTCCAGGCGTTTGAACACCTCGCCCCCGATGGTGAAGAGCATCTTGGCCATGCTGGGGGAGGGCGGTGTGGGTACGTCGTACTGTACTAAGTGGTTGAGCTGCTTCAAGATCGGGTTGTCCTTCAGGGCCTTGTTGATCGCCGGATTGCGGCTCGCCGCCAGGTTGGATGGCGGGTGTCCGGAGGCTTCCGACACCAGCAGCTGCACCTCCTCGCGTACCGACCACGCGGCGAGCTCCGCCGCCACCTGCTCCGCCTCTTTATCCCGCACCTTGAACACCATGACGCCGAACACATTGCCCGGCGTCGTGATCTGCTTCTGCGTGTTCCTCGGTCCGTGCGGGTAGTGCGTCACCCGAATCACGCTGCCATCGCCGGGATCCACGTCGGGATAGCGCGGCGGGGTCACGGTCCCGGGGTTGATGACTTCCGTCACCTTCGCCTTTTTGTTGAAGTGGTACTTCCCGTCCCGCCCGATGTCCGTCTGACCGTAGCCCAGTTCTCGATGGTGCTTGTACACGTATTCCAGCGCCTCGATCATGCCCGGTGTGTCAACTTTCCACGTCGTCCCGGCCGGATCGCGCGGGTACGCCGCATTCATCGGTCCGATGACGATCACGGTCCAGTACAAGCTGTAGCGCATGCTCCACAGCGCGCGGGTGACGTCGTTCCCCTCGCGCTGGACCGTGGCCCTACCGATCTCGTCGAAGTCATCCCAGGTGTAGCCTTCTTCCGGGAAGTCCACCCCTTCCTCCTTCAAGATGGCCGTGTTATAGCCCAGGCCGTGCGGGTCGGGGTATGACGGCATGAGCACCTGTTGCCCCTTCCACTGTGACCCCTCCATCAGGAACTGGATCATCTCGCCCTTGGTCTTCTCCCAGTCCTTGTTCGTGCGTAGCGGCTGGTTGAGGTCAATCGTCGCGCCCTGCGCGAACAAGTCCGTGGCTGGCACCTGCCACGACGTCCAGATGTTCGGTGGCGTATCCGCGGCCAACAGCGTCTTGATCTTCTCCGTGTTGGCGCGGCCGTTTTCTTCGGCCGGAATCTCGGTGAGAGCACCCTTGGGGTGCCGCTCCTTAAAGTCCTCGACGATGGCGAGGTTCGCCAGACCGAAGCGGTGTGGCGGCGCATGGCTCATCGTGAAGGTGATCCTCGGCGGTGGCTCGGCCGCCTTGCCCGCTGCGCCCTGCGCGCCCGCTGCGCCCTGGGCACCGGTCTCACCCTTCGCGCCGGCTGGCCCGGCTGGCCCGGCTGGCCCGGCTTGCGGCTGGCCCACGTAGCGCACGGTCGGCTCACCGCACGCCGCGGCCAGCAGCCCGCCAAGCGCGACTGCGGCGCCACCCAAATACTTCCGCCGGATTACAGCTACCATAGGTCCCCCTTGGCCCACTCCCGTGTCGTGCGAGACGGGAATGGATCCCACTCGAACGCTACTCTCGATTTCGCCCTACCTGGGGCGGCAACTGCTCTGAAACCCTCCTTTCTCTCGACGATGCCTGCGGCCTGTCATGCCTCAAGCATAGCCATACGCCGTGCAATCTGCAACCTCACTGGCCCCCGGCTCCTCAGGGGGACGGTGTGTTCCCTCCCCCGTCGCAACGGGGGAGGGCTAGGGAGGGGGCCAGCCAACGCTCGCGCCACCATAAGCAAAGCGCCCCCGGCCATGGCCGGAAGGCGCTTGGTGCTTTGCACAACGACCCGCAAGGTCGTGAGCGTACTGCCGATGCGTTTAGCCCCGCTTGAGGTCCTCTTCGTAGAGGGGGGCCGTGAGCCGCTGCGATTCTGCGAGGGCCTCCTTGGGGGTCAGCTCGCCGTTCTCCAGGCGCTTGAAGATCTCGCCACCGATCTCGAAGAGCATCTTGGCCATGCTCGGTGCAGCCGGCGTGGGTACATCGTATTGCGCCAGGTGGTTGAGCTGCTTGAGGATGGGGTTGTCCCGCAGGGCCTTGTTGATCCCCGGATTGCGACCGGCCGCCAGGTTGGCGGGCGGGTGTCCGGAGGCTTCCGAGACCAGCAGCTGCACGTCCTCGCGTACCGACCACGCCGCCAGATCGGCGGACACTTCCTGGGCATCCTGATCGCGGACCTTGAACACCACGCAGCCGAAGCAGTTGCCCGGCGTCGTGATCTGCTTCTCGCTGTTCGACGGCCCGTGCGGGTAATGCGTCACCCGAATGACGCTCCCATCACCGGGGTCCACGTCGGGATAGCGCGGCGGGGTCACGGTCCCGGGGTTGATGACCTCCGTCACCTTCGCCTTGTTGTTGAAGTAGTACTTCCCGTCCTTCCCGATGTCCGTCTGTGCATAGCCCAGCTCCCGGTGGTGCTTGTACACGTACTCCAGCGCCTCCAACATGCCGGGAGTGTCAACTTTCCACTCTGTCCCGGTCGGGTCGCGCGGGAACGCCCCGTTCATCGGCCCCAGGACGATCACGGTCCAGTACAAGCTGTAGCGCATGCTCCACAGCGCACGGGTGACGCCTTCCGCATCGCGCTGGACCGTGGCCTTGCCGATCTCGTCGAAGTCATCCCAGGTGTAGCCTTCCTCCGGGAAGTCCACCCCTTCTTCCTTCAAGATGGCCGTGTTGTAGCCCAGGCCGTGCGGGTCCGGGAACATCGGCATCAGGATTTGCTGCCCCTTCCACTGCACCCCGTTGAGCAGGAACTCGATCATCTCACCCTTGGTCTTGCCCCAGTCCGCGTTCGTCCGCAGGGCGGCGTTGAGGTCCACGGTGGCGCCCAGCGCGAACAGGTCGGCGGCCTCTACCTGCCAAGGCGTCCAGACGTTCGGCGGCGTATCGGCCGCCAAGAAGCTCTTGATCTTGTCCATGCTGGCCCCACCCGAGTTCTCGGTGGGGATATCCACGAACGCGCCACGGGGGTGGTTCTCTTTGAAGTGCTTCACCACCACCTGATCGGCCAAGCCAAAGCGGTGCGGTGGTGCAATGCGATGCCAGAAGGTGATATTCGGCGGTGTCTTGGCGGCAGCGCCCTGCGCGCCCTGCGCGCCCGCTGCACCTTGAGCACCGGTCTCACCCTTCGCGCCGGCTGGCCCGGCTGGCCCCGCTGGCCCGGCTTGCGGCTGGCCCACGTAGCGCACGGTCGGCTCGCCGCACGCCGCGGCCACCAGCCCACCGAGAGCGGCGGCTGCGCCGCCCAAATACTTCCGTCGGATCACGGCTACCATACTTCCTCCTTGGTTCACTCCGCTGTCGTTAGGGATGAGCGATAGATGATGGATCGCACGCGCATGCCACCCGGCATGACGCGCTATGCTGACGGCCCTCCTTTTGCCCGACCATACCGATGGTCTGTAGTGGCATCAAGGATAGCCGCCGGCCGCGAAACCTGCAACCTTGCATCGCCCATGGCCATGCTCGCGGCAAGCAAAAACGGAGCGCCTCCCGAACACGACGGGAGGCGCTTGGTGCGCTGCACAACGACCGAGCCGGCCGCCGTGCGCCTGCTGGTTGCTGCCCTACTTGCTGAGATCCGCGTCCAGCAACGGCTGCGTCAGGCGCTGTGCCTCTTGGAGCGCGTCGCCTGGCGTCGCTTCACCCATGTCCACCTTCGTGAGCTGTTCCTTGACGATGCCCAGAATCTTCAAGTAGCTCGGCGGGTTCGGCGTCGGCTGGTCGTACTGGGCCAGATCGTTGAGCTTGTTCAGGATGGGATTGTTCCTGAGCGCCTCGCTGATCCCGGGGTTGCGTGCGGCTGCCAGGTTGGAAGGCGGATGCCCGGAAGCCCTCGTAACTATCAGCTGCACGTCCTCGCGCACGGACCAGGCGGCCAAGTCCGCCGACAACTGCTGCGCCGCCTCGTCCTGCACCTTGAACACCACCATGCCGAATACGTTGCCCGGTGTGAGCGGTGTCTTCGAGGTGTTGCTCGGGCCGAGTGGGTAGTGCGTCACGCGGATGCCACTGCCGTCACCGGGGTCAATATCGGGATAGCGCGGCGGCGTGACCGTACCGGGATTGATGATGTTCGACAGGCGCCCGCCCTTGTTGAAGTTCACGTTCGGATGGTTGTACGGCTCCGGGTTGTCACTATGGAACTCCGAGCCGGCAATGAAGAGCCGCGTGCGCTTGGCGTGCTCGTGCGCGAACTCCAGCGTTTCGCGGGCAATCGCGCTGTCCCACTGGAGCTTGGTGCGAGTGTCGTCAATCGGGAAGCCCCCGTTGCTGCCCATCCACCAGAGCATCCGGTGCCCATCATAGTAGAAGTCCACCAGGCGCCGCTTTTCGGGAACGTAGGTCTTCTGTCCAAGCTCGATGAAGTCCGCCCAGGTGTAGCCGTCCTGCGGAAACTCCAGTCCCGCCTCCTTGAGGATGTGGGTGTTGTAACCCAGGCCGTGTGGGTCGGGGAACATCGGCATCAACGTCTGCTGCCCCTTCCACAGCACGCCATTGAGCAGGAACGGGATCATGTTGGGCTTGACCGTGGCCCAATCCTGGTTGGTCCGCAGGGCTTGCTCCAGATCAATGATGGCGCCCAACGAGAACAGGTCCGCAGCCTCGACCTGCCACGGGGTCCACACGTTCGGCGGTGTATCGGCCGCCAGGAACGACTTGATCTTGGACATTCTGGCGCGACCGTCGCCCGCCGTCTGAATTTCGACCAGCGCCGCCCGCTCGTTGCGGGCCTTGAAGTCTTCGACGACTGCCGTGTTCGCCAAGCTGAAGCGGTGCTGCGGCCCGGCCCAGTGCCAGACCTGCACCTCCGGGGGTTTCGTGGCGGCAATACCCTGCGCGCCCTGCGCGCCCGCTGCACCCTGAGCACCGGTCTCACCCTTCGCGCCGGCTGGCCCGGCTGGCCCGGCTGGCCCGGCCTGCGGTTGGCCCACGTAGCGCACGGTCGGCTCACCGCACGCCGCGGCCAGCAGCCCGCCAAGCGTGGCAGCAGCCCCTCCCAAATACTTCCGTCGGATCATAGCTACCATGGCTTCCTCCTTGGGTCACACCTCTGTTGTCCACTGTCGTTTAGAGTGTGTTTCCAAAGCCCTAACGCGCGACTATACTACGGGGTATGGGTAGGAAAGCGTACCCCAGTGACTTAACGGATGACCAGTGGCGGATCCTGGCCCCGTTGCTGCCGCCGGCCAAGCCGGGGGGCCGCCCGCGGAGCGTGGACCTGCGGGAAGTGCTCAATGGTATTCTGTATGTGCTCCGGAGTGGCTGCCCCTGGCGGATGGTGCCGCACGACCTGCCCCCGTGGCAGACCTTGTACAAATACTTCCATCGGTGGGCTGGCGATGGCACCTGGGAACGGGTCCATGCCACCTTGCGCCCCCAGGTCCGGCAAGCCGCGGGACGCGATCCCACGCCCAGTGCCGCGATTATCGATAGCCAATCGGTCAAGACCACCGAAAAAGGGGGCCGCGCGGCTACGATGCGGGCAAGCACGTGCTGGGGCGGAAGCGGCACATTGTCGTAGATACCCTGGGATTATTGTTGGCCGGCGTGGTCCACCCGGCCAATCTGCAAGACCGGGCGGGGGCGAAGTTGGTCTTGCCCCAACTGGCGGGCCAGTTTCCCCGCCTGCGTCTGATCTGGGCGGACGCAGGATACACGGGATCGTTGGTGCCGTGGGTACAGGCCCGGTGGGGTTGGATGGTGAAGATTGTGCGGCGGCCCAGGGGCCAGCAACAGTTTCAGGTCTTGCCCCGCAGATGGGTGGTGGAACGGACCTTGGCCTGGGTGAGTAAGTGTCGGCGGTTGAGCAAGGACTATGCAGCGATGCCGACGACCACGGAGTCGTGGATCTACATCGCGATGATCCACCTCATGCTCCGCCGGCTAGCGCCTGCCTGAATCCCCCTTTGGAAACACACTCTTAGAGACGCTGGATCGCACGCGAACGCTGCTCGGACTTACATTTTACTCCGTCAGCTCTCCTTTCGCTCGACCATGCCTCCGGTCGGTGGCGTCACCCGGCCGCTTGTGCGGCCGCCCGCGCCCGCCGCACGATGGCCGGCTCGTCTCCGTGCAGCGTTTCGGACGAGCGGACCTGCAGTGCGCGGTCGGCCAGCGGCAGCGCCACGCGCGTCCCGCCGCGCCGATGCGACTCGCGCATGGCAATCGCCACCTCCAGCGCGTGCCGTCCATCGTCGCCACTACAGTTCGGCTCCTTGCCCGTCTCGATGCACGTGATGAGGTCGAGCACCGTGCGGGTGTTGCTGCTGTGGCTGGCGGCCGGCAGCGGGAAGATGTGCTGGGACGGCTCCGCACGACGCCCCTCCAGGCTGGATTCGACCGTCTTGTAAAACTGGACCTGCTGTGCATCGGCGATGGCCCGCAGCACTCCTTGCGTGCCGATGACCTCAATCTCCCAGTTGGCCCCGCCGCATGCGGTCATCCGCACGAAACCCTGCACGCCGTTGTCATAATGCAGGTAGCCGTTCCCCTGCAAGTCTATGTCGCCGGCCGCGGCCTCGTCGCTCTCCATGTGCCCGAATACCCACTGCACGCGCCCTTTGGACAGCCGATTGACTGTGGTCAGCAGATGGCTCCCGTTGTGGGAGACGCCCGCTTGTCCAAAGCCGATCACCTGGAGCAGATCGCCCAACTCCCCCTCGTCAATCAGCTCGCGCATCCGGTTATACATGGGGTTCCAAGCGCGGCTACAGCCGATAGCGAGTGCGATCCCCGCCCGCTGACACGCCGCGACCATCTCGTCCGCCTCGGCCAGCGAGATGGAGATAGGTTTCTCGGCCCAGATGGCCTTGAGGCCGCGCGCGGCGCCGATCTCCACGGCATCGAGCAGAATGCGCGCCCGTGGCTTGGCGGTCGTGCATATACTCAGGATGTCGGGCTGCTCCCGCTCCAGCATCGCGCGGTAGTCGGCGTAGAGCGACTCGATGCCCCATTTCCGGCGGTACGCCTCGCGCTGCCCCTCGTGCGGGTCCGCCCCAGCTACCACCTCCACGCCGGCAGCCCGATAGCAGGGCGTGTGGGCATGGGGTCGCGGCGCCCGATCCCAAGCGGCTTTTTCGTCGTCAAAAGTGCTGCCCATGCGCCCCAAGCCGATGACGGCGGCACGGTACTGCGTGGCCATAGCTCACTCCCCTACTGCTGGTGGCCTCAGTATACGGTGCCCAGAGCGCGACGGTGCGGCTTATTTGCGCCGCCGGCGGGACGACGAGGACTTGGGACGGGTCGCCTTCTCGGCCTTTCCGAACAAACTCCCGCCGATTCGGCCCAAGGTCATGGCCGCGTCGTCCATTTTCGAGGACGATGCCGCTCGCCGCCGGGGGGAGCGGCGCCTCGCGGTGGATCGTTTTGCGGTTGCCGACTGCCGAGGCTTGGCCGTGGTCCGGGCGCTGCGGCTGACCGGGGCCGCCGCCGGCGTAGCGGCCGGCTTGGCGGCCGCCGGAGCCGCCGGGCTATTGGCCGGCTTGCTCTGGCCTTGACGAGCACCGCGGCGGGCACGCCGGCGTCCCCAGAGCCGGCCGGTGAACCGGGCCAAGCCGAGTCCCTTGCGCTCGACTTCGGCCGCCGGCACCGCCGGCACGGCCGGGAGGCCCAGCCACCGTTGCGCTAGACCCCCAGGAAAAAGCGGCAGCCCGCCGCCAGGAGTGGGCCGCCGCCGCTCCAGCATGTTCGTGAGCCACCACAGCCCGATCCACAAGCCGATCAGCGCACTGACGACGAGCACGACGAACGCAATGTCATCGCGCTCCTCCCACCCACCTTGCCGCACGGTGTAGAGGAGGCGCCCGGCGGCCATGAGCGGCAGCACGATGAGCAGAATTGTCGCCGTGATGTCGAGGCGGCGGAGGATGTGACGCCGCATCGGTCCGAAGACCATGCCCAGCATCATGAGCGCCGCCAGGATAAACAGCAATCTGAGCATCGTGGCTCGGAGCCTCCGTCTCTCATGCTAACGGGGTGACCGGGCTGGGTGCAACCCCATGGCGACCCGCACCGGCACCATACGCTTGCCAGCGGGCTACGGGCACAACGGTATAGCCCCTGGCGCGAGCGGTGGGCGCGAAAACGCGGGACGCGCGGGTATGCCTACTTGTTCTTGTGCCGCATACGCCGCAGGCGCTTGCGGAACTTATGTCGCCTGATCTTGCGGCGACGCTTCTTGACGACCGATGCCATGCAACTCCTCAACTCTAAGCTACCGTCGGCGGGGTCTTGCCAACGAGCGATGATTATGGTACCATATCCGGGCGTGGAGCCTCCGGCCCGGTGCAGGTGGTTCCGGCCGAGTGTGGCGCATTCGTCTAGTGGCCTAGGACACCACCCTCTCAAGGTGGAGATCGCGGGTTCGAATCCCGCATGCGCTACCCACTTTGCCCCTGACTGTCGGCCGACAGTCAGGGGCTTGTCTTTGCTTGCCGTCGGGGGCCGTCGCAGAGGGATGTAGCACCCCACACCGGCCGCCAAGAGACGAGAGCGATGACCCTGCGCGTGGCGATTATCGGCACCGGGCGGCGCGGCCAGCTTTATCTGGCGCACCTGCTCAGACGCGGCGACGTAGCCGTGCGGGCGGTGTGCGATGTCAACCACCGTGCCGCGGCGGCCGCCGGCCATATGAGCCGGGCGCGGGTCTATACCCGCTATGAACTGGTCTTGCTCCACGAGGACCTGGACGTGCTGATCGTGGCGTCGCCCGCCAGCTATCACCCCCTCATCGTCGGCGATGCCGTGCAGCGTGGTCTCCACGTTTTCTTGGCGCCGCCGTTGGCCGCGACCATCCCCGGGGGCCGCCGCCTAGTGCGGCAGATCGGGCAGTCCGGCGCCTCCTGTGCCCTCGACTATGCGGTGCGCTATGAGCCTGACCTGCCGCCCGCCCGGACGCTGCTCGCCGCGCGTCCCATCACCAAGTTGGCCGGGCGCTATCGCCTCCCCAGCAGTGAGATCAATCCGGCCCGCGGTGCCCGTTCGTCCGCTCCACCGCCGCCCCCGCCCCCGGAGCTACTCGATACCTGGGAGTTGCTGGCCGGCCGGGTGCGCGTGGTGGCGCCGGCGCCGTCCCGCAGCCGCAATCCGGCCCTGCACCTCCAAGGCGGGGTTACCGGCGTGGTCACTGGGACGATGAGCCTCACGGTGCCCTGGGAGTTGGTCGCGGAGGCGCCGGCGGTCAAAGTCACGATCACGCCCGCTATGCTGGAAGTAGCGACGGCAGCGGGCGTCCGCTGCTCCCCGCTCGATCCGATGCGGGCGCTCGATACGTTCCTGGAAGCCGTCGCGCGGCGCGACGGTGCGCCTCTTCGGACCGCGCCGGAGACGATGCTCCGCCCCTTGGCCCTGGCGCTGGCTGCCGGTGAAGTGCTGGAGCAGCCCCAGCCTCTCGCCATCGCCGACGTGCTGGCCCGCGAAGAGCCACCCCCGCGCCGCTGGCCCTGGCGCCAGCTTGCCCGTTGGCTGGATTTCTTGTGGCACTAGGCGGAACACTTGAATCGCACTCCCCCTCTCTATCGCTCGGCGATGGAGAGGGGCTGGGGGGTGAGGCGCGCCCTAGGCACCTGCCGCTTCTAGCCGTTGCTTCTCGACGGTGATGCGGAGCGGCAGCCGTGGCAGACTATTGAGCCAGCCGGGCCAGATGGTCAGCTCGCGGGCAGCAAATCCCGGCCGGGCGTCCAGGTAGGCTTGCGCCGCGGCTCGCGTTCGTCCAGCCAGATCGCTACGCATTTGCCCCACGTCCACGTGCGGCTCGCGGTGTCCGCGGGCCTGAATCTGCATGTAGACCGCGCCGCCCAGCTCCACGCGCTCGACCACCAGCGGCGCCACCTCCAACGTCTCGTTGACCACCACCCAGCCGGGCGCAGTGCTGTTCACGTGCGCGGCGAGTTTTTCGTTGACCAGCCGGTTCACGTCGTCCCCGCGGAACTGCGTGGCGCTATAGCGTACTCTCATGCGGAGACGCACGGAGTCGGCCTCGGCGCGGACCTCTGCCGGCTCGTAGACCTCCTCGGTGATCGCCGGATTGGGTTCGGGCCACACGACGAGCGATTCGCCGCTGCGCTCTCGCTCAGTCAGGCGCACTTCGACCTGCTCCCGCAGCGTAGCCAGCAGCGTGTTGTAGAGCTGCTGGCGATCTCCGGCCGTGACGAAGCGTATTTCGCGGTCGGTGCCGCCCTGCGTCGGGTCGTCGTTCCGCACCACTAGGCTTTCACTCAATGGGCCGGCCACCGCCTTGATCGCTTCCGGAGCGACGTTCCCGGCCGTACCGCCGGTCACCGCCTCGATCTTGGCGCGGCCAACTCCAAAACTCTGCTGCGATCCGGTCGTCACACTGCTGGGGATGACGACCTCATCGGTCGTCACAAAACTGACGTTGCCGGCCTGCACGACCGTTCCTTGCGGCACGACGACCCGGCTACTGAGCTTGTTCGTCAGGAATACCTCGCCGGTGGCTTTCCGGTCCGGCACGGCCTCCTGGCCCGTCGTGGGAATTTCCAGGCTTTCCGATGCCTCCACGGACACCACCTGCGCCGGTAGCTTGCCGTCTGCAACGCCTATCCCGCGCACTCGCGCATCGGCAATCAGGGTCATGTCGGACGTAAAGGCTACCGGCACCGTTTGGAGCGTCACGCGAGCGCTGGGAAGCACAAAGACCACCAGCGCGACCAGCAGCACGATTGCCAGGACGGCAACCAGGATGGGCCGCCACGTGATCCGTCGCGCCGCTGCCGGCTGGTCAGCGTCGCCCTCGACCGGCGCGGCGGTTGTGCCGGCAGCGGCGCGGCGGTAGCTCTCTCGTGCTGGCCGCGAGCCTGCTTGCGGACGCCTTGCTCGCTGGGTAGTTTCCTGCGGCCGGCGTGCTGGCTGCGTAGTCTCCTGTGATCGCCTCCCCGTCCGCGCGCTGCGGAGACGCTCGGTCGAACCGGCGGCGACGGCGGCCAATGCTTCGGCCGCCGTGCGCGGCCGTTCTCGCTGCGTTGGTGGCGGTTTGGTTGGCCTCCGGCCGCTCACAATGCGCTACCTAATCCTGCCCGCTTGGCCTGTGCCGCCTTCTGCGAATCGGGCGTGTCACCACCGCACAAAATCCCCGTTGCCCGCTCGCGGCCCTGCGCCAGCGCCGCCGCCAGGTGCGCGGGATCGCCGCCACCACCCTGGGCCATGTCCGGCCGGCCACCCCCCTTTCCCCCCATGGCCGCCGCCACCTCGCGCAGCAAAGCGCCCGCATTGAGACCGTCGTTCACCAGCTCGCGCGGCACAGTTACCAGGAGCTGCGGTCGTTTGGGCTGCCTAGTGCCGAGAATGAGCACCGCCGGACCAGGGAGATGGTCGCGGAGCCAATCGCCCGCTTCCCGCAGCGCCCGCATATCCGCTACTGCAACCTCGGTGGCCAGGACGTGAGCGTGGCGTGCCAGAGCCGCACCACCGACTTCCATAGGATCGTGCGGCTCTGGCGTCGCCAAGTCGACCACAACCGCCTCCTGCAGGACGCTCTCCAGCGTGCTTTGGCCCGATTGACGACTGGCCGCCGCCAATTGGCGGCGCGTTTCCGTGAGTTCCGCTTGTAGCTGCTCCACGCGCCCGACCACCTCGGCCGCCGGAACGCCCAGCGTGTGACTCAGCGTCTCCAGCGTGGCGCGGGTGTCCGCCGCCAGCGCCTCGGCCGCCGTGCCCGTCACCGCCTCGACGCGGCGCAGGCCGGAGCCGATGCTCCCTTCCGCCGTCAGCATGAAGGAGCCGATGTCACCCGTGCGTGCCACGTGAGTCCCGCCGCACAACTCGCGGCTGAGATCGCCGATGCCAACCACCCGCGCCGCCTCGCCATACCGCTCGTCGAAGAGCGCCAGCGCGCCGCTCGCCAGCGCCGCGTGCAGCGGCATGACCGTCGGCTCCACCGGCAGGTTGGCGCGAATCGCCGCGTTCACCCGGCGCTCGATCTCCCGCTGCTCGTCGAGGCCGAGCGCCCCCCGGTGAGAGAAGTCAAAGCGCAGCCGCTCCGGCGCGACCAAGGAGCCGGACTGCTGGACGTGTTCTCCCAGCACCGCCCGCAGCGCGGCGTGCAGTAGGTGGGTCGCGCTGTGGTGACGCGCGGCAGCCGCCCGCTTCTCGCGGTCAACATCGGCTCTGACCCGCTCGCCGACCGCCAGCCGGCCCTCCGTGACCTCCCCGATATGCACAATGACCTCGCCAGCCGGTCGCTGCACGTCCTGCACGGTGAAGCGTCCATGCGGGCCGGTGATGGTCCCGCTATCGGCGACTTGCCCGCCCCCCTCGGCGTAGAAGGGCGTGCGGTCGAGCACGATCATCGCCGCGGTACCGGCTGCGGCGACGGCTACCGGCTCGCCGTCCTGACGCGCCGAGTCTGCACTGTCCGGCGCTGTCACCGGCCCGATCCAGAGCACCTCGGCACCGTCCACCTCGGTCCCGGCATACCCCTCGAACGTGACCTCGACTGCCGGCAGCGCGATGCCGCGCCACTGCTCGAACTGCTGTGTCGCTCGGCTGCGCTCGCGCTGCGCGGCCATGCGCTGCTCGAAACCGTCCGTATCCACCTGCACGCCCTGCGCGGCGGCGATCTCCTCGGTCAGCGGCAGCGGAAAGCCGAATGTGTCGTAGAGCCGAAAAGCCGTATCGCCCGGCAGTGTGGTGCCTCCCTGCGCCTTCAGCGCGGCCATCTCGGCTTCCAACAGCTGCGTGCCGGCGTCGAGCGTGCGCCCGAACTGCGCTTCCTCGTCAGCCGTTGCTCGCTCGATCAGGGCGCGTTTCTGCGCCAAGTGGGGATAGTGCTCGGCCATCCGGTCGAGGGTGGCCGCGACGACCGGACCGGCAATCGGCGCCTCACTGCCGAGCAGGCGGCTGTGCCGGACGGCGCGGCGGATCAGCCGGCGCACGACGTACCCGCGTCCCTCGCTGGCGGGCAACGCACCGTCGGCCACCAAGAAAGTCGCAGCGCGGAGGTGCTCGGCAATAATCCGCAGCGAGAGGTCCGTGTCCGGTGCCTCGCCGTAGGCCACCCCGGTCTGCGCCGCCGCCGCGGCGATCAGGGGCGCGAAAAGATCGGTCTCGTAGGCCGACGGTTTGCCTTGGATCAGGGTCACAATGCGCTCGAAACCAACGCCGGTGTCTATGCCGGTCCGTTCCAGCGGCGTCAGGGTGCCGTCGGCAGCTTTGTTGTACTGGTTGAAGACCGCGTTCCAGAACTCGAAGAAACGATCACAGTGGTTCGGCCCGCACTGGTCGTCCGGGAGACCGCAGCCGGTCTCTGGGCCGAGATCAAAATGGACCTCCGAGCATGGTCCACAGGGGCCGGTCTCTAGGCCCCACCAGTTCTCACTGCGGTCGAAGACGCGAATGCGGTCGGACGGAATGCCCACTGCCCGCCACGCTGCTTCCGCCTCGTCATCGCGCGGGATACCAGGCTCTCCGGCAAAGATCGTTGTCCAGAGACGGTCCGCCGGTATCCCTAGCTCCTTGGTGACGAATTCGTAGGCAAAGGCGATGGCCTCCCGCTTGAAGTAGTCGCCGAAGGAGAAGTGTCCCAGCATCTCAAATAAGGTGTGGTGCGTATTGTCGCCCACCTCCTCGATGTCGTCCGTCCGCACGCAGCGTTGCACCGTCACCAGCCGAGTGGCCGGTGGCGCCGCAGCACCGACGAAGTAGGGCGCGAACTGCTGCATCCCCGCCGAGGTGAACAGCACGCTCGGATCGTCGTGGGGAATGAGCGAGGCGCTCGGCAGAGCCAGATGGCCTTGCCGTTCGAAATAGGTGACAAAGCGCCGGCGAATCTCGTCACTACGCATACATATCATCCAGCGCGTGGTAGGGAGTTGGGCGTGTGCCTGCGAGGCCCCGGGACCGTGCCGGCCGCTGCCAATGGGCGGAAGACGGTCCTGGGGAGGAGGTTGCTCCGGCGCCATTCTACCCACGTCTTGTCCGGGCTGTCAATGCCGGACCTTGACAGAAATGAGCCGACACACTACACTATAGTTGCTACTACCACACTCAAGGATTTGGAACGATGCTACCCCTCGACCGCTTTACCCACGCCGCCCAGGAAGCCCTGATGCGTGCTCAAGGCCTCCTGGCCGAGTTCGGACACACCACGTTCGAGCCGGAGCACCTGTTGGTGGCCCTTTTGGAAGCGCCGCAAGGCATTATCCCCGAAACTCTGAAAGAGCTGGACCTCGATGGGCGGGCGTTGGCCCAGCGGGCACGCGGCCTATTGGCCCAGCAGTCGCGCGTGTCGAGCGGCACGCAGATCTACCTCAGCCCGCGGACCAAACGGGTCATGGATGCGGCCCTGGCCGCCGCCGGTCAGCGCGGCGATGCGTTCGTCGGCGCCGAGCACCTCCTGGTATCGGCGTTGGCCGAAGGTGGGGCCGGAGCGCGGCTGGTCGCTACGGCCGGTCTCACCCCCGACCGCATCGCCAAGTCGCTCAAGGACGTGCGTGGCTCGCGCCCGATGGATAGCCCCACGGCCGAAAACCAGGCCCGGCTGCTCGCGCAGTACACCGTTGACCTGACTCAGTTGGCTCAGGATAACCGGCTCGACCCGGTGATCGGTCGTGACGAGGAAGTCACCCGCTTGATGGAGGTCCTCAGCCGCCGCACCAAGAACAACCCCGTCCTGATCGGTCCGCCCGGTGTCGGGAAGACCGCTATCGCCGAGGGGTTGGCGCAGCGCATTGCTGCCGAGACCGTCCCGGAGCCGCTGCTCGGCAAGCGAGTGCTGGCGCTCGACATCGGGGCGCTACTGGCCGGCGCCAAGTTCCGCGGCGAGTTCGAGGAGCGTATCAAAGGCGTTATCCAAGAGGTGCAGGACGCCCAGGGCACGATCATCCTCTTCATTGACGAGGTGCATACCCTGGTCGGCGCCGGTGCAGGCGATGGCGCCATTGACGCCGGGAACCTGCTCAAGCCGGCGCTGGCCCGCGGGCAGTTGCGCGCTATCGGCGCCACCACGCCGGACGAGTACCGGCAGCATATCGAGCAGGACTCCGCGCTCGAACGGCGCTTCCAGCCCGTGTACGTCGGCCCGCCCGACCAGGAGACGGCGATCAAGATTCTGGAAGGCTTGCGGCCCAAATACGAGGAGCACCATCAACTCCGTATCACCGATGAAGCGCTGGCGGTGGCCGTGAAGCTGGCCGACCGCTACGTCAGCGAACGCTACCTCCCCGACAAGGCCATTGACGTGATGGACGAGGCCGCCGCCAAGGTGCGGCTGCGGGCCTCCACACGCGATCCGGAAGTCGCGCAGCGGATCGCTCGCGTCCGACAGATCGGTGCGGAAGAAGAGCAGGCGGCCGTCGAGCGCGACTACGAGCGGGCGATGCAGCTGCGCCAGGAGCGGCTGGCGCTCGAAGAGGCGTTAGCCGATAAGCAGCCGCAGCGTGCAGCCGCGTCGGTATCGGCGAAGGACGTGGCCGAAGTGATCGCCAAGTGGACCGGTGTGCCCGTCACCAACATCTACACCGAGGACGCCGAGAAGCTGCTGCACTTGGAGGCGGCGCTGCACGAGCGCCTCGTCGGGCAGGAGGAGGCCGTCGTGGCCGTCTCCGATGCCATCCGGCGCTCGCGGTCGGGGTTAGCGGACCCTCGCCGGCCCATCGGGTCCTTCCTCTTCCTCGGCCCAACCGGCGTCGGCAAGACGGAGTTGGCCAAGAGCCTCGCGGCCTATCTCTTCGACGACGAGGACGCGCTGCTGCGCCTCGACATGTCGGAATACCGGGAAGGTCACAATGTCTCCCGCCTGTTCGGCGCGCCGCCAGGCTACGTCGGCTACGACCGCGGCGGTCAGTTGACCGAAGCCGTCCGGCGGCGACCCTACCAGGTCATCCTGTTCGACGAGGTGGAAAAGGCGCATCCCGAAGTCTTCAACGCGCTGCTCCAGATTCTCGAAGATGGCCGGCTCACGGACGGGCAGGGTCACGTCGTGGACTTCCGCAACACGGTCATCATCATGACCTCGAACGTCGGTACGAGCGGCCTCACCCTGCGGGCCGGGCCGGTAGGCTTCTTTGGCGGCGACGGCGCCGCCGATCAAGCCGAGCGGCAGCTGCGCGACCGGATCATGGACTCGCTGCGGCGCACTTTCCGTCCCGAGTTCCTGAACCGGATTGACGAAACCATCGTCTTCCACCGCCTCACGCGGCCGCAGCTCCGTGCCGTCGTGGACAAGCTGCTGTCCGACCTGCGCGAGCGGCTGACCGAGCGCGACATCGAGCTAACACTGACGGCAGCGGCCCGCGACTGGCTCCTGGACCGCGGCTACGACGAGGCTTACGGCGCCCGGCCGTTGCGCCGGCTCATCCAGCGGGAGATCGAGAACACCATGGCCCGCGCCGTACTCGCCGGCGACTACACCGCCGGTGATCGCGTCCGCGTAGATGTCGCAGACGACAGCCTCACCTGGTCCGTCGAGCACCCCATCGTGCCCTCCACGCCCACCCCGGTCGAGCAGCCCGCAGCAGCCTGAGTCCTACCGCGCCCGTCCCCCCACCGCAGCCGCGGCGAGTTCTTTGTCGAGGTCCCGTCCCCCCGCCGCCGCAGGAGGACCATCCTCCGGCTTGGTCTCCGGCCCGTCCCCCCGTCGGGACGGGGGGACCATAGGCTGACTGGGGTAGGTAAACCGGGAAAACAGGCGCAAGGGATGCTTGGAGGGACGGATTGGACCTAACCCCCGGCCCCTTCCCTGCAGGGAAGGGGAGTCCGTGCGGCGACC
>DAOUJP010000031.1:0-78920 GCA_034422515.1 Chloroflexota bacterium | reverse complement strand
ATGCAAGACCATCCTCCAGCGCCGGGCCGCGCCCGGCAGAGGCATCCAGGCACCGACGGGCCGGCCGCGTGCGGTGGCGCGGCCGGGTCCGCGCCCCAGGCGTGGGACCATGTGCGGTCCCACGCCGTGCCCTTGCACTTGCCCTTGGCGCTGGCCCACGTCCGGGCCGGTGCCGTGTCCTTGCCCTTGGTACTGGCCCACGTCCGGGCCGGTGCCGCGTCCTTGCCCTTGGCGCCGGCCCACGTCCGGGCCGGTGCCGCGTCCTTGCTCTTGGCGCCGCCAGGCCAGCCTGGCCCGGCGAGCGCCGACCGGTCGGTTCTACGGTCCACCGACCTCTCGCCGGCGTACCTGCGCCGGCGGCTCCAGGCTGTCTTGCGCCGTATCGCTGCCACTCCCCGTCACCCTGACTACTCGCCAGCCCATCGTCTCAACCGTCATTTCCACGCCAGCATGTCCCACACCCCGCTACGCGGCGTAAATCCCCGTCCCCCCGTCGCAACGGGGGGGCCACCGGGGGGCTACGCACCGCCAACTCGCCGATTCCACTGCGTTACCTACGCCGGGCATCCCGCCATCCAGGGATTGAGCCGCCCGCCGCCGGCCACCGCGGGCACGGGCGGCTCCCGCCAACACCTCTCTCGCGCCCCGCCGCGCGCCCCGCCCATCGAAAACCTACCCTGCTCAGAGGCCCGTCCCCCCGTCGCAACGGGGGGACCATAGGGGGGCCACGCCCCGCCGCCGCCCGCCCACCGAAAACCTACCCTGTTCAGAGGCCCGTCCCCCGCTCCGCGGCCGGTATTGACGTCTCTCCGTCGCAACGGGGGACCATACGGGGGCTGCCGCCCCGGCTCACGCCGCATCCGCCGGCTCGGACTGCGTGACTTCCTCCGGCGGCCCGGCCTGCTCGCCGCTCTCGTCGAGCGGCACGCGCATCAGGCGCCAGTCGCCGGTGGGATAGCTCATGTGGGCGCGCCGCAGGAACTGCTCGGCGTCGGCACGCGCATAGTGGTAGGGGCGGTCGCTCCCGGGGTTGAACCACTCCGCCAGCACGGGACTCCACACCCCCCAGCCTTCCGTCGGCGGCGAGAGGAACGCCCGCACGCGCTCCAGCACGAATTGCAACTGTTCCTTCGGCCCACCCGGCGGCAAGAATCGTGTGATCATACTCGCTATTCCCTTCTCCTCAACAACCGCCAGGAACGACGGGTAAGCACCTACTCAAGCTCCGAGCGCACGACTTGACCGCCTTGAATCACCGCGACCGGCTCTAGTTGGCGGGGCGCCTCGCGCGTGTCTCCGAGACAATCCATGAAGGTCACGGCTTCATCGCGCAACTCCCAGATCACCACGTCGGCCGGCGCGCCGGTGCGGAGCGTGCCCAACCCGTCAGCCAATGTGACTGCTTGCGTCGGCGCCAGCGTGGCCCGTGCGAACACCTGCTCCAAGCTCAAGCCGAGGAACAGGAACTTGGACAGCACGTTCGCCAGGTCATAGACCGGCCCTGTCACGGAGTAGTGGTGGAGGTCGCTGGAAATGATATCCGGCGGAAAGCCTTGCGCCAGCAGCCGCTCGGCCGAATCGAAGGAAAAGCTGCCGCTGCCGTGCCCAATGTCGAACTTGATTCCCCGTTCGCGCGCCTCTCGCACCCCCGGCCGCACGCGCCCATCCGGTCCAAGCAGCCCATCACGAACCGCGCCGCGGAACGAGTGCGTCACAATGTCTCCCGACCGCAGCAGCGCCAGCAGGTCTTCCAGCGGGACCGGCGTGTTCCCGATGTGGAGCATGACCGGCAGATCGGTCGCCGCAGCCACGCGAATGGCATCGCGTAGCGGGCGGTCGCCGAGCGAGCCGACGAGGCGGTCGGTCTGGCGGATTTTCACGCCGACAATGACATCCCGATTGGCCTCGACGGTTGCGATGGCCCGGTCAACGTCGAGCAGCCGCTCGTCGGCAGACTCGCCCACCTCCTGTGCGAACATACCGGCCAAGGCGACGTGGAGGAAGGCATATATCCGGGTGCGCTGCTGCTCGATGACGTAGCGGCGCAGGCCGGGGAACGTACCGGCGCCGGCGGACCCGGCGTCCACGGCGGTCGTGACACCGCGCGGCAGACACGTCTCGTCGGCAACGATGCCGTAATGGGAGACGCCCCAGTAGACGTGGGTATGGAGGTCAACGAGACCGGGCGTCACATAGCGCCCGGTGGCATCGAGCGTCTGTCGCGCCTCGCCGGGTAGGTCCGCGCCAATCTCCACGATCCGTCCATCCCGCACTAGCACGTCGGCCGGAGCCGCGAGGTCTTGGCTGGCATCGAATACGGTCCCACCGGTAATCCGCAAGTCGTACACGCTACTCACCCTCTCGGCGGAGTATGGAGAGAAATCAGCGCATTATACCGACTGGGCGGCCGGGCTTCCGGTGACAAGGGAGGGTTTTCGTAAGGAGGTTCGGGCCTCACCCCCCGGCCCCCTCCTGATAGGGGTAGGTTTTTCGTGTGGGGGCGCGATTGATCGTGCCCAGGAGCTCGTCATTGCGGCGGAGGCCGCAATCCAGGGCTATTCGTGGCCCCCGGCCCCCATCAAGGCACCGGCAAGCGCCCGGTTCCTGCCCGGCGGTGGCCTCGCTCCAGGCCACGGTGCTGCCCACTCCCGCGGCCACCCATCCTGCTCATCCTTGCATCCTGAAAATCCTGATGCAGACAAAAACCTACCCCTGTCAGCCGCCCCCTCTCCATCGCGGAGCGATAGAGAGGGGGTGGATTCCCACTTTCGCGGGAATGACCGGTCGGCGTTGGCTCGCCCTACGCCGCCCCGTTGCGCCCCAGATCGCGGATGTAGGCCAGCAGGCCGCCGGCCAGCATGATGTTCCTTTCCCGTTCGGAGAAGTCCGCGCGGACGGTGAATGTGCGGCCTGTGCCTCCGACCCGAACCTGCACCTCGTTTCGCCCGTCGCGGAGCGCCGCATGCAGGTCGGGTAGCTCCCAGGTCTCGCCTTGGGCGGCGCTGTCGTAGTCGGTCTCGTCGGCGAAGGTGAAGGGCGGAATACCCTGCGAGATCAAGTTGCGGCGGTGGATGCGCGCGAACGACTTGGCAAAGACGGCGCGCATGCCGAGCGCCTTGGGCGCGAGGACGGCATGTTCACGCGACGACCCCTGGCCGTAGGTGTGTCCGCCGACGACAAATCCACCGCCGGTTTGCCGCGCCCGCTTGGGAAAGGTGGGGTCGAGGCGCCGGAAGACAAACGCGCTCATCGCCTCGACATTCGACCGCAGCGCCATCACGACGGCACCGTCCGGTGCCATGTCGCCGGTCGAGATTTCGTCTCCGACCTTGATGAGCACCTCGCCGGCGAGCGGATCGGGCAGTGGCGTCTGCGCCGGGGCCGCCTTGATATTCGGCCCGCGCACCAACTCTACGTTGGCCGCCTCGTCCGGCGGCAGCGGCGGGATGATCTGGCGGTCATCGGCGGCGGGATTGCCGTCGGCCAACGTGATGGGAGGCTCGGTGCCAAGATCACGGGGGTCCGTGATGACGCCGCGCAGGGCCGTTGCCGCCGCCGTGGCCGGGCTGCATAGGTAGACTTGATCGTCCTGCGTGCCGCTGCGGCCGGGGAAGTTGCGGACGAAGCTCCGCACCGACACGGCGCCCGACGGCGGCGCCTGCCCCATGCCAACGCACGGTCCGCAGGCCGGCTCCAGCATCCGCGCCCCGGCCAGGACCAAGTCCCGGTACACGCCGCTGCGGGAGAGCGTGTCGAGGATTTGGCGCGACCCCGGCGTGACGGTCATCACCAAGTCCGGGGACACCACCTCGTCTTCCAGGACGGCCGCCGCGATGGCGAGGTCCTCATAGCCGGAGTTGACCGAGCTCCCGATGCAGACCTGGGCCGCCGGGGTGCCGACGACCTCGCGCACCGGCACGACGTTGCCGGGGCTGGACGGCTTGGCGATCAGCGGCTCCAACGCGCCTAGCTCGATGATTTCCGTCTCGTCGTAGCTGGCGCCGGGGTCGGCGGCCAGCGGTTGCCAGTGCTCCTCCCGCCCCTGGTAGACCAGCCATTCGTGGGTGCGCTCATCGGAGGGGAAGATGCCTCCGGTCGCACCCAGTTCGGCGATCATGTTGCAGATCGTGCCGCGCTGGGTGACGTTGAGCGTCTGCACGCCGTCACCGTAGAACTCGCAGATGAAGCCCAGCCCACCACTCACGCCGCGGCGGCGGAGTAGCTCCAGGATGATGTCCTTGGCCTGGACCCAGGGAGACAGCGCGCCGCGCAACTCTACGCCGAGCACCTTGGGGGACGGAATCTCGAAGGGGTGCCCGGCCATGCAGACGGCCACCTCCAGCCCACCGGCGCCAATGGCGATCATGCCGAGCGACCCGGCCATCGTCGTGTGGGAATCGGCGCCGACGAGCACCTGCCCCGGCCGCGCAAACCGCTCGACGTGCAGGTAGTGGCAGATGCCGTTGCCAGGGCGCGAGAGGTACATGCCGTAGCGCGCGGCGAAGCGTTGCAAGAAGCGGTGATCGTCGGGGTTCTTGAAGTCCAGTTGGATCAAGTTGTGGTCCACGTACTGCACGGCCAGCGGTACCTGCACGCGGTCAAGGCCCAATTCCTCGAACTGCAAGCAGGCCATGGTGCCGGTTGCATCTTGGAGCAGCACTTGGTCTACGCGCAGCGCCAGCTCCTTGCCCGGCGCATATTCGCCACCTACCACATGGTCCCGCAGGATTTTCGCGGCCAGCGTATCGGCCATGCTGCAACTCCTTATGTCAAGAAATGGTGTTTCTGCACGCCTTGGCCCCCACCCTAGCCCTCCCCCGTTGGGGCGGGGGAGGGAACTGCCCGTCCCCCTGCCGCGGCGGGGCCGTGCAGCGTCAGGCAGGAGCCGGAAACGGCCGTGTTCCAGGCGCTACCGAGGAACAGCAGCACGCGGGCCAGGTCGGCCGTTGCCACATCCTCGGCACACTGCACGGTGTTCACCAGCACCCGATCTGCGGACGCTGCCGCGGCCAGGCCCCGTATCCACGCCGGGTGCGGCTCCGGCGACGCGCCACGATCCAACGGCGGGTCCGCGGCCGGCGGCAAGAGCACGATGATCCGCCCGCCGCCCGATGTACGCATCCGATTGATCGCCTCGGCAGTCAGGTAGCCCACCTCCGGCGGCACGGACGAGTCGGCGGCGGCAGCCCGGCCGCCTTGTGAAGCAAGACCGGCCACGTCGCAGACCAGTACGTCCAACTGCGCCCATTCGACCACAACCCGTTCGATCAACGCCCACGCCGACGCCGCATCGTCGGTCACGCCGATGGCGGGCATAGCCCGGCCGCCGTCGGAGCGGACACGGTCCACAATGCGCTTGGTACCTTCGAGGTCCTGGCAGCTATGGACCACAACCCAGGCGCCGGAGTCGGCGAATGCCTGCGCGCTGGCTTCGCCAGTGCTGCCCTCCACACCGGCCAGCAACACAACCTGCTGCTCCAGCCCTAGTGCGACGGACCCTGAAGCCATCCCTGCTCTGCTCCGTGACCACGGCTTTGCGCCGCAAACACGCCCGGCGTACATCATATCAGCCGGACGTGCGGACGGTGGCTCCTTTGACAGTCCCGGTGTCGTGCGGTACTATCGGGAGGAGATACCCCGGTAGCTCAGTGGACAGAGCGTTGGCCTCCGGAGCCAAAAGTCGCGCGTTCGAATCGCGCCCGGGGTACCCACTGCCAGCCGGAGCGCCTCTGCCGAGTCGTGGAGGCGCTTTTTCTTTAACTCTACGGCCGCAATAGATGGCAAAGCGCATGGCAAACGCCCGCGGTGACACTCGTCACCTCGACGCTGTGCGCCGCGCGGTCACGACACGGTTCCTGCCGGCGCTCGGCTACCGCGACTACCGCATCCTCTGGGTTGCCAGCCTCTTGAGCGGGGCGGCCGCGTCCGGGCTGATCGTCGCACGCGGCTGGATGGTGTTCACCCTCTCGGACTCCTCGATGCTGGTCGGCGTGACCACCTTTGCTGCGATGATTCCGCTGCTGGTCGTGCCACCGTTTGTCGGTTTGCTGGCGGACAAGCTCGACCGGCGCACGCTGCTGGCCGGTACGTTTGCGCTGAACCTCGGCCACAACCTGCTCTTGGCCCTCCTGGCGCTCACCGGCACCATGCAGGTCTGGCACCTCGTCGTCTTGTCCCTGGTCAACGGTATCGCTCGCGCGGCGCTGATGCCCACGATGCAGGCGCTCGTGCCCAATCTGGTGCCGCGGAGGCTGATCCTGAATGCGGTGGCGCTGAACTCCGCTACGATCCACGGCTCGAAGCTGGTCGGACCCGGGATCGTAGCGCTCTTGCTCGCCATCGCCGGACCGGGCAGCGCGTTCCTCGCCTGCACCGGCTTCTACGCGCTGGGCCTGGTGCAAGTCCTTCGTATCCGCACCGCCTCCACGGGCCGCCTCGATCCGACGAAGAGCGCCCTCCACAATCTGCTTGCCGGGCTGCAGCACGTCTACCGTGACCGCGTGCTATTGGCGCTACTGGTTCTGGTCGCGCTGCACTGCGCGCTCACCATGTCGTTCGAGGCGGTACTGCCGGTGCTCTCCCGGCAACAGTTCGCGGCCGGCGGGTCCGTCTTCGGGTCGTTGATGATGGCGGTCGGCGGTGGCGCCCTCGTGAGCGTGCTGGCTTTGGCCGGGGTATCCAATCAGCGGGCACGTGGTCAACTGCTGCTGTTGACCGGTTTTGCCAGTAGCCTGACGCTGCTGGCGTTGGCAGTCGCGCCCACGCTGGAGCTGGCGCTGCTCGCGGCCGCCGGTATCGGGGCCTCGCAGGCGGCGTTCATGGCGATCACGATGGCGATGATGCAGGCGCTAGTGCCGGATGCCATTCGGGGCCGCGTGACGAGTATCTATGCTTTCCACGCCGGTGGGGTGATGGCGCTCGCCAATCTACTCAACGGCGCCTTGGCCGACGTAATCAGCAGCACGCTGGTGCTGACCATCAGTGGCACCGCCTTCCTACTCGTGATGCTGGTCAGTTTCTCCAACACGATCCTGCGCGATACCTACGTGCGCGGCCCCACGGCGCCGGTCCCGGCCGCCTAACCACGGCGGAACACGGTATCGCGGCCCGGCGCCACGGCCGCCAACTCCGAAATCGTGCGCCCGGCGGTAGGATGCACCAGGTCCGGCGCCAGGTCGGCGAGGGGGATGAGCACAAAGGCACGCTCTGCCAGCCGGAGGTGCGGAACGATCAGGTCCGGCTCCGACACGACCGTTGAGCCGTCGAGGAGGATGTCGAGGTCTATCGTCCGGGGTGCCCAACGCATTCCCCGCCGCCGGCCAAGCGCGTTCTCGATGCCTTGCAAGGCCAAGAGCAGATCGCGGAGGTCACGGTCCGTCCGCAAGGCAACCACCTGGTTGAAATAGCGCGGCTGTGGCTCCGGGGTCACCGCCTCTGTGTCGTAGATCGGCGAGACGGCTACGATCTCCCCGACGGCATCTAGCCGGTCACGGGCGGCCGCCAAGTAGGAGGCGCGATCCCCCAGGTTGCTGCCCAGCGCGATGTAGACCACCCGCGGACGTGCATCACCGCCGTCCGTTCGATTGGGCTGCTGCGGTGTCGTCATTGGTCGTACTATCACTTACCTACCCCCCGGCCCTTGTATCTTGGTTTTGGCGTCCCAACCACTTCAGTTGGGCGGATCGGGGTGTGGCAGACCGATGGCCTCTTGGTCGCCGCAGACCGCAGGGAAGCGCGGGTCGCCGCACCCCCTCCGGAACGAGAGCCCGAACAGTTGCCAGGGCCACCCAAGCCCGCATCATGCAAGGACGGGCCAGTACGGTGCCGGAGGAAGCCATGGAACCGGAAGCGCTCTCTGTCGGCATTGATATCGCCAAGGCCCAGTTGGACGTGGCCGTCCATCCCACGGACGACCGCTGGGGGGACAGCCATGACGCGGGCGGGGTGTGGCAGGCCCTGGCGCTGGTGGAGGCGTCGGGTGGCCTGGAACTGTCGCTGGTGACCACCCTGGCCACGCGCCGGCACCAGGTGTTGACCATGCTGGTCGCGGAGCGGAACCGCCTCGGCACCGCCACCACCAGTGTCCACTCCCACATTGCGGCCCACATCGCCTGGCGGGAGCAGGAGTTGGCCGACCTGGAGCAGCAGCTGCGCCAGACGCTCCGGCAGAGTCCGGTGTGGCGCGCGAAGGACGCTCTGCTGCGCACGGTTCCTGGCGTGGGCCCCCAACTCTCGCTCACCCTGCTGGCCCATCTGCCCGAATTGGGCACCCTGCGGGGCAAACGCACCGTCTGGGGTGGCCGCGCGCGGGTGCGCGCCACCCTCTACAGGGGCGCGTTGGTCGCCAGTCGCTACAATCCCGTGATCCGAGCCTTCTACCAGCGGCTGCTGGCAGTGGGCAAGCCGAAGAAGTTGGCGCTCACGGCCTGCATGCGCAAGCTGCTGGTGATCCTCAACGCGATGCTCAAGCATGGCTCGCCCTGGTCCGACAGCACTCCGCGGGTCGCCATTCATTCCGCTTGACTTTCAAGACAGTTGCTCCCCCGTTGCGACAGGGGAGGGAACTGCCGTCCACCCGCCGCAGCGGGGGGGCCATAGGGGTGCGTGGCTGGTCAGGACAATAGCTCGCGGGCGACGACACGGTCGTCCCAGGGGTGGGACCGGCCGTTGATGATGATGGACTGCTCGTGGCCCTTGCCGGCGAGGAGCACCGTATCGCCGGCCGCGGCACGCTCGAAGGCGAGGCGGATGGCCGTCCGGCGGTCCGGGCAGCAGAGGAAGTGCGTGCCTTGACGGGCGCCGGCGGCCACGGCGCCGGCGGCGATCTCCGCCAGGATCGCCTCGCGGTCTTCCCCGCGCGGGTCCTCGTCCGTGAGGACGAAGAAGTCGGCATGGGTGGCAGCGATCCGGCCCATCATGGGGCGCTTGGCGCGGTCGCGCTCGCCGGCGCTCCCGAAGACGACAATCAGCCGGCCGGGCGTCAAGGGCCGGAGGGCACGTAGCACCAGTTCGAGGCTCGCGGGCGTGTGGGCGTAATCCACAATGACCGCAAACGGTTGGCCGGCCTCGATCAGCTCCATGCGCCCCGGTGCCCCGGCCTGTCGGCAGAGGGCGGGCACGGCGGCCGCAAGGGGGCAGCCCAGCACTCCCAGGGTTGTCAGTGCCGCCAGCACGTTCGCCACGTTGAAGGAGCCAACGACCCGTGGTCGGAGCTGTGCGCTGCCCCAAGGGGTCCGTACTTGCACGGAGGGGCGCAAGCCGTCGTAGGTGGCGCTTACGGCTTGCACGTCGGCCGGCCGGTGGAGGCCATACGTCGTGACCGGCACCTGCGCCAGCGAGCGCAAGTGGGCGCAGTGCGCGTCGTCGGCGTTGAGCACGGCGGCCTTGGCGCGGGGGTGCAGCTTCGCCGGCACGCCCGGCAGCGGTGATTGCAACGCCAGCAGCCGTGCCTTGGCGGCCACGTACTCCTCGATAGAGCCGTGGTAATCGAGATGCTCGTGTGTGATGTTCGTGTAGACCGCGACATCTACCTCCGTGCCATAGAGCCGATCTTGCGCCAGTCCGTGCGACGTAGCCTCGATCACCGCATAGTCCGCACCGTGGTCCGTGGCTTGGGCGAGCAGGTGCTGTATCTCCGGCGCCTCCGGGGTACTCTGGCGGCTCTGATTGGGGAGCACCGCGGCGCCGGTGCCGAGACTGGCCGTCGAGACGTGGGCGGCGGTATGCCCCAATGCCTGGAGCGCGCCGGCAATGAGCGTCGTGGTAGTCGTTTTGCCGTCCGTGCCGGTCACGCCGACGATACCGAGCCGGGCGGCCGGCCAGCCGGCGCGCGCGGCGCTCAGGAGCGCGAGGGCGCGCGGCGGATCGCGGACCACCACCTGGGCCACTTCGGCCGGAACGGCGACCGGCCGGCCGACGACCACGCCGACGGCGCCCCGGTCGAGCGCCGCGGGGACGAAGTTGTGCCCGTCGTGCTGATAGCCCGGATGGGAGATGGCGACGAATAGGTCTCCCGGCTGTACCTGCCGCGAGTCGAACCGCACGTCGGCTACGGTGACACCGGTCGGTCCGGTGACGGCGGCGTCCGGCAGGATGTCCAGCAGCGCCGCGAGGGTCGGGGCGCTGCCGCTATCCGGCTGCTTGGTGTGTGGTGGCGCAGTATTCATTCGTGCTGTCGTCGGGGATCGTCGGGATACCATCATACTACAAGCGGTTAGCTGTCAGCGGTTAGCCTTTAGCTTGCAAGGGTGGTGGCGGGGAGCAAGAGACGTGTCCCCCCCCCGCAGTGCGGGTGGACGTGGATTGCGGCTTGCGCCGCAATGACGATAACCCTCGCTGACGGCTTATAGCTGATGGCTCGTTAGCGCCGCGTCACGGGTGCTGCTGACTCGGCGGCGGCATCGTCCGGTTGGCCACGCAGGAAGTCGAAGTCGCAGCCCTCGGGCGCTTGCAGCACGTGATCGAGGAAGAGCTTGCCGTACCCGCGGTGATAGGCCGGCGGCGGGCGCTGCCACTCCTCGTGCAGGCGGCGGGTGATCTCTTCGGCCGGCACCAGCAACTCCAGACGGCGGTTCGGCACGTCCAACTCGATGAGGTCGCCGTCGCGGACCGTGGCGAGTGGGCCGCCGACCGCTGACTCCGGGGCGACGTGGAGCACGACGGTTCCGAACGAGGTGCCGCTCATGCGGGCATCGGAGATACGCACCATATCGCGCACACCCTGAGCGAGGAGCTTCTGCGGGATGGGCAGATTGCCGATTTCGGGCATCCCCGGCGCGCCGACCGGCCCGGCGCTCTGCATCACCAGGACATCATCGGCCGCTACGTCCAGTTCAGGATCGTCAATGCGGCGATTGAGGTCGTCCGGTGACGTGAATACTACTGCGCGTCCGCGATGGGTCAGCAGTTCCGGCGAGGCCGCGGCATGCTTGATGACGGCGCCAGCGGGCGCCAGACTGCCGCGCACAATTGCCAAGCCGCCTTCGGCCGCCAGCGGCTCTGCCCGGCCGGCGATGGTATCGCGCCACCGCTCGTCTACGGTGATGGCCGCCAGGTTTTCGCCGACGGTGCGGCCGGTTACGGTGCGAGGATCGAGATGCAGCAGCGGCTCCAACTCCTTCATTACGACCGGGACGCCGCCGGCCTCGAAGAACCGCTCCATCTGGTACTGACCGGCCGGCCGGAGGTTAGCCAGCCACGGCGTCTCTCGACTGAGCCGGTCGAAGAGGTCGAGGGGGGTGTCAATCCCGAGCCGGCCGGCGATAGCCGCCAGATGCACGACCGCGTTGGTCGAGCCGCCCAGCGCATGGAGCACGCGAATGGCGTTCTCGAACGCGGCGGCCGTCATGATGTCCGACGGACGGACGCGCTCGGTAGCGAGACGCACGATATGCTGTCCCGACTGCTGGGCGAACAGGAGGCGGCGGCTATCCGGCCCGGGGATGGCTGCGCCGCCCGGCAGCATCATCCCCAACGCCTCGGCCAGCGCGGCCATCGTGCTGGCCGTGCCCATGACCATACAGTGGCCCACACTGCGCGCCAGGGCGCTTTCGAGGGCCTGCATCGTCTCCGCCGAGACGTTGCCGGCGCGGTATTCGGTCCAGTAGCGGCGGCAGTCGGTACAGGCGCCGAGACCCTGCCCGTCGAAACGGCCGTCGAGCATTGGGCCGGTCGTCACCATGATCGCGGGCACGTTGGCGCTGGCAGCGCCCATGAGCTGGGCCGGGGTGGTCTTGTCGCAGCCGCCGAGCAGGACCACGCCGTCGAGCGGCTGGGCGCGGATCATCTCCTCCGTGTCCATCGCGGCCAGGTTCCGCAGGATCATGCTGGTAGGCGCGACAAAGAACTCACCGAGCGAGATCGTGGGGAACTCCAGGGGCAGGCCGCCGGCCAGCAGCACGCCGCGCTTGACGGCCTCGGCAATATCGCGGAGGCCGCGATTGCAATGATTCAGCTCGCTCCAGGTGTTGCAAATGCCGATGACCGGCCGGCGCAGCTCGTCGTCGCCGTAGCCCATACCCTTTGCAAAGACGCGGTGGAGGAAGCTGCCGAGGTCGTCGCCGCCGTACCAGGCGGCGCTACGCGCCGGTTGCGGGGGACGTGGCATGGTCATGGTGGTGCTCCTTCTGATGGGCGGCTTTCGTGAAGCGTAGCAGGCAAGGGGCGGGAGCGAATGGTGGTAGGTTGTGTTACTGGCCCCCCTATGGTCCCCCCGTCCCGACGGGGGGACGGGGATGTTGCCTCCCCTGGTAGCTCAGTCCGGGGGAGGGCTAGGGCGGGGATCAACATACTACCTAATCAAGTTCGCAACCTTCATAAGGGAGGGGGGTGCTGACTGGGGTATGTAAGCCGGGAAAACAGGCGCAAGAGATGCTTGGAGGGACGGGTTGGACCTAACCCCCGTCCCCTTCCCTGGTAGGGAAGGGGAGTCCGCGCAACGACCGGGGGCGATGCATGGTCCTGGATTGCGGCTTCCGCCGCAATGACGGGGACCAGGCAGCGGTATATGACTGCATAAATGAACACCTACCCCAGTCAGGGAGGGGGTTGGG
Source organism: Chloroflexota bacterium (assembly GCA_034422515.1). Taxonomy (GTDB): domain Bacteria; phylum Chloroflexota; class UBA11872; order UBA12225; family JAJDUF01; genus JAJDUF01. The sequence goes on along the minus strand of DAOUJP010000031.1, from coordinate 66,369 downwards.
GGTAGGTCCGCTACTCTACACGAAAAACCAACCCTTAAGAGGCCGGCTTGCTGGCGATTGCCCGGCCGACGGCTATAATCGGAGGCGCCAGCCGGCACGCGCTGGGGTACATGTCGACTTCAACTACACCTTCTGATGAGCGGAGGCTCCATTATGACGAAAGCCGAACAACCTACTTTCGCAGCGGCCCGTGACCTGGCGCGCCAAGTGCTGGACGCGGCGCTCGCGGCCGTCGAGCCGGGCGCGGCGGTGCGGGCGGTGCTGCGCCGCGACGGGGACCGGCTCCTCGCCGGCGACCATGTATACGATCTGAGAGCGGTGCGGCGAGTGTTCGTCGTGGGCACGGGGAAGGCCGGTGAGCCGATGACGCAGGCGGTTGCCGACGCCTTGGGCGACCGCCTCACCGCCGGCGCCGTGAACGTCAAGGAGGACACGCTGACGCCGGCCGCCGGGGCGCTCGACCGGGTGCGGTTCACGGAGGGCGGGCATCCCATTCCGACCCAAGCGGCCATGGACGGTGCCCAGCGGATTGTGGAGCTGGCGCAGTCGGCGGACGAGCACGATCTGGTCATCTGCCTGATTTCCGGCGGCGGCTCGGCGCTGCTGCCGCTGCCGGTCGAGGGCGTGTCGCTGGCCGACAAGCAGGCAATGAGTGACGTGCTCATCCGCTCCGGGGCGACCATTAATCAGATCAATACGGTCCGCAAGCACGTCTCGCAGGCCAAAGGCGGGCGGCTGGCCGAGTTTGCCGCGCCGGCGCAGGTGCTGACGCTGGTGCTGTCGGACGTCGTCGGCAATCCGCTCGACTTCATTGCCAGTGGGCCAACGGTTCCCGACTCGACGACGTTTGCCGATGCGCTGGATGTGTTGCGGCAGTTCGACGCCGAGCGCGCCGTGCCGGCCTCGGTGTGGCAGCACATTGAGCGTGGCGCCATCGGGCAGGTGGGCGAGACGCCAAAAGAAACGGATATGGCCATCTTCGAGCGGACGCGGGCGATCCTGGTCGGCAGCAACGAGATTGCTGCCGAGGCGGCCCGGGCAGCGGCGGAGCGGCTCGGTTTCCGGACCCTCGTCTGGACGACCTATCTGGAAGGGGAGGCCCGCGAGATCGCCAAGGTCGCCGGTGCCATTGCCAAGGAGCTGGTGGAGCGCAACGCGCCGCTGCCGGCGCCGGCCTGCATGATCGCCGGCGGCGAAACGACGGTCACGGTGCGCGGCGACGGGAAGGGCGGCCGCAATCAGGAGTTGGCCGTGGCGGCCGCCGCCGCCATTCGTGGCCTGCCGCGGACGTTAGTCGTCGCCGCGGCGACGGACGGCTCCGACGCCCACCCGGATGCCGCCGGAGGCATGGTAGACGGTAGCACCGTTGATAGAGGTAACGACCTGAATCTGGACCTGCCGGCAGCCCTGGCCAACAATGACACGTATCACTACCTGAACGATGTTGGCGATCTGCTGGTGACCGGACCGACAAACACCAATGTCAACGACCTGCTGTTTGTCTATAGCTTTACTGCATAGTGCCGGTGGCCTCTCGTCCCACGTAGGTGCCCGGCCCCGGCACCCCATATAGCAACGCGCCGCGGCGGTTGCTCGTCCGTTAAACCACTGTCCGGACGGTACCAAGACCAAGACTGTGACCTACGATTATTCCTCGCGGCCGCCGCCGCGCTGGCGCCCGCTGCACGATAAGCATTCGCTGCGCCGGCTGCGTGACCTGCGCGCCACTACCATCCTGGTGGCCTTGCGGGTCATCGCGGTCTGCTTTGTCGCGGCGCTGGCCTACGTCTTGGTGGGCAGCGCCCGGCCGTTCTTGGAGCGCGTGGCTGCCCCGGCCCCGGTGGTCACTCCCTTTACGCGCCTCGCGCCGGCCGGCGTGAGCCAGGCTCCGAGCACGCCCACGGCGACCGCCGTCCCGCAGCCAATCCTCGTCCCGACCATGGTGCTCCCGACTGCCGTCCCGGCATTGCCTGCGCCGGCGAAACGTACCCCTGTCGCGCTGCCTACGGCAACGGAAGGGGCAGCCGACGTGTCACCGACGGAGAGCACTTCCGACGTGACGCCCACAGCGACGGAAGGCGCCCCCGGCGCATCGTCTACGGTAGTGGAAGGTACGCCCGGCGTGCTGCCTACCATCACGCCCTTGGTGATCGCCACACGGACGGCAACGCCAACGCCGGAGCCGCCGGCCGCGCCCGGCGGTAGGCTGGCCTACACGGTTCAGCCGGGCGACTCGCTCTGGTCTATCGCCCAGAAATTCCAGGTGCGGTATCCGGACCTGCTGGAAGCCAATCCGGAGATACAAGACCCGGCTGCGATCCAGGCCGGTATGCAGTTGGTCATCCCCGTCTTGGGCACCGAGCTACCCACGGAGTAGCAATCACCGGCTCTCTCGCTCCTCCCGACCGGTGCTACCCTGGTGACAACACCCGAAGCAGGAGACTGCGCGATGACTGTGGCGATCACCGGCCTGGGGTACTTCGGGTCGCAGCTCGCGCAACGCCTTCTCGCCACCGGTACCCCGGTCGTCGCCCTCGAAAACGGCTTCGCAACCGACGCAACGGCAGTGGCCCGCCTGGCGCAGCAGTCCGGCTGTCGCGTGATTGAAGGGTCGGTCTGCGATCCCGCGGCGGTTGACGCGCTGTTGGCGGACCGGGACGTTCGGTGCGTCGTACACTTGGCCGCGCAGGCGAGCGCTCACCCGGCCGCGGCGTCGCCGGCGTACACGGAGGAGGTCAACCTACGCGGACCGCGCGTGGTGCTCGACGCGATGGTGCGCCACGCGGTACCACGCCTGGTCTATGCCAGCTCGTTCCGCTTGTATGGGCCGGACCTGGCCGGGACGATTACGGAGGATACGCCGCCCGGTGAGCAGGCGGATTTATCCCACCTCTCCAAGCTGTACGTCGAGCACCTGCTGGCTATGTATGCGCGTGTACACGATCTGACGACCGTTTCCCTGCGGTTCGGCTTGGCGTATGGCATCAGTCCGGTGATGAAAACGGCCCGGCCGTTTATGACGGCGCCCAACCTGTTCTGCCTGCAAGCGGCGCGCGGCGAGCCGCTCCAGCTCCACGAGACGGCCCGCCGCGCGACGGCGCTGCTCCACGTGGACGATGCCGCGCGGCTGCTGGCGGCCGCGACCGACTGGCCCTTGGCGCGCGGCCATCACGTGTACAACGCCGCGGCGGAGGTGGCGAGCGTCGCCGCCGTGGCGCGGCTTGTGCAGCAGGCCGGCCGTCGGCGCGGCCTCGCCGTGCGGCTCACCGGCCCCGGCGCGGCGGGCAGCGAAGGAAAGGCGCCGTTCACGCTCTCGTCGCGCCTCGCGCAGTGGGACTGGCGCTGGCGCAAGACGTTGGCGCCGGGGATTGCCGAGGTGTTGGACTATTTTGCGGCGGCGGACGGTGGAGTGTAGGGGGATTGGCCTCACCCCCCGGCCCCCTCTCCATCGCCGAGCGATAGAGAGGGGGAGAGCGGCGGCTACCTCCCCTCCAACTGTTTAGCCGCCGGTGCTTTGGACCGGGTTACGGAGCGTGCCGATGCCCTCGACGGTGCCTTCGACGACATCGCCGTCGCACAGGAATATCTCGTCGGCGCCGTCCGGTCCGAGCGCCACGCCGGAGGCGATCAGGTCGCCGGGTTCGAGCGTGCAGTAGCGGGAGATGTAGGCGATCATCTGCGGCACGTTGAAGATCATGCGGCTGGTGTTCGACGCAATTCGCACCTCGCCGCTCACGACCGTTTGGAGGTCGAGATTGCCAATATCGGGCAGGCAAGCCCGGTCTACGATCCAGGGGCCGACGGGGCAGAAGCCGTCCAGCCACTTGCCGTTCAGCCAGTCGAAGAACTCATACCGCTCCTGTCCGGCTCGCTCCGGCGGGAAGCGTAGCTCGCGTGCCGAGACGTCGTTGATGACGGTGTAGCCAAAGATGTGCTCCATGGCCCGCTCCACCGCGATGTCCTTGCCCGGCCGGCCGATCACCACGCCCAACTCGATCTCCTCGACCAACTGCGAGACGACGCCGTGGTAGGGAATGGGATCGCCCGGTCCCAGCAGGGCAGTGCTCGGCTTGATGAACACCTTCGGGGTGTCAACGTCCAGGTCAACCGGGACCCGGGCATCGGTGGGATGGTAGTTGGCGGCCAGGGCCAGGATTTTGCCCGGCTGTCCAACCGGCGCCAGCAGCCGCACATCGCTGCAATCATGGTGGACCATGGCCGCCGCGGCCGCCTGTTCGAGGCCGCTGTGGTCCAGCAGGAGCAGCGGACCGAGATCGCCCCCGGTCGCCGGAATTTCGGCGATCCGCTCGTCTTCCAGGATACCGACGGCCGGGCCGCGCCCGCCCGGTGCCAGATAGCGCACGATACGCATGGTGTACCCCCTCACTCTTGGGCCGATGTCCGGCCGCGTGTAATCCGCTTCCGCGTGACGTGGCAGCGGTGGCTCCATGATACCGTCGGCGCCGTCCGTCGGCCAAGAAAGGCGGTCGGGCTGCGCTGGTCGGTGGCGCTGGCGGTATCATTGCGTTGATCCGCTCGCTGCCGTGTGCCACGTGCGCCGCCGCGGCATCATCCGTAACGGACTATGCAATCCACTACGCGGCCGGCCTTGCTGCTGAAGGCCCGGCCGACTGCGACACAGCTTGCCGACCGCTTCCGCGACCCGGCGCCCGACGGGGTGGAACTGTACCTCGACGTGTGTGACGTGAGCGGGGCGGACTGGCAGGAACGGCTGGTCCGTGCCTGGCAGGAAGCTGCCGTCCCCGCGGAAACGGTGACGCTGATCGAAGGTCCGATTCACTCCCTCGATGGGGCGTACTTCGACCTTACTCGCGCGGCCGACGCGGATTACGAGTTGATTGACCGGCTGCTCGTCGCCGCGCGGATGCTCTCTGCGCGGGCCATCAATATCCACTGCGTGGCCCCGTGCTTGGACCCGGAGCTACTCGCGGAATCCGTGCGGGAGGAGACGCTGGCAGCGGCGCTCCCGTTCACGCGCTGGTTCGCCGCGGCCTGCGCGGCCGAGCGGGTGTGGCCGCTGATCGAGAACATCCCGCCGGTCGGGCGGATGCGGGAAGCGGCGTTCGTGTACACGCCTATCGGGGTGGAGCCGCGCGACCTGGCCTGGTTCACGGCCAACGTCGAGGGGCTGGGCATCACGCTAGACACTTCGCACGCACAGCTCTATATCAACGCGGCGTGTGGGCAAGTCGGCGCCGAGGCGGACCGGCCGGCACTCCGGTCGGTCGTCGCTACGTATGCGGCGCGGCCGCATCCGACCGACTTGAACGATTATGTCGCGCAGGTCGCGCCGGGCATCCGCAGCGCCCATGTCTCGAACGCCCGCGGCCTGCTGGGCGAGGGGTTACGGTACGGCGATGGTGACGCGGCGCTCGATTCGGTGGTGCGGAGCCTGGCGGATCATGCCGATTACCTGGTGACAGAGCCGATGGAGCCAGACGTGAATCGCGCCGTGCAGATGCGCGAATGCTGGCAGCGGATGCGTGCCGCGCTGGCCGTCGGTCATGGTACGGAGACATGAGTGACCAGCGGCCGGACATTGACTGGGATGCCGTTGCGGGGCGGCCGGCGCCGCGCCTGGAAATGCAGCGGCTCACGGAGCAGTTTGCCGGTCGCCGCGTCCTGGTGACCGGCGCCGCCGGGTCGCTCGGCGGGCCGCTGGCGCATGTCCTCGCCACGCTCCCGCTGGCCGAGCTGACCCTCGTAGATGTCCACGAGCCGTCGCTGTTCGGTCTGCGGCAGATGCTCGGCGAGCAGGCAACCGGCGCCGCGCGTGTGCGGTACGTCCTCGCGGACATTCGCCGGTCGTCCCGTGTCGATTCCCTGCTGGATAGCCTGCGCCCACAGGTGATCTTTCACCTCGCCGCGTGCAAGCACGTGCCGTGGGCGGAGGACGACCCGGTGGAGTTCGTGGCTACGAACGTCATTGGCACGTGCTACCTGGTCCGCGCCGCCGTCCGGCAACGGGTCGAGCGGATCGTGTACCCCTCCACGGACAAGGCGATTGCGCCGCCGAGCCTGTACGGTGTGACCAAGCGCATTGCCGAGGGAATGCTGCACACTGCGGCGGCGGGGGGCAGGCCAAGCGTCACGATCTGCCGGTTTGTCAACGTCTTGGGCAGTCGGGGGGCCGCATCGGAGACGTTTGTCCGGCTGATCCGCGAGAACCGGCCGCTGCCGATTACCGACGCGCGGATGCGGCGCTACTGGATATCGCCGCGGCACGCGCTGGCCCTGCTCTTGCACGCGGCGCTGCTCACCGGCGCGTCGCTGATGGTAGTGCCCGACGTTACCGACGAGCTGACGCCGGTGGACATCGCCACGCGCCTCTGGCAGCAGCTACGCCCTGGCGAGACCGGCCCGCCGTTCGTTGCGTCCGGGGCGCGGCCGGGCGAGCGGCTCTCTGAGCCGTTATTGCAAACGGAGGAGCGGCTGGCGCCGCCGGAGGTGCCCGGTCTGCGGCGGGTGGACCGGCCGCCGGCGGCCGGCAAGATCGTGCCCTTCAAGGCGTGGGAGCGGCGGTGTGCTAGGCTGTCGAGCCAACTGGACCGCCTGCCGGTGGACGAGCTACGCGCCGCGGTGTTTGGCTGGCTCGATGAAGATACGCATGGAGCAGGCAGCGAACGGGCGTAAGGGCGTGACGGGAAGGCTGCGCCCGTGACCGTCGAGGCCCTGCTGCCGCTGGCCCTCGTATTCGCCACCTCGCTGGTGGTGGGGTTGGCACTCACGCCGCTCGCCGTCCGGCTGGGCGCCCGCTGGGGGCTCGTGGACCGGCCCCGGCCGGGCGAGGTGCAGCGCACGGCGCTGCCCCGCTCCGGCGGCTACGCGCTGACGGTGGCCTATCTCGCCGGGATCGGCGTGAGCTTTCTGCTCGTCGAGCGTTTCCCCGACGAGCAGCGCCGGGTGATCGGATTGCTCTTAGGCAGCCTGGCCGTGCTGCCGATAGCGTTCATAGACGACCGCAAGCGGCTCTCGGCCGCTCCGCAACTGGTGGCGCAGATCGGTCTTGCGCTCATCGCCGTGCTGTTCGGCAGCACCATTGCGACCGTATCGAACCCGCTCGGCCCGGAGCCGTTCGGCAGCCAGATCGTGCTGCCGGTAGTGCTCGTGCTGCCCGTCACCGTCTTCTGGCTGGTAGCCATCATCAATACAGTCAACTGGCTGGATACGATGGACGGCCTCGCTGCCGGCGTCGGCGCCATTGCGGCGGCCGTGTTCGTGGCCCTCAGCGTGCTGCTCGGACAGATCAGCATTGCGGTGCTGCCGGCGGCGCTCCTCGGCGCCTGCCTGGGCTTCATTCCGTACAACTTCAATCCGGCACGTATCATCCTGGGCACGTCCGGTTCGATGATGATCGGCTACGGGCTGGGGGTCATCGCGATTATCGGCGGCGCGAAGATCGCTGCGACGATTCTGGTCCTGGGTATTCCCATCATTGACGTGGGACTAGTCATCTGGCAACGCAGTCGCGCCGGCCGCTCGCCATGGCGCGGGGGGGATAGCGCGCACCTGCCGCATCGGCTGCACCACCGCGGCCTGTCGCAGCGACGGATTGCCTTGCTGCTCTACGGTCTGTGTGCGCTCTTCGGCTCTTTCAGCCTGTGGCTGGTGCGGGTCGAGAAGCTGTTCGCCTTCGTGGGGCTACTGCTCACGCTGGTGGTGCTGGTGGCTTTCGTCCGGCTGCGGAATCCCGGTGGTGTTGCCGGGCCATAGCCGCCGCCAGGACTAGCCGGCCGAACGTGACGAGCGCGAGCTGGCGACGCCAGCGCCACGGCTGCCTGACCAGCCGAAACAGCCACTCCAGGCCGGCGTTCCGCACCAGTGGCGGCGCGCGGCGCACCCGCCCGGCCATGTAGTCGAGCACGCCGCCGACACCCATGGCTACCCCTACGTCGAGCGCGGCCACGTTGCGCTGCATCCACAACTCTTGGCGCGGCGCTCCGTAGGCGACGAGCAGGAGGTCCACGCGCCCGGCAGCGGAGATGGCGGCCCGGGCGTCGGCGTCTCCCGGTGGATCGGCGTTGCCAGCGAACGTTCCGACGATGGATACACCGGGGTAGCGCGACCGTAGACGCGCCGCGGCTGCCGGCGCAACCCCAGGACCGGCGCCCAGCAGGAACACGCGCCAGCCTTCTCGGCGGGCATGGTCCACCAGCTGGTAGGCGAGGTCGGTGCCGCGGACCTGCTGGCGCAGGCGGAGACCGAGCAGCCGGGCGGCCAGGAGTAGCCCGCCGCCGTCGGGGATGGCGAGGGCCGACTGCCAAAGCGCCGCCCGAAAGGCGGCACTGCGCTGGGCGACGACCACGAACTCCGGGTTCGGCGTGACGACGGCCGCCGGCCGGCCGGCCGCCATGAGCGTGCTGACGTAGGCGGCCGCCTCGGTATACGTCACATCGTCAACGGGGGTGCCGAGCAGATCGAGGCGTTTCATGGCTTGAGCGGCACAAACGGTGCGACTGAGTGTGCGGACGTACCGTTTAGGAATACGTCGTGCCGAGTACGAGTATAATCATGCCTACCGCTGGCACGCTGGCGTCTCTGTACCGTTACGGGCCGGAAGATCGTTAACAGGCTGGTGGCTTGGCTACCACCAGCGGTCTACATGGGTCAGCCCCGAGCAATTGGATGAGGGAGTCGAGTGCCTAAGGAGCGCAGGCGCGAGCACAATGCCGGGGAAACCGTGCCGGCCTATCCGAACTTGCGCCGCCGGCCGAACGGCGGCGCCATGTTTCTTTGGCAGCGGTACAGCTCCTTACTGATCGTGGCGCTGCTCATCGGCGTCCCCCTCGGTGTGGTGGTCGGAACGGTAATAGTATTGAACCGGCAGCCCCTCACGCCACCGGCCACGCGGCTGGCGAGCGCGGCGGTGATCGTGCCGGAGACGGGAACGACGCAGCCAGCGGTGCCGCTCTTGCCCCAGTGGACTGATAAGAACCGGGTCAACATCCTGGTCCTGGGAACGGATCAGCGCCCCGGGGAAGACTTTGCGCCGCGGACCGATAGCATCATTGTGGTCAGCGTTGATCCAGTCACGAAAACCGCCGGGATGCTCTCCCTGCCGCGGGACTTGTGGGTCCAGATTCCGGGTGCGGGTGAAAACCGGATTAACGTCGCCTACACGATTGGCGGGACCGACCTGGCACGCCACACCGTCGCACATTTCATCGGTGTGCCGATCCACTACCACGTGGTGGTGGGCCTAGCCGGCTTCCGGGAGATTGTTGACCTGATCGGCGGTATTATCATTGACGTGGAGCGTCCGCTCAAAGACGACCAGTATCCCGACAACCAGTACGGGACCCAGCGTATCTTCCTGCACCCGGGCCTCCAGCGGATGGATGGCAAGACGGCCCTGTGGTATGCACGGACGCGGCACGCCGACAACGACTACCATCGCGTCCGGCGCCAGCAGCAGGTCGTCTTCGCGCTCAAGCAAGCCGGGCTCCAGCCGCACCTCCTCCGCCGGGCACCGGAGCTGCTCTCCATCGTCGGCAAGCACATCAAGACGGACCTGGGCCTCCCACAGGCGCTGGCCTTGGCGCTGGTGGTGAAAGACATCGAGCTGTCCAAGACGACGCATCGGGTCATTGACGAGACGATGACGACGACAAGCATCGTCAACGGCGGTACGCAGGTGGAGATACCCAACCAGGACGCGGTGCGGGCGGCGGTGCGCGAGGTCTTTGGCGACGGCCGCCTCATCAGCGAGCAGGCCCGCATAGAAATACAGAACGCGACGCAAACCAATGGGCTGGCCGGCCGCACGTCGGCTTGGCTGCAAGCGCAAGGGATACCCGTCGGGGGCGTGGCCAATGCCCCGGCCGCCAAAGCCTTCACCGAGTTGGTTGACTACTCCGGCAAGGAATATACGCGCCGCATGATCGCCGAGCGTCTGGGCATCGGCCCGGAGCGTATCCGCATCGAGCCTGGCACCTCAACGGAGGTGGACATCCGGGTGATTCTGGGCAGTGATTTCACACTGCCGGGATCGTAGTATCGTCCTCGGCCCCCACCCTAAATCCTCCCCCGTTGCGACGGGGGAGGGAACAGGCCAGGCCCACTACCGCCGCAGCGGGGGGATCGGATCATGGGGGGCGGACTCCTCGGCCACGTGGCTTACCAAGTGCCTTCCTAGCGCTCGGCAAGCTGCGTGAGCAGCCCCATGCTGATCGCCGGGTCCACATTGATGATGCGCCAGCCGGCGGGGCTATCTTCCGCTCCGTTGGTCGTGACGGTGAAACCGCGCCCCGGCAGCTCACCGGCTACCTCGGCAAGCTCTGCAGCGGCCCCGTAGGCCACGTGGTGCAGGCCGCCGCCGGTGCGCTGCAGGAACTCCCAAAACGGCCCTTCCTCGCGGGTGGGCTTGATAAGCTCCAGGCCGCTGGAACCGTCGCCCAGGCGATAGACCACAAGCTCGATGCCCATCTGCTCCGTGGCGTCAACGTGCGCGGTCGGCTCCATACCTAGGCGCTCGCGATAGAATGCGACGTGTGGCTCCAACTCGCCAAAGACGTAGCCTACGTGATGAATGCCGGTTAGCATTCCGTACCTCCCTCTTCCCGCTTCCTGCTTGCAGTGCGCTGATATTGTAGGCCATTCCGCATCGAGACGCTGGCCTGTCAGGCGCGCTCGTGACCGACCACCAGCCCCACTACCCGGCGCGCGCCGGCAGCACGACACGCGGTTGCGCTGGCGCAGAGGGTAGCACCCGTTGTCTTCACGTCGTCAACGAGCAGCACCGTCTGCCCCTGGAGTAGCGTGCTGTTCGGCCCGGGGCCGAATGCATCCTGCACGTTCAACCAACGCTTTCGGGCCGACAGCCCCACTTGTGGCGGCGTATCACGGATGCGGGCCAACGCCTGGTCCGCACACGGGAGGCCGACCTGCGTGGACAACGCACGAGCGAGGAGGGTGGCGGGCGTCGAGCCGCGCCGGTGGGTGCGGGCTGGGTGCTGAGGCACGGGCACAACCACGTCTGCGGCGCCGCGACCGGCGGCCCAGGTATCGGCGAGGAGCCGGGCCAACGGCCGAGCCAAGTCGGTCCGCCCGCGGTACTTGAACCGCTGGATGGCGGTGCGTAACTGGCCGGCATAGGCGCCGGCACTCCACAGGCCCGCCAGGACCGGGCGCCGGCTGGGCAGCGGACGAGGGTCGTAGCGCGGCTGCATGGTCGCCCGACACGCCGCGCAGAAGGTGTCGGAGACGACGCCACAGCCGGGGCAGCGTGGCGGGAAGAGGAGGTCGAGCAGTCCACTCAGACCCACCGACAGCGACTGAAGTGCCTGTGGGACTCGTCGTCCGGGCGCTTGTGGCCCGCGCCGGTGGGGTCGGGGTTCCCGGACGTGGGCGGATTCGATAGGGCGCGGATTATCAATGCGACTTGCTGCCATACCACTATTATACACATTATTATATGCAGTGTCAAGGATTTGGGCCGGAGTGGGGGGTCATACGCCGCTAGGAGGTCAGCGCGTCACCTGCGGGCCATGCAATATACTATTCGTGGGTTGGCCGGCTTGCTTGGGTAGGGAGGTGGACACGATGAGCCGGGAACAGGACAGCGTTTCTCAGCGACTACGGCGTTTTCAGCGGGATATTGATTACTTTGAGGCCCACCGTGAAGAGTTGCTCGACCGGTACCCGGAGCAGTGGATAGCCATCTTCAATGAGCAGGTGGTGGGCACTGCCCCGACGGTGGAGCAAGTGTTGGATGGCCTAAGTGCAAAAGGCGTCCCGCCCGGCCAAGGCTTGGTGGAACAGCTGACGCGCCACGACGAGCTACTGATCCTGCCGTCATGATCCGCGGCCACTTCGCCACTCTCGGCACCAGGCGTCGCTGATAGGGGTCTCGCGTGTGGGCCATGCAATATACTATTCGTGGGCTGGCCGGCTTGCTTGGGTAGGGAGGTGGACACGATGAGCCGAGAGCAGGACAGCGTTTCCCAGCGACTACAGCGTTTTCAGCGGGACATTGATTACTATGAGGGCCACCGCGAAGAACTGCTCGGCCGATACCCGGAGCAGTGGGTGGCGATTTTCAACGAGCAGGTCGCTGGGACCGATTACGACGCTGAACGCCTCCTGGCGCAGCTTGAGGAGCAAGGTACCCCTCTCGACAGAGCACTCATCAAGCGCCTGACGACCAAAGAAGAACTCTTCATTCTATGATTCGCGGCTACTATTCCGCAGTCGGAGGACGCCGCCGCCCTTATGTGAAAGCGTCCCTCTGGTTTCCGTCCATCCGCGGTCAGGGGCTTGAGGTAGAACTCCTGGTGGATACCGGCGCTGACCGCACCATCCTTGCTCCGTTGGATGCGCTCAGATTGTCGAGGTGGTTTCGCGTTGACCTTACAACGCTGGTTCCTGGCGCTCGCAGTACAGGCATCGGCGGCACCACTCCTACCCGCATCGTCGAAGCGGTCCTGACCCTGGAAACCGTTGCGCTGCCGCTCACGCTGACGATCCTCGAACCGACTGCGCCTCTCGCGCCCATTCCCTCGCTCTTGGGTCGGGACATCCTCGCCCACTTCGCGCTCTTTCTCGAAGAGCGTACTGCCCGCGTGCTCCTGCTGGAGCCGGCTGAGGCTGATGCGCTCAATCTCCCCTAACCATGCGCGGGGATACACGGAGCGGAATGCTACCGCGCCGGGGTGTTGGCGCCGATTTGGCTGCGGAGCCAGGCCTCGATGAAGGCATCAAGATCACCGTCGAGGACGGCCTGTGCGTTGCTGGTCTCCACGCTTGTCCGCAGGTCCTTGACCATGGTGTAGGGGTGTAGCACGTAGCTGCGGATTTGGTTGCCCCATCCGGCCGACACCGGCTCGCCGCGCAGCTTCGCCTGGGCGGCTTCCTGCTCTTGCAGCTTGCGCTCCAACAGCTTGGCCCGCAGCAGGCGCATGGCGACATCGCGGTTCTGGAACTGCGACCGCTCGTTCTGGCACGTGACGACAATGCCGGTCGGCTTGTGTCGCATCCGCACCGCCGAGGAAGTCTTGTTGACATGCTGGCCGCCGGCGCCGCTGGCCCGGAAGGTGTCCACTTCGATGTCGTCCGGATTGATCGTCACAGTGCGGTCATCCGGTATTTCGGGAACGACCTCGACCAGCGCAAACGAGGTGTGCCGGCGCCGCGAGGCATCGAAGGGGGAGATACGCACGAGGCGGTGGACGCCGCGCTCGGCCTTCAGATAGCCGTAAGCGTGGCGACCGGCGCAGGCCAGCGTGGCGCTCTTGATACCCGCCTCTTCACCGTCGGAGCGGTCGAGCACGTCGGTACGGTAGCGGCGCTGCTCGGCCCAACGCAGATACATCCGCAGCAGGACCTCTGCCCAGTCCTGGGACTCGGTGCCGCCGGCGCCGGCGTGGACGGACACGATAGCCGTGCGGGCATCGTAGGGACCACTGAGCGCGAGCCGGGATTCGAGGGCGTCCAACTGACCGTGCAGCCGCCCCACGTCCGCGGCGATCTCGGCAATGATCTGCTGGTCGGTCTCCATTGCAGCCAGCTCATATAGCTCGGCCAACTCGGAGTGCTCGCCGTCCAGCCGCTCCCACGTCTCCAATTCGTCGCGCAGGCCGGAGAGCCGGCGCATGATTTCCTGGGCCAGCCCGACGTCGGACCAAAAGTTGGGCGCGGCGGCCCGCTTTTCGAGGCGCCCTCGCTCGGTACGCTTGCTGGCGAGGTCAAAGACGCACCGCGAAGTGCTGGAGCCGGTCTGCGAGCGCGTGGAGCCGGGCGTCTACGTCGGCGGTGTTCACGGTCATCTCTCTACCTCCGCAGGGTGGTTGTCGTTGGCTTGGCTGTCTTGAGCGTGGCGAGGGAGTGAGCACACGGTGCTCTGAAAAGCCGGGTAAGGGTACCCGTTTATGGGCGACGGCGGTCAGCGGCCGTGGCAGCGCTTGTATTTCTTGCCGCTGCCGCACGGGCACGGGGCATTGCGACCGATCTTCTTGCGCCGGCCGCTCCGCACAGTTGCCGGCGCCTGGGCGGCCACCTGCTCGACCGGGCTGTTGGTGAACATCTGTCGCGGCCGGCGATTGGCCTCATCGAGTGCCGCCGCCCCGTTGGTGCCGCCCGTTGGGAGCGGCAGGTGAAAGAGCGTCCGCACAATGTTGTGCTGCACGTTGTCCACGAGCGACTGGAACAGGCGATACGCTTCGGATTTGTACTCGGTCAGCGGATCGCGCTGGCCATAGGCCCGCAGGCCGATGCCCTGCTTCATGTCCTCGATGGCCGTCAGGTGCTCCACCCACAGTCCGTCAATGACTTGGAGCGCCACCTGCCGCTGGACTTGCGCCATCAGCGTAGCGCCGACCACCTGCTCGCGGGCCGTAGCGAGGTCCAACGCCAATGCATGTAGTGTTTCCTTGATCTCCTTGGGGTCCTTAAGGTCTTCCAGCGTCAGCTCACGCATGAGTGCGCCGACATCGTTGCCGTCGGCGGTCGTCAGGCCCTCCAGCGCGGTGGGAAGTAGGCTGGCAGCGGAGTCGGCGGGTGAGTCGGTGGTTGGGAGACCCAACAATGTGCTGAAGGCGTTCCATAGCCCCTCGCGGTCCCATTCCTCCTGCCGATCCGACGTACAGTAGGCCGTGACCAGCTTGTCCAGCTCGTTGCCGATCAGGTCACCGATAACCTCGCTGATGGATTCCGCTGCGAGCAGCCGGCGGCGCTGGCCGTAGATCACCTCGCGCTGCCGGTTCATGACGTCGTCGTACTCGACGGTGTACTTACGAATATCGAAGTTGTAGCCCTCGACCTTGGTTTGTGCCGTCTCGATGGATTTCGTCACCAGGCCGTGCTCAATGGGCTGATCGTCTTCCAGGCCGAGGCGATCAATGATCCCGGCGATCCGCTCGGAACCGACAAAGCGACGCATCAAGTCATCGTCGAGGGAGAGGTAGAACCGCGACGAGCCGGGGTCGCCTTGCCGGCCGGCACGACCGCGGAGCTGGTTGTCAATGCGCCGCGCCTCGTGGCGCTCGGTGCCGATGATGTGGAGGCCGCCGGCGCCACGGACCGCCTCGGTCGCCGCCGCGTCGGGCGGACTGCCGCCGAGGATGATGTCGGTGCCGCGGCCGGCCATGTTCGTGGCGATGGTGACGGCATTCTTGCTGCCCGCTTGCGCGACGACCAGGGCTTCACTCTCATGCTGCTTGGCGTTCAGAACCTGATGGTGAATGCCGCGCCGATTGAGCAGCAAGGCGAGCTGCTCCGACTTCTCCACCGAGGTCGTGCCGACGAGCACCGGCCGGCCGCGGTCCTGCATCAACTCGATATCGCGGATGATGGCTTCGTATTTGGCCTGCTCGTGCTTGTAGACCTGATCGGCGAAGTCCTGGCGGACCATGGGGCGATGCGTCGGGATTTGGGTCACATCGAGGTTGTAGATTTTGCGGAACTCTTCGGCCTCGGTCGCAGCGGTACCGGTCATGCCGGCGAGCTTGTCATAAAGCCGGAAGTAGTTCTGGAACGTAATGGTGGCCATCGTCAGGTTTTCGCGCTGGATACGGACGCCTTCCTTGGCTTCGATGGCTTGGTGCAGGCCCTCCGAATAGCGGCGGCCGTGCATCAGCCGGCCGGTGAACTCGTCCACGATCACGACATCGGCGTTGGCATCGCGGCGGTTGCCGTCGAGCACGCGGCCGTCGCGGCACAGCACGTATTCGCTATCGCGCTGGAACAGCACCTGGGCCTTCAGCGCCTGCTCCAGGTAGTGGACGAGGTGGTAGTTCCCTTCGCCGTAGATATTGTCCACCCCGACCTGCCGCTCGACGCGATCAATGCCCTCATCGGTGAGCGACACTGCCTTCAGTTTGAGGTCAACGGTGAAATCGCGCTCTTCGTGCAGCGTGTTCACGATACGGGCGAACTTGTAATAGGTGTCGGGCGGCTCTTCGGCGGGACCGGAGATGATGAGCGGCGTGCGGGCCTCGTCAACGAGGATGTTGTCCACCTCGTCCACGATGGCGTAGTGCAGTGGGCGCTGGACCATCTGCGACAGCGACAAGACCATGTTGTCACGGAGATAGTCGAAGCCGAACTCGTGGTTGGTGCCGTAGGTCACGTCGGCGGCGTAGGCCTCCTGGCGCGACACTTGGCGCCAGTGGTCGAGGCGCGGATCGCCGTGCTCCTGTGAGTCCTGATAGTCCGGGTCGTAGCGGCCGCCGAACTCGTGGGCGATGACCCCGACGGAGACGCCGAGCGCATGATAGATCGGCCCCATCCAGCCGCCACCGATGCGGGAGAGGTAGTCGTTCGGTGTGACGAGGTGACAGCCTTTGCCGGTCAGCGCATTGAGGTAGAGGGGCAAGGTGGCGACCAGGGTTTTCCCTTCACCCGTCCGCATCTCGGCGATCTTGCCGCTGTGGAGGACCATGCCGGCCATGAGCTGCACGTCGTACATGCGCTGACCGAGGGTACGCTTGCCGGCCTCGCGCACGACGGCAAAGGCCTCGACGAGTAAGTCGTCGAGCGTCTCACCGGCTGCCAAGCGGTCGCGGAGCTCGTCCGTCTTGTCGCGCAAGGCAACATCGGACAAGGACTCCATGTCCGGCTCCAGGGCGTTGATCTCCGCAGCGGTTGCCTGCAGGCGCTTGAGCTGCCGGTCGGTGCCGGCAACCCAGCGCGAGACGCCCTGCCAGAAACGGTTGGCACCGGTGACGGCTTTGGCGGTGGTGGGGGAAAACAGACTGACCATGATCGCCTACTTGCTATTGACTGCCCTCACCCCCCGGCCCCCTCTCCATCGCGGAGCGATAGAGAGGGAGAGTAGATTCCCGCTTTCGCGGGAATGACGAGCGCCTGAGCGCGATAAATCGCGCCGCTACACAAAAAACCACTCTTGTGATGGTGGGGGCCAGAACACTGCCCAACTACGAGTCTACGACCGGGCGGCGGGCAGTGTCAATAGGCGCCCGCGCCAGCGGGCGGGGAGGGCGTGCTACAATCGCCGCCAGTTGACCTGCTGATTTCGCCTACTGCCTCCGGTGGAGAACGGTCGTGGCAACCAAGAGTCGTACCAGCACGGGAGAGACGCCAGCGCGGCGGCAGTATCTCTCGATCAAGGAGCAGCACCCGGAGGCCTTGCTGCTCTTCCAAATGGGCGATTTCTTCGAGACCTTCGATGAAGACGCCCGGGTGCTGGCTCGCGCGGTTCACGTCACGCTGACTTCCCGCGAGTTCGGTCGTTCCGGGCGAGTGCCGATGGCCGGCGTGCCGATCCACGCGCTCAAGCATTACGTGCGCCGGCTGCTGTCCCGCGGGCACCGGGTTGCCATCTGTGAGCAGGTCTCGGAAGCCGGGCACGGGCTGGTGGACCGCCAGGTGACGAAAGTGCTCTCGCCGGGGACGGTTGCCGAGCCAGAGCTACTGGCGGCAGCGCGACCGAACTACCTGGCAGCCGTCACCGCAGCGCCCAAGCGGCGTCCGGGGTGGGGCATCGCGGCCGTGGAGGTCAGCACGGGAACGCTACGCCTCGGCGAATGGCACGGGACCGGCAGCGAGGAGGCCGCCGCGGCGGCCCTCGCCAGACTGGCGCCAGCGGAGTGCTTGCTGCCGCCACGCACCGACTTGCCCGGCCGCCGCGCTCGGTCCGGTCAGGCTGCCGCGCCTGGTGGGCAGCCCTCGCTCACCGTTGTGGACGCCACGGCGTTCGATGCGAGTACCGGGCGAGCAGAGTTGTGTGAGCTATTGGACCTGCGGTCTCTTGCCGCGTTCGACTGCGACCGGCTGACGCTGGCTTTGGCAGCTACCGGCGGCCTCTTGAGCTACCTGCGAACGACCAACGCCGCGCTCGTTGCCGCGGTGCAAGCGCCGGTGCGTCTCGACCGGCCGGGGCACGTGCCGCTGGGCGGGACCACGCTACGCCACCTCGACGTGCTGCCGGCCTCGCGGCGGCGCCGTGTAGCCGATGGGCGTGGAGTTCGGTCCCTGCTGGAGGTGCTGGACAGCACCGTCACGCCGATGGGGTCGCGCTTGCTGCGCGAACGGCTGCTCACGCCGCTCGATGACCGCGCCGCGCTCAACCGGCGCCTCGACACCGTAGCGTGGCTCGTCGCGGCGCCGGCGCTGCGGAGCGGGCTGCGGCTGATCCTGGAGCGGATCGGCGATCTGGAGCGCCTGATCGTCCGGGTGCAGCACGGCACGGCCTTGCCGCGCGAACTCCAGAGCCTACGGGCCGGCCTGCTGGCGGCGGCCGAGGTACACGCCGCTCTGGCGCAACCGGACGCGCCAACGGACGCACAGGAGCCGGGCGAGGCTTCCGAATGGGCGGCCGTGCGTGCCAGCCTCGACCCGTGCAGCGCAGTCACGACGCTCATCGGCAAGGCGCTGCTCGATGCGCCCGGCGTCCCCGGCGAGGACAGCGGTCTGGCCGACGGACTACCGCGGGTGTTTCGCCCGGCCTACAGCACCGACCTCGACGCAGTGGTGGCCTCCATCGAGGCGGCGCGGACCTGGATTGCCGAGCTACAGGCGGTCGAGCGCGAGCGCACCGGCATCCGCTCACTCAAAGTCGGATACAACCGCGTCTTCGGCTATTACGTCGAGCTGACTCGTGCGGCACAGCGCACGCACGGCGTGCCCAGCGACTACGAACGGCGCCAAACGCTGACGAACACCGAGCGGTTCGTCACGCCAGCGCTCAAAGAGCGGGAGGCGGAGCTGGCGGCGGCGTCCGGGCGCATCGCGACGCTGGAGCGCCAACTCTTCGACGATCTCCGGCGGCAAGTTGCCGGCTACGCCGCGACACTGCGCCGGACGGCGCGGGCGCTTGCCGTGCTCGACGTGGCGCAGGCGCTGGCCCACGTGGCCGCGGCGCGCGGCTACTGCCGGCCGGACTTGGTGACTGACAGGACACTCGACATCGAAGCGGGTCGGCACCCCATCGTCGAGGCGGCGCTGCCGCCCGGCGACTTTGTGCCCAACGACTGCACGCTGGCTGCGGAGGACCGGCAGATCATCCTCCTGACCGGTCCCAACATGGCCGGCAAGTCCACGTACCTCCGGCAGGTGGGACTGATCGTGCTGTTGGCGCAGATCGGGAGCTTTGTCCCGGCGACCAAGGCCCGGATCGGGCTGGTGGATCGCATCTTCACGCGGATCGGCGCGCACGATGACCTCGCCGGCGGCGCCAGTACTTTCCTGGTCGAGATGACCGAAACGGCGCGCATATTGCAGCGGGCGACGGCCCGCAGTCTGGTTATCGTAGACGAGATCGGGCGCGGCACCGGGTCGTATGACGGGCTGGCGCTGGCGCGGGCCGTGGTGGAGGGGCTGCACGAGGGCACGCGCTCGCGGACGCTTTTTGCCACGCACTTGCGCGAGCTGACCGCCCTCGAACGGATGCTGCCGCGGGTGGTCAATCAGCGGTTCGATGTTGTCGAGGAAGCAGGCCGGCTGATCTTCCCGCACCGCGTCTTGGTCGGCGCCGCCGGTCGGAGCTACGGGATCGAGGTGGCGCGCCTCGCCGGGCTGCCCCTGGAGACGATTGCACGTGCCACTCAGTTGCTGGCCGAGCTGGAAGCGGTGTCCCTGCGGCCCACGAACGGAACCGCGACAGGCGGCGGCCATGCTGCCGCGCCGCGCCTGTGGCAGCTGCCGCTGCATGGTGAGGAGGACGGCTCCGATGCCCTGTCTGGCCTGGTAGACGAATTGCTAGCGGTGGACGTAGGCGCCCTCACGCCGCTGGCGGCGCTCAACGTGCTCGCGGCCTGGCAAGAGCGCGCCCGGCGGTTGGCAGGGGCAACGGTAGCGCCGGCTTCTGACTTGACATAGTGGCATGGTGGACATTGCGCCGGCACGGATACAGACGCTGCCACCGGCTGTCGCTGCGCGAATTGCCGCCGGTGAAGTGATCGAGCGCCCGTTGTCCGTCGTGCGAGAGCTGCTGGATAACGCGCTCGACGCGGGTGCGCGACGCATCGCCGTCGAGGTGGAGGGCGGCGGGCGCTCGCGCATCACGGTTGCGGACGACGGGTGCGGGATCGCCGGCCGCGACTTGCGGCTGGCCGTCGAGCGATACAGCACGTCCAAGATTGGCGCCGCCGCTGATCTACTGGCGGTGCAGACGCTGGGCTTTCGAGGTGAGGCGCTGGCGAGCGTGGCGGTCGCTGCCGACCTGACCATTATCAGCGCCCCGGCGTCCGGGCGGGCTACCGAGATCGTCGTCGCGCAGGGCCGCGTGCGCCGGCACGGTCCGGCCGCGCGGGCACCGGGCACCACTGTCACGGCCCGGCACCTCTTTCGAGACTTGCCGGCACGCTTGTCCGCCCTGGTGGCGGCGCCCGCGGAAAATGCGGCGATCAGCCGCTTGATCCGGCGCTACGCGCTGGGTTACCCGGCGGTTGCCTTCACGCTCACCACGCACGGCCGGCCGACGCTGGCTACCAGCGGGAGCGGCGACCTGGCGGTCACGGCAACCGAGCTTCACGGCGCGGTGGCGGCGGGAGCGACGGTGCTGGCGCCGCGGCGCGACCAGGCCGGCCGGCGATGCAGCGGCTTGGCCGCCGGACCGCATTGCACCTACGCGACGCGACGCGAGGTGACGCTGTTCGTCAACGGTCGCTTGGTCAACCATCCGCAACTCCGCGCGGCTATCGAGGCGGGCTACCACGACTTCCTGCCGCGCGGTCGTCATCCACTCCTGTTTTTGCACCTCCACGTGCCGCCGGCCGACCTCGACGCAAATGTTCACCCGACCAAAGCCACGGTGCGGCTGCACGACGGGGAGGAGGCCGCGGCGCTCCTGCGCGAAGCCGCGCGCGCCGCCGTTGCGCCGGCGGCCGGCCGGGCCAACCTGGGCGCCGCGCTGGCCAGCCACCTGCTCGGTCCGCACACGGAGCCGCTGGCCGGCCTGGGCCGCCGGCGCATTCGCGAGCGAGCACCCGATCACGGACAGCCGGGGTGGGTGACGGCGACGCCGGCGGCCGGGGACGCGGCTCGACCGGCCTGGCTGGAGGCCGGCGCAACGGGCGAGTGGATTGTGCGGGGACGCGACCTCCGGGCGGCGCGGCTCATAGGCCAAATCCACGACACGCTCCTGGTGGTGGAGGGACCGGTGGGCCTCTGGCTGGTGGATCAGCACCGCGCCCACGAGCAGGCGATCTTCGCGCAGCTCGTGTCGGTCACCGGGGAGCAACAGGCGGCGCAAACCGTGCTGGAGCCGCTGGTGCTCCAGGTCGGTGCGGCACACGTGCCGGCCCTGCATACGCACCTGGATGCGCTGGCGAGGTTGGGTATCGTGTGCGAGCCGTTCGGTCCCGATGCCTTTGCCGTGCGTGCCGTCCCAACGCTCGCAGGCGTGCCGCGCCTCGGCCCGGCCATCCGCGACGCGCTGGCGGCGGCTCCTCCTACGTCGAACCGGGAGACGTGGGAGCGCGCGCTGTGCGTTGACATCGCCTGCCGCAGCGCCGTCCGCCGCGGCACGCGATTGTCCGATGAAGCAGCACACACTTTGTTGGATCGGCTGGCCGCCTTGGCTGGCGACGATCCCGTGCAGGTCTGCCCGCATGGTCAGCCACTCGTCCTCGCGCTGGCCGGCGATGACCTCGGGCGGCGCTTCGACTGGCGGTAGGTTGTGTTGCTGGCCCCCCTATGGTTCCCCCGTTGCGACGGGGGGGACGGCAGGTTCCCTCCCCTGTCGCAACCGTCGCTCTGCCGCCGGCGTTTCAGGCATGTACGGAGCATCGTCCTTACCCCTCTACGCCATCGGATGTGCCCCTGTGGCATCGCCGCGCAACCCTGGATTAGAATAGGCGTTCTAAGATGCAGGCGGCCGTAGCGGCGGCGGGGAACGCAGACAACGGCGTCAGTCAACCGGGGCGGTGGCGGGGCAGCGTGGCCTGGACGCTCCGTCGCCCGCTGCGACCGCAACCATACCGACGAGGGGGTAGGCAGCGCATTCAGGCGATGTGACAAGGAAGCCGGGACGAGCGCACGGCAGCAGACCACCGATCTTACCGACGAAAAAAGGAGTATCAGCATGGCTAACGCTGTAGTGCATTGGGAGTTAAGCTCCCACGACGCCGAGCGGTTGGAGCAGTTCTACACCAGCCTGTTCGACTGGCGCATCGAGAAGCAGTCGTTCATGGATTACCGGGCCGTCCTGACCGGCGGCAAGGGGGGCATTGACGGTGGCATGATGGATGTCGAGGATAGTACGCCGCCATACGTCACGTTCTACGTGTCGGTGGAGGACCTCCAGGCATCCCTAAGCAAGGCGGAGAGTATGGGCGCCACGACCTGCGTCCCGCCCACGCCTATTCCGAACGTGGGTACTTTCGCCCAGATCACCGACCCGGAAGGGCATCTCATCGGCCTCATCGAGCCGCCGCCGGACTGGGATGAGCAGGCCGGCAACCAGGTGCGGGAGGAGCGCGACGGCAACCCGGTCGTTCACTGGGAGATCGGCACGGCGAACGCCAAGCGGCTGCACGGCTTCTATCCGGCGCTCTTCGATTGGCAGATTGATACCAATAACCCACACGGTTACGGCGTAGTGCATACCGGCGCCACGGACGGCATTGACGGCGGCATTTTCCAGACCGGAAACGGTACGCCCAACTACCTCACGTTCTACGTGCAGGTGGATGATGTCCGGGCAGCCCTGAGCAAGGCGCAGAGCCTCGGCGCCACGACCGTCGGCGCGGTCACGCCCGTTCCCGGCGTCGGCACCGTCGCCCACTTCGCCGACCCCGATGGGCATCTCGTCAGTGTCATTCAGGACGAGGTGATCGAGGTCGAGCCGGCGTAGGGGTACTGGCCCCCCTATGGTCCCCCCGTTGCGACGGGGGGACGGGTGCAACATGTTGCGCCCCTACACAAAAACCTACCCCTGTCAGGTGCCGGAGAAGGGGCGGCTGCCTCAGGCAGCCGCCCCTCCGTATGCGCTATCTGCTTGTGGCCGCGTTTAGCCCTTGGCGATGGGAGCGCGGATGAGGTTACCCCATTCGGTCCAGGAGCCGTCGTAGTTGCGAACTTTGTCGTAGCCGAGCAGCTCGCTCAGGACGAACCAGGAGTGTGAGGAGCGCTCGCCGATCCGGCAGTAGACCACGATGTCGCGGTCGGCGGTCATCCCTTTGCCCTCGTAGACCTCGCGCAACTCGTCTGCCGACTTGAAGGTCCCGTCCTCCTCGTTGACCGCCGAGAGCCACGGGACATTGGTGGCGCCGGGAATGCGCCCGGCGCGTTGGGCCGTCTCGGGCAGGCCCGGCGGCGCGATGATCTCGCCGGTGAACTCGGCCGGGGAACGCACGTCCACGAGTGCGGCGCCCGCCTGCCGAATGTGCTCGCGCACGTCGCCGTACAGTGCCCGTCGGCTTTCGTCCAGGCTGCCCGCCTGATAGTCGGTACGCTCCACTGCCGGCACGTCGGTCACGAGGGGACGCCCTTCCAGCTCCCACTTCTTGCGTCCGCCGTTGACGAGCACGGCATCCTCGTGGCCGAACATGCGCGCGAGCCAGTAGGCGAAGGTGGCAAACCAGTTGTTGTTATCGCCGTAGAGGACGATCTTGGTGTCGCTACTGATGCCGGAGGCGCGCAACAACTCCTGCCAGTCTTCCTGGGAGGGAATATCGCGCTGCACTTGCGCTTCGAGCTGGGTAGTCCAGTTCCAGCCGACGGCACCGGGGATGTGGCCGGTGGCGTAGGCTTCGGTATCCACGTCCACCTCCACGAGGCGCACACCGGGATTATCCAGGTTTTCGGCAACCCAGTCCGTACTCACCACGACGTTGGGGTTGGCGTACTCGGCCATCTTCCTTCTCCTTCTCCGGATGTTGACGCTACACGCGGACAGTGTACGTGAGCCGCACCAGTTCCGACTACTCCCACCGGCGGATTTCCCCATCTGCCAGACAGGTGCCGCGGGCGAGTTGCGTAATCAGATAGGCCCGGCTGACCGGCGGCGTGTGTAGATGAGCGAGCCAGTGCTCACGCTCGCGCTCGGGGAGTTGGTCGCAGAGGGCAGCAACGGACAGGTGCAACAAGGTATCGTCGGCCGCGATGCCGAAGTCGAGTCGCCAATGCGGTCCTTGGAGCAACCCCATCGTATCGCTGCGATAGAGCTTATAGCCCGGTCGCGTGCGGTACGGCGCGAGCACTGCTGCGTCGAACCACACTTGAGCCAGGTCCGACCGGTTGCCGGCCACCAGCCGGCGGTAGAACACCAACCGCTGCGCTGCTACCGCGTCTCTCTTGGCCGCCACCGTCTCCTGCCCCCGAACACCCCGAAGCGGCCGCTCGCATTATGCCTTGTCGCTTCAACTCGCGTTGGCCGGACGAGAGCTACGAGCATCTGCCGCTATAGTCGAGTAAGTATATCCGATTACTCAGCTATAGTATCATTCAGGGTAGCACTAGGCCGCGGCGCGTGTCAATGTGCGCTGCGCGGCCCGGCAACCCGGCTGCCCTCCTGGGCGGCACGCGCTGGCGACCGGCCTTGCAGCGGCGCGGTGGTCAGCGACGTATAGACCGCGCCGCCGGGGCGTAGCTCGCTACGAAATAGCGCTACCGCGTCGGCGACAAACTCGCCGTAGGACACCGGCGGCGCGGCGAGCGCCCGTTGCAGGACGGCGAGCGGCGCGCCGCGGAGCGGCCGGCGGAACCGGCCGATGGTGACGTGTGGGCGGTAGGCCCGACTGTCGAGGCGAACGCCCAAGCGACTTAGCCGCCGGGCCAGCCGTTGGTGGAGGCGCTTCAACTGCTGGACGTCGCCCTGTACGTTGGTGACGAGGACGCGCGGCCGGCGGGCGGACGGAAAGCAGCGCAGCCCTACTGCTCGGAGCCGGAGAGGCGGTACGCCGGCGGCCGCCGGCACACACGCTGCCGCGATGCGCTCAAGCGCGGTGACGGGGGTGTCTCCCAGGAAGTGCAGCGTCAGGTGCATCCCCGGTGGTCGCACCCAGGCGGCGGGCAGTCCCGCGGCCGGCAACCGCTCCTGTTCGTGAGCGAGGGCGGCGCGTAGTGCCGCGGGCAGATCCAAGGCGATGAAGAGCCGCCATTGCTGCGGTGCCGTCGGATGGAGGTTGGACATCGGTAGTCGGCTCCCAGCGCGGAGATCGGTGGAGTCGGAGGCCGGCGAGCGGCCGGTCTTGCACACCTGCGATAATACTGGTCGTCCGGCAGGGAATCTTGGGCAGAGGTGAATTCGGCTATGAAGATGGAGCGGCGACGCGATCTTGACCGCATTATCCAGGACCCCGCGATTATGGTGGGCAAACCGGTCGTCAAGGGAACGAGAATCCCGGTGGAACGGGTTATCCAGCACCTCGCTGAGAACCCAGACCTGGACGATCTCTTTCAGGCGTTCCCTCACCTGACCCTTGAGGATGTCAAGGCTTGCCTTGCCTACTGATTGCTTGTTGCGGCGTGGCGTATAATGCCTGCGATGTGCAGCCGAGATGAGCCGTTGGCCGCCGGCCGACCGCCGCGCCGGGTCAGTGCAGCATCTCTCCGATGGTGCGGGTCGGTCGGCTGCCCTACTCGCCAGGAGAATAGTGCCCGATGAAGGTGCGCCGGGCAGTCTTTCCGGTCGCCGGGCGCGGCACGCGCATGCTCCCGGCCACTAAAGCGGTCCCCAAGGTCCTGCTCCCCGTCGTGGATCGCCCGCTCATTCAGGTCGGTATCGAAGAGGTGGTCGCCGCCGGCGTGAATGAGGTCGTCCTAGTGACCGCGAGCGGCCAGCAGGCCATCGAGGACCACTTTGACGCCGTGCCGCTGCTGGAGGCTACCCTGGCTGCCGAGCGGAAGCAGGATTTGCTGGACGCCGTGCGCCGGGCGACGGAACTGGCCACGGTCATGTCCGTCCGCCAGCATGAGCCACGCGGCCTGGCAGACGCCGTGATGGCCGCGGCGCCGCTCGTCGGTGCCGAGCCGTTCGTGGTCGTGCTGCCCGATGACGTGATCTGCGGCGCAGTGCCGTGTACGCGGCAGCTGCTCGACGTGGCAACGGCGCACAACGCCGGTGTGATCGCGCTCCAGCGGGTGCCGCGCGCAGACACCGGCCTCTACGGCATTGTCGTGACCGAGCCGCTGGGGAACCGCCTGCATCGGATCGTGGACCTCGTGGAGAAGCCGGACCCGGCAGAGGCGCCCTCGACCCTGGCGATTGTCGGGCGCTACGTGCTGCCGCCGCGCATTTTCCCGTTGATCGAGCAGACACCGCCAGGATACGGCGGCGAAATACAACTGCCGGACGCGCTGCGGCTCCTGCTGGCAGAGCAACCGCTGTACGGGTACGAATTCACCGGGCGCCGCTTCGACTGTGGTCAATTGCTGGGCCATCTGCAAGCGAACGTCAGCATGGCATTGGAGCGGCCGGACATCGGCCCGGCGTTCGCGGCCTTTTTGCGGGAGACGCTTGCCGACATGGCGGCGGGCACTGCCGCCGGTGCAAGCAAGGAGCAAACGTGAGCGTGCCCAGCAGCGGCGACGAGACCGACGCGGTACCGAGCGGGCAGCAACTCGCGCTGGAGGCGGCTATACGCGAGCTGGTGCCGCTCATCGAGGACGCCATGCGCCGCGTGGTCGAATCGCGCCCGGCACCGGCAGCATACTACGGCATGATGCACTACCACTTGGGCTGGGCCGATGAGCAGCTCCGCCCGGCACAAGGGCCGACCGGCAAGCGCACGCGCCCGGTGGTCTGTTTGCTGGCGTGCGGGGCGGTGGGTGGCGAGATCGAGGCGGCGCTGCCGGCGGCGGCGGCGCTGGAGCTACTCCATAACTTCACGCTCATTCACGACGACATCGAGGATGCAGACGAGTACCGCCACCATCGGCCGACGCTGTGGTATCTCTGGGGCGCGCCGCAGGCGATCAACGCCGGCGACGGGATGCACGTGCTCGCGTATAGCGCGCTGC
The DNA here is from genome assembly GCA_034422515.1 of Chloroflexota bacterium. Classification (GTDB taxonomy): domain Bacteria; phylum Chloroflexota; class UBA11872; order UBA12225; family JAJDUF01; genus JAJDUF01. The sequence continues at coordinate 39,489 of DAOUJP010000031.1, read as the reverse complement.
TGGACTTGACGCGCAGCCACGCGGACGCGCATACAGTGCTCGAAATCATCCAGTTGCTGAACGAGACGAGCTTGCGAATTACCGAGGGACAGCACCTGGACCTGGAATATGAAGAACGGACGGACATCACTACCGCCGATTACCTGGATATGATCACCCGCAAGTCGGCTGCGATCATTCGTTGTGCTGCCGGCATTGGCGCCCGGCTGGGCGGCGGGACGGCGCAGGAGGTCGTCAGTCTGGAGCGGTATGGTGAGGCACTGGGGATCGCGTTCCAAATCTGTGACGATATGCTGGGCCTGTGGGGCGCGCCGGAGCGTACCGGCAAGCCGGTCGGCGCGGACTTGGCGCGGCGCAAGAAGACGTACCCGGTGGTCTATGCACTCACTCATGCCCGCGGCATAGAGGGCAGGATCCTCCAACGCTTCTTCGAAGCTGCCCAGCCTACGGCTACGCAACTCGATGATGCGCGCCGGGTCATCGAGCGGATGGGGGCGATAGAGCAGGCGCAGCAGTTGGTGGACGACTTCTCGGACCGGGCGCGTGCAGCCCTCGCGCCGCTGCCCTTGAGCGCCGCGCGGGAGGCCTTGCTGGAGCTGGTCGCCCGGTTGGCCGTGCGCGAGTACTGAGGCCGTCCACGAAAAAGCTACCCTTGTGAGGGGTTCGCCCCCCTATGGTCCCTCCGTTGCGACGGGGGGACGGGGGGAAACCGGCAGAGCGGGGGGTAGCGAGGGCCGGGCGGGTAGGCTCGCAGCGTTACGTGGGAGGTGTGGTCATGGAGCGTGTGAGGGTAGCCGTTGTGGGCTGTGGCCCCAAAGGGGGGCAGCACGCGGGAATTCTGGCGTCCTTCGATGACGTGGAGCTTGTCGCGGTCTGCGACCCGGTACCCGCGGCCCGCGAGGCGTTGGGCGACAAGCACGGCATTGCCCGTCGCTATGCCGATGTCAACGCGTTGCTCGCCGCCGAGGCGCTCGACGCAGCCTGGGTGGCGCCGCCGCCGCATCTCAACGCGGCCGTGGCGCTGCCCTGCCTGGAGCATGGCGTCAATACGTTTCTGGAAAAACCGCCGGGCATGAGCGCCGCGGAAACGAGCGGCCTGCGTGACGCCGCTGCGCGCACGGGCGTACAGGGGATGGTCGGCTGGAACCGCCGGATGCATCCGCTGATCGTGCAGGCGCAGGAGCTGGTCCGGGCGCGTGGTCCCGTCGTGCAGCTGGTTGGCGAGTTCCACAAGAGCCTGACCGCTTTCGAGCGACGGGGCAAGTATTCCGACACCTTCCTCGACAACATGATGTGGGAGTCGATCAACCACTCGGTAGACGTGGTGCGGGCCATGGCCCAAAGCGAGGTGGCGGAGGTGCATAGCGTAGTCCGCCGCGCGTTGCACAAGTACAAGGATGTCTTCGGCGCACTGGTGCTATTCGAGAACGGCTGTCTGGCGAATTTGATCTTCAACTGGACCAGTGACGCGCGGCTGGAGCGGTACGAGATTCATGGGCGGGACATCTCGGCGTATCTGGAGGGTGTTAACCAGGCGGTCGTGTTCTGTGACGGGGAGCGCCGCGAGCTACCGCGTCCACCAACGGGCGGGACCGAGGAGGAAGACCGCTACTTCCTGGACTGCGTCAAGAGCGGTGCGCGCGTGGAGCCGCCGGCCTGCAACTTGGACGAGGCGGTCAAGACGATGGAACTGGCGGAGGCCATCCTGGCCGGACTGCGGCCCTGATACGGAAAGTACGGAAAGTGGCCACTCCGTTAAGCAGCATGGCGACTGGTGTTGCTACCTCTATCACCCGCATTGCTATCGCTCTATCAGCCCATAGATAGGCCGATACGTTGCGGCCCCCATGCTCCAGGCGATACTATGTAGGATGAGTTCGTTTAACTAACGTTGGGAACGATGCGATACATCGCTGAGTCGGTGTTGCGAGTAGGGCGTTGCCTGTCGCCGAGCGTTGGCGTGGTGGCCGGCGTGTGCTTGGCCGCACTGCTTGTCCTGACCGGGTGTGACATCGAGCTGCCCGTGTTACAGCAGGAAACCGAGGTTGTCCTGCCGCCTGATGAAACCGTGCAGCGCGAGGTGGAGGCACAGCCCACTCCGCAGCCGGGGCTGAAGACGATCAAGGTGGAACGCGGCCCGATCACGCAAATCCTGCGGTCAAGTGGTCGCGTGGCGCCCTCGCTGGAACAGACGCTCTACTTCCTGTCGAGCGGACAAATGACGACGATGTACGTGGATACCAAGGAGGAAGTCGAAGCCGGGACCTTGATGGCCGAACTGGATACCGAGGGGTTGCAGCACCAGCGGCTCAAGGTGCTGGAGGCCGTGGAGCGAGCACAGGTGCAGCTTGAGCAAGCTCGCGCCAAGAAGATCAACACCGATACGGCCAGAGAAGCAGCCGAGGCCGAGGCCGCGCGCATCAGGATGGAGTTGGCACGGTCGGAGCTGGATTCGTTGGAGCAGGGGCAGGACGCGGTGGCCCTGCGGTCAGCCGAGGCCGCCGTGGCGAAGGCGCAGACCGACCTCGACCGGCTGGCCAACGATCTCGCCACCCGCCAGATTGCACTCAACGCCGCGTATGCGACGTTGGCGGCTGCGCTGGCCGGCCCGGACCCGCAAGGGGTGGCGGCCGCGGAGCGCGAACTGGAAGAAGCGCAGTTGCAGTTGGCCAAGGTCCAGGCCGGCACGAGCACGGAGGCCATCCGGTCGGCGGAGATTGCGCTCGACGTGCAACGTACCAAGTTGAGCCAGCTCCAGGACGCGCCGCCGGTGGACCAGGCGGATGTCAACGTGGCCCGCCTCACCGTGGAGCAGGCCCAAGTCAATCTGGATCGGGCGATGGCCGAGCGCGGGGGCCGGACCGAGAAGGAGCGTATGCGTGCCGAGGCGAGCATCCGGTTGGCGCAACTGGCTCTGGAAGCGGCCCAGAATAGCCTGGACAAAGTGCTCGCCGGTGGTCCGACACCGTGGGCCATGCGGCTGCAGGAGTTAGCGGTGCTGGGTGCGGAGAATGCGCTGCAGAAGCTCCAGCAGGTGCAACCGCTGGACATCCGCGCGGCGGAGCTGGTCATCGAGCAAGCGCAGACCAACCTTGCTGCCGCGCAGGAGGGTCCCTCCGAGGACACTATCCGGCGCTTGCGGCACCAGATCGCGCAGCGCCAGCGGGCGGTCGAGGCCGTCGAGGCGGCCTTTCCTAGCGCCGAGGCGGCCCTGGAGGCCGCCAAGCTCCGCCTCGCTCAACTGGAGCAAGGTGTGGAAGCTGACGCGGAGTACCAGCAAGTTCGCTACCGGTTGCAGGTAGCGGAGAGCGCCTATCAGGCCGCTCTCATCCGTCTGGAGCAGGCGCAGCGCGCAGCGGAGCAAGCCGTGTCAGCGAATGCCTTGACCGTCCTTGAAGCGGAGCGGAATGCCGAGGTGGCGGCGATGGACCTCGCCTGGATTGACGAGCAGATTGCGAAAGCGCAGATTTTTGCTCCTTTCGACGGGATAATCGCCCGGATCGAGGTGCGTCCGGTCAAGAACGTCAACGCCTTCCAACCGATCATCAAGGTTTCCAACCAGGACGAGCTTGTCATTCGCGCCGACCTCTCGGCGAACGATATTCCGAAGCTGGCGCTCGGGCAGACGGCCAAGATCACCATTAACGATTTTCCGGGGGTGATCCTGGAGGGAGTGCTGATCGGGCTGCCGGCCCAATACGCGACCGCCCAAGCGGATATTAGCGACAACAGCGCGATCTTCCAGGTGGAATGGCCCAAGGCGGGTGCCGAGGTGGACATGCGCGCTCGGCTGGAGATCGCTATTCAGCATCGAGAAGACACATTGGTCGTGCCGACCCGCGTGATCCACAGCACCGGGCGCCGCCGCTACGTTGAAACGTTAGAGGATGGCGTCAAGCGCACGCGCAACGTGGAGTTAGGGATCGTCGGCGACGATATTGTCGAAATCCTCGATGGTCTTGAAGAGGGCATGGTCGTCATCGAGCGCAGCTAGTACACTGTGCCGCGTGCTGCGAGAGGATGCGTCAGTGAGTGCCACCGAGCCGACCCGGCTGTGGCAGCCTTGGGCCGCCAGCCCCCTGCGGCCGGGCCGCCGCATTGGCGCGTATCGGATCGAGGCGCTCTTGGCCCGGGGGGGCATGGCCTACGTGTATCGGGCCGTTCACGTCATGCTGGGGCGGGCGGTAGCGATCAAGATTCTGCCAGCCGTTGTCGCAGCCGATACGGTCGCGCGCACGCGCCTGCGGCAGGAAGCGTGGTCGGTGGCGTCCCTGCGCCATCCGCACATCCTTGAAATCTTCGATGCCGGTGAAGTTGACGATTTGCCGTATCTCGTCACCGAGCTTGTGACCGGCGGTACGCTCGCAGACCAGCTACGCGAGCACCGCGGACCGGCCGAGCGGTTGCGCCTGGCGCTGACAACGGCGCGGGCCCTGGGGAGTGCGCTCGACTACGCGCATCGGCAGGGCGTGCTCCACCGCGATGTCAAGCCCAGCAATATCCTCATCACCGAGACGGGCCGACTGATCCTGGCCGATTTCGGGCTGGCGCAGGTCCGCGAGGCTACCATCCGGGTCACGCAGCCGGGGGACTTCTGGGGCAGTCCCCACTACAGCTCACCGGAGCAGATCGAGGGTGGGGCCGTAACCGGCTGCTCGGACCTCTATTCGCTCGCTATCGTCCTGTACGAGATTCTCGCCGGCCGGGTGCCGTTCGCTGCGGACACCCCGATGGCCACGGCGTTGGCACACCTCCACCAGCCGCCACCGTCGGTGCATGACCTGGCCCCCGGCTTGCCGTCGAGTGCCGCCGACATGCTGGTGAAAGGCTTGGCGAAATGCCCTGAGAATCGGTACCAGACGGGAGCGGCGCTGACGGAGGCCGTCGCGACCGTCGCCGCCGAGGGGGGCATGACCGAGGCGCCGCCAGCGTGGTCGCTGCCGGAGGCGCCGCCCGCCGCGCTGGCGCCCGTTGACGCAGACTTGGCCCCGACCGCCGTGCCGGCGGTCACGCCGCCGAGTCATGCAGGTGCGTTGGCCGACGGAACGTTCGTTCCTGAAGAGTCTCGTCCGCAGCGACCAAGCGGATGGCCCGCCGCCGCAGCCGCCGCGCTGTTGCGGCTCGCAGCCACGCCGCTACTGCGTCTGACGACCGCGGTGTTGAGTGTGGTCGCGGTCGTGCTCATGGCCGGACAGTTGGCGAGCGCGTGGCTGCTCGTCGGGGTGCTCGATCCGGCGGCGCCCCGGGTGATTGAGGCCTCACCGCCCGACGGTGCTCGCGGTGTGACCGTCCAGCCGGAGCTGGAGCTGCGCTTCAGCGCCTCGATGGATGCGGCCTCCGTGGAGGCAGCGCTAGAGTTCGAGCCACCGGTACCGATGCGCTACGAGTGGCAGAATGACGCGACGCGATTGCTGATCGTGCCCGCCCTACCGCTCGCACCGGCAACGGAATACGTGCTGCGCCTCGGTCGCGGCGCGCGTGATCTGCGGGGAGCGGCCCTGTCCGGGGCGCCACTCGCGCGGCGGTTTAGTACGGACGCGCCGCGGACCATGTTCTTGAATGTCGCGGCCAACGAGGACACGGCGGTCGGCGGCTACGGTGGGCTGGCCTATCCACCGGTTATCCCCGACATCGAGCAGGTGTCCAACATCGAGCAAGAAACATATCCACCGGCAATAACACCGTCACCGCCGCCGTCGGGCAACGCCGGCGCCAACGATCCGACTCCCACTGCCTCCGGCACGCCCCCGCCGGTCCCCCTGCCCCACGCGCAATAGTGGCGGACAGCCGGCTGTCCGTTACAGGGGCGCTGCTTCCTCCAGCACTCGCTCGCGGATGTGATCCCGGAGGCCCTGCTCCGTGACGACATCTGCCTTGCCGCCCAAGAGGTCGTTCAAGTCCCACCAGAGACCGCCGAGGTCGAGAAGGCTGCGGTCCGGCGCTAGATCAACAAGGAAATCAATGTCGCTTGCCTCATCGGCCTCGCCGCGGGCGACGGAGCCGAATACGCGCACGTTCGAGGCACCATGTTGGGCCGCGAGATGGAGGATCGCTTCGCGGTGCTTCTTGAGCAGTGCAGCAGGCTCCATGGCTTGACCTCTACGAAATGATAGCGCACAGGCGCCAGATTCCCGCTGGCGCGGGAATGACGTCGGCCAGTGGAGGCACGCTCTAGCCTTGGTGCATCGCGAGGGCGGCCGTCACCTCGGCCTTGACGGTCGGGTCGAGCGATCTGCTAACGGTGGCGGTGAGCGCGCGCCGGGCTGCACTGCCACCGAGGCGGCCGAGCGCCCAAGCGGCGTGGCCCCGGACGAGCGGGTGGCGGTCGTTGTCGGCCAGCACGCGGCCGAGGACCGGCACGGCCGCCGGATCGCCGGCGTTGCCCAGGGCCACGCACACGTTGCGCTGAAAGCCCCACAGTTTGGGGCGGGTGATCGGCGTGCCGCGGTAGCGGGCGCGGAAACTCTGGGCATCGAGGTCCAAGAGCGGCAGTAGCTCCGGGTAGGCGTCGTCCACGGTGCGGGGCCGCAGCGCGGCGAGCCGCGCCGTTGGCGCCTTACGATTGACCGGACACACCTCCTGGCAGTCGTCGCAGCCGAAAATCCACGCGCCCATCTGTGACCGCAGTGCGTGGGGGATGGACGCCCGCAGCTCGATGGTCAGAAACGAGATGCAGCGGGGGCCGTCGAGCACGTAGGCAGCGGGGAGGGCCTGCGTGGGACAGGCCTGGAGGCAGAGCGTACACGCGCCGCAGGTCTTGCGTAACGGCTGATCCGGCTCCAAGTCGAGGTCGAGGATGACGGCCGCCAGGAACGACCAGGACCCGGCGCCGGGCAGCAGAATGTTCGTGTTCTTCCCGAACCAGCCCAGCCCAGCCCGCTGGGCGACGGGCCGTTCGGCGAGGGGGCTGCTGTCCACGAAAATCCGACTCTGTACCGACCGGCCAACCACCGCTGGCAGCCGCGCGACGAGCGCACGGGCCATGTCCCGCAGGACATCGTGATAGTCGGCGCCCCAGGCGTAGCGTGCAATGCGGCCGCGCGGGCGCCCCGGCTCCGGCTCCGGCTGGGTCATCCGGGCCAGGTAGCTGGCGCTGAGGACGAGGATGGACCGGGCACTCGGCAGCAGCCTATCGGGGTGGGTGGCGCGCTGCGCTCGCTCGGTCGTGAACCAGTGTAGGCCGTCCAGATAACCGGCGGCGATGCTGGCGTTGATCCGGCGCTCGGCCTCGTGCAGCGGCTGCGCGTCGCTGATTGCGGCGCGGTCAAAGCCGACCTCTTGTGCCAATGCCTTGACACGCTTCGTCAACCCGGCGCTCATGGTGTCTGTAGCTTTCAGCTTTTAGCGGTCAGCCATCAGTCAGTCGTCAGCGGTCAGCTTGCCGGCCGGCGCTATGGTTCAGTCTAGCAGCGCGGTCGGCTGCTACGATTTATGGTGACGGGTAGGCACGATGGCTGAGACTACGGCGCGCGGCGAGAGCAGCGGCGCGTCAGACGTGCAGGCGCTGCTCTATGGGCACGATCCGCTGCCCGGTCTTGTGGCCGTCGAGCCGGCCGGTCCCGGGTCCGTCACGCTCTACCGGCGGCCGGTACGTGACGGTCCAGGCCAGCCGGCGGCGTCCATCATCACTGAACTGGACGAGTTCCGGCCCTGGGTGCTGGTTGCCGCCGCCGCACTGCCACTGCTGGCTACCGGCGAGCGGCAGGTTGAGGCGCTGCGCGGTGGTGGTCTGGACCACTTGGTCACGTTCGCCCGCTGGGCCGACTTGACCCATGCGTTGGCCGAGCTGCGGGCGCGGCAGGTGGACTACGTGAGTCCGCCGTCGCTGGTGAGCCAGTACCTTGTGCGGCGGGGGCGGACGCTCTTTGGCGGCATGACCTTCGATGATCTGCACCGCTTGCAACTGGACATCGAGACCACGTCACTCCAGCCGGAGGCACCCGAGGCGCGGGTCCTGATGGTCGCGCTGACCGACAATCGTGGCTACGAGGAAGTGCTCACGGACCAACACGGCTCGGAAGCGGCGTTGCTGCACGCCCTCACCGAGCGGATACGCGATCTGGACCCCGACGTGATCGAGGGGCACAACTGCTTCGATTTCGATCTGCCCTATCTGGCGGCGCGCGCGAAACGCCTGCGGGTACCACCCCGCTGGGGACGGGACCGCTCGGCCATCCGGGTCGGGCAACGCACGGATCGGTACAAGGTTGGTGCCCGGCTGCTGCCAACGACGCGGGTGCATATCCACGGACGGCACATCATTGACACGTATCAGCAAGTGCAGCAATACGATACTGCCGGGGCGTTGGAAAGCTACGGTCTCAAGGCGGTGATCCCGGGGCTGGGTCTCGAACGGCCGGACCGGGTCTACGTGGATCGCGCGGATATAACCGGCATGTGGCGGCGCGACCCGGCGCGGCTGCGGGCCTACGCGCTGGACGACGCCCGCGACGTGCGCGACCTGAGCGCCGTCGTGACGCCGACGCAGTTTTACCAGACGCAGCTCATCCCCCGGACCTTTCAGGATGTCGCCGGTGGCGGCACGGGCGAGAAGATCAACGCATTACTGCTCCGCGCCTACCTGGCAGCCGGCTACGGCGTCCCGCGGCCGGAGCAGCCGCAACCCTATCCCGGAGGCTATACCGAGGTGCGGGCGACGGGCGTCTTCCGGCCGGTCGTCAAGTGCGACGTGGAGAGCCTGTATCCCGCGATCATGCTGCACTACCGTATTGCGCCGCGGTCGGATCATCTCGGGGTGTTCTTGCCGCTGCTGGCCGAGCTTACCCGCCGGCGTCTTGATGCGAAACAGCGGATGCGCGCCGCGCACGGTGCCGGTACCATACCCCACGCGCACGATAGTGGGAGGGGTGGTGCGCGTGGGGCGCTGGCAGAACGCACCTATTGGGACGCCATCCAGGGCAGCTTCAAAATCCTCATCAACTCGTTCTTCGGCTATCTCGGCTATGGCCGGGCCAACTTCAACGACTACGAGGCCTCACGGCAGATTACCACGACCGGACAGCGGCTCATCAAACAGGTCCTCAAGTGGCTGGAAGCGCGCGGCTGTCAGGTGATCGAAGTGGATACCGACGGCGTTTACTTCGTGCCGCCGCCGGAGGTGCAGGACGAGGCGGCGGAAGAAGCCTTGATCGAGGCGGTCGGGAGCCGGCTTCCGGCGGGTATCCGTTTGGCGCACGACGGCCGCTATCTGGGGATGCTCTCGCTGAAGCAGAAGACCTACGTGCTCGTCACCTACGACCGGGCCTTGGTGACGACGGGCAGTAGCCTGCGGAGTCGGCGCGATGAGCCATACCTGCGCCGCTTCGCCGAGGACGCGACGCTGGCCCTCATTGATGGCTCGCTCGACGACGTGAGTGAGCTGTACATCCAAGCTGCCGAGATCATTCGTGCCGGGGAGTTGGGCGTGGAGGACTTTGCACGGCGCGAGAGCATCACCAGACGGACGTTCGAGAACCCGAGCCTGCGGCGGCTGGCCCAGGCCGCACGCGGCGCGAGTATCGGTCAGCAGATTACCGTCTACCAGCGGCGTGACGGCTCACTGGCGCCGACCGGCGCCTATGCCGACGACGAGGACCGCGACTATCTGCTCCGCCGTCTGCATGATATGGCGCGGCGGTTTGCCGTGCTCTGCCCGGATAAGGCCGAGTTCGACCGCCTGTTCCCCCTCCTCAAAGCCGCCGAGGACCCGCGCAAGCGGCTGGTCCAGCCTAGCCTATTCTAGGGACACCACGGAGAAGGCGGTACCGTTCGATACCTTGCCCCTATCGAGCGAGGGGGTCATAGGCTGACAGGGATAGGTCTTCGACCGGGGGTGCGGTGAACTTATTCCTGCGGCTACTTCTGCGGTCTACAGTGCTAGCCGTGCCACGTCCGGGACGATAGGCGAGCGGGCGCCGTACCATTGGATTTCCAGGTGATGTCTGGCCCGTGTACAGGCTAGGTACAGCAGCATGCGATCAAAGTCCGACTCGTTGAAGTTGTCCCTGCGTGCGTTGGCAACGATGACGGCATCGAACTCCAGCCCCTTGGTCAGAATGATTGGGCTTACTGTCACATCAGTGTCTATCAGTCCACCCTCGGTAAGCATGCCTACGCTCTCAACCCCTTTAGCCCTGAGGTCCTCGTGAATATCGCGCGCCGTCTGCCGCCACTTGGTAAGGATTGCCACGGAACGCACGTCATCCAGTCCCCTGAGCCTCTGTACGGAGTCGGCGATGGACTGACGCATCGCCGCGGCGTTGCCGGAACGAACGAGGCGTGGCCGCTCGCCTCTGCGGTCGTAGGCCACTGGCATCTTTGTACGCTGGGGTAGACCCTGCAGAATCCGGTTGGCATATTGCGTAATCTGTCTGGTACTCCGGTAGGTCAGGCGGCTGTCGAGCCTGGACACACTCTCGCGCTCGAACAGGCTGGCAAGCTGATGCCAGTTGCGGATCGACTTGTAGGGCAGGATACCCTGTTGGAGGTCGCCGAGGATGGTGAAGCTGTTGTTCGCGGAGTGCATCCGCATGAGTTCTATCTCCAGGGGTGACACGTCCTGGGCTTCATCTACAACGACATGCTCAAACCGTTCGCTCTCAAAGCCATTGATGGCATAGTCCAGATAGAGAGCCGCGGCCAGATCGGTCATGCCCAGCGCCTGGCCAGCTCCGGGCGGGGCGGTGTGGCTTATTTCTCTGGCTCCAGCTAAGTCCACGTCCCCCTTTCTGGCGCATTCCATGATCCTGGCAGAGTCCGACACGAGATTTATGTATTCGGTCCTGAAGTCGACTCGTGGCCAGAAGGTCAGGCTACTCTCCGCCAATACTTGGCCCCTTGCGGATTGCGATGCATCCCCGTCGAACAGGCTCGATTGGGATGTAGTGCGGTTGTGCTGAGTCCGTACCCACTCCTGGGCCAGGTCGGTTACCAGGTATTGGCGGGCGACGTTTGGCTGCGGGTACGCCTTGAGAATGGATGCGACCTTGCGCCTAAGTCTGGTGGCGCTTAGTTCTAGCGGCGGGTTGCCACGAATCCTGATGCCGGTGCTACTGCCAGCCCACCTCTGGAGATCCTTTCGGAGCTGGCCCACATGGTTGTCCACTAGCCGTTTCATCTTCAGTCCACTCTTGAATGCGTGGGCCTCAATTTCGGCTTCCGTCAGTTGGCGGCGATTATTCATAAGGTCGCTAAAGACCCGGTCGCCAGTGGCGAGCGTGACGCGGGACGAGAATTGATTGAGCAACCATGCGGAGACGGTTGTCTGGCGCACTCGTTGGATGCCGAGACCTGGTAGCAGGGCGCCGAGACCTGGTAGCAGGGCTGACACGTACTCCAGGAAAGCGGGCGTAGGGCCAAACATGATCACCCGTTCCGCTGTCGGGCGACTGAGGCGGCCGATGTCGCTGTAGGGTGAGAGGATGAAGTCTATCCGATGTAATCCGATCAAGCTCTTGCCGCTGCCGGCGGCACCCTGGACGACCAACACTGGCTTTTGCGTCGCGGCGATCTGCTCGTACTGCTCTGGCTGGATCGTCTGGACCGCGTCCGAGAGTCGATCACCGCTGGCATCGGAGAGCCTTTCATCGAGAAAAGCGGGGGATGTGGACGTGGACAGGCCACGGGCCGTGGGCAACCGCAACACGTCATCGAAATCCAGGAGGCGGGCATGTTCTATCTGCAATATGCGCTTTAGTTGGACCTGTGCAGATATCGTCCCTTTCGGGGCATCATAGGAACCGTCTGCCGGTCGGTAGTAAAGCCTGGCAATCGGGGCGTTGCGGCTCACTATGCGGTATCGGGGATCTTTGTGCCTTACGAGGAATTCGCCGATGTAGATACTATGGATCTCTCCGTCTACCCCCGTGGAGTAATCGATCCTGCCGAAATAGGGCCTGTTCCGGACTGAGTGGAGCTCCGCCAGGCTCTTGTCTTGCAGGTCTTTCGCTATTATCGCGGCCTTTGTGCTGCCCGCGTATACCGGACCGGGGACAGCCTTATGTTGGATTGTCGCATCTATAGAACCGACGACGGCCTCGAGGTGCTGTTCTTCATGGCGGAAATCGGTGTGGCGGTCATATGTATCCCGACCATTATTCGTCTGTGCCAATGTCTGCCATCCTTTCTCGAAACCTGGACCACATCCTACATGTTGGATACCATATCAGATTATCCAAATTGTGTCAACGATATCTTGCTGCTACGAACGAGGTAGAGTGATGATGTTGCACGTTGGGCCGCTGGCGCGGCCGAGTCTCTTATCCAGCGTCACCAGTGGGCAACCGAGCGCCTCGGCCCGGCCAGGGAGCCTTGGACCACGGCGGTTTCTGCCCACCCACCTTGATAGTCCGAGCCAACCAGGGCCGCGATAAGCACGGACACGTCAACGACAGCCGTCCCCTGCGGTCCGTAGCCCTCGCCGGCAAGATGCTCGCAGACGAGACCCGGGTTTCCTGAAGCTACCCAGGCGGCGAATCGGGGACGCGACCACTCATCGAATGCGCTGGCGCCCGGCAAACCCAAGCATCGCGGCATAGACCACACCGCCAAGGAAGCCGACTAGCGCCAGCACCGGCGGCCAGACATCAACGAGCGACCCCAGCGGCAGACCACCGGGCACGGTGTCATTACCCAACTCTATGAGCGCACCAACGAGCGCCCCGGCGACCATCCAGATCAGGACCATCCTGACGGGACCGCGGAAGCGTCTCAGCCAGCTCTGCATGACTACCTCCTCATCCACTGGGGCGCATAGCGGGACGCGGCAACTGATGAATGTGCCCCTCGCGCCGCCGGTTGGGGATTAGCCATTGTCGGCCAAGTGGGCATAGGGGCCGGCGATGAAGTCGTAGGGGCAGGTCAGGGCGCTGATGCCCTTGACAACGCGGGCGGGATTGCCGACCACGACCGTCTCCGGCGGTACGTCGCGCGTGACCACCGTTTGCTACTACGAACGGGACGGAGTGATGATGTCACACACTGGGCCACTGGCGCGGCCGAGCCTCTTGTCCAGCGTCACCAGCGGGCAAGCGAGTGCCTCGGCCAACGCCACGTACCAAGCATCGTAGCTGGTCAGGTTGTGGCGCAGCGCCCATACTCGCTCGGCAAATGGCGCGAACGGGAAGAGTTCTATATCGAGGCGCAGCAGGTCGCCGTGGGCACTGGTGGCCTCCAGCCGTGAGATTTTGTTGGCTCTTTCCAAGCAGCGCAGGGTATTGCTGGTCTCGGCCAAGACCAATTCCGGCCCGACCAGGGAGCCTTGGGCAACTGCGGCTTCTGCCCACCGGCCTTGGCGGCCTGAGCCGACCATGACCGCGACGAGTACGGACGCATCAACAACGACGACCATCACTTGCGGTCCGCGTCTCTGGCCCGCAAGATGCTCGCAGACGAGACCCGGGTTCCTGACGCTGCCTTGCGGCGACGGACTGCATCCAGCCACACGTCAATGGAGGGCCGCGACGCAATGCGCTCCAACTCACCGCGTAGGAATTCCTGCATGGAACGGCGTTGAAGCGCGGCACGCGCCGCTAGTTCGTCGCGAACTTCCTCCGGGACGCCTCGTATGGTGATTTGCACTGGCATGAATGCATTATGACAGCAAAGACAGCGTTTGGCAACCGATGACCTTGCCCCTCGCGCCGCCGGTTGCGGGTTAGCCGGAGTCAGCCAAGTGTGCATAGGGGCCGGCGATGAAGTCGTAGGGGCAGGTCAAGGCGCTGATGCCCTTGACGACGCGGGCGGGATTGCCGACCACGACCGTCTCCGGCGGCACGTCGCGCGTGACCACCGCGCCGGCGCCGACGACCGCGTTGCGTCCAATCGTGATTGCCGGCAGTACGGTCGCGTTGGCGCCGATCTTCGCCCCTGGCTCGATGGTTGGCCCTTTGATGCAGCGGGATATCTCCGGGCAGCGCGGATGGGGAGCGTTCGTCAACACCACGCGCGGACCAATCCAACAGCCGGCCTTGAGGATGGTGTATTCCGGTACGAAGGCTTGCGAGTGGATACGGACCTGATCTTCGATGACCACGTGATGCTCGATGACGCTATGGCTGCCGACGGAGACGGCATCGCCGATGATATTGCTCTCGCGGAGGAGCGCGCCGTGGCCGGTCTGAAAGCCACTGCCAATGGTGTTGCCGGCGTAGATGACGGTGTGGGACCGGATCGTGGCTGCCGGTCCGATATACGTGGCGAGCGTCCCCGGGGCGGCGCCTTGCGGTGGCTCTCCGATGATGACGAAATCGCCAATGGTGGAATCGGCGCCCAAGGATACGGCCGGATACAGCCGGAACGTCGTCTGCGGGGGGGTAGCCACGTGATGATCCTTCTCAGTCCCAAACTCGCCACTCGCCACTAGCCACTCACCACTGACGTCGGCTCGTCGCTCCAGTCGAGCGTGCTGGCGGCGCCCCCGGCGGCCATGCTGGCGGAAGCCGCTGCCAGCACCTTGACGACCTCCCAGCCATTGATGCCGTCGCTCAACGGTTGGGACCCCTGGCGAATGCACTCAAGGAAGTGCGCCGTTTCCTCCCGCAGCGGCTCGGCCTGCCGGATTCGCGGCACCACAAGATCGCCGCTACGCATCAATAGTTGATACTCGCCATAGCTCTCGAACTGATCCCAGCGGCCGGCCGGGCGGCCGTTCCCGTCCGGCCCGACCCACTCGACACCTTTGTCGTAGACCTGGACTTGCTGATCGAGGTTCACGTCGTCGAACACCACCATCTTGCGGGTGCCAACCACGACGACTTCGCGCACCTTGCGCGGGTCGAGCCAACTGACGTGGACCTGCGCTGCTGGCGGGCCAGCGGCCCCCGGTCCAGCCGCGAACTCGAAGTGCAAGAAGGCTACGTCCGCGATGGTGCTGCGGAGCAGGTGCAGACCTTGCGCGATCACGCGCGTGGGCCGCTGCCCGAGCAGGTGGAGAATGATGGCGATGTCGTGGGGGGCTAGGTTCCACACAACGTTGACATCCTGACGCACCTGACCCAGGTTCAGGCGCCGCGAGGTGACGTAGAGTACGTCGCCCAATTCACCGGTCGTGATCAAGTTGCGAATATAGCGCAGACCGGGGTTATACAGAAACGTGTGCCCGACCATCAGGGTCAATCCCTGCCGATGGGCCAGCTCCACCAACTCGGCACACTCGTTCGGCGAGGTCGCCAGCGGCTTTTCCACCAGCACGTGCTTGCCGGCCAACAGTGCTTGCCGTGCCAGGGCGTGGTGCGTCTCCGCCGGGGTGGCGATAGCTACCGCGTCAATGCCGGGAGCGGCTAGGAGCGCAGCGAGAGACGTGAATGGTTGAATCCACGGATACCGCTGCTGCATGGCCTGCACACGGTCCGCTTGCAGATCGCACACCGCGGCCAAGGGGCGGCCGGGTAGCTCGGCGAAGTTGCGGGTGAGATTAGGCCCCCAATAGCCGGAGCCGACGACGGCGACCTGTGGTACGCCGGATTTCGCAGTCATAGCACCTATAGCGTATCCTGTCGGCAACCGATTGCGCGACTGGCCCCCCCTATGGTCCCCCCGCTGCGGCGGGGGGACGGTCATGCCCGGCCCCCCTATGGTCCCCCGTCCCGACGGGGGGCTGGTCATTCCCTCCCCCGTCGCAACGGGGGAGGGTTAGGGTGGGGGCCAGACCACCCCACACCCATCACGCTTCGCCGCTGCCAGCGGGCGGCGATCCGTCCCAGGGGAGGTGTCGCCAGTGCGCCGGCTGCTCCATGGCTACGTCATAGTCCCGGCCGCGCCGCACGACCCGCACACGATACAGACGGTCATGGTAGTCCATGATGTCGTCGCGCAGCAATGGGTTGAGCAAGGAGCGGCGCCAGGCCGCGTTTGCCCGGTCGCGATCAGCCACTGGGTCGGCGCGGAGTGGGAGCGAGTGGTCACGGTAGATATGCGGCGATAGGTAGTACTCGCCGGGCCCAAGCAACACCGGATCGAGTGTCACCTCCAGACAGCCCTGTCCCCTCAAGTTCAGAGCGGGCAAGCCTTGTTCGTCGCTCGTCACGCTACAGACTATCAAGCCGTCCTCGCGCGTGACGGTGACGACCGCCACCAGATCGTCGTAGGAAGCCTGGCTCGCATAGTACAGTCGAATGGCGGCCGGTTCACTGCTAGTCAGGGTATCGGTTGGCCGGCCGGCCGATCCGATGATTTCGACGCGCTCGATCCGTACTTCTTGGGTACCATAGCGGCGGCTGTCGTCGAGTTGATCCGGCAGCGGCACGGTGCCTTGTGGTGCTTGGTCTAAGCCGCCCTGCGCCGCAACGGCTTGGGCCGACCGAGCGGCCACATGCGCCAGCCGCTCGGCTTCCTGTCGGCGCACCGAGGCCTCGTACTGCGAGCAAACCTCGACCGGAGCACCATTGGCAATGAGCCTTCCACCATCCAGCCACAGGACACGGGTGCAGAGACGCTGAATGAGCGAGAGATTGTGCGACACGAATAGGACCGTCTTGCCGCTCTCGCAGATGGCGCGAATGCGGTCGAAGCATTTGGCCAGGAAATAGCTATCACCGGCCGAGAGCGCCTCGTCAATGATCAGAATATCGGCCTCGACCGAGATTGCCAGTGAGAATGTCAGGCGTGCTTGCATCCCCAGCGAGTAGGTCTTGAACGGGAACTCCAGGTAGTCGCCCAATTCTGCAAACGCAGCGATCTCGTCAAAGCGCGCATCAATGTCACCCCGGCTGAGGCCCAGCAGCGCGCCCCCCAGATAGACGTTCTCGCGGCCGGTGAACTCCGGGTGGAAGCCTGTGCCCAGCTCCAGAATAGTCTGGAGCGAGGCGTTAACCTGGATCGTGCCGGCGTCGAGCGGAGCTACGCCGGAGATGAGGCGCAGGAGGGTCGTTTTCCCCGCGCCGTTCCGGCCGATGATACCGATGACTTCGCCAGCGTGGATGTCAAAGGTGACGTCGCACACAGCCCAGCGCTGCTGGTGCAGCGGCCGCCGCCGCACCAACTCCCACAGACGGTCCTCCTGCCGCGCATAGACCTTGTAGGCCTTGCTCGCCTGCCGGACCGAGATCATCACTTGTCGGTCGGCTGGTGTTGGGGAACGGGTCATTGTGGCCCCCACCCTGGCCCTCCCCCGTTGCGACGGGGGAGGGAACACGTCGCTCCCACCACAGCAGTGCCAGCAGCACCGTCCCCCCGCCGCAGCGGGGGGACCATAGGGGGGCCAGTGCCCCTGTCGCTTGCATGATCCGTTGTCACTGGAACAGCCATTCGCCACTATAGAATGTCCGTGAGCAGCCGTCGCGCGCGGTCAAAGACCGCAAACCCTCCGACCAAGAGGACGAGCGCCGCCAGTCCAAAGGCCGCGGCAGAGAGGGCACCGAACGGCATCCCGGTCAGCAGCGCGCCGCGGTAGAGCGCGGCGAGGTGCGCGAGCGGGTTTAGCCAGATGATGGGGCGGAGCAGGTCCGGCAGCACGGATTCGACATAGAAGATGGGAGTGAGGAACATCCCCACCATGAACGTAATCTGAACCAGCTCTTTGATGTCGCGAAGAAAAGCTCCGACGGCTCCCAGCAGCCACGCTAACCCGACGGTGAAGGCAATTTGTGCCAGCAAGATCAGCGGCAGTCCGACAGCGCCCCACGGCAACCCACCTTGGCGCCACACGAGCACCGGCAGGAGCACGAGCAGCCCGATGAGCAGCGAGATCAGGCTGGCCGCCAGCGAATACAGCGGGACAACTTCAAGTGGAAAGCGCACGTACTTCACAAGTGACCGGTGGCTCGCCATCGCCTCGGTCGCGCGCGTGGCGACATCCGTCACCGCTACCCAGGGCAGGAGTCCCAGAACAACGTACAGTGCATATTGATCGCGGGGCGCATCGGGCGCGAGGCGTGCCCGGAAGACAAAAGCAAAGATAAAGGTGTACGCGGCGACGAATAGCAGCGGGTGGACCACTGCCCAAGCCAAGCCGAGCGTCGAGCCGACATATCGTAGGCGCAACTCCCGTTCTGCGATGGCCCGCCACGCCTGGAGGTGCCGGGCAACGCCAATCAAGCGCACGAGCAGCGGGCGCTCGTCCGGGCGTTCTCCCAGGTATTGCCAGGCCATGGCAGCGCAGTATAGCATTGAGTGGCAGGCGGGCGGCTAGTAGGCCCCCACCCTCGCCCTCCCCCGTCGCAACGGGGGAGGGAACATGTCGTCGCCCGGTTGCGACAGGGGCGGGAACGACCGTCCCCCCGCCGCAGCGGGGGGGCCATAGGGGGGCAGATCAATCCCATGTCTACGCTAACGAGCGGTGAGCGTCACGTGCAGCGCGTGTTTGACTACGAGCACCGCCGCGCCCGTGAATCGCGTCGCCTCGACATTGAGCCGCGCCTGGTCACTCAGTTTATTGACGATGTGCAGTTACCAGCGACATGGTTTTCCGGCAAAGCTGCCCTTGACGTCGGCTGCGGCACCGGACGGTGGAGCTATGCGCTTGCCGAACTCGGCGCCCACGTGACAGCGCTTGACCTCACGGCGGCCGGGTGTCGCGCTACCCGTCGAGTGCTGGAGCCATATGCTGCGGGACACGTCGTCCAGGCCAGCGTCGGGAGTTTGCCGTTGCCACCGGAGTCATTCGATTTCGTCATGGCTTGGGGGGTCTTGCATCATACGCCGAATACGCGGCGCAGCTTCGAGCGGCTGATACCGCTGGTGCGACCGGGCGGTGTGCTGTACATCATGGTCTACGAACGGACTAACCGTACCAAGCACCTGTTGACGGAAGCGTTGCGGCTAGTACTCCGTCAGCTCCCTGACGAGCAGCGCTACCGCGTGTGCAAGCACCTCATTATCGAGAACGCGTCGCGCGCTGGCCGTCTCCAGCGCTGGCTCAAGGTCTACAACGGGAGCCAGGTCTCTGCTCATTATGACCTCGCAGCGATGCAATTCGACGCCTACGACGCTTACTCCCCTCGCTGGAACCATGTCCACACTTGGCGCGAGGTCCAGGAGTGGTTTACCGATGCCGGCTTTTTGGAGGTCACTCTCACCAGCCCGGTGCGCTATACCAACCCAGACGAGGTGCGGATCAATGGCGAGTGTGGTGGCGCGGTCCACATGCGGGGCACGATGGCCGCAAGTTCAGCGCCACCACACCCCTGAGTTGGTGAAGTGCCAGCGCATCATGTGCGCTGCCGACCAAGAGCCGGTGGGCCACGGCTCAGGCCAACGCAAGCCTCGGGCAGACGCACCGCAAGTGCAACTCGCTTTCCGGGATGGCCCATCACGCCTGGTCTTTCCGGAGTAACGCCGGCCAGGCGGACAAGCAGCAAGCGCTCGTCCGGGTGTTCTCCTAGGTATTGCTAAGTCATGGCTGCGCGGTATAGCATTGAGTTGCTGGCGGCGGGAGCCACCGGCGAGTCGAACTCATCCCCGGCCCTCCGTGCTAACGATTGGTTCCATGTCTACGCTGACTACCGGTGAGCGCCATGTGCAGCGCGTGTTCGACTATGAGCACCGGCGCGCCCGTGATTCGCGGCTGCTCGACATTCACCCGGACCTCGTCACCCAGTTCCTGAACGATGTGCAGCTCCCGGCGACATGGTTTTCCGGCAAAGCTGCCCTTGACGTCGGCTGTGGCACCGGGCGGTGGAGCTACGCGCTCGCCGAGCTAGGTGCCCACGTAACGGCACTCGATCTCACGGCGGCCGGGTGTCGCGCTACCCGTCAGATACTGGAGCCATACGCTGCGGGGCACGTCGTCCAGGCCAGTGTCGGGAGCTTGCCGTTGCCAGCGGAGTCATTCGATCTCGTCATGGCTTGGGGGGTGCTGCATCACACGCCAAACACACGGCGCAGCTTCGAGCGGCTGGTGCCGCTAGTGCGGCCGGGTGGCGTGTTGTATATCATGGTCTACGAATGGACCAACCGCGCCAGGCATCTGTTGACGGATGCACTGCGGCTGGTGCTCCGTCAGTTTCCTGACGAGCAGCGGTACCACCTGTGCAAGTATCTCATTATCAAGAACAAGTGGCTCGCAGTCTGTCTCCACCCCTGGCTCAAGGTCTACAACGGAACGAAGGCTACCGAGCAGTACGACCTCGCAACGATGCAATTCGATGCCTACGATGCTTACTCTCCGCGCTGGAACCACGTTCACACCTGGCGCGAGGTCCGAGAGTGGTTTAGCGACGCCGGCTTTGTAGACATCACGCTCACTCATCCGGTGCGCCATACCGATCCGAAAGTGGTGTGGGTCAAGGGCGAGTGTGGCGGCACGGTCCACATGCGCGGCACAAAATCGCCTGCGGAAGAAGGATGCTCATGACCAGTGCGCCGCGTATCGCCCACGTCGGCAACATCGCCAATAATGCGTATAGCAACGCCAAGTTTCAGCGTCGTCTCGGTCTTGCGGCAGACTCCTACAACTACCCTTTCGAGTTCGTCTTTGGTCATCCCGAATGGGAGGACGCCGACTTTGGAGAGCAGCTTGATCTGTATAATCCCCCGGATTGGCCGACTCTGCAGTTCACCAATGGCTACGCGCGTCCCCATTGGACGCGCTATTTGAGTGGTCGTCCTGATCCATACGGCTACACCGGCTATGGTGAAGCCCAGCGCGAGGCCGGGATGCATGGCCAGTATCTTGATACTGGGCGGGTGTGGACCGCCGCGCCAGCTACCGGGGAGCCAGCAGGCCTTGGGCCCACGCTGATGCGGCGGCTGCGGCGTTTCGCCCATGCCGCCGGGCAGCGGTATGCAGCCTTAGCGCGGCAGGGCCAACTGACACCACGCGAGCGCTTGGAGTACATGTACCTCAGGCTGGTGCGTGGTGCCGTAGACAATTCGTCCGGGATGCGTCTGCGCTTTGGCATCGCCATGAACGACCGTCTGCGGGCCATTCGTGCCGATATGCGGGCCGTGGCGGGCGACTCGCACTTGGCGCAAGCCGGATGGAAGCTACGGCCGAGGAGCTACTCCCGTCTGACCTGCTGGCGCTCGTTCCGGCCGCTGTCCCAGGACTACGACCTCACCGTGCTCTATGGGCTGGAAGTGACCAAGGCCGGGTTGCTGCCGCCGGACCGTCCTTACATTGCCTTCGAGCATGGGACCATGCGGACGCTGCCGTTCGAGGACACGCTACAGGGCAGGCTGCTGGCGTTCGGCTACCGGCTCGCCGAGGCTTGTATTATCACCAACCCGGACGTGCTCGGCTCCGCGAAGCGTCTGGGGCTGCGGCACTATCGCTTCATTCCGCATCCGGTGGACGAGACGAAATACTGCCCCGGCGAGACACCTCTCGCTGACGAACTGCGCCGCGAACTCCGGGTCCCGCTGATCTTTTTCTGCCCCAGTCGCCACGAGTGGAACAATGGGTCGGACAGCAAGCGGAGTGACCGCGCGATCCGCGCCTTTGGCCGCTACGTGCGCGAGGCCGAGCCGGCGGGATTGCCCGCAGCCGCCCTGGTGCTCACCGAGTGGGGTACTGACGTGCGGGCCAGTAAGCAGCTTTGTCGGGAGCTTGGCATCGAGGGGAGGGTGGTGTGGCGCCACCCGATGCATAAAATGCGTCTGCTGGAATACTACCGCGCCGCCGACATTGTGCTCGATCAGTTCCACGAGGCCGTCGGGAGCTTCGGCACGGTGACGGTGGAGGCCATGGCCTGCGCCCGGCCCGTCATCATGTACTTCAACCCACAGGTCCACGAGTGGTGCTTGGAGGAGAACCCACCTATTCAGTCCGCGCTCACCACGCCGGAGATCTATGGCCGGTTGGTGGCGCTCGCCGGGAGCGCCGAGCGATGCGCGGCCGTCGGCGCGCAATCACGGGCGTGGGTGGAGCGATGGCACGGCTGGCAGCGGGTCGCCGAGCTGCATCTGGAGCTCTACCGCGAGGTCTTCGACCGCCGCGGCGACACGGTGGCCGTGCGCGCGCTGGAGGCTATCACCGCGCGACCACCAGCGTTAGAAACAGAAACGTAGCACGCCGCGGCCCGCAAGCGGTCGCTGCGCCTGTTCGTCTCTGGCCCCCTATGGCCCCCCCGCTGCAGCAGGGGGACGCGGGGAGGTGCATCCCCTCCCCTGGAGCTTGCTCCGGGGGAGGGTTAGGGAGGGGGCCGGAGGTTGAGGTGGATGCGCCATGCTATGATGGAGCCGACCGGCGGTCGTTCCAGGCGAAAGAAGGGTTGCCGCGATGAGCACTACTGTCACACCTGTAGTACCGGAGACCGCTGCGGGGGCGAACGGGCCGCCCATGGGCGTCGGCGAGGCCATCCGCACGCGACGCACGATTCGGAGTTGGCTGCCGGACCAGCCGGTGCCGGAAGCACTCATCAACGAACTGCTGGAAGCGGCCCTCTGGGCGCCGTCCGCGTGCAATATGCAACTGTGGGACTTCGTGGTTGTTACCAATGAAGAAACGCGGCAACAACTCGAAGATGCCGTGCCATTCGCCAATCAGGCGCCGGTGCTGATCTTCGTCTGCTACAACACCCGGTTCTCCGAGGGCAGCTTTGCCCATATCCAGGGCGCGTCGGCGTCCATCATGAACATGCTGCTCCAGGGCCATTCGCTCGGTCTCGGCGGCTTTTGGCAGGCGACCATCCACGACCGCACCAAGCTGCACGCGGTCCTGCGCCTGCCCGACGACGTGGAAGTGCTGGCTACGGTGCTGTTCGGGTATCCGGCCGAGCAGCCGGGGGCACCGGCGCGGCGCGATCCCTCGCATATGACGCACTGGGAGCGGTACCATCCCCGCCCGCGCCTGCCATCGTCACCCAATCCGCGCGACTGGACCCTGGCGCAGGTGGCCGACTATCAGCAAGCCCGCATTCGCGCCGGACCGAAATACAATAAGCCGATCCGCTCCGAGTTCGAGGTTGTGACCCGGTTCGGACAGGATGCATTACTGCAAGAGAAGCCGGGCGTGTGGCTCGATCTGCTGCCGTGTACCGGCCTGTACCTGGAGCAGCTGATGCCGGCAGTACCGGACGCCGACATTCACTTCATCGAGCTGACCGAGCAGACCGCCCAATTTGCACAGCGGCGGTTGCCGCGTCCGGCCCAGTACCACCACTACGACGGACAAATTGACCTGCCGGACGCCAGTGTGGACGTGGCGACCTGCATCTTCCGCCTCGAAAACCTGCCCCCGCCGGAGCGGCTGCGGCTGCTCACCGAGGCCCATCGCGTGCTGCGTCCGGAGGGGGCCTTGATCCTCGCGCACATCAGTCGGCGCTCGTACTTCGCGTTGATGCAGCCGATCCGCTGGCTTCTGGGCCGGCGCGACGTGCAATACGTCCTGGGGACCGATCCGTCGCTCGGTCCGTTTGTGCCGTTAGGGCCGCGTGACGTGGTGCGGGGGCTGGCCAACGTGGGCTTCCGCCGCGAACGCGGTGCCAGCCACTTCCCGCTGCCGCCGGAGGATGAAGCCCGGCACCGGGTCCGGGCGCTGCGGCCGCCGCTTGCCTACGCGCAGTATCCGGTACAGGCGCTCTACACTCTCACTCGGCCGTTACATCGGCTGCTCGAACCGTGGAGCAAGCTCCAATTGGCCGTGTATCGCAAGTGACCGCGTAGAACAGTGGCGAGTGACGAGTGGAATGAGCCGGTTGGAAACTCATCACTCACCACTCATCACTCGCCACTGGTTGGCGGCGCTCGCGTGTGTCTCCGACTACTGGGCGCGGCAGACGGCGCCCAGTGGCGAGACGCGCTGTGCCGTCCACGGGGTCGAGCACACGGCACGTACCGCCACCTCCATAGTCATTGACCTGGCGCTCCGGCGTGTCACCGGCCAGGACCGCTATTGGGAGCGGGCACAGCGGCGTGCGCGGCGCGTGGTCGCGCGCCTGGTACGTGACCCGGAGCACGGCGCCTGGATTTTCGCTCCGGGGCGTCTGGACCCCTATAACTGCTCCAACAACGTCATTGACAGCGGCGAGTGTGCCCGTTGCCTGGGCACTCTGCTGCTCTATGCCGGTGACAGGCTCGACGCCGCGCTGCGGGAGCAGGTGACGGAGGCACTGCGCCGCAACGCGACCACTTACCTCACCGACGCGGTGGTGACGAAAGAGGTCACCAATCAGCGGATGTGGGGGGCAATGGGCCTGGCGACCGCGGCGCGTGCGCTGGGCGAGCCGACCTGGTTTGCAGCCGTCCGCACGAGTATCGAGCGGTCCCTCGCGGAGCAGCACGCCGATGGATCATTTCCCTATCACCCGGAGCCGGACCGTTTCGGTCTCCACCCCGGCACAGCGGACGTTTCGGTCTACTACCAGGCGCGGGTGCTGACCTATCTGTGGCACGCCCTGGCGATGCTCAGTGAGGACGCGGGCACGGTCCGCGAGCCAACGCTGGCGGCCCTCCGCCGCGGCCTGGATTTCCTGGCAGCGACGTATACGCCGGCGGGGACGAAATGTGCGGCGCTGGAGGGCAAGCGCTGGTTCTGGGCCGGCCCGTATGAAGTTGGGAGTCACCCGCTGGACATACACGCGCTGCTGCACGGGGCGGCGCAGTTTGCGGATAGCTCATTAGGCACGCTGGCGGAGCAGGCGTATACCGTCTGGCGGCAGCACCTAGCGGATATGGTGCTGGCCTGTCGGGAGCCGGCCGGCCGCGACGATTTCATCTGCCCGGACTTCCACGCTGCCGATGCCGCGTGGCTGGCGGCGCTGATCCTAGCGCCGCCCGGCTCTGACGGGGATATGGGACCTAACCCCCGGCCCCTTCCCTTCAGGGAAGGGGGGGCGCCGCGGGTGCGTCTGTTTGCGGAGGCTGGGCTAGTGCGTCTTCAGACGGCTGAGACGGTGGCGCTGCTGCGGACGCGCAAGCGGCCGGCCAACGTGCTGTATGGCGGTGGCGTCGGCGGTGGGAGCTTGCTCTACGTCGGTCGGGAGTCCGGCGGCTGGCAGGACATGATTGCGCCGGCACGGGAGGCACCGATCAGCCCTGGCAATCTGACGTGCTGGCCCCGACGACGACGGAGGCGGGCGGCCGTGCAAGCGTTCCTGGCCGCCAGTCGTCCCGGCCGGGAGCTGCGCCAATGGCTCTTCGTTGTCCGCATCCGCTGGCGACAGAGAGCATTCCGCGCGGCGCTCCGCACGCTCCGGCGCGGCTGGCTACGCCCGCTGTGGCACGCTTGGGGTGAGGTCTATGCAACCCATTGGGCACTCGACGCCGCGCCGACGTTGCTGCCGGCCGGGATGCAAGGCACGGTCCAACCGGCACGGCGCGACGGCGAGCCGCTCGCGGGCGTGATCGTGCGGCGCCAAGTCTCCGTCGAGAACGGCGCCGTGCTGGTGCGGGAGGTGATCTCGGTAGAGGTGCCGCTGCGCCGCCTGCTCTATGCGGTGCCGGCAGCGGCGCGGGGGCTGCACACCGAGCCGGCCGCGCTGGCAGACGCCCGGCCAGCGATGCACGGCAACGTGCGCCGCTTCGACTTCCCGCGGCGGATGCTCGCCGCTCCGTTCGAAGCGCAGATCGAGTACGTACTGTGAGTAGTGCCATCCCGATGCGACCGGGTGTGTTGGCGGCCGGCGGCTTTGTCGGGCTGGCCGTCCTCACCTACGCGCCGATGCTGCTCTTCGACCGACTCTCGGTCAATGCCGACGTGTTTCTGGCCTATCTGCCGGCCCACCTGTGGCTGGCAGAGGGGCTGCGGGCCGGCGAGTTGTGGCTGTGGACGCCGCACCTGCTGACCGGCTTTCCGCTGGCCTTTACCGAGTACGGCTGGTTCTACCCACCCACTTGGTTGGCACTGCTCGTTGCACCCGGGCCGCGCGGCTATTGGCTGTCCGTCGCATTACACGCGGCGGCAGCGGGCATTGCGACCTACGGGTTGGCGCGGTCGTGGGGCCGGTCGCCGGCCGCTGCCGGGATCGCCGGTGGCGTCTACCAACTGAGTGGGACGGTGGCCGGCGGCGCCGCGCTCCTGAATTTCGGGACGGTGTTCTGGGCACTGCCGTTCCTCTGCTGGTGCGCAGATGGGCTACGCGGCGCCGCCGGAAACGCGGACCGAGTCGCTTGGCAGCCGCTCCTATTGCGCGGCCTGCTCGCTGCCGCCGCCGTCGGTCTCATCACGCTCTCCGGGCATCCACAGCTAGTCGCGCTGGTGTGCGTTGGCGCCGGCGCCTACGCCATAGTCACGGCGGCCGCATTCCAGTGGTCAGTGGTCAGCGGCCAGCGGTCAGCGGCCACCAGCCACCAGCCACGAGTGGCGGTGTGGCGCATCTGGATAGCGCCGGTGGCCTTGCTGGCGGCGGGGCTGGCGGCTCTGCCGTTGGCAGCGATCCGTATCGTGCCGACGCTCGAAGTGGCCGCGCTCTCGCCGCGTGGGCAGGGGTTGGAGGTCGCAGCGGCGGCGGTCGGCTCTGCTCCGCCGTGGGCGCTGGCGGCGGGGCTGGTGCTGCCGGGGCTGGAGGTACTGCCGGTGCTCTCGCCGGCGTGGGTTGCCTACGTCGGCCTTGTGCCGCTGGTACTCGCCGGCTATGCGGTGTGGCGCCGGCGAGAGACCGGTTTTCCTGGCCGGACGGTCCTATTGCTGGTATTCGGCGGCGTTGGCCTCGTCCTCGCTTGGGGCAGCTTTACCCCGCTCTACCCGCTGCTGCTCAAGGTGCCCGGCTTTGCACTCTTCCGCGATCCGACGCGCTGGCTCATCCTCTGGGTGTTCGCCGCCGCGTTGCTCGCCGCCGGCGGCTACGAGGCGTGGCGTGCGTCCGACGGGGCGCAGCGCGAGGCGCCTTCCCGCGGCCGCGGCTGGTGGCCGCGGCTGGCCCTGCTGGCGGTGGTCCTGATCGTGGTCGGGCATCTCGTCGGCACCGGCGCGCTCGTATTCGGACGTGATCTCTTGCTGGAGCAGGTCGGACAGCCGCTCGCCCAACGCCTGGCCGACGATCCGACCCGCACCTTCAGCGCCGAGCGTTATGCGACCACGTTTGCTGCCTATCTGACCGGAGCACAACGCGCCCTCGACCCCCGCCAACTGGCAGTGTTGGGGCCGCTGGTAAGTCTCGTGCTGGCCGCGTGGTGGTTCCGGGCGGGGCGGTTACGTTCGCGGCGAGGGCATTCAGCCGTTGCGCTTACCATTGTCATCGTGCCGCTGCTGCTGTTCATGTGGTCACGTTTTCCCACGGTCCCGTCCAGTGCCGGCGCTGATGAGCTGGCGCAGGTTGCCGCGCTGCCCGGCCTGCGCGAGGGGACTGCTCGCGTGGTGAGCTGGAAGCTGCGGGCCGCGGCGTATGAGCTGCACCTGGCTATGCTCGCGGCGCAGGGCAATGCGCCGGCCGCTACGTTTGCGTTGCAGCGGGCCGGGCTGACGCCGAACTGGGGGCTGGCCGCGCGCGTGCCACAACTCGCTGGGTACGAAAACTTGCTGTCGGTGCGCCAGGCGGTGCTCTCGACCGCGATACACTCGGAGCGGGCGGTGCCGGTACGGCTCCCGCAGCCTCAGTTTGCACCGGAGCAACTGCCACAAGGGCTACTGGAGGCGCTGGCCGTCCGGTATCTGGTGCTCTCCCGCGACGCGCTGAAGCAGCCGCACCTGGACATGCACCGCTGGCGCCCCCTAGATAGCGGCCCGAATGTTGGCTCGATGGCGGTGTGGGTCAATAGCCGCGCGCAGCCACGAGCTTACCTCGTTCCGGCCGCGCGTACCGTCGGCTCGGCGGAGGCTGCCTGGGAAGTGGTCGCCGCGCCGAGTTTCAACCCGCGCCGAACCGTGGTGGTGGAAGGGGTGACGTCTGGCCCCCTCCCTAGCCCTCCCCCGGAGCAAGCTCCAGGAGAGGGAACACGCTTCCTGCCAGCCAACAATCAAAGCACTCCTAGCTTGGCGCGGCTGACGAGCGACCGGCCGCAGCGGATAGCGATTGTGGTCGAGGCGGCAACGGATGCCTGGCTGGTGCTGGCCGACGCCTGGTTTCCCGGCTGGACGGCGAAGCTCGACGGCACGCCCGTGCCCGTACTGCGTGCGAACTATCTCGTGCGGGCGGTGGCCGTGCCGGCCGGCCGGCATGAGGTCGTCTTCAGCTATGATCCACCGGGCTACACCACCGGCCGGACCGTGAGCGGCATCGCGTGGGGCGTGCTCGGCACGGCTATCGCGCTGGCCGGGCTGCTCGGCCGGCGACGACGACACCCTTAGCGAGTGAATATGACTCCGACCAAGTACGTCGTGATCTACACCGACGGGGCCTGTTTCGACAATCCTGGCCCTGGCGGCTACGGGATCGTGCTCATCCATGGCAACCGCCGGAAAGAGCTATCCGGTGGCTATCGGCGGACCACGAACAACCGCATGGAGCTACTGGCCGCGATAGAGGGGCTGGAGGCGCTGAAGCAGCCCTGCCGGGTGACACTGTTGAGCGACTCGAAGTACGTGGTGGATGCCGTGGAGCAAGGCTGGGCCGCGAAGTGGCGGGCGAACGGCTGGAAGCGCAACAAGCGAGAGCGTGCCGAGAACCCCGATCTGTGGGCGCGGTTGCTGACGCTCTGCGCGGAGCACGAGGTCACGTTCCGCTGGGTGAAGGGTCACGCCAACGACCCGGAGAACGAGCGCTGTGACAAGCTGGCCAAGGCCGCCGCCAGTCAGCCGGACCTGCCGGCGGACGAGGGTTACGAGTCGCGCACCGCACCTAACATCAGGCCCCCACTCTAACCCTCCCCGTTGCGACGGGGGAGGGACATGTCGTCCCCCCGCCGCAGCGGGGGGACCATAGGGGGGCCTGCGTCATCTCTCCGGCGCGGGCTGCGCGGCCTGGCCGCGGAAGAGTAGCGCGAACGCGCTCGCCGCAAGCACGTAGAGCAGCGCCGTCCCGAGGAAGCCGGGGTGGTAGCCGAAGGCGCTAATGAGCTGGCCGCCGATATAGGTGCTCAGAGCCGCCATGAGGTTGTTGGTCACCAAGAGCGCCGCCGTCACCGTAGCGCGGCTCGATTGGTCCACGATTGTCATGGCAAAGCTATCGCGCACCGGAAAGGCCATGTTCATCAGCGAGTTACGCATCACGTAAGCCGCAGCGGCGAAGCCCAGTGCCGGTGGAAAGCCGATCAGGAGTAACAGCGGCACGGAGGCGAGCTGGGTCAAGGCAATGCTTAGGACCGGGCCGAGCCGCGTTGCCAGGACGGGGGCGCCCAGCGTCGCCACCACGCGCAGTCCTAGCGACACGGCGCTCATTGTGCCGTAGAAGGCGGCGGAGGTACCCAGCTCCTGCACGAAAAAGACGTTCAGGAAGGGAATTGACAACCCGGCACCCAAGCGGATCAGCCCGTCGGTGGTGATGAGCTTGACCAGCGCCGTCGAACTGCGGCGCGTCAGGGTCCAGCGCCGGGTCTCCGGCGGTTGATAGGTTTCGCGCAGCAGCAACAGGACGGGCAGCGTGAAGGCCGAGGCGGCGCCGGCGGCCAGCAGCGTGGCGCGGTAGGACCACACCTCCGAGAGCGCCAGCCGCGAATCTTGCAGCCATTGCGGGACGTGGCCGCCGAGCAGATTGCCGACGATGGTGCTGACCAGGAAGAGCGCCGCCATCGTGCTGAAGAGGTAGGTGCGCTCGCGCCGGGAGCTACTGTGCGCCAAGAACGGCGCCTGGGCGGCCAGGGCAATGGCGCCGCCGGCCCCGGCCAGGGCACCGCTGACGAGCAGCAGGAATGGCGTGGTAAGCACCATCTGGCCGAAAGCACCGCAGCCCACGCCCACGCTGCCCCAGACGAGCGACCGCTTGGTACCCCAGCGGTCGGTGAGCAGGCCGGCGGGCAGGGCGGTCAGCCCGGCGGCGGCCGTCGTGACGGCGAGCAGCTGGCCTAGGAACGCGGCGTCGAAGCCAAGCGCCTGGATGTAGAGATTGAAGATGATCCGCGTGACGCCGACGGTGAAGCCGCCGAGAAAGGCCACCCAGAGGTAGAGCCGAGCGTTGCGCGAAAAGCTGCCGAGGGCGTCAATATACGCCCGTAGCTCCCGCTCGGCCGTTGACCACAGAACACGGGGCGGTTCCATGTGATCGTGTGCTTTCGGCCGGTCGAGGATGCCCCCACCCTCACCCTCACCCGTTGCGACAGGGGAGGGAACGATCCGTCCCCCCGCCGCAGCGGGGGGACCATAGGGGGGCCGGTATCCGCCCTAGCCCGCCACCTGCGGTAGCTCGGTGAGGGCGGCCTGGACCTTCTCCGCCGGGTATTCGTAGTCCTCCAAGTCGCCGCCGAGGTAGGCGTCGAATGCGCCCATGTCGAAGTGTCCATGCCCGGACAAGCCGAAGAGAATGGCCCGCGAGCGGCCTTCCGCTTTCGCTTGCAGCGCCGAGTCTATCGCCGCCTTGACGGCGTGAGCGGACTCCGGCGCCGGGATAATCCCTTCGGTCTGCGCGAACTGCACGGCGGCGGCAAAGACGGGGTTCTGCGGGTAGGCCACCGCCTCGACCAAACCACTCTCGACGAGCTGGCAGAGCAGCGGCGCGTCGCCGTGATAGCGCAGGCCGCCGGCGTGGATGCCGGGCGGCACAAACGTGTGACCCAAGGTGTACATCTTGACCAGCGGGGTCAGGCCGACGGTATCACCGAAGTCGTAGGCGTAGGAGCCGCGGGTCAGGGTGGGACACGCGGCCGGCTCGACCGCCAGGATGCGGGTCTGCTTGCCCGCGGTGAGCTTGTCCTGCACGAACGGAAAGGCCAGACCGCTGAAGTTGCTGCCCCCACCGACGCAGCCGATCACCTCGTCCGGTTCTTCTCCGGCCAGCTCCATTTGGCGCCGGGCTTCCAAGCCGATGACGGTCTGGTGCAGTAGCACGTGATTGAGCACCGAGCCGAGGGAGTAGTGGGCATCGTCGTGGGTTGCGGCGTCCTCCACCGCCTCCGAGATGGCAATGCCCAACGACCCCGGCGAGTCCGGGGTCTGCGCCAACACTTGACGACCGCCGTTAGTCTGGTCGCTGGGGCTGGGGATGACCTCAGCCCCGAATACCTGCATCATCGAGCGCCGGTAGGGCTTCTGCTGATACGACACCTTGACCATGTACACCGTGCAGTCCAGGCCGACGAACTGACAGGCCATCGCCAAGGCGCTGCCCCACTGCCCGGCGCCGGTTTCCGTGGTGAGGCGCTTGATGCCCTCGGCCTTGTTGAAATACGCCTGGGCGATGGCGGTGTTCAGCTTGTGCGAGCCGGCCGGGCTGGTGCCCTCGTACTTGTAGTAAATATGGGCCGGCGTATCCAATGCCCGCTCCAAGCGCCGCGCCCGGTGGAGCGGCGTGGGACGATAGAGGCGATAGACTTCGCGTACCGGCTCAGGAATCTCGATCCAGCGGTCACCGGACACCTCTTGCAGGATCAGCCCCATCGGGAACAGGGGGGCCAGATCATCCGGTCCGACGGGCTGCCCCGTGCCGGGGTGCAGCACCGGCGGGGGCGGCGCCGGCAGATCGGCGATGATGTTGTACCAGGCTTCCGGGATGTCCTGCTCACCAAGACGGTAGATCATCGGTTCGGTCATAGCACCAGCTCCTTTCTGCGGCGTCTACCCATGCATGGGCGCTCTGCGCCTCAACCCTTGTGCCGAGTATACGCCCTGAGCGCCCGACACACGAGCGATGCCGGGGCCCGGATGGACCCAATCAACTCGTTGCGCCGCTGCTGCCAGGGTGACAGTGTCCGCTGGTGCTTGTGGCACGGTGCATGATCCGATCATTGATTCCCGCCACCCCAGCAACGTGCCTCGGTCCCTGCCCAGCAGCACCTTGTAACCGGAAGTGTATCCGGGTTCCCCGACCACTGTACGTCCAGTCGGCAGCAGGGTCCGTCGGACTCTTTCCGCCGTCCGTGGTGGCCACCGCCCCTGGGCTGCGACCACCATGGCATCCGGCAACGCCTCCTTGTTCCGGCAATCAGCGTCGCACCTCCAAATGACCCTACCGGCCAGGGGAGTTATGCAAAGGTCTCCGCACGCGGGAATCCACCCCTCCCCGGTGGCACAGGTCCAAGAAACAACAAAGCCGCCCCCCGTTGCCCGGTGGACAACGAGGGGCGGCTGCGGATGGTGCCTGCCGAGTGTTTAGCCCTTGAAGCTGGCTTGGAACTTCTCGATGTCAACGTTGATGGCGTTGGCTGCCTCGTCGAGCGTGTCCTTGATGGACACGTTCGGCGTCTTGAAGGTTGTGCCCATGGCGGCTCCCACCGCCCGGTAGTGCGCGCCCAGATTCGGGTGCCAGGGCCGGTACCCATAGTTCAGCACGGCGTCCACGAACGTCTGGAACTGCGGCACCTGCTCCTGGAGCGCCTTCCACTTCATCGTCTCGAAGATGGACTTCCGCGCCGGCAGGAACGCAATACTCGCCACGTAGTGCGCGTTCTGCTCCGTCGCGGTCAGCCAGCGCGTCAACTCCCAGGCCGCCTCCTGGCGCTCCGGCGTTGACTTGAAGATCAGCCAGTTCCGCCCGAAGTTGCCGGCAAAGGCCTGCTTCTTCGTCGGTGACGGCGTGACGTACATGTTCTGCAAGCCCCCGATGTCTTCGGCCCAGGTCTTGATCCGCAGGGCGCTCGTCTCGTAGAACATGCTGATCTGGCCCTGACGGAAGCTCGGGTTGTCTATCCCGCGCTCTTTGAGCACGTCGCGGTGTGGCACGTGGACCTGATGCTTGTAGAGCAAGTCGTGGATGTATTGGCCGGCCTCGACCCCTTCAGGTGAGTTGAAGACGGCTTTAGTGCCATCGGCGTTGTAGATCTCACCGCCGTTCTGTAGCAACAGGTTCCAGAACTGCACTTGGTGGGTGATACCCCCCATCGCCCACTTGTTGGTCTCCATGCCGACGCCATGGGTGGTCTGGAGCTTCTTGAGGTACTCCACCAGGTCGTCCCAGGTGTACCCCAGCTTCAGCGGCTCCAGTCCGGACTCCTTCAGGTGGGCCACGTTGGTGTACGGCAGGTCGGCGTTCGTGTACCAGGGCAGACTCCAGAACTGCCCCGCCCAGGAGCTCGTCTCCAGCAGGAACGGGAAGTAGTCCGCCAGCGAGTCGGCATACTCCTTGTCCGCCTTGATGAAGTCGTTCAGATCCATCAGCATGCCATTCTGCCCAAACAGGCCCGAATCCATGTAGTTCGGATCGTAGAAGTCCGGCCCCTGATTGGCCGCATAGGCGGTGATGATCTTGTCCGGCGTGCCCTTCCCGCCGATCTCCGCATAGACATGGCTGCCGCTCTGGTTCCACTGGTCGAACAGTTGCTTCAGGCCGATGATCCGCTCACCGGTCGTGCCCTCACCGCGCCAGTCGAACCAGGTGCCCCATAGTGTGACGGTCACCGGCTCCTTCGCTGCCGCACCCTGAGCGCCCTGGGCACCTGTGGCGCCTTGGGCACCCGTCTCACCCTTCGCGCCAGCCGGGCCGGCTGGGCCGGCCGGCCCGGCCTGTGGCTGCCCGACATACCGCACCGTCGGCTCACCGCACGCCGCTGCCAGCAGACCGCCAAATACGGCGGCACCCCCGGCGAGTGACTGTCTCCTACTGATGCGTGCCATAGAGCGTCCTCCTTAAAGATGGCTACGGGTGTCTATCCCGTGCCTGGCGTCGGCCGCAGACGTTGCGCCGGCGTACCAAAGCCCAAAATCCCGCCGGCCACGAGCACTGCCGACGGTGCAGCCATTCTATTGCTCACTTGCCGGGCGTGTCAAATGGCCGCCAAGGGACAACGGCTGCGGTAACGGCGCAGCTTGATCCGGTTCTGCCCCCTCCTTAAAACGCCAACCCTCCCCCGTGCTGACGCACGGGAGAGGGCCTCTGCGACTTCCGTCCACGGCGTGGTTGTCCGACTGCGCTGCTGGCTACCCGCCGAGGGTCGCCCAGTCCTTGTCCACCATCGCTTGCAGCGTGGCCTGGGTTTCGGCCAGCCAGGCCGTCACGCCGATCTCGCCCTTCATGATCGGGGAGATGTCGCGCCCGACGCGATTGATCTGGTTGCCGGAAGGAATGCCGGGATACCGCCAGCCGTAGGGCGCCATCTCCACGAACCCCTTCATCTGCTCGTCGGTCTTCATGTAGTCCTGCAGTGTCTGAGACTCCAGCGCGCCCCGGCTCACCGGGATCGAGGTGGCCCGAATGCACGCCTGCGCCTGCGGCTCCGGTGAGTTCATCCACATGCACACCAGCGCCGCGGCCTCTTGCTTCTCCGGCTCGGTGCCGGGACCCTTGAAGACGGCCATATTGTGCCCGCCGTTCTGCGCGAACACCTCCCGCTTGCCGGGGTGTACCGGCGTATGGAGCACACCGAATTCGGGCGCGTTGTTCGCCCGCATCGTCGGGATGCGGAACGGCCCCTGGTGCTCGAAGGCGATATTGTTCTTCGCCTCGCGGTACAACTCCCCGGCGCCGTCCGGCGGGCTGAACCCCCCCTTGAGGATGCTCTGCAGGTAGTCAATCGTCTCCACCGATTCCGGACGGTCAATGGTGATCTTCCGGCCGTCGTCGGTGATGACACGAGCGCCCAGCGTGCCCAGGAACCAGAACCAGCGCGTCCAGCGGAACGAGAACGCGAAGTCAATCCCGTCTTGCTGCTGCATTCTGGCCAGGTCTTCCTTGAAGCCGTCCCAATCGTATTGCCCTTGGCCGCTGCCGTCCCACTGCGGGAACGGCACTCCGGCCTGCTGCAAACGCCCCTTGTTGTAGATCAGGCCAGCGTTGTTCGTGTATACCGGCATGGCGGCCAGTTTGCCGCCCCACATGCTGCTTTCGAGCATCCGCGGGAAGATGTCCGCCCGCTGCGGCCCCCAATCCTTGTTGGCCTTGAGCAACTGATCCAAGTCGGCCGTCGCGCCACTGGCAAAGATGTTGACCGAGTCGAAGTAGCTCAGGAAAGCCACGTCCGGCGGCGTACCACCCGCGGCCATCGTCTTGTACTTGTCCAGTCTCGTGCTGGCCCGGCCTCCGGAATCCAAGTCCACGCGGATGTTCAGCTCGTTGGTCTTGTTGAACTCCTCCAGGTTGGCAACCCGCGCTGCTCCCTCGGGATGCGTCTCCGGCAGGTTCGACAGGTAGAAGAGGAAGATCGGCGCCTCGGCCGCCTTGCCGGCGGCGCCCTGGGCACCCTGGGCACCCTGCGCGCCCGTCTCACCCTTCACGCCGGCTGGCCCGGCCGGCCCGGCTGGCCCGGCTTGCGGCTGGCCAACGTACCGCACGGTCGGCTCGCCGCACGCCGCTGCGAGCAACCCACCGACTACTGCTGCACCTCCTGCAAGCGACTGTCTCCTACTGATCCGTGCCATAGTGCGTCCTCCTTATGATTGCACCGATTTACCGATGCCCAGTAGCCCACTGGTCAGTAACTCTGCTGTGAGCGCCATGATTCTATGCTCACTTGTCAGTCATGTCAAACGGCCGCCAGGCATCCTTGGGCTGGATGCCTTACTACGAAGGGCTGGCGGCGTGCTGCGGCTAGACGCAGCCGGGGAGCTCCTCGCCAGCGACAAGCAGATAGTGCCGGTTGCCGTGGACTTTGTTATCGCGCAGATGCACGCGATCGGGACTCTGGTAATACGAGTTCGTCCAGCGGGGGTCGTCATTCGTGAAGTCGCCCCATTTCGATCCGGCGTCACAGTAGTGCATGGCCCAGCCCCGGCGATGGCTATCGGTCTCATTCGGCCCGGTCGAGTGCATAGTCCAGCGGTCGTGGAAAGCGGCATCGCCCGGTCGTAGCGTTACCAGTACCGCGTCGGCCAGCTCGTCTGCCGTAAGCTCCTCGGCCACGCCGATGTCGAACCGGACCTGGCCATAGTCGGCGGTCAGCGGGACATAATGGAAACAGCCGTTCTCAACCGTCACCTCTTCCAACGCGATCCAGCAGGTGACGCTCCGCCGGTCGAACTGGAAGAAACCGTCTTGGTGAAACCGGTTCGCGCCATCAAATGGCCCGCCGCTGTTGTAGGGCGGCTTGTTGTACAGATGATCGAACCAGAGCTTGAGATTGGGACTGAGCAGTTCACTGAGTACTTTGACGATGTTCGGGTGCGCCGCGAACCGGCGGAACACCTCATCGTTGTCGGCTAAGTGGTCAATCGTGCGGCCGAGCCTATCCCACGGGTTGTCCGAGGTCTTTGCTGCTGCTACCGCAGCCGCGTCCACCGGACGCTGGCGGATGGGGTAGACCCGGTCCCCACGCCGGGCATAGCGGTCCCCTATCCGTACCTCCGGTAGCTCGGCGAACGCCGTTGACTTTGCAGTCCCATCCATGCCGTCCTGGCGGTGCCGAGCTTCGAGTTTGGCGCGCTCTGCCGCGTCGCGCTGCATATACGCATCGAGGTCGCGGACGATGACGTCGGCCCGCTGGCGGAGCGTCTCGACCTCGGTGGGCGAGAGCACGTTGCGGACAACCGTAAAGCCGTTTTCCCGGAAGTAAGCATCTTTGACTGCGTTCAACTCCATGGGTCCCTCCCGTAAGTCACCAGTTCCTGGTTAGGTGCCGCTATTATCCTACGACCAGGAGAGCTAGCTGCTAGCCGGCTCGTGCCCCCTGACTACTGATGACCGCCAACGAAAGAGTCCCGGTCACGGCTAGCCGCGAGCCAGGACTCTTATACACCGCTGCTTGTCGCGTCTGGACGAGGCGCCGGCTACAGCTTGGAGATCAGCTCCTGGTCCTTATCAACGACGACCTGCAACTCACGCTGGGTTTCTGTCAGCCAGGCCTGGATCCCTACCTCTCCCTTCATGATGGGGCTACAGTCTCGCCCGACAGAGTTGATCGTGCGGGACGAGGGAATGCCCGGTAAGCGCCAGCCGTAGGGGGCCAGGTCTACAAACCCTTTGAGGTGCTCGTCGGTCTTCAGATATTCCTGGAGCTTCGGGTGTTCCAGTCCCTTCTTACTGACCGGGATGGTCGTCGCCAGGATCATGTGGTTCACCTGGGCGTCCGGCTCGCTTAACCACAGTGCCACCTGGGCCGCAGCATGGCGGCGCTCCAGCGGGATGTCCTTGAATACCACGCTGTTCCACCCACCGTTCTGCGCGAAGACTTCCCGCTTGACCGGATGCACCGGCGTATGGAGCACGCCGAAATCCGGCGCGTTGGCCTGACGCAGCGTTGGGATACGGAACGGCCCCTGGTGCTCGTAGGCGATGTCGTTCTTGGCCTCGCGGTACAGTTCTCCGGCGCCGTCGGGCGGGCTGAGGCCGGCGTCCACGATGCTCTTCAGATACTCCAGCGTCTCGACGGACTCCGGCGTGTCCAGCGTCACCTTGCGGCCATCGTCCGTGATGGGACGCGCCCCGGTGGTGCCTAGGAACCACAGCCACCGCGTCCAGCGGAACGAGAAGGCCCACATAATCCCGGCCTGCTGCTGCATCTTGGTCAAGTCCACCTTGAAGTCGTCCCAGGTGTATTGACCCTGGCCACTGCCATCCCACGGTGGGAACGGTACCCCGGCCTGCTGCAAGCGCCCCTTGTTGTAGATGATCGAGGCGTTGTTGGTGGACGAGGGCATGCCCTGGAGCTTGCCCGCCGTGGTGGCCGTTTCCCGGATGTGGGGGAACAGGTCCTCTTTCTGAACGATGTAGCGCTTCTCCGTCTTCAGTTCCGTGTCGAAATCAATCGTCAGCCCTGGGACGTAGAATTCGGCGCTCGACCAGTAGGCCAGCACGTAGAAATCCGGTGGCGTACCGCCCGCCACCATCGTCTTGACCTTGTCTTCCGAGACCCGGCCTTCGCCTTGGGCGGCCGCCTCGGAGTTACTGAGGTCCACGATAATGTTTAGCTCTTCACTCATGGTTTCGTTGAAGAGCTTGAGCGTATCCAAGCGCGCCGCCCCCGAAGGATGGTTGGCGCCAATGCCACTCCAGAAGCTGACCGTGGTCGGTATCTTGCCCGCCGCGCCGGCGGCGCCTTGCGCGCCCCGGGCGCCCTGCGCGCCGGTTTCACCCTTTGCACCGGCCGGTCCGGCGGGGCCGGCCGGCCCGGCCTGGGGCTGGCCCACGTAGCGCACGGTCGGCTCGCCACACGCCGCGGCCAGCAGGCCACCGAGCACCGCTGCCGAGCCACCTAAGTATCTCCTGCGAATCATTTGCACGACCTCCGTACCAATCAACTCCCACCACGGGAGAGGTTGCGGCTCACAGACCAAGCTCTCCGTACTGCACCCGTGAGCCGGCGGGTGCGGACGTGTCTCCACCCCTCGGCGATGACGCGGCCATTCTACAACCATAATGAAGGGTAAGCAAGAGCAAGCAGCCCCCACCTGTCTCCCCGCGCAGCGGGGGGGGGCGGGCCATGGGGGGACAAAATGCCACTTCACCAACCTGCTACAGTCCCTCCCTGACCGGCCGGCCGCGACGGAGGTGCAGGATGGCGTTACAACTGGTGGCCCCCAACGATTCCCGGTTAAGCTGGCACGGGCATATCTCCTTGCAGCGCACCGCCGACTGGGTAATGCCCTGGCGCATTCCCCACCGCGAGCAAGCCCTGTTCCCGCCCGCTGCGTTCGCCGCCTCCGACCGGCAGTCGCGCGCGGCGATGCCGGCCGGGGTGCGTCTCGCCTTCCATAGCGACACGACCCTCGTCGCCGGACGGATCGTGGCGCCGCCGGAGTCCAGCCCTCTCGACCTCGCCTGCGATGGACAGGTCTATGGCTCCGTGGCACTCACGAACCAGGATCGCTTTCGCTTTGCGGACCTGCCGCCTGGCGAGAAGCTGATCGAGTTGTGGCTGCCGCAGCACGGCGAGTTCCGGCTGCGGTCATTGGAGCTGAGTGCCGGCGCGAGCGTGGCGCCCTATGCCGACCCGCGACCGCGCTGGATCACTTACGGGAGTTCGATCACCCACTGCCGGACCGCCGCGCGGCCATCCGAGACCTGGCCCGCGCTGGTCGCCAGAGCCAGCAACCTGAATCTGACCTGCCTGGGCTACGGCGGCAACTGCCACCTGGAGCCGATGGTGGCCCGCATGATCCGGGACCGGCCCGCCGACCTCCTTTCCATGAAAGTCGGCATCAATGTCCATAACCACGGCAGCCTGAACACGCGGACCTTTCGCCCGGCGATCATCGGGTTTGTCCGGATCGTCCGCGAGCGCCACCCGGACGTGCCCTTTGCCGTTGTGTCACCCATCTACGCCGCCTGGCGCGAAACCCGGCCGAACGAGGTCGGGTTCACCATCGCCGCCATGCGCGAGGAGGTCGCCGCTGCCGTCGCCGCTCTCCAAGCCCACGGGGATCGCCACCTCCACTACGTGGACGGCCTGGAAATCTTCGGCCCGCAGCACGCACACCTGCTCCCCGACGACCTGCACCCCAACGCCGAGGGCTACAAAGTGCTCGCTCAGAACTTCCTGCGCGTCGTCATGCCGCAGCTTATGGCCGACTGAGGCAGATTGCCAACTTAATGAGGTAGTGGCGTCTCTGGCCCCCATAGGCATCAATTTAAGCCTCTCCTACCGCCAGTGCCAAGAGCAACTGGCTGGTGGAGGGGGCTTGGCGCCGGCGGTTCAGCCGGCAGCCCGCGGCGATGCCCGCGGCGATCTGCCGGAGCGCGGCGGGGAGCGAGCGCAGGCCGGTCAAGGCATGGGCCCGCA
>DAOUJP010000030.1:0-27182 GCA_034422515.1 Chloroflexota bacterium | reverse complement strand
GGTCGCCGCACGGACTCCCCTTCCCTGCAGGGAAGGGGCCGGGGGTTAGGTCCAATCCGTCCCTCCAAGCATCCCTTGCGCCTGTTTTCCCGGTTTACCTACCCCAGTCAGCCCGTCGGGACGGGGATGGGCGAGGGTGGGGGCAATACAACATGAGAATTACCGATTGGCTGTACCTCGTCGGCAGTGGACAGGTGGGCTTCCGCCTGACCGACGACTACGACTGTCACGTCTATCTGCTCGACGGTGGCGAGGAATATGCGCTGATTGACGCTGGTGGCGGGCGTTCGACGGACGAGATTATCGCGCAGATCGCGCGCGAAGGCCTCGACCCGCAACGGGCAGCGGCCCTGTTCGTCACCCACGCCCACGTAGACCACGCCGGCGGCGCCGCCGGACTGCGCGAGCGGCTGGGGCTACAGGTCGCCGCCTCGCCCGAGGTAGCCCAATACCTGCGCTCTGCCGATGAGCGGGGCAGCAGCCTCGACGTAGCCCGCGAGGGCGGCGTGTATCCGCTTGATTTCGTGTTTGAGCCGTGTCCGGTGGACAGGGAGCTTGCCGACGGAGACACCGTGCAGGTTGGCAATCTGGTCATCGAGGCGCTCGCCACCCCCGGCCACTCCGCCGGTCACCTCGCCTACGTCGTGCGGCGGGATGGTGAGGTCTCCGCGTTCACCGGCGATGCCCTATTCGCCGGGGGGGCCATCCTGCTCCAGAACATCTGGGACTGCTCGCTCCACGACTCGATTCGCAGCGTCGAGCGCCTAGCCGCGCTGTCGCTGGACGGCCTCTATCCGGGCCACGCCACCTTTGCCGTGCGCGATGGGCGCCGCGAGGTGGACAAGGCCATGGACTCCATCCGCCAGCGCCTCCCGCCCCGCCAACTCCACTAGCAACCGGGCCGGACCTACCCTCACAAAGGTAGTTTTTACGTAGCGGCGCGATTCATCGCGCCCGTCCCCCCATCACTGCGGCCTACGCCCCAATCCAGGCCCCCCAGTCGCCGCTCGCCACACCGCCCCCGCTTCCCCGGCGGGCAGCGGCGGACCGGCGCCACCTAGACTCCCCTTCCCTGCAGGGAAGGGGCCGGGGGTTAGGTCCCCCGTCGGAACGGGGGGACCACAGGGGGGCCAGCCCCAATCCCCCCCCGTTGCGCTTTCGCCCCCACCGCCAATGTATCCCCTATGACGGAGGTTGACGTATGCGTGACGACACTGGAGCACTACCCATGTCCCCAGTTGGGAGCCGTCTCGGCATCACGCCGGCCGACACCGGTGGCCTTGCCACCCCACTGGCACCGGATCAGCACGCCCCCGCCGCCCGCTCGGCGGCGGCCCCGCGTCCTGATCGTCTGCGTGCCGCCCCTTTGGCGCCGGGTCTTGACCGACCCTCCACCGGGCCACCGTGCCCGCCGGAGCAGGACCGGCCGTGCGCCGCCTCGTGGGCACCGGCTCCGCACGTACCCGTGGCCCCCACGGCCACGGCGCCGGGTGCGGAGCGTCTGCGTGCCGCCCATCTGGCGCCGGGTTCTGACCAACCCTCCGTCGGGCCATCGCGCCCGCCGGAACAGGACCGTCCGCGCGCCGTGCAAGCCATCGCGTCGGCCCCTGACGGCCCCCACGTCCCGCCCCCGGCGCCGCCGGTCCCCGACTGCTCCCGTCGGGACGCCGCTGGCCCCGGCGCACGTCCAACCTCCGTCACCGACACGCCCGCTGCCGACTTATACACCGCCGCCTACACCGCCGAGGAGTTGCAGCAGCTCACCCACACCGCCGACGCAGCCCCGCTCGCGGCCGAGGTCCGCCTGCTCCGGGTCCTCATTCTGCGCCTCGTCACCCCCCGGCGCCGTCGTCGCCGGCGCGCCGGGGCCGCCTTCCAGCGCCGCCGCCGCTACGCCAGGTACGCCACCCTGCACGCCGTCTGCCGCACCATGGACACGTTGCAGCGCACGCTCAAGGCCCAGCACGCCCTCGCGTCGAGCGAATCGACGGAGTTGACGCAGTTTCTCGATGACATCGCCGCCCAGATCGCCGACGAGCCGCCACCCACCGACTCACCCACTGACCGACCGGCCTTCACACCCACCTACCCGCCCATCAAGCCGCCCTCCGACCTGCCCTCCGACCCGCCGCCGCTGACCGACCCGCCCCTCGCGCCCCTCGACCCACCTATCGCGCCACCTACCGACCTGCCGCCTACCGACCTGCCGCCTACCGACCCACCCATCCAGCCACCGGCCGCCGCGCCCCTCGACTC
This sequence comes from Chloroflexota bacterium, assembly GCA_034422515.1. Classification (GTDB taxonomy): domain Bacteria; phylum Chloroflexota; class UBA11872; order UBA12225; family JAJDUF01; genus JAJDUF01. The sequence goes on along the minus strand of DAOUJP010000030.1, from coordinate 24,926 downwards.
GCCCACGCCGCCCCCACCCCCGGAGCACCACCGCCCGTCCAAATACCCGCACGCCCTGATCCCACCCGAACCGCTCGACCCACCCCCTCGCTACCTCAGTTCCCTACTCTCACGCCACCTCTACGACCCCTGACTAGCGCAGCGGTGCCCCCAGCGGCGCGATTCATCGCGCCCCGCCCCCGTCATTCCCGCGAAAGCCGGAATCCAGGCCCATTCCGTACCCCCCCCGCCACCTAGACCCCCCTTCCCTGGAGGGAAGGGGCCGGGGGTTAGGTCCAATCCGTCCCCGACACAGACTCCCATCCCGCCTCTCCTGTCCATCCATGTAAAGACCTACCCCCGCGGCCGGGCGACGTGGATTCCGGGGACGGCCTTTGATAGCATAGTGACCTGGAGCCGCAGCGTGGTCTGCCGGTTCCGTGTTGTCTGGCCGCCGCCGGGGCGCCGCTCGGTGCCGTAGCGAGGCGACCAATGCGCTGCCGACAGGCCCGGCGTGTTGCAGCACATGTCGAGCGCGCGGAGAAAGGAATCAGCCAGGAGTCATATGTTTGTCACACTACGCGACGGTGAAAGTCAGGAAGCCCTACTGAAGCGCTTTGGCAAGGGAGTGCAGAATAGCGGCCTCTTGCGCCAGGTCAAGGCCAAGCGTTTCTTCGTATCCCGCAGCGAGCGCAATCGTATCGCCGAGCGGAAGGCGGTGGCACGCCACCGGCGGCGGCTACGCAAGGAAGCATCCGCTGAGGCCCGCCGCCTGACCCGCGGCCGCAGCCGCTAACTATTGCCCAGCCTGCCACTTCCTCCGACACGGCGACTCGCCCGCGAGTGCGGCGGCGATAGTCGCCTACATATCGCTACGACCGGCGCTCTCTTGCCGGCTGCCAGTCGGTGCTCCTCAGGAGTGGCCGGTCCTTGATCCGCGGTCATCTACCTCAGCTTGGTGGCTGCCGCCTGGCCTCGTTCGGCTGGATTGAACTCACCCCTGGCCCCTCCCTAGCCTTCCATCGGAGCACGCTCCAGGGGCGGGAAGAAACCGTCCCCCCGTCGCAACAGGGGGACCATAGGCTGACAAGGGTAGTTTTTGTAGGGATGCGGTGATGAAGGTTGCGAACTTAACTAGGTAGTGGCAGGGAGCAGGTTCCCTCCCCCGTCGGGACGGGGGTGGGTGAGGGTGGGGGCCAACACACTACCTAATCAAGTTGTCAACTTTCATAATCGCACCCAGCCGCCCGTCATTGCGGCTTCCGCCGCAATCCAGGGTCATTCATCGCCCCCGGTCGTCGCGTGGACTCCCCTTCCCTGCAGGGAAGGGGCCGGGGGTTAGGTTCAACCCACCTCCCCGCGAAAAACCTACCCCTATCAGGGGACCATAGGGGGGCCGACGCGCACCGATGCTGCCCTCGCTACTTCGCGCAATCCCCTGTCACCGCTATAATCTCCCGTAGAGGGCGCACACCGGCCTGCTGCTGCCGTCGTGTGCGGCTCGCGCTACCGACCACACCGGCGCTACCGTGCTGCGCTGTCACTCGCCACGTGACGAGGCCGCGCGTTGGCGCCGCAGGGAGCAGGACCGATGATGGATGCAATTGGCCGGCTGTCGGAGATGAGCCGCCAGGTGTTGGCGCTGGCGAAGAAAGAGGCGGCCTTCTTCCAGCACGAACAGATCGGCACCGAGCACATTCTGCTGGCGATGACCGCCGTCCCTGAAGCCCTGGCCACGCGCTTGCTCCGGCGACAGGGCATTGATCCGCAGGTCGTGGTGCGGGAGATCGTCTCCAACCTGACGATTGGCCAAGCCGCCGACAGCCAGAACATTGTCCTCTCGATGGCTGCCCGCCGCACGATTGAGGTGGCAAGCCGCCAGGCCCAGCGGATGGATGCCGAGTACATCGGCACCGAGCACCTGCTCCTCGGCATGTTGCATGATCGTGATAGTCTCACTACGCGCATCCTGGTGAAGCTCGGCTTGGATATCGCCGCGCTTCACCGCCAGGTCGGTGGCCTGACCGAGCGCGTGCGGGCGGGTGTGGGTGCGGGGACGAAGACGCGGCGGCGCAAGCGGCCGCGGCGAGAAGGTAAAGCGTCGCTCCTGAGCACCTACGGCCGCGACTTGACGCAGTTGGCGCGCGTGGGCCGCACCGACCCGCTGGTCGGGAGGGAGCAGGAGCTACGGCGCCTGGCACAAGTGCTGCTGCGCCGTACCAAGAACAACCCGGTGCTGGTAGGAGATGCCGGCGTCGGCAAAACGGCCATTGTCGAAGGACTGGCCCACAGTATCACCGCCAAGAAAGCCCCCGCCGCCCTCCACGGGATGCGGATTGTCCAGCTCGATCTGGCCGGCGCGGTCGCCGGAACGAAGTATCGCGGCGACTTCGAGGAGCGACTCAAGGGCCTGATCGCCGAGATTGTCAAGGCCGGGAACGTCATTGTCTTCATTGACGAGCTGCACATGCTGCTGGGCGCCGGTGGGGCGGTCGGGGCGCTGGATGCCTCCGGTTTGCTCAAGCCGGCCCTCGCCCGTGGCCTGATCCGCTGCATTGGCGCCACCACGTGGCGCGAATACCGGCGCTACATCGAGAGCAATGGGGCGCTGGCGCGGCGCTTCCAGCCCGTCGAGGTGGTCCCGCCCTCCATGGACGAAACCGCCGACATCTTGCGCGGCCTGCGCGAGGTCTACGAGACGTTCCACGGTGTCGTTATCGGCGACGACGCGCTGGTGAGCGCGGCGCAACTGTCCCACCGCTACATCATGGACCGGGCCTTGCCGGACAAGGCGATTGACGTTGTGGATGAAGCGGCAGCCAAGGCGAAGGTCAAGCGGCTGACCCCGCCGCACGAGCTACGCCGCAAGCAGCGGGTGCTGGAGCAGATGCAGACCGAGCGCGACATCGCGATTGATTGGCACGAATACGAGCGCGCGAACCGCCTCGCCCAAGAGGAGCGCGATCTGCGCTCCCAGATTGAGCAGCTACGCGGCCAGTGGCGCCAGGAGGCGCGGTCCACTGCCACGCCGATTGGCCCCGACGACGTAGCGGAGGTCATTGCCGGCTGGACCGGCGTGCCCGTGGCCAGCGTCTCGCAGGCCGAGGCCGAGCGGCTGCTCCGCGCCGAGGAAGCGCTGTCGCAGCACATCGTCGGGCAGAACGACGCGGTCCATGCCATCTCCCGCTCGCTGCGGCGCGGCGCGGTGCATCTCAGCGACCCCAACCGCCCCATCGGCTCGTTCCTCTTGGTTGGGCCACCGGGCGTCGGCAAGACCGAGTTGGCGAAGGTGTTGGCGCAATACCTGTTCGACTCGGAAGATACCCTCGTCCGCTTGGACATGTCCGAGTTCTCGGAATACCACACGACCTCGCGGTTGATCGGTGCTCCGCCGGGCTATGTCGGCTACGACGAAGCGGGCAGATTGACCGAGGCGGTGCGGCGGCGCCCGTATTCGATTGTCCTGTTCGACGACATTGACAAAGCGCATCCGCTGGTCCTGACGGTGCTGTTACAGATCCTCGATACCGGCCACCTCACCGACGCCCACGGTACCAAGGTGAATTTCAAGAATACGATTGTCCTGCTCACCGCGAACTTCGGCAGTGAGGAGCTTAATCGCACGCCCCTGGGCTTCGGTCCCGGCGGTGAGGGTCCAAGCGCCGAAGACCTCCGCCGGAGCGCCGAGGCAGCGGTAAAACGGCGGCTGCCACCGGAGTTCCTCAACCGCCTCGATCAGGTGATCCCCTTCAATCCGCTGACGCGCGGGGCGATGCAGCGCATCGCTGCCATCCAGCTGCGGCGCGAGGCGAGCGTGGCCGAGGAAAAGGGCTATACGCTGCGGTGGAACGAGGAAGTCATTCGCTTCCTCGCGGAGCACGGCTACGGTCCGCTGGACGGGGCGCGACCATTGCGCGGCCTGCTGCAGCAGTACGTCGAGGACACGCTGACTCAGGCGGTGCTCGACGGTGACTTCGTGCCCGGCGACACGATTGAGCTGACCGTCGAGGACGAAACACTCAAGCTCGTCAAGCAAGAGCTGGTCCCGGCCTAGCCCTCGGCGCAAGAACCGGAGCCGCGGGGCGTGAGGTGACCACCTACATGAAACTGCCGCAGCGGCGCCACGTAGTGCTCTACAGCAAGGAAGACTGCCATCTTTGCCAGGAGGCGCGAGCGCAGATTGAGCGCGTGCAGCGGCGCATCGGCTTTCGGTTTCGAGAGGTAGACATCGCAACGGACCCGGCGCTGCTGGCGTGGTACGTGTTGGCGGTGCCCGTAGTGGCGGTTGACGGTCGTGAGGCCCTCGTGTCGCGCGTCAGCGCGTGGCGACTGCTCTGGGCGCTGCTGCAATGAGGCCTCCGCCGCACCGCCCAACCGAGTGAGACCATGGACCCGGTGAACCTGTCGCTGATCGTGGCGTTCGGCGCCGGGGCAATTTCCTTTGCCTCGCCCTGCGTGCTTCCCCTGGTGCCGGCCTACATCGGTCATCTGGCCGGTCGGTCCGTCGGAAAGGAGCCGGACGCCGGGCAGCGGAGCGAGACACTGGCCCACGCGCTGGCGTTTGTGTTGGGGTTCTCGGCCGTCTTCATCGTGCTGGGCGCGTCGGTCGGACTGGTCGGCTTTATCGTCCGCGAGCAACTCCCCTGGCTGCGCTGGGTTGGCGGCGCCATCCTGGTCGTGATGGGCCTCCACGTCGCCGGTGCGCTGCGTATTCCCGCGCTGTACCGTGAGCTGCGGCTCCCGTTCCGGCCCAGCCGACGGTTTGGCGTGGCCTCGTCCTTCCTGGTCGGCAGTATCTTTGGCACTGGGTGGACCCCGTGTATCGGGCCGATTCTCGGCGCCATCCTGCTCTACGCCTCGACTACCCAGACGGTAGGGCAGGGCGCGCTGCTGCTAACCGCCTACTCGCTGGGCCTCGGCGTGCCGTTCCTGATCGCCGCCCTGGCGCTCGACCGTGCGGGGGGATGGTTGCGCCGGCTCAATCGGCGGGCGCAACTGGTGGAGTGGACCAGTGGCGCGTTATTGGTCGGGATGGGGTTTGTGGTGATGTTCAACCTCATCGGCCGCCTGGCGTCCCTCTTCCCCACGTGGATTGTCTAGGCGTTTCACCCCGATCATGCGCGGCGAGGATTGCCAACGCCTCCTGGTGTTCAGCGACGATCCGGCGGGAGAGCGCGACAAGCGCCTGGGCACGATGAATCGCGTCCCTACTCTGTGCTCTCTGTAGCTAAACAAACACTCCGAGAGAGCTGGATGGAGGCGGGAAGGCGATGCGGATGCGTGCGGAATGCGCTACTATCTGGCCTGATACCGCACGAGAAGGGAACGCAGTCATGTCCCTCGCAGGTCCTCCAACATGCCTCATCCGCGCCGCCCGACTGCTTGACGGGAGCGGAGCGCCGCCGGTAGACGATGGCCTGGTCGTCGTCGCCGGCGAACGCATTGCCTGGGCCGGGCCGGTCGCGGCAGCGCCTGACCGTTACCGGCGCGTCGTGGATGGGGCCGAGGCGCCGCCTGAGAGCCAACTCGTCTCCTACGCCGACGGTACGGTGCTCCCTGGTCTGATTGATACCCACACCCACTTCTCGCTGCCCGCCGATGGTCGGCCCTACGAGCCGGTCATGGCCGAACCCGATGGGTTGCACCTCCTCTACGGGGTCCGCAACGCGCGGCTCCACCTGGAGGGCGGTGTGACGACGGCCCGGGACCTCGGCGCCCGGCGGCGGGTGGGTTTCGATCTGCGCGCCGGTCAGCGGCAGGGACTATTTCCGGCGCCGCGCCTGCTTGTGGCCGGTCGCTCTATCGCTTGCACGCGCGGGCACTTCTGGTTCTGCGGCGAAGAAGCGGACGGGCCGGACGCCGTGCGTCGCTCGGTGCGCCGCCTGGTCCACGAGGGCGCCGACGTGATCAAGGTGATGACCACCGGGGGAGGCACGGCCGGTACATTGCCGGAGCACGCCTCGTACAGCACGGCCGAGCTACAGGCGCTCGTAGACGAGGCCCACGGACTTGGTCGCTTGGTCGTGGCCCACTGCCGTGGCCTTGAGGGGATGAAGCGGGCCGTCACGGCGGGTGTTGACGTGATGGAGCACCTACAGTTTCTGTCCCCCGGGAATGATGGCCAGCCACCGCAAGCAGCCTTCGATCAGCAGGTGGCAGACCTCCTCGGCGAATCCGATGTTCTCTTGAGTCCGACCATCCAAGCCCTCGGCTATAACGTCGTCTGCCGGCTCCGGGCGCGCCGCGACGCGGCAGGGCCGGAAGCGCTCACGGACGCGGAGCAGCAAGAGCTGGCCGAGACCGAAGCGCGTGTGGATGCCCACTTCAACGTCCTCCGCCAACTGCTCGATCTGGGCTTGGCCGACCGGTTTATCGCCGGCTCGGACTCCGGGCCGGGGACCGTCTATTTCGGTAACTTGCAACTGGATTTGGAAGCGCTGGTGCTGGCCGGTCTCAGCCCGTTGCAGGTCATCGCGGCCGCCACCTCGCGGGCCGCTCGCGCTGTCGGTCTGGACCATGAGATCGGCTGTCTGAAGCCGGGGCTGGCGGCCGATCTTCTCGTCGTGGACGGCGACCCGGCGACCGACATCGCGGCCTTGCGCCAGGTGCGCGCCGTCTACCAGAGCGGACAACTCGTGCATGAGCGCTGCTGAAAATATCCGGCGCCGTGAGAGGCGGTGAGGCCGGGGCTAGGCTTGGCAACCAGCCATGGTGTCGACTATCAGGCGTTGCGTTCGCCGTCGCGCTTGCCGATGTGCCGGATGTCACTGCCCTTGACGAGGAAGATAACTTGCTCCGCGAGGTTCGTCGCATGGTCGCCAATGCGTTCGAGGGCCTTATTCACCGACTGTACGCGCGTACAGGCCTCAATGAGACTAGGATTTTCTTGCATCAACGGCAGTAGATCATCGTAGACACGGTCGTACAGGTCGTCTACCTCTTCGTCGCGAGCAATGACTTGCTCCGCCTGCTCCACGTCGGCGTTGACAAAGGCATCAATCGCACCCCGCACCATCTCCTGAGCAATGCCGGCCATCTGCGGAATGTCCACATAGGGCTTCGGCTGCGGCAGGGCGCTCAAGTTGATGGCGCGCTTGCAGATCGTGACGGCGAGATCACCGGTCCGCTCCAGGTCGGTGACCATCTTCAGTGCAAAGGTGATGAACCGCAGATCGGAGGCCACCGGCTGCCGCCGCGCCAAGATATGGATGCATAGCTCGTCAATCTCCATCTCGGCGCTATTGACCTTGTAGTCATCTTCAATGGTGGCTTTGGCAAGCTCAACATCGCGCTCGACGAGCGCCTGGGTTGCGTGCGCGATCATCTGCTCCACCTGACCCGCCATGAGCAGCAGTCGGTGCCGCAACTCGCGCAACTCGCGCTCGTATTCGCGGTCGGTGTGCTCCCGTGCTTCCGTGGCAGTTGCCATGTCCTACCTGCCTTTCCTCTGTCCAGAGGGACCGGTCATCCGAATTTGCCGGTGATGTAGTCCTCGGTGCGGTCATCCGTTGGTGCCGTGAAGAGCTGTTTCGTCGGCCCGTACTCGATCAGGTCGCCGAGCAGGAAGAACGCCGTCCGGTCGGAGACCCGCGCGGCCTGCTGCATGTTGTGGGTCACGATGACGACCGTGTACTCCTCGCGCAGCGCATGGACCAGGTCCTCGATCCGCGCAGTCGCAATCGGGTCAAGCGCCGAGCACGGCTCATCCATGAGCAGCACGTCCGGGTTCACCGCCAACGAGCGGGCAATGCAGAGGCGCTGCTGCTGCCCCCCGGAGAGACTGCCGCCGGGCTTGTCGAGCTGGTCCTTCACCTCGTCCCAGAGCGCCGCCTGTTGCAACACCTGCTCGGCAACATCATCGCCCTCGCCGCGGCGCAGCGAGTGAGTGAGTCGCAGGCCGGCCAGCACGTTGTCACGGACGGACATCGTGGGAAAGGGGTTCGGCTTCTGGAAGACCATCCCGATATGGCGGCGCACGCGCACCGGGTCTACCCGCGGGCCGTAGATATCCTCACCATTGAACAGCACCTGGCCGCGCGCGCGGGCACCGGGCACCAACTCGTGCATGCGATTGAGACAGCGGATGTAGGTGGACTTCCCGCAGCCCGAGGGGCCGATCATCGCCGTGACTTGGCGCTCCGGTATGTCCATCGAAACCGAGTGAATGACCTCCTGATTGCCGTACCAGGCCGAGAGGTTCTTCACCTCGAACTTCACGTTCGCTGCACTATCGACCGCGGCCGGGCTATCGCTCACCATCTGTGGTCGTGGTGGGGCCGTTTGTGTTGTTACCACGGAAAAACCTCGTCGGGCTTAGTAGATGCGCCGCTGCAAGCGATTGCGGAGGTAGATGGCCAGGGCATTCAACAGCAGCAGCGTCACGAGCAGGACCATAATGCCGGCCGCCGCGTCGGCGATAAAGCCGTGCTGCGGTCGAGAGACCCAGTTGAAAATCTGGATGGGCAGCACCGTGAAGGGCGAGTCCAGCCCGGTCGGGAGGAAGGCGATGTACGTCAGCGCCCCCATCATAATCAGCGGCGCCGTTTCGCCAATTGCCCGCGACATCGCCAGGATCGAGCCGGTCAGGATGCCGGGGAAAGCCATGGGCAAGACAACCTGCCAGATGGTCTGCCACCGCGACGCCCCCAGCGCCAGCGATCCCTCGCGCAGCGAGAACGGTACGGTACGTAGCGCCTCGCGCGAGGCGATGATGATGATGGGCAGGATCAAGAGCGCCATCGTACACGCGCCGGCGATGACGCTACGCCCCATGCCGGAGGCCCGCACGAACAACTCCAAGCCCAACAGTCCGTAGATGATCGAGGGCACGCCGGCCAAGTTGGCGATGTTGACTTCGATGATTTGGGCCAGCCAGCTGTCGGTGCCGTACTCTTCGAGATAGATGGCTGCGCCTACCCCCAGAGGCAGCGCGATAATGCCGGTCAGCCCGATGACGTACACGCTGCCCACGAGCGCGGGCAGAATGCCGGCCAACTCCGGCTTGCGCGACGGATAGCTGGTCAGGAAGTCCCAACCGATGCGCTGCGCGCCGTCCATGACCACATCGCCGATCAGGACGAGGAGGACGATCAGCGGCAGGGCGATGGCCCCCAGGCAGAGGCTCACGAAAATGTGCTCGCGCGTCTTGCTGAGGGGCTGCTCAGTCTGCTGGATTTTTTGCATCTTAGAGTATCCTGCGCGCCTTTCGGGCGAGCCGCTGACTGAAAATGTTCATCGTGAAGGTCATCACGAAGAGCATCGCGCCGACGACAAAAATCGTGGAGTACTCCAGCGTCCCGTGCGGGGTATCGCCCAAGCTCACCTGCACGATATAGGCCGTCATGGTTTCGACGGCGAGCCGTGGATCGAAGGTGAGCCGCGGCTGCTGGCCCGCGGCGATGGTCACGATCATCGTCTCGCCAATCGCCCGCGATGTCGCCAGCGTCACCGCTGCCGCGATACCGGAGCGTGCCGTCGGCAGAATGACTTGGAAGATCGTCGGGAGCTTCTGCGCGCCGAGCGCGTAGGCACCCTCGCGCAGGCTGATCGGTACGGCGTACAGGGCATCCTCACTGAGCGAGGAGATCATCGGGATAATCATGATCCCCATGACGATGCCGGGGCTGAGAGCGTTGAACCCGGCCAGACCGGGGATGAAGCTCTGGAGCAGCGGCGTGACGAAAATCAGCGCGAAGAATCCGTAGACAATCGTGGGAATGCCGGCGAGGATCTCCAGCGCCGGCTTGATGACCCGCCGCACGCCCTCGGCCGCAAACTGGCTGAGGTAGATCGCGGCCAGCAGTCCGAAGGGTAGCGCGACCACAATCGCGATGGCCGAGGTCAGCATCGTGCCCGCGATCAACGGCCAGATGCCAAAATGCTTGTCCAAGAAAAGCGGCGTCCACTGGGTATCCAGAAAGAACTGCCCGAACGACACGATCCGGAAGAAGCCTATCGTCTCGAAAATGAGTACGCCGACGATCCCGGCGGTCGTGAGGATAGAGACAACTCCGCAGGCACGCAGTACCAGCTCGATTAAACGCTCGCCAGGCGACTTACGGCCGTGCAGCAGCGACTGCACGGCCGTCCGCCGCCCGGCTTTACCCGGTGCTCCGACTCCGCTTGCCATGTCAATGCAATGCTGCTGCGTTAGCGGCGGCTGAGAAGTTCCTCGATGGTCACGCCGACTTCGGCGCCACCGGAGTAGACGGAGCCGGTTACGCGCTGGTTGAAGCGCTCCAAGGCCAATTCATAGGCCGTGTCAGGCAAGCGGATGTAGCCCACTTCTTCCACCAGTGGCCGCCCCTGGTTCAGATAGAACTCCACAAACGCCTGCACCTCCGGCCGGTCGGCGCCGGTCTTGCTGACGTAGATGAAGATCGGGCGGGCCAGCGGCTGGTAGGTGCCGTTGCCCACGGTCACCAGGGACGGGGCAATCGCGCCTTGGCCGTTGTCCTCGTTGCCGTCGTCAATCGGCACGACCTTCAGCTTGTCTTTGTTCTCGACGTAGTAGGCAAAGCCGAAGTAGCCGAGCGCGTTCTCGTCGGTGGTGATCCCCTGAACGAGGACGTTGTCGTCTTCACTGGGGGTGAAGTCGCCGCGGCTGGCCTGAGACTTACCGTTGATGGCTTCGGTGAAGTAGTCGAACGTGCCGGAGTCAACGCCGGGGGCGAAGAGCGTGAGCGGCTTGTCGGGGAAGCCGGGGCGGATGTCGCTCCACTTCATGACCTTGCCCTGGGCTTCCGGCTCCCACATCTTCTTCAACTCGGCGGTCGTGAGGTGATCCACCCACGTGTTCTTGGGGTTGACCACCACGGCGAGGCCGTCGAACGCGACCGGAAGCTCGATGAACTCGATGTTCTTCTCGCCGCAGAGGGTGACTTCCGAACTCTTGATGGGCCGGGAAGCGTCGGAGATGACAGTTTCGTTGTTGCAGAACTTCTTGAAGCCGCCGCCGGTGCCGGAGACGCCGACGGTGATGCGGGCGCGGTTGACTTTCTGGAACTCTTCGGCAACGGCCTCAGTGATCGGGAAAACCGTGCTGGAGCCGTCAATGGCGATGATGGGGGCTGGCCCTGAAGTCGTTTTCGTTCCGCTCGTGCTCGTTTCGGTTTCGCCACACGCAGCGAGTGCCAGCGCGGTAGCACTCAGGATGCCGACTCGTCCGATGTCTCGTCTCTTCACCTCTTGTCCTCCGTCCGTATTGGGTTGGATCCGCTTCCTTCACTGAGAAAGTCTAGAGCGGCATTGTGACGGGACGGTAACAAGACAGTAACGCGAATGTGGCAGGTGCAGGCCGGCAAATCTCACGTGCTGCGCCGCGTGGTCACGAGGACGAGCGGATACGGAGCACCTGCCCGACACGGATCAGGTCCGGGTTGCTGATGGCGTTGTCGGTGGCGATGGTATCCACCGTCAGCCCAAAACGACGGGCGAGGGCACTCAGCGTATCGCCAGGCTGCACAGTGTACGTCACCACGGGCGCCGGTTCGGCCGCCGGCTCCACCACCGGCAGTGCGTCCGGGCCAGCGGGTACGCCAGCCGCAATCGCCACGGCGATCTCCCGCCGTTTCTCGGCACAGCACAGGAACCCGCGCAGCCGGTCCGGGTTGGTCAGGAACTCGCATTCGACGAGCGCCGCCGGCATATCGGTGAGGCGCAGCACCGCGAAGTCGGCCGGCTTGACGCCGCGGTTGGCGTGGCCGGGGAATGCTGCCGCGAGGGACTGCATGAGGCGGTCGGCCAGGGATTTCCCGGCCGTCGAGCCGGGGAAGTGGAACACCTCAATGCCCTCGGCCGCCGGATTCGCGGCGGCGTTAGCGTGGATACTGATGAAGAGGTCCGCCGCGTGGCGGTTGGCGTGTGCGGCGCGGGCAGCGAGCTGCAGCGACCGGTCGCGGCGACGAGTCAACAGTACGGAGTGGCCGCAGCGCGCCAGCTCTGCCTCCAGCAACAACGCCACGTCCAGCGTGAAGTCACTTTCCTTCAGGGTGATCGCCGGCTCGTTGTCGGCGGCCGGCGCGGTACCGATAGCGCCAGGATCAATCCCCCCATGGCCGGGGTCAATGCAGATTTTCACCGTCTTGGTCTCCTATCCGGGTGACGCAATGTTTGCGCGTGTGCTGTGCGTCACTCCGTAAGGGCCATATTGGCGCGGCGATCTGCTTTGACACCCCCCGGCCTGAAGGAAAGCGGCTACAGGTCGCCGTGTGGACTGCTTTCCCTGGTGGGAAGCGGCAGCCGGACGCCGCGATGACTCCCCTTCCCTACCAGGGAAGGGGCCGGGGGTTAGGTCGGGAGGGGAAGCGTGACCCAGAAGATCGAGCCGCGCGGTGTGGCGGCCTCTACGCCCACCTCGCCGTGCATGGCGAGCGCGAGGTGCTTGACGATGGCGAGGCCGAGGCCGGTGCCGCCTTGGTCCCGCGAGCGCCCGGTGTCCACGCGGTAGAAACGCTCGAAGATACGGTCCCGGTGATGGGGGGCGATGCCGGGACCGTCATCGCCTACCTCGATACGGACATGCCCGGTTTGAGCTACCCCACGAATGGAGAGGTGCCCGCCAGCGAGCATGTACTTCACCGCGTTGTCCAGCAGATTGAGGATGATCTGATCGAGCGCGTCGGCATCCGCTTGGGCGCTGAGGTCCGGCGCCACGGCGAGGTCCAGGGAGAGGCCTTTCGCTTGCCGGTCCTGATCAACGACCTCTAGCGCCCGCTGCACTGCCGGCGCGATCAGGACCGGTTCGAGGTGCAGCGGGTATTGGTCGGCCTCGATCTGAGCCAGATCGAGCAGGTCGGCGACGATGCGGGCGAGGCGATCCGCCTGCCGGAGTAGCGCCTCCAGAAACTCCCGCGTCTCGGCCGCATCGCCCAGGGATGTGAACAGCAAGGTTTCGGCATTGGCACGGATGACGCTGACCGGCGTGCGTAGCTCATGCGAGACGTTGGTCACGAAGTCGCGGCGGATCGTTTCGAGCCGACGTAGCTCGGTCACGTCGCGCAGCACGACGACGCTGCCGCCGGTCCCTGGCTGGGGGGTGGCGCTGGCAAGCACCCGACGCGCCTGCGCTATCGGTAGGTCGAATTCGGCTGTTGACGGCGTGCCGCGCTGTGCTTGTACTACCAAGTCTTGCAGCACCGGCGCCCGGATAGTCTCTAGCAGTGTCCGGTCCAGGGGTGGCTCCGGCAAGTCCAGCAAGGTGAGCGCGGCCCGATTGGCGAGGGTGATACGCTGCTCCGCGTCCAGCGCCAGGATCGCATCGGCAAGCCCTTCGAGCACCGCCGCGAAGCGGTCACGCTCGGCCGCCAGCGTGGTCACGGCTTGCTCCAAGTCTTCGGCCATGCGATTGAGTGAGCCGGCCAGGCCGCCAATCTCATCAGTGGCCGCAACGGCAATCCGCTGCTGGCGGGCGCCCGCGGCCATGGCGCTCGCGTGCTGCACGAGGGACCGCAGCGTGCGCGAGAGAAAGTAGGAGGCGAGGCCGCTCATGAAGACCGCAACCACCAGCCCCAGCAGCCCGGCCACGCCGAGCAGTACGCGGAGCTGGTTGACCACCGGCTCGATTTCATCGAGCGGCGTGGCCGTGCGTACTACCGCCAGCCCATCCGCTCGCGCCAAGGGCACTGCGACGTAGAGCATGTCGGTACGGAGCGTGGCGCTGAAGCGGCGGGCGACGCCGTGCCCGTCGGACAGTGCGGCCACCACCTCCGGACGGCGGCCGTGGTTATCGAGCTGCCGGACCTGCTCGATGGTCAGCGCAGAATCGCCGAGGACGGTGCCGTCTTGGGCGATCACCGTCACCCGTGCGCTGGTTGCCTGGCCCAGCCGGTCGGCCAGCGGGTCAAGAACCATCGCCGTGGACCAATCGCGGTGCGACCGAAACAGTTCGCGCACGGTGAGCGCATGACGGTGCAGCTCCGCTTCAATTCTGGACACGAGCAGTTGGCGCAGTTGGTTTTCGAGGTAGGCGCCACTGGCCAGGCCGACAACGAGGATGAGGGCGACGGAGACCACGAACAAGCGGCCTCGGACGCCGAGGCTCAAGGCTACTCTCCCTCCGGCCGGGATCGAAAGCGATAACCCACGCCGCGGATCGTCTCGATGTACCGGCCGGCCGGTCCGAGCTTCTCGCGCAGCCGCTTGACGTGGGTATCTACCGTGCGCGTCGTGACGGCGGCGTCAATACCCCACACGTCGGCGAGGAGTGCGTCTCGGGTCTGCGCGCGCCCGCGGCGAGCGACAAACGTGGACAGCAGCTTGAACTCCAGTGCGGTCAGCCGCAGCTCCTCGTCGTCGAGCCAAGCCCGGTGCTCGGCACTATCCACCCGCAGGCGCTCGAACACCATCTCGCTCGCTGGCGGCGGCGACACCGTGCGGGTACGGCGGAGGATGGCGCGGATACGCAGCAATAGCTCACGGATGCTAAACGGTTTGACCACGTAGTCGTCGGCGCCGATCTCGAACCCCACGATCCGGTCGGTTTCCTGCGACTTGGCGGTGAGCATCACGATGAGCACGGCGCGCGTCCGCTCATCCATCCGTAGCTGCCGGCAGACCTCGGTGCCCGGCATATCCGGGAGCATCAGGTCGAGGAGAATGAGGTCCGGAACCGGGCCGCTGGCCACAAGCTCCAGCGCGGCCTGCCCGGAGTAGGCACTCCGGGTCTGATATCCCTCGCGCCGGAGGTTGTATTCGAGCATCCTGACCAGGTCCGGCTCGTCCTCGACAATCAGGATGTGTTGCACCATGCCACCCTCTCACCTTGCCCGCTGCGTCTACACCATCCTATAGACCATCGGACGGTGCGGACTGAGCGGCCTGCTCCGCACCGCCGGCCATGATATTGACCAGTTGGTGTAGATACGCCTCACGGTCGGGATCGTTCCGTTCTTTCCTGCGGATGACTTCCTCGTGGAGGACGAAGTAGAGCAACGCGCCCATGAATTGCTTGGCGAGCCATAGCGGTTGTACGTGTTGTCGTGCTGAGTCGGGCAGCACGCGCTCGATAGCGGCCGCCAGCCCCTTTTGTGCCGGATCGGACAGTTCGGTCAAGTACTGCTGCCCCCAGTCCGAGCGCTGGTGAGCGGCCAGAAACAAGACCTCCAGCAATTGCTTCGACCGCAACTCAGCGACCCCCGACATAAATCCATGTCCGGCCGTGAAGAGTACTTCGCGTAGCGTGGCATTGCCACTCAGCTGGCTCACGCCGCGCTGTGATCCGACCGCGGCGGCGGTGAACAGTGCTCCGAGGATGGTCTCCTTGCTGGGGAAGTAGTGGTAGAGCGACGCCGGGCGGATGCCCACCGCTTCGGCGATAGCGCGCATGCCAGTGGCCTCGTAGCCGTGCTCCGCGAAGAGGGCGGTGGCTGCATCCAAGACGCGCTGCCGCTGCTCCTGGTGGCGCCTGGTTGGTCCGCGTGGTCGTCTTGCCATCTGGCACCTCCGGCTCACTCAAGCTGCCGCGCCCGTGGCTACTTGCACTCCCTGCCTCGCAGCGCTACCCCGACGCTGACACTGCGGCTATAACGTGCTACAATGCCTAACGAACGTTCGTTGGAAAGGCTTTCTAGGTATGTTCTCGTTCCTTGCCGCTGCCGTCGCTTCAAAGAAGGGTATCACGGGCATCATCCTATTTTGGCTGGCCGTAGCCGTTGCAATGCAGGTAGTGGCTCCGTCGTTGGACGAGGTAACGACCAACGAGCAAGAGGATTTTCTGCCGGCCGGCGCCGAGTCGCTGCGCGCTATCCAAGTCATCGCCGACAAGTTCCCGGCCACGGAGGGGATTCCGGCCATCCTCGTAGTATCCGGGCCGCAGGCCTTCACTCCGCAAGACCTAGCAGCCATCGAGCGGCTGGACGGGGTACTGCGCTCCGAGACCGCACCGGACCCGATTGCATCCGTCCGTTCGGTGTTCTCGGCGCCCGAGGCTAAGGAGGCGTTCGTCGCCCCCGATGACCGGACGATGATGCTCTTCTTGACAATTGTTGGCTCCCCGTCGGAGGAGACTTTCAGCGAGGCCGTAGACTGGATTCGGGAGCAGGCCGAGCAAGCCATCGCCGGCACCAGCTTGGATGCTGCCGTGACCGGGCCGGCCGGCATCTCGACCGATGCCGCGCGCGTGTTCCAGGGCATTGACTTCCGCATCACGCTGACCACCGTGATCCTCGTGCTCGTGATCCTCCTCGCCGTCTATCGGTCGCCCCTGCTTGCCATCCTGCCCATCGTCTGCGTGAGCTGGGCGCTACTCATCGCCCAGTCGGTGGCGGCACTGCTGGCTGATCAGTTCGGTCTTCCCCTCAACGGCCAGACGACGGGAGTGATGTCCGTACTGATGTTCGGCGCCGGCACGGACTTCACGCTGTTCATTGTGGCCCGCTACCGCGAGGAGTGGGGCCGGCAGCCGACCCGCTGGGCGGCGATCCGGGTAGCCATGAGCAGTGTCGGGCCAGCTATCGCTTCCAGTGCCGGGACCACGACGGTAGCGATGGTGGCGCTCGTGCTGGCGACTTACGGATCGTTCAAGGCGCTTGGTCCTATGCTGGCGGCCGCTATCTTCATCATGTTGTTAGTGGGGCTGACGCTGATCCCGGCCCTAGCCGTGCTGCTCGGCCGGGCGGCGTTCTGGCCCCTGAATCCGCAGCAGGCCTCGGGCCAAGCAAGCGCCTTCTGGAGCCGCGTGGCCGCGTTCGTCACTCGTCGCCCCGGCGTCGTGCTCGGTAGCACGGTCGTACTCTTGGTCGTGGGGGCCTTGGGCGTGCCGACGATCAAGCCGAGCTTCAACTTCCTGGAAGGCTTCCCCCCCGACACCGACTCGCGGCGCGGGTTCGAAATGCTGCAACGGAGCTTCCCGGCCGGCGAGCTGTCGCCGACCCAGGTCGTGGTCACGACCGATGACGGGAACGTGTACCAGCATCTCGCGGCCTTGGATGCCTTGGCGGCGGCCCTGGATGGTGAGCCGACGGTGCTCCGGGTGAGTGGCCCAACGCGGCCATTCGGTGCGGCCCTCCCACTCAGCGCCGAGGCGCTCCAAGCCGGCATTAACAGCCTGCCTCAAGCGGTCTGGCAAGGCGGCCCACCACCGCGCAATCTGCCGCCGGAGCAGCAAGCCGTCCTCGGTGTCCTCTTTGCCGGACAACGCTTTGTCTCGCCGGATCGGACCACGGCGCAGTTGGAGGTCGTGCTCGACCGTGACCCCTACAGCGTGCCGGCGCTGGACCAGATCGGTCGTCTCCGCGACGTGGCGCGGAGCGCCATGGCGACGACCGATTTGGCCGGCGCGGAAGTCCTCGTCGGTGGACAGACCGCTACCCAGGCCGATACCCGCGCCTCCGTCAATCGGGATGCCCAGGTGGTGGGCCCCATCGTCATCGCTGCCATCTGGGTGATCCTGGCAATGCTGCTCCGCAGTCTGGTGGCGCCGACGTACCTGGTAATCAGCGTCCTGTTGAGCTTCCTGGCGGCGTTGGGGCTATCCAGCGTGATCTTCCAGAACGTCCTCGGCCACTCCGGGGTGGGCTACCAGAATGGCGTCTGGATGTTCATTTTCTTGGTAGCGTTGGGCGTGGATTACAACATCTACATCATGTCGCGGGTGCGCGAGGAGGTCGGCCGCTCCGGCCTGGTGGAAGGCACCCGCCGGGCCATCAGCCGCACCGGCGGGGTCATCACCTCGGCCGGCATTATCCTGGCCGGGACCTTCTCGGTCCTGGCGAGCTTGCCGCTGCGCGACTTGGTGCAGTTGGGCTTTGCGGTGATGCTCGGTATTCTGCTCGATACGTTCGTCGTGCGTGCCCTGCTGGTGCCGAGCATCGTACTGCTGCTCGGCCGCTGGAACTGGTGGCCGGCGCGGCGTGGCGTGGCGGCGGACGCGCCGGCCGACGCATAAGCCCCGTGCCGCTGCCGCGCAGGTAGCCCGGTTCCGCGCTTCCCGATGTGCTGGCGAACTTTTGGGTAACTGTTACCATCACCGGCTAACTTCCTCCGGGAGATTAGTTGGCCATGTTTGCGTTCCTCGCCGCTGCCGTCGCCTCCAAGAAGGGTGTCACGGGCATCATCCTGTTCTGGCTGGTCGTGCTCATCACAGTACGGGTGGTGGCGCCACCGTTGAGCGAGGTGACAACCAACGAGCAAGAAGATTTTCTGCCGGCTGGCGCCGAGTCCCTGCGCGCTTTCCAGGTCCTAGCCGACAATTTCCCGGCTACGGAAGGGATTCCGGCTATCCTCGTGGTCAGCGGCCCGCAGCCGTTCACGCCGCAAGAGCTGGCGGCCATCGAGCGACTGGACGGCGTGTTGCGCGCCGATACTGCGCCGGAGCCGATTACGTCCGTGCGTTCGGTCTTCTCGGCGCCCCAGGCCCAGGAAGCGTTCGTTGCTCCCGATGACCGGACGATGATGCTCTTCGTGACGGTCACCGGCTCCCCGTCCGAGGAGGCGTTCGGCGCCGCGGTGGACTGGGTTCGAGAGCAAGCGACGGCTGCCACCGCCGGCACCGCCTTGGCCGTGGCCGTGACCGGGCCAGCCGGCATTGCGACCGATGCCGTGCGCGCGTTCCAGGGTATTGACTTCCGGGTCACGCTGACAACGGTAGCCCTCGTGCTCGTGATCCTCCTGGCCGTCTATCGGTCGCCCTTGCTTGCCATCCTGCCGCTCATCTGCGTGGGCTGGGCGCTGCTCATCGCCCAAGCGGTCGCGGCATGGCTGGCGGATGAGTTGGGCATCCTCCTCACGAGCCTGGCACCCCCGGTGATGTCTGTGCTGATGTTCGGCGCCGGCACGGACTTCGCGCTGTTCATTGTGGCACGCTACCGGGAGGAGTGGGGCCGGCAGCCGACCCGCTGGGCGGCCATGCGGGTGGCGATGAGTCACGTCGGGCCGGCCACCGCCTCCAGCGCCGGCACCACGACGGTCGCCATGGTGGCGCTCTTGCTGGCGACCTACGGCCAGTTCCAGTCGCTTGGTCCCATGCTGGCCATCGCCACCTTCATTATGCTGTTGGTGGGGCTGACGTTGATCCCGGCGCTCATTGTGCTACTCGGCCGGGCAGCGTTCTGGCCGCTGAATCCGCAGCAGGGCACGGGCCAGGCGAGCACCTTCTGGAGCCGCGTGGCGGCGCTGGTCGTGCGGCGCCCCGGCGTGGTGCTCGGTATCACGCTCGTACTCTTGGTCACCAGCGCCTTGGGTGTGCCGACGCTGAAGCCGAGCATCAACTCCCTGGAGGGACGACTCCCGGCCGACACGGACTCGCGGCGGGGCTTCGAGCTGCTGCAACGGAGCTTCCCGGCGGGCGAGCTGGCACCAACGCAGGTGCTCGTCACGCCGGATGATGGTGACGTATTCCAGGAGCTGGCAGCCTTGGATGCGCTCACGGCGGCTTTGGCGGAGGTCCCGGGGGTGCTGCGGGTGAGTGGGCCGACGCGGCCGTTCGGTGAAGCATTACCAATGAGCGCCGCAGCGCTCCAGGCGGCCATTGTCAGTCTGCCTCAGGAGGTGCTGCAAGGTGGCCCACCGCCACGCAATCTACCCCCGGAGCAGCAGGCCCTCCTTGGCGTGCTCTTGGCCGGTCAACGCTTTGTCTCGCCGGATCGGACGACGGCGCGGCTGGAGGTCGTGCTCGACCAGGACCCCTACGGTTCGCTGGCAATGGATCAAATCGGTCCCATCCGCGACGCCGCGCGGCAGGCACTGGCGACATCCGATCTGGCTGGCGCGGAGGTGCTCATCGGAGGGGCGAGTGCATTACAGGCCGATATACGCGCCGCGATCAATCGGGATGCTCAGGTGGTCGGTCCCATTGTCATTGTCGCTATCTTGATCATTCTAATCATGCTGCTCCGTAGTCTGGTGGCACCGGTGTATCTCGCAGCCAGCGTGGTGTTGAGCTTCCTGGCGGCGCTCGGTCTGTCCACGCTGATTTTCCAGAACGTGCTCGGTCACGCCGGGTTTGCGTACCGGAACGTGGTCTGGCTGTTTATCTTCCTGGTGGCATTGGGGGTGGACTACAACATCTACATCATGTCGCGGGTGCGCGAGGAAGTCGGCCGCGCCGGCTTGGTGGAGGGCACCCGGCGCGCGATCAGTCGGACCGGCGGGGTCATCACCTCGGCGGGCATCATCCTGGCCGGGACCTTCTCGGTCCTGGCCACCCTGCCGCTGCGCGACTTGGTGCAACTAGGTTTTGCGGTGATGCTGGGGGTGCTGCTGGATACGTTCGTCGTGCGGGCGCTGCTGGTGCCGAGCATTGTGCTCCTGCTCGGCCGCTGGAATTGGTGGCCGGCGCGGCGCGTGGCGCCGGCGGCGGAAGCGCCGGCCGCCTGACGCTGACACGCTGGGGCCGCACCGTCCGCCAGCGGCTATGATGGTGCAAACTCAGCGGTCAGGAGAGCGGCTATGCCGACGCTGCGCGGCCACATTTACGACGCCCGGACCGGCACCACACTGCCAGCCAGAGTCCACGTTCTTGAGAGCGCCGGCAAGTTCCGGGCGCCGCCCGATGCACTGCTGAAGGTCGGCGGTGGACCGCCGTTCTTCTACAGCGATGGCACCTTCTCGCTCGACGTGCTCTGTGGGCCGGCCGACGTGGTGGTCGAGCGGGGCACCGAGTACCGGCCCCTGCTGCGGACGGTCGAGCTACCGCGCACCGGCACGCTGGAGGTGGAACTACCGCTCGAACGCTGGATCAACCTGCCGGCCGCGGGCTGGCACGCCGGCAACACCCATATCCACTACGACGACCACGAGACCCGGCCCGACGAGCGGCGCCGGCTCGACCCGCAGATCGCCGACCTCTCGGTTGCGGTCATCAGTGCCCTCATCCGGCGGGAACTACCCTACGCCAGCAACAAGTACGTCGTGGGCCGCCCCACCGGCGCGGCGGCCACCTTGGCCGCTGGCCCCGTCCTCGACATCGGCGAGGAGACGCGCCACAACCGCCCGGCGAACGGCGCGGCAGACGGCGGGATTGGCTACGGCCATCTCATGCTCATCAATCTGGCCAAGCTGGTCGAGCCGCTGAGCCGCGGATCGGTGCTGGTCGCCGAGGGCGAGCCGGACTATCCGCCGCTCATTGATGCCGCCGACGAAGCGCATCGGCAAGGCGGTGTGGCGATCTGGTGCCACAACGGACAGGGCATGGAGGCGCCGGTCGCGGCGTCATTGGGCAAGCTCGATGCCTTCAATCTCTTCGATCCGTTCTGGATGGACCCGGAGTGGGACGTCTGGCACGACCTGCTGACCTGCGGCCTGCAACTGCCGGCCAGCACCGGCTCCGACTGGTTCATCTGCTCCAGCAACCGGGTCTACGCCTTTACCGGCGACGGCAGCGCCGCCGATCTCGCGCTCGATGCCAGCCCGTCGCACGCCGGACACGACGGCAGCGAGGGCGGCCACGATCATGGACCGAGCGCCGGGCGGCTCGTGCCGGCCACGTTCAACTATGGCGCTTGGCTGACGGCACTCCAGGCCGGGCGCACCTTCATCACCAACGGCCCGGCCATTTTCTGCGCCGTCGAGGGCGCCGGTCCCGGCACCGTACTGCACCCCCGGCAGAGCGCAGTGGACGTAGTAGTGCGCTGGCAGTCCGCGCAGCCAGTCCATCGCGTCGAGATCGTCGCAGACGGCGAGGTAGTGGCACGCGCAGCCTGGGAATCCGGCCGCGCCGAGGGTACCCTGCACCGGCAGGTGGACGTGCGCGACAGCGTGTGGCTGGCGGCGCGGTGCTTCGGCGATGGCCGCGACTCGTTCGGCCACTTTGCCTGGGCGCACACCAGCCCGGTCTACTTCCGCCGTAGCTCCGGTGCGGCCGCCTCTCCGCGGACGCGCCGGGCGGCGGCCGGTTTCGTGCAACGCCTCGATGCAGCCATCGAGTGGGTGCGAACCCAGGGCCACTACCGCGAAAGCGCCCACCGCGACCGCATGATCGCCCTCTTCCAAGGCGGCCGCGACTACTTCGCCGCCCGCGCGGCGAGTTGGTAGGACTGGCTGGCAACGGCTGAGGAGGCCGCGAACCCGGAGGGCGTAGACGCGCAGCATCTACAGCGGCTCATAGCTCCTGGCGCCGGAAGATGGCCCAAGCGCTGGCGAAGGCGGCGACGACGATGCCGATACTGACTCCGAGCGCCGGCCAGTGAGTGGCGCTGCTGCCGGCCATCAGTTCAACGCCCCAGCCGATCAACTGACCCGGCAGATACTCACTAATGCCGGGCACAGCGCTCATACTGGCCAGAACGATCATCGCGCCGAAAGCCATGCCGCCAGCGGCCACCTGCGACTTGGTCAGTGTGCTGCACAGCAGCGTCAAGGCGATATAGATGAGCACGAATAGGAACATCAGCCCATTGAGCGCCACCCACGCTGCGATGTCCATGGCCTCAAAGAGCATGAGCGTGTAGTAGTAGCACGCTGCTCCAGCCAGAGCGAGGCTGACGGCGAATGTGAGCGCAATAGCGACGAGCTTGGCCAGCAGGAAGATGCCACGCGGCAGCGGTTTAGCCAGCATCAGCGCGGCCGTGCCCTTGTCCTTTTCCTGAGCTACTGTGCCCATCGTCACGAGCAGCGCAATCACGACCCCGAACTGACTGAGATTCCCAAGATACTGCTCCACCGCCTCGTTCACGCTTGGTAGCGGCAGGAGGGCAGCAACCTCCTCACCATTCGGCAATGCGAGCTTAATGGCCTCCAGCGTATATTTCGCAGTCACTGGCGAGAGCAGACCGAAGAAGAGCAACACTGCCGCCACGATGAGCAGGCGATACGAGGACCATTGTTCGAGCAGTTCTTTGCGGAGGGCTGTGAAGAAGATCATCCTCCGCGCTCCGCTCTCACTAGCCGCAGGAATACGTCCTCGAGCGACGGTCTGACCATCTCGTAGCGTGCGATCACCAGGCCGGCTTGCACAGCCGAGGCAAGCAACTCACGCTGGGCGGTCCGCACGTCGCTGACGACGATCCGCGTTCGCTGTCCATGCATCGCGGTCGACTCAATCCACGGCATAGCCTCTAACGCTCTGGTCCAGCGATACAACTGCTTGTCTGCACCGCTGACGACTTCGACCTCGAACGCTGGTTCAGCGTAGCGGGAAAGGAGGTTTTCGCGCTTCTCCTGGGTGACTATTCGTCCTCCGGAGATGATGCCGACGGTGTCGCACACCCGCTCCACGTCGTCCAAGATGTGCGTGGACATCAGCACCGTGCATTGGCCTTGCAGCGCCTCGATCAAATCGAGCACTTCCTTGCGCCCGGCCGGGTCGAGGGCGCTCACCGGCTCATCAAGCAGCAGCACGTTGGGGCGATTGACCAGCGCTTGTGCGAGGCCAAGCCGCTGGCGCATGCCGCCGGAATACCCACCGACTTTGCGCTTGGCAGCCTCGGTTAGGCCAACGATGGCCAGCAGTTCCTTAGTGCGCGCATCGCGCTCCGTCGCCGAGAGACCGAACACCCGCCCCACATAGTCGAGGAAGTTCTGCCCGGTCATCCACGGGTAGAAGGCCGGGTCTTGGGGTAGATAGCCGATGCTGCGCGTAGTTTCGCTCTTGCCCTGGCCAACCTCAACGCCCATGACCCACGCCTGACCGCTGGTGGGCTTGGCAAGCCCGGTAAGAATGCGGATTGCCGTGGTCTTCCCGGCACCGTTTGGCCCGAGGAAGCCGTAGATAGAGCCAGACTCGACGGCGAGGTCCAGCCCGTCGAGCGCGCGCACTTCGCCGTAGTGCTTGTGCAAGGCCTCCGTGCGAACGGCGCTCATTCTTCGCGGCCTACCACTAGGTAGACAATCGGTCCAATGAGGTTGACGAAGAGGATGATGACGGCCCAGACCCACTTGGGGCCGCGTGTTCTCTTCCGCCGCACCAAGTCCCTCGCGGCGACAACCAGCAGCACGAGTTGCAGCGCGATGAACGGGATCAGTAGCGGGAGGAGGGAAACTATCTCGTCCATTGGCCGGGTGCGTTCCCTTTGGAGGGCACCGCAGCAGAGGCGCCTCCTGCTGGCGCTCAGTGGGCGGAGCCGGCGCTGTCCTCCGCGCTAGGGGGATCGGGCATGTCGTTCTAATCCGGCAGGCCCAGGTACGTGAAGGCCGCGAGGATGACGGCCGCAACCCCGAAGAAGGCCGCCACAAACCACCAGTCCGATACCTCCGGCCAGGCCGGCAGTGCGATCAGGGCAGCGACTAGCGCCACCAGCAGGCTCACGACTGCGAACGGGCTGGGAGTTTCGCCACCGACAATCTCGGCATACCGATTGCCGTTCGTCTGCGCGGGCGGCTTGCCGTCGTCACTGGTCATGGGCAATGCCTCTCATCGGGTAGTCCAGCCACAGGCGGGTGCTGCCCGCGTCGGGTGTTTCACGTGAAAGAGTACGACTGCGATCCGATCTCAGGCGCCGGGCTACCTGTCTATTCGCCGGGCACCGGGACCGGTCCGGCCGTCCCGGTGTCGAGACCATCCAGTTTGATTCCGAGAAACCCCACCACGTCAAAGCCATAGAGGTAGACCCTCCCCGGCGGAACCTCGGCCTGCTCCGCCTGGTCTACGACGGTGCCCGTGGCCGCGTCAACGTACTTCATGTCTCGGCGTAGCGCGGCCCCCGGAAAATACTTCCCCATCTGGTACCACTGCTCCAGCGGCACGTGCTCCTTCGCCCAAGGGAAGTGGTCGCGGTCCAAGAGCCAACGCTCCATGTTCTGTGCCATAAGGCGGCGTCTTTCTCCTGGTTCTTACCGGTCGGATGCGCTACGCCATGATACCAGTTTGCCGCGGTGCCGCCAGCTATGTGCGGTGGCCGTCGCCTGCGGGAATGACGCCCCCCCCTATGGCCCCCCCCGCTCCGGCAGGGGGACGGCGGTGTTCCCTCCCCCGTCGGGACGGGGGAGCAACTGTGTTGGCCGTCAAGCCGCGGTGGCCCCCTGGGGCTGCCACGGCTGCCGGTCCCGCAGCATCGCATTCAGGATTGTCAGCA